>NZ_JBFBMS010000004.1:0-643485 GCF_040702765.1 Rhodococcus sp. NPDC076796 | reverse complement strand
GTGTCCTCGGCTGGAAACCGAAGGTCGGGTTCCCGGAGCTGGTGAAGATGATGGTCCGCAGCGACCTCGACGAACTACGAACGGAAAACACGTGACACAACGCGCCCTGATCACTGGAATCGGCGGGCAGGACGGAACGATCCTGGCCCGCCGCTTGAACGAGCTCGGCTACTCAGTGGTTGGCACCCTCCAACCTGGATCGGTAACATCGGATCAGCCGAGCAATGTCAAGCTCGTCGAAGCCGATCTGCGCGACTCGAGTCTGTGCCGCAACGTGGTCTTGGATGCGGAGCCGGATGTCGTCTTCCACTTTGCCGGGATCTCGTCGGTCGGTTACTCCTGGGACCACCCGGTGGAAACAGCCGCAGTCAACGGAAATTCAGCTGTCGCGCTGCTCGACGCGCTGCTCGAACTTCAGAAAAGTTCCGATACGGAACGCACCTTCGTCAATGCGTCGAGCGCAGAGATCTTTGCCGGAACCACGGCGTCACCGCAAAACGAGCAAACGCCTATTGCCCCGTTGTCACCGTATGGCGCGTCGAAGGCATTCAGCCACAACATGACACAGGTCTATCGCGCGAAGGGATTGAAGGCCAGCAACGCAATCTTCTACAACCACGAATCGGCATTTCGGCCAACCAAGTTCGTGACTCGCAAAATTACGGCTGCGGCCGCGGCGATTGCGCGCGGTAAGCAATCGACGTTGGAACTCGGCAACCTCGATGCGCGACGTGACTGGGGTTGGGCACCCGACTATGTCGAGGCGACATTGCTCATGGCCACCCATGATCGCGGTGACGACTTCGTGATCGCTACGGGCGAGGCTCATTCAGTGCGGGACTTCGTCGATGCAGCATTTCGTGCTGCGGGCATCCCGGACTGGCACGGACTTGTGACGAGCAGTGACGCGCTTGGTAGACCTGCGGACTCGGCGGAGATGGTGGGAGACGCCAGCCGGGCCAAGGATGTCCTCGGATGGAAGCCGACAAAAAGGTTCGACGACGTGGTGAAGGCCATGGTAGAGCACGATTTGTCGCTGCTTTGAGGTCGACTTCCCCAAATCGTTAGCCATCCGAACCCGCAGTTATCTCCGGACGGGAAACTGCGGGTTCTCCGGTTCTTCGACGGCCTCGGCGCAGCGGTGGATGAAATCGCTCAATTCGGAGCGAACCTCAGGAGCGAGAAGATCCAAGGGTGCATCGGTGCCATGAAATTCCGCGAACGCCGAGGTATAGGCATCGACACTGTCGGCGATCACTGCGTGCAGTGAGGTGGACCTGTTCAGATGAACGCGCGCGATCACGTCGATGCGATCGGCCAAGAAATCGTGAAATGTATTCTGCGCCATGGTCATGCCACGTCCATTCTCCGAAACAGTTGTCATTGCGTCATGGTACGAACAAAACCGACGGGCCGCAGGGTGAGCGGCAGCGCTGCTAGTACGCGCCGTCGCTCTTGACAACTGCGACTGCGGTCTTGGCGATGATGAGCAGATCCCCTGTCATGGACCAGTTCTCGACGTACGAGAGATCAAGGCGAACGCTTTCCTCCCACGACAGATCCGATCGGCCACTCACCTGCCACAGCCCAGTAATACCCGGCTTGACGAGCAGCCTACGACGCACTTCACCGTCGTACGTTTCCACTTCGCTGCGCAGCGGCGGCCGCGGACCCACCACGCTCATCTCGCGCTTGAGCACGTTGACGAACTGCGGAAGCTCGTCGAGGCTGAACTTGCGCATCACCTTGCCCACGCGGGTGACCCGTGGGTCGTCGCGCATCTTGAACAACACCCCGCCGGCCCCTTCGTTGAGGGCGGCCAGTTCTTGCACGCGCTTGTCTGCGTCCTGGACCATGCTGCGGAACTTGATCATCTGGAAAGGCTTGCCGTCGATGCCCATTCGCTCGGACTTGTAGAAGATCGAGCCCTTGCTGGTCATCTTGATGATTGCGGCGAGCGTGATCAGGACCGGCGAGATCAGCAGCAGAACCGAGGCGGCGAACAGGAAGTCGAACGCCGTCTTGCTGAATCGCTTCGCGCCATTGTACTGCGGCTTCTCGACGTGGATGAGCGGGAAGTTCGCTACCGGACGCATCACCAGACGCGGACCCGCCACGTCCACCACTCCGGGGGACACGACGAGGTCCACCTTCTTCTTCTCGAGGTCCCACACCATCTTTCGCAGCCCGTGGTGGCCGATGTGCTCGGTGGCCGTGACCGCCACGGTGTCGGCTCCGGAGGTCTCGATGGCCTCGACGACGCTGTGTTCATCCCCGAGTACCGGAATCTCGACGCCGTCGACGGTGAGCGACGAGTCGTTGCCGGGCTCGTAGTTGGGTAGGCAGATGCCGACCACGCTGTAGCCGGCTTCGGGGGAACGCTCGAACGACCTGGCCATGGCCAGAGCCGAGCTGCGACTGCCGACGATGAGCACCGAGGTCTGGTATCCGCCACGAGCACGCCTGCGCGACACTATTTTTCGCCATACCCATCGACTCAGAAGAAGCCCGACCAGTCCGACGGGCAGGGCGATCGCGAGATACAGACGGGCGATATCCAGACGAAACAGCAGGGAGAGAATCGCGATGGTTCCGAACAGCCGGAACGTGGCCGACACGATGCGGCGGTACTCCTCCGAACCGTTGCCGATCACCCGTGGAGATCGGGTGCGGAAGATGGCGAGAAACGTCAGCCACAGAACTGCGAGTACTCCGGATATTCCGAAGTACCCGACGATGGACCACGGTTCGCGAAAATCGATCTCGCCGAAGCGGATGATCTGAGCAACCGTCACCGCGCCGAGAACGACCACCGTGTCGGTGACACGAAGTCCCTCGGTGTAGTGCGTCTCCCATTCACGACGCGATGTCGTCCTGCGCAACCGTCGTGCGTCACGCCGCGAGACAACCGAACTCTGCGCTTCCAGATCGCTGACTGACACTTGTTTCCCCTCGGTACGTACGCGTTGCCGAACCCTTGCGTGATCGACACAGCTCCGTGCCACCCCGTCGTGCAGATTATCTTGTCGTACTTATCGTGTCACTTGGTAACGATATGTTGATCGGCGCGAATCCGCAGGTCGTTACATGTTTCTACTGCATTAACCAGACGCGTCCGCTGCGTTGCCAATTTCTCCGGAAGCCCCATTCCGGTCACTCTCGACCACCTATTAGTGCCACATCCACGCCGTGTGTCAAGCATTGTCGGTCGAACGACGGACGCTCGGGGACATGCCGGCAAATGCCTCCCACATTCGGCGTCCCAGTTCCCGTTGTCCCTCGCCGTTGTAGTGGATCTTCTCGGTCTCGCTGTTGTAGAGCCCCCTCGGACCCGGCACGTACGCCACTGCGGCCTTACGTCGGGGAGTATCGGCATGCACCGCATCGATGACGGCGTAGTTCGGCTCCCCCGATTCGATCTCGTCCGGCACCATCTGGCCCACTACGAACGGAACGTCGCCGAATTCGCCGCGCAGAGTGTCGATCAGGCTGTCGAGCTTCTCGGCGTACACCGGCCCGGTCAGCAACGGCACATCGCTCTCACCTTGATGCCACAGCACCGCCGCGAGCTCGTTGCCGGGCTTCGTCGCCAGCCCCGTTCGGATGCGCTGCATCGCATTCCAGAACAGGTTGACTCGCGCACCGGTATCGGCAGGATCCCAGGAGATGCCGTGGATGCGCGAGAAGCCCGAGTCGCCGCGCGCATACGGAACCAGCAGTACCGGCCTACCCGTCGTATCGGCGAGGTGCGCCGCGAAGGTGGGGCCGAATCCGACTGCCTTGGAGGGCACTTCGTGAAACAGTGGATTGCTGCCCGCCACGATGGTGTTCTTCGACCGGCCCGACGCTGCCCACTGATGCACCCGTGGATGCGGCGCATCGAGACCCGATCGATCCAACCCACGGCCCCCACCGTGCGCATTGGACTGCCCCAGCACTGCAACCACCAGATACGGCTCGTCGAACGGCTGTACCGGAATGCCGCGTCCCAGACGCCTCTTCACGACGTCCTTGGCCCGCACCTTCGCGTTCTGCCGAAACCCCATGACGCTCCCCCTACTCACGTGCAGTCGTTCTGCGCCGGCACCCCTGCGAATCGATCGGCCAACCACTGATTGACGGCGTCGCCGTTGACGTCTCCGTGCCCGCGTCCGGCCTGCCGGTCGATGGTGATGACATCGCCCAGTCCGCATGCTGACTGCAGCGCCGCATCGGTCCACGCCACGTCGATGTAGGTGTCGGCATCGCCGTACGCCACCAGCATCGGTGCCGACGCCGGCCCCGTTGGCAGGGCCATCCGCGTCAGCTCGTCACGCAGCGTCGCTGCCGCCGCAGGGGAGTCGGGCGCAAAGTCGTTGTTGCCGAGCCTCTTCGCCGCATCGGTGCGCGCACCCGCCTTGTCCAGCGTGCACTGGGTGAGTGTGTCCCAATCCTGCTCGGCATTGCCGCTGCGGTAATCGTCAAGATTCAGATTCTCGTCACGCCGAGCGAGTGATTCGAGTATCCACTGCAGCACCGGCCCCTGGTCCTCGGTCAACGTGCCCGCCTCCGCCTTGTCCACAAGGCCCACCATGTTGGCAGTGGGTGCCAGAGCGACGGCACCGACCAGATCGAGTTCCGGCGCATAGGAATCGGCGAGTTCGTTCGCGGCCCAGGCAGCGCCGCCGCCCTGTGAACCACCGAACGCAGCCCACTGCGTACCCACATCGGGAAAGACCGTACGCAATGCCCGTACTGCATCGATCACGTCGTAGCCGGCGGTGATGTTGTCCAGGTAGGCGTGGTTGCCCGCATGTCCGAGACCCTCGTAGTCGGTGATGGCGACCGCGAATCCCGCTGCGGTGTAACCCTGTACGAGCGCCGATGCCCCCAGCAGTGACGCGGACCTCGACGGAGCGCATGCTTGCTCGATGCCCGTGGTGCCGTGGGCGTAGGAGATGACGGGCCACCCACCCTCGGGCGCATCGCCTGACGGGGTGAACACCGTGCCCGATACCTCGCGCTCGCCCACACCCGGTTGCACCGAGCGGTACACCACCTTCGCAGCATCGATACCCGACATCCGCACCGGCAGCGGTAGATTCGGCATCGTCTCGGCACTCACGATGGAGCCGCTTCCGGTACCGGGATTCGCGATGTCCATCGGCTCCGGATCGGATCCACGCACCACCGAAACCAATGCCCCCTGCGCCTGGCCGCCGAGCGGAACCACAGCGGCGCATCCCGCGAGCAGAGGAATGAGGGCCAGCGGCGCGGCGAGCCTACGGACGGTGTGCATGAATCTATTTGCTCGCCTTGAATCTACGGGCGTACGTCAACGACGGCTTCTCGATGAATCGGTACGTCACCGCTCCGAATGCGATGCTCACCGCGCTCACCAGCACGAAGTTCCGCAGTAGCCCCAACGGGCTGTCGCCTGCCATCCATCCGAAGCGCCCCAACATGATCAGGATGGGAAAGTGCCACAGGTAGACGCTGAGCGAGATCATGCCCACGTAGCTCAGGGGTGCCCAGTCGGCCCGTTCGGCGAGCTTCGACTGCTCACCGCGTGCCAGCGGCACGATGATGAACAGAATGAGCAAGGCCGAACCGAAAGACACGGTGGACGTCTGCCAGCGCGAATTGTCGTCGATCAGCATCAGTGAGATCACCGCGGTGGGAATCATCGCGATGCCCGTCCACCACCGCATCCGGGTGACGATCGCGCCCTTCAGCATTCCGTTGTCGATCGCGACGAACACCACCGCCGCCAGCATCCCGTACGTGAAATTGTCTGCCAGCGACCAGAAGCTGCGGCTGAGCACCGCGATCTCGTTGGGTCCCCATTCCAGCAGTTTCGGATCAGTGATGCCCGACGGCCCCACGCGCGAGGCGGTGTACAGCTTTCCGGTGATTCCGATGACGAACATGATCACCACCGGGATCAACGCCAGCACCGGTGCCGAGATGGACGTGCGCTTGCGCAGGAAGAACGCGATACTCGTCAGCAGCGGCAGTGCGATGTAGAACGCGAATTCCAGCGACAGCGACCACGACGGGTTGATGCCGGTCTGGATCATGCTCGGAATGTAGGTGTGCACCAGCGTCAGATTGGCCAACAGCGTCAACGGATCGGTGAGGATGCCAAGACCGTTGTCGGTGAAATGTTGTTCGGCCACAGCGGCGTTCTCCACGAACACCGCACGCATCACGTAGTTGGCGAACAAGAAGATGAACAGGTATGCCGGAAACACTCGCAGCAGCCGATGCATCGCGTAGCTGACGTTGTTCGGCATCGGTTTGCCTGCGAACAGCTTTCGTACCATCGGGAGGAAGATCAGGAAGCCCGACAGCGCGAAGAAGAAGATCAACCCCTGCCCCAGCACCCCGAGCTTGTAGGTCAGGACGGTCTGCGGCGAGTAGTGCCCGCCGACGTGCACGGCGAGCACGCACAGGCAGGCGAATCCGCGGGGGCCGTCGAGCCCGACGAGGCGGGCAGGTCGCTTGATACCGGTATCGGCGACCGCGGTGGCGGCGGTCGCAGTGCTGTCGGGTGTGGCGGTCATGGGTACCTTCTGGGGGTCATGGCGCAGGAGGCGGGCAGAAGCTGATGGCGTCGGTACCGGCGAACCGGTCACCCAGCCATCCGAACGCAGCAGCACCGTCGATGTCTGCGTGACCGGAATTCGGTTGGAGCACAGATTGAATCGTGTCCCCGTTGGCGCAGCCGGCCGCGATGGCGGACTCGGTCCACGACTGCGAGATCAACGTGTCCTTGCCACCGTAGACAACCAGCATCGGTGCGGTGGCGCGAGACATCGGCAAGCTCATCTCCCGGAGGTAGTCCGCGAGCTTCGCCGTCGCCTCGGGAGTGGCCGGACGCAGATCGTCGTCGCTGATCTGCGCCGCCAGGGACGTGCGGTCGGCAGCGAGAACGCCGCCGCACGCCGAGAGCTCGTCCCACTTCTCGGCGACGATGCCCCGGCGATAGTCGTCCAGGTCCAGCTCGGGGTGAGACTGGGCAAGGCCGACCAGAACCCACTGCAGCAGTGGCTTCTGGTCGACGGTGAGCGTGCCGTTCGCAGCGGCCTCCGCCAGACCGACCATATCTGCCGCCGGTACCAAACTGACCGAGCCGACCAGATCGAGGCCCTCGCCATAGCTGCTCGCGAGTTCGTTTGCGGCCCATGATGCCTGACCACCCTGGGACCCGCCGAACGCCGCCCACTTCGTGGACGCGTCGGGTATCAGCTTGCGGGCGGCACGCACCGAGTCGATGAGGTTGTTGCCGACGGTACGGGCGTCGAGATAGGGATGATAGGAACCCTCCAGTCCCAGACCCTGATAGTCGGACACCGCAACGACGTTTCCGGAGCGGACCAGCGCTGCGACGATCTGCGAGCTGCCGAGCAACTCGGGATCGGTCGACGGTGCGCAGTCCTCGAGCACGCCGGTGGTGCCGTGGCCGTACGCGATGATCGGCCAACCGCCCTCGGGCGGTGTGCCTTCCGGTGCGAAGATCGTGCCCGAGACGCGCTGAGGTGAACCGTCCACGCCGGAGGTGGACGAGTAGACCACCCGCGCGGCAACCGAGGACACAGCACTGACCCGGCGATCGATGGTCAGCAGTTGCTGCGCACTCTCGAGCGAACCGGGGCCTGCTGCACCGTAATCGGCGTCGAGCGTGGCACCGAACGCTGCCGATTGCGACAGCGAGTACGGATCGACAGGCGGGTCGTCGGAGGAACACCCCGACGTCACCAGGATCAGCGCCAGTGCGCAGGCACCGCTCGCTCGGCTTACTCGACGCGTTCGCGACAGTGTCATCGGACCCCCTCTACAGCAGGCGTCCGCATGTGAGCGGTCGCCTGCTTCACGATGTTCTCTACTTGATCGCGATGGTCGATCGAGTCGCGTGCAATTCCGAATGCCAGAACCAGCACACTGCCCAGAATCGAACCCATCACTCCCCCCAGAATCATGTTGCTCGTCGGCTTGGGTGTGGTGACCGAATCGGGAGTGGTGGCCGCGTCGATGAGCGACACTTCCGACACTGCTCCGTTGGCACCCAGGTCGATCTCACCGACGAGCTTGATGAGCTGCACTGCAACAGAATTGGCGATGTCCCGAGCTTGATCGGCGTCGGAGTTCACCACCGAGATCTCGATCAAGGCAGAGCCCCCAGTAGGCACGACCGTGATGTCCTGCTTCAGCTCGTCGGGTTCGACGGGCAACCCCTGCGAGGCGATGACGCGGCGCAACACCTGTTCGCCCGTTGCCAACACCACGTACGACTCGACGCGTACCAACGAAGAACGGTTTCCTTCGGTCAACGCCCTGGGCGACGTGGGACCAGGAGCGGTGACGAACACCCGAGACGCTGCGGTGTACGTGGGCTCGACGAACTGCGTTGCCAACCACGCGACGCCCGCCGACAGTACGGCAGCGGCCAGGATCGCAGCCCAACCCGACAACAGAATACGGCCGTAGTCCTTGAGGGTCGGGACACCCGTTGGGGCGATCATCGATTCAACTCGCACGTGTTGATCGGCCGTTGGCCGGCGAACATGCCCTTGACCCACGGCACCGACCGAGTGCTGTCGAGGTTGCCGTGCCCCTCACCCCGATAGACCTCGTACTCGACGAGGTCGCCGAAATCGCACGCTCGCTGCAACGCCTTCTCGGTCCACGGTTGGAGGATCAGATCGTCCTCGCTGCCGTACATCACCAACAGCGGCGTCGACGAACCTTGCTGAGGCAGAGCCATATCGGACAGAAGTCCGCGCAGACGATCGGTCGCCTCGACGCTGACCGGCGTCAGGTCTGCAGCCTGCAGACCCGCCAACAGCCCCGGCACCAGGTCCGACTTCGGCGGCACGCACTCCATGAAGTCGTTCCACCGCTCCCGAGCCAGGCCGGAGCGGTAGTCGTCGAGGTTCAGCTCGGGATGGCTGATCGCCAGAGTGTTCAGCGCGTACATCAACAGGGGGTACTGAGCCCGCGTCAGGGTCTGATTCGCAGCGGCATCGGCCAGGCCGGACATGTCCGATACCGGCACGATCGCCGCGGTGCCCACCAGTTCGAGCCCGCCCCCGTACTCGGCATTGCGATCGCTTGCCGCCCAGGCCGCCATGCCGCCCAGCGATACACCGTAGGCGGCCCAACGTGAACTGAGAGTGGGCATGAAGTTCCTGGCCGCACGAACAGCATCGATCATGTTGTAGCCGAACGTCTTCGAGTCCAGGTACGGGTGATACGACCCACCGAGCCCGAGCCCCTGATAGTCGGTCATCGCCACTGCGAAGCCATTGAGCGCCAATGCCGCCACGATGGGGGCACTACCGAGAAGGTTGGCGTAACTCGACGGCCCACACGCCTCCAGGACACCCGTCGTGCCGTGGCCGTAGGACACCACCGGCCACCCCCCGTCGGGTGCAGTGCCACCGGGGATGATGACGGTGCCCGAGACATCCGTGGGCTCCCCGGTGACTCCCGACGTCGATCGGTACACCACGCGAGTGGCAGTGGCACCCAACTCGCTGATGTCTGCTGCGATGTCCTCGATCGGCTCGGCCGAGATCAACGAACCCGGCGCGCTACCACCGAAATTGGACGGTGGCGGCGGTGCGGACGTCACCGGAGCGGCCGTGACGGGAGCCGTCGGCGCTCCGGACGGCAGGACGATCGGAGTCTGCTGCGAGCAGGAGATCGACACCACGGCTGCGGTCACCAGGACGCCGACTCGGACCGTCCACCTACCTGACATCGAAGCTATCCTCTGCTCGCCGAGGAGGTCGCAGAGTCGTTCGTTGCCGGCTTCGGCCTGACAGCGACGGAGTGGGCAGGCGCAGACGGAGCTTCTTCCGTGGACGGGGCAATGGAACTTTCTGCGGCAGCGGGTGTTTCGCTGGAGTCTTCGGAGGATGCGGAGTTGCCACCGAGTAGGCGTCGACCCGAGGGTTCGAAGGTGGTCACCACGCCCAGTACGGTTCCGCTGACACCGTCGAGCACCTTGATCGCACGTCGCAGCTTGTCGCGCGTGGTGCGGCCGGTACGCGCGAGAACCACTGTGCCGTCGGCCAATGCAGTGAGAATCGCGCCGTCGGTGACCTCGAGCAGAGGCGGGGTGTCGACGATGACGTAGCGGTAGTCGGCGCGCAGCTCCTTCAGCAGCTCCTGGGCGCGGTCCGATCCGAGCAACTCACTCGGGTTCGGCGGCACCGGGCCCGAAGGAAGCACCGACACACCGTCGAACACGTCCTTCTGGATTGCATCCTCGACGCTGTGCTCGCCGGAGAGGACGGTCGACAAGCCACTGTCCTGTTCGATACCCAAGCGGCTGCCCAGGGTCGAGCTTCGTAAGTCGCCGCCGACGAGCAACACCGTGTGCCCGGCCTCGGCGAGAACGGCGGAGAGATCGATGGCCGTGCTGGTGCGTCCCTCGTCCGCAGCCGCACTGGTGATCGTGATGACGCGTGGGGGCGAGCCGCCGCCGAGGAACCGGATGTTGGTGCGCAGGATGCGCAGTGGTTCACCCATCGTCGCCATCGACGCCACCACAGCCTTGGGTCGCGTCCCGTCGGCAGGGAGGCCTCCGAGTACGACGCGGCCCGAGACGTCCTCGGCGCGTGAACGATCGCGAATCGAGCGATCCACCAGGCCACGGAGCAGCGCGAGGGCGAGGCCGACGACGAAACCGATAGCGCCTCCGAGACCGAGGGTGACGAACAGGCCCATGCCGATCGGATCCGACGGAACGTCGCCCTGATCGACGATGGTGGCACCGGCCGCGGGATCACCGCCGCGCTGCGATGTTTCCAGTTCCTGCACCACCTGCGTCAGCTGCCCGGCGACGGCGTTGGTCAGTGCCTGCGCAACCGCGGGATCGGCATCGGTGGCACACAGGTCGAGCAACACCGTCTTCTCGATCGGCGTAGCCGTGATCCTGGAACGCAGATCTGCCGCGGACCCCGGCAGCTGCAACTGATCGACGGCTCGCTGCGCAACCTGGGTACTGGTGGCCAACCCGGCGTAGGAGGACACGCGTTCCTGCGAGAACAGGTTGTTCTGGTACGCCTCACCGACGGAACTGCCACCTTCGGTGGTGACGAACAGACGGGCACACGCCTGATACTGCGGCGTCGTGAAGAACGTGTAGGCATAAGCCCCGGCGACGCCGATGACCGTCGCGAGAGCGACGATCCACCAACCCGCACGAAGGATCCGCCAATACTCTCGAATCTCCACGAGTGCTCCTATCGAATAACCGTCGGTCAAGGGGAAAGAATAAAGCGCAGCGAAGGATTCGGCACGGCGTACATGTTGCGAGTAGATGAAAGCGTGACAACATCAGGACCCATGAGCATCACGCAGCGGGTCGGATGGGTCGCCATCGTGGCAATCCCCGTTCTCGTTACATTCGCCATGATCGTCGGCGGAACTCCAGCGAAATTGGGCGCATTCGCCCTCGTCGCGCTGACTGTGGGAGCGTACATCGGCCTACGTCATCCGCTGTATTTGACTCGTGCTCTTGCCTTTTCATTGGGGGCGCTCCCCTTCGGTTACGTACCGGGCACACCCGCTCCGTTGGTCTTCACGTTCGGTGTCGCGACAATCTTCGCCACTGTGATTCACCGCACAGCAGTGAGCCGTATCACATGGCCGGAAACGACCGTCATTGCGCTCATCGTTCTGTCCGCGCTGTCGGTCGTCGTCACGGCGACCGGACTCGGCGATTTCTTCGAATTCGGTAAATGGCTGATCTCGACCCTCGTGGTGGTGTGCCTGTTGCGGATGCCGAGGGACGAAATGGCGGTGTTCGGCAGGATCTACGTCTACGCAGCATCGGCCGCAGCTGCGTTCGCGTTGCTGATCTTCGTCGGCGATCCCGCAGGCAAGCTGATTCGCTACCTGTCGATCCTCGGATACGGCGCCGAGGAGGAAAGCACGCGATTCGTCTACAGCCCCACCGGAGCCACCTCGGTTCGCCTGGCAGGGACGTACATCGACCCCAACGCAGCCGGAATCGGCTTCGTCCTCGCACTGATGCTGTGCATCCTGTTGTTGCGCGGATACCTGCGTACGGCGCTCGCAACTCTGCTGTTCCTGTCGATCGTGCTGACGCTGTCGCGAGCAGCCCTGTTCTCGGTGGTGTTCGGCGTACTGCTGATGTTCGCGTTCCAACAACTGCGCACCAGGGAACGCCTGGCAATCGTCGGCGCATTCGTAGCGGCCTTCATCGGAGCGCTCGCAGTACCCAGCGTGCGCAGCCGCGTCTTCTCGTCCTTCGGCAACGAGGACGCCGGCTCGAGCGCACGCGGCGATGCACTCGCCGAATTCCCCGGTCACATGCAAGGCCACTGGTTGTTCGGCCTCGGTTGGGGCCGGCCCGAATTCGTCGATCCGGCCACCGCGTTCGAGGTGAACTTCGTTGCCAACTCGCCGCTGTTGACCGTCTACCGCGGCGGCATTTTCACCGGCCTCGCCTTCACCGCAATTCTCGTCGCAGGTGCCGTTGTGGGCTACCGAATGCTGCGATCGGGACGCTGGGAACTCGGCTTCTACGGCGGCACATTCATCGGCTTCTCGGTGGTCGCGCTGCAGCTCGACTTTCCCGTCGTCAGCAATCCCTCCACCACAGCGACATTTTCCGTGATGCTCGCATTCGTCGTCTACGCGTGGGAAAAAACGACGGAAACCAGTCCGGATGGCGACAACATCGAGGATACGAAAACGAAAAGCTTGCTTTCGGCCGAAGGTACTCGACCAGCAGTTTCATAATTATCGGTCCGCTTTTTGTGATTTGTACAAAACCGCATTGAAGGTGCAATGATTCCCGAACCGGCCCGTCGAATGTTGGTACGGACCCCCTGGTGGAGAGAATTGAAGATGGTTCACTTTCGCGGTGGCTTTCGCGCAGTAATGTCAGCGACAACCGTTTTGATCGTCGCTGCCGGGCTCTCGTTCGGAGTCACGTCCATAGTCACTTCGCCCGACCACCTCGTCGGCCCATCACGCGCCGAAGCGGCCCCCAATCCACCCGGCGTCGGCATTTCCGACGGCGGCGGACTGCTGTGGGCCTCGGACGCGGAGTTGGACACCACCGTGCAATTCATGGCGGCAATGGGCGTCAATTCGATGCGTATCGCCATTCCGTGGTCGAGCGTCGAATACACCCAGAATCAGCTGGACTGGACGGCCGTCGATCGCGTCGTGAACAAGCTTCGAGCAGCGAACATCTCGATGCTGGGCATCATCGCCTACACCCCGCCGTGGGCGACCTCCCCGGTCAACCAACCCATCAGCACCCGCCCGGCCTCGCCTGCAGCGTTCGGCGACTTCGCCGGCAAGGTCGCCGCCCGCTACAAGGGCAAGGTTGCCGACTACGAGATCTGGAACGAGCCCAACGGGTCCATGTTCTACGGGCCGCAACCCGACGCGGCCGGCTACACCGACCTGCTCAAGGCTGCATACCCCAAGATCAAGGCGGCCGACTCGGCTGCGACGGTCGTCGGCGGAGTCCTCGGCGCAGCCGAACAGGGCTGGGGCATCGTCAACCCCGTCGACTTCACCAACCAGATGTACGCCGCGGGAGCAGCAGGCAATTTCGACGCCCTCTCCTACCATCCGTATCAATACTCGCTGAAGTTCTCCGAAGGCCCCTACGTCGATCATTCACCGGCCCGGCAGGTCATGGACATGCGCGCGGCCATGGTCGCGAACGGCGACGGCAGCAAGAAGATCTGGGCCACCGAGTACGGCGTTCCCACCACCGCGGTGTCGGGAGATCAGCAGAACGCGATGATCACCGACTTCATCCAGAAGTGGCGCGAGCTGCCTTACACCGGGCCGATCTTCCTGTACACGATGCGAGACAAGGCGACCGGTAGCAACGATCCGGAAGACACGTTCGGCCTGCTCGAGAGCAACTGGGGTGCCAAGCCGGCGCTGTGGGGCCTGATGAGCCTGCTGCAGAACAACATCCCACACACTGCCGAATACAACCGATTCGCTGCTGCTCCGAACAACTCCGGAGCGGTACTGGGACCGGTGTTCCCCGTTCGCGATACGTGGGCGCAGTACCGGCAGGACGCGGTTCTCTACGAGATGCCGACCGGTTTCGTCGCCGTTCCTCGCGCTGTGGCCGAATCGATCCGCGCCACCGGATTTCTCCCGACCACGCCGTTCAACGGCACGTACCAGGATTTCGACAGCCCGTTCGGCCTTCGTGTGTTCTCCACCGCCATCGGCGGTACCCGCAACATCGGTGGCGGCATCTTCAGCGCCTGGGATCCCACCCTGGGGCCCGCAACGAGCGACGAGATGCCACAGTACGGCGGCGGCGTACGGGTGACGTTCCAGTACGGCACGATCACGTGGACACCGTACGTGGGAGCGACCGTCACCCGCTGAATTCATTCGATCGATTGATTGATAATTCACAAACCGCACGCCCCTTTTGATTGGGTGAAGTGCGCCCATTTCTCGGCGTCTT
Source organism: Rhodococcus sp. NPDC076796 (assembly GCF_040702765.1). Classification (NCBI taxonomy): domain Bacteria; kingdom Bacillati; phylum Actinomycetota; class Actinomycetes; order Mycobacteriales; family Nocardiaceae; genus Rhodococcus; species Rhodococcus sp. NPDC076796. The sequence goes on along the minus strand of NZ_JBFBMS010000004.1, from coordinate 629,012 downwards.
CATTGCGGCCACGTTAACTCTACGCAAAGGCGCGGTTTCGTTTTACCGATCAATTATTTTGCTTTGTGAACCACCTCACTTAACGCTATCTATTTCTTGCCGAAACGGATATTCATATAGCGCGAACGAATGACTCTTCGTGGCAGGATTATGTCCAGTGTTCGCACGTCTCGTCGGGGGGACGCCTGAAACTCGACGCTCTCGTCGTGCACCGTTGCACGTCAGAGCGTCTATCGGCGTGCGGGATGTCCCCAGCTCCACTCGAGTACGGACCGACACGATGGGTGGCTCATGAAGACAGATAGTGTTGTGTCACAGCTGAATTCATTCGATCGCATTCGGGTGGCAACATGACCGACGGCCTCCGCGTCGCGATTGCGCACGACTACCTCACCCAGCGCGGCGGTGCCGAGAAGGTCGTCCTGGCCATGGCCCGCGCCTTCCCCGACGCCCCCATCTACACGACGCTCTTCGAGCCGTCCACGACGTTCCCCGAATTCTCCGAACTCGACGTGCGCCCGTCGACGTTGAACCGCGTCGGCTTTCTGCGCAAGAATCACCGCGCCGCACTTCCCTTGCTGCCCTTCGCATCCTCGTCCATCGAGATCGACGCCGACGTGGTGCTCACCAGCACCAGTGGCTGGGCGCACGGCTTCCACACCTCCGGACGCAAACTTGTCTACTGCTATTCACCTGCGCGTTGGTTGTACGAATCGCAGATGTATCTGGGTGAAAGCCGCAGCCCGGCCAAACGCGTTGCGCTCAAAGCTCTCTCGTGGCCGCTGCGCCGGTGGGACCGGCGAGCCGCAGCGTCTGCGGATCGCTACCTCGCCATCTCCACGGTGATACAGCAGCGCATCACCGACGCGTACGGCATCCCGTCGACGGTGGTGCCTGCCCCGTTCACCGTGGAGACCGCACCACCACAGTCGATCCCCGAGGCAGCGACGTGGCTCGACGGCACCGGCTACTACCTGTGCATCTCCAGGCTGCTGCCGTACAAGAACGTCGACAAGGTGATGGCCGCATTCGCCGGCACCGACCGCAAGTTGATCGTCGTCGGCCGCGGCCCCGAGGCCGACCGGTTGCGAAAGCTGAAGTCCGACAACGTTCTCATGCTCAGCGATCTGACATCGGGCCAGATGACCTGGCTCTACCGAGGGTGTAACGGTTTGATCGCCGCAAGCTATGAAGATTACGGATTGACCCCCATCGAAGCGGGTTACCACGGCAAGCCCAGCGCCGTGCTCCGCTGGGGCGGCTTTCTCGACACGGTCGAGGAAGGCATCTCAGGGGTGTACTTCGATCAGCCACAACCGGATTCGATTCGCGACGCGGTCACCGCTCTCGAACGGACGGCCTGGGAACCACTGAAGATCCAGGCACACGTGGAGCAGTTCAGCGAAGAACGCTTCGCTGCCGAGCTCATTTCCGCAGTGACGGAGATCCACACAGGACATAGGGAGAGGACGGCGTCGCGATGACAAAACGCGCACTCATCACAGGAATCACCGGACAGGACGGCCCCTATCTCGCAGAGCTGCTGCTGAGCAAGGGCTACACCGTATTCGGTTTGATTCGCGGCCAGAACAATCCGAAGGCCGCCATGGTCGAACGGGAGCTACCCCAGGTCCAGATTCTGCACGGTGATCTACTCGACCTGTCGGCCCTGATGCGCGCGTTCGCCGTGGCCGACCCCGACGAGGTCTACAACCTCGGAGCCGTCTCCTTCGTCGCGTACTCCTGGGAGAACGCCCGCCTCACCACCGACGTCACCGGTGGCGGAGTGCTGAACATGCTCGAATCCACCCGACTGTACGAGCAGGTAGCGGGCAAGCAGGTCCGGTTCTACCAAGCGTCCAGCTCGGAGATGTTCGGCAAGGTCCAGCAGGTGCCGCAGCGCGAGGAAACACTGCTCTGGCCCCGCTCTCCGTACGGTGTTGCCAAGGTCTACGGCCATTACATGACGATCAACTACCGTGAGTCCTACGGCATGCATGCCAGCTCTGGCGTCCTGTTCAATCACGAATCACCGAGGCGTGGACCGGAATTCGTAACCCGCAAGGTCTCCCAGGCCGTCGCGCGCATCGCACTCGGTCTGCAGAGCGAGATCTCGCTGGGCAATCTCGACGCCAAACGCGACTGGGGTTTCGCCGGCGACTACGTCGAGGCCATGTACCTGATGCTGCAGCAGGACGAGGCAGACGACTACGTCATCTCCACCGGCGAGACGCATTCGATTCGAGAACTTCTGGATCACGCCTTCGCAGCGGTCGACATCACGGACTGGGAGCGCTACGTCAAGATCGATCCGCGCTTCTTCCGGCCCGCCGAAGTCGACCTGCTCGTTGGCGATTCCACGAAGGCACTCAGTGCGCTGGGCTGGAAGCCGAAGGTGACCTTCCCCGAACTGGTTTCGATGATGGTGCAGCACGATCTCGCCGAACAATCGGCCAACACCGTCAAGATCGCGTGAACGCCGGGCCCCACCCGACCGCCCTGATCACCGGAGCGGCCGGGCAGGACGGCAGCTACCTCTCGGAGCTGCTGCTCGAATGCGGCTGGGCCAACCAGGCCAACGAAGTCCGATCCCAGGACGTGTTTGGCGCAGAACCTGCCAGCGATATCAATGAAATTATCGTGGCGACAGTTCAATTCGACACGATCGAGGAGATTGCAGCATGACAGCGGTGGAAAAGCCCGAGAACGAGATCTACGACGTGTCGAACTACAAGATGCAGGACATCACATTCAAGCGGAAGCTGCGCAATCGCATCGGCACACTCGGCTTCAACATGATCGTGACCTACATTCCGTCACACTGGATTAGGCAGAACTTTCTGCGCGCCTTCGGTGCAACGATCGGCAAGGACACCTCGATCTTCCGCGGCACCACCATTCTCGATCCCGAGGGCCTCACCATCGGTGACGCCTGCGCCATCGGGTTCCGGTGCATGCTCGACGCCCGTGGCGGAATCACCATCGGTAGCAACGTCGTCATCGCCAGCGACACCCACATCATCGGTGGGTACCACGACCACAACTCCCCCGAGTTCACACCGATCCTCGAGCCCTGCGTCATCGGCGACTACGTGTGGATCGCCAGTCGCAGCACACTTCTCAGTGGTGTGACCCTGGGCCGCGGTGCCGTCGTCGGTGGTTGCTCGATGGTGCGATCGGACGTCGGCGAACTCGAAGTGGTTGCCGGTGTGCCCGCAAAGGTGCGAGCGATGCGTGATCCCGAGGCACTCGCCTACCGCCCCAAGTATCGGCCACTGTTCTACTGATGATCCTGCGAGACTGCCGACTCGTCTACGTCGCCCCCCGATCCGGAGTGGGCGGCGTGGGCGACTATGCCGACGACTTCGCCGACGCCGTGCGGCCACACTTCGCCGAGGTGATCGAGTATCGCCACGAGGGACCCGGATCGCACTCGGCGCGCGATATTCTGCGTCACCGCAAAGCGATTCAGGAACTCGTCGACGCCGATCCGGGTCGCGTCATCGTGCACTGCGAACTCAGCGGCGGCTCGGTGATGCCGTTCTGGGCAACCGCCCGACTCACCGGCGACCCGGTTGTGACTGCGACGGTGCACGACCCGCCCGGACTGGTCTGGTGGCCCGCGCGAACCAAATTCCTCGCGGGCAAGAAAGTGCTCAATCACGGCCTGCACTACCCACTTCGGTCGGCATGGCGTTCGCTCGAACGCCGGGTGGCCGGGAGCCGAACACTGTTCGCGCTCACCCGCTCCGGTGCTGATTCACTCGCGCGCGAGTATCCCGACGCCACAGCCAAGGCCAGTGCCCTCTTCGTTCCCGCGCGCCCCGACATCGCCCCCGCCGAGGAGCGGCCGCTGGCGGTCGGGCTCTTCGGATTGGTCTATCGCGGCAAAGGTTTCGACCAGATCCAGCAACTTCGCGACAGCCTCCCCCGCGACATCGCGATCCGCATCGCCGGCCGGGGAACCGAACTGCTCGACCCCGTCGACGGCGTGGAGATCCTCGGCGAGGTGAACGGACCGGACGAGGATGCCTTCTTCGCGTCCATCCGCGCACTCGTCCTGCCCTACGGCAAACGGAGTATCTACGGCGATGCGTTCCCCGCGTCCTCGGTCGTGACGCGAGCAATCGCGTATCAGACCCCGGTGACCTGCCTGAAAGTCGGCGCTCTCGCCGAGTCCGACAGCGGAGCCCTCGTGGTCGACGGGGGTGTCGCCGAACTCGCCGACGCCACCGCCGACCTCATCACCGATCCGATTGCGCTGGGCAAACTTCGACGCGAAGTGGAGGCGCTTCGCGTCTCCCACACCGCAGAGCTCGTCGTCGAGGACTTCGTCTCCGTGTGGGCGGCGCAATGAACGGCAATCTGCTCAAGGCCGGAATCGCTGCTCTGTGGACCTACGGCGGCCGCGGCATCGGCCTGCTGTGGACCATCGCGCTGATCGCTAAGCTGGGAATCTCCGATTACGGCCAGTACGCGATGGCCTTCGCCCTCGCCGCGATCATCGCAGCACCACTGGATCACCCCTTCACCGTGCGCTCGATCCGCGTGACCGAACGAGAGTTTCTGGGCGAGCGCACTACTCGCGTGCTCGTCGGGGCCGTTCTCATCGTCGGCGGCCTGTGCCTGGTGCAGGTGAACTACATCGCCTGGTTCGCCCTCGTGATCGGCGGCGGCGAGCTGGTGTTCAATGCCTACAAGAGCAGGGCACTGCGCGACGGCCGCCCCGACCTCACCCAGCGATTGGACACAGCACGCCAAGCCACGTCCATCGCGCTAGCGACGGCGTACTTGTTCGCCGTGCCCGACCCGAATCTGACTGTCGCGAGCCTGCTCTACGCCGCACCGTATTTCGTCATCGCCGTGCTGGCCGCCGTCCGGACGCGCGTCGCTGCTCCGCGCATCCCCGGATCGTGGCGCGAGATGTCGATGCTGTTCTCGGAGAACCTCGCCAACGCGGTCTACATCCAAGGCGACGTGCTGCTGCTCGGCTTCCTCACCGACTCCACCATTGCCGGCTACTACTCCGTCGCTGCAGTGACGGCCTGGGCAGTGGCCTTCATCGGCCAGGCCTTCGGCAACACCTTCCACGAGAAGCTGCGCGCAGCAGACGGGCTCGTCAGTGCCGGACCGGCCTTGAAGCACACCGCAGTTCTCGGCTGCGCCGCCGGCTCACTGCTGTTGATAGCCGGTCTGCTGCTCGTCTTCACACCGGCGTCCCCGCAGGTCGCGGGTGCCCTCGTGGTGATGTCGTTATTCGTGGTGATGCGAGTGATGAACCACGTGTTCACCACGGTGCTCTACCTGCAGCACCGCGACCGCACACGAGTGATGGCAGCAGCGACGCTGGCACCGCTGAAGATGGTTCTCGTCCTGTGCCTGTTCCCATTCGGTGCCGTCGGGGCGGCCGTGGCCTCGGTGGTCACCGATGCCGTACTGCTCGTCTGGTTCATGCGCGCCCTGTATCGGCATCCGGTGAAAGAAGAGGTACCCCAATGAGACGCGCGACCTTCCTGCTGTCCAAAGACCCCGTCACCGAGCACGGCGGCGATATCGCACTGTCTCGCTTGATGATGCAGCTCGCCCGCGAGGCGTACGAGGTGCGTTCGATCTGCCTGTCCAAGGAGACCGACGTGGCCCCCGACGTCGTACGCGTCCCCAAGCCGAAGGTCGACGTGGGTTTGCTGATGAAGTCGGTCCGGCCGACGCGCTCGGTGGTGCACGGACGCTACGACGTCGATGCTTTGCGTGACGCCATCGACGCGTCCATCTCCGATGTGTATGTGGCCGAACACAGTTACATGGCCGAATCCTTCCTCCGCTCGTCCAAGCTGGGGTCACCGTTCGCGATCAACACCGTCAACACCGAGTCGCAGGTGTGGAAGGTGACGCGCGGATTGATCGGCCGCCTCGAAGCACCACGCATTTTGCACGACGAGATCCGCGTCGCCCGCGCGGCAGATGCCGTCGGGACCTACGATGCCGACGAAGCGCAGATGTACCGGAGCAAGGGCGTTCGGGGCGCTCGGTGGATCGACCTCACTCTCGAACCCGCACCGCAGTTGGACCTGTCGACCACCGCGAAACGGTTGGTATTCATGGGAACTCGGGACTGGCCGCCGAACCAGGAAGCCTTCAAGATCGCGCTCGAGTACTGGCCGGCGATCTCTGCTGGCATCGACGGTGCCGAACTGTGCATCATCGGTGCGAAGGCCCCGGGTGCCAAAGATCCCGTCTACCCTGCCGGAGTTCGCGATCTCGGCTTCGTCGACGATCTGCAGGAATTCCTCGGCACCTGCCGAGCTCTGATCGCACCGGTCGACACCGGAGGCGGCGTGCGCGTCAAGATTCTCGACGCAGCCAGCAAGGGACTACCCGTCGTCGGAACCTCGGCGGCCGTCGGATCGCTCGACTCGACTTTCGAGCTACCCACGTTCGACAACGCGGAAGAGTTCGTCGCCGAATGCCGCCGCTACCTGCTCGACCGCACCGCCGCCGTCAAGGCAGGTGAGCGCATCTACGAGCTGAACACCGCGCGCTGGAACGACCGCGTGCCCCATTCCACCGTCGAAGCACTGATCAGCGCCCCGCTCACGAGCACCTTAGGATGATCGCCATGACCCTCCGCTCCCGTCTGCTCACCGTTGCCGCAGCCGCCGCGATCGCCGTCGGCCTCTCGACGCCCGTCGCACACGCGGCCCCGCCTGCCGGACTCGGATTCACCGGCGGAGCCCCGTTTCTGACGCTCGACGACGCAACGCTGAACAACGAACTCGGTGCCGGACGCGACATCGGTGCATCGTGGGTACGGGTGGTCGTGAACTGGGCGGCAATCGAGACAGCACCGGGCGTCTTCGACTGGGGCAACACCGATCGCGTGATCAACGCTGCGACGGCGCAGGGCTACTCGGTACTGGCCGTGCTGGGCGGAACCCCCGGATGGGCGCAGGGTGGCATCGCCTCACCTCTGCCCGGCGCAGTTCCCCTGGATCCCAACGCCTTCGGCGCATTCGCCGGCGCAGCAGCGGCGCACCTCGGCGAACGCGTCGACCACTACGAGGTGTGGAACGAGCCCAACATCCCGACCTTCTTCGCACCCGTCGACGCCGTCCGCTACACGAACATGCTGCGTGCGGCCTACCCCGCGATCCACAACGCCGACGCCGGAGCCACCGTGCTGAGCGCCGGATTGGCGACCACCATCAACGCCGGAGCCTGGACCACCGCGCCGGTGACCTTCCTGCAGCAGATGTACGCCGCCGGAGCCGGCGGATTCATGGATGCCGTCGCCATGCACCCCTACACCTTCCCCTTCACCGTCGAGAACGACCCCAACGGACAATGGGCACAGGTGGATCAGGCCTACGGCACCATGGTGGCCAACGGCGACGGCGGCAAGAAGATCTGGATCACCGAACTCGGCGCACCCACCGGCAACGGACCAATGGCCGTCACCGAGGACGCACAGGCCGCGATCATCGGCTCGAGCCTGGCAAAGGCGTCGTCGCTGCCGTACGTCGGCCCGGTATTCGTGCACTCGCTGCGTGACTCGGGCACCGACCCCGCCGATTCCGAGCAGAACTACGGTCTGCTGCGCACCGACTTCAGCCCCAAGCCGGCCTACGACGTGGTGCGGGGTTCGTAGAGCTCGACAATTTTTGCGGGCGAAGCGCACCTCACCGTTCACGATCGCACCGTGCACGCGGGATTCCGCGCACTCGACTCGATACTGAACGCTCAGGTCCGGTTACTGCCGGCTCCGATCGCGGGCACGCGCACGGAATTCGCCGATTGCGAGGGCGGTCAACACAACCCCCAACAGGGTGAGGGGAACTTGGGCGAGCGGAGCGTCGATGTCGAGTACGACGATCTGCCACACCACCCACGCGATGGTCACCAACCCCACCAATGCGACGAACACGGCAGCTTCGGAGGCGTCGACGAGCACGGCAGCCACGCAGATCAACGGTCCGAGACCGAGGAAGATCAGCACGAACAACCCGGATATGCGGTAGTCCCAGGTATGCCATTCAGGGAGCATTCCGACGTTCAGGCCCAGTGACCGCCCGCTGGGGTCGGAGACCAACGACAGTCCGTTGTACGTCCCGGCTGCGCCCAACAGGATCAGCAATGCCACCGTCGAGAGCTTCTTCACGGTGGCGTCATGCGTTCGTCGTCCTTCGGTTGTGGCCGGCAGCGGTTCACGTCAAGGTTGATACTGCCAGAACGAGTCCGATTGGTCTCGTTCTATTCGAGTGTCTGCAACGTGAGCACCTGCCCGTCGAGGCTGCCGCTAGGCTCGGTGGGTTGCGCGCCCGCCCTGGGCCGTGCCCCGACCGCACAGGAGACTCCGCATGCCCAAGCTGAAATCCATCAGCGAGTTCACCGGCAAGTGGTTCGCCCTGATCGTCGTGACCGCAGGAGCACTGGCCCTGATCACTCCCGACACGTTCAGCGGCGGCACTCCGGCCGTTCCGTGGCTGCTGTCGATCATCATGCTCGGCATGGGAATGACGCTGCGGCTCTCCGACTTCGCGGTTGTCGCCCGACGACCGTGGGCACTGCTGCTCGGTGTGGCCGCGCAGTTTCTCGCGATGCCGCTACTCGGTCTTGGCATCGCCAACCTGCTCGGCCTCTCTGCCGCACTGACCGCCGGGATGGTGTTGGTCGGATCGGCTCCGGGCGGCACTGCGTCCAACGTGATGGTCTACCTCGCCAAGGGCGATACCGCGCTGTCGGTGGCCATGACGTCGGTGTCCACCTTGCTCGCACCTGTTCTCACGCCACTGCTCGTGCTCTGGCTCGCCGGTGAATTCCTGCCGGTCGATGCGGGCGGGTTGTTCGTCTCGATCCTGCAGATAGTGCTGGTTCCCGTCGTACTGGGAGTTGTTCTGCGCCTGCTGTTTCCCGCGGTGATCGATCGCATGCTCGACGCTCTGCCGCTGGTCTCGGTGGCGGGGATCACCGCGGTGGTGCTGTTCGTGGTTGCCGCCAGTGCACCGACACTGCTGTCCATCGGAGCCCTCATCGTCCTGGCCGTCGTGCTGCACAACTCGCTGGGACTCGCCGTGGGGTACGGCATCGGCAAGGCATGCGGACTCGACGTCGCCAGCCGACGCGCGGTCAGCATCGAAGTCGGCATGCAGAATTCCGGATTGGCCGCGGCTCTGGCATCGGTGCACTTCAGCCCCGCGGCAGCCCTGCCCGCGGCCATCTTCTCGGTGTGGCACAACGTCTCGGGCTCACTACTTGCCAGCTACTGGTCGCGGCGTTCGATCGAACCGCAGCCGGCCGACCGAGCAGTGGAGTCGACACGCACGACCACCGACTGAGGCTGGATTCCACTCCGAATCCGGTGCAGCTAGCCGCGCTGAGCGCGGTCAGCTGCACCGGATTTTTCGGTTCTGGGGGTCGCAGCGCCCTTGCGTTATCTGCATTCACTATGCAATATTCGCAACAACGCTCCGCATCCGCCGAGCTCACCATCGAGGAGGCCTCATGATCACAGTGACCAGTGCCGCGGGTGGTGTCGGCCGCTTGCTCGTCCGACAGCTCGCCCTGCAGGACGTGCCAGTGCGGGCGGTGGTCAAGAACGGCGCGCAAGCTGCGACCACCCGCAAGGACGGAGCCGTCGAGGTTGTCGTAGGTGATCTCAGATCGGAGGACACGCTTCGTAGGGCCTTGGCCGGGGCCGACGTCCTGTACCACGCAGCACCGACCCAGATCATCGACGAGAAGCCCATCATCGATCACCTGATCGAACTGGGACCAGCAAACAGGTTGCAGCACATAGTTTTCCATTCCGTGATCCATCCGAACCTGCATCAGTTGACGCACCATCACCAGAAGGACATCGCCGAAGGAATACTGCGGAACAGCGGAATCCCCACTACGGTGCTCAGACCGTCGCACTACATGCAGAACTACCTGGAAGTGTGGGAATTCCTGCAGGCCGGAGTCATGCCGTACCCGGTTTCACCGGACAGCGTGATGGGCGTTGTCGATGTCGCCGACGTCGCCGAAGCAGCCGCGAACATCCTCATCGACCCAACACCGCACACCGGGCGCGTCTACGACCTGTCCACCGTGGAACTGACACGACACGAGATGGCTCAGATCTGGTCCGATGTGCTGGGCCACCGGGTCACCGCCATTCGGATCCCCCCATCGTCGTTGACGAACCAACTGAACGTGCTTCCCGCACTCGCCTCGGTCGTCGGGCATGCAGTGCAATCGACGAAACTGAACTCCATCGGCCACCTCGTGCGCGGTGCCAAGGCCGCGTCGAACCCTCGTGACATGAAGAATTGGCCCGCCGATGCACGCGAGGCGTACCGCACGATGATGACCCACTACGACGGCCACGGCCTCCCGGCCGGAGACCTGACGGTTCTTCCGACTCTGCTCGGTCACGCTCCGACGTCGTACGAGGAGTTCGCACGACGCTCGGCCGCTGAGCTCGGGCGCACGCCCGTCGGTTCGGACCGATGAACCGCCGAGATTCTCACTACCGGCCGGGCCGCTCCTTGGTGACCGGTGCAAGCTCGGGAATCGGTGCCGAGTTCGCCCGAGCACTGGCCGCCCGAGGCTCCGATCTCGTACTCGTCGCACGACGAGAAGACCGCCTGACCGCCTTGGCGAAGGAGCTCGAGCAAACCCACGGAATCCGTTGCCGCACAGTGTCCTGGGACCTGTCCGAGGAAGCGAGCGGACGCCGACTGCGCGAGGCCGTGCCCGAGCAGATCGATCTCGTCGTCAACAATGCAGGGTTCGCCGTACAGGGACCGTTCGCAGACGGCGATGCCGAAAACTTCGAGCGCCTCATCGCCGTCGACATCCGCGCTGTCGTGGACATCTGCTCGGCGTTTCTCCCGGACATGATCGACCGCGGGGACGGAACCATCGTCAACGTCGCCAGCACGACTGCGTTCCAGCCCGTCCCGTCACTCGCGGTGTACGCGGCCGCCAAGGCATTCGTGCTCAGTTTCAGCCAGTCCCTGTGGTACGAAGCAGGACAACACGGCGTCAGAGTGTTCGCGCTCAATCCCGGCCCGACCCGCACCGAATTCTTCGACGTCATCGGAGACACCGCTGCAGCAGCCGGCACCTACCAAACCCCGACCGAGGTCGTTGCTACTGCGATGCGCACACTCGACGCCAGACGGTCTCGCCCGCAGGTGATTTCGGGCCGACGAAACACTGTTCAGGCCATCGCAGCGGGTCTGGTCCCCGCGCGAGTTCTACTGCCCACCCTCGCGCGGATGCTCCACTAGGCTCGGGCCGAACTCGGCACCCGACGAGGAATGTAGTGTCACGAACATGGCCAGGGTCTCCAGATTCACACTCGCCGATCGGCAGGAAGCGGTCGCCCGTGCGTTCGGCGGTTCCGAGAGCCCGGCGGACGTGGCGACCTCGCTGGGCATCCACACCACGACGCTCTATCGCTGGGCCGGGTCTTCGGCCACCGACGAACCCGGGCCCGCAGCGGCTCGACTGATCGAGGCCACCCAGGAACTGCTGCAGGACGCGGACTACGCGGACATCACGATCGAAAGTGTCGCTCTCCGATGCGGTCTCGCACCGCGAACCGCGTTCCACCACTTTCCCACCAAACGTGAGCTCTTCCAGGCCGCCGTCGACGACGCAGCCACGGTGCTGATCGGCCGCATCCATGAGAAGTCGGCGGCCGCCACGTGGCCGGGCACCCCACTCGAGCAGCTGCAGGCATTTCTTCGCATCGCGGCAGCGAGCATCTACGACACCCCACGCACCCACGTCCTGTTCCGCAATCTCGGAGTACCGAGATCCGAGGGCTCGGCAGAACGCTGGCACGACAGTTTCGTCGACGCGATCGCCCAGCTGCTCCGTTCCGCCGTGGAAGCAGGGCAAATCCACAGCGACACAGATGTATTCGCTGCAGCCCACCTGCTCACCGGTGCCATGCGGGGGATACACAGTGCAGTATTCGAAGGCGTGGATGCCGACACCGCACTGGGCCTGGTCGAGAGAGTTCACCTCTTGATCCCACCTCGATGATCGAAGAAGGACCTCCATGTCGAATCTCCACCATGCTCCACTTGCAGGCGTAGACCCGAGCACCCTGTACCGCATCATGGCGCTTCGGGTCGAGGTGTTCGTACACGAACAGAAGATCGTCGACGAGGCGGAACTCGATGGTGCAGATCTGCTTCCGACAACGGAGTTGTTCTGGATCCAGGACGAGAGCGGGGAGGTGTTGGCCACGCTGCGCGTCCTCGTCGACGACACGGTCCATATAGGACGCGTCGCGACCGCAATTCAGGGTCGTGGCCGCGGCTATGCAGGAGAACTCGTCGAGGCCGCACTGAAGGCATACCCCGGGGTGGTCGAAATCTCCGCGCAAGCGCACCTCGAAAACTGGTACGGGCGCTTCGGATTCATTCGAGTGGGAGAGCAGTACCAGGAAGCGGGAATCCCGCACGTGAAGATGCTCACCCGCGCCGATTGAGTCTGCGTCGTACTGGCGGACCGGCGCTCTCGGTGCCGTCATCGTGACCCCCAAGGAGATGGCTATGCACTATGCGCTCCCCTTTCGGGCTCGATGGGCGGGATTCCCGCCACGACGGTGTCGAGTAGAGCGTAAGTTGCAGGACACAATCCGCCCTCGTCGTGGGAGAATCGTCCTGGCCGCGAGATTGCGGCGGAATCGTGTCGGATCGACGTCGGGAGCATCATGGCGAGTCCCTTTGCCCAAGGAATTGCGATGAAGCGACGCAATCCCGTTGTCGTCTGGATTCTGTTGCCGCTCATCACCTTGGGCATCTACCACTTCGTCTGGTACTACCTCATTCATCGCGAGATGGCCGACTTCGACCGCCGGAAGGTGAACGCTCCCGTCGCCGGGCCGCTGCTGGTCCTGCTCCTTCTCGGTTGGACGATCATCGCGCCCCTGATCAGCTACTACAACACCGGAAACCGCATCGCCGACGCCCAACGCGCAGCCGGTCTCCAGCCGACATGCAGCTCGGTCGTGGGGCTTCTGCTTACCTTCGTCTTCGGACTGCAGAGTTTGTACTACCAAATGGAGCTGAACAAGATCACGGCGCGATACAACGACGTCGAGCAGGGAACGGTAGTCCCTCTCGCTGCCTGACCGTGTGTCACGCTTCTCGACTACCGGTCGACAGTCAGTCCCGCGTGAACTGATGCATCGCTGCAGGGCGACCCAGTCGATAGCCCTGCAGCAAGTCCGCCCCGATCGACGTGGCGGCATCGAGATCCTCGTCGGTCTCGATGCCCTCGAACACGCAGCGCGCGCCGGTCTTTCGCGCGAATTCCAGGATCAGTTCGGCCACCACCATCTTGATCCGGTTCTCCCTCATGCCGTGCACGACGAATGCGTCGAGCTTGATGACATCGGGTTCGAGCAGCACGAGGTGACGCAGACCCGCGTAGCCCGAGCCCACATCGTCGACGGCGATGTCCACGCCGCCGCGTCGGAGTTCGGCCAGCACCGCCAGCACCCCGACCTCGTCGTCGATGGTGGCATGCTCGGTGATCTCCACGATCAGGTGCCGTTTTTGCCCGAATTCGACGAGATGTCCCACCAACGAGAAGTCGGCCAGTAGTGTTGCGGCACAGAGATTGACGGCAAGGAACGATCCGTGCGGGAGCTGAGCGGACTCCTTCAGGGCATTCATGACGGCAGACGTGTCGAGAGCTGCCCCGAGTCCACAGCACACGGCGTCCGCGAACCAACTCTCGGTGGTGCCGCCGCCTTCCGGAAAGCGTGAGAGAGCCTCGTATCCCTCGATCGCGCCGTCGACCGCGCGAACGATCGGCTGAAAGACGATGGTCGGACCACCCGAGTCGATGACGGCCCGGATGCGACGCGATACGTGTCGCCGGTGGGAGGCGTCCCTAGTCGGTAGCACGGGCCCGCAACGGAATGACCGGGCAGAGTGTCACCGACACCGCACTCCCTCTGATCGACCCGCTCACCGCCGAGGGATCGGACTCTCCGAAACCGAGAAGGAGTGCGTGCAGACGCGTCTCGTTTTGAGGCCAGGTGAGGCCGAAGGCGTCGGCAACGGCGAGATAGTCGTTCACCCGTTGCGCGGCGCTCAGCGCGCCGTCGATACGGTTGCGCCGAAGGAACTCTCGCATCCTCCGCCATCGCCAGCGGTCGATGATCAGTCGAAAGTACATGCTGCCAAGGGACGATCGGCGAACCTGTCCATCAAGAACTGGGCAGCTTCTCCACCGTAGCCGTCGATCAGCTGCGGCCCGAAGTGGTTCGGCAACACCGCACCCTGCAGAATCGGCGGCAATGGGTTGCTGTTGAACTGCACGGTCGCACCGCGACCGCACCAGTCGTCCGCCAACTGCCGGGCCTGGCCGTACGGCACTGTGTCGTCGTTGATTCCGCTGGTGATCAACACCGGAGCGTTGGGTGTACGTCGACCGATGCGTTGCTCGTCGAAGATGTCACCGGCCTGGGGAATGGCGCGAAGGTTCTCGAGCATCGACTTGCCGTCCTTCGTCAACGACTCCGTGCGCAGAAACGGATGCTCGAGAATGGTGTCGCCGATGCATTCGGTCGACAGTTCGTTCAGCACCGCCTTGCCGTGATCGGTGAGCCTGCTGTCCACGAGCGGCTTCAACGTGGGGTCCCGCTCGATGAAACCGTTGAGGGCATAGCCGATCACACCGCCGATCAGGGTGCCGTCGACCGTCCCCAACACATCCAGGAGGTCTGCCGTCGGTGCGCCGGCCCACGTTCCCTTCAGATCGAGTTCCGGTGCGTACTCCGACGCGAGTTCGGCGGCGGCCGCTGCGGCACCACCGCCCTGCGAGTAGCCCCAGATTCCGATGGGCGCGTCCGCATCACCCGCGAGTTCGAGTGCGGCGCGGGCACCGTCGAGAACCGCATGACCTTGCTCCGGCCTGTTCACGTAGGTGTGGATACCGGGCGTTCCCAATCCGATGTAGTCGGTGACGAACACGTTCGCGCCCATCGACCCCCACAGCGCCGAGGACAACAGTTCCTGGTTGAACGAGATCGACAATGGTTGCGTCACAGCGTTGATCGAGGTCGGGAAGGCTCGCGACGGTGCGCACTGGTCTCCCTGACCCATCGTGCCCGGTGCCACGACGATCGTCGGACGCGGGCCCGCACCTCGCCACGGCACCTCGGTGTCGATGAACGTACCCGTCACCCCGACGGGCGCACCGTCCTGCGTGCGGGAGGTGTACATGACGCGCTGCGCCTGCGCCGGATACACCCCGTCCGCACCTGGCAGAGCGGCGAACAACGACATCGGTTGCGTCCGAACGACGGACCCCGGATTGTCTTCGAGTTGCGCAGGTGGCACGTAGAAGTCGTCGACGGGATCGGCGTGCGCAGTCGAGGTACCGAGCGCGGTCACCGACGATGCCAGCAGTGCGGTGCCCACGAGAACACGAATCATGGTGCGATACGGGTACATCGGTCTCTTTCTTCCGAGTGTCAGATGACGGTGCCGAGGTCGCGAGCCACGATGTTGTCCAGTGCTCGTTCGGCGAGCGCAGCGATGGTCATGGACGGGTTGCAGGCCGCGGTGTTGCCGGGCATCAGGGCACCGTCGAGCACATACAGTCCGCGTTGGCCGTGTACGCGGCCGTCGAGGTCGCACACCGGGCCCATGTTGGCCCCGCCCAACGGATGCCAGGTGGATGGAAACAGCGCATTGGTGTCGGTGAGAATGCTGCCGGTACCGGCGATGCGACGAACCGTCGGGTCGATGGATCCGTCTTGAATGACGGAGTCGCCGTTGGCCGGCCAGTGCAGCTGGGCCTGGTCTCGCGCCGAGTCGTAGCCGAAGTGGCCGCGCCCGTTGCTGACTCCGTAGCCGACGAGCATGGTGCTGCGGGCGTCGAAGGACAGTGGTGGTATCGATGCCTGGATGACGGTGTGTGCAGTGCGCGGGTCGTCCCAGTTCAAGCTGCCGAACACCACCGGACCACCCTGCGGCGCACCGAATTGCTGCTCGATACTGGACCACACGTAGATGCGGTCGGCGTTGGTGCCCCAGCCCTGCCCGAGTTCGTCCGGCAGATCGGGAATGGCTCCGGTGGCGCTCGCGCGGACGAGCATCTTGGTGGTGTTGAGGCTTCCCGCCGCCATGATCAGTGCACCGGTGGTGAGGATCTTGTTCTCCAACACCGTTCCGTCGGAATCGATTCGGTCCACGTGGACGACCCAGCGGCCGTCGGCAGCGCGCTCGACATACGTGACGTTGTGCTGTGTTGCCACGGTTGCCCGACCGGTCGCCTCAGCGGCCGCGATGTAGGTGACGTCGACAGAGTGCTTACCGCCGTTGTTCACTCCGAACGCGCCCGCACCGTTGGTGTACGACGGCGTCATCACCCCGCGCGTCTCGTCGAGCGCGTAGTTCCAGTCGATCGGCATCGGAATCTTCGACACCGGCAGCCCCGCTCGACGCGCACTGTCCGCGAATACCCGCGCCGCTCGATAGTTGGGAGTGTCGATCAACTCGTCCGGGGCCTGCGCGAGCTGCAGCATCCGCGCGACCCGGGGATAGTGGACTGCATTCAACCTCGTCCAGTCGAGCTCGATCGGAAAGTGTGTCTCGAACACGGCCTGCGACGGCTGCAGCGTCATTCCCTGATAGATCAGAGATCCGCCGCCGACACCCGCGGCGCACAGCGCGGTCATGTTGTCGCCGGGGACGGCCTCGAGCAGACCGACGTACGGATCGAACGGAACGGGCCTACCGAACAGATTGGGGCTCGAGCCGTACCACAGCATTCTCTTGTCCGGCGCGGTCGCGTTGGGGAAGGTATTCGCATTCGGCCCTGTGGGCCAACGCCTTCCGCGCTCGAGCACCAGAACGGGTATGCCGGCCTCGGCCAGACGCAACGCCGCGACGCCACCGCCGAATCCCGATCCGATCACAACGACGCGATGGTCCTCACGGGTCAGCGAAACCTGAGTTCTGGAGCCGGTGGCTGCGCGGGCCACGCCGGTACCCGCCACTGCAGCCAGGCCTGCAACCGCAGTAGCGCCCAGAAATGACCGACGATTCAGCTTCGACACGTTCCCCCCACAGTCGCGGATGCGCACGCACCGAGACTCGGGTCACACGTACGCGCCGTGCAAAACTAGACAGAAGAGACCACAGGTGTCAAGTTTTCGAGGCTAAGCAAAAGGCAGGACGGGAATCAACCAACGCTCGAGATAGTGACGCAAACCGTCGTCCTCGTGAATGGAGGGGTCGTCGAACAGGATCACCGACAGACCCACCCGCACGATGACCCCGTCGATACCGTCGAACTGCCCGGAGTCGAAACCTGGATTGCGCTCGACGTAGCCGTCGAGGAACTGACGAACCACCGGTAGCGCCCGATCCATCATGCCCGCGTCGAACAGCGGGTTGGCGTTGCCCGAGCGCAACAACGAATTGAGCACCGGTTCGCGCCGAATGAGATTGCGCGCGGCGACGATCGTCTCGACGATGAACTCCGTCGGGGTCTCGGCCTGATCGGCCTTCTCCCTGATGCCACCCAGTACCTCGACGATGAGCCCCACCATCGCCTCGGAAATGACGTCCTCGCGGGTGGTGAAGATCGAATACACCGTCTGACGCGTGACTCCAGCAGCACGAGCCACCGCCGCGATCGTGACGCCCTCGAAGCCGGACTCGGCGATCAACCCGAGTGTGGCGTCGAGAATCTTCTGCTTGGACCGCATGGTCCGATTATGACGCCACGGGCGGACGGTATGCTCGCACTGTTCGACACAGGGGGTTCTTGACTTGAACGACGAGATGACGGCCGGGTCGATACGGCGAACGATCACCGGCACCACCAGCGGAGACCTCGAGACAGTCGAATTCGACGGGCTGATCCACGCACGGGGAATCCCCTACGCCACCGCCACGCGCTTTCGGCGGCCCGAACCGGTCGACACCCCGGGCACGAAGCGCGACGCCACCCGCCGCGGTCCGGCCTGCGTTCAATTACCTTCCCGTCTCGACAACGTCACCGGTCCGATGATCGACCGGCTCGAACAGAGCGAGGACTGTCTCGTGCTGTCGGTGACCGCTCCCGCTGCGGCCGAGGGACTTCCGGTCATGGTCTGGTTGCACGGCGGCGGCTACGTCTCCGGCGGCGGCGAGGCCGAGAAGTACGACGCGGACCAGCTCGTTCGGGAGGGCGTCGTGGTCGTCAGCGTCACCTTCAGGCTCGGCGGCTTCGGTTACCTGACCCCGAAAGAGTCGGGAGACAGCAACATCGGTGTTCAGGATCAGATCGCGGCACTGCGCTGGGTGTCGACCAACATCGCTCGATTCGGCGGCGACCCGACCACTGTGACCCTGTTCGGTCAGTCCGCGGGCGGCGATGCCATCCTCTCGCTGATGGCCTGCGAGGCGGCCGCAGGGTTGTTCTCGCGAGCAATCGTGCAGAGTGCGCCGCTCGGATTGCGCTCGGGCCGTTCGGCGCTGTACGACACGGCACGAAAGGCTTTCGCGAGTCGGTTCTCCACGGACCCGGCCACCGCACCTGCGTCGGAGGTGCTCGATGCAGAGCGAGCCGTGACTCAGGCCGTGCGCAGGTTCGGCGCCGCAGGCGGAATGCCGTTCGGGCCGGTTGCTCACCTCGAGCCACTGTCCGGTGACCCCGACGCCGCCCTACGCAAGACCGCCACGCGAGTCGAACTTCTGATCGGTCACACCAGGGACGATGCTGCGCCGTTCGTCGACATCGTGTCGAACATGCTGTGGTTGAACCGGTTCGGCGTTGTCAGTTCGGTGCTCACCGCACCGGTCGTCCGTCTCGTCACCAGCTTGCTGTTCGGCGTGGACGGCATGGTGAAGATGTGGCACCGCGCCGGTGGTCGGGTCGCGTCGTACAGAGTCGACTGGGCACCGAAAGGTGCACCGTTGGGGGCATGTCACTGCATCGAATTGCCGTTGCTGTTCGGTGACGCATGGTCGGACGCGCCCATGTTGGCCGGCCACACACCGCCGCCGGCGTTGGCCGCCACGGTACGTCGGACATGGGCAGCATTCGCCAGAGAAGGAGTGGCCGGGTTGCCTGCGCGTTCGCTGGTGTTCTGACAGAGACCTACTTCAGCTCGATCTGATTGCCTCTCATCGCGGGCGCTCCCAATGCCGTTGTCCAGGAGGGAATGTCCGAGGGCGAGATCCCCAGCCTGTTGGCGTAGACGACGTCGAGGGTACTTCGCTCGACATCGGATCCGGCGTATGCGGCCGGTGTCGCAGGAAACACCCGGTCGTTCGCGGTGGTGCCACCTGAATCCTGCGGCCCGGGGTTGCGCGACGGCACCTGATACGAACCGTCGTTGAACGAGCCACCCGGATACTGCGGGGCGTTCTCGCCGCTGCCCGGAACTGCGCTCTGATGACACTGCGGCCCACGGTCGTCCAAGAAACGAGGCTCGTCCTGGTTCGGCAGGTAGCGCCCCTTGGGATTGACGAACTCCGCTGTTCCCTGGATCCCGGGGAACTCGTTTTCCGTGTCGAGCACTTCGGGAATCTGGGGCGTCACGGCGACGATCTGATCGAGGAAGCAGTCGACGGTCGGGATGTACTCCTCGAGCGTTTCGAGCAGCTCCCGTGAATCGGCCGCCAAGCTGATGATGTTTTCGGAGTTGGCCGCGAGGAAGTCCGCAGTGGTCGTGGAACTCGAGGTCAGCGACGCGATCAGGGTATCGATCGCGGGGCGGCGTTCGACGACCGTGTTCCCCGTGACCCGAAGGTTGTCGAGAGCGTCGACCACTGACGGTAGGGCGTCGGAGTAGGTGTCGGCGAGGTCTGCGACACCTCGAATATCGTCCTGGAGCGACGGCAGCTCTGCGTTCACCTGCGCGAAGATGTTCTCGAGCCGATCGATCGTGGAACCCAGTTGCTCGCCTCGCCCGGAGAGTCCTTGCGCAAGCGCACCGAGGGTATTGGCCAGATCCTGAGGAGGGACGGCCTCCAATAACGGCAGCAATCCGTCGAGCAACACTCCCACCTCGATCGCGTTGCCGCTGACGTCCTGCTCGAGCACCGAACCGTCGACGATGGGGTCCGCGGGACCCGCCGGGTCGAGCAGGGCGACGTACCGCTCTCCGAAGAGCGTCTTGGGCAGCAAACGCGCGGTGGCGTCGGATGTGATCGCCGTGGCATAGGACGGCGTGATCGCCAGATGTGCGACAACCACGCCATCACGTGCAGTGGTCGAATCGACATGTCCGACAACAACTCCACGGAACTTGACGTCCGCGCGTTGCGGCAGCGCGTTGCCTGCGGAGTCCAGGATCAGGTCGACGTGGACTGCGTCGTCGAACGTTCCGTCGTACCGGGTGACGCTCCATCCGATGAACAGAGCCAACGCCACGAAGAACGCGGCACCGAGCGGGATGGTGGTGGAGCGTCGGCGCGCCTCGATCATGTCGAGCCCTTGCAGCCTGAGTGATTCATGCCATACTCCTTAGGGAATGACGTTATCGTCACGCATGGCGGTATCGTCAGTCAAGTCCCCCGGCACCCTGTCGCGCACAGTCGCCCAACTTCGAGGAACAACATGACCAGCAGCAACGACGTCGGCTCCCCCACTCTCGATGTGGACGTCGTCATCATTGGATTCGGCCCCACCGGAGCAACCGCCGCCAACTTGCTGGGCCAGCGCGGTATTCGCACCGCCGTCGTCGAGCGCGACGTCTCCATCTATCCGCGCCAACGTGCGATTGCCTCGGACGAGGATGCCCACCGGGTGTGGCAAGGCCTGGGACTCTTCGACGACATGCTCGCCACGATGTCGGCCGACGTCCGGGTGCACTTCAAGCACGGCGACAAGACATTCCTGTCGATGACCTCGTCGCAGAGCCACGACCAGGGTGTTCCCGGCATGTGTTACTACCATCAGCCCGAGCTCGAACGTGTTCTGCGGCAGGGCATCGAGCGGTTCCCTTCCGTCACCGTCATGCCGGGGTACGACGCGATCGACCTGGTGCAGGACGAGCAGAGCGTGACCGTCACACTTCGCCCGGCCGACGGGAGTCCGGACCGGACCATCACCGGCCGCTACGTGATCGCATGCGACGGTGGTTCGAGCTCGATCCGCAAACTGCTCGGAATTGCTCTGCCCGGCAAGCACATCGAAGAGCCGTGGTTCGATATCCAACTGCGAGCGTGGTACGACCTGCCCGTCGATGCTCCGTTGGACTTCACCTTCATTTCCGATCCCCATCGCCCGGGCGTCGACTGCCCATGCCCCATGGGATATCACCGCGTCGAATTTCGGGTCAACAAGGGCGAGACCGTCGAGCAGCTGCAGACCGAGGAGGGCCTACGCGGCCTGCTGGCCGAACGCGGGATCGACTACGACCAGGTGGAGATCTACCGGAGCTGGGGTTACACCTTCCACATCCGCCAGGCCGAACAGTGGAGAAAGGGGCGGGCCTTTCTGGCCGGCGACGCCGCACACATCATGCCGCCGTTCGCCGGGCAGGGCGTCTCGTCCGGAGTCCGCGACGTGGCGAACCTGTGCTGGAAACTCGATGCAGTCCTCAACGCCCACGCGAGCCCGAGCCTGCTCGACACCTACGAGCCGGAACGCCGACCGAACGTGCAGCAACTGACCGACTTCTCGTTGCGAATCGGGAAGTTGGTGATGCTCGAGAACCCCACGGCAGTCCGCATGCGAGACATCGTGATTCGTGCAGCCATGAAGCTGCCGACCCTGGGCCCCCTGATCAAGAGCAACGGACTCAAACCTCGATACCAACTCGGGACCACGGGCGGGTTCTTCGGCCGTACCGCGTTGCGACGCAGCCCCCGTGGAAGTTTCATCGCTCAGCCGTGGGTCACGGGATCGGATCTGACCCCGGTGCGTTTGGACACCGTGCTGGACAACAAGTGGACCTGGGTGGGCTTCCCATCGGCACCGATTCCGACGCCTCTCGCCGAAGCCGGTGTGCACGAAGTAAAACTCGAATACTCCTCTGCCGTAGCCGTCCACGACGTGGCTGCCGGACACTATGTCGACAGCGAGGGCACATTGGAGCGGCAGATGCACCGATCGCGAGCACGGGGTTTCCTCGTTCGGCCCGACAAGTTCATCTACGCCAGCGATCGGGAGATCTCGTCGGACGACTACGCCCGGGTGGCGGCGGTCGTCGAGGGACTACAGCTCAGCGGCACCGCTTAGCGCAGTAGTCCGAGACGCAGAAAGGGAGTGGTTGTCGCAGAACGACAACCACTCCCTTTCTTACTGCGTCAGAGCTGTATATCGGCAAGCACACCGGCAACGACGAAACCTCCGGCGATTGCGCAGCCTGCCACGCGCGTGCGCTGCGGCAGATACGCGGTCAGAGCGAAGGCACCGGTATCCCAGACATCGACTGCCACCCCGGCGCGCAGCAAGGGGCGCACCAACTTCGGTGCATACCTGGTGGCCGCATAGAGCCCGCCACCGATGTAGATTTCGCGGATTCCGAAGGTGCGGGCGGCAGCACGCGTGGTTGCCACAGCGGCGTCGGGTCCGGCCAGGAGTTCGTTGGCGCGAGTGGGCGCGATCATATGGGCGATTCCGATTGCCGCACGCCCCAACCCGACGATTTCGGGAAGGCGTCGTACAAGTGTGGTGCCGATAGCCATGGTTACATTCCTCAGGTAGTGGAGACAGTGTTCTCGCGAGCCAACCGCCGGAGCAGACCGACGGGCTTCTTGATGCCGAATGCGACGATGGTGGTGCGGCCGTCCTCGTGGGTCCACTGCAGCAGGGCAGACCCGTCTTCGACGGATCCTTCCAGAACGGTCGGATCTCCCTGCAGGGGAAGAGGACCGACGACTTTGATGGACAGCCCCAGGATCTCGGTCCAGAAATAGTCGTCGGCGGGTGGGCAGGTCGGTTCGACGCCGAGAGCGGAGGCCGCAGCAACTTTGCCCTGCGCGACGGCATTCGACCAGAACGGTGCTCGACGCGACGCCGTGCGCGAGTACGCGACATCTCCGGCGGCAAAGATACCGGGAACGGTAGTGGCGCAGCGGTAGTCGATACCGACCCCGATCCGGTCCGCGATACCGGTGCCGTCCAGCCAACTCGTCTGCGGCTCATCACCGGCGCAGGTGACAACGAGGTCGGCAGTCAGCGTTCGATCTGCGAACTCGATACCCGTGACGGGATCGCCGCCCAACGTGACGGGGGCGTCCGCCCGAACGAACTCGACCGACGCAGCCTGGGCTCGCGCGACTATCGCGTCGGACAGGAAGGAACCCAGGAGCCGCTGCAACGGTGGATCCACATCGACGACGGTCACCGCGATTCCGCGTGCAGCGCAGGCACTCGCGACCTCCATGCCGAGGAACCCTGCACCCACCACGACTGCGGTCGAGGCCTCGTCCAGTGTCGAACGCAGGGCGCGGACGTCCGCGAAGGTCCGCAGCACGATCTCGCCCGCCTGGTCAGGACCGGCGATGCGCCGGGCGGCCGCTCCCGTGGCCACGATCAGAGCGTCGTAGGGAACGTCGATTCCGGCAGTCGTGGTGACCGTTCGTCGTGTGGCGTCCAACGACACCGCGGGATCGACGATCGCCGTGATACCGAGATCCGACAGGTCCCACGTTTCCGCCTCGGCTGCTTCACCTTTGAGCACATGCTTCGACAGCGGCGGTCTCGCGTAGCAGCCGTCCTCGTCGGCACCGATCATGACGATCGGACCGTGGTGCCCGCGGGCGCGGAGCTCACGGGCAGCGGTGCACCCGGCGATTGAGTCTCCGACGATGACGATGCGACGGTCGGTGGCGCTCACTTGCTCTCTCGGAGAGCCGCTACCGGACACGCGCCGATCGCCGAACGTGCCGCGGAGGCAAGGTCGTCGGGTATGTCGCCACCATCGAATGCGTAGTGCAGCTCGCCCTCGTCGTCCAGGCTGAAGACCTTGGGCGCTTGATCGGCGCAGATTCCATGTCCTTCGCACCGATCCCAGTCGACGGCGACTCTCATTGCTGTGTCCCTTCTGCTGCCACCAGTTTCAGCGGCAGACGTTCGTATCGGTGAATGACGTTGTTGACGGCCCTTTTCGGTGTTGCCGAGGGAACGAATCGTTCGACCCGACGCGCCAGCACCCGCAGCATGGTCTGCGCTTCGAGACGCGCCAATCCTTGACCGGCGCAGCCGTGCGTACCCGAACCGAAGCCGAGTTGGCGAGCCGCATCGCGGGTGATGTCGAACGCGTCGGGGTTGTCCCATTCCCGCTCGTCGCGGTTCGCCGACGCGTAGATCACCAGCACGCGGGCCCCTGCGGGAATTCTCGATCCGCCGACATCGGCGTCGCGCACTGCTCGTCGGGAAAATGCTCGGATGGGTGACTCGTACCGGACGACCTCGTTGACGGCGTTGGGAATCAGGTCCGGGTTCTGCCGTATCGCCTGCCATTGCTCGGGGTGCCGAGCGAACAGGTCCAGTGCGCCGGAGATAGCTCCGATGGTGGTGTCGAGTGATGGGCCGAGGTAGTCGATCATCAGTGCCGGGCACGCCGACTTCTCGAGTCGATTCTCGTCCGCGGCGATCAGCACGTCCTCGCCCATACTTCCGGGCAGGACCGACCGCTCGCGCACCACCCGCTTGGAGAAGCTCAGCATCTCGGTGGCAGCCTTCACCGCGGTCGCCGAATGTCGATTGACGGGGCCGAGGGAGTCGAACGTTGCGCCGGCCCAACGGAGGAGGTCTTCGCGGCCGTCTTCGGGCCAGCCGACGAGGTCGGGAACGATCGACATGGGCAGTGCCGTTGCGAGATCGTCGACGCCGTCGACGAACTGTTTGCTCAACGCGGCGTCGACGATGCTTTCTGCCTTCTCCGAGATCGCCGTGGTCATCTTCCGGACAGCCTTCGGAGTCAGCCGGTGTGCCAGAACCGCGCGCTTCGATGTGTGCTCGTCGCCGTCGCTGTTGAGGGTCGTACCCCGGCCGAGCCGGTTGGCGATGGGATTGAGCG
This sequence comes from Rhodococcus sp. NPDC076796, assembly GCF_040702765.1. Lineage (NCBI taxonomy): Bacteria > Bacillati > Actinomycetota > Actinomycetes > Mycobacteriales > Nocardiaceae > Rhodococcus > Rhodococcus sp. NPDC076796. Next base: position 604,027 of record NZ_JBFBMS010000004.1, on the reverse strand, counting down.
CGACGCCGTCCCCGGAGACGAAGGTCTCGTCGTCGAGCAACACCGCCTTGCACTCGGCGTACCGCGTGATCGCGAACACCTGCTGACCTGGGAGCCACACCACTGGGCCCAGTTCCCGCAACCTCGCGTAGTGCGGGTACGGATCGAGAATGGCGTCGGTGGAGTAGATGTTCGTTCGGTACTGGGGGATCGAAACAGCGTGAGTCATGTGCGAGTCCTCGATGCAGGTCAGTTAATGACGATATCGTCACCCATGAGAGCGTCGCCAGTCAAGGTTTTTGACGAAATCGTCATATTTGACAGGCGATAGGCTGGCCTCACAACTTGTCGAGTAGGAGCAGCCCGTGGTGGAAGGCAACCGTGTCGCGCGCCGAAAGGCTCGCACCAGAGCCGCTCTCGTTCGGGCCGCGCAAGGATTCCTGGCGAGCGGCAACACCAACGCACCGGTTCTGGAAATAACCCAAGCCGCCGACGTCAGCAATGGATCGTTCTACAACTACTTCGAGACCAAAGAAGAGCTGTGGCAGGCGGCGATCGACGCGGCCCTCGAATCCGCAGGCGACTACCTCGATTCACTCACCGTGGGCCTGGACGACCCGGTCGAGAAGTTCACCCAATCCTTCAGGTTGTCCGGACGACTCTTCCGCCTCGAGCCGCAACTGAGTCTCGTGCTGCTCAATTCCGAGGCTGCGGCATTCGCCGCAGCCGGAGGCCTGGCACCGCGTTCACGCCGGGATATCGAATCAGCCGTCGCTCAAGGGCGATTCGATGTGGACGATGCAGATGTCGCCCTCGCGATCGTGGCAGGTTCACTGCTGTCCATCGGTCGACTGCTGCTCGCCCAACCCGAGCGAGACGAAGCGGCAACCGTGGACGGCACGACGCAACGGGTCCTGCGGGCACTGGGAATCTCCGCCGAGGAGGCCGAAACACTGTGCAGCCGGGAACTTCCGACGTCGTACAGCGGCGGAGTACACGCAGCCATCGACCCCACGTCGGACGCCCGCGATCAGAGTCGCTGATTCGCCTCAGCCGATCACCGGCAGGCGGTCCTTCGTCAATTCGTCGAGTTCTGCCTGCATCACCGAGTGAACGCGATGCGCGAAGTCCTCAGCGGATTCGTCGGGTTCGGGACGCATCGGCGCGAGCACCGACGTCTCCAACTTCGTGGGTAGCGGTAGATATGGAAGCAACCCCACCACTCCCACGTTGAAGCCCCACGGGATCGACACCGACAGCGGGAGAGTCTTGGTCCGAAGCGATGTCTTGTCCAGCCGGAGCGCCTTGGCGATGCGCTTTCCACTGCTGAGGACGAGGAGAGACTCACCCGCTCCCGCGGTCACCACCGGAACGATCGGCACCCCGGCTTCCATTGCCAGACGGGCGTAGCCGCTGCGTCCGGCGAAGACGATCTCGTTGCGTTGCCGCCACGACTTGAGTGCATCGAGGTCGCCGCCGGGGAAGACCAGAACATTGTGTCCCTCTTCGAAGGCATCGAGAGCGTTCTGTCGAGCAGCCGGCCGAGCGCCGAACGGCTCGAGCAATTTCCCTGCACGCAGTGTCCACGCGATCTGGTGCGTCAACGCGATGACTTCCCTGGACAGGTCCAGATCGTCGTACGCCGCAGCGAATGCGAAGACGTTCAGATCGATCACTCCGCCGAACCCGTGATTGCACACGAACAACACGGGCTCGTCGGGAACCGGTTGCGCGACCGTGACTTCGAGGCGGTTGTACAGACGAACCGCATTGATTCCCATGGCCCTAATCGCGCGAGGTACTTTGTGCATGCGCGCACTCTAGCCGGGCGCACTCGCATCCATACGAGGTTCGCTTTCGGTCTAGGAGACGGCAGCGAAGTAGGGGGCCCAGTTCGTGTTCAGAAAGCTACTGAGCGACGCACCGGCATCGGATGCCGAACCTGCGGTACGCCACGCAACATGTCCGTCGGGGCGCACGAGCACGGCCCCGACCTCGCCCACCTCGTACAGGTCGATCAGGTGCCTGCGCTCGGTTCCGGTCGGCGCATCGGCCGAAACCGTGACCACCCCGGGCCCGCCTGCTGCGAGCGTCGAGACCACTGGGGCCCACTCGTCACCGGCAAACGTCAACAGCGTCAACTTGTTCGGATCCAGAGCGTCGTGCGCGTCCACGAGCGTGCCGTCCACCGACAGCACCGCATGCGGAAGGCGGGCACCGGGATAGGTGGTGGGGACGTAGTCGACCACGTCCTCGGCCGGCGTGCTCGACGCGTTCTGCGCGATCAGCGAACCGGAGTAGAGGTAGCCGAACTGCAGGCCGGTCGAGACGAAGTGCTCCACCTGAAGCGGAATGGCGTCGGCGATCTGCTGCCGCAACCCGGCCGATCCGGCGACCTGTGGGTTCAACCTGCGGGAGCGACTCATCTGCTTCCGCGTTGCCGTGGCGGCGAGCGGGGCAATGAATCGGCCAGGGATCTTGTTCAGCGGAGCCCGGCCCATCGCGGTGGTGGCCTTGGCCAGCATGACGTTGGTGATGCCCACCTTCTTGCCGATGGCATCCATCCGAAAGTGGTTGTCCACGCTCTGTTTCGCGAACTTCTCCACGACCGGTCGACGTTCGGTGTCGTAGGTGTCCAGCAACGAGTCCGATGCGGCCCCCGACAGGACTGCGTCGAGCTTCCAGGCAATGTTGTGGGCGTCCTGAACTCCCGAGTTGAGTCCGAAGCCGCCGGTATGCGGAAACCGATGCGCAGCGTCGCCGAGCAGCAGAAGTCGACCCCGCCGAAAGCTATCGGCGGTCTGCGACGTCATCACCCACGTGCCCGTCGATTCCAACTCGAAGTCGTGGCCGTTCAACACCTTCGGCAGCGTCTCGGCCCAGAACTGCCTACCGTTGCGGGCAATCTCCTGGTCCGGATGGAGATACGCCGTCATCAGAATGTATCGATGTTCGGCATGGGCGATGAGCACTCCACACAGCTCGGGCGTGTAGATCCAACTCAGCAACGGCCGTGCGTCGTCGGGGAAGAGAGTCGTGGAGGTGAAGAAGGCGCTACCCATGTTCGCCAGAACCGGCCCGGACAGGGAGATTCCGGCCGCATCACGAGTCGGGCTGTTCGCGCCGTCGCACGCGAGCACGTACTGGGCCTGTATTGCAGACGAGTCGCCTGCGAGAGTGACACGAGCACCGTCGGCGGCCGGGTCGACCGACCGCACGTTGACGCCGCGACGAAGATCGACCAACGGCTCCGCCTCGATCGCGTCCCACAACACCGGCATCAGGATGTGCTGGCCGATGTGCGAGACCATGAACGGGCTCTGGCTCTCGACGATGGCCTTGCGTTCGGGATCCGAGAGCAGGTCGATCGACCCGATCGCGCCATCGGCCAGACCGCCGAACCAGCTGATCAGGTTGACGGTCTCGTGCGGCGGCGACATCGCAGCGATCGACTTCGCCAGCCCCGGGCTGTACTCGCTCCAAATCTCCAACGTGCGGGCATTGATCACATGCGCGGCCGGATGGAACAGTGGTTTGTCCCGACGCTCGAGGACGATGCTCCGAATCCCTCTGCGAGCCAACAGAAGTGCAGCAGTGGTTCCCGCCGGCCCCGCCCCGATGATGACGACGGGTGCGGTCATCGGACCACGGTCCTCTGCATGCCCAGATCGATGGCACCGTCGGCGGTGCGGATACTCGCCGTGATGACGTCGTCCACCGACAGATACTTCGGGTTCTTCGCCTGGCGCGCGAAGAAGAACTTCCACTTGAGGGCAGGCGGAATCAACTCGCCGACCTTCTGCACGAACTTGGGCGGAGCAGAAATGGCGGTCCCGATCGGCGTGCCGGTCAGCAGCACATCACCGGCCGTCATGTTCTGAAACCTGGCCAACCTGGTCAGAGCCTCGGCGGGCGGGGTGATCAGGTCGTTGCCGATCGTCTGATCCTGACGCGATTCTCCGTTGACGGCCAGGCTCATGTGCAACTCGGGGATGCGGCGCAGTTCGTCGTTGTCGAGAAGCACCAACCGCGGCCCGAGTGGAGTGAACGTGGGATACGACTTGCTCTCGTACACCTGCACTTTGGTCAGCTGGATCTCACGTGCAGAGACGTCGTTGGCCACCACCAACCCGGCGACGTACTTCGACAGCGTGTCGTCGGTGACCGTGGTTCCGATCGGAATCTCTGCTCCGACCACGACACCCAACTCGATCTCGTAATCGAGCAGTGCGACCTCGGGTGGCTGCCTGATGGGATCGTTGGGCCCACTGATCGACGCCGACGACTTGCGGAAGAACGTGGGCTGCAGAGTCTTCGGATCCGACCCGGCGTCGATGGCGTGCGAGCGATAGTTGAGCAGCTGCGCCACCACCCGACACGGGGCGGTGACGGGAGAGACGAGCTCGAGTTCGGCGACGCTCGTGCCGGGTCCCGACGCGGCGGTGATCGCATCGCGGTCGCCGAGCAGCTGCCCGGTGGTCTCGGCCGTCGTGTCGATCTCGATCGCGCGGTCGCCATCGAGACGCCACCAGGCATCGGCGGTACGGATTACGTTGACAGGCATAGCTTTGAAGTCCCCCTACAGAGTTTTCGGCGTGATGGTCTTCTTGTTGGCGATCACCGGGCGCCCGGGCCGAGTTCCGGCTTCACGCCGACGAAGTTCCTCGTGGGGCACGCCGTTGCGTAGCTGACTGAGCAAGTAATCGGGGTCGATGTTGACGCCGATCGGGTTCTTCGCGAACTCCTCGGTGAAGAAGAACGCCGCGGTGTTGTCGGGGTCGAAGTTCTCGACCTGGAACTCGAGGCGAATCCCGTCGGGATCCTCGTAGTAGAGCGAGATCGTGGGCCCGTGGTTGATGGACCACACCGGGAGAATGCCCAGACGCTTGAGCCGGACGTAGTTCTCGAGGAGCCGTTCGAGCGAGACGAAGGTCAACGCGATGTGGTCGATTCCGTAGGCCTTGCGCCGAAGCTTGGCCAGCGGGAAGAGGAACCGCACCGGCTTGGGCACCGCGACGATCGCCAGGCGGTGCGACTCGTCGTCCCAGGTCAAGAACGTGATCTGCTCGTCCTGGTACGCAATTTCGGCACCGAACACCGTGCCGTACCACCGCACCATCTCCTCGGTACGAGCGGACTTCACCACCCAGTGGGCGATGTAGTCGGGCCCCACCCGCGACGGCGCTCGGCCCTGTTCTTCCTGCGTCGAACTCATCGAACTCGCCTCTCCTCGGCAACGCTGATGTGACCTACGCTACGACGGGTTTGACTAGCAGTCAATATATTGAGCATCGGTCAAACCAGCAGGCCGTTCGTGCACTAATGTCGGATCGGTGTCGACCAACGCGTCCCCCGGTGCCGAGCGGTCCCGCCGCGCCCGTCCCCGGATGGACCGTCGACAGGCCCTGATCGACGCCGCCATCGAGCTACTGGCCGAGGGCAACAGTGCCGACATCAGCGCAGCAGCGATATCGCGTCGTGCAGGGGTGGCGCACGGGCTGCTGTTCTACTATTTCACCGACAAACAGGGCCTCGTCGCTGCAGCGTTGGCCGACGTGTTGGCGAAGCTGGCCGAATTCCAGGAACCCGAGGCCGGTGAGCAATCGGTGCGGGCTCGCGTGGAGGGTTTCGTCCGACGCCACATCGAGTTCCTCGAACGTCACCGCGCCCTCTACGTCCGGGTGATTCGCGAGGGAGAACTGGGCGATTCCGTCGTCGAAGACGCCGTCAAAGAAGCCCGCACGGAGGGCGCTCGACAGGTGGCAGCACTTGCCGGACTTTCGGAACCCCTGTCTCCGTTGCAGAGTGCCGCCATCTCCGGGTGGACCGGCTTTCTCGACCGGACCGCCGATGCGTACTTCGACACCCCCGATCTCGGACTCGATGCGGTGGTCGAATTGGTCGTCGACACCTTCGAGGCGGTCGTGGCAGCAAGGCACCCTCGTCCCGAGAAAGACGATTGAGGTCATTTCGACCAAGTGCGGTAGCAGCAGGCACCCCTGAACTGTGCAATCTGCACTATTTCTGCCGCATCACTTGCGCAACAAGGGAAGCGACTGGTCCACTGTCCCCCATCGCAGCTCAGTGGCACCCATCCGGCGATTCGCAACCCGAACGCCCGCCCGGACCACAGGACCACACTCGGTCCCGCGTCGTCCGCTCTTCTCGCGTGCCCTTCGGCCTCGGCCGGCATCAGGACGTTCTTCATCGTCGATTCAGGAGCCATCTGCCATGACCAGCATCAGCCCCGCCGACCGCCGATCGCCGGTCGGTGACGGCAAAGACCTGCACGACATCGCCGAGCGTGTGCTGTGGCTGTCGACGTCGATGATCCACCACGCCAACCGGATTCGGCCGAACCCCACCGGACTGAAGGTCGGCGGGCACCAGGCATCCTGCGCGTCGATGGTGTCGATCATGACGTCGCTGTGGTTCGAGCAACTGCAATCGGGAGACCGCGTGTCGGTCAAACCCCACGCCTCCCCGGTGCTGCACGCGATCAACTATCTCCTCGGCGAACTGGACGAGAAGTATCTGACGACGCTCCGTGCCTACGGCGGTCTGCAGTCCTACCCGTCGCGCTCGAAAGACCCCGACACCGTCGATTATTCGACCGGCTCGGTGGGAATCGGTGCCACCGCACCGATCTGGGGTGCGATGTCGCGACGCTTCGTCGAGGACCGCTTCGGCCCGGACGACTCCGCCCGAACCGGCTTCAGCGGACGCCAGTACTCACTGGTCGGTGACGCCGAGCTCGACGAAGGTGCCGTGTGGGAAGCGATCATCGACCCGGGTATCGCAGAACTGGGCGAGATCGTCTGGATCGTCGACCTCAACCGCCAGTCCCTCGATCGCGTCGTGCCGAACATCGCCGCCCGCCGTCTCGAGAAGATGTTCGACGCCGCCGGGTGGCAGGTCATCACCGTCAAATTCGGTCGACTGCTCGAAGACCTGTTCGCTCGACCCGGTGGCGATGCTCTCCGCACCCGAATCCTGGACATGCCGAACCCCGAGTACCAACGTCTGCTGCGCTGCACGGCCGAAGAAGTGCGCACCCGACTGCCCGGATCGGGACCGGATGCGAGGACGATTGCAGACCTGATCGCCGACCTCGACGACACCGTGTTGACCGAGTCCATTCGTAACCTGGGCGGACACGACCTGGATGCGTTGCGCGAGGCCTACTCTCGCATCGACGACACCCGACCCACCGTGATCGTCGCGTACACGGTCAAGGGTTTCGGGCTGCCCACTCAGGGACATCCGCAGAATCACTCCTCTCTGCTCACCGTCGACGAGTACGCAGAGCTCGCACGCAGCCTCGACCTGGATCCCGCTGCGCCCTGGGGTCGCTTCGAAAACGACAGCGCACCGGGACGACTGTGCGCCGCCACCGCGGAACGGCTACGCCGCGAACCGGTTCCGGCGTCGACTCCTCCCGCCGTTCCCACCGACATCGGCCGAACCCCCAAGGGCACCGCCACCACTCAGGCCGCACTGGGCCGCACGCTGATAGACCTCACCCGCGAGGCCCCGGAAGCAGCGAAAAGGGTTGTCACAGTGAGCCCCGACGTCAGCTCCACCACCAACCTCGGCGGCTGGGTCAACAAGGTCGGCGTGTGGTCATCATCCGATCGGCACGACTGGTTCGGTGACGACGCCGAAACGATCATGCACTGGCGCGAGGGACCGAGCGGTCAGCACATGGAACTCGGCATCGCCGAGACCAACCTCGTGGGGCTGATGGGCGAACTCGGTGCCACGTGGAGCCGGTGGGGACAGCCGTTGTTCCCGATCGGCGTCATGTACGACCCGTTCGTCGAACGCGCTCTCGAGCCGTGGTCGTACGGCATCTACGCCGGCGGCCAATCGATCCTCGTCGGCACGCCGTCCGGCGTCACGCTGGCCGCGGAAGGCGGTGCGCACCAATCGATCAAGACGCCGTCGATCGGTCTGGAGCAGCCCGGCTGCGTCAGCTACGAACCCGCATTCGCCATCGACGTCGAATGGACCCTGCTCGCCAGCATCGCGCGCCTCGGCCGACCCGACGGAACCTCGGCATACCTACGATTGTCGACGCGACCCGTCGACCAGTCGAAGGCCGACGTCCCCACCGACCCGGCGGCCAGGGAACGCAGGCGTCGCCAGGTGGTCGCCGGCGGTTATCCACTGGTGCGTCGGGACGGTGCGACGGTGACCATCGCGGCCATGGGAGCCGTGATCACCGAAGCACTCGAGGCTGCCGAGCGATTGAGCAAGGTCGGCGTGATCGCAGACGTTCTGTGCATCACCAGCCCGGGCGAGCTCTACCGAGCCCTGCAAGCGAGGCAGGGACGCGGAGTCGGAGAGTCGTGGATTCTCGATCAGCTGCTCCCCGCCGATCGGGCGACGCCGATGGTGACCGTGCTCGACGGCCACCCGCACACTCTGGCCTTCCTCGCGACCGTCAACCGGGTGGCCTCGACGTCGTTGGGAGTGAGCAACTTCGGGCAGGTCGGATCACTCGACGAGGTGTACAAGCACCACAAGATCGACACCGACTCCATCGTCGGTGCCGCGCTCGATGTCACCGATCACTGACGTCGGTCCGTCCTCACGCGTCAGTTCGTAGCGAGATAGCTCTCGAGTCCGGTCAGTGTGGCCGTGAGCTTCTTCTTGAACGTGCCCTGCAGCGCTTTGCCCACCACGCCGAACAACAGTGGACTGGTCACCTCCAATTCGAGGGTGACGACCGAGCCGGTGCCGCGGGTGCTGCAGTGCATCGTCAATCGAATTTTGGAGCCGGTGGATCCGGCACCCACGAGTACCAATTCCTCCGGCGCACGGAGGCTTTCGACTCGAAACTCGATGGTGTCGGTGATGCTGGCGATCTTGATCTTCTCGACCATCGTCGACCCGACCTCGAGATTCTCGGGCGGCGTCTCGACCCAATCCTCGTGCAGGGCATGCCACTTCTCGAACGTACTCACATCGGACATCGTTGCCCACACCTCGTCCTGAGGGGCGGGCAACTCCTGCGTCATGGCGATATTCAACATCTCGGGTCCTCCGTTCGACGGCATTGTTCCCACAACTACGCCACATACCTGATTTGAAGTCAATATTGACATCAAGTCAGTCATCGGCTTAGTTTCGTGAGACCCGCCTCACAGGTATGGGGCAGAACCGAAAGAGGAGCCATGACGACGACCGAAGCGCTGCCCATTGCAACCGCTACCGATGTGCTCACCAATCTCCGAGCCCTGGTACCCGATCTGAAGGCCGGTGCCGCCGAGAACGAAAAGGCACGAAGGCTTTCCGAGGACACTGTCGCCGCCCTCCGACGCTCGGGCGCATTTCGAGTCGCAGCACCTGCGAAGTTCGGCGGACTCGAAACCGATCTACGCACCATGCTCGACGTCTCGGCGATCATCGCCGAAGGTGACGCCGGCGCATCCTGGGTCACCACTCTGTCCAACGTGAACAACTGGGCCGCAGGCCTGTACAGCAACGAGGCTCAGGCCGAGATCTATGCGAACGGGCCGGACGCCATCATCGCCGGCGTCGTCACCCCGGGCGGCACCGCCCGCAAGGTAGAGGGCGGCTACCGTCTCACCGGCACGTGGCCCTACGCCTCGGCAAGCCTGCATTCGGAGTGGTTCACCGGCGGAATCATCATCAACGACGAAGACGGTGACATGCTCGACCAGGGCATGGCATTGCTGCCCCGCTCGGACTACCGCATCGACGACACGTGGTACGTAGCCGGCATGCGCGCCTCCGGCAGCAACACCGTCATCGCAGAAGACGTCTTCGTTCCCGAACACCGCATGCTCTCGATGATTCCGGCGTTCAGCGGTGCCAACGCGACCGAACGTACCGACTCCGCATTCGCTCGTTCGGCCTTCGGCCCCATGCTGGTCATGGTGCTCGTCGGGCCGCAGCTCGGAATGGGCCGTGCCGCAGTCGAACTGGTCCGCATCAAGGCATCACAGAAGGCCCTGGCCTACACGGTGTTCGACCGTCAGGCCGACTCGGTGGCTTTCCAGATGCTGCTCGCCGAAGCGTCGCTGAAGGTCGATACCGCACATCTGCACGCATACCGCGCAGCGGAGGACGTCAAGCGGTGGGCCGAAGCCGGCGAGTACCCGGACCTGCTCTCGCGCGCTCGTGTCCGCGGCGACGCCGCCGTCGCACTGCGCAGCATCAACGAGGCACTCAACATGCTCGTCGACGCCACCGGAGCCGGTGCCTTCGCCGACGTCAATGCGCTGCAGCGCATTTGGCGAGATTCCAATGTCGGTGCCCGCCACGCCGTCATGCTGCCGCGGGTATCGATCGAAACCTACGGCAAGGCACTGCTCGGCTTCGAATTGCACGACCACATCACGCCGATCATCTGAGACGACCTAGGCTCGTATGCAACCGACGGCAACAGCCGGGCGGACAAGCCGAGGCAGATTGGATGTGCGGTGCCGAATCGAGTCACCAAGCCGGCTGCCCGGGCTGTCCGGGCGGCCGCCCGAGCCGCCGAAACCCGTCAGCGACTGATCGACGCGGCCGTCGCCCTGTTCTCGGAAGCCGACTACGACAAGGTCGGCGTGGCGGACATCGTGGAGTCGGCGGATGTGGCTCATGGCTTGCTGTTCCACTACTTCGGCAACAAGCGAGGCATCTACCTCGAGTCGATGCGGGCCACTGCATCGGCCATGTCGCAAGCGTTCGCGGACATTCCCGATTCGACACCCGACGTCCAGATACGTGCCGCTCTGACCAGCCATCTCGAGTACTTGAGCGTGCACCGCGGCTTGGCGCTGCGAATGGTGTTGGGCGGCAGAGGTGCCGATCCCGAAGCCTGGGAGGTGTTCGAAGGTGCCCGCACCGCCGTGTTGGAAGCGGCGGCCACACGGCTCGGACTGGATGCGGGCAACACCGGCGTGAGACTCGTCGGACGCAGCATCGTCGCAGCCATCGACGGTGCAACGGCCCGATGGCTCGAAGAGGACGTCAGCATCGACGTCGAGCAGATGGTGGAGTGGCTGGTGCACCTCATCGTCGCGTGCCTGCGCACCGCGCCGGTTCTCGATTCTTCGCTGAACATCGACGATGCCGTCGCATCACTTCGAGGAAGTGACCAAGCCTCGGGGGGTTAACCCGCCGAGACTCTCTTTCCCACACGGACCCTTGTTCCTACCGTGGTAATTGCGACCACCACCGCAGCGAGAACGGCTGCCCAGCCGACAGTCGTATCGACCACTTCACCGGAGAAGCGGCCCTGCGCCAACCATCCCAGTCCCCAGACGATCGCCAGCATCGGTGCGAGCGCACCACTCGAGTACCAGGCCAGAAACACCCCGACACCAGCTGCCACCGCGAGCACGATGACCGCCCATACCGTCGCGCCACCGGTGAACCCGAGACTCACCAGCCACGCCGAGATGTTCGCGATCGTCGCCACGCACACCCACCCGAGGTAGATGCCCATCGTTCCGTCGGTGATCACCGCGTCGGCGACGCCCTCCGGTCGATGCTGCTGCATCAGCACGAACACGCGGACGAGCACCGCCAGCAACGCGACGATGACGATCACGCTCAGCCACACCTGCCCGATCTGAATCGCGAGAATCCACGCCGGATTGAGCAACATCGACGCGACGATCGGTGCTCGTAACGCGTCGTGGCGTGCGGTGCGGCCGGGTAGGAACTGCCAGACGGCGTACGCGACGAGCCCGGTGTAGATCACCGACCAGATCGAGAACGCAGGGCCGGCGGGTGCCACCAGCGTCGACGTGGCACTGAGCGCTCCACCTGCCGCCTCGGCAATCGGCGTTCCGATCCACGCACCCGACCCGAGAAACGACACCACGACTGCCACGACCGCACTGACGACGACCACGATTTTCATAGCAGCACTGATCCCCCGAATTCGGCAGTCGCAAACACCCCTGCCGAAGTGCGTCTACCGTGCTTGCATGACGTGGCGATACGCGACAAGGCTGTTCCTCATCATCGCCGTCATCATCGTCGGTGCTGTTGCATGGAACGTGACCGCGCCCAAGCGACCGGTTGCCGGCATCGTCCCCGCCGACTCGCTGCAGTGTTCGATTCCATTCCCTGACCGCTACTTCGGCGGCGACCCCCACGCAACCGTTCCGTCGGACTTCGAGCCTGTCGCTGCGATCACCTGTGATCCATTCTTCGGCGAAGAAGTCGCGCCCGACCGGACCGTTGACTATTCCGAACACCGCTGGGAAGGCGACTTCTCCGAGGCCGTCGCACTGCTCAATCGCCGATCCGAACATTCGACGTGGTTCTCCGACAGTTGCGCGGACGGCTACAGTCTCGCGGTTCTCGAGGAATTCTGGTTGCTCGACAGTCGAGGACGGGCGGTTCGCCCCGGCTTCCCCACCGATTCCTGCGGCCTGCCGAAACCCGGTGGGCTCAACGCAATCACCGAACTCGCGGAAGTAGAACGGATCGAACACCGAACGCTGCTGTCGGATGATCAGATCAGAACCTTCTTCGGATGCCTGCCCGTATACGCAGCACCTCAGATCGGGTCGACGCAGTCGGCCGCCCCGTCTGCCATCAGCAGCTGGTTCTGTCGTTTCGACTCAGAGCGATTCGAAGGCACAAAGCCCATAGCGACATCGCTGTCTTTGGAGACACTGCCGCTTGCATCACCCTGCGATTTGGCTGCGACCACCGTCGCCACTTTGCAGTATTCCGACGCCGATTCCTACGACCGATTGCTGACCGTCGAACTCGACGGATGTCGCCGCGTCATTCCCGACGGTCATGCCCCGCTTCAGGCGTCGGATTCGATGTTGGCTGCATTTCGGTAGTGTCGGCACCCTCGAACGCAGCGAGCAGCATGCGAGCCGTCGTGGCCACCAACATCGTTCGGTCCGAGCCCGTGGGCCTGAACAACGCGACTCTCATGCACAGGCTCGCGGTGGCACCCATCGTCAGGAACACGAGATCGTCGAGGGCGTCGTCGTCGAGATCGGGTCGGATGCGAGTGGGCAAGATGCGCGCCAGGGGCAGCAGTGGACGTTCGATCTCTTTCCACTGGCCACCCAATTCCGAACCACCCGCTGCGAAAGCCGTCCGGACCACCGCCTCGTGTTCCTCGAACGCAGAAGTGAGTGTCTCGACGATGGTGACGATCGCGTCGGCCGGTGCTTGATCCATTGCGCGACCGATTCCGGTGGCCAGCCGCATCGTGATGTCGTGAATCGTTGCGGTTCGCAGCTCGTCCATGACGGACTCGATGTCGGTGAAATAGCGATACACGGTGCCGATGCTGACGTGCACGTGCCGTGCGAGCTGGTACGTCGTCGGGAGGTAGCCGGGCTTCTTCTGCAACAGCTCGATGGTTCCGGTCAACAGCCGGGCCCGCATCTCGACGGCGCGTTGCTGACGCGGAGTCGATCGCGGTCGCGGTGACGACGGGCGTTGGGCGGGCATGAAAGTGAATAGTAAGTGAGGAATTCTCGTGTTCCACTGAAAGTATGAATACTCGCGCTCCCAGTGGGCTGGTTCGCACCGACGAGGCCGTCTCGATGCACGGCCAGGCGGGACGCGAGTGGCTCGACGCGATGTGGCGAGCCGATCCGCTCGCCGATCGAGTGCTCGACGAGGACTTCGGTTCCTCGTCGTCCACTGCCGCCGTCTCCGCCGCTCTCACGAACGGAATCGACCCCGATGCCCCGGCTGCGCTTCGAAAGCTGTTCGCATTTCTGGACTCCGAACCGGACTGGGTCGATCACGACCGCCTCGACCGCGCCGCCGACGCCCTCGTCCGCTACAGCGCGGTGATGGGGATCGTGCTGGGAGCGGCGTCGTTGCTTCGCGGCGCGGAGAACTCCATTGCCGGCAAACCACTGGCCATCACCGGACGATACGTCTCGCAACCGGCCATTCGCTCCATCGAAGTGGGCAACTGGCTGCAGAAAGTCATCTCCCCGGGCGGAATGGCCAGGCACGGAGACGGATTCGCCTACACGGTGCGCGTGCGAATGATCCACGCCCACGTGCGACGAGGAATCAGACACCTCGGCACGTGGGACGACGAAGCCTGGGGTGTGCCGATCCCGCAGCCGTACATGGCGTTCACGATCGCCGAGTTCGGCCACATCGCGCTCGACGCCATGCACCGGGTCGGCGTGCGCTTCACCGACACAGAACTCGGCGATATCTACCACCTGTGGCGCTACGTCGGACATGTCGTCGGCGTCGACCACGAGCTCAACCCGATCGACGAATCGGACCACATCCGCATCGAGCAGCTGTACCGACTCACCTCCCCTGGCCCCAGCCAAGACGACCGGGACTTCGTCGCCGCCCTGACCGACGACTATCTGGTGCCCGAACTCGCCAACCTGCTACCCGGGCCCCATGGGGTGACCCACGCGGTGGCGTCGGCGACGATGTCTGCCCTGCAGCGCGTGTTGATCGGCGACGAGGCGTCGGACGATCTGCACATCCCGGCTTCGTCACTCAAGCACGTCGTGTCGCTTGTCGGGCCGCTGCTCCCGCTGGTGAACAGAGCGCGCACGCTCCGGGCCGGCGGACCGAGTGAGCTGACGCGGCGGTCCTACCTGGTGCGCGACGCCGAAATGCAGCGCATGCGCGCCGGCTACCGGGTCACTCACGAACTGGTCGACGACGTCCACCGGACGCATACGGGCAGTTGAGCCTGCCGGTTATCGCCACGGTCTGGTAGACACGCGGGAGTGAATGCCATCAGTCGACCGAACCGAGCTCGACGCGTCGGGGCCGCACTCGCGGCGTCCACCTGCGCGGTGACCGCGCTCGTCGGGTGCAGCTCCACACCCGAGTCCGAGCCCGCGACCACGCCCGCCGAGACGACGACCGCACCGGCCCCGCAGTACGACCTCACGGGAGTGCCGGGCACCGTTCTCGATTCCGAGGACTTCGGCGATCGATCGGCAGAGCTCTCCGACACCGGCGCCACGCTGTACCGATTCGTCTACGAGTCCACCTCGGGTGTCGACAATTCCCCCACGGCGGTCTCCGGAGTGGCAGCCGTTCCGGCAGGCACCCCGCCCGAGGGCGGTTGGCCGATCGTCGTCTACGGGCATGGCACCACCGGAGTGCAGGCCGACTGCGGACCCACCTTGTATCCCGACCTGCTCGGCTACCAGTTCGCTGTGCAGGACTTCACCGAACTCGGCTACGTCACCGTGCTGCCCGACTACCAAGGCCTGGGCACCGGCGGCGGCACGCACCCGTACCTGGAACCGCGCACCTCGGGACACAACATGATCGACGCGGCCCGCGCAGCCCACACCGCGCTACCCGACGTCTCCACGCGCTGGGCCGCTGTCGGCCTGTCGCAAGGTGGCCAAGCCGCCTGGGCTGCAAACGAACTCGCCGCTTCCTACGGTCAGGGCTTGGACCTGGTGGGATCGGTGTCACTGTCACCGCCGACCGACCTGAAGCCGCTGGTGCAGGCCGGAATGGACGGAACCCTCACCACACCGCAGAAAGAACTGATGCCGTCCGTGCTCTACGGCGCACAACAGGTCGATCCCTCGATCGACCCGAAGAACTACAGCGGCAGCGTCGCCGAAGAGAACAACGAGCTCCTGCTCACCTGCCAGGGTGGAGACGTCGAAGGCAAGGAGCGGGCCGTCGAGGCGATGGCACCGGACGAATTCGCTGCCGACTCAGCACAATCCGGGCAACAGCTGCTCGACGTGATCGATCGCTACACACTTCCCCAGGTGCGAACCGAGGTGCCCATGTTCGTGGCCTACGGCGCGAAAGACGACATCGTGCTGCCGCAGTGGACCGCCGACGGCGTCCGAAAGGCCTGTGCCCTGGGCGATTCGGTCGTTGCGCAGGAACAACCAGAACAGGGCCACGATGTCAGCGACGAGGCGGCCATGCAGTTCCTGGCTGCCGTGTTCGCAGGCCAATCGGTACCCAGCACATGCTGACGGCCAGCTCTGCGACCGAGAGAATCACCGAGTACACGCGCGACGGTTTCGTGTTCGACGTCCTCGACCAGGGACCGCTTGACGGCCCGGTCGTGTTGCTGCTGCACGGATTTCCCGAACGAGCATCGTCATGGTCTGCGGTGATGGCGATACTCAACGACGCCGGGATGCGCACGATCGCCCCGGATCAGCGCGGCTACTCGCCGCGCGCTCGGCCGAACGGCCGGCGCGACTATCGCGTCGGAGCGTTGGTGGACGATGTGACCGCCTTGATGGCGGTGATCGGACGACCGGTCCACCTGGTCGGACACGATTGGGGAGCGAACATCGCCTGGGTCACCGCTGGCCGACACCCCCGACTCGTTGCGTCGCTGACGGCGTTCTCGGTTCCGCACCCGGGTGCCTTCATGACTGCCCTGCTCACCTCGAAACAGTTCCGACTTTCCTGGTACTTCGCGTTCTTCCAGCTGCCGATCCTGCCCGAGCGATGGATGACGAGACCGGGCAAGAGGGCCGAGAAGTGGTACGAGAAAAGCGGAATGAGCGAATCCGATCTCGCCCGAACCGTGGAGGAGGTCGTCGACTACGGGTCCATGCACCACGCGATCACCTGGTACCGCGGACTGCCGTTCTCGAACCCGGGCATCGGCCGGCTGCGCATCACCGTGCCGACGTCGATGGTGTGGAGCGACGGAGACACGTTCATCGGACGATCCGCCGTCGAGGGTGCGCAACGCTACGTCGATGCCCACTACACATTGACGGTGTTACCTGATGTGTCGCACTGGATTCCGACCCAAGCACCGGATGCCGCGGCCGCTGCGATCCTGACCAACGCCGAACTCGCAGTTACGCAGGGTTTCGGGTCCGATTCGTCTGCATAACTGCGAGCTCGTCGGCGCTGGATCAGCTGGTCTGGGTCTCGATGGTTCGCTGTGTGTTGTCGTGGGCGATCTCGATCTTGCGCGGCTTGGCACGGGCCGCGAGGGGAATCGTCACCGTCAGCACGCCGTTGTCGTAGGACGCCGAGATCTTCTCCGCGTCGACACCGTCACCGAGCGAGAGCTGGCGGCGATACGTTCCGGCGAAACGCTCCGACGAAAGCCACTGCACGCCATCACTGGTAGGCGCGGTGCGATGCGCGGTCAACGTGAGAGTGCCACGATCGACGTCGACATCGATCGAGCCCGGATCGACACCGGGCAGATCCGCGTTGAGAACGTAGTGGTCATCGAGTTTGTACAGATCCATCGGCATGAACCTGGGTGCGCGGTCCGAACCACTGGTCGCGCCGAGCATCCCGGCAGCAATGGAATCGAGGTCACGGAACGGATCGAAGCGAAGCACAGCAACCACCTCCTGTACGACGATGCGTCCGCCCCAGCGGCGGGCCGCCTCTCACTGTGCGAGACCCAAATTAGCACTCTCCACCGGAGAGTGCCAAGAGGGGTGTCCGAACTTTTCGTACCAATTGCGTTGCAGTGGTGCAGCTATGGATCGGGCCGCACCACTGCACACACCTCAGGCTGCGTCGTTGAGCCTGACGAGATCGCGACCCTTGGTTTCCGGTGCCAGGTACGACGACACCAGGGTGATCGCCGAGTAGATCACGAGCATCGCCGCGATGGGCCACCAGCTTCCAGTCCACGCGGTGAGGCTGGCGGCGAGCAACGGTCCGATCGCGGTGGCGAGGATGCCGCCGATTTCCTTGGCCAATGCGAGTTGGGTGAAGCGGGTGCGCGCGCCGAACAACTCCGCCATCGTCACGCTCTCGAGCGAGAAGAGGCCGAGCACACCAAGGTTGAGAGCCAGCACCATCGCGACGACGAGGGCTACGGTGTTGCCGCTCGTGACCATCAGCATCAGCGGGAAAGCCAGAATCATCGTCAGCGCACTGAGCACCATGTAGATCGGGCGACGACCGAACCGGTCGCCCAGGATACCGACGATCGGAATGGTGGCGAAGCCGATGAGCGAGCCGTAGACGATCGCACTGGTGGCAATCGAACGATCGATCAGCAGCGTCGACGCGATGTAGCCCACCAGGAATGTCTGGATCAGTCCGGAGTTGCCGGCCTGACCGAACCGCAGACCCAGTGCGATGAAGAACGCGCGGCCCTTCTTCTGCTTGAGGCCCGACTCGAGCACGCTGACCTTCAGTTCCTCGTCGGTCTTCTCGATCTCGTCGCGCGAAAGAGCCACACCGTCGACCACGTCGGCGCGCTCTTCGAAGACCGGGCTTTCCTTCAGGTTCGAGCGCAACCACACCGCGAAGATCATCAGGAAGAAGCTCGCGAGGAACGGGATGCGCCAACCCCAGCTGAGCAACTGATCCTCGGACAGGACAGCGAGCAGCAACGCCCAGATGGCCGACGCGGCAAGTGTTCCGGAGTTGGTGCCCAAGGACACGAGCGACGCGATGAGACCCCGACGCTTGTCCGGGGCATATTCGACCAACATGACCGTGGCACCGGCGATTTCGGCTCCGGCACCGAATCCCTGGATCAGACGGAGGGCGACGAGCAGGATCGGGGCCATGATGCCGATCGCGTCGTACGTCGGCAGCGCACCGATCAGCGTGGTGGAGGCACCCATCATCGCAATGGTGATGAACAGGACCTTCTTTCGACCGATCCGATCGCCCATCCGGCCGAAGTAGATGGCACCGACCAGGCGGGCCACGTAGCCGACGCCGTACGTGGCCATGGCGGCGATCAATCCGATCGCCGGGCTCACGTCGGGGAAGAAGATGCGATTGAAGACGATCGCGGCGGCGAGCGAATACAGCTGGAAGTCCATGAACTCCATTGCCGTACCCAGCCAACCGGACATCGCGGCCTTGGTGAGGTCTTTGGTACTGCGAGTCGAGACGGCGGTGTTACCGCGATCGTCCGTCGATTCGTTGGTGTCTTGTGACATCCGAAGCTCCATTGCTGGTGATGATCGATGAGTTCATGATGCGAGTTCGCTGCGGGCCTCCGCGAGACCTGTGCCTCATCGAGGAGGGTTGGTGGCGCTCGCCACAGTGATATACAAGCACTGTTATACCAATACGTCAATGGCCCTTCGCGAACCGAACTACGTGGTGGACAGCCCACTCGCAGAACGGGCCAACTCCTCTATCGCCGCCCAGTCCCCCGCCTGCACGAGCGACCGCGGCGTGAGCCAACTACCGCCGACGCACACCACGTTCGGTAGCGCCAGATAGTCGACGGCGTTCCGAGGAGTGATGCCGCCGGTGGGGCAGAACGTCAAGTGCGGCAACGGACCCGCCAGCGCACCCAATGCCGCCGCTCCACCCGACGACTCGGCGGGGAAGAACTTCATCTCGGTCGATCCACCCTCGGCAACCGTCATCGCTTCGGTCGCAGTCGACACTCCCGCCAGAAGAGGAACTGGTAACGCGCTGGCCGCGTCGAGCAGGCCGCTCGGTGATCCGGGCGAGACCAGAAATCTCGAGCCGGCATCCACCGATCTCAGTGCATCCTCGCGGGTCAACACCGTTCCCGCGCCTATCACCACTTCCGGCACGTCCGCGGCAATTGCCGCGATGGCACCGAGCGCCGCCTCCGACCGCAACGTCATCTCGATGATGCCAATACCGCCTGCGTACAGTGCGCGTGCCAGCGGAACTGCGTCCTCGACTCGATCGATGACGACGACCGGAATCACCGGACTGACGTGCAATACATCACGGGCGGTGAGGTTTTCGGTAGGTGCAGCGGGTTCGGAGGTCATACCAGCACTCGTTTCCACTCGCTCAGCGAGTCGGTCCGTAGGAAGTCGGTCCACGCAACCACCTGCGTGCCGAACGGTGAACTGGCCCCGAGATCGGGCCCGAAGATGGACTCGACAGCGAGCAGATCCGACGCCGATCCGGCACCCGTCAACTGCGCCGACAACGGATCGTCCAGCGCACGTCCGGCTTTCGTCTCGTCGAGCACGAATGCGCACCAAGCCGCAACGGCGAGGGCAAGCATGTCCGTCGAACCACCGGCGGCCGTGGCGTCGCGCACGGTTCCCAGTAGACGCGGACCGAGCTTCTGCGATCCGTCCATCGCCACCTGCCGGGTGGTGTGTTTCAGCGCCGGATTGGCGAATCGCGCACGAACCTCGTCGCCGTACCCCACAGCGTCGATTTCGACGGTGGCAGTCGGCGCAATGTCGCGGACAACCATGGTCCTGCAGATCTCGTCGAGCACCGAATCTGCGACCGCCTCGGCGATGGTCTCGTGCCCGCGGAGGATGCCGAGGTACGCCAGCACCGAGTGAGTGGCATTGAGTACGCGCAGCTTCATCGTTTCCCAGGGCTCGACGTCCTCGACGAACTGCACGCCCACTCGTTCCCACGCCGGACGTGGACCCGCGAAATCGTCCTCTATCACCCACTGCCGAAACGGCTCGCACACCACCAGGGCGTCGTCGCGCAGGCCTGTTCTTCGCTCGTTGTCGGCTCGGTCGTCCTCGGTCGTGGCGGGCACGATTCGATCGACCATGCTGCTGGGGAACGTGACCCGACGCGTGATCCATTCGGCCAGGCCGTCGTTGCTGCCGCGAGCGTCGACGAAGGCGTGGACCAACTCGGACAGAACGCGCCCGTTCGACGGCAGGTTGTCGCAGCACAGCACCGTAAGGGGCGCCTCGACACCCATTCGCCGAGCCAACCCCGCGGCCAACTGCCCGACCACCGTCCGCGGCGGCCTACCGCTCAGATCCGCCACGATCTCCGCATCGTCGAGACGCAGTCGACCCGACGCAGGGTCGAGTCGATACCCCTTCTCGGTGACCGTCAGAGTGACGATGTGCGTTGCCGGATCGGCGATCGCCTCGACCACCGCGCCCGGGTCCGCGGCTGCGTTCCGCACATCGAGCATCGAACCGACGACGGTGGCCGTCGACTGCTCGGTTCCCTTCTGCACCAGGGTGAACAACCCGTCCTGTGGGGCGAGCTGTTCCACCACGGTGTTGCTCCGCTGGGTGAACCCCGTTATCCCCCAATTCGTCTCACCGGTCAGCAACGCTGCCTCGTACGTGAAGGCCGCTTGGTGCGCCCGGTGAAAGGCGCCGACGCCGAGATGCACGATTCCGCTCGAGGTGGGACGGACGACCGCGGCGGTCGCGTCGGACAAACGTGTGGAGGCCGTCATGTCGCCACTCGCTCGTTGAGGTACCGCTCACTGTGGCGTCGAATATCGTCGAGCGGTGCGATGAGACCGGTGCCGCCGCGTCCGCCGACGCTCAGCGATGCCGCTGCCGCAGCCATGGCCGCGGCCTCGCGAAGATCTTCGCCGAGAGCGAGACGCGCCGTCAGGGTTCCGGCGAACACGTCACCGGCACCGGTCTGATCGATCACCTGGAGGGCGGGGATCACCGGCTGATGAGACCGTCCATCCTCGGTGAAGATGCTGGACCCTTCGGAACCCTGGGTGACCACCACAGAGCGCGCACCCCACCCCATCAGAGAGGCCGCGGCGCTCACCGGATCGTATGTACCGAGAAGCAATTCGATCTCACTCGGTGCCGACGGAACAATCACCTCGCAATAGGGGGCGATGTTCTGCAGGAACTCTCGGGCCTGCTCGGCGGTCGTCAATCTAGGACGGAAGTTGGGGTCGTAAACGAATCTGCTCGAATGCTGCGCGACGTGCAGCATCGTGCGGGCGAGGGTCGGCGACAGCGCCGCCGCGATTCCGCCGCCCAAGACGGCACCCGCGTGCTCGATCACGCCCTCGGGCAGGTCCGCCACGTCGAGCTGGCTGCCCACCGATCCGGCTCGGGCGTAGGAGAACTGGCGATTGCCCTCCGGATCGATGTGGAGGAAGTAGACACCCTGCTGACCGGGGACTCGCCGAATGTAGGCGTCGTCGATGCCGAGTTCACGAATTCGCGCACAGACGGCGTCGCCGAGTTCGTCGTCGGACACCCGCGCGACGAGCGCGACCGAAGCGCCCGCAGCAGCGGCAGCGGCACCTGCGTTGACGACATCTCCCGATACCCCGAGCACAGCGCCTGCACTGTGCCGGAAGGCCTCGGTGGTCGACACCTCGACGAGCGGCTCGCCGAGCAGGACTACATCGAACTGCGTTGTGGTCATGTGGCGCTTCACCAATCGTGCATACTGCCGTCGAGACGGCGATTGACGGGCAGATACTTGGGGTTGTACGGGTACTTCGCGGCAGCCTCTTCGTTCACCTCGACGCCGATACCGGGCTGGTTTCCCGGATGCATGTAGCCGTCGGTGAACGTGTAGCTCGTCTGGAACACATCGCCCGTCGGGTCCACATGACCCATGTACTCCTGCACGCCGAAGTTGGGAATCGACAGATCCACATGTAGTGCAGCTGCGAGCGATACCGGTGAAAGATCGCCTGCGCCATGAGATCCGGACCGAACGCCGTACAGATCCGCGAGCGAGAAGATTCGGCGCAGATGGGTGATACCGCCGGCGTGCGAGACCGACGCCCGGATGTAGTCGATCCACCGGTTGGTGATCAAATCCTGACAATCCCAGATCGAGTTGAAGATCTCGCCGACGGCGATCGGGGTGGTTGTGTGCTGGCGAATGACCGCGAAGGCGCTCTGATCCTCGGCGGGGGTGGGATCTTCGATCCAGAACATGCGCATCTCTTCGAGGTCGCGCCCGAGACGGCCGGCTTCGATCGGACTCAGGCGATGATGCACATCGTGGAGGAGGTGGAAGTCGAATCCGTGACGCTCTCGAACGGCACCGAGCATCTGCGGCGCGAACCGCATGTACGGGGCGGTATCCCACGAATCCTCCTGCGGCGCAGCTCCGGAGGCGGGCTCGTAGAAACCTTCGACCGGAATTCCGTAGGTCTTCTTCAAACCGGGAATGGCCGACTGGGCGCGAATCGCTTTGTAGCCCTTGTCGAGATGAGCCTGGACGTCGTCGAGCATCTCTTCGATGCTGCCACCGCTAGCGTGACCGTAGACCATGATGCCGTCCCGTGCCGCACCGCCGAGGAGTTGGTAAACCGGCATATCGGCGGCCTTGCCCTTGATGTCCCACAGTGCGACGTCAACCGCTGCGATGGCCGTCATCGTTACCGGCCCCCGCCGCCAGTACGCACCCTTGTACAGGTACTGCCAGATGTCTTCGATCCGATGTGGATCGCGTCCGATCAACAGCGGCGCAATGTGATCCTTCAGGTACGACTCGACCGCGAGCTCGCGTCCGTTCAGCGTCGCATCACCCCAGCCGACGATGCCCTCGTCGGTGGTGATCTTGAGCGTGACGTAGTTGCGGCCCGGAGCCGTCACGATGACGGTGGCATCGATGATTTTCATTGCGGTCCTTGCGAAGTGGTGTCGATGACGATCTTGAGCTGGGTGGGGTCGGTGAGCGCGGCCTCGAGCGCGGCGGCAGATTCGGCCAGCGGGTAGGTCGATGTGACCAGTGCGGCGAGGTCCACTCGCGCCGACCCGGCGAGGGCGATCGCATCGGCGAATGCCGAAGGGCCGTAACGGAAGCACCCGCGGATGTCGAGCTCCCAGCGTTGCACTGCCCCGATCGGGAACTCGGCGAGCGCGCGCCCCGGCACGCCGACAAGCGCCAGGATGCCTGCCGGGCCAAGCGAGCGTGCCGCGTCGGCAATGGCTCCGGGATGGCCCGAGCAGTCGAACGCGATGTCGAATGCGGCCTCGGGCAGTGCGTCCTCACCCGAAAGCAGAGTGGCCGTGGCACCCAGTGCTGCCGCGACCTCGAGCCGCGCAGGTGCGACGTCGGTGATGGTCGTCTCCGATGCGCCCAGGGCAATGACCGTCTGCAGAACCAGCAGGCCGATCGGCCCTGCTCCGGTGATCGCGATGCGCTTGCCCAACACCGAGCCGACCCGGGCGGCAGCCCACGCCGCGACGGCCAACGGCTCGATCAGTGCCGCGACGCCATCGTCGATCGAATCCGGGATCTGGTGCGCGAATTCGGCTGCGAGAACAACGGATTGCCGTAGCAGTCCGTGATTCGGTGGGGATCCGAAGCAAACGACGCTGGGGCAGACGTTGTAGTGACCGCTCAGACTCAGCGGTGACGTGCTTTTCGGGATCGCGGGTTCGATGGCCACTCGCTGGCCGATGCGATCCTGGGACACTCCCGCACCGACCTCGGTGATGACCCCGAATCCCTCGTGCCCCAACACGGTGGGCTGCGTCAGCGAGTTGGTGCCGTTGCGGCCGTCTGCGTAGTAGTGCAGGTCCGAGCCGCACAGGCTCACGCCGTGTACTTCCACTCTGACCTGATCGTCGGCGACCTGCATCCGGTCGATCTGCTCGATCCTCAGGTCACGTGGACCGTGTAGAACGGCCGCCTCGTCGTTGCCGCCGATCAATGCCATCGCTGTGGAGCCTCCGCCGTAGTGTTGAATATCAGTACTACCATACTAGTGACGGAGAGCACTTCGTCAAGGCATCGGCACTGTGGGTCACCCAGCACCCCGCGTTAGTCTTGACCGGTGAGCACACAGAGCAGCAGGAAAGTCACTGCACGGGAGCGGGCGTACCGAGAGTTACGCCTACGCATCGTTTCCTTGACGCTCGCCCCGGGTAGCCCGCTGTCGGAAAACGAACTGGCCGAGCAGATGTCCGTGAGCCGCACACCCGTCCGCGAGAGCCTGATCCTGTTGGCCGAAGAGGGACTCGTTCAGGTCTTTCCGCAACTCGGTACGTTCGTCTCACGCGTCGACACCGAGCGTGTCGCCGACGCCCAATTCGTCCGGGAAGCAATCGAAACCGCGTCGCTCAGCGATGCCGTCAACTCTCGCTCGAACGAGGACCTCGCTGCGTTGCGCGCCAATCTGGCAGCGCAGGCCGAGCCCGGAATCGACATGGATCAATTCTTCGAGCTGGACGAGCAGTTCCACCAGTTACTTCTTGCGGCCGGTGGACACTCCGCCGCATGGCGATCCGTCGAATCCGCGAAAGCCCACCTGGACCGGGCACGACGACTCGGCCTGCGTGACACGCGGCCCATCCCCGACCTCATCGCGCAACACACCGCAATAGTCAACGGCCTCGAAGCACGAGATTTTGAGGCGGCCGCCCGGTCGATGCGCGAGCATCTGCGCGCCGTGTTCGCCGATGTGGAATACATCAAGAGCAAGAGCCCACACCTGTTCTCCAACAGCAACGAGCGCCCGACGCGGAAAGTCGTCTCGAGTTGGGAATGAGTGCGGCTCCGCCGCAGTGGTGTCGCGAAGTTCCGCAGGAAAGGCCAGGCGCTGGAGTCGGACGCGTCGCTACGGGACCGCACTCCCAAGTACGATCCGAACACGGGGATAGTCCACTGAGCGAGTCATCCTGATGCGCTGGACCGCAATAGTTTTCGGTCTGACCCTGGCCACGGCGTTGTCATTTCTGTGGCACTTCGCCGCGCCCCTTGCGCCCTTCGACCCAGCGGCTATCTCCGGCGAGTCCGGAAGCATATCGATCCTCGGTTATGCGCAACTGTTCACCGAACAGGGTTCGCCGTGGTTTCCGTCTTCGCTCGCCATCAGCGCGCTGACACTGTGCACGGTTGCAGCGGCAGCATGGATTCGCGGATCTCGGCAGTCGCTGTTCTGGTGGCCCTTGCCGATTTCGGTGTTTCTGGGAGGTTCCTTGTGGGCCGCCGCCACCCTCAGTCCTCCGCCGGTCTCCGGCATTGCCTTGGTTCACCCCGACTCGATGGCCGCGCAGATGTCGGAGTCGCCGCTGTTCAGAGAGTCGAGTCTCATATTCTTGACCGAATGCCTGACGGCGTCGATCGTGATCGGTGCCGTGTTCGCCGGCATCCAGCACATAGTCGACCGACGCCGACGGTGACGCAGTTCTGGGCCTGCCCGGCATCGTCCACTTCG
Organism: Rhodococcus sp. NPDC076796; assembly: GCF_040702765.1. Taxonomy (NCBI): domain Bacteria; kingdom Bacillati; phylum Actinomycetota; class Actinomycetes; order Mycobacteriales; family Nocardiaceae; genus Rhodococcus; species Rhodococcus sp. NPDC076796. The sequence goes on along the minus strand of NZ_JBFBMS010000004.1, from coordinate 578,250 downwards.
ACTACATCGCCTTGCCCACGAATGCCACACCTATGCCGATGAACAGCACTCCGACTGTTCTGTTCCAGAGCTTCGAGGTCGCCGAACGACCGATCAGGCGGCCGACAGCTGCGGTGACCACCGCCCAGACTGCCAGTCCTATTGCTGCATCGACGATTCCGAGGATCCCGACCTGCAGGGGAAGCGAACCATCGGGGTCGACGAACTGCGGCAGGATGGCGACAAAGAACAGAATTGCCTTGGGATTCAGGAGATTCGTCGTCAGACCCATTCGAAACCAGCGGACATCCGTAGCCGCCGATGACGAAGCTGCCGAATCCCGCAACGCCGCGATTCCCAACCAGACCAGATAGAGCCCTCCGAGTACCTGAATTATGTTCAGCACCAATGGTGACCGCGAGATCAGCAGCGATACTCCGATGACAGCCGCGACCATGTGCACGCACAGTCCGGCCTGCGCACCGAGGCCCGCCCTCCACCCCGCGCTGCGGCTGTTCGCCGCCGCCCGGGCCACCACCGCGAAGTCGGGGCCGGGTATCGCGTACGCCAGCAGCACAACGCCGAGGAACGGCAGCCATTGAATGTCCGTCATCATCTCGACGGTATCTGATGCTTTTTGATTGGTAAACCATTAGAGTCAGAAATATGGGTTGGACCTGGCTCGGCGACCACTTCGCACTCGACGTGGTCAACACCGTGCAGTTGCAGCGCGGCACCTACGCCGAGTTGATCAATTCGGCCGCCGACCTCCAGGAGTGGGCCGAACTGCAGGGGGGTCGAGTACCCGAGGCCATCCCCGCCGAGGCCGACGTGGACACATTTCGGGTGACGCGCGATCACATACTGTCGCTACTGCGGGCGGTGGCGTCGAACATGGATGTTCCGGACGAAAGCGTCGAACACATCGACGACATTGCGCGGAGACTCCCGGTGACCCGCCGAATCGATATCGGAGACGGCGGTGGCGTCGGACATGTTGTGGGAACGGCAGATCCGATCGAATCCCTCCGTGCGCGTGCTGCGTCGGCCGTCATCGACCTATTGAACGGGCCGGATCGGGATCGACTGGCTTTGTGCGACGCGCCCCGATGCGGTCAACTGTTTCTGCAGGATCGGCCCAATCAGCAATGGTGTTGCCGCGCATGCGGGAATCGCGCACGTGCGGCCCGACACCACGCAAAGGAGAAGCGCGGATCATGAACATTTCGGTACGCCAGGTGGTACTCGACTGCACGGACGCCCGCCAACTCGCCGAGTTCTATCGGCAACTCCTGGGATTCGAGTACGTTCCCGGCGACGCCGAACCGATCGACCCGGACTGGCTCGCCATCAACGCACCCGACGGCTCGTGGCGCATCGCATTTCAGCAGATCGACACTCTTCCCGAAGCAACATGGCCGGACGGTGAACACCCCCAGATGCTGCACCTTGACTTTCGCGTCGACACCGTCGAACAACTCGACGAAGAGCACTCGCGCGCAATCGAATTGGGTGCGCGACTGTTGCGGGATCTGCGAGATGACCCAGAAGAGCCGATCCGAATCTATGCCGACCCGGCCGGCCACCCCTTCTGCATCTTCGTGGGGGGATGAACCCAGCGCACATCCACGCCGCTCACATGAATTCACGCCCGCTACAGGGGGTGTGGATTACGACGAAGGGCGTTAATGCTGCTGCATCCTGCACATCAGCTCCCCAGATATGGATACCCGACGCCGATCGGAGTCGGAAATCCAAAACCGAGGAGCCGATCCGCGGCAAAGGCGACCACGCCCACCAACTCGCCAGTCAGCCGGGCATCGAGTGGTGTGGTCAAGTGCCGCCCGGGGCACTCAACCACACCACTGCCGCAGGCACTCAGCCCAATTGCACTGTTGCCGTAGCGCGGTGACCGAAGATTCGCTTGCCCTCGAATGTCGCGCCCAGTGAGATCACTGCAGTACGCGTCGCCTCGTCCTTCGACTTGATCTTGCCGGTGAAGACGATTTCGGCGGCCTTGTGGGTGTCCACGGGAATGGGGGTGGTGAAGCGGACGGTGTAATCCTTCACAGCGCCCGGGTCGCCGAGCCACTCGGTGATGTAACCGCCGCCGACGCCCATCGTGAGCATCCCGTGGGCCAGCACGTTCTCGAGATCGATCAGCTTGGCGAACTGCTCGCTCCAGTGAATCGGGTTCGCATCGCCGGCAACGCCCGCGTAGTTGACCAGATCACCGCGGGTCAGGCGCACCGTGCGCGACGGCAGTTCGTCTCCGACGTTCACGTCGTCGAACTTCTGCGTCGGCCGACCCCGGTACTCCTCGATGATCAGCGGCTCGTGTTCCTGCGGAGTGGACAGAGTGTCGTGCTCACTCGAATCGGCACCGCTGGTATCGGTCGTCGCGCCGAACATCACCAGATTCTGCGCGGACTCGGCGATGGCCGGATCGATCTCGCCGGACCGACCGACGAGGAGCGTGGTGTACGTGGTCTGCACCAGTTCGTTCTTCTGGTTGGACACGACGTTCTTGGTGACCATCATGTCGCGACCCATGACCGTCTTGAACGAGTCGAGCGAGACATCGCACGTCAGCTGATCGCCGGCAAGGATCGGCTTCTGGAACACCAGCACCTGATCGGTCTGCAGAATCTGGCTCAGGTCGTAGCCCTCGGCGATGGACTGGAGAAGCTTCTTCTGCGCGAGGGTGCCGACCAGCGACATGAACGTCAGAGGTGCGACGAGAGCGCTGTGACCCAGCGCGGCCGCGGCGTCACCGTCCCAGTGGGCGGGGTGGAAATCCTGGACGGCGCGGGCATACTCACGGACCTTCTCGCGGCCCACCTCGTAGTAGTCCTCGGTGCGGTAGTGATAACCGACCATGCTCCGAGCATGCTCTGCCGGATCGAATGCTTCCCCGTCGGTTGCTGCCGTACCGGACTCCGCTACCTGCTCTGCCACTGTTGTCCCACCGTCTCGTACCCCACTGTTCACCATTACCCGAGCAACTTACCGAACAACGGCGTTCGTTGGCCAGGCCGGAGGGTTCAAGCCGAGCGGTGTCGCGGAGAGTCGTGGTAGCCCACCATGCCCACCATCGAGGCGTGTTGCGACGGCGCAACGTTGGCGATCGTGGCACCACGCGGGCGATGTCGGCGCGACGCGACCGCGTCGACCGCCATCAGAGCCGCACCGTGCGCGGTGAGGGACTCCGGATTGGCCGGCGCAACGACCGGCAGCAGCAGATCCCGACGAAACAGGCGCCGCAGCGTCGGGATGTTGGCGCAGCCGCCGACCATCACCAGGGCGTTCACGGCGCAGGGTGCGTCGACGATGACACTGGCCACCCAGTCCTCCAAAGAGCGAATACTGCGCTCGAGGACATCGTCGAAGGTATTGCGCCACAACCTGACAGGACCACCGATGAAGGGTCCGGCAACTTCCGCCACCCGCAGTCGAGAAAGCTGCTCGCGTGCCGTGCGGACCGACACCGCCAATTCTGCGCGGGCGTGATCGGACGTCAACTCGTCCGCTCCGTACGTCGAGAGCAAGTAGCGGGCGAGCTGCTCGTCGCAGCTGTTGCCTCCGAACAGCGTGGTGCGCACCGAACTGAAGACCGTACCGCTGGCCGGGTCTGCGACGGACACCGTGGTGCCGGACGCCCCGATGTCGCAGACCGCGACGGTGCGAGCGCCCTCGAGCTGGCCCGTGCCCCACAGATACCGCAGCTGAGCACCGAGTTCGGAAGCGACCAGCAGGCGATCGGCCTCGTAGGTGGAGTAGGCGGACGTACGCGCGCGAGCACCGGGATCGTCGGGTACGGCCAACACGATGTCGGTTCGGTCGACCATCTGGTCGCGTGACATGGAGTCCAGCAAGTCGATGGCAACCTGCAGGTGGTCGTCAGGATCGAACGAGTGAACGATGTGGGCCGACCGCACCGACTCGTCGATCGCATCGACTGCGACCCCTCGGGCAGTGGCGGAACCCACCGAAACACCAAGGACTGTTCTCATGATTCCTCGACTCGACTGGCTACTCCGACCTGCCGATAGTAACCGCCGAACCGCCGCCTGGACAGCAATCTCGGTATTTGAATGAACTTTTGGTTTGTTTTGGGAGATATGACAAGCAGCGAAACTCGTACAGTCCGATCTCAGGCGACGTGATCGTAAGGATCTCGACGGTCCGCCAGCAGTGGACCCCACTCCTCCTGCGCCGACGACATCGCCGCACAGGCGACACCGTTGGCCGAGTCCATCCCACGCGCGGCCGCGACGATGGAACGGGCGGACTGCACCAGCGAGACATCGAAACGGAAGCTGTGCGCCGCCAATTCGGCGAACGCATCCTCCGGACTACAGCCACGCAGCGCGATGAGAACACCCACTGCCCTGTCGATAGTCGTGCGGGTCACCGGTTCTACTGCGGGATGGTCGGTCATCGGATACTCACCGTCTACTGGTCGATCACTCGATGGTAGCGACGCGTGAGCAGAAGTTCAGGTGTCGGAGTCGAATTCACATACCCGTCACGCGAAGGACTTGTCCAAGTATCAAAGCCGCTCGCTCACAATGGAATCAACGAATCGGAGGCTATTCGACCGGATCCGCCGACGGTTCTGCATCGGTGGTGGGCTCGGTGGTCTCCGGAACCTCGGTGGTCGGCTCGGACGGGTCCGTGGACGGCACCTCGGGTTCGGGTTCCGGCTCGGGCGCAGGATCGACGGTCGGCGTTTCCTCTCCGCCCGAATCACCACCACCCGAGTCACCACCGCCCGAGTCACCACCACCCGAGTTGCCGCCGCCCGCATCGCCGTCCGAGTCGCCACTGCCAGCGTTACCGCCTCCGCCCGTGACCACGCCCGGTCTGCCGCCACCCGATTCGACGACACCGGAGTTGCCGCCACCCGAAGACACCTCGCCGAACGTGGTGGGGACCGGACCCACAGGGACTGCTTCACTCCAGGTACCGACCGGCACCGGCCCGTACACGGGGGCCTCGAACAACCCGGCCTCGACGGGCGGAACAGCCGACGGGCCAGGAGGTGGGACCGCCGAATCGGCGACCACCGCCACCGAAGACGACGCGGCTTCGCCGTCTCCGCCCGACGGCATCTCCGCGACATCCGCGGTGTCGACCACGGGATTCTGTGTCGGACCGGCCGCCGACAGCGCCCACACCGTGGCTCCGCTCAGTGCGGCGAGAACCGCGACGCCCAACCCGATCATCGTCAGTCGGGCACTGCGCGGCGTACCGGCCACATCGCCGTCGGAACCACTCCAGTCCTCGTCGACCGCCTCCGCAGGGACGGCCACCGGCTCACCCGTCCACTCGATGGGAGCGGCAGCGGTGCCGATCAGTGCCGCCGCGATGTCCAGCGAATAGTCGGCATCCAGCCGTGGATCTCCGGCATCCACCACTCCGACGTCGCGAACATGATGAGCGGCCAGAGCAGCGCGAACGATCCCGCAGAGCGCGATGCTGTCGCAGACCACCCCGGAACCGCTGATCAGCAAGTCGTTCTGAGCCGCTTGCACCCTCATGATTCCGAGCATCGTGGTGACGGCGTCACCGACACCGCCGGGAACCGCGGACACGGACACGGTGCGAGTGGAAATGGGCCCGAGTTCGGGCAGATCGTCCTCGACCAGCGAAGCAGACACTTCTTCGACACCGACGTGCACCCCGAGCGCAATGGCCATGATCGTCGACTCCCCCGAATTCGATTCCGACTCAGAGTACCCTTCGAGCCTCGAATCGGGGAAATATACCGGTTCAGGCGATCAGAACTCCAACCGACTCGCCTCGTCCCGGGCCATCTCGGCGGCACGGCGCTCGCGCTCGAAGAGCAGGCCGAAGGTGAAACCGTTCTCCCCGGCCGTCGTCCCTGCTCGCGCGCCGAGAGTCCGCAGAATTTCGGCCGCGATCACCGCATCCTGATGCTCTCCCAGCACCTCTTGAATCGTCTTGAAGTGCTTGATGTTCGCTTTCGACACCTTCTTGTCCACCACCGGCGCGACCAACTCGGCCGCGTACCGCGCGCGCTTCGACGCCTTCCGTGCGCGATGCAATGCCTCGTCGTCGGTGCCGCGCACGGCACTCTTCGTGCGATCGATCGCCTTCTTCCCGGCCTTGCGCGCAAGCTTGACCAACACTCGGTCGGTGACCTCACCGTCGATCGGTAGCCCGCGCGACCACTCCGACAGCGTCGTGAGCAGCGCGCGGTATCGCTCTCCGTCGAGTTCGGTCATCGCAGCCTCGCGGTACCGAATCTGCTCGGCCAGCAGATCGTTCTCGATGCGCGACGCCACCGGCCCGAGCACCAGCTCGGGCGGCAGTTCACGCAACGCCGCAGCGAACCGAGCACGCTGCACCTGACGATCGCGGACCTCGCCGAGAATGCTTGCATACCAGGACAGTTCGGCCTCGAGCTGCGCGGCGGGCTCGTCCTCGAACAGACTCCCGAACACACGTAGGGTACTGCGGTATCGCCGAATCGCCACCCGCGTGGAATGGATCGGATCCAGCCCTCGACGCAGGTAGACATCGCCGGCGACGATCGCCTGTGCCTGATCGTCGAGGTAGTCCGCCAGCAGCGCAGCCCCGGGTTCGGCGGGCACCTGGCGCACCACCGACAGTGCCCGATCCAACTTCGACGGATGCGCCGACGGACGAGCGCCGGCAGCGCGCAGTACCTTGCCCGCCTTCTTCAGAAACGACTCCGACCCTGCGGGTCCGAGTTCCACCTCGACCTCTCGCCACTGCGGACCGGTCGCCCCGCCGATCAGAACGACAGAGACCTCGTCGTCGGCAACTTCCGCGACCACGGCCCCATCGGCGTCGGACACGGTGTGAATGGTTCGACGCGTCGTCAGAGTCGCGACCGCGGACAACTCCGCGCCCATCACCGCACCGCGCAGCACGTCGTTCAGCTCGTCCGGCACCGCATTGTTCGCACCGTTGCCGAGGGGGAGCCGAATCTCGGTCCGCGCCTTCTCCGCCGGGACCTTCGCATGCCAGCCGTTGTCGGAATCACCGGTACGACGCCGCAGCGTGATTCCGCGTCGCAACAGGTCGTGGCCGGCAGTGTCGAAGTACTCACTGCTCAGGTCGGTCTCGCTCGACACCAGTGCACCGCCGGTCGGCACCAGTGAAGCGAGAGTGGGCAACTGAAAATCTGCGTCGACGTCGAACTTGTCTTCGCGCTCGGTCTGAATCGACTCCATACTGCTCATCCTGCCTCGAGTACCGGGGCCGGCGGCGTCGGAAAGCGCAGACCGGTCAGCGACGCGGAAAGTCGAAGTCCGGGAACGGAAAATCGAACGTCCGAGTCGACCGCGTGGTGGTGGTCGGACGCGGCGTCGTCGTGGCCCGGGTCGTCGTGGCGGGGCGCGTTGTGGTCGAACGAGTCGTGGTGGCAGGTGGGACCGTCGTCGGCACCGCGGTCGACCGATCGCGGGTGGGCCTGTCGGGTGCCGTCGTCTCCTCTATGTCCGACGGCGCACTGGTCGTGGCCACGGTGCGCCGATCTGCGGTGGTGCTCGCCCCGCCCGTCGTGGTCGGCGCTTCGGGCGAGGACGACGTTGCCGGCGCGTCGACCGGAGGGGAGCTCTGCGTCGTCGTGGTCTCGAGCGGCAACGACGACCCGGTGGGGTCGGCGGGTGACCCGTCTGCGGCAGGCACCACGGACTGCGACCGAGCGGTCTGCGACGAATCCTGCGAAATGTTCACCGACGGCGCCGGATCGTCGCCGCTCGTCCGTGCCGCCGCAGTGACCACGGTGCCCGCTGCACACACCGCGACGAGTGCCGCGAGCGCGCCACCGAGGTGACGAGACTTGTTGGCCCTGGTCATCCGCTTGGAGGAGGTGTCGCTGTGCCGCGGCCGCTTCGAGACCACCGGGGCAACCGCGGCCACCTCGAAGTCTGCGGAATCCCGATCCGCCGCAACGAACCGATCGGTGAGCACCTCGGGCGGTGCCGGTGCGGGCCGCAGACCCACCGTCCGAGCGATCCCAGCAGCGCCGTGCGCAGCCAGCAGTTCCGGCTGCTCCGGCACGTAGACCGGCATCGACACCGCGTCGAACAGGACCTGCCGAATTATCTGCATGTTGGCACCACCGCCGACTGCGACGATGGCGTCGACGTGAACGCCCTGCGCGCCGACCGCGTCGAGCACGTCGACGGCCATCGAGACGGCTCGGTGCACGGAATCGCCGATGAGCTCGTCGAGATTGCCACGCCACAGCGATGCACGGCCGCCGACGAACGGTCCGATGATCGACACACTGCGAAGCAGAGCCAGTTCGTGTTTCCCGTCGCGGACGTCGTGGACGAGCCGCCTACGAGCCTCGACCGTCAGCGCCTCGGCCGCACCGAACGTCGCGATCAGGTGATCGCACAGCACCCGATCGCAGTCGTCACCACTGAGGGCATCCGTTCGACGCGACGCGAGGACATCGCCGCTGTCGATGTCCACCACGGAGATCGACGTACCGGATGCGCCGACGTCGAACAGAGCGACGCAGCGCTCGCCGGCCAGCACACGCGTCTCACGCAGTGCACCCAACTGCGCACCGAGTTCGGACACGAGCACAACGCCGTCGGAGAAGTCCTGGTCGTAGGCCGTCCTGGGGTCGCTTTCGCGCAGTGCGAGCACCGGATAGAAGTCCGCTGACGCATATTCGGTCGCCAGATTGTGTACCGAGGTGATGACGGCATCCCACGGATCGGGAGCGAGGCCGTTGGGTGCGGGCCGGGATGCGACGGGTTCGTGCACTTCCAGGACAGCACCGGGGCGAGCGTTGTCACTGATCACGCTGCGCAGACCACTCGACCCCAATGAAGCGCCGAGTACGGACACATCGGGAACCGCGGACACTAGAAACCTCGCTCTGGTAGGCCCCAACCCACGTCAGGTCACCAGAGTACCGCTACAACCGGACATTCACCACGTTTTACGGCGATGAAACAAACTGCGAGATCGTTTAGTCGACGCTCGACCGAACGAAGTTCAGGTAGGCCTTCGACGGCGTCGGCCCGCGCTGGCCCTGATACTTCGACCCCACCGCGGCACTGCCGTACGGATTCTCGGACGGCGACGACAGCCGGAAGAGACACAGCTGCCCGATCTTCATGCCCGGCCACAAGGTGATCGGGAGGTTGGCGACGTTGGACAACTCGAGCGTGATGTGGCCACTGAAGCCCGGATCGATGAAGCCTGCGGTCGAGTGCGTGAGAAGACCCAGCCGCCCGAGCGAGCTCTTCCCCTCGAGCCGACCGGCCAGGTAATCCGGCAGCGTCGTCAATTCAAGCGTGGAGCCGAGAACGAACTCACCGGGATGGAGGACGAACGGCTCACCGGCCGCAGGTTCGACCAGCGTCGTCAACTCGTCCTGCTGCAGCGACGGATCGATGTGGGTGTAGCGGGTGTTGTTGAACACCCGGAAGAGCTTGTCGAGCCGCACATCGACACTCGACGGCTGAACCATCGACGGGTCGAACGGTTCGATCGCCAGGTTTCCCAGGGTCACTTCGGCACGGATGTCACGGTCGGAGAGCAGCACCTCTGCAGGCTACTGGTCCTGGGCGGTCCCCCGCGACACACCCGAGTCCCGATCACGACATATAGCTCCGCAAAGGAAAAGCCGGACAATCGAGCGGCACAACCATTCACATTCGGGCAACTCCTATCAGGAAGAGTGAAATGACAATTCCGTTCGACGTCCCCACGTACTGGGATGACAGATCCCAATGCCTCGTTCTGGCTACCACTCCTGCCGAGAATCCGGCCTTGTGGGAACAATTTTTGGACGGCGCAGAGGAAAGCTACACGCGACACGGTGTGACCACCGCACTCGAAATGTCGACCATTCGTGACGGCAGCACTACTGCACTGTTCTTCGCCGCACTCGACCGAACCGGACAAATAGTCGGCGGGGTACGGGTGCAAGGACCGTATTCCTCGGTCGATCAATCGCACGCACTGATCGAATTCGCCGAATATCCCGACGGGCTACGCCACGTGCACACCATGCTCGACGAACGCATCGGCCACGGAGTCGTCGAACTCAAGTCCGCGTGGGTCGCTCAGGACGCACCCCACGGCCGCGCCGTCACCGCGATGATCGCGGAGTCCCCCGCCTACAGCACGGCTCTTCTCGGCGCGCGCTACGCCCTGGCCACCGCGGCCTCCCACGTCCGCGCCGCATGGCTCGACACCGGAGCGGTGATCGCCACCCAGATCGCGCCGATACCCTACCCCGACGAACGCTACCGAACCGAGGTGTTCTGGTGGGACAGAACAACACTCGCTTTCAACGCCGACCTGGCCACCTGGCGCCGGATGCGGCACAACACGGTTACCCTTCTCGCACACCGCCGCGCAGCCGTAGAACTCCCGGAAGCAGTCGCATCATGAACGATCGAAACACACCCGGCCACCACTGGAAGCCTGTGATATTCGACGAGACGGACGCCACACAGCGTGACGCACTCGACGAACTCAGACGCGATCCGACCCTCACATTTCTGGACGAGCGGAAGACACAGAGAAAGGGCCTGCACTCACTGCTTCCCAGCCCTGAGCAGAGCCTTCTCGACGAAAACGACAGGTGGGTATTCTTTCCCTGGCGAAAAACTGTCGTCGCCGTACTCGGACCCAACTCGTTTCGACACCTGAGGCTGGACAGAAACAGGAACAAGATAACCCTCGCGGAACAGAATTCCTTGGGAGATCTCACGATAGGAATCATCGGACTCAGCGTCGGGCACGCCATTGCCCACACCCTCGCACTCGAAGGAATCTGCGGGACGCTTCGCCTCGCAGATTTCGACGAGATCGAACTTTCCAACCTCAATAGAATTCCGGCGTCCATCCTCGATCTCGGCATCAACAAAGCGGTCGTCGCTGCCCGACGCATTGCCGAAATCGACCCGTATCTACGCGTCGAAATCGCCGAGGACGGCATCACCGAGAACACCATCGACGAGTTCTTCGACGGACTCGACCTGCTCGTCGAGGAATGCGACTCCCTCGACGTCAAGGTCCGCGCCCGCGAGGCAGCGCGGTCGCGACGCATCCCGGTACTGATGGAGACCTCCGACCGAGGACTGCTCGACGTCGAGCGCTTCGACCTCGAACCCGACCGCCCGGTGTTCCACGGCGTCCTCGGCGAGATCGACTCGACGAGCCTGCACGGGCTGGGCACCCGCGACAAGATCCCGATCGTGCTGGATCAGCTCGACGCCTCACTGCTCTCGGCACGCATGGCCGCTTCGATGGTGGAAGTGAGCGAAACGATCGAGACCTGGCCACAGTTGGGCGGCGACGTTCAACTCGGCGGTGCCACCATCGCCGCTGCCGTTCGACGCTTCGGCACCGGAGCGCACCTACCCTCGGGACGAATCCGCATCGACCTCGACAACCATCTCGACGCGCTCGCGCCCCCGAACCCGACGCGTCGGGCGCAGAAGTCCTCGGACGATACCGCCGTCGACGCTCACCGCACCTCCGTCGATTCCGACGCGCTCGTTCTCGACGCTGCCCGCCGAGCGCCGTCCGGTGGAAACAGTCAACCGTGGACGTTCACCCGAGACGGACGCACCGTACGGATCGGGGTCGATCGTTCACGAACCTCGACCCTCGACATCGCCTTCCGCGGCAGCTACGTGGCGGTCGGTGCGGCCGCCTTCAACGCGCGAGTGGTGGCCACCGCGCAGGGCAGGCTCGACCGCACCGATGTCGACGAGCACGGAGTCGAGATCACGCTGAGTGCGGGCGACCCACAACCCATCACCGATCGACGCCTGCTCGACGGCGTTCTCGAGCGGTGCACCAACCGGGAAATGGGCACCGGCGCGCCCTTGGACGCGGACATCGCCGCCGATATCGCCGCTGCGGCAGCAGCAGAAGGTGGACGGGCAGTGCTGCTGACGGCACCCGAATCCATTGCCGCAGCCGCGAACATCCTCGCTGCCGCGGATCGAATCCGGTATCTCACACCGCACCTGCACCGAGACATGTTCTCCGAGTTGCGTTGGCCGGGAGATCTCGATCCCGATCGGGGAATCGAGGTGTCGACCCTGGGGATCGACGACGCGGACCTGTCCAAGCTCGAGATCGTCAAGCGGCCGGAGGTCATGGAACTCGTGCATGCCTGGGACGCCGGCGCGGCGCTGGGGAGCGATATGCGCGATCGAGTGCTGTCGAGTTCGGCACTTGCAGTGGTCGTCGTACCCGGATCGACCGCAGAACATTACATCAGAGGAGGATCTGCAACGGAGAACGTTTGGGTAACTGCGCATTTGCGCGGTTTGGCAGTGCAACCGGTTTCCCCTGCGTTCCTCTACGCGCGGACCGCGGAGGAATACCGACAACTGTCGACGCACCACGCAGAAACACTGCAGCAGTTGAGTTTCGAGTTCCGCGCACTGCTTGAAATCGAAAACACCGAGTCCGTTGCACTGGTGTTGCGGCTCAGTTGCGCCCCGAAAACCATGATACATAGTCGCAGACTTCCTGTTTCAGCGTCTGTATCGGGGTAGAGTTCCGGCGAAGACCAGGGGGAACAGTCCTGCACTGAGTCTACGAGAGGCGGGAGTGGGGCCCTGGAGCACAATCGGACGCTCGAGGTCCTCGTCACCGGCGTCGCAACCGAACTCATGGGAGTCGATGCGGCGACGGTGCGCGAGGCCTACGACTCCGTGCTGCGGCAACTCGTGGACTACCTCGGCATCGACTTCAGCTTCCTTCGGCACAACGATTTCGAGGCCAGGGCCACCAGACTCAGCGCGGAATGGCCACCGCGACTGAGCGTGCCCGATCCCGATCCGCTCGCAGTGGTCTACTTCGACGACGCAGACTCGGTATTCCGCCTGGCCGAAACACTGACCGAACCGGCAGTGTTTCGGCCGGATCCGGGGCAGGAGGACTACCGCCGACGCGTCGAGCAGGGGTCGGGATTCTCCGCGACCTCGATGGCCGTCGTTCCGCTGCTGCACTCCGGACGCACCACCGGCATCCTCGGCTTCATCAAGATCGGCGACCGAAGTTGGTCCGAGGCAGAGCTCAACGCGCTCAAAGCAATTGCGGCACTGCTCTCTCAACTGCAGTCACGGGTGATCGCCGAGGAGCAACTTCGATTCTCGGCGCTGCACGACCACCTCACCAAGCTGCCGAACCGCACGGCCCTCGCGCAACACCTCCGCGAACGGCTCGACCCGTCCATGCCCGGCCCAGTCGCCGTGATGCACATCGACCTCGATCGACTCAAAGCACTGAACGACTTTCTGGGCCACCTCGCCGGAGACCACTACCTCGAGACCATCGCCGATCGACTGCAGAGCTTCGTCGGCAAGTCGGCCGGTCTCGTCGCACGCCTGGGCGGCGACGAGTTCCTGGTGGTACTCGCCGGGCCGTGCTCGGCCCGCGTCGCAACACACCACGCCGAGATGATCGCCGATGCCATGAACGCCCCCGTCACCCTCGGAGTCGAACGAATCAGCAGAAGCGCGAGCATCGGAATCGCCTTCGGTCAGCCGGGCAAGCACACCGCCGAGTCGCTTCTGCGGCAAGCAGATCAGGCCGCCCTGGTGGCCAAACGCGCAGGCGGCCACGACATCGCCCTGTTCACCGAAGAGATGCACGCCGAAGCCGAACTCCGCAACGACGTCGAGATCCATCTGCGCGACGCCATCGCAGGCGACTCGCTCACCCTGCACTTCCAGCCCGAGGTGGACCTGGTCACCGGACGCATCACCGCGGTCGAAGCCTTGGTCCGATGGCAACACCCCACCCGCGGACTGCTCCCCCCATCCGCATTCATCCCGGTGGCCGAGGAGACGAACCTCGCCGGTGAACTCGGCCGCTGGGTCCTCGACCGTGCCTGCCGCACCCTCGCCGACTGGCAACGCGAGATCCCTCACCTCGACATCGCGATGCGCGTCAACATATCCCCTGTCCAACTGGTCACCAACGGATTCGTCGGTGCCGTCGCCAGAGCACTCACGGAGTTCTCGATAGCCGGGCCGAATCTCTGCCTCGAGATCACCGAAGTGGCAGTGGTACAGGACCTTTCCCGCACCCGTGTGACACTGCGCGAACTTCGCGAACTCGGCGTGCAAGTGGCCATAGACGACTTCGGCACCGGATACAGCTCCCTGTCGCACCTCAAGGAACTCCCCGTCGACGCACTCAAGATCGACCGCGCCTTCGTCACCGACCTCGGAGCCAGAGACACCGGCGACCTCGCCATCGTCCAGTCCATCATCGGACTCGCCGACGCATTCGGACTGAACATCATCGCCGAAGGCGTCGAAACACAGAGCGCCAGAAACACCCTCATCGAACTGGGCTGCACCCGCGCACAGGGATACCTGTTCTCCAAGCCGGTAGCCGCACACGACGCCCTCACCCTGCTGCACGGCGTGCGAATCGACATCTGAACGCCCTGCTAACCTGGCACCCGCACCACACGCCGGTGTAGTTCATTGGTAGAACGCGACCTTCCCAAGGTTGAGAGGCGGGTTCGATTCCCGTCACCGGCTCCACAGACTTATGAACCTGCGTCGTTCCTGCAGGCTCCACTCCTGCCCCTCTCGAGTCGTTACTGCAGGCTCCACTCCTGCCCCTCTCGAGTCGTTACTGCAGGCTCCACTCCTGCCCCTCTCGAGTCGCTCCCGTCTCGTCCGTATCGCTGAACTCACAGACGCCGCCGAGTCACTGCGGTCACTCCTGAAACAAACCGACCACCGCTCAATATCGGTCGGTACCCTTGCTACCGACCGGTAACATAGGTGAATTCATTCATTGTATTCGCAAGAATTCCTGCATTCCAGAAGAAACTTCTACCGCCTACTTTGTCGTGCTAGAAATCCAATGTCGACATTTGTTCACCGACATATGACCTGACAGGAATCCCCCTCATGCGATCACTATTCACAATTATCGCGGTCGCCCTGACGACGATGGCCGTGGCCGTCTCGTCGGCGACCGCCGCCCCCTCACTCGCCGCACCCCCGAGAACCCAAGGCGGAGCAGGAACCCTGCTGTGGGAAGATCAATTCAACGGGTACGGCGGACCCGACCCCTCGAAATGGGGATTTCAGACCGGCCGCTGGGGCGCGAGTTCCGGTGAGCAGCAGTACTATACGAATTCCTGGAACAACGCCAACCAGTTCAACGGCTCACTGAACATCACCGCGCGTCGGGAGTACCCACCGGACCGCAAGCGGGCACCGTACAACTTCACCAGCGCCCGCGTGGTCAGTATGGGCAAGCAATCGGTGACGCCGCCGGTGCGGATCGAAGCATCGATCAAGATGCCGAGCGCCCAGGGCCTGCTGCCCGCATTCTGGACCCTCGGCCTACAACCCGGTGGCGAATATTCATGGCCCAGCCAAGGGGAAGTGGACATCGTCGAAATTCCCGGACTGTACGGACCGTCATTCAATTTGCACGGCCCCTCGAAGTGGAACTCCAATCAAGATGTGAAAACCGGCGGCAGCATGAATCCGGTCGACAACGGATTCCACACGTACCGAATCGACTGGCTGCCGAACAGCATCACCTGGTTCGTCGACGGAATCGCTCGATACTCCTTCACCCAGGCCCAGTACGAGGCGAAAGGCGGCAACTGGAAAGCGTTCTCGGGCGCTTGGCCGCACTACATCCTCTTCAACGTCGCCGTGGGCAACAACTGGACCGGCAAGACACTCAACAGCACGCCGTACCCGCAGACGATGAGTGTCGACTGGCTACGCGTGAGTCGCCTCTGACCTGCAGAGCAACCCTTCTGTCCGCACGGGGCCCAGCCACTACGGCTGGGCCCCGTGCGCTGTGCGCATTCGACACGGTTTCGGCGGCAGAACAATTCTTGTGACTTTTCTCAGCTGACACCCGATTTCATAGGGACATTCCACAGTTCGAGGAATATCGTCTGTTCATGCGCGGGCCACGGCGGACTCTGATCACCCTCGTAATCGCCGCTGCCGCTGCGCTGCTCGCGCCCTCCGCACACGCGGGGCCGCTGATGCCCATCGCCGCTGCCCCCGAGCAACCCGATCACGCCGATGCCATCCGCTACGCGGCATCGAATCGCGACGCCGCCCCTCCCGGCGCCAACGACATGAGCTGCAAGCCCACCGCAGCCCACCCCAACCCCGTCGTCCTGGTGCACGGCACCGACGCCACCGCATACTCCGACTGGGCCGGCTTCGCACCGATCCTGAAAGCCACCGGATTCTGCGTCTTCGCCATCAACTACGGCACGTCGCCGGACGGTAGAACCAACGGGTACGGCGTCATCGAAGACAGTGCAGCGCAACTGAAGGCGATGACGTTGTCGATCCTCCGGGCCACCGGTGCCGCCGCGGTGGACGTGGTCGGCTACTCGCAGGGTGCCGCGGTCGCTCGGTACTTCGTCAACAGGCTCGGCGGTGCCTACGTGGTCGATCGATGGGTGGGGATCGCATCACCGACATACGGCGGCACCATGTACGGAGTTGCGCCCGTCGTGCAGGCAGTGCCCGGTGCAACCGGTGTGGTAGCAGGCGAATTCGGGCCGGGTCTGGCCCAACTGATGGCCGGATCCGACTTTCTCGATCGGCTCAATGCCGGCGGCGACACCGTGCCCGGGGTGGAGTACACGTCCATCGCAACGAGGGTCGACGAGGTAATTCAGCCGTACACCAATGCGCTGCTTCGGGATCCGGGAGCGCACAACATCGTGGTGCAGGACGTGTGCCCCGATACCGAGGTAGCGCACTTCACGTTCACCTACGATCCCACCGCGCTGCGGCTGGCGCTCAACGCCCTGGACCCGGCGAACGCGCGTCCCCCGACCTGCGTACCGGTGGCGCTGGGAGCCGGAATCCTCGACGTCGTCCTCGCCAGCCAGTGACCCTCAGGTCAGCAGCTGATACGCCCTGAGCCCGACGTAGAGTTCGGCGGCCTGGATCGGATCACGGAAGTCGCGACCGGTGAGCTCGGCAATTCGACGCAGCCGATACAACACCGTATTGCGGTGGTAGTGCAGCGATTCGGCGGCGTCGCGGGTGGAACCGCCGCACGAGAACCATGCGTCCAGGGTGTCCAGCAAGCTCTGCCGTTCGGCTCGAGGCAACGCCAGCAGATCACCGAGTATCTGACGCGAGGCGATCCGGCCCGATTTGGGATCGCGGACCAGCAGTAGCGGCACCGGCACGGAGTCGTAGCGCACCGGTGCCGAGAGTGAGGCCCCGCTCGAGGTGCACGACCTCGCCAACCGAGCCTGACCCACGGCATCACCGATACCCGACGGGGACCGGAAGACCGAACTGACCCCCACCCGTCCCGGACACAGTTCGCTCAGCATGATCAACGCTGAATCGATCTCCGATTCCGTTGCGGCACAGATCAGCCCGACGCTACCGTCCACCTCGGCATCCCACACCGATTCGGCACCCGCGGTACGGAGACGGGCGATCAACCCGTCGATCCCCACCGCTGCGGTCAACGGCTCCTGCGAGACCACTGCGAAGTAGCCGTGGTCGGGAATGCGAAACGTGCGCAACGCGTCCGCTGCCGCAGTCGGATTGGCACCGTGATCGGCGAAGAGCACACGGATGAGGCGTCCACGAGCTTCGGCGCTTTCGCGCGCACGCATGTCGGCGCTCTCTCGATAGGCCTCCGCTGCCTCGTCGGAGTACACGTCGACCAGCGCCCAGACCTGAGCGGCCATGTCCAGCAACGCATGACTGGCCCGGCCGTCCGAGCGTTCCATCAACTCGTCCCAGACCAACCTGCCGCCCAGCCGAAAAGCATGCAGCAGAGCAGCCAACGGCACCCCCTGTTCGGCCTTGAGCCGGCCCGCGTCGCGCGCCGCCTCGAGTCGCATGGGAGCACGACCGGACAGCTTGCCCAGCATCGACGCCAGATTGCTCCGCGACGCCTCGTAGAGCTGCTCGGTGGTGAGCAGCGTCGATTCGAGGTAGGCGTGCTCGGCCCCCAGAATCCGTCGTACCAATTCGGTCGCGAGATCGTCGACGCCGTCGAGCATCGTCGCGGCCAGATCGGTCGGTGACGGATGCACGTCGAACTCGGTCGCGGTCATGACAGAACTCTAGCCTCACCCGTGTAAGCCACGCCACAGCGAAATTGTGCGACGGCACAAACCGTCGCACCCGATTGAGGCCCGTGGCCCATAGCGTCCGGCGTCCGAGTGCGACCACAATCACAGTGGAAGCCGTGTACCCGAACGACGAGTGGAGCCGAGAAGTTGACCAGCGACGTCACCCCACACCTGCAATCCGTACCGACGACGGGACCCACCGACGCAGTCGACTCCGCACTCGTCGATCTGTCCGAGGGAGAGAAGAACTGGGGACGTCTCACCCTGGCCGAGCGGCGGGCCCTCCTCGAACGCGTGCATGCGCTGACCACAGCTCACGCGCAGGAATGGGTGAGTGCGGCATCGTCGATCAAGGGACTCGACGCCTCGTCCAGCCTCGTCGGTGAGGAATGGCTGTCGGGTCCGTACTCGTTCCTGAACGGACTCGGCACCGTGGCGCACACGCTCGCGGCGCTCGAAGCCGGCACCAGCCCACTGGCCGGTGCCACGTTCGGGACGGCACCCGGTGGGCGCACGACGGTGTCGGTGCTGCCCCTCAACATCTTCGAGCGACTCCTGCTCAACGGGTTCACCGCCGAGGTGTGGCTGAAGCCCGGAATCGACCGTGCAACCGCACAGCGGACCGCGGGCCTCGCCCAGCTCGATCCCACCCGCACCGCAGGCATCGGAGTAGTACTCGGCGCAGGCAACATCACCTCCATCGCGCCGCTGGACGCGCTGTACGAACTGATCGCGTTCAACCGTGTCGTCGCACTCAAGCTCAACCCCATCATGGATCCGCTGCTGCCGGTGTTCGAGAAGATCCTCGCGCCACTCGTCGACATCGGCGCACTGCGCCTGCTCACCGGCGGAGCCGACGTGGGCACCTACCTGGTCCAGCACGTGTCCGTCGACCACGTGCACATGACCGGCAGCGCCATCACGCACGACGCGATCGTCTTCGGTCCGGGCTCGGACGGAGCTGCGCGCAAGGCGGCCAACGACCCGATCCTCACCAAGGAAATCTCCAGCGAACTCGGCGGCGTCTCGCCCACCATCGTTCTGCCCGGTGAGTGGAGCCGTGCCGACATCGAGTTCCAGGCCGAACACATCGCCACCCAACGCCTGCACAACAGTGGATACAACTGTGTCGCTTCGCAGGTCGTCGTACTGTCCTCGGAGTGGAAGCAGCGCGACGAATTCGTCGCCGCCCTGCGCGCCGCCCTCGACCGCGCGCCTGCACGAGCGCCGTACTACCCCGGCAGCGACAAGCGAGCGTCCGACGCCACCGCCACCTACCCGTCCGCCGAACGCCTCGGCGAGCGCGGCGGCCGCGTGCTCATCACCGATCTGAACCCCGGCGAATACGCGCCGCTTTTGCAGACCGAGTACTTCGCACCGGTCATGGGCGTCATCGAATTGCCCTACAGCGGAGCCGCGTTCGCGGCCAAGGCGGTACAGGCCGCGAACGAGGAATTCACCGGCACACTCGGCATCAACATCATCGGCACCCCCGGCACCATCAAGGGACTCGGAGAGAAGTTCGACACCATGCTCGCCGACCTGCGCTACGGCACCATCGCCGTCAACGCCTGGACGGCCATCGGCTTCCTCACTGCAGCGGCCACCTGGGGCGCATTCCCCGGCCACACCGTCGACGACGTGCAGAGCGGAATCGGCATCGTACACAATGCATTACTGATCGACGGGGCCGAGCGAACAGTGGTGCGCGGGCCGTTCCGGCCGCTGCCGCGCTCGCTGATCAACGGCGAGCTCTCCATCTCCCCGAAGCCACCGTGGTTCGTCACCAACAAGACCGCAGCATCGACCGGCAAGCTGCTCACCGCATTCGCGGGCGCACCGTCCTGGTCCAAGCTGCCGGCAATTTTCGCCTCCGCCCTGCGCGGGTAGAACCCAGCGTCGACGACGACCGAAGGACAATCATGAGCTCTCAGCGCACGACGGCCGACTACATCGTGGTTGGCGCAGGTTCGGCAGGCGCGGTGGTGGCCAATCGCCTCAGCGCAGACCCCCGCAACGAGGTGATCCTCCTCGAGGCAGGCCCCGAGGACAAGAACAAGTTCGCCCACATCCCCGCTGCGTTCTCCAAACTCTTTCGCAGCGAGGTCGACTGGGACTACCTCACCGAACCGCAACCGGAGCTGCGTGATCGCAGCATCTACTGGCCACGCGGCAAGATGCTCGGCGGCTCGTCATCGATGAACGCGATGATGTGGGTTCGCGGATTCGCCGCCGACTACGACGAGTGGGCGGCGGTGTCCGACGACTCCTGGTCGTTCCGCAACCTCGTCGGATACTTCCGCAAGATCGAGAACATCGAGGGCACAACCGAACTCGACGCAGGTACCGACGGCCCGCTCGTCGTCTCGCACCAGCGCAGCTCACGCGCCCTGACGTCCTCGTTCCTCGACGCCGTCGAGGAGGCCGGCTACCCGGTTGAAACGGCCAACCTGCCCGAGCCCAAGGGCTTCAGCCGAACCATGGTCAACCAGAAGCGCGGAGCACGGTGGAGCACCGCCGATGCATACCTGCGGCCGGCGAAGAAGCGCAAGAACCTCACCATCCTCACCGACGCGCAGGCCACTCGTGTCCTCTTCGAGGGCAGCGCCGCGGTAGGCGTCGAATACACCTCCGGCGGAGCGCTGCACACCGTGCGCGCACGCCAAGAAGTGATCCTGTCCGGCGGAGCCATCAACACCCCGCAACTGCTGATGCTCTCGGGCATCGGCGACCAGGAACAACTGAAGTCGCACGGCATCGCCGTCCGGCACCACTCACCGGGCGTCGGGCAGAATCTGCTCGACCATCTGGCCGCCCTGATCGGCTGGCAGACCGAGACCGACTCCCTCTTCCACGCCGAGAAGATCCCGGAACTGGTCAATTACCTCGCGCGCCGACGCGGCATGCTGACCTCCAACGTCGGCGAGGCGTACGGATTCATCAAGAGCCGCGAGGACCTGGCCCTGCCCGACGTCGAACTCATCTTCGGCCCGGCACCGTTCTTCGACGAGGGCCTCATCGCCCAGGACGCCCACGCCGCAGTCATCGGGTCCGTATTGGTGAAGCCGGAGAGCCGCGGCGAGATCACCCTCCGATCGGCCGACCCGTTGGCCAAGCCCATCGTCGAACCCCGCTACCTCAGCGACCCCGGCGGACTGGACCGCAAGGCGATGATCGAAGGCCTCCGCGTCTGCGTCGCGATCTCCGAAACCCCGTCGTTGAAGGGACTGCTCGGCGACGTCGTACGGCCAAGGGTGGCGTCGAACATCTCCCCGGCGGACCTGCTCACCGAGGCCCTCGAGCAGAATGCGCACACTCTGTATCACCCCGTGGGCACTGCCCGTATGGGCAACGATGCCGACAGTGTCGTCGATGCCGAGCTGCGGGTCCGGGGCGTCGACCGCCTTCGCGTCGCCGACGCGTCGATCATGCCGAGCATCATCCGCGGACACACCCATGCGCCGTCTGTGGTGATCGGCGAACGAGCAGCGGACTTGATTCTTCGTTGATCCGCGAGTGAACCTTCGGAAAATTTCCGGTTTGGCCGTCCGAATTGTCGGGTAACAGGTGGGCACGCTCCCTTACAGGGGATCGAGATGGAACCCATCCGCTCGGCAAGCAGCGCCGAATGACCCACAACGCTCGAGAGACGAGCACGGAAGGTTGACCGACATGTTCACTGTTCGTAAAGCTTTGGCCGCCACCGCAATCGGTGCACTCACCATCGTCCCGCTTGCCGCATGCTCCAGCGAGGAAGCATCCGACACCGTCGACGCAGCCACCTCTTCGGCAGCAGAAGCCGTGGAGAGCGAGCCCGAGCCCTCAGCCGAGGTCCCCGACCTCAGCAACGGTGTCGACACCGCAGTCGCTCTGGATCCCGGCTTCACCGGCGCACTGACCACCCTGGGCCTCACGCCCGGCGTCGTCGGAACCGCGACTCTCGCAGACGGATCCATCCGCTTCCCGATCACCGGCGGAGACGTCAAGTACTGGGAGCCCGGCACCGTCGATCCCTACGTCCAGGGCGAGATCATGCACGACGGCAGCGGCCTGTCGCTGACCGCAGGCGAGACCGTCGTCGAGCTCATCAACTTCGACATCGACCCGGGCACTTCGCTTCTCACCGGTGACGTCATGGTCAACGGCGAAGAAGCAGCCGCAGACGCAGTCCTGTTCGATCTCGACGGCCGCACCCTGCAGCCGTTGGCAACCGGACCCGACAACACCGCAATCCTGCAGGGCACCGAGGTGAAGATCTCGGAGACCGCTGCCGGACTGCTCAACAGCACCTTCAACACCGATGCTGTGACCCCGGGACTGCTCGTGGGCGTTGCGACCATCACGGTCAGCACTGCCTAATCACCCCCGTACACCCCGTGCGCGAGGCGTCACCGTGAAAGACGGTGGCCCTCGCGCACGGGTGTTTGCATCGCACGACCAGGAGCCGACAGATGAGAGCGTTCACGAGGATCTACGGCGGACACCCGCTGCATGCGGTCGGACTGCTGCTCTCGTTCGCGCTCGTCGGCTATGTCGTCACACTCGCCGGGCCCCTGACTCTGTGGAACAGCGACGTGTGGTGGAAATCCGTTCTCGTCTGGTTCTTCGGATCGGTACTGCTGCACGATGCCGTACTGTTCCCGCTCTACTCGCTGGCCGATCGGCTGATCACCAGCATTCCACGCCGACACCTGGCCGTGTCACCGGTGAATTTCGTTCGAGTTCCCGCTCTCGGGACTGCACTGACGTTTCTGATGTTCTTCCCCGGGATAATCTCCCAGGGCGCGGAGTCGTACCGGGCCGCAACCGGTTTGACTCAGGAACCCTTTCTCGGACGTTGGCTCGCGCTGACCGCGGTGTTGTTCACCGCGAGCGCCGCCGCCTACTTCATCCGATGGACCTTTGTACGGAGCCGAGCATGAGCGTTACCGCCGATACACTCTTCAACCGCGCAGCAGCCGGACTACCCTGCTGGATAGGCGATTCCGACGGCAGCAGGCAGCAACTCCCCACCGCACGGTGGATGGGTGGCAGCGCCTCGTCGGCCGAGGATCGCCGCGCGGACCACGCCATGCTCAGCCGCTGTACCGGGCCCACGATCGATCTCGGCTGCGGGCCGGGTCGGCTCACCGAAGCGCTTGCTCGACGCGGTGTTTCGGCACTCGGCGTCGACACCTCCCGAGCAGCAGTCGATCTGACCATCGGGCGCGGCGGCAACGCCGTTCTGCGCGATCTCTTCGAGCCGCTGCCCGACACCGGCAACTGGTCGTGTGTCCTCCTCGCCGACGGAAACATCGGTATCGGCGGAGACCCGGTGCGTCTGCTTCGCCGGGCGGCCGACCTGCTCGCACCCCACGGAGCCGTCATCGCCGAAGTGGATGCGCCCAGCGACACAGGAGTTCGCCACCGCACCGTTCGATGGGAAACCGACACCATGGTCGGCGACTGGTTCGCCTGGTCGAGTGTCAGCGCCGACGCCACCGCGGATCTCGCCGGTGCCGCCGGCCTGCGAGTGGTGGACGTGGCACCGATCGACGGGCGCTGGTTCGCTCAGATGACGCTGGCTCCGTTCACCAGTTCGTGAACAGCAGATGATTGATCGCCAACGCACCGATCACCTGCAGTGCCAACCAGAAACGATGCGTCCTGATCGGCAACACCGCGGGCGCGATCAGCATCCACATCGCGAAGGGCAGCCAGATTCTCTCGGTCTCGGCTTTGCTCAACTGGCTCAGATCAGCCATCACCACCGCGGCGATCGCCGCGATCACCAACAGATTGATCGGCTCGAGCCGGGTGAGAATCCGCGGGAACGCCGCGGGCACAGCAACACCCAGCGCGCAGAACAGCGCCGCGAAGTTGGCCCAACCCCAGTACTCGAACGGGCGATCGGTCGCGATGCCCTGGTAGTAGCGCTCCTGCACCAGCAAGTAGCCGTCGTACCACCAGAATCCGTACGCGGTGAAGATCCCGGCGACGATCAGTGCACCGATCAGCGCGCCGACGAACGGCAGAATCTTCCGTCCGGCGATCAGTACCGCGACGGCGGGCAGGCCCATCAGCACCAACCCGTAGTTCAGGTACACGCCGAAACCGAGCAACACTCCCGCGCCGATCGATGCGGGCCACAGGTAGCGCTTCGTGGAGATCGCCAGCAGCGCAATTCCCCACGCGGCGACACCTGCGTAGAACGCATCGGCCGAGACGGCGATCCAGATTGCCGCCGGGGCGATCGCCACGAACGGTGCTGCACGCCGTGCGATGTTCTCGTCGCCGAGTACCCGGAGTGTGAGTACCAGCGCCACAGCGGCACTCGTACCGACCAGCACGCAGAGCGTCGCCGCCCAGGCTCCACCGCCGAGGCCGAGACGGTCGAGCCACACGAAGGTGAGCAACGCGCCGGGTGGATGACCCGACACATGCGTCGTCCACGAATCGGCCTGGTAGTCCAGGATGCGCTCGGAGAAGCCGCGGAGCGTGGCGGGAATGTCGGTGACGCCGGGCACTTCGTGCAAGTACTCGTCGGTCGATGCCAACCGGTTCACGAAGCCGCGCTTCCAACCGTCCACCATCGCCAGCGACATCGTCCAGGCCGCCGACGCAGCCCACACAACGACGAGCAGCCGTGTCCACGACAGGCGTCGTGCGAGCGTCGGCCCCCACAGCACAGTCGCCACCGCGATGAGGACGGCGAACGGCGTTCCCCATCCCACGTGAATCTCGCGGAAGCCGAACAGCGGTGCCGCATCGGCGAAATCGCGCACCTGCTGCGGGGTTCGGTTGATGATGGGGGTGACGAGTTCGTTCCCCAGATACGGAACGACGAACGCGACCGCGACGAGCACGACGGCCAACGTGCCTGCGACGGCTTCTCTCCAGTAACGGATAGTGTTTTCTCCCTGCGGACTCGAGGCGAACGCGACTTCGGACCAGCATATCGACCGACTGTGATGGAGGATGAGTAGATGAACTACGACGTGACGGGGCGGGCCGAGATAGCCGTCATCGGCGGCAGCGGCTTCTACTCGTTCTTCGCGGGCGACGCCGAAGAGGTAATGCTCGACACCCCCTACGGCGCCCCCAGCGCCCCGATCACGTTGGGCGAGGTGGAAGGTCGGCGAGTCGCATTTCTGCCCAGACACGGCCGAAACCACGAGTTTTCACCGCACACGCTGCCGTATCGCGCCAACATGTGGGCGCTGCGGATGCTCGGGGTGAGTCGAGTGTTCGCTCCGTGTGCGGTCGGATCCCTGGTGTCCGAATACGGCCCGGGCACCGTCGTGATTCCCGATCAGCTCGTCGACCGAACCTCAGGGCGTGCACAGACCTACTTCGACGAGGGCGGGATTCATGTCGAATTCGCAGACCCGTACTGCCCCACGCTGAGGAAGTCCGCGGTCCAGGATTCGACGATCGACGGCGGCGTCATGGTCGTCGTCGAAGGCCCTCGGTTCTCCACTCGTGCCGAGAGCCAATGGTTCGCCCGCCAGGGCTGGACGCTGGTGAACATGACCGGCCACCCCGAGGCGGTCCTGGCTCGCGAACTCGAACTCTGCTACGCACCGATCGCATTGGTGACCGACCTCGACGCCGGCATCGAGTCCGGTCAGGGCGTCAAGGCGGTGGACGTGTTCGCCGAATTCCAGAAGAACATAGAGCCGCTCAAGGCACTGGTGCGCTCGGCCATCTCCGACGCTCCCACCGGAGACTGCCCCACGTGTCGGGTGCACACCGGCCTCACGCTGCCGATCGAACTGCCATGACGCGGGTACTGCTCACCGGCGCAGCCGGATTCATCGGCGGTCACATTCTCGATGCGGCCGCCGTCTCCGGCCACGAGGTGGTTGCCGTCGACGCCATGCTGGAATCGGCTCACGGCCCAGGAGCGCGGGCCGACGGCATCATCGATCTCGATGTACGCGACAAGGACTCGCTCGTCGACGTACTGCGCGGGGTGGACGTCGTGTGTCACCAGGCCGCCGTCGTCGGAGCCGGAGTCGATGCCGCGGATGCCCCGGCCTACGCCAGCCACAACGACTACGGGACGGCGGTTCTGCTCGCCGCGATGTACGAGGCAGGCTGTTCCCGACTGGTTCTCGCTTCCTCGATGGTGGTCTACGGCGAGGGGCGATACCTCAATTCCTCGGGCGAAACCGTCGTTCCGCCTCCCCGCACCCGCGCCGATCTCGATGCCGGGCTGTTCGACAATCGCGATCCGCGGTCCGGTGAGCCACTCGATTGGCTTCTGGTGGAAGAGGATTCGCTACTCGAGCCCAGGAGCACCTACGCCGCGAGCAAACTGGCTCAGGAGAACTACGCCTCCGCCTGGGCGCTCGCCACGGGCGGCTCCGTAATCGCACTGCGGTACCACAACGTCTACGGACCGCACATGCCGCGCAACACCCCGTATTCCGGTGTGGCCGCGATGTTCCGGTCGTCTCTGGAACTCGGTCAGGCCCCGACCGTGTACGAGGACGGCAAGCAGGCCCGCGATTTCGTGCACGTTCACGACGTAGCGGCCGCCAACATCGCGTCGATCGAGGCGGAGGTAGACGGCTTCACCCCCCTCAACGTCTGCTCGGGGCAGCCGATCACCATCGGCGAGGTCGCCACCATCCTCGCCGACGCACGTGGCGGGCCCACGCCCGAGATCACCGGACGCTACCGAGCGGGCGATGTACGGCACATCGTCGCCAGTTCCGCACTGGCCGAACAGACTCTGGGATTCCGCGCGAAGATCATGCCGAGGGACGGTCTCACCGCATTCGCCGACGCACCGTTGCGCGACGCCGAGGGCACGGGACCACCCCGTGTCTGAGCAGAAGTCGGTCACCGTCGTCATCCCCTGCATGAACGAGGCCGAATCGCTTCCTGCAGTGCTCGATTCGGTTCCCTCGGGCTACCTGACGATCGTGGTGGACAACAACTCCACCGACGCCACCGCCGCCGTGGCCGCTGCCCACGGAGCAACAGTGGTCACCGAAACGGTGCCCGGCTACGGCGCAGCAGTCCATGCAGGCGTCGTCGCGGCCGACACCGAGATCGTCTGTGTCCTCGACGGAGACGGCTCGATGGATCCACGCGACCTGCCGACCCTCGTGACCGCTCTGGATCACGCGGACCTCGCCGTCGGTCGCCGCCGACCGGCGAAGGGAAGCTCGCCCCTGCACGCCAGGATCGGCAATGCTGTTCTCTCACTTCGACTTCGCACCAAGTACAAGCTTCCCGTCCACGACCTGGGAGCCATCCGCGCGGTACGCCGTCAGGCATTGCTCGACCTTGACGTCACCGACCGCCGCTCGGGCTACCCGCTGCAGCTGCTCGTGCTGGCGGCCGAAGCCGGCTGGACCGTCGTCGAACACGACGTGGACTACCGACCACGGACCGCCGGTACGTCCAAGGTCTCGGGCTCGGTGAAGGGGACGATCGTCGCCGTGCGAGATTTCTGGAAGGTGCTCTCGTGACCGTCACCGCTCTCGTCGTCGCCAAAGCCCCCGTTCCCGGGCTGGCCAAGACGCGCCTCGCCGCCACGATCGGCGACGCCGCCGCCGCCGAACTGGCCGCGGCCTCGCTGCTGGACACCCTCGACGCCGTCTCGGCCGCCGACGTCGACCGCCGCGTCGTCGCCCTCACCGGCACCCTCGCCGACGCGGCCCGTGCCGACGAACTCACCCTGGTTCTGGCGTCGTTCACGGTGATAGCGCAGCGCGGCGACGGATTGGGCGAACGACTGGCCAATGCACACGCCGACGCAGCCACCACCGGCGCGGTATTGCAGATCGGCATGGACACCCCACAGGTCACGGCGCAATTGCTGTCCGACGCTGCCGCGTATCTCGGCACCAGCGACGTGCTGGGGTCGGCAGAGGACGGTGGCTGGTGGGCGCTGGGGCTGCGCAACCCCGCCCTCGCACGGTCCCTGCTCGACGTGCCCATGTCTGCGCCGTCGACGGGCACCGACACATTCGATGCTCTGGCCGCCGCGGGAGCGTCGATCACGATGCTCCCCGAATTGCGCGATGTCGATTTCGAGGCCGATCTCGAAGCGGTGGCGCAATTGTGTGCACCGACCAGCCGATTCCGTATAGCCGTCAGGCAAATGGGCAATTGATCGGGGTTTCGGTCCGTTCCGAAAGGTCTGTTTTCGACGAAACTCGAATTTGTGCCCGAAACCTCCACATCCGTTGTGGAACAGAGCCTTCGATCTGCCCGAATTGCCGGACCGGACACGACCAATATCGAATCGCAACAAAGCCGAACCACCGTTTCACGGCGATTTCACAGACACAGGTGCTAGAAAGTGTGACATGACCGGGTTGTTGATAGGCGTAGCCGTGTGGATGGTGTTCGCGACAGTCGTCGCCACCGTCCTCGGCCGCGTCGCACGCCGGGGCGATTCCGAAGAGTTGGGGTCCACCATCGAGTGGGACGTCGACGCTCTCGATCACGAAGTTCACCACGAGAACTGACGGCGTTCAGTCGACCCGTTCGACGATCTCGGTCAGAATACGAGCCGCCGCGGCCAGTGTCTCCCGCTGCTGCTGCGTCAACTCGTCCAATTGCTCGGCGAGCGCGATTTCCCGAGCGGCGACCTCCTGACGCGCAGTCGCCGTCCCTGCATCGGTCAGCCGCAGAACCACCTGCCTACCGTCCGTCGGATGCGGCTCCCGGCACATCAGCCCCGACTCGACCAAGGCGTGCGAGGACCTGGAAACCGACGGCGGCTTGATCCGCTCCCGTGCCGCCAACTCCCCCGTCGTCATCGGCCCCTCACGGAGCAACGTCGTCAGAATCGACAGGTGAGCCACCGGCAATCTGTCGCTGGAATGGCGCAGCCGAAGCCTCCGATTCAGCCGCATCGCACTGACGGACAAATCCCTTGCCAGCCGGGAATCGGGCAGATCACTCACGCTGTCCAGATTACGACACCGAGGTGCATTCGCCCGATTTCTCGAAACAGCGGATCCATCGATTTAATACCTCTCGAACAAACCGCTGATATGGTTCTCCACGGTTGCCGGGGAGTGAAATCGAAATCGGGAGAACGTCGTGAGTCGCGTGGGTTCCAAAGTATTGACCGTTGCCGTCATGGCCGTGGCTACGTCGCTGCTGGTCACCGGGCCCAACGCGATCGCCAATCCCAACGCGGTCAATCCCATTGCCGGACTCAACGGCACGTTCGGACTGCCGCAGCTGAAGGGTCGTGCACAAGCCGTCGCTCAGGTGACCGGGATTTCGAGCCCCAACAACACGCAGAACGTCAACATGATCGGCACCGATCTCGGCATCATGTGGGACAACGGCCGCGGCGAGGTGTTGACGGCTTTCGGCGATACCGCCGGTCTCGGCGTACCCAACCTGCTGCAGGGCAGCCTGTGGTCGTGGCGCAGCAACGCCATCGTGCGTAGCAACGACCGAAACCTCGCCGACGGCATGAACTTCGACAGCGTCGTACTGGACCCGATCGGTCAGACCAAAGAGGTCGTCCCCAGTCCCAAGATCCCGTTCGTCGAGATCAGCCGAATCCCGACGGCCGGCGTGGCCGTCGGCGACAGCCAGTACCTGAACCTGATGTCGGTCAAGAACTGGGGACCCGCAGGCACCTGGGAAACCAACTTCTCCGGCCTGGCGGTGTCGAACGACAACGGGGAGAACTGGGCAGCTCTTCCCGACACCCAGCGGCCCAGCGTCGGCGGCGATCGCAACTTCCAGCAGAGCGCCTACCTCAAGGACGGCGGTTACGTCTACCAGTACGGCACACCGCCCGGCCGCTTCAACCTCGGACACATCGCCCGCGTCAAGGAACAGGACATCGCCCGGCTCGGCGAATACGAGTACTGGACCGGCCAGGACTGGAAGAAGGGCGACCCAGCCGCGGCCGCACCCATCGTCGGCGGCGTCGGCGAACTCTCCGTCGCATACAACGCGACCCTCGGTCAGTACCTGATGATGACGACCGACAACGCCAACTCGATCGTGCTGCGGCGCTCGCCGTCGCCCGTCGGGCCGTGGAGCCCGCCGGAGGTTCTGGTCGACACCCGCGAGGTCAGCTCCATCTACGCGCCGTACATCCACCCCTACTCGACCGGCCGCGACCTGTACTTCCTGGCCACGGTCTACCAGAACTACAACGTGCTCCTGCTGCGCACAACGCTGTAGGAGCCCCCACTAGGCTTCCCCGGGTGGACGCCGCAGACTGGGATCGCAAGTACGAAGGCCGAGAACTCGTCTACGGCGAGGCACCGAACGCAACATTGGTGGAAGTCGCGACGACGCTGAAACGCGGTCGGGCACTCGACCTTGCGTCCGGTCAGGGTCGAAACGCCATCTGGTTGGCAACCCGCGGCTGGACCGTCGACGCCGTCGATTTCTCGTCGGTCGCACTGACGAAGGCGAGTCGTGTTGCCGCCTCGGCACCGCGCTCGGTGCGCGAGCGCCTGACCTGGGTCCACGCCGATGTGACGCAGTTGTCGACAGAACCGAACTATGACCTGGTTCTCATGTTCTACCTCCATCTGCCCCCGGAAGAGCGGCGTACGGCCGTATCGACGGCAGTTTCAGCGCTGAAACCTGATGGAATCCTCATGATTCTCGGGCACCATGCCGAGAACATCGAGTCAGGCGTCGGCGGCCCGCAGGAAGCCGAAATCCTCTACACACCAGAGGATTTGGCGTCGGACATCGGTTCTCGGTTGACCGTTCTCACGGCCGAGAACCGCTATCGCGACGTGACCGGCGGCACAGCGATCGATGCACTGCTACTGGCGAGTAGGTCTCCCCTTGGCAGCGAACCGGATCGGGGGTAATATCCCTTAAGTTACCGACGAGTAGCTAACTTGGGCGGTACTCACGAGACCGCACCACCGACTGGAGAGCGAACGAGCAATGGGCCATTACAAGAGCAACCTTCGGGACCTCGAGTTCAACCTCTTCGAGCTCTTCGGACTCGACGAGACACTCGAAGGCGACAACTTCGGCGACATGGACGGCGAAGTTGCCCGCGACATGCTGCGTGAGGTCGTACGCCTGGCCGAGGGACCGCTGGCCGAGTCCTTCGCGGACGCCGACCGCAACCCGCCCGTCTTCGATCCCGACACCCACAGCCTGAAGCTGCCCGACTCCTTCAAGAAGTCGTTCAAGGCGCTCTACGACGGCGAGTGGTGGCGCGTCGGCCTCGACGAGGAAATCGGCGGCATGCCTGCCCCGCGCAACCTCCTGTGGGGCATCAACGAGATGCTCCTCGGCTCGCAGCCCGCAGCATTCATGTACTCCGCAGGCCCCGGCTTCGCGAACATCCTGTTCCACAACGGAACCGACGAGCAGAAGGAATGGGCCAAGGTCGCTGTCGAGCGCAGCTGGGGTGCCACGATGGTGCTCACCGAGCCCGACGCCGGATCCGACGTCGGTGCCGGCCGCACCAAGGCCATCAAGCAGGACGACGGCTCGTGGCACATCGAGGGCGTCAAGCGCTTCATCACCTCGGCTGTCTCCGACGACCTGTTCGAGAACATCTTCCACCTCGTACTCGCTCGTCCCGAAGGTGCCGGACCGGGCACCAAGGGCCTGAGCCTGTTCTTCGTACCGTCCGTCCTCTTCGACTTCGAGAAGGGCGAACTGGGCGAGCGCAACGGCGCATTCGTCACCGGCGTCGAGCACAAGATGGGCCTCAAGGCCTCCGCCACCTGTGAGCTCACCTTCGGTGGCCACGGCGTCCCCGCCAAGGGCTGGCTCGTCGGCGAGGTCCACAAGGGCATCGCGCAGATGTTCGACGTCATCGAGCACGCTCGAATGATGGTCGGCACCAAGGCAATCGGCACCCTCTCCACCGGCTACCTCAACGCACTCGAGTACGCCAAGGAGCGCGTCCAGGGCGCAGACCTGACGCAGATGACCGACAAGACCGCTCCCCGCGTCACCATCACCCACCACCCCGACGTGCGCCGCAGCCTCATGATGCAGAAGGCGTACTCGGAGGGCCTGCGCGCGGTGTACCTCTACACCGCCGCACACCAGGATCCGGTCACCGCCAAGCAGGTCTCGGACGCAGACGCAGACATCGCATACCGCGTCAACGACCTCCTGCTGCCCATCGTCAAGGGCGTCGGCTCCGAAATCGCCTACCAGGTACTTGCAGAATCCCTGCAGACCCTCGGCGGCTCCGGATTCCTGCAGGACTACCCGCTCGAGCAGTACATCCGCGACGCCAAGATCGACTCGCTGTACGAAGGAACCACCGCCATCCAGGCGCAGGACTTCTTCTTCCGCAAGATCGCCCGCGACCGCGGTGTAGCGCTCGCTCACGTTGCCGGACAGATCAAGTCGTTCATCGACAGCGAAGCAGGCAACGGCCGTCTCAAGGCCGAGCGCGCACTGCTGGCCACCGCACTCGAAGACGTGCAGGCCATCGTCACCTCGATGACCCAGCACCTCATGGGTGCACAGGACCAGCCCACCGAGCTGTACAAGGTCGGCCTGGCATCCGTGCGATTCCTCATGGGCTTCGGCGACCTGCTCATCGGCTGGCTGCTGCTGCGTCAGTCCG
This sequence comes from Rhodococcus sp. NPDC076796, assembly GCF_040702765.1. NCBI lineage: Bacteria > Bacillati > Actinomycetota > Actinomycetes > Mycobacteriales > Nocardiaceae > Rhodococcus > Rhodococcus sp. NPDC076796. Next base: position 545,620 of record NZ_JBFBMS010000004.1, on the reverse strand, counting down.
AAATCGCCATCGCTGCACTCGACAACGGTGCAGAGGGCAAGGACAAGGCGTTCTACGAGGGCAAGATCGCCGTGGCCTCGTTCTTCGCCAAGAACATCCTCCCGCAGCTCACCTCCACCCGCGCAATCCTCACCAACATCGACAACGACATCATGGAACTCGACGAAGCAGCGTTCTGATCCACTGATTCACAACGGCCGCACTCGTTCTCGAGTGCGGCCGTTGTCGTGTGTGTTGGGGGCAGGTGGTTACGGGGTTGCGAGCCCCCACCGGTCGCAAATGCGCGCGCGTTTGTTGGTGGGGCATAGTTGCGAGGCTTCGGCTGCCGCAAAAGCGCGCGCGTTTGTCAGATGCGCGCGAATTCTGCGGGATCCTCAGGCAATTTCGCGCGCTTTCGGCGAATGCGCGCGCGTTTGCGGGCCACACGGCGTGCCCCGCACGCTCCCTCGCGGTGGAGGCAGGGCAGCAGCCCGCTCGACCGCGCGGGCTACGCGCGCCACCAACTCCGCCGGATTCGCCAGGTCCGCCCAGGTCCAACGCACGACGGGATAGCCGAGATCGCGCACCGCGTCCTCCCGTACCTTCTCCCTGAACACCACGTCGCCGGGGTTCTCATCCGGCCGTAAGTATCTGGTGTACTTGGCTTTACCATCGAACTCGCACACGACGACGCCATCGACCAGCCAGTCGACCCGCGCCAACGTACGCCCATCCGAATCCAGGATCTCCACCTGCGACTCCACTTCGAATCCATTCTTGCGCAGGATGATTCGACTCTGTGATTCACCAGGGTTTTCGCTCCGCCCGTCCATGAGAGACACGGCTCGTCGCGCCTGCGCCACTCCTTTCCATCCCCGAGCACGCTGCAGCTCCGCGTCGAGCTCCTCCGGATCGCAGCGCTTCAGAGCCACGTCACCTGCGATAACGGCCGACAGAAGGGGCTCAGTCCGGGCAAGGTCGACAATCGTCCGCGCCAGCGAGGTCACGGGAATTTCGTCGACGGTCGCGTACGGCACCCACGGCGCACAGTGCACAATCACCGCCGAGTTCGCGCGGCCTCCGCCGCGGCGATGTCGCGTGACATGGACCTTGTCGAATCCGCCAGTGGGCAAAGGCAATCCGTGCAGTAGCGCCGCCGAACGGTGACTCACTGCGCTGCCCTCGGCAATCGTCGGCAATATGGCGTCGATCAACAGCCGATGCCGCTCCTGCTCCGACAGGCCGGCGAGCCTCGACGAGGGAACGTAGACGCCGTTCACCAGACGCTCCCAGCCCTCGCGTTCATAGAGTGCTCGCAACTCGTGATCGGCATGGCCATCGGCAAGCGCCTCCGAGCGTCGCACCATTCGGTCATCCTTCATTCTCCGAGTCTCGGCTACACGCGCAGCGACCCGAGGACGAAACTGGCCGCCTGTGCACAACTTCGAACCTGTGGATGAATACAGGTACGGGGGTACCAGTTCGCCACGCCGTCCGTCACGCCGTCCGCCACGCAAACGCGCGCGCGTTTGCGAAGACAGGGGCCGAACGGGTACCGGGGAGATCCGAACACCGAGCGCGTCGGCGGCGCAACACATACCGGGCCCAGCGTCGACGGCCGACACGAGTCGCCGGACCACAAACGCGCGCGCGTTTGCCAGATGCGCGCAGATTCGCCCCCGATACGGTCACCATTCCGCGCGCGTTCGGCAAATGCGCGCGCGTTTGCGAACGCTGGGAACCGCAGGGGCCGAACAAAGCCGAATTGGCCGAGCCTGAGGAGCCGAGCCGAGCAGGAGCGAAGCGGAGCCCAGCAGGAGCGAATCGACCAGCCGCTATTGCTGCAGTTTGCGGAACTTGCTGCCGTGGAACACGATTGGGTTCACTTCGCTTTGCACGTCCAGGGAATGTATGCGCAGCAACACTATTGCGTGATCGCCTGCAGGGATTTGCTGCTCGATGGTGGTGTCGAGCCATGCGGTGGCACCGACGATGAAGGCTGCGCCACCGTCGGTGACGGTGAGATCGAGGCCGGCGAAGCGGTCACCGGTTTTGGCTGCCAGGGTACGGACGGCGTCGTTGTGTGCCTCGCCGAGAACGCTGACGCCGATGTTGGGTGCCAATTCGAGTTTCGGCCATGTCGTCGACGTGTTCTGGATGCACACCGCGACGAGTGGCGGGTCGATGGACACCGATACGAAACTGCTGGCCGCCAAGCCCACCAGGACGCCGTCGATCTTCGCGGCAATTGCGACGACGCCGCTCGGGAACTGCGCGTACGCCTCACGAAGCGTCTGCTGATCGAGGACGGTACGTGTGAGCGTCATGGACGAAGCTCCCCTTTCGATCTCGTGGTGCACCCCCGCGTGGGCACAGTTCTGTCGAGCGAACACCTAGTGCAAGCAAACACCCGATCGGGCGGCGACGCCACAGTCCGAATCGACATGATTCGAACTGCCGACTCGCGGTTGCGGCATCACTCGTCTTCGTCCGGTTCCGGGGCGGGATCCGCTGCGGGTGCCGGGTCCGGGCGATCGGGCTGGACGCACCGCACGATGGGGATCGGGTCGTACTTCACCGTTCTGGTGTTCCGCGAAATTTCCCTGCCCGACGCGGCATCGCTGATCACCCTGGTATCGCTGGCGGTGAATCCCTGGCCTCCGCCGGACGCGACGCAGCCTGCGCCTGCGGGCAGTGTCACCGTGTTCGGTGAGGTGAAATTGGTTCGCGAACCGGTGATCGATTCGACGTCGACGGTCTTCGTTCCCCACAGTCGCACGGTGACGCTGGACGAGTCGGCGAACGATTGGATGACCACGCCGGTGTCGTTCGGATTGGTGAACTTCAGGTCGATGGCACCTTCGAAGACCGTTGCCTCGCGCGCCTCGGGGTATCGGCTGATGTAGTAGCTGTGTTCGGTGTGGTCGGTGTCTTCCATGCCGGCGAAGTACGACGCGTTGTAGAGCGTCGTCGCGAACTGGCTGATGCCGCCGCCGACCGCGCGATCCGGTCGACCGTTGTCGATGATCCCCGACTCCACGAAGCCCTGCGCGGTGCCTCGGGGACCGGTGTACCCGTTGAGCGAGAACGTTTCTTTCGGCTTCACGAGCGCACCGTTCACGATCTGCGCCGTCAGCCCGATATTGACGCCCGACGCGTACTCGAACCCACCGGTGGTGTACTCGGCGATCACTTCTCGCACACCGAGATTCTGCGCGGCTTCGGTGGTGAGAGCGGGCGGGGCCGGTTCGTAGATCGCCTCGGTGGTGCGGGGTCCGTCGGCGGACAGCAGCGCGGGCAGTTGCTCGAGAGTCTTGCGCCACTCGACCAGCTCGCCCATCTCTCCGGGAACGACGGTCGGGGCACCGCCGGAGAAGGTGAACGACGCGTCCGTCGGCGGTACCTCGGTGCGCACGAGTTGCGGCGCGAGAATGCCTATGGCGACGTCGGTGTCGTAGATCGGGGTCAGTCCGCCCTGGCCGTCCGGGTCGAAGCGCAGAACCTCGCCCACCCGATCCGTCGGCAGGATCGCATCGACGTTCTGCCGGCCCGCTACGGTCACCGGTGCCTCGACCGCAGGAACGGCGATGTCGGTGAAGGCTCGATCCACGGCGTCCTGCGTGACCGTGACCGGTGTGGTTTCGTAGACCGCTTCCGTTGCGCCCGAGGCCCATTCGGCCTGCAGGTTTCGACGCGTCCCGTCGGCGTCGAGGACCCGGCCCGGCAGCGGCGCGACGGCAATCGGTGTGCTGCCGTCGAACACGACGTCACCTTCGACGGGCTCGCGGTCGGTCTCGACACGCAATCCGTCCACGGCAGCAGTGAGCGCTTGCCCGTCCGTGGTCGACACGACGCCGATCTCGCGGCTGCCGAAGAAGGACGTCAGCCGAGTGAACGGATTGATCGGCTGCGATCCGGCGCGGTCGAGCGTCGCGTTCCAGTCCACACCGAGACCGGCAGCGGCCGGGAGTACCTCGACCTGTCGATCGCCGACGTCGACCGACACGGGCTGCTCGGCGCGGGCACCCAACTCCGAGCGCAAGAGAGCTTCGGCGTCGGAGTGGCTCTTGCCGCCTACCTCGATACCGGCGACGGTGACGCCGCGGGGCACTCGATCGCTGGAGGTGATCCAATCCGCCGCGTACAACAGTGTGAGAACCGCTACCACCGCGCCGGTCCCGATCGCGATCTTCCGCCACGGCGGCACGAACCCGGACCCGTCGGCGGGCTGCGGCGAGCCGCCCTCCGGCGGAATCACGGGTGGCTGGACCGGCGATTCGGATTGGGGAGAGACCTCTGTCTCTGCAGGAACATCGGCTTCAGCAGGTCCAACAGATTCCGCGGCGGCGACAGGTTGCGCGGGGACTACCGGCTGCGCGATGGTAGGTGATTCGTCGGCTGCGGGCGGCTGCTGCGGGGCCGGGATCGAATCGGGCTCGGCGTCCCCCGGCACGACGGCAGCGGCGGGGGCTTCGGTGGCCTCGGCATCGTCGACGACCGGATCTGCGGTCACCGGGTCTTCGACCACCGGATCATCGTCTACCGACCCTGCATCGCCCGACCCCGGCCCATCGACATCGGTTTCCGCGCCGGAAGGCTGCTCGGCCTCGGCTTCCGGGACCTGCTCCGCCTCGGACGAATGCTTCGGAGCGTCCGTCTCGTCGCGGACCGCACCGAAGACCTCTGTGGGAGCGTCGTACGGCGGTACGTCGGGTTTCGGTTCGGCACCGTTGGGCGCGTCACCCGACCTACTGTTGCCCTCGCTCACGTTCGACCCTTCCAGGACCACCGTTGGTTGTTGTTCCGCCCTTCTGCACGGCGTACCCCTCGCACGAGCTTACGCAAACCGAACGGTGACGCTCACTCTGGAGACCATCGGCACAGCGACGAGAAAGGCCCCGCGCTGCTGCCGGGTCGGGGGTCAGGCAGCAGCACGGAGCCACTGGGAATATATGCACACCACGCCACGCCGTTACAACGACTGCAAAATTGTCTCGTCAATTCATTCGGTTGAATGATCCGCGGGCCGTCGAACTGTCCCCTTGCCCGACGGCTTGGGCCCAATGTCCCGTCCTGACCAGCGCGAGAGTGAGCAGGAGCCGATCTCGCGGATCGGTCAGATCATGCCCGGTCAACTCCTCGATGCGGTGGACCCGGTAGATCACGGTGTTTCGATGGCAGTAGAGCGCCTTGGCGGCGTTGGTGGGCGAGCCGTCCGACGCGAGCATGTGGGCCAGGGTGTCGAGCAGCGTTCCTCGATGCGGCTCCGGGTGCGTCCACAGTTTTCCCAGAGCGTGGCGCACCAGCAACTCCGACGATTGGTCGTCGGCCGCCATGATCACGCGGGGCAGTCGGTCCGTCGCCAGGGCCACGCCGCTGTCTTCGGTGATGGTCTCGGCCGTCAATGCCGCGAGCCGATACGCCGCAGCGAACGACGACAGGCCCTCCGGCGAATGCGCGACCCCCACAGGCCCGACGGCCTTGGCAGCGAGGGCGTCGACGACGGAGTTCCACGCTCCCGTTCCGAGTGCAACGAGCGCGAACTGATGGCCGTCCCTGGTGTTCCAATGCGAGACCGCACCGATCTGATCCAACGCGTCCTCGGGCGCCGGGAGCGGCGGCGACCCTTGATCGTCGAGCGGACCGACGACACACGCGATCTGCTGCGATGCCGAAAGGCCAAGGGTGGCACGTGCTTCCATGACGAACGCCGGATCACCGCCGCGCCCCGATCGAAGGCCGTCGAGTATCACCAGAACGTTGGCGAGATCGCGCTGCTGCATCCGGGCGCTTTCCTGCCGGTATGCCTCGACGAGGGTTTCATACTGGCTGTCGAGCGCGCGCCACAGCTGCTGACCCGCCACGAGCAGCAGATGCTCGTCGATGCTGGTTCGGCACTGCTCGCGCTCGAGCATCAGCTCCTCCCACAGCGTCCGACTCCCGAGCGTGTACGCCTTGAGTACCAGTTCCATCGGAATTCCTTGGCGTGCACGCTCTCTGCCGGTACGACGCCACACCTCGCGCGCGTTGTCACCCGCGGCGGGCAGCCCCGACAGGGTGCGGAGACCTTGATTGATGTGCTCGCGAGTGCTGCGCCGAATCTCGCCTGCGATGTCCGGAGTGGAGCTGGCCAGGTAGGCGGGTTCCTGCTCGATCAACGCCAGCGTGATGGAGTCAGCGATCGAATCCGCCCGTGACGTCAAGGCTGCCCACGCGCGTCGGATCTGCTCCTGGTCGGAGTCCGTCACCGCTCCCCGGGCAGCCGAACGCGCCGATGCGCGTCGACCATCGGGAGCACCCACCTGCACAGTTTTGCGCACTGAGCCCACATGACAGGTCGATTTGACCGTTACTGGTGCCCAGGGACCCAAACATTCTGTGCGCAGCGCCCATATCGCCCGTTGTGCGAAACGCACCATAGTGAACGCAACAGATTGTGAGGTGGATCACTTGAACGCTATCGACACGAAGGACCCGGTCCTCACCATGACGGACGTCGAGGTGTCCTTCGGCGGAATCGTCGCGCTGTCCGGCGTCAGTCTCGAGGTGCGACCCGGCGAAGTTCTCGGCGTCATCGGACCCAACGGTGCAGGCAAGACGACGCTGTTCAACGTTGCGTGCGGACTCGTTCGTCCCCAATCGGGAACGCTCGGACGACACGGCGAAACGTTGACCCGTCTCCGACCGCACGACCTACCCCGGCTCGGCATGAGCCGAACGCTGCAGGGACTCGGACTGTTCGATCGGATGACGGTTCTGGACAACGTCATGGTCGGTGCCGATCGAACAGCGAAGACCGGAATCCTCGCGGGCCTGCTCGGCCTACCGTCGAGTGCCTCCGACGATGCCGCGGTCCGCTCCACCGCGATGGCCACCCTCGAACGCTTGCGGATCGACGGCCATGCGCACCGATTGCCACCGAGCCTGCCGTACGCGGTGCGCAAACGTGTCGCACTCGCACGCGCCCTAGTGAGTGAACCGACACTGCTCCTGCTGGACGAGCCCGCCTCGGGTCTGTCCAGTGACGAAATGAGCGAACTCGGCGACGAGATCCGTGCGCTGGCAACAACAACCAGCGATTCGGATCCGGATAAACCCGCAACGTCGGTCATGCTCGTCGAGCATCACATGGATCTCGTCATGAGTGTGTGCGACCGGATCTACGTGCTGGATTTCGGCAAGGTCATCGCGCAGGGAACGCCCGACGAGATTCGCGAGGATCCGGCCGTGCTCGCTGCATACCTCGGAAACGAAGTGACGCATGAGGACTGACGCGGCGCACCTGACGATCACCGATCTGACCGTTCGATACGGACCGGTCACCGCCCTCGACTCGGTGTCGATGACCGTCACGGCCGGAGCTGTCACGGCCGTACTCGGCGCGAACGGAGCGGGAAAGACGACTCTGCTGCGCACCATCTCGGGATTGCTGAAACCGGTGTCGGGGAGGATCGAACTCGCCGGGGTCGACATCGTCGGCGTGGCACCGGATCGCATGTCCCGCAAAGGTCTTGCCCACGTTCCCGAGGGGCGGGGCGTCATTGCCGAGTTGACCGTCGACGAGAATCTTCGACTCGGCGCGATGGGACGCAACCGAAGTCACGACGCCGTCACCCTCGACCGCATCTACGACATGTTTCCGCCACTGACCGGTCGTCGAGCATCCTCGGCACACACCCTGTCCGGCGGAGAGCGACAGATGCTCGTGATCGGCCGAGCGCTGATGGCGACACCGTCGGTGCTTCTGCTCGACGAGCCGTCTCTCGGACTCGCACCGAAAGTCGCCGCGCAGATATTCGAGACGTTGCGCAGACTCGTCGACTCCGAGTCGATGACCGTCGTGCTCGTCGAACAGAACGCCCGCAGCGCGCTGTCGATCGCCGAACATGCCGTCGTCCTCGATCTGGGCAAGGTCGCGGTGGAAGGTCCCGCCGACACCTTGGCCGGGGACGACGCCCTCCGACACGCCTATCTCGGGTTCTAGAGCAAGCCGAAAGGACGCCAGCCACAGTGCAACAACTGCTCACCATCCTCATCAACGGCGTGACCACAGGCATGATCTACGCCGCGTTCGCGCTCGCCCTCGTACTCATCTGGCGATCGACCCGCATCGTCAACTTCGCACAGGCCCCGATGGCGATGATCACCACGTACGTGGCACTGGTCGTCATCGACGCCGGCTACTCGTACTGGATCGGATTCGGAGTCGCGCTCCTCTGCGGCCTGCTCCTGGGAGCGTTGACGGAGCGACTCATCATCCGATTCGTCGACAGCTCGTCGCACATCAACCCGGTCATTCTCACGCTCGGGTTGTTCATCATCATCCACGCGGTGTCCGCCATCGTCTTCGGTAACCAATTCCGTTCCTTCCCTGCACCGTTCGGTCTCACCGGACAGCGGATCGGCGACATGAACGTAGCGTTGACCGGGTACGACATCTTCAAGATCGTCGCCGTCCTCGTGGTCCTGGGATTGCTGATCCTGCTCTTCCGGTTCACCGATCTGGGACTGAAGATGCGCGCGAGCGCCTTCGAGCAGGAGGTCGCCAAACTCCTCGGCGTGCGTGTGAGTCGAATGCTCACTCTCGGTTGGGCGCTGGCCGCAGTGGTCGGTTCACTCGCCGGACTGCTCATCGCAGGTGGCTCGCTCGTACATCCGGGCTACATGGACTCGATCGTCGTATTCGGTTTCGTCGCAGCGGTTCTCGGCGGACTGGACAGTCCGGCGGGAGCAGTGGTCGGCGGCCTGCTGATGGGCATCGGGCTCAGTTTCGTCAGTGGCTATCTCGGTCAGGATCTGGTCTCCAGCGCGGCATTGGTGATCCTGATCGTCGTGCTTCTGCTACGACCGAGCGGGCTGTTCGCCAGCTCTGCGGCCAGGAGGGTGTGACATGAACGCAACTCTCACTCGCCTCACCGCAACACCGGTTCGACGCCACATCCTCGGTTCCCTCATCGGACTGATCGTCATCGTGCTCGCCCTCGAATCTCTGAGCACCTTCCGACAGAGCCAACTCACCTCGGTGGCCTACCTGGCCATCGCAGCCGGCGGACTGACGGTGCTGACCGGGCTCAGCGGCCAGCTCTCCCTCGGGCATGGTGCGTTCATGGCGGTCGGCGCATACACCGCGGCATTGATGTTGCGGGCCAACGATTCGGGATGGTCGGTACCCCTCGTTCTGCTCGCCGCCACCGTGGTCTCGGCGGTGGTCGGTGTCGTGGTCGGTGTGGCTGCCGCCCGACTGCACGGGCCGTACCTGGCCGGTGCGACGCTTGCTCTCGCCGTCGCGGTACCGGGCCTGGCCCTGTACTTCTCGGACTACCTCGGCGGCGAACAGGGACTCGTGGTGCCGGCACCGAAGGTGCCCGAGCTGATCGACGACATGATGTTCTTCGTCACCGGAAACGAGCTCAGCGGAACGAAATTCGTCGCCTATGTCAGCTGGATACTGCTGGTGATCGTGTTCTTCCTGCTGGCGAACGCCTCGTCGAGCCGGATCGGCCGTCGCTGGCGGGCCGTTCGAGACGACGAGGTCGCCGCCGAACTGGCCGGAATCGACCTGGGGCGCGCACGCATTCTCGCGTTCGTGGTCAGCGCGGCCTGTGCGGGCGCGGGCGGTGCAGTACTGGCGATGTCGGCACGAATCGCGGCACCGAGCGGATTCACGCTGACCCTCTCGCTGACCCTGCTCTCCGCCGTCGTCATCGGCGGGCTGGGAACCCTCTCCGGCGCATTGATCGGGGCTGTTCTGCTGACCTACATCCCACCCGTGGTCACCAACCTCGGGCTCGATCTGGGTCTGAGCAGTCTGCAATCGGCCGAACTCGCACCACTGGTGACCGGAATCTTCACCGTCCTCGTCATCCTGTTCGCCCCACTGGGTTTGGTGGGCACGTATCGCAAGTTTCGTCTGACCAGAAAAGGAATGAAATGAAAAAGTTCGGATCGGTGGCATTCAGAACGACCGCGCTCGTCGCCGTCGTCTCGTTGGCCGCGGCGTGCGGTGCAGGTGGCCGAGAAGAGACGACGGAATCCTCGGAAGGGTCGACGGTCGGCATCACCGACACTTCGGTGAAGATCGGTGCCCACTTTCCGTTGACCGGGGTCGCAGCGCCCGGATACAGCGAAATCCCCACGGGCGCACAGGCCTACTTCGACTACGTCAACGCCGCAGGAGGCATCAACGGCCGACAGATCGAATATGTGGTTCGGGACGACTCCTACGACCCGACGACCACCACCCAGGTCGTCAACGAACTGGTTCTCCAGGACGAGGTATTCGCCGTCGTCGGCGGACTCGGCACAGCGACCCACAGCGCGGTCATCGACTTCCTCAACGAGGAGGGTGTGCCGGACCTGTTCGTCTCCTCCGGCGCGATCATGTGGGGCAACGACCCCGAGAAGTACCCCAACACCTTCGGCTGGCAGCCCGACTACCAGGTCGAGGGCAAGATCATCGGTGACTGGGTGACGAAGAACCGACCCGACGCCAAGGTCGGACTGTTCCTCCAGGACGACGACCTCGGCCGAGACAGCGAAGAGGCGGTGCGGCAGTATCTCGACGATCAGATCGTCGAGGTCGTGCGGTACACCTCGGGCAACACCGACGTCGCACCTCAGATCGCGGCCCTGCAAGGTGCCGGAGCAGATCTGATCCTCGGCTTCAACGTTCCCTCGTACACCGCACTGAGCCAGCTGACAGCCATGCGGCTCAACTACGACCCCGAGTGGTTCTACAGCTCGATCGGTTCCGACGTCGACCTCGTCGGCTCCCTGCTCGGACGCTTCTCCCAGGGTGCGGTCACCGACGGCGCGCAGTCGCTCGAAGGGATGATCTCGCTGGAGTACATTCCGGGCGTCGACTCGCCGGAGAATCCGTGGACCCAACTGTGGCAGAAGGTCTGGGCCGAGAACGGAACCGGTGACCCCTTGACCAACTACCGCATCTACGGTCTGAGCCAGGCATACGCGTTCGTGCAAGCCCTCCAGGCGGCGGGCGAGAACCCCACCCGTGAGGGCATCGTCGCAGCCATCCAGGACGGCGGCATGGACTTCGAGGGACCGCAGTTGGCCCCGTTCCGATACTCGGAATCGAGCCATCTCGGAATCTCCGGTGCCAGTGTCTTCCAGATCCGCGGCGGCGTACCCGAGTATCTGACTCCGGTGCTGCAGACCGACATCGGGGATTCGGCAGTGGAGGAATACACCGGCGAGGAGTCCACCCCACCGGAAAGCGGCATACCCGGCTGATCACACGAAAAAGGGGCACGCAACGCATGCGTGCCCCTTTTTCACGTGGTGGTCGGCAGATCCGAAAACCCCTCGATTATCGGATCCGCCGACCCTTCTGTCCCCCGGACTGTGTCCCCCCGGATTGGGAGCAGCCGAAGCTGCAGCCGGTCAGCGCTCGATGATCGCCGTGACGCCCTGGCCACCGGCCGCGCAGATCGAGATCAGGCCACGGCCCGAGCCCTTCTCTGCCAGCATCTTCGCCAGCGAGGCCACGATGCGTCCGCCGGTCGCAGCGAACGGGTGACCCGCGGCGAGCGAGGAGCCGTTGACGTTGAGCTTGCTGCGATCGATGGAACCGAGCGCAGCGTCGAGGCCGAGCCGCTCCTTGCAGTACTCGTCGCTCTCGAAGGCCTGCAGAGTTGCGAGCACCACCGAAGCGAACGCCTCGTGGATCTCGTAGTAGTCGAAGTCCTGAAGCGTCAGGCCGTTGCGCGCGAGCAGACGCGGAATTGCGTAGGTCGGAGCCATCAGCAGACCGTCCTTGAACGATCCGTTGCCGTGGACGTAATCGACTGCTGCGGTTTCGGAATCGACCAGATGCGCGAGCACCGGCAGGTTGCGCTCGGCAGCCCACTCGTCACTCGACAGCAGGGCAGCCGACGCACCGTCGGTCAGCGGCGTCGAGTTGCCTGCCGTCATGGTCGCGTCGCCCAGCTTGGTTCCGAAGACCGGCTTGAGCGTCGCGAGCTTCTCCACGGTCGATCCCGGACGCAGGTTGTCGTCCCGAGTCAGGCCGAGGAACGGCGTCACCAGATCGTCGAAGAAACCGCGGTCGTATGCAGCCGCCATGTTCTTGTGGCTCGCTGCGGCCAGTTCGTCCTGGTCCTCGCGGCGGACGCCGAATTCCTTGGCGGTGATGGCGGCGTGGTCACCCATCGACAGGCCGGTACGCGGCTCGCCGTTGCGCGGGATCTCGATACCGAGCATGCCGGGACGGACGTTGCCGAGCAGCTTGATGCGGTCGGTGGTGCTCTTGGCCCGGTTCAGGGAGAGCAGGAACTCACGCAGTTCGTCGTTGACACCGATCGGGGCATCGGACGTGGTGTCGACACCGCCACCGATGCCGGCATCGATGCGGCCCGATGCGATGGCGTCGCCGACGGCGATGATCGACTGAAGGCCGGTGCCGCAGGCCTGCTGGATGTCGAAGGCCGGGGTGTACGGGCTCAATGCGCTGCCGAGTACGACCTCGCGAGTGAGGTTGAAATCGCGTGAGTGCTTGAGGACGGCACCGGCGGCGACGAGGCCCAGGCGCTCGCCCTGCAGACCGAATCGCGAGACCAGCCCGTCGATCGTCGCGGTGAGCATGTCCTGGTTGGACGCCAGCGCGTACTTCTTGTCCGAGCGCGCAAAAGGAATGCGGTTGCCACCGACGATTGCGACCGGTCGTAGCTGCTTGCTTGTCACTGACGTCTCCAAACATCGTCGAAAAAGGCCCTGGTGGAGTTTCATCTTACTGGCGAGTAAGTTGGTTGTCGACACCCGGTCGTGCGCCTCGCTCCTCGAGCGAGCAGCGCTGAATGAAAGGTACGACAGTGGCAGCCTCCAAGGGAGCCCCAGATCTCTACTCAACGTTCCTCGCGTCCGCGCCGGGAGCCTTCATCGCCAAGCAGGCCGGCCTGCCGCAGCCCGAGAAGCTGCGCCGCTACAAGGCGGGCGAGCCGCCGCTGGCCGGGCCGGTCCTGATCGGCGGCAGTGGCCGCCTCGTCGAGCCGCTCCGTGAGCTGCTCTCGGACTACCCGCAGTCGCAGCCGCACGACGACAAGCACGGCGGACTGGTGTTCGACGCCACCGGCATCGGCAACGTCGCCGAGCTCGAGCAGCTCTTCAAGTTCTTCCAGCCGGTCATCCGCAACCTGGCACCGTCCGCTCGCGTCGTCGTCATCGGCACCACCCCCGAAGAGACCTCGAGCGTCGACGAGCACATCGCTCAGCGCGCCCTCGAAGGCTTCACCCGCAGCGTCGGCAAAGAGGTCAAGCGCGGAGCCACGGCGCAGCTCGTCTACATCTCCCCCAAGGCGTCGACCGGCCTGTCCGGTCTCGAATCCACCCTCCGCTTCCTGCTCTCGGCCAAGTCCGCATTCGTCGACGGCCAGGTCATCGCCGTCGGTGACGCAGACTCGCAGGCCCCGGCCTCGTGGGACAAGCCGCTCGCAGGCAAGGTAGCCGTGGTCACCGGAGCCGCCCGCGGTATCGGTGCCACCATCGCCGAGGTCCTCGCCCGCGACGGAGCCACCGTCATCGCAGCCGACATTCCCGCTGCCGGAGAAGCACTCTCGCAGACCGCCAACAAGGTCGGCGGCACCTCGCTCGCACTCGACGTCACCTCGCCCGACGCCGGAGAGGTCCTCTCGAAGCACCTCCTCGAGCGGCACGGCGGCGCAGACATCATCGTGCACAACGCAGGCATCACCCGCGACAAGACCCTCGCCAACATGGACGACGCCCGCTGGAACTCGGTCATCGGCGTCAATCTCGCTGCCCCGCAGCGCATCACCGACGAGCTCGTCGCATCCGGCGCACTCAAGGAAGGCGGCCGCGTCGTCGACGTCTCCTCCATCGCCGGTATCGCGGGCAACCGCGGCCAGACCAACTACGGCACGTCCAAGGCCGGCGTCATCGGCCTGGTGCACGCGTCCGCACCGGTGCTGGCGAAGAAGAACATCACCATCAACGCCGTCGCTCCCGGCTTCATCGAGACCGCGATGACGGCTGCAATTCCGTTCGCCACCCGCGAGGCCGGACGACGCATGAGCTCGCTGCTGCAGGGCGGCGAGACCGTCGACGTCGCAGAGTTGGTCTCGTACTTCGCTTCTCCCGCATCCAACGCCGTCACCGGGCAGGTCGTGCGCGTGTGCGGCCAGAGCCTGCTCGGCGCATGAGCACCGTCACGCTCACCGAGCAGCCGAAGACGTCCGACATCTACACCTCGGCGGCGCTGGGCGCGCTGCCGTTCTTCGGATCCAGGTCTTCTTCGGTTCCCAGCACGGTGTACGAGCTCAAGGGTCTGCGAGTGGACCCCGACAACCTCGCTGGGTACTGCCGCGCGGCGGGCCTGCGATTCGGCGATCAGCTCCCGGTGACCTACCCCTTCACCCTCGTCTTCCCGACGGTGATGAAACTGATGGTGTCCAAGGGCTTTCCGTTCGCCGCCATCGGTTCGGTACACGCCGAGAACGTCATCGAGCAGTTCCGTGGCATCTCGTCCTCCGAGCCGCTGGACGTGCGAGTGCACGCGGAGAACCTGCGCGAGCACCGCAAGGGGTTGCTCGTCGACCTGATCAGTGAGGTCAAGGTAGGACGCGAACTGGTCTGGAAGCAGACCTCGAGCTTCCTGAGCCTGCAGAAGACGTCACTGTCCGGTGGACCCCGCGAGGCACCGCCCGCCGACGAGGTTCCGCCGCCCCCGACCCGCACCCTGCGCGTCGACCAGCGGATCATCAGCCGGTACGCGGCAATCTCCGGAGACCGCAACCCGATTCACGTATCCTCGCTGGGCGCAAAGGCATTCGGGTTCCCGAAGACCATCGCGCACGGCATGTGGAGCGCGGCAGCCGTCCTGCAGACCGTCGAGGGTCGAATCCCGGAAGCTGTGAACTACAGCATCCGCTTCGGCAAGCCGATCGTCCTGCCCGCGACGGTGAACGCCTACGCCGAGGCCGTCGGCACCGGCTGGGACCTGTCGCTGAAGAACCCGAAGAAGGGCTACCCGCATCTGACGGGAACCCTGCGGTAACCGGCTCGAACTCGAAGTTGTGGACGGATTTCCCTGGATTTCCGTCCACAACTTCGAGTTCGGCGAGTCTCAGGCCTAGGTGGTGGCGGTTTTCTTTCCGGCCAGGCCGCGCCACGCCAGATTCTCCAGGAGGTCCGCGGCCGCGTCGACCTCGATTTCGCCACCTGCCACTCTGTCGGCCACAGCCTCGCCCGCCCCGACCAATGCGACGGCCATCAGCCCGAAATTCTGTGACTGTTCCGGATCTCTCGTGCTCATCGCGAGCAGACCGGCCGTCAGCTCGATCAGCCGATCTCGGCTGCTCTGCACCTGCGAGGCGAACGCCTGCTGACCGATGGCCTGGCGGTAGAGCACCATCCACGACTTCCGGTTCTCGCCGACGAATCCGAGGAACCCGATCAGAGCCTTGCGCAACTGCTCGCGCGGCGTCAGCGTCGGATCTGCAGCAGGAGTCAGGGCCTCGACGAACTTGACGCCCTCGCGGTGGATGCACGCGGCGAACAACTCGTCCTTCGACCCGTAGTACAGGTAGAGCATCGGCTTGGAGATGGCCGCCTTCTTGGCGATCGAATCCATCGACGTCTCATGAAACCCGTTGTCGGAGAACACATCCACCGCCGCGTCCAGCATCTGCTGCTCACGGACGGCGCGGGGCAGTCTCTTTGTGCCGCCAGCCATGGACCCTCCAATACGTACGAAGTACTAGACGTTACTCCACAGTAAGGTCCAGTACCGCGCAATCAGGCCCCGCACGACCCCTTGAACCGAGCAACCGTCGCTGCGGCCTCGTCCACCTGAGCCGCCGGCAGGCGTCCCGTCGCCACCGCGTCTTCGAGATTGTCCAACACCGCGGGCACCTGATCGGTGGTGAGCCACAGCGCCACATCGGCTCCCGCGACCAACGCCGCCTCGACCGCGTCGACGATTCCGAGTCGGGCCGTGATCGCCGCCATGCCACTGAGGTCGTCGGTGAAGATCGGGCCGTCGAACGGCGCGGCACCGTATCCGACGCCATCGCGCAACAACGCCATCGTCGCCGGGCTGATGCTCGCCGGCACACCCGGCTCGGTCAGTCCGGGCACGTCGAGGTGCCCGACCATGACGCCGACGCCGCTGTTGTTCAGCGCCGCGAACGGCAACAGATCCTTGGTCTTCAACTCGTCGAGCGACGGTGTCGTCACCGCGCCGGTGTGCGAGTCGCCCGAACCCGAACCGTGCCCGGGAAAGTGCTTGATGACGGGCTTGACACCCGCGTCTTCCAGACCCCGCGCGTACGCCCCCGCGTACTCGATCACGACCTGCGGATCGTCGGAGAACGACCGATCGCCGATGACGGAATCAGCAGGCTGACTGCTCACGTCGACCACCGGAGCGAAGTCGACGGTGACGCCGAGATCCTTCAACCCCTGACCACGCGTCAATGCCATCGAATACGCCTCGTCCACCGACACCGTCTGCGCCAACTCCCGCGCCGACGGGGCAGCGCCCAACAGATCCGCGACCCGCGAAACCCGCCCGCCCTCCTCGTCGATCGTCACCATCGGAGCCACCGCGGAGGCGTCGAGCACCTGCGGTACTTCCCGATTGCCGAGCATCGACTCGTCGGTCCAACTGCCGACGAAGATGCCGCCGACCTGCTCGGTGGACATGATCGCCGCCGCGTCCGCAGTTCCGGTGACTCCGACGGTGAGCAACTGAGCCAACCGCTGCCGCTCCGACAATCCATCGACGAACGCAACGCAGCCGTCGACGGGCGGCACCGGTTGCGGCACCGTCGTGTCGACGGGGGTGGTCGTCGACGCAGGGGCCGCCGACTGCGTGGACGCGACCTGCGCAGACTCGGTGGAGCACGAAACCAAGAGGCCGACACCGACCGTCATCACCGCAGCGGACCGAACCGAAAACCGAAGTCGCATGGAATACGACGGTAGCCGAGATCGTCGGTGTCGCTGCCCACCCGGGGTTCGGATCGATGCGCCTTTGTTGCACTCAGACCGACTGAAACCCACATTCATCCGCCGAGGGGTGAGGGTAATCTGGACGAACGCGACATGAGGAGGAGTTCGACCGTGACCGCAGACCTCATACTCATTGCCTACGACGGCTCCGACAACGCCAAGCGTGCGATCGACTACGCAGGCCGCTTTCTCACCACCTCGCGCGCGATCGTCGTCACCGCGTGGGAGCCGATGGTGCGTCAGGCCGCTCGAATGTCCGGACTCTCCGGCGTCATGCAACCCGAATGGGTGCCCGACGACGAGGCCGAGGACGTTGCGCTCACCGACGCGAAAGTGACCAACAGCGAGGGCGTCGCGCTGGCCGAGGCCGCAGGCCTGAAGGTGGAGGGCCAGTGCACCGAATGCACCACCGCCATCTGGAGCGCGATCGTGGAGAAGGCCGACGAGATGAACGTCGACATCATCGTCACCGGCACCAGGGGCACCACCGGTCTTCGTGCGCTGCTCCAGAGTTCGGTCGCCGAGCATGTGCTACGACACAGCCATCGACCCGTCCTGATCGTTCCGCCCGGCAAGTAACGCGTCCACCGGCCTGATGGGCGGGTGCGAGTGATACCGTGATGCCCGCGTGGGGGTCCACCTCGCCCGCTTCTTTCCTGAGCCGACTGACTGGAGAACCGAGATGAAGTTTGCTGTCCCGGGTGTCATTGCCGCCGTCGTCGGAGCCGTACTGGGTGCGGGCGTCGTCTTCGGAGTCACCGCAGCTGCAGCCGACAACTCTCGTCCGGATATCGATCGCTCCGGAAACGCCGACTCGTCCTTGCTGAACCAGGTTGAGTACGGCAGCCGCTGACGCTGGTCGCTTTCGTGAATCGGTGATCTCGGCCGAGCCGCTCGGCCGCAAGTGGCTCTTCGGCGTCTCGATTCTGGCGTTCCTCCTCACCTTTCTGCAGGTCCCCGGCTTCACCGTCGCCGATACCAAGTACGACTTGGCTCAGAACCCACTCGGATTTCTCGAACGCGCCTCCCATCAGTGGAACAGCGCGGCTCCGCTCGGCCAGGTGCAGAACCAGGCCTACGGCTACTTCTTCCCCCACGGTGCGTTCTTCGCCGGCGGTGATCTGCTGTCGATCCCGCCGTGGATCACTCAACGCATCTGGTGGGCGCTGCTGCTCATCGCCGGGTTCTGGGGAATCGTCCGGCTCGCCGAAGCTCTCGGTATCGGCAGCCGCAGTTCCCGTCTGATCGCAGCGACGGCCTTCGTGCTCTCGCCGCGAGTGATCACCACCCTCGCGTCGATTTCCTCGGAGACGATGCCGATGATGCTCGCACCGTGGGTTCTGATCCCGATGGTGCGGTATCTCGCCGGGGATGATGCG
Organism: Rhodococcus sp. NPDC076796; assembly: GCF_040702765.1. NCBI lineage: Bacteria > Bacillati > Actinomycetota > Actinomycetes > Mycobacteriales > Nocardiaceae > Rhodococcus > Rhodococcus sp. NPDC076796. The sequence goes on along the minus strand of NZ_JBFBMS010000004.1, from coordinate 527,276 downwards.
AAACAGACGGTTCGGCGCGCCGCCGCGCAGTCTGCACTGGCGGTGGCCTTGATGGGCGCGGTCAATGCCGTCGCCACTGCCGCAGCCGTTCTGGTGGCCGTGATCTGGATGCTGACGCATCGGCCGAACAAGCGTTGGTTCGTCTTCGGCGGATGGTGGTCGGGCTTTCTGGTGCTCGCGACGCTGTGGTGGATCGTTCCACTGCTGTTGCTGGGCAAGGTCTCTCCACCGTTTCTCGATTACATCGAATCGTCGGGCACCACCACACAGTGGACGTCGCTGACGGAGGTGCTGCGCGGCACCGGCAGCTGGACGCCGTTCGTCTCTCCCGAGCGCGTGGCGGGTGCTGTTCTGGTGACTCAGCCCGCGGCCGTCATCGCGACGGGCTTGATCGCGGCTGCTGGAATCGCCGGCCTGGCGATGCGGTCGATGCCCGCCCGCGGCCGGTTGACGGTCATGCTGTTCATCGGTCTGGTCGGACTCGGTGCCGGGTTCGTCGGCGATCTGGACGGTCCGTTCGCGGCTTCGGTTCGGGTGTTCCTCGATTCTGCAGGCGCACCACTGCGCAACATCCACAAACTCGAGCCGGTCATTCGAATCCCGTTGGTACTGGGCCTGGCTCACCTCTTGGGCCGGGTTCCGCTGCCGGGTTCTGCGCCGCGGACGCAGTGGCGATCGGCCGTCGCGCATCCCGAGAAGCATCCGATGATGGCCGCGACCGCCTTGGTCCTGGTGGCCTTGACGCTGTCCACCTCGCTGGCGTGGACGGGCAAGCTCGCGCCCCGAGGAGCGTACGAGGCCGTTCCGCAGTACTGGCACGACGCCGCGGACTGGCTCACCGAGAATGCGTCGGGATCGAGCCCCGACGGTTCCGACGCGCAGCGGGCCCTGATCGTGCCCGGCGCACCGTTCGCTCTGCAGACCTGGGGATTGACCCGAGACGAACCACTGCAGGCGCTGGCCACCACCCCCTGGGCCGTCCGCGACGCCGTACCGCTCACCCCGCCCGGTGCCATCCGGGCACTGGACTCCGTGCAACGACTCTTCGCCGACGGTCGGCCGTCGGCCGGATTGGCCGATACTCTTCTGGGCCAGGGCATCAGCTACGTCGTCGTGCGCAACGACCTCGATCCCGAGAACTCCCGATCCACCCGTCCGGCATCGGTGCACCAGGTGCTCGACGGTTCGCCGGGACTCGAGAAGGTGGCCGAATTCGGTGAGGACGTGGCTCCCGGCCAGGTCGACGGCGTCGTACTCGACGGTGATCTACGACCGCCGTATCCGGCTGTGGAGATCTACTCGGTGGGCGATTCGGCAGACATTCCCGCGTCCGGTCCCTACACCGTCGATCTCGATCGTGTCCCGGTTGTTCAGGGTGGTCCGGAGTCCATTCTGCGCTCGAACGAGTTGCGGAACAACGGGATTCGCAATCCGGTGCCGTCGGGCCCCACGCTGCTGGCCTCGGATGCGGCCGCGGCGGGCATTGCCGTGAACTCGGTGACGGTGACCGACACCCCGATGAATCGCGAAACGGACTTCGGCCAGGTCGACAATCACAGTTCTGCGCTGCGGGCCGCCGACGAGCCGCGACGGTCGCTCAACGAGGTGTCCGACTACCCGGTGTACGGGGCGAAGACCGTGGACGCCGAGTGGGAGGGCGCGACCCTGACGGCGTCGAGCTCGGCGTCGGACGCCACACAGATCGGCGGCAGCGCCCCCGGCAGCGGTGTCGCCGCCGCGGTGGACGGCGATCTGGCCACCAGCTGGATCAGCAACGGCATCGAACGTGCTGTGGGGCAATGGCTTCAACTGGACTTCGATACTCCGGTACGCGGCGGGCTGCTGCGTATGCGCACCAGCCCGGGGACGATCGGCGACCCGGTGAAGTGGGTGGAGATCACCACCCCGAACGGCTCGACGGCCGCGCGCGTCGACGAGCCGGGTGAGCCGATGACGGTGTCGCTGCCGGGCGGTGAGACGCCGTGGCTGCGCATCACCGCGAAGTCGACGGTAGACGGAACCCGCGGCAGCCAGTTCGGCATCAGCGAGGTGTCGGTGGACGACTACTCCGACCGGGACAACCCGAAGCAGGTACCGATCGTGCACCGCGCGGTGCTGCCCGAGACTCCCGCCGGCGCAAGCGTCGATGCCTGGGAACTGGGCCAGGAATTCCCCGGCCGGTCCGGGTGCCTCGACACCGAGGATCGAATCCGCTGCAGCAGTGGACTGTCCAAGTCGCCCGAGGAACTGGGGCGCTTCTCACGCACGATCGACGTCCCGATGGGTACCGCCGTCATTCCCGATCTGACGGTCCGCACGCGTCAGTCTCCCGAACTCGAAGCGCTACTGGCGCAACCGGGACGGCCGTTGGCCGGCGGGGCGTCGGACGTCGCCGACCTGCACGGCTCGGCGTTCGCCGCGACCGACGGTGATCCGCGCACGTCCTGGGCGGCGCCGGAGAAGTCGATCACCGATCGAGCCGGAACCAACCCCACCCTGACCATCGAATTGCCCGCTCCGACACTGGTGGACGGGCTCGAACTCAGCCCCAGCCTGGGCGCACTCCCGGCGCACCCCACCCGCGTCGCGGTCAACCTCGGCAACGGGCCGATGGTGCGCGACGTCGACACCGACGGCTCGACGACCCTCGAACTGGCACCGTACGTGACGGACCGGATCGTCCTGTCGATCGTGGACTGGGAGGGAGTTCTGGATCGAAACTCGCTGGGCTTCATCCAGTCTCAGCCACCCGGCTTCGCCGAGGTGACGCCGCTGTCCGGTGGTGAACCGATCGGCGCACCGTACGACGGTGACCGCGAGATCACCGTGGACTGCTTCGCCGGCCCCATCCTCTCCATCGCCGGGCAGACGGTGCGCACGTCGGTGACGGCCACCGCGGAGCAGTTCCGTTCCGGTGAGCCGCTGAAGGCATCGGTGTGCGACGCCGACACCCCGGTGAACGAGAACTTCGTCAACCCGGTATCGCTGCCCGAGGGTCGCCAGGACGTGGTGGTGGAGCCGGGAGCGTCGTTCTTCGTCGACGGTATTCGGTTGCGCACCATGCCCATTCCGGCACAGTGGCCGACGAGCGCGGCACCGCAGTCCGCCAGGACCACCGCCTGGAGCCCCGATCACCGCGAGGTGACGCTGACCTCCACGACGGAGGATCGCTTGCTGGTCATCCCGGAAAGCAACAACAGTGGTTGGCGCGCAACCACTCCCGGTGGGGTCGAACTGTCCCCGGTTGTGGTCGACGGGTGGCAGCAGGCCTGGATCGTTCCGGCCGGGGCGTCGGGCACGATCTCGTTGGATTTCGCCACCGATCGCTGGTACCGACTCGGCATCTTCGGTGGGTTGTTGCTGCTGATTCCCCTGCTGTTCGCAGCGTTGCGTCGGCCGCGCAGCATGCCCGAGCTCGGGCCCGCACCGCGGCCTTGGCAGAGCCTCCCGGCGGGGATCGTGGCGCTGTTCGGAGCGACGATCGTGTTGGCCGGAATCGCCGGTGCTGCCGCTGTGGCCGTGATCGGCTTCGGTGCGATGTTCCTGGACCGCCGCTACGGTCGCGCGCTCTCCTCGCGCGTGTTGGTCAGCGCGGCAGGCGGATTCGCTTTGCTGGGCGCGGCGCTGCTCTCGCTCGGTCCATGGCGATCGCCCGACGGGTACGTGGGCGAATCGTACGGAGTGCAGCTGGCCGCGCTGATCGGAATCGTCGCGTTGGCGATCAGTGCGATGCGGAAACCGTGATCGGCGTCTTCTTGGCAGCGAAGCGTCGTCGAGCAGGGTCTTCCACCAGCGCGTAGCTCGCCGCAGCCACCGGAATCGACAGTGCGAGGGTCACCGGCAACACGAACCACATCCCACCCGTGAACGGGATGATGCCGAACACCGGGAACACGACGGCAAGCACAGCCAGATGCCAGATGAACAATCCGTACGACCAGCGGCCCAGCGTGAGCATCACAGGATGCTCGAGGAAGCGATGACGGCGACCGTCCTCGGCGAGAATCAGCGGCGCGAGCATCGCGAAGGCCAGTATCGCGCCGAGCAGGATCTTGATCTCGAACTGCCAGGCCGCCGGACGCACCAAGCCCTGCGGACCCGCCAGAGGAGTCGCCGACATGGCGAACGCGGCAACCGCGATGGACGACATGACAAATCGGCGACGAGCCAACCGATGCACCCAGGTCGGTGGCCCCACCGAGATCTCGGCGAGCAGCATCCCAGCCGCAAACCACGGGAAGTAGCCGGGGAGCCAGTTGTCATGGTGAATGCCGTCGGGGGTCGACACCGGAACGAATGCCCACGACAGAGTCAGCACCGCAGCGCCCAGAATGACTGGGATACGGCGGGCGGCGGCCGCGCCGCGCAGACGCACCATCAGCCAAGCGAACACCGGCAGCAGAAGATAGAAGGCGAGCTCGACCGATAGCGACCACATCTGCGTCAAGCCCTGGGTCAGGGTCAACGGCACGAACACCTGAGTGAACGAGAGGTTCGCCAGCCACACCCGGTAGTCACCGCCGGCATCGGGAAGAAACAGCAGGATCAGTATCACGCCGACCCAGTAACCGGGCAGAATTCTCGCGAGCCGCGAACGGAAATAGCGGCCGAGCGGCTGGGCACTCCGATGACCGCGGGCCGCCGCCGCGTGCGGACGCCACAGCAGGAATCCCGACAGCGAGAAGAAGATCGCCACAGTCAGGTCGAACCTTCCCCAGATATGACCCAAGATCGGCGACGTCGCGCCACCGGTCTGAAAGGCCACGTGGGTGACAACGATTCCGATACACGCGACGGCACGCATCCCCTCGAGTGACGGTACGAATCCACGAAGCGGGACAACGCCTGCCGAACGGGTCTGTGTGCTCATGGTGGCCTCAAGTGTGCCGTGTCGAACCGGCGCAGACGAGACCGGTGCCACTGTCGACTGTTACTGTCACCTGCGACGTGTCGTAATAAATCGGGCATCGGGTCGGGGCGAACGTGTTTCCCGCCCGCGGTGTCTTCCATGAAGCGGTCAACTAAGGAGATTCAGCATGGCGGAGCGCTCAGGGCCGAGCCGGATACTTGCCCTCGTACTCATCGGCTTGGGCGCGTTTCTGGTGGTCGCCGCCATCCTCATTCCCACGTACACCATTTCGGCGCTCGAGAAGACGCCGTTGGACCTCGAAGTCACCACCGTCTCCACCGGTGAGGGCAGTGTGCTCAACGCCAGCTCCCTCGCGGCCGGTCGCGCAGTCGTCGACCAGAACGTTCCCCTCGTCTCCCAGCGATTCGTCACCGTCGAGGATCCCTCCGACGCCGACATCATGACGCTGCAGGCAGGCCAGACTCTGCGTCGCAGCGACAAGCAGGCCGATACCGGGCTGCTGACCGCGAGCGTCGACCGCGTCACCATCGACCGCAAGACGTCGATGCCCGTCGAGAACCCGATCGGCACCATCCAGGTGGCAGGCGACGCGCCCGCCGAAGAGGTGGCCCACACCGGACTGCAGTACAAGTTCCCGTTCAACTCGGAGCAGAAGAGCTACCCGTACTTCGACGTCAATGCCCGGGCGACCAAGGACATCGATTTCGTCGAGGCAACCGAGATCAACGGCACGCCGGTGTACCAGTACCAGCAGACCGTCGGCCCGGTCGACCTGTCGACCGTGGTGAACCTGCCGACCAACAAGGTCACCCTGCCCGCCGACACCTGGGGTGTCGAGGGTGGAGACGCACCGGTGACGATGACCCGCTGGTACGAGAACACCCGCACCCTGTGGGTCGAGCCCGAGACCGGCGTCGTCGTCAAGGGTGAGGAGCAGATTCACCAGTACTACGCGCGTGAGGCAGGCCAGCCCGAGGTCGACGTCCTCAATGCTCCGATCACGTTCGACGAGAACACGGTCGAATACCAGATCCAGCAGGCCAAGGACGGCCAGGATCAGATCTCCCTCTTCGGCCGTACCGTCCCGATCATCGCCGGAATTCTCGGTGTCATCTCGCTGATCGCCGGAGTGTTCCTGCTGCTGCGCGGCGGCGGAAACGGCGGACATCGGCAGCCGGCCCGTACGGACAACGCTCCACGACCGACCCCCGGCGGCGGAGCAGCTCCCGCGCCTTCGAGCAACCGTGATTGGACGACGGATCGCACCGAAGAGATTCCGAGGACGAACCTCAACAAGGAGTAAGTGCCTGCGCAGGAGTGGAGCCTGCGGAACGACCCAGATGAGCAGTGGCGTGGTTGAGTGCCCGTGAGGGGCTGTCGCGTTTTGAGTGAGCGGTAGTTCGACGTTGCGAAGGGGTGTCCTCGGGTTCGATGCCCGGGTCACCTCTTTTTCGGCGCTGGAGTGCTCTGTTCCGCTCGGTCAGGCCAGTGCTGCGTTGGGTGCGGCAGTCAGGTGGGTGAGGATCTTGCCGATGTTGTGCACCGCGGCATGGAAGGACCATTCACTCGTCGCTTGGTCGAGGCCACGGCTGGTGAATCGCCGGAATCCGAGGTTGTGTTTGGCATGACCGAACGGTGTCTCGGCGATGTGAGACCGTTTGCGGTACGTTGCGATTCCCTCCGGGGTGGCTAATCGTTCGGCCATCCTGGCAATCGAATTACCCTGTGCTGGTGCAGAATCCGATACCGGCGTAGCTGCGGCCGCGGCAGCGGCGGCTTCGAGGGTCCGCGATTTTCCGGTGGCGATCAACCGGTCCGGGCCCGGTGCGTCGAGGTTGTCGATCGAGCAGTAGCCGGCGTCGAAGAGCATGATTCCGATCGACGGCGGTTCGGCCTGCGGTGGTGCGTTGTCGGCAATCGCGGCCGCCGCGGCGACCGCTTTGTCGACCATCTTCTCGTAGTAAGTGACATCGGAGGGGCTGGTGCCCACGCCGGTGGCGATGATGATGCCGTCCTCGGCGGTGAATGCTTGGCAGTTGTAGCCCTGCACCCAGCCACCACCTCGCAGCGGCTGCATCCGAGAATCCGGATCGGTGATGTTGCGCCGCAACACCGTTGGCGTCGTGCGCTCCAGAGCACTCTGTTTGGCGACCGCCTTCGATACCGAGGTGCGTGCGGCGATCACGCGGTGATGGTTCGAGGCCGCAACCGGAACCTTGCCTTTCGGTTTCCCGCCGCGACGCGCAGCAGCGTCGGCTCGCTGCCGGTACCGTGCCTCGGTGGCCGCGTGTCGTGCGATTTCCCGTGCCAGACGCCGGTGAGCAGCGGCCACCTGCGCGGCAAGCGGCACCCGACCCGCCGGGGACTTCCCGGCATCGAGACGCTCGAGATGACCCTCGGCAGCGGTCCTCGCGGCCTTCTGGCGGGCATCGTCTTCGGCTTCGATCTGCGCCAACGCCTCGGCGATCCGCTTCGATCGCGACGTCGGATCGGCCAACTCGGCAGGAACCCGACCCGGTCCGGGACCGTCCTCGCCGTAGAGTTCGTCCTCGGCAGCATCGACGTCGGCGTGCGCTGCGGCCGCGGCGGCAGCGATCTCGCGTGCCCGGGCCTGAGCAGCCTTCGCTGCCTCTGCTTCGGCGGCGGCCTTCAATCCTTCCGCACTGCGATTGGCTCCGATGGAGGCGTTCGAGGCGATCTTGACCCCATCGAGAGCGATGGTCCCCAACGACCCCAAACCGACCCGCGCCGCCAACGTCAATACCTGCGCGAACAGATCCTCGCAGGCCGCGTGGTTGTCTTTACGGAACCGAGAGATCGTTGCGTGATCGGGGGCATCGCCGGCGCAGATGACCCGGTAGGACACAACATCGGTGCACGCGGATTCGATCTGACGTGAGGACCGCATCCCTTTCGACCAGGCCCAGATCAGCAGCGTGAGCAGCATGTCCGGGTCGTATCCGGCGCGCCCGACACCACCGAGACGACGCCCGGCATGAAATACAGAGGTGTCCAGATGCGTGTCGACGATGTCGATGAGCGTCCACACAGGATGCTCCGCCGGTAACCATTCGCGCATGTCCGGCGGAATCAGAAACTGTTGATCACGATCGACCGGTCGATAACCCTTCGCCACCAACACATTGTCCCGCACCACCGACAATGGGGTGCCTCGACACTCGAGACACCCCACCATCAAAATGCAACAGCCCCGTGAGGGCGCACAACCACGCCACTCGTCTATGTGGAGACGGGACTGAACTCAGCGATGCTCCCCGAATCGGTGCGGTCATGGTGGCCGGGTCTCGTAGTCGACGGCCCGCTGACCGGTGGTGCGCGAAACGACATCTGGTCCGGAAAACTCGATGGCGTCCGCGTTGTCATCCGTCACTCACGTCGCACTCCTGATTCTCGATCCTGGGAGTGGCACCTGCTTCGCCACCTCCACGACTGTGGAATCCGCGTACCGGTGCTCCTCCCGTCGTCGGCGGGCAACTCGGACGTCGACGGCTGGCACGTCTACGAGTACGTGGAAGGTTCGCACCCCGAACCGAAGGACCCTCGGGTCACCGACGCCCTGACCGAGGTTCACGCCGCAACCGTGGGCTGGCCGCAGCGCCCGGGGTCGGCGAGTGCGACCGATCTCCCGGAACTCCTCGTCGGTGGGGACGTCGACTTGACCGCACTGCCAACAGGTTTGGCCCACCGGATAGTCGATGCGTGGCGAAGGGCACGAACGCCGTCCCCCACATGCGTGGTCCATGGTGATGCAGGTGCGCGCAATGCGATCATCGACGAGCACGGCCGCTGTGTATTGATCGATTGGGACGAAGCGCGGGTGGACCAGCCCCACTACGACCTACCGATCGGGCCCGCCGAACTCAGAGCGAATCTGGCGTGGGAGATCGCCACGTGCTGGATACCCGAACCCGATTACGCCAGGTCATTGGTGCAGACCTTCACCGGTACAGCTCCACGTTGATCTGTCCGGATTCCGTTGTAGCCGAATGACTTTCTAGCTGACAGAGCGATGGGTTTGCAGGGCCCGCTAGCGATCCACGCGGTTTCCCCACAACACCAGTCCACACACCACCACCATCGTCACCGCTGCGGTGACTGCGGCGACGACGACGAATTGCGCGAGTGTCGACGCCACGAACAGCAACAGCAACACCTCGACGCCGAGGGCGAACCAGGCGACGAGAGCGAGGTGGGTGCGCTCGCCCGCGATGGCCCACAGCAACGCGCTCTGCAGCACGGCCAGGCACGCACCCTGCAATACGAACAGCCAGACATATTTCTGCACACCGGAATACGTATCGCCCACCACCAGTGGCAACAGCGGAGACGCCAGCGCGCCGCCGACCACCAGAACCGTACCGAGCCCCGCGACGACGGCCAGAGCCGATCGCACCGCGGAGGCAGAATGCAGCGGGTTCGCCATCCGCGGATACAGAACGACGCCCACGGCCTGCGGCAACCAGAACGCCGCCTTGGACGCGACAGCCCCCACGGCGTACAGCCCGGCCTCGTTGGAGCTGAGCAGCGTGCGCGCCAGCACCAAATCCAGCGCCGACATCGCGATCAACACCAACTGCACCTGAGACGCCTGCAGCACGGCCAGAACCGTGACCTTGGTTTCCGAGACCGAGTTCACCGGCACCCCGGCCGTCCATCGCGCACCGAGCGCCACCACGCCGATGCCCGCGGCCGTGGCAAGAAGAACCGAACCAGGACCACCGCCGAGCACCAACACCAGCACGGCCGGAGCCACCTTGCCGAAGCCGGCGGCGGCCAACACGACACTCAGGGCTCCGAATCGCCCACGTCCCTGCAACAAACCCTGTTCGGCGGCCAACAGCACCAGCACCGGCGCAGCGATGACCGCCGACACGGTCGCCGCCATCGAGATGTCCATGGCCGCAGACAGTGCGGGTGCCAATGCCAGAGCGAGCACCCCCACCACCGCCGCGCACCGATACCCCACCGTTCGTAATTCGCGAGAACTGCGCCCGCGCACCACTTCACGCGCAACGACGGACTGCAACGCCAACGCCGGAACCGCGAGAACCAATTGCGCGGCAAGCAGACTCGCGAATTCTCCGTAGCCCTCGACGCCGAGCATCCGGCTCGCCAGAACCTGCAGCAGGTACGCCGCAACGTTCGCGAACATCGAACCGGCCGTCACCATCCCCATCCCGGCGACCGACGCACCCGCGGTGTGCTCTGCCTCGGACGAGGCGCGGAAAGACATGAGCCCACGGTATAGGGTGCCGATCATGGCGTGGTCGAGGTCGAGGTGGACACCGCCGCTCTACAGCCTGCTGCTCGCACTGGTGATTCTCGGCCCGCTGCTCGGCCCCGGTTATCTGCTGCTGCGCGACGCCGTCAGCACCCCCCGTTCCTACTTCACCGACTCCGCCTGGGGAATCGCCGACGCGGCCGCGAGGGCAGTACCGCAGGACGCCGCTATCGCCGCGCTGTCGACGGTGTTCGACGGTGGCCTGGTGGTCAAGTCCATTCTGCTGCTGGCCCTGTGGCTGACCGGATGGGGCGCAGCGGTGATGGCACGAACGATGCTGCCGACAGCCCCACTACCCGCACTGCTCGTGGCATCGACGGTGGCGGTGTGGAACCCGTACGTCGCCGAGCGACTGCTGCAGGGGCACTGGAGCCTGCTCGTCGGATACGCCGCCCTCCCGTGGACGGTGGTCGCTGCACTCGCGGTCAGAGAGGGCCGTTCCTGGTGGGCGCTCGCAGTCTGCCTCGCTGCTGCCGGACTCACCCCCACCGGCGCGTTGCTCGCCGCAACCATCGCCGTGGTGGTCCTTTCCCTCCCCGGGGGTGCCCGACGCGGCCTGCGCGTGGTCGGCGGCGTCGGGCTGGCGGCGGTGGCGTCGGCGCCGTGGCTGGTGGCGACGGCGGTGTCCGGCGGTGGCGTCGAGCAGGCGGATCCGGCGGGTTGGGCGGCGTTCGCGGCGCGGGCCGAGCCGGGTCTCGGCACCCTCGGCAGCCTCGCCGGCCTCGGCGGAATCTGGAATTCCGATGCCGTACCCGGCTCTCGGACAGGTCTTTTCGCTCTCGTGGGCACGGCGCTGCTGCTGGCCGTGGTCGCGTTCGGTGTGCGGCCGCTGATCAGGCGTCGAAGAAATCCGGTGATCGTGGGGCTCGGTGTGGTTGCCCTGCTTGCCATCGCAGTTCCCGCGCTGGCCGCGACGGGACCTGGTTTGGCAATGGCCCGCGCGCTGGGCGAGACGGTGCCCGGCGCCGGGCTGCTCCGCGACTCCCAGAAGTGGGTGGCGCTGGCGATGCCGATCTACGTGTTGGCCGCTGCGGCTGCGTTTTCTCCCCGGCGTCGACCGAATCCGGTGCGCTGGACCGCGCTGAGCGCGGTCCAGCGCACCCGATTCGGTAGCGCCGTTGCAATATTGGCCCTGCTGATCGCACTACCCGACCTGGGCTGGGGCGTCGGGAACTCGATGCGGCCCGTGGCGTACCCGGCGTCCTGGCAGGCGGTCGCAGCCGAACTGCAGGGCAACGACGGCGATGTCGCGGTACTACCGGCCGGGATGTTCCGCCGCTTTCCCTACAGCGGCAGTGCTCCCGTTCTCGATCCCGCGCCGCGCATGCTGCCACTGGACGTACTGCAGACCGGCGAGCTCATCGTCGCGGGCGGCACGGTGCGGGGTGAGGGGGCGCGCGCGACGGAGGTCCAGAATGCCCTGCTCGCAGGCGAATCCATGAACGTGATCGCACAGCTGGGTGTCGGCTGGGTACTGGTGGAGAACACCACCCCCGGCGAGCTCGGCGAATCCGAGCAGACACTGAATCCGCTGGACATCGCATACTCCGACGACCAGCTCACGCTCTATCGAGTACCCGATCCCGTGCTCACCGAAAGCCGGCCGGCGGCAGCCGTCGTCGTTGCCCACCTCGCGTGGGCACTGCTGCTTCTCGGGGGACTAGCGGTAGGACTGCTGGGCCGAATCCGAGTGCTGCGCACCCACCAGACCTGACGACCACGTGCCACGCGTCGTCGCGTCGAGCACCGAGTAGACACCTTCTGCGCACTGCTCCCAGGAGAATTCCGCCGCACGCACTCGCGCCTTCTCGCCCAGGCGAGTTCGGGCTTCGGCGTCCTGCAGCAGTTCCGAGACGGCGGCGGTCAGACCGGAGACGTCGCGGTCCTCTTCACCATCGGAAAGCCTGCCCACCAGAACACCGGTCACGCCGTCGATGATGGAATCGGTGAGGCCCTTGGAACTTCGGTAGCCGACGGTCGGCACGCCGTGCTGGGCTGCCTCGACGACCGCGAGACCCCATCCCTCCTTGCGGGAGGGCATGACGTGCACCCAGGACCGGCCGAGCAGGGCGTGCTTGCGGTCCTCGTCGACGTGTCCGTGGAAGGTGACGTACTGCTCGATACCCAGTTCTCCGACGTAGTCGCGGAGATTCTGCTCCCACCAGCCGCCGCCGATGACGTCGAGGTGGATGTCGGGGATCCGACCGCGAAGCGCGGCGACGACGTCGAGCGCGTCCTCGATCTGCTTGTGCGGAACCAACCGGGACAGCACGGTCAGCGAGGGGTGCACGGTGCGGGTGCTCTCGTCACCCTCGGGCACCGACCGGGGTATTTCGTCGGCTCCGTTGCGCACCACGGCGATGCGCTCGCGGTCGACGCCCAGTGCGACCAGCTCGTCCGCGGACGGCAACGACACCGTCAGGTACTGATTGCGGCGGTGGACTTTCGGGGACACCGTCGATTCGAGCCACCAGCCGAGCTTGGCCATCATCGGCCCCGCGACCGGCCACTGCTCGCGATGGCAGTGGTGCACCAGCAACGTCACCGGAACGCCGAGCGCGGCACGTGAGAAGAAGGGGATGCCGTTCTGGGTGTCGATCACCGCGTCGGGTGCGATGCCCTTGAGCGGGCCGAAACCGAGCCGCCCAGCTGCAATGGCGGCGAGAGCGCGGGGATACACCGACAGGCGTCCACCACCGCGACTGATGCGAATGCCGTCGACGATCTCCTCGGCGGGAGCTCCTGGATACGACGCCGTCCTCAGCGTGACGCGGACGCCGCGTCGAGCCAGACCTGCGCCCACCTGCTCGAGGTAACGCTCACTGCCGCCGCCCTGCGGGTGCCCGGTATCGCGCCAGCACAGCAACAGAACCTCGCGCACAGCCCGCTTCACCCAATTTCCGCATGTTCGTTTCTCGACCGCCGTCGATTACCGCTGCCACAGTAACCGCTAGGGTTCGTTTTCGTGACTTCCGCCGTGACACGTCTGTTCGCCTCTCGCGCGACACTGCGCCGCTCGGTGAGTCTGCTGAAGGACTTCGGTCACGAACAGAGCGCTCCCGACATCTTCTACGGCGCACTGGCCCGCGATTCCGTCGAGCTGATCGGTGATCTGTATCGGGGCCTGACCGGCACCGACATGTCCGCGGCGACCGTGCTGGACGTGGGCGGCGGACCCGGATACTTCGCCGAGGTCTTCGGGGCAAGCTGCGCGCGCTACCTGCCCGTCGAGCCGGACGCGTCCGAGATGCACGCGGCGGGTCTGCAGATACCGGGTTCGGTGCGCGGCTCCGGGATGGCACTGCCGTTCCGTGACGACAGTGTCGACATCTGCTTCTCGTCCAACGTCGCCGAGCACGTCCGTGAACCGTGGACCATGGCCGAGGAAATGCTGCGGGTCACCAAGCCCGGCGGGTTGACGGTGCTCTCGTACACCATCTGGTTCGGTCCGTTCGGCGGCCACGAGACCCGGCCCTGGCATTACCTCGGCGGCGAATACGCAGCCCGCCGCTACACCCGCACCACCGGTCACGAACCGAAGAACCGATTCGGCGAATCACTGTTCGACATCAGCGCCGCAGACGGATTACGTTGGGCACGAAGCACTCCCAACGCGACGCTACTGGCTGCATTCCCGCGCTACCATCCGCGCTGGGCCTGGTGGATGATGCGCGTTCCCGTTCTCCGAGAGTTTTTGGGCAGCAACCTCGTCCTGGTCCTGAAACCAACTGACTAGCCTGGAACGATGACGGCAATCGCGCTCGACATCGGCGGCACCAAGATGACGGCGGCACTCGTCGGCGAGGACGGGCGGCCGGAGAATCCGGTGACGGTGCCGACGCCCGAGTCCGGGGTGTGGCCGGCATGCGCTTCGTTGCTTCGGAAGATCGCTCCTGGACAGCACATCGACCGCATCGGCGTCGCCTGCTCCGGTCCGGTGAATCTCGAGAGCGGGTCGGTCGCACCGATCAACATCGACGAATGGAAGAACGGATTCGGTCTGAGCGAGCACATCTCCGCCGTGCTTCCCGAAGCCGACATCCGTCTCGCGATGGACGGCAGCGCAGCGGCACTCGGTGAGCACCGCTTCGGTGCTGCCGTGGGTGTGCCGGACGTGCTGAGTCTGGTGGTGTCGACCGGCATCGGCGGCGGGTTGGTATTGGGCGGGAAGATCGTCGCCGGTGCCAGCGGCAATGCGGGCCATATCGGTCACATCGTCGTTCCCGGTTCGACGACGCCCTGCGCGTGCGGCGGAATCGGATGCGTGGAAACCGTCTCGAGTGGGCCGTCGGCGGTGCGGTGGGCGCGTGAGCTGGGTTGGACCGGCAGCACCGGAACCGAACTGGCCGCCGATGCCGCCGCCGGGGAGCCGGTCGCCATCACCTCGTTGCAGCGCGCCGGAGTGGCACTCGGTCAGGCGATCGCGTCGGCCGTCGCCCTGGTTGACGTTCGCATGGTGGTGATCGGTGGTGGCTTCGCCCAAGCCGGCCCGCCGCTGTGGAATCCGATTCAGGAGTCGATCGCGCTGCACGCGCGATTGAAATTCCTCGACGGCCTGCAGGTGGTGCCCGCGGCACTGGGTGGACTCGGCACCTTGGCCGGGGCAGCCGCGCTCACTGCCTGACCGGGCAGACCCACACAGCCAGAACGGGGCCCACCCCTCGGTGAGCCCCGTTCTGTCTCGTGAATACTACGCGCCCAGGCGCTGCTTGAGGGCGTCGAATTCGTCCTGAATTCCGGTGGGGAGCTTCTCGCCGACGAAGTCGAACCACTCCTGGATCAGCGGGATTTCGGCCTTCCACTCGTCGGTGTTCACCGCGAGTGCCTCGGCCACGTCCTCGACGGTGGTGTCGAGTCCGTCGATGTCGAGTGCCTCGGCGGTGGGGACCACACCGATCGGCGTCTCGACGCCTGCGGCCTTGTGCTCGATGCGCTCGACGATCCACTTCAGGACGCGCGAGTTCTCACCGAATCCGGGCCACAGGAAGCGCTTGTCGTCGCCGCGGCGGAACCAGTTGACGTAGAACACCTTCGGCAGCTTCGACTCGTCGGCGTTCTTGCCGAGGTCGATCCAGTGCTGGAAGTAGTCGCCCACGTTGTAGCCGAGGAACGGCAGCATGGCCATCGGGTCGCGTCGGACGGTTCCGACGGTGCCCTCGGCGGCAGCGGTCTGCTCGGAGCCGACGGTGGCTCCCATGAACACTCCGTGCTGCCAGTCGCGAGCCTCGGTCACCAGCGGAACGGTGGTCTTGCGACGTCCACCGAACAGGATCGCCGAGATCGGCACACCCTTCGGGTCGTCCCATTCCGGAGCCATCGACGGGCACTGAGCCATCGGCACGCAGTAGCGCGAGTTCGGGTGCGCGGCATCGGTTCCGGACTCGGGGGTCCAGTCGTTGCCCTTCCAGTCGATCAGGTGCTCGGGCTTGCCTTCGAGGCCCTCCCACCACACGTCGCCGTCGTCGGTCATGCCGACGTTGGTGAACACCGAGTTGCCCTGATCGATGGTCTTCATCGCGTTGGGGTTCGAGTCCCAGTTGGTGCCCGGTGCGACGCCGAAGAAACCGTATTCGGGGTTGACGGCGTAGAGCCGGCCGTCCTCACCGAAACGCATCCATGCGATGTCGTCACCGATGGTCTCGGCACGCCAGCCCGGGATGGTCGGCTGAATCATCGCGAGGTTGGTCTTGCCACACGCGGACGGGAATGCAGCGGCGATGTAGTACGCCTTGTCCTCGGGCGAGATCAGCTTGAGGATCAGCATGTGCTCGGCGAGCCAGCCCTCGTCGTGGGCCATCGCCGACGCGATGCGCAGCGAGTAGCACTTCTTGCCGAGCAGGGCGTTGCCGCCGTAGCCGGATCCGTAGCTCCAGATCTCGCGATCCTCGGGGAAGTGCGTGATGTATTTGGTGTCGTTGCACGGCCACGGCACGTCGGCCTGGCCCTCGGCGAGCGGAGCGCCGAGCGAGTGCAGCGCCTTGACGTAGAACCCGTCGTCACCGATCTTGTCGAGTGCGGCCTGGCCCATGCGGGTCATCACGCGCATGGAGACGACGACGTACTCCGAATCGGTGAGCTCGACGCCCAGCTTGGGGTCGGCCGCGTCGAGCGGGCCCATGCAGAACGGAACGACGTACATGGTGCGTCCGCGCATGCAGCCGCGGTAGAGATCGGACATGAGTGTCCGCATCTCGGTCGGTTCCATCCAGTTGTTGGTGGGACCGGCGTCGATCTCTTCCTTGGAACAGATGTACGTACGCGACTCGACGCGGGCGACGTCCGACGGGTCGGAGTTGCCGAGGAACGAGTTGGGCTTCTTCTCGTCGTTGAGGCGAGTGAAGGTGCCTGCCTCGACCAGCTTGTTGGTCAGGCGCTCCCATTCGGCGTCGGATCCGTCAGCGAACACCACGGATTCCGGTTCGGTCAGTTCGGCTACCTGGGCGACCCAGGCGAGCAGTTCTTTGTGTCGAGTCGGCACGTTGTCGGTGCTGCTCAAACCGGGAATGGTGGCTGAGGTCATCTAACTCTCCTGGGGTGAGCCGGAACCGGGAAGTACTCGCACGATCACTGTGGGCAAACATGCGCGAGCAGATCTCGGTTTTCCCCTCTCGGCGGGGCGCTGCTCGACCGTTCGAGCCGCAGTACACCATCGTAACGGGTACAGCAAGCCGAGGGTCGAGCGCCGGGTGTCCTGGTATTCAGGTTAACGCCGAGCGACGTAAATCCGGAAACAGGGTGTTGTCCGATTAGTCACAGGACCGATTCAGATAGGGAAAGATCCGCGCAAGAAGGCGTCTACCAGCGGCGACGCCCACTCAGGACGGACGGACTACAGCTCGCCCGATTCGGTCATTTCGCCCCGGCCGATACCGTTCGCTTCTCGAAAAATTTCCCAGGATCGGTACTGCCCGTCACGTCCGAACGCCGTGAACTTGTCCGTCACACCATCACCGTCGACGTCGGTCGCCACGGTCATCCCGGCGTCGGTACGTCGTACGGTTGTCTCGTAGTGGCCGTCTCCGTCGAGATCGAACAGGTCTGTCGAGACCGTGGGCGCACCCGGATCGTCCACATCGTGAGGTTCGACCTCCGTGAGGAAGCCCCCTGCTGCGAAGCCATCCACCGCGATCATCGACGCTCCTCACCTCGACCAACGAACCCGACCAACCGACACTGCACCTACTGACTCCGACGCACCGGCTCGCCGATCGGTTCCACCTGTGCAGGGGAGAAATGGACGGGTTCGCGGGCAACGAACACACCACGATCGGGTCCGCGGAATCGCTCGAGCCCCCGCTCGAGTGCAGACAGATCGCGATCGCAGGCGGACAGCAGCGCCGATCGGTGGTCGGCGAGCCGACGCAGCTCGGCGTCCACCTCGGCGAGTGCGACGTCGATGCGGGCCACTGCGTCCCGGTCCGCGGTCGAGACGGCGGACGCAAGCGCCGACTCGGCATCGAGAATCCGCGAGAGCAGTCGCTGCTCCACGGACGATTTCACCCGGGCCAGGCTTTCCTGCGTCCAGCCGCGCAGGTGGGCGCGGTCGGCCACCAGCGCCCGTGACCGCGTGATCCACCAGGCGAGCGCACCACCGAGAACGAGGGTGATCACGGTGTTGGCCACTGCCCAGGCCGGCACCAGCGCCATCGGAGACACCACCAGCCGCCCGAGTCCTACCCCCGCCGACGCGCCGACAACGATCATGACGACATCCTCGATCCCCCGACGCCGGGACGGCTCCCCGATGTCGAGCGGGGCGTCCGCGACACTCGGTTCCGCCTGCAGCGGCGTGAGCCCGAGGTCGGTCTCCACTGCCCGCAATCGGGCCGTCAGCGCCGCGTCGGCTCGATTTCGGGCGCTGCGCGCGGACTCGCCGACATGCGCGGGAAGATGAGTGAGTTCGGCACGTCCGGCTCCATCGATCGTGCGTTTGACCTCCGCAACCAGGGTGCGAAAGTCTTCGGCGGCGGCATGGAGAGACTCCACGCGTACCCGTTGAATTCGATTGTGCAGCAGCGCCCGTCGATCACCACCGAGATTGTCCCGTTCGCCGACGAGCTCGGCTCGCCGCGCTCGGAGTTCGCCCGTATCACTGCCCCCGGTCACCGCGCGCGCTCTCGCCACGATCGACGCTCTGGCTCCGGCTGCGCAGTCCTGCACTGCCGCAGCATATTTGCGCTGAGATCCGAGAGCCGTGGCCTGCAACAGCAGCGCGCCCAGGCGGTCCGCCACTGCTCCGAGACCCGACTCCGCGGACATCGCGGCGTCACCGGTCTCCCGGCCCGTCCGCGCCAACCGAACCGAGATCGGGTGGAACGTGCACTCCACCGCCCTTGGGACGCACTCGGCAACGACATCACTGTCGACGGAGACCACCTCACGCCAGTGCCGATGCACGTCGATCTTGTTCACCACGAACACGACCGGCGTGGATTCGAGAGCTGCTCGCCACTGCTCGACTTCGACGCGGCCCACCGGAGCCGACGCGTCGACGACGATCATCACGACGGCGGCATCGGCCATGGAGTCGATGAAGTGGAGGGCAGCACCGCCGAGTCGGGACAGCTCGCGGCGCAGTTCGGACTTGCCCGAACCTGCAGTACCGGTGAGGTGAACCCCGGCGGGTCGACTGACCCTCGCTCGTTCGATCTCGTCGAGGGCACCCGAATTCCAGCGTCGTAGAACGCTTTTCATGTCTTCCGACAGCGGGGTCATCGGCGCAGCATTCGTACGTGCCCTCGGCACAGTGCGAGTGCCGCGCGACGCACGTCGGGGTCCACGGCAGCGGCAGCCCGCTGCTTCCACAGCACCGCCTGCTCGAGCGCGACCTGTTCCGAACCGGTCTCGATCGGCACCCCGAGACGCAGAGCCGCGTGGCGCATCTCGGCAGCCACCGCCTCGTCCGAGGCCAGGTAAGACTCGACGGCGTCACGAACCCGCCGGTGGCCGGCGGAGATCTGTTGCACCCTGCGATGCAGCTCGGCGTCCCGAGCCGCCGCGGCCGCCGACACAGCCGCGGAGACCGCGGCGATCAGGGCATCGGCACCGGTGGCGCCGGCCAGCATGCGCACCGCCTCACCGTCGGACACCGCCGTTGACCGCTGCAGCACCTCGACGAGCAGGGCGAGACCACGCAGTTCGATGCATTCGATCAGCGCTTCTCTGCGACGCGTCGACACCGCGAGGTCTGCGGCACGAAACCGTTCGACGGTCATCAGGTCGGTCGGACGCAGATCGGCCGCTGCGACGGCACGCACGTCGGCCATGTCCAAGGGCGCACCGGCTCGGCCCACTCCCCGCAAGCCCGCCGCGGTGGTTCCCATCACCGGCAGAACCGTCCGCCCCAGCTGCTCCGATGCCGCTGCGGCCGCGGCTGCGGGATCGTCGAGGGTGTCCGCCTTCGTCAGCACGACGACGGTCCCGTCCAGGGCATCTCTCGGCCGAGGACTCAGCAGTGCGGTGTCGACGGGCGAGACCGCACCCGCGATCACGTGGACGAGCACCTCGCCCTCGCTGCTGTCCGTTCTGCCCTCGCGCCATCGAACATCGAGGCCGTCGGCGTCGAGCGGCACCGACTCGAGAACGGCGAGAACCGCGGATTTCCCGACGCCTGCGCGGCCGGTCACCCGTGCGGTCATCGGCCGCAGGCGGTCGTGGACGGCGGTGTCGACGGCCTCACGCGCGTCGCTCGACGCAGCGCGGTCACGCAACAGGCCCAGACCGGCCTCGGCGACATCCATGATCGATTCCCCCAACAAACGCCCCGCCGCCCACGTCGAGAGGCGACGCACAGCCCCCTGCTGCGGCACCGATTCTGGCACACGCGGGCGCTCACGAGCCGATCGAAAGGAATTGCACCGTTGTAATTAGTCGGGCTCGTCCTGCCGCTGATCAGCGATAGGACGGCAAGTCTCAACTTCAACTCGAGACCCACCTGTCACACGCCCCGCCGATGCGCGACAATGGACCGGTGAACGAGCCCCAGGACCCCTCTGTCGACACCGAGGAGAATGCCGTGAAGACCCAGGAACGGGGCTCACGGCTCTACCCCCGCGTGACGAGTTTCCGCTCACGGCGCGGAGCGCTGACCGAAGCGCAGCAGACCACCTGGGACAGCCTGTGGCCGCGTATCGGCCGCGACGTCGCCGACGAGCAGATCGACATAGCCGCCTGGTTCGGGCGCAGCGGCCCGGCGATTCTCGAGATCGGCTCGGGCACGGGCACGGCCACCACGGCGATGGCCTCGGCCGAGCCGCACGTCAATCTCATGGCCGTCGAGGTCTACCGACCCGGCCTGGCCCAGACACTGCAGCAGATCGAACGAGAAGGCATCGAGAACGTTCGGTTGCTGCGCGGTGACGCGATGGACGTGCTCGAGAACATGCTGTCCTCGGAGTCGCTGACCGGCGTCCGCGTCTTCTTCCCCGACCCGTGGCCCAAGGTTCGGCACCACAAACGTCGCCTGCTGCAGGGTCCGACGTTCGCGATGATCGCGGATCGGTTGAAGCCCGGCGGCGTTCTGCACGTGGCAACCGATCATGCCGAATACGCTGAGTGGATTGCCGAGGCCGGGAACGCCGAGCCCGGTTTGACCGTTCTCGATTGGGAATCGCCCATGACACACGAGCGACCGGTGACCAAGTTCGAGGGCAAGGCACAGCTGGTCGGTAGCTCGGTGACGGAATTGATCTGGGGAAAGAAGACAGCATGAGCGTCAGTACGGACATGCCCGACACCGTGGTCGACCCCTCAGAACTCGGCGCAATCGGTGAAACGCGCCACAGCAAACGCGTCCTGCTGGTGTGGGACGCCCCGAACCTGGACATGGGACTCGGCGCAATTCTGGGTGGCCGACCCACCGCCGCCTACCGTCCGCGCTTCGATGCCCTGGGCCGATGGCTGCTCAGCCGCACCGCCGAACTCTCCACCTCCGGCACCGCGACACTCGAACCCGAGGCCACGGTGTTCACCAACATCGCCCCCGGCAGCGCCGATGTGGTCCGACCCTGGGTCGAAGCATTGCGTAACGTGGGCTTCGCGGTGTTCGCCAAGCCCAAGGTCGACGAAGACAGTGACGTCGACGCAGACATGCTCGACCACATCGACTTCCGCAACCGTGACGGCGGCCTCGCCGGGGTCATGGTCGCGTCCGCCGACGGTCAGGCGTTCAAGGGTCCGCTGGAGGCCATCGCAGCAACCGGAGTGCCCGTACAGGTGCTGGGCTTCCGGGAGCACGCAAGCTGGGCTGTCACGTCGGACATCCTGGAATTCCTCGACCTCGAGGACATCCCGGGCGTCTTCCGTGAGCCACTGCCACGGGTGAGTCTGGATTCGCTTCCAGACGAAGGCGCGTGGCTGCAGCCCTTCCGACCGCTGTCCGCCCTGCTCGTCGGGCGCCAAGGAGTTTCTTAAGTGTTCGCCAGATGGGGAGACATCGTCTACCGCCTGCGGTACACCGTTATCGGTGTCATGGTGGCCGGGCTGCTGGGCTTCGCTGCCTACGGTCTCGATCTGGGCAGCCATCTCAGTCAGAGCGGTTGGGACGATCCGACGTCGGAATCGGCCCAGGCTGCCCGTCTGGCGGACACCACGTTCGGTCGCGACAAGCAGGGTGACGTCATCGTCCTCTACACCGCACCCGAGGGATCGACGATCGACGATCCCGAGTTCCAATCCGAGATCGTGGCCAACCTCGACTCCCTCGCCGCCGACCACCCGGACCAGATCGAGAAGGTCAACGGCAGCTACTTCCGCACGGCGACTGCTCCGAACCTCGCCGCACTCGGCACCACCGACAAGCAACACGCCATCGCCAGCATTGCGATCGCCGGTGCCAACGACACCGAACTGACCAACAACTTCCAGGCCGTCAAGGACGTCTTCTACATCGACGGCGTGGACGTGCAGGTGACCGGCCTGCAGGCCGTCGCAGGCGCGTTGCAGTCCACAATGGCCGGCGACATCCAGCGCATGGAGATCCTGGCCATCCCCGCCGTCGCAGTGCTGCTGTTCTTCATTTTCGGCGGCGTCGTCGCGGCCGCTCTTCCGTTGATCATCGGTGGCCTGACGGTCGTCGGAGCCAACGGCATCGTGAAGGTGTTCACCAACTTCACCGAGGTCAACTCGTTCGTCGCACCCGTGGTCTCGCTCGTCGGCCTCGGCTTGGCCATCGACTACGGGTTGTTCATCGTCTCGAGATTCCGAGAAGAACTGGGCGACGGCTACTCGACGCCACAGGCGGTGCGCAGGACGGTCATGACGGCCGGTCGCACCGTGGTGTTCTCCGCGACGATGATCGTCGCGTCCCTGGGTGGTCTGCTGCTGTTCCCGCAGGGCTTCCTCAAGTCGGTCGCCTACGGCTCGATCGCCACCGTCGCACTCGCCGCGCTGACGGCCATCACGATCCTGCCCGCGATGCTCGCGATCCTCGGTCCCCGTGTCGACGCACTCGGTCTCAAGTTCATGCGCAAGACCAAGTCGAGCGAGGAGATCGAGAACGGCATGTGGGGCCGGCTCACCCGCTGGGTGATGCGCAATCCCGTCAAGGTCACCGTCCCGATCGTGCTCGGCCTGGTACTCCTGACGCTGCCCGTCGGCAACATCAAGTTCGGCGGCATCAACGAGACCTACCTGCCTCCCGACAACGTCACTCGCGAAGCGCAGGGCGAGTTCGATTCGCTCTTCCCCGGCCAGCGCACCGAGCCGATCAAGTTGGTGATCAGCGATGCACAGGGCGCCACCCTCGCGCAGATCACCACCCAGGCCAACAACGCTCCCGGCCTGGTCGAGCCGTTCTCCCCGGTCGGTGCCAGCAAGGACGGGATCATCGTCTTCAAGGCCGGACTGGTCGATCGCAACGACTCCAAGCCCGCCATCGACTTCCTCCGCAGCATCGACGTACCCGAGGGAGCGTCGGTTCTCGTCGGCGGCACCCCGGCCATCGAGCAGGACTCCATCAGTGCACTCATAGACAAGTTGCCGCTGATGGCAGTGCTCGTGGTGTTCATCGTGACGCTGCTGATGTTCTTGACGTTCGGATCGTTGGTGTTGCCGATCAAGGCGGTGCTCATGACCGTCCTCGGTCTCGGTGCCACCATGGGCATCCTGACGTGGATATTCATCGACGGCAACGGTGCGGGGCTGATGAATTTCACCCCTGGGCCGATCATGGCTCCGGTATTGGTGCTGATCATCTCGATTGTGTTCGGCTTGTCCACGGACTACGAGGTGTTCCTGCTCTCTCGTATGGTCGAGGCGCGTGAAAAGGGTGCCAGCACCAGCGAAGCCATCCGTATCGGAACCTCGCATACCGGACGCATCATCACCGCCGCGGCTCTGATCCTCATCGTCGTGACCGGGGCGTTCGCGTTCTCCGATCTGGTGATGATGAAGTACATCGCCTACGGCATGATCGCCGCCCTCATCATCGACGCCACCCTCATTCGCATGTTCCTCGTGCCTGCCACGATGAAACTGCTCGGCGACGACTGCTGGTGGGCCCCGCAGTGGATGAAGCGCATCCAGCAGAAACTCGGACTCGGTGAGACCATCCTCGAGGACGAGCTGCTCGCCATCGACGACGTGCCCGAGCTCGCGCTCGCAGGCGGTGCACCGTCGAGTACGGTCGCGCCGCCGATGCGTCCGCAACCGCGCCGCAACGAGCCGCTCACCGAACCCATTCCCGTGGTCGCACCGCACGGTGGCGGACCCATTCGAGCGACCCACGCCGCGAAGGAAGAATCCCGACGCAGTGTGACGGGGCGTCCGGCAACCCCACCCGAGCCGACCCGCGCGGCTCCCGCCACACCTCCGGCACCGGCTGCTCGACCCACCCCCACTCCTCCTCGGTCCGAGGCTGCTCCGCAGGAACGACCGGCTCCCAGGCCTGCCCCGAGCCGGCCGGTGGCACCGCGCCCGACCGTCGAACCGGAACCGACCCAGGCAGCAGACGTCGTCCGGCCCGCACCGCCGGTCAACCCGGTGGCTGCTCCCCCGTCGGCTCAGCCGCCCCGCGCACCGAGCGCACCGAGCCCGTCCGCACCGCCGCCGAGCCGAACCCGGGCCGCTCGCGCACCTCGCGCCGAGGAACCGGACTCTCGTTCCATCGAGAGCTGGCTCGCCGACCTGCGAGCACCCAGCGCATCACCACCCCCGAGCACACCGCGCAACGGTTCCACCGCGAACGGCTCCGATCACAACGGCTCGAACCACAGTGGCTCGAACCACAGCGGTCACGACGAGAACAGCTCGCCGCAGAGCGGTTCCGAACACAACGGCCACAGCAACAACGGGTCCGAGCGCAACGGCACCAACGGGTCCGAGAGCAACGGCACCGAACGCAACGGCACCAACGGGTCCGAGAGCAACGGCCACAGCAACGGATCCGCGTCGAGCGAATCCCCGTCCGAGAAGCCGTCGGGCCGCCGGGCCGCACCGACCACCGAGGGCAGCGACAGCGGTCGTCACCGCGGCGGCGAGAACGGACACGTGCTCAGTGTCAGCGAATTGCTCGCACGCGAGCGCAACCGTTCACGCTGACGCTCATGTGATCGGCTAACCTCCCTGAGCCGAAGTGTTCACTCACGTGGCGGCGGTAGTCGCGTGCATCCAGGGGGAGCTACACACACGTGTTCGTTCGATGGGGAAATTTCGTCCACCGCCTCCGATACACCGTTCTCGGTGTCATGGTGGCCGGGCTGTCGATCCTGGCGGCGTACGGCTGGGATCTCACGGACCACCTGAGCCAGAGTGGTTTCGACGATCCGACGTCGCAGTCGGCTGCCGCCAGCACTCTCGCCGACGAGACGTTCGGCCGCGACGCCCAGGGCGACGTGATCGTTCTCTACACCGCTCCCGAGGGCTCGACGATCGACGACCCGCAGTTCGACGCCGCGATCGTCTCGAACCTCGACTCGCTGGTGGCCGAGTACCCGGACCGCATCGCGAGGATCAACGGCAGCTATTTCCGGACGGCCGAGGCTCCGGTTCTCGCGGCGCTCGGCACTGCCGACAAGCAGCACGCCATCGCCAGCATTGCGATCGTCGGTGCCGACGACACCGAACTGACCGAGAATTTTCAGGCCGTCCAGGACGCCTTCTACATCGACGGGGTCGACGTCCAGGTCACCGGTCAGCAAGCCGTGGCTGCCGCGTTGCAGTCGACGATGACCGACGACATCCATCGCATGGAGATCCTCGCCATCCCCGCCGTCGCGGTGCTGTTGTTCTTCGTCTTCGGCGGCATCGTCGCCGCCGCGCTACCACTCATCGTCGGTGCGCTGACCGTCGTCGGGGCCAACGGCATCGTGAAGCTGTTCACCCACGTCACCGAGGTGAACAGCTTCGTCGCACCGGTGGTGTCGATGGTCGGACTCGGTCTGGCCATCGACTACGGGCTCTTCATCGTGTCGCGTTTTCGAGAAGAGCTGGGCGACGGCCGATCGACGCCCGATGCCGTCCGGCGCTCGGTCATGACGGCCGGTCGCACCGTGGCGTTCTCGGCGACGATGATCGTCGCCTGCCTCGGTGGCCTGTTGCTGTTTCCGCACGGGTTCCTGCGCTCGGTGGCATTGGGTTCGATCGCGACGGTCGCTCTCGCAGCGCTCACCGCGATCACCGTACTTCCGGCCATCCTGTCGATCCTCGGCCCTCGCGTCGATGCTCTCGGTTTCGCGTTCATGCGCAAGACCAAGTCCTCGGAGGAGATCGAGAACGGCATGTGGGGCAAGCTCACCACCTGGGTGATGCGCAATCCCATCAAGGTGGTCGTCACCATCGTGCTCGGGCTCCTGGCCCTGACGCTGCCGATCGGCAACATCGCGTTCGGCGGCATCAACGAGACGTATCTGCCGCCGGACAATCCGACGCGGGTGGCGCAGGAACAGTTCGACCAACTCTTCCCCGGTCAACGCACCGAGCCCATCAAGCTGGTCATCGAGAACGCGCAGGGGCAGAATCTGGCCGCCATCACCACCCAGGCGAACAATGCTCCCGGCCTGATCGAGCAGTTCACGCCCGTCGGGGCCAGCAAGGACGGCATCATCGTCTTCAAGGCCGGACTGATCGATCGCAACGACGCAGCACCCGCCATCGAATTCCTGCGCAGCATCGACACTCCCGACGGAACTTCAGTGCAGGTAACGGGAACACCTGCGATAGAACGAGATTCGATCGACGCCATGGTCGACCGTCTCCCGCTGATGGCGGTACTGGTCGTCTTCATCGTGACCGTGCTGATGTTCCTGACGTTCGGGTCCTTGGTGCTGCCGATCAAAGCGGTGCTCATGACAACGCTCGGACTCGGTGCCACGATGGGCATCCTGACCTGGATCTTCATCGACGGTCACGGGGCTGCGTGGATGAACTTCACGCCCGGGCCCATCATGGCGATGATTCTGCTGCTGATCGCGGCGATCGTGTTCGGGCTGTCCACCGACTACGAAGTTTTCCTGCTTTCACGCATGGTCGAAGCACGCGAGAACGGTTCCAGTACAAGCGAAGCCATCCACATCGGCACCTCGCACACCGGACGCATCATCACCGCCGCGGCCTTGATTCTCATCGTCGTCACCGGTGCCTTCGCGTTCTCCGATCTGGTGATGATGAAGTACATCGCCTACGGCATGATCGCTGCCCTCATCATCGATGCCACCGTCATTCGCATGTTCCTGGTGCCCGCGACGATGAAACTGCTCGGCGACGCGAGTTGGTGGGCACCGGCCGGCATGAAGCGAATGCAGCGCAAGCTCGGACTCGGCGAAACGACTCCCGAGGACTCCTGACCCCCGCCCCCCTGCTCCCCCGCTCCCCCGCCCCGCGTGAATGAACCACTGCACTCCTCAGACGTATGCAGTGGTCCATTCACGCAGCGGGGGGATCAGGAGGAAACGGCCGCACTCTCTCGGTCCGCGAACACCTTGGCGTATCGGGTACCGGCGATCAGCAGCAGTAGTCCCACTGCGATGAAGGCGATGACCCGGAAGAGTCCGTCCAGGGCAACGAGGTCGAACAGGAACAGCTTTGCGATGGCCGCCGCGGTCAAGGACAGTCCGGCCAGCAGGGCCAGGTGAGCGTGAGTGACGCTGCGCAGCCCGAAGGCCAGTAGCGCGAAGGCTGCGATCATCCACTCGATGGTTGCCGCGGTGTGGCCTGCGGTGAATCCCGTTGTTTCGCCGCCGATTCCGATACCGAGGGTCACCGTGGCCGCCGTCAGGCCGTACAGCGCGAGTACGCCGGAGACGATGCCGAGGGTCTGCAGTCCGTCGTCGACCAGTTTCAATTCGGCGAGCAAGTAGGCGAAGGCGAATGCCGTTGCAGCGAGCAGGATTCCGCCGAGGGCGATGCCGACGCTGCCCACTGCGTGGTCGGAGTCCAGCAGCGCCCGTGGCGGGCTGACCGAGACGAACATCAATGCGCCGATCACGCCGAATCCGCTGCCGATCGAGTATGCGAGTGCCGAGCGGGTGCTGTGAGCCACCGCGATCAGAGCCAGGGCGACGGCGAAGAGCACGACAGGGCGAATCTCGAGGGTCGTCGACTCGACTGCGGCCTGCAGCGTCGCCAGGGCTCCGATCACCGCGACGGTGATACGAGCGTGCCCCGGCAACCAGCTCACCAGAATCAGGATGGCCACAGCTGCAGCAGCAAGAACCAGTTGGACGCTGACGGTCGCGGCGCGGTCGAAGACGTCCGCGGAGACCAGCACCGGCAGGGACGTGAGAGCGATCATCACGGTGGCGACCACATCGGAGACGTTGCGGCGCAACAACTCCAGTGACGTGCCGATGCCGAAGACGGCCACCGACACGACGACCAGGAGTAGCCAGAGGCCGCCGGTGGATCCGGACAGGTCAGCGCTCGCGATGGCAGCCAGTACCGTGCCGACGAGGGGTACGGTCCGAACGACCTGCAGGAGCTGCCAATTCCGACCGATCTGGGCCGGGAAACTCGACACATAGGTGGCGATGAGGAACGCGACCAAGGTCAGGGTGAGGCCGTCGGTCAGCACCGGTCCACACACTGCGACGCCGGAGAGAATCAGCACCGCCATCGGCTGCGACTTCCACTGCACTGCGAGTGCCGTTCCGGCTGCAGCAATTCCGAATGCGGTGATCAGCCCGATCACAGGATCGAGCCAGCCGTACAGGACGGTCGTCGCGAGCACATCGAGGTACAGGCCCGCGATGCCGGTGGCGGCGAGGGCGATACCGCCGATGCGCCCGCCCGACCGGCCGAACACTCGGACGCCGCCGCCTATCAGCGCGAGGGAGAACACTGCGCCCGCGGCGACCCGCAGCGGCGGTCCGAACCACCCGGCCTGTGCGGCGAGAACTAGCAGCATCACCACACCGACGAGGGTGACGCCTGCGCCGGCGACAGCCAGCAGACGACTGATGACACCGTCACGCTGCCACCACGGTTCGCGCGGCGGAGCCGGCGGTCGAGGCGTGACGACCGGCCCCCTGGGTGGTGCGGGGTAATTCATGGCGGGCTGCATTGCGGGCTGGGGCCGAACCATCTGCTGACGAACAGTATGGCCGAACGGCTGGCCGTAGGGCTGCGGCGGCATGTGGGGTGGCGCTACCGGCGGCGGAACGGCGGGAGCTGCCGGCGCCGACGCCTGCCGCGTGGGAGCGGGAGCCGTTGCGGCACCGAGCTGTGACTGCAGGGTCTGCAGATCGACGGCCACCTGGCGCATGTGGTCGCCCAGGGAATCGAAGCGGCTGGACAGTCGCGCGACGAGCTGCGGATCCAGCCCGGAGTTCTGGGAAGAAGTCATGGGTTAGATCCTGCGAGCATTGCCGCCGAAAAGCGTGAGTAGTGCTACTCGGATCCCTCGAGTAGAAGCGCCTCGCTAGCCGAACATGCGACGGATCGAGCTACCGAAGGGATGCTTGGCGGTCACCGAGCCCAAGCGGACCTTGCCCGAGACCACGAGATGAAGCGGCCCGTACGGCGGCCCGGTGCGGACCTTGTTGGTGGCGCTACCCGCCACCGTCTCGACGCGGTTGAGATCGACGGTCGCCTCGGTCGGCACGATCAGTGTCACGGTGCTGCAGTAGTCGTCGACGTAGATCTCGACCACCTGCGTCGACATGACAGCCTGCGTGAAGTCGAGGGTCACCGTGGACATGCGGGTGGAGACGCGCAGGCTCGGCGGCACGTTCCACGGTCCCTTGCGGGTGATGGTGGACATGGTGCCGCGCAGTGTGTCCGACGCGCCGCTGCCGTGCCCCCAATGTTCCTGAACGACGCGGCGCGGGGCCGGTTGCGGGGTGGGCGCGGCGAAAGGTTTCGGT
This sequence comes from Rhodococcus sp. NPDC076796, assembly GCF_040702765.1. Classification (NCBI taxonomy): domain Bacteria; kingdom Bacillati; phylum Actinomycetota; class Actinomycetes; order Mycobacteriales; family Nocardiaceae; genus Rhodococcus; species Rhodococcus sp. NPDC076796. Next base: position 497,806 of record NZ_JBFBMS010000004.1, on the reverse strand, counting down.
GCCGGGCGATGTTCCTCGGCGATCTGCATCCCGGGCAGGTCGGCGAGAACCGAGTTCAGCTCACCGCGGGTCTTCGACGCCAATGCGGTGTCCATTCGCTCGGTGAACTCGCCGAGCGACAACATGCCCTGGCCCACGGCGCGCTGCAACAGCTCTCCGACGTGTTCGCGTTCGGCATCGGACACTCGCAGATCCCTCGCCTCCATGCGTTCAGGGTAGCGAAGATCTCAGGCTGCGCGACCGCCGAGTACGGAGAGCATTCCGGACACCGACGCGGGCCATCCGAACTGTTCGGCGCGCAACCTGGCGGCGACACGGCGGCCGTCGACCGGTAGTTCGAGTACCCGTTGTATCTCGGCGGCGAATCCGTCTGCGGTGTTCTCGGAGGATCCACCGCAGTGCGGGGTGACGATCTGCGCCAGCGCCGAGGTCTCGGAGACGACGACGGGGGTGCCCGCAGCGAGCGATTCCAACGCAGCGAGCCCGAATGTCTCGTGCGGTCCAGGCGCGAGAGCGATGTCCGCCGAGGCCAGCAGGGCCGCGACGGCCGCTCTGCCATCGACGAAACCCAGGAAGTCGACGGGTAGACCGCGGGCGCGTCGTTCGAGGCCGGCTCGGCGGGGGCCGTCGCCGGCGATGATCAGCCGCGCCCGTATTCCCGAATCGCACAGCGCAGCAAGCGAATCGATACTTCTCTCGACGTGCTTCTCCACCGACAGTCGGCCGCAGTGCACGAGCAGCCGATCGGCGCTGCCCAGCCAGGCGGCTCGTTCGCCCAGTTGCCGGCGACGCGGATGGAAGAGGTCGAGATCCACGCCGAGCGGCACTCGGTGCACGTTGCGAACCCCGATGCGGTCGAACTCCTGTTGGGCGAACTCCGTGGTGCACACGACGGCGTCGTACGAGTCGGCGGTGCGCCGGTTGGCCAGGTCCGCGACGGGGCGGGCGCAGCGCATCGGCATCGTCTGCGCGAGCAGCCGGTCGAGGCGTTCGTGGGAGATCATCACGCTGCGCACGTCTCGGCGCGCGGCCCAGGCACCCATGCCGCGCAGCGTCAGTCGGTCCGAGACCTCGATCACGTCGGGCCGCAGTGCGGCCGCCACCGAGGACGCCCGGCGCGGGTCGGCAACCCGATAACCACCGGTGAGCGGGATCTGCGGTGCCGGCACCTCGATCCGCACCACTCCCGACGGTAGGAGCGTCTCGCTCGATCGATCTCCCGGGACGATCAGCGTCACCTCGTGACCGGCGGCGACGTACCCCGATCCGAGCTGGTCGACGGCCGTCCGCAATCCCCCGGACCGTGGTCCGTAGAAGTTGGCGAGTTGGACGATGCGCACTCGATCAGTCTTCCCAGCCGGAAGTCCGCCCGACGGCGCGGCGATGGATGGTGGCCGAACCTTCGCGGAATTCTGTGTGGGGATCGCTACCAACGGGTAGGTGAGACAGATGCGAGTGACACTGCAATCCACCGGCAACGCCCCCGCCCCCGAGGTCTGGGAGCGCTACATGGAACCGACGGCCTGGAAGACCTGGGCTCCGCAGATCATCGGCGTCGAGTACCGCGGTGAGCGCCTGGACGCCGACACCACCGGCCGAGTGCTGGGGCCGTTGGGCGTGCCGATCGACTTCCGGGTGCATTCGGTCGACGAGCGATCCTGGACGTGGGCATGGTCGGCGTGGTTCCAGAATCAGGCCATCGGGGTCGACCTGACGCACGGCGTCGTCTCACGACCCAACGGGACCAGGGCGTGGTTGACGATCGACGGCCCACTGCCGCTGGTGCTGCCGTACGTGCCGGTCGCCAAGTTCGCGCTCGGCAGGCTGTGCAGTCCGTAGCCCTACTCGGACCGCGTGACAGTCTTCTCGTCGGACTGATCGGCCACGTCGGTCGGCTCGGGCGTCGGTAGCGAGGATTCCTCGCCCGATCCGTCCAGATGGCCGTCGAATTCGTCGATCGCCTCGTCGCGCTCTGCGCCGGTCTGATCGAGATCGGCGTCGACCCCCTTCGAGTGCTTCGCCGGGTCGACGGTGGTGTCCACTGCATTGTCGTTGTCGGTCATGGGATGCAGAGTGCCCCTCGGCACCCAACACAAACCCTCACAGCCCTTTTTCGATGACGTATCGGGTCAGTTCGACGCGGTTGGCCAGTTGCAGTTTTCGCAGGGTCGCCTGGACGTGATTCTCGACGGTGCGATGACTGAGCGTCAGTCGGGTGGCTATCTGCTTGGCGCTCAAGCCTTTTGCGACCAGTCGTAGCACTTCGGTTTCCCGGTCGGTGAGCGTCGGACGAGTGTCGGATTCCGGCTCGGGCGACGCCGACATCCGCCGGAACTCCCCGAGTACCAGGCCCGCGAGGCCGGGAGTGAACACCGCCTGCCCGGCCGAGGTGGCGCGGACCGCGTCGAACAGTTCCTCGGCCGATGCGCTCTTGACCAGGTAACCCGTCGCGCCGGCCTTGATCGCGTCGAGCACGTCGTTGCGTTCCGCGGACGCCGAGAGCACGAGAATCTTCGTCTGCGGCGATGCCTCGAGAACGGCGACGGTGGCGTCGGCTCCGTTGCCGTCGGGCAGATGCATGTCCATCAGCACGACGTCGGGAGTGGTCGCTCGGGCGCGGCGTCCGGCGGCGGCGACGCCGTCTGCGGTGGCGACCACCCTGAATCCGGCGGCGTCGAGATCCCGGGCGACGCCGTCCCGCCACATCGGGTGATCGTCGACGACCATCACCGCGATGTCGGCATTCGTTTCCTCTGTCATCCCGGTCCCTTCGCTCGCGGAATGCGGATCTCCCATTCGGTGCCCTCACCCTCGTCGGTGTCGAGTATCGCAGTACCACCGAGAGATTCGACGCGGCCGAGTATCGATTTCGAGACGCCCATCCGACCCTCGGCTTCGGCGGCGGCGAGCCGTCCAGCAGGGATTCCGCGGCCGTCGTCGCGGATACTGACGATCAATTCCCCATCGACGTCCTCGAGCAACACGTAGGCCTTCGCATCGGCTCCCGCGTGGAGTTCGACGTTGGACAGTGCGGTTGCCACGACAGCGGCGAGTTCCTCGGCGACGTCGGATTCGACCAGCACCGGATCGGCAGGCGTCGAAACGGAGATCGATGTGCCCGCCTGCGTTCGCAGCAGTGCCCTGACGTCGACGATCGAGCCGGTGTGATCGCCGCGCGGAGCCGCCTGTTCCGAGATCAGCACGCGCAGAGCGACTTCCTGCTCGCCGGCCAGCTCGGCGAGTTCGGCTGCCGGCCCGCCTATTTCGAGGCCTCGCCGTCGCACCAGTGCCAGTACCTGCAGCACTCCGTCGTGCACCTGCCGGGCCAGCCGTTCTCGCTCTTCGGTGATCGCGGCCGATCGTGCTGCGCGACGCAATTCTTCGTGGGCGCGCCTGGCGGTGTTCGACGCCAATCCCAGTGCCAGTCCGGCCGAGAGCAGCACCGGGGCGGTGGCGTCGGACCAGAGGTCGGAGTCGAAGCGGTCGCGGACGAGTGCGCTGACCACGGACATCGCCACCCCGGATGCGATTCCGCCCTTGGGGCCCAACAGGATTGCGGCGGAGATGACGGCGTTGGTGGCCCACAGTGTGGTCGGCAGAGTTTGGCGGGTGCTGTACCAGTCGTAGTCGGCAACCAATCTCGTCGATGCCATCAGCGCGACCACGATGACCTGATCGGCGAGCACCACCTGCCAGCGCGGAAGCGAGGCGCGCGCGAGCATCAGCGCCGATGCTCCGGACCACACGGCCATCAGGGCGACGAGGAACCAGCTCAGCCGCGGGTTGGTGTAGTTGTCCACGGTCGCGGCCTGATAACTGATCGCGTAGACGAGCGTGATCAGACGAAAGGCCTGCGAGGCCCGCCAGAGCGGGGTGTCGGGATCGGAGGAGGACAGCGTGGCGCGTACCCGGTCAGCCGTCCGCATCGTTGTCAGATTTCGGAATCGTCAGCTCTCCCTTGGCGAGCCGATCCGGCTCGTCGCTCCCGGGTGGGGTGTCCGGATTGCTCGGCTCGGCGGAATACAGCGGGTCGGGCACCTCGAGTTCCTCGTAGACCTCGTCCGGGTCGTCGGCGAGCAGCGACCGCACGGCGGTGTTGAGGACGGCGACGATAGGCACCGCCAGCAGGCCTCCGACGATGCCCGCGAGCAGAATGCCGACGGTGATGGACAGGACCACCGCCAACGGGTGCAACCGCACGGCGCGGCCCAGCAGGAGTGGTTGCAGCACATGGCCTTCGAGCTGCATGACGGCCACCACGATGCCCAGTGTGATCACCGCGGTGATCAGGCCCTTGGTAACCAGTGCGATGAACACCGCGACGAATCCGGTCAGCACCGCACCGATGATCGGGATGAACGCTCCGATGAACACCAACGAGGCCAGTGGAAGTGCCAGTGGCACACCGAGAATGGCCAGCCCGGCTCCGATGCCGATGGCATCGGCAGCCGCGACGGCAACCGTCGCCCTTACGTAACCCACCAGGGATCCGAAGCCCTGGATGCCCGCCGTGCGGATTCTTCTGCGGGCCGAGGTCGGTGCCAGCCGGGTCACGAACTGCCAAACCTGATCACCGCCGTACAGGAAGAAGATGAGGATGAACAGGGTGAGCGCCGCGCCGGTGAGGATTTCACCGATCACCGTGGCGGTGGTCAGCGCTCCACTGGTGACCGCTTCCTGGTTGTCCTGGATGACCTTGACGAGGCTGTCCGTGGCCTGCCTGATCTGATCCTCGCTGATGTGCAGCGGGCCGTTGCTGAGCCATTCCTCGACGCTGTTGATGGATTGGGTGAATTGATCACCCACCTGCGGCAGACCTTCGATGAACTGCTCGACGATGAAGGTCATGATCCCGGCGACGACGCCGATACTGGCGATGATCACGACGATCACCGCGACGGCCCGCGGCACTCCGCGCCGATGCATCCAATCGACGACCGGCACGAGCATCGCCGACGCCAGCAGCGCGAGGCCCAACGGAATCACGACGGTGCTGAGCTTGGCCACAACGTAGGCAAAAGTGATGAATCCGGCAAACAGGACAAGCAGTCGCCACGTCCATTCCGCGCCGACCCGCACCAGCGGATGCACCGAATCCGCAGCCGAAGTGGGGGCCGGGGACGCCCCCGTACCTTGCGCCCGCAACTCGTCGGTGCTCACCCGCTAAATTTAACCCGTGCTGGCATCTTTCCGAGCGGTCTCGCTCACCCTGAAGAGTCGCTGGCCGCTCTATATGCTTTCGATGCTCATCGCCAATGTCTTCGGTGCGGTCCTCGTGTTCGCCTTCGTGCGATACGGCCTGCCCATCCCCGAATCGGAATCGATCGTCGCCGACCGCGTCCGCAACGTGTACATCTTCGGGGCTTATCTACTGGTGGCCCTGGTCGTCAGCCTGATCTACGCGTACTTCCTCCTGCGCTCGGTGATCAGGTGGCAGCTCCGCGGTGGCCCGCCCACTCGCAAGGAACAGATGACGACGCTGCACGCGCCGTTGCGTCAGGCAATCGTGCACCTCATCCTGTGGATCATCGGCGGCATCATCTTCGTGCTGCTGACCATTGCGGAGATGCCGTCGCTGTCCATCGCCGTCATCGTCACCGTCGGGATGGCCGCCACCGTGACGTTCGGATTCACGTACATGCTCGGCGAGCGAATCCTTCGACCGGTCGCGGCGCTGGCGTTGAGCGAGGGCCGATTCGACCGCACGATGACGCCCGGCGTCGGTACCCGCATGGCCATGACGTGGGGTCTGGGCACCTTGATGCCCGTCATCGGCATCATCCTGCTGTGCGCCACGCAGCTGACCACCGATCTGGTGTTCTCTCCCAACGCGCTCGCCGTGGCCATCATCCTGCTCAGCGTGCTGGCCATCGTGCAGGCGTTCGTGCTCTCGATGCTCACCGCGAGCCAGATCTCCGACCCGATAAGCCAGCTGCACAGCGCCATCGAGCGTGTTCAGCGCGGCGAGACCGACGTCGAGGTCGATGTGTTCGACGGCTCCGAGATCGGCCGCCTGCAGGTGGGCTTCAACCGAATGATGGAGGAATCGGCCGAGCGACGCGTCCTGCGAGAGCTGTTCGGCCAACACGTCGGTGAGGACGTGGCGCGTCGGGCATTGCAGTTCGGAACCGAGCTCGGCGGTGAAACCCGATTCGTCGCAGTGCTGTTCGTCGACATGGTCGGCTCCACCGCCACCGCCTCCGAGCGCCCACCGAGCGAGGTCGTGGTGTTGCTCAACGAGTTCTTCCGGGTGGTCGTGGACGTCGTCGGGCGTCATCACGGGTTCGTCAACAAATTCATGGGCGACGCGGCCCTCGCGATCTTCGGGGCCCCACTGGATCGTCCCGACGCACCGACCGCCGCGCTCGCTGCTGCCCGTGAACTGCGTTTCGCGCTGGACGAGATCACCGGGCTCGACATCGGCATCGGTGTGTCCGCGGGGCTGGCCGTCGCCGGCAACATCGGTGCGTCGGAGCGCTTCGAGTACACGGTCATCGGAGACCCGGTCAACGAGGCGTCGCGACTGACCGAGCTGGCGAAACTGCGTCCCGGACGCGTCCTGGCGTCGACCTCGGCCCTGTACTTCGCCGACGACGAGGAACAGGAACAGTGGGAGCTGGGAGACCAGGTGCAACTGCGTGGTCGACGACGTGCCACCCATTTGGCCTGGCCGGTGGAGTATCCCGATTCCTCCTCGAGCGACGGTTAGTCTGACAGGGTGCCCGACCCCAGCTCCACCCGCGGACCCGCTGTGCGGCGTCCGCGAAACCGACTCCGGTGGGTCAAGTGGATCGCCGGCATCGCTTTGGTGGCACTGCTGGTGGGTGAGGCCGTCTACCTGTGGCCGCGGCTGCACGAATCCTGGGCCGCGGTCCGCGAAATCCATTGGGGTTGGCTTGCGGCCTGTGTGTTCGCGCAAGCGGTGTCGCTGAGCGCTTTCGGCAGAGTGCAGAAGCAGTTGCTCGACGCAGGCGGAGTGAAGGTACGCCAGCGCAAGTCCGTCGCCGTCATTTACGGCAGCACCGCCATGGCGCTCACCCTCCCCGCAGGTCAGGTGTTCTCCACGGCGTTCACGTACCGCGAGACACGCCGCTGGGGAGCGAGCCCGGTCGTCGCGTCGTGGCAGCTGGCCATCTCGGGCGTGATCGCCGCGGCAGGACTGGCCGTGCTCGGCCTGGCAGGCGGACTGGTGGTCGGCAGCTCGTTCAACACGTTCACCGTGGTGCTCCCGATCGCAGGTGTCATCGCCATCGTCGCCGCCGTTCGCTACATCTCCAATCACCCCGAGTCGATCAAGAGCATCGCGCGCTGGGGATTGCACAGATACAACGCGTTCCGCAATCACGAGCTCGACGCGGGTGCCGAGGGGATCGACAAGATCATCGGCCAGATCCAATCCGTTCAGCTCGGCAAACGCGACGGCGCGCTCACTCTGTCGTGGTCCGCCGTGCATCGACTCGCGGACGTCGCCTGCCTGGCGTTCGCGTGCTTCGCCGTCGGCGCGGATCCGCGACTGTCCGGATTGCTCATCGCCTTCGCTGCGGGCAAGGCCGTCGGATCCGTTCCCCTCGCACCAGGTGGCCTGGTGGTCGTCGACGCGACCCTCATCGCGTTTCTCACCAGCGCTGCCTCGATCAGCGCATCGCAGGCCGTCGCGTCGGCCCTGGTGTACCGCGGCGTCAGTTTCATCCTCGTCGCCATCGTCGGGTGGATCGTGTTCCTCGTGCTGTTCCGCAAACATCAGCACGCCGATCTCGAATTCGACATCGAGCTGGAACAGCAGGAGACCGCAGCGCTCGAGCAGCAGGAGACCGCCGAGCTGCGGCGCAACGAGGAGATCCGCGACGCCAAAGGCGATCCGGAAACCGCGTAGCCACCCCTTCCGCGGTATGGCGTCCGTCACTTTCTGTTCATCCGGAATATATACGGACCCCGGTCCGCTTGTGTACTATGAGTTTGAACCTTCAACCCACCAAGGAGTCCTCATGACCACCGCCATCGCACTTCCCGAGCTCACCGCAGGCACCTGGGCCATCGACGCAGCCCACTCCACCGTCGGATTCACCGTCCGCCACCTGGTCGTCAGCAAGGTCCGTGGCCGCTTCCAGACCTTCACCGGCACCATCACCGTCGACGCCGACGGCACCCCGTCCGTCGACGCCGAGATCGACGTCGCCTCCATCACCACCGACAACGCGCAGCGCGACGGCCACCTCAAGACCGCTGACTTCTTCGAGGTCGAGAAGTTCCCCACCGCGACGTTCAAGTCCACCTCGGTCAAGGCCGACGGCGGAGACTTCATCGTCACCGGTGACTTCACCCTCCACGGCGTCACCAACTCCATCGACCTGAAGCTCGAGTTCAACGGCGTCAACGCCGGCATGGGCAACGGACCGGTCGCCGGCTTCGAGGCCAGCACCGTCATCAACCGCAAGGACTTCGGCATCAGCATCGACATGCCCCTCGAAGGCGGCGGCGCAGTCGTCGGCGACAAGATCACGCTGAACCTCGAAATCGAAGCCGGCCTGCAGGCGTAATCTCGCCCCGCTTCACCCCCTTCGGATCAATGCGACTTTGTTGCAGTCCAAGCGACTGAAACTCACATTGATCCCGATCCGAAGGCGAACACAGAACGGCCCGTACCGCATTCGCCGGTGCGGGCCGTTCGGCTGCGTTCGGCCCGAACACACCTGCTATGGTCGACAGCGGCGATGGATCTCCGCCTGGACGGCCCTAGGGTTGTCCGAACCGCCCCAACTTCGGGGCTGATGGCTCCTTTCCCTCAGTGGAAGGAGCACGCCTGTGTACCGACGCCGCGATCCCTATCCCGCTCTGCCGATCGATCCCGATTGCGCTCCTCGGAACTCACGCCCACTGCATGTACGGCCTACTCCAATTGTCGCGGTCGGAATCGGGGGCCTCGTCGGAACAACGTGCCGATCCCAGCTCGGGCTCTTGTTTCCGCATGCCTCGGGTGGCTGGCCGCTGACGACCTTCGCCATCAACATCGTCGGGGCGTTTCTGCTGGGTGTTCTCCTCGAGGGATTGTCCCGCCTCGGCCCCGACACGCACTGGCGACAACAGGTTCGCCTGCTGGTGGGCACCGGGATGCTCGGGTCGTTCACCACCTACAGCGCTCTCGCTGCCGACACGGATCTGCTTCTGCGCGGACATCAGTGGTGGCCGGCCGTGAGCTATGCCGCAGGCACCGTGCTGGCAGGCCTGGTAGCCACGGCTGCGGGAATCGCGCTTGCCGCGCGACTGCGGTCCCAGCCCTCGGAGGCAACTCGATGACAACACTGTGGATCGCCTGCGCCGGCAGTGCCGGAGCGATCGCCCGATTCGTGCTCGACGGAGTGATACGGCAGTGGCGGAAATCGGAATTCCCTTGGGCGACAGCGATCATCAATGTCACCGGATCGGTGATACTCGGATTCGTCACCGGGCTGGTCCTTTTCCACGGTCCGTCCCAGGAGCTCCAGCAGATCGTGGGCGTCGGGTTCTGCGGCGGATACACCACTTTCAGCACCGCCAGCATGGAGACGGTGCGGCTGTTACAACGCCGGGAATACCTACTCGGCGTCGTCAACGGTGCCGGCACCTTGCTGATGACCGTCACCGCCGGCGCTGCCGGTCTCGCACTGGCGTCACTCTGAGAGGTTGCAATGACAATGAACGACGACACTTCCACGGCCGAGCGGATGGACGGCCCGACCGGCACGGCACCTCCGCAGTGTCATCTGGTGGTCGGCTTCGACCGGCGGCCAACGAGCCGTGCCACCACTCCCACCGCCCGGTCCTCCTGATTCCTGCCACCGACACGACTCGGTAGCGACGGGATCCAACCGGCGGGGCGATGGGGGCGTGGTGGTTCACGGTCGGTGTCTACAGTGGTGCGCGTGAAGTTTCGTTCCCCAGTAGTTGCTGCCGTCATCGATGTGCTCATGGTCGTGTTGTTCGCCGCGATCGGTCGCCGCAGTCACGCGGAGGCAACCGCGTTGTCCGGCCTGTTCCACACCGCCTGGCCGTTCGTCGTCGGTGCCGCCATCGGCTGGGTCGTCGCGTTCGCTCTGTACCGCAACAAGTTCGACGCGTTCCTCATCGTCCCGACGGGAATCGTGGTGTGGGTGATGACGGTTGTCGCGGGCATGGTGCTGCGGGCGCTGACCGGGCAGGGAACTGCCGGATCGTTCATCGTCGTCGCCACATTGTCCACCGCAGTTCTGCTGCTCGGCTGGCGCGCACTGGCCAAGTTCGTGCCCAGCGTTCGGTGATGGAGACCCGTTCGCGATAGGATGATTCACGGTGCGCCGGGAAGTCTGGTCGGCAACAACTTTGTGCTGCGTGCCCACCGTGTGAAGTTCGGTCGGTTCGCAACTCGACGAAGCTACCGAAAGGCGTTGTCTCCGTGACAGATTCATCCAGCTCCAAAACGCGATTGCCGTTGTTCTCTCGCGGCTCGTGGTCTGAGGCAGACCGGGTTGCGCAAATTCTGCGCAAGGAGACGGTCGGCGGCGCATTGCTCCTCGTCGCCACCCTTGTCGCCTTGATATGGGCCAACTCACCCTGGTCCGCTGCCTACGACTCGTTGATGAGCACCCGCGTCGGGCCCTCGGCGCTACACCTCGACCTCACCCTGTCGACGTGGGCCGCCGACGGACTGCTGGCCATCTTCTTCTTCGTCGTCGGACTCGAACTGAAGCGAGAATTCGTCGCAGGAGATCTTCGCGAACCGGCACGCGCGGCCCTTCCGGTCGCCGCCGCGATCGGCGGAATGGCCGTTCCAGCAATCATTTTCGTGCTGATCAACCTCGGCACCGGTGACGGTGCACTGCTCGGCTGGGCAATCCCGACGGCAACCGACATCGCGTTCGCCGTCGCCGTTCTCGCCGTGATCAGCACCCATCTGCCCACTGCGCTGCGAACCTTCCTGCTGACGCTGGCCGTCGTCGACGACCTTCTGGCCGTCAGCGTCATCGCCATCTTCTACACCGACGACATCAACTTCGTCGCCCTCGGCTTGACGCTCATTCCGCTCGCGCTGTTCGCCGTTGCCGTGCAGATGCGCGTCCGGTCGTGGTGGATCCTCATCCCGTTGGCTGTGGTGACGTGGGTTCTGATGCACGAGTCCGGCGTCCACGCCACGGTCGCAGGCGTTCTGCTCGGCTTCGCCGTCCCGGTCCTGCGCAGCAAGGCTGCCGGCGGTCCGGACGCAGGACCCGGCCTCGCCGAACACTTCGAGCACAAGATTCGGCCCATCTCCGCGGGCATCGCGGTGCCGATCTTCGCATTCTGCGCAGCAGGCGTGACCGTCGGCGGATTCTCCGGCCTGGCCAGCGCGCTGACCGATCCGATCGCCATCGGCATCATCGCCGGCCTCGTGATCGGCAAGGCCATCGGCATCTTCGGCACCACCTACCTCGTCTCTCGCTTCACCCGGGCCACACTCGACGCCGGACTGAAATGGCTCGATGTGCTCGGTGTCTCGATGCTCGCGGGTATCGGATTCACGGTGTCGCTGCTGATCGGAGACCTGGCCTTCGGCGAGGGAACCCAGCGCGACGACCACGTGAAGGTAGGCGTGCTCGCCGGTTCGGTCATTGCCGCATCGCTGGCCGCCCTCATCCTGCGCAGCCGCAACAAGGCCTACCGCGCCATCCACATCGAGGAAACACGCGACGACAACCACGACGGCATTCCGGACGTGTACCAGAACGAGAAGTAGGCAGCAGCCGTTGGCTACGCGCTGACAGCAACACACACCGTGTAAGGCCCGCCCCGTCAGGCGGGCCTTACACGTATCTGCCCGCGACACTGCATCGGAAGTACGCCGAAGCCGTAGCACCTCTACAGTTGTCGCCGTGAACGAGAACCGGCTCCAGGCATGACACAGCCGCTGGCCCGTCGACTCGGTCTTCTCGACGCCGTCGTCATCGGTGTCGGCTCGATGGTCGGAGCAGGGGTGTTCGCGTCGTTCGCCCCCGCGTCCGCCGTCGCAGGCGCCGGCCTTCTCATCGGTCTTGCCATTGCTGCGGTCGTGGCGTTCTGCAACGCCACGTCCTCGGCCCAGCTGGCCGCTCAGTATCCGACGTCGGGCGGCACATACGTCTACGGCCGTGAGCGCCTCGGCGCGTGGCCGGGCTTTCTGGCAGGGTGGACGTTCGTCATCGGCAAGACTGCGAGTTCGGCGGCCATGGCGTTGGTGTTCGCGGCCTACGTCGCACCCGCGGGATACACCGAACTCGTTGCAGTGCTTGCTGTTGCGCTGCTGACAACGGTGAACTACTTCGGCATCACTCGCACTGCGTCGCTGACCAAAGTTCTGGTCGCCGCGGTACTCGCCGTACTTCTCGTCGGGGTCGTTCTCGGACTCACCGGCTCCAGGGGTCCGGGTGTCGACAACTTCGGGCCCGTCACCGACCATGGGTGGTACGGCATTCTGCAGTCGGCGGGGTTGCTGTTCTTCGCTTTCGCGGGCTACGCGCGCATCGCCACGCTCGGTGAGGAAGTCACCCGGCCGGAACGGACCATTCCGCGTGCCATCGTGTCCGCCCTCGGTATCGCGCTCGTGGTCTATGCGGTGGTTGCGTTGACACTGCTGTCGGTTCTCGGCCCCGAACTCCTGGCCTCGTCGTCTGCCCCATTGGTCGATCTCGTCGTTGCATCGGGACATTCGTGGGCGTCGCCGGTGATGCGAGTCGGTGCCGGCCTGGCTGCGCTGGGGGCGTTGCTCGCGCTGATCGCGGGCATCGGCCGCACATCGCTGGCGATGGCCCGCCACGACGACCTGCCGGCGTACCTGGCCGCGGTCCACCCCCGCTACTCGGTTCCGCATCGCGCCGAGATCATCCTCGCAGTGATCGTCGTCGTGCTGGTCATGATGGTCGACCTGCGTGACGCCATCGGCTTCTCGTCGTTCGGGGTCTTGCTGTACTACCTGGTGGCCAACCTCAGCGCGTACACCCAGGATGCCGAACACCGCCGCTACCCACGGGCCCTTCAGATCCTCGGCAGCATCGGGTGCGTGGTGCTGATCGCCACGCTGCCGGTGACGGCCATAGCCGTCGGAACCGTCGTGGTCGTGCTCGGTGTCGCGTACCGCTTTCTTCGGGTTCGACAACTGTTCACTTGACGCCTGATTCGGTAGACGTCAATATAGACGCATGTCGAATCAAGCCCCGCCGCCCGTCGACGGCGAGTGCTGCTCGCCGCTGACCCGCGAGCCCCTCACCGTGGACTGGGCCGGAGATCTGGCCCGCATGTTCAAAGCACTGGGAGATCCCGTCCGACTGCGATTGCTCAGCCTCGTCGCCAGCCACGCAGGCGGCGAAGCCTGCGTCTGCGATATCTCCCCCGCATTCGACCTCTCTCAACCCACCATCTCCCACCACCTCAAGGTGCTCCGCGAGGCGGGACTGCTCGACTGTGAACGGCGCGGAACCTGGGTGTATTACTCGGTGATTCCCGCTGCCCTGCAGCAACTTTCCGCAGTTCTGAACGCTGCAGAGTCCACGGAGGTCATGGCATGAGTACGAAAACCGATACCGCCGTAGTCGGCAAACTCTCCACTCTCGACCGGTTCCTGCCCGTGTGGATCGGCGTGGCGATGGTCGTGGGTCTACTCCTGGGACGCATGATCCCAGGAATGGACGAGGCGCTGTCCACCATCTCCATCGACGGCGTCTCGCTCCCCATCGCCATCGGGCTGCTCGTCATGATGTACCCGGTGCTGGCCAAGGTTCGCTACGACCGCCTCGACACCGTCACCGGAGACAAGCGTCTGCTGATCGGCTCGCTGGTGCTCAACTGGGTCCTCGGTCCGGCCCTGATGTTCGCTCTCGCATGGCTTTTCCTGCCGGACCTCCCCGAATACCGAACCGGCCTGATCATCGTCGGGCTGGCCCGATGCATCGCGATGGTCATCATCTGGAACGACCTCGCTTGCGGGGACCGAGAAGCCGCCGCGGTTCTGGTGGCGATCAACTCGGTGTTCCAGGTGTTCATGTTCGCGATCCTCGGATGGTTCTACCTCTCGGTTCTGCCGGGATGGCTCGGACTCGACCAGACCACCATCGAGGCGTCGCCATGGCAGATCGCCAAGTCGGTCCTCATCTTCCTCGGTATCCCTCTGATAGCCGGATTCGCGTCTCGCTTCTTCGGCGAGCGCGCCAAGGGCCGGGAATGGTACGAGGAGAAGTTCATCCCCAGGATCGCCCCGTGGGCGCTCTACGGTCTGCTCTTCACCATCGTCATTCTCTTTGCGCTGCAGGGTGATCAGATCACGTCACAGCCGTTCGACGTGGTTCGCATCGCACTGCCACTACTGGTGTACTTCGCGGTGATGTGGGGCGGCGGTTATGCCCTGGGTGCTGCGATGGGTCTGGGCTACGAACGCACGACCACCCTCGCGTTCACCGCAGCAGGCAACAACTTCGAGTTGGCGATCGCCGTCGCCATCGCGACGTACGGCGCGACATCCGGGCAAGCACTCGCCGGAGTCGTCGGACCACTCATCGAGGTGCCGGTACTGGTCGGCCTCGTCTACGTCTCCCTCGCACTGCGCAAGCGCTTCTCCCCCGCACCACCCGTGACCACAGCGACAAAGGAGTCCTGATGTCCGACAACACTTCTCCCTCCAGCCACCGCGCTCAGCCCGAACTACTGATGCCCCAGGCCCTTCTCTCGCGCACCGCCGAGAGACTGGCAGCGGAATACGAGGGCATCTTCTCCACCCAGACCGTGGAGCGCTACGTCTTCGAGTCCTACACCGCACTGCGTCGAACCTCGAAGATTCATACCCACCTGACCACCCTGGCCGGCAAGTTCGCCGCGGATCGCCTCACTGCACTCGCCCAATCACAGGGTGATGCACCGAAACTCGTGCCCGAGGTGCTGTTCATCTGCGTCCACAATGCCGGACGCTCACAGATGGCCGCAGCCCTGCTCGAGCACCACGCACGGGGACTGGTCCACGTCCGATCTGCAGGCTCGGCCCCCACCTACGAAATCAATCCGATCGTGGTGCAGGCGATGGAGGAACAGGGCATCGACCTGGGCAGCGAATTCCCCAAGCCACTGACCGACGACGTCGTCGCCGCGGCAGATGTCGTGGTATCCATGGGATGTGGCGACGCGTGCGCGGTCTACCCGGGCAAGCGCTACCTGGACTGGCAACTGACCGACCCCGACGGCAAGTCCCTCGACGAGGTACGTCTCATCCGCGACGATCTCGACGTACGTGTCCGCGAACTGCTCACCGAGTTGACCACCACAACCGTACCGGCCTGAGGTATCCACCTCGCGCTCGAAAGGCAAACGACTCCATGTCCGACACACCCAGTGTTCTGTTCGTCTGTGTCCACAACGCCGGTCGATCTCAGATGGCCGCCGGATTTCTCACTCATCTCGCCGGCGACACCGTCGAGGTGCGTTCTGCCGGTAGCGCTCCCGCGGACACCATCAACTCCGCGGCAGTCGAGGCCATGGCCGAACTCGGTATCGACATCTCGTCGCAGTCCCCGAAGATTCTGACCCCGGAGGCCGTCGAGACGTCCGACGTCGTGATCACCATGGGCTGCGGGGACGCGTGCCCGGTGTTCCCCGGAGTGAGCTACCGCGATTGGGCACTGGCAGACCCGGCAGGCAAAGGCGTCGAGGCGGTCCGTCCGATCCGAGACGAGATCAAGAGTCGAATCGAAGAACTGATCGCCGAATTGGTTCCGGCAAAGCAAGGTTCGCTGTCATGACGACACCGAGCGTGCTGTTCGTCTGCGTCAAGAACGGCGGTAAGTCTCAGATGGCTGCCGGTCTGATGCGCAAGGCCGTCGGCGACTCGGTGGAGGTGCACTCGGCGGGAACGAAGCCGAGCGGAACGGTCAATGCACTCTCGGCCGAGGCCCTCCTCGAAGTCGGCGTCGACCTGTCCGGTGAACAGCCGAAGCCGATCGACCCGGAGTTGTTGTCTCGCATCGACTACGTGATCACCCTCGGGAGCGAGGCGAAGGTCGATCCTGTCGACGGTCCGACCTTCGAGAACTGGAACACCGACGAGCCGTCCGAACGTGGTATCGACGGAATCGAACGGATGCGTCTGGTGCGCGACGACATCGCCGCTCGTGTCGAGGAACTCGCGTCCCGAATGCGCGGCACCGACGGTTGACTCGAATGACTTCGGAGGTGGTGGTGATCGGCGGCGGTCAGGCAGGACTGGCCGCCGGTTACTACCTGCGAAGGGCCGGTGTGGACTTCGTCATCCTCGATGATCAGACGCATGCCGGAGGCTCCTGGCAGGAGTACTGGCCGTCGCTGCACCTGTTCTCGCCTGCCGAGTACTCGCGATTGCCTGGTTGGCCGATGCCGCCGTGGCACAGCGGCTTTCCGCCGGCGTCGCATGTGGTGGACTACCTCCGGGCATACGAGAAGAAGTACGAGTTGCCGGTGCGCAGGCCAGTCGACGTGAAGTGGGTGCATCGTACGACCGACGGCTATCGAGTCGATACCGACGGTGACTCCTACTGCGCCACAACGATCATCAATGCCACCGGCACATGGTCGCGACCGTTCTGGCCCAGCTACCCCGGGATGCGGCAGTTCGCGGGCTCGCAACTGCACGCTGCCGACTACCGGGTGCCCGATCCGTTCGCAGGCAAGCGCGTGGGCATCGTCGGTGGAGGGAACTCGGCTGCGCAGATTCTGGCCGAGATCTCCACCGTCGCCGACACCGCGTGGTTCACCAACCGCGAGCCCAGGTTTCTCCCCGACGATGTCGACGGACGTGTGCTGTTCGATGTCGCCAGCGATCGGGCTCGCGCTCTTGCCGAGGGCAAAACGGACTCCGGCGGCGTCGCCGGTCTGGGAGACATCGTGATGGTCCCGCCGGTGCGAGACGCCCGCGATCGTGGAGTTCTGCAGGCCAGGCCGATGTTCACCGCACTCACTTCCGACGGCGTCACCGACGGGCACACGACAGAGACGCTCGACGCGATCGTGTGGTGCACCGGTTTCCGCCCTGCTCTGCATCACCTGCGGCCACTGCACCTGCACGCCGACGGGTCGGGAATCGTGCTGGACGGCAACCATGTTCGAGACGAGCCGAACCTGCTGTTTCTCGGCTACGGCGACTGGACCGGCCCAGCGTCGGCAACGCTCATCGGTGTCGGCCGCACAGCGCGTGCAGCCGTGGACACTGTCATTCGAAGAGGAAAGGTAGATCAGTCATGAACTCATACCCCGTAGTAGTGGTCGGCGCAGGGCCCATCGGTCTCGCAGCCGCGGCGCATCTGACCGAAACCGGTTCCGACGTAGTCGTTCTCGAACGCGGACCGTCGGCCGGATCGGCAGTGTCCGAGTGGAATCACGTTCGACTGTTCTCCCCGTGGTCCGAGGTCGTCGACCCCGCTGCCGCCCGGTTGCTCGAACCCACCGGCTGGACCGCCCCGGACGGCGACACCTACGCCACCGGACGCGAATGGGTGGAGCAGTACCTCGCGCCCCTGGCCGCCGTACTGGGCGACGCCATCCGAACCGACTCCGAGGTGGTCGGCGTTGCCCGCCGCGGACGCGACCGCGTGGTCGACGCCGGCCGCGACACCGAACCGCTGTCGGTGCACATCCGCCACTCCGACGGCAGCGAGGAACGCGTCCTCGCCCGCGCGGTCGTCGACGCGTCCGGCACCTGGGGATCACCGAATCCACTGGGCAGCGAGGGACTTCCGGCCATCGGCGAGAAGGCCGCCGCAGACCGGATCGACTACCGGGTGCCCGACTTGACCGACCCGACGACTCGATCCGCATTCGCAGGCAAGCACATCGTCATCGCCGGCAGCGGACACTCCGCGCTGACCGCGATCATCACCTTCGCCGAACTCGCCGCCGACGAGCCCGGTACCACGCTCACCTGGGCCGTGCGTCGAGGCGTCACCGCGGAGGTCTTCGGCGGCGGGGAAGCGGACGAACTCGCCGCTCGCGGCGCTCTCGGTCAGCGCGCCAAGAAGGCGGTCGACGACGGCTTCCTCACCGTCGTCTCGGGCTTCCGAACCGAAACCGTTGCAGTGGAGGGGGATCGGCTCGCTCTGATCGGTGACACCGGATCGCGCATCGAGAATGTCGATCGCGTCGTCGCGCTCACCGGGTTCCGCCCGGATCTGTCCTGGCTGTCCGAGGTTCGCCTCGACCTCGACCCCACCCTGCAGGCACCGAAATTCGTCGCAGAATTGGTGGACCCCAACATGCATTCGTGCGGATCGGTCTCCCCGCACGGCGTCGAGGAACTCACCCAGCCCGAACCGGGCCTGTACCTGGTGGGCATGAAGAGCTACGGCCGTGCACCGACATTCCTGGCGATGACCGGATACGAGCAGGTTCGCAGCATCGCCGCCGAACTCGCAGGCGACCACGAGGGCGCGCGAAAGGTGGAGCTGACGCTTCCCGACACCGGCGTCTGCGGTGGCGCAGGCCTGTTCGACGAGCCCGACGCCCCGTCGACCGGCGGTTGCTGTGGTGCCCCCGCGGCACCGGAGTTGATCACCCTCGGATCGCCGTCGGGAAACTGACCCACAACTGACCTGACTGTCCACTGTTTCGTTCCGGAAGCGGGTTTCCCGGAGGGAATTGTGGACAGTCAGGTCACCTACTGCATCAGCCGAAGGCCTGGTAGCCCAACCAACCGGCGAGACCGAGACCGAGAATCCCGACGCCGATGCGCAAGACGATCGGCGAAATCACCTTGACCGTCGGTGGCCCGCAGGCACCGCCGACGAAACATCCGATCGCCAGCGCAAGCGCAGCCCACCAGTTCACATGGCCGGAGAACGAAAAGATGATCGCCGCAATCAGGTTCGCGATGCCGAGGAAGAAGCTCTTCAGAACGCTTGCGCGCCAGAACGTATCGGCCGTACAGATCAGCGCCAGCGCGAGGAAGATGACGCCGGCCCCGGCACCGAAATAGCCGCCGTAGATCGCCACGGCGAACAGCCCCAGCGGATACAGCGTCGGAAACTGCTTGTCTCCGGACAGCTTTCGGATACTCGGCTGCAGCAGTAGCGCGATGGCTGCCATCGCCACCAGGAACGGTACGACCACCTCGAACGAACCGTCCGGGGTATTGAGCAACAGAATCGCGCCGGTGGTACCACCCAGAGCAGAGTAGATCGCGTAGCGAACCAGCTGCTTGCCGTCCTTGGCGAGCTCGGCAGAGGAACTCGCCGTCGCGCCCACACCGGCGGCGACCAACGCGACCGTGTTCGTCACGTTCGCAGACACCGCAGGCAAACCCACTGCAAGCAGAGCAGGATAGGACACCAGCGACGCGAGCCCGGTGACGAACCCGATGAGCCCGGCGAAGAACCCGGCCACCACCAGCAGTCCGAAATCGAGCACAGTCACCGAATAAAACTACCGCGCCTAACGATCTGGCAGGCACCGCAGGGCTCACTCCACCGGGTTCGCCATTTCCTGCAGCAACCGGCTCGTCATACGCACTGCCTGATCTCCACCGTCCGCGTCTTCGATGTACACCGCGAACGCGACGTCACCACTGGTCGCGAGCACGAAGCGATCGTCACCACTTTCCCCGGCGAATCCCTGCACACCGTCGAAGGTGTCGAGACCACTACTGCGCGACGAGTCGGCGAGTATGCCGCGCAACCGGTTTACCGCATCCGAACCGATTGCCTCGGACTCACGATTCGCGACGGCGGTCTGACCGGCGACGATCGTCGGAACGGGAGCGCTGCCCCGAGAGATCGCGGCCGCCATCTGCGCGAGTCCGAACGGAGTCACCGTCGCCTCGTCCGCGGAGGCGGTGGACACGGTCCTGATGCCGTCGATCGCGCTGCGACTGTCGGCGGGAGTTCCTGTGTAGGCGTCGAGTCCGGGCATCGAGTAGTTGATACCGAGACCCAACTTCGCAGCTGCATCTTCGGCGCTGTCCTCACCGCGATCGGACTGCACTGCCCTCACCAACTCCGACGCGGTGCCGGCCGGGTAGGAGCCCCCGAACACGACGGCGCCCTGCTCGTTCGCGTAACTGTTCTGTGCCGCAGCGAGAATCGCGCCGGTCGAGGTGGACAGGGCGACGATCGACGCCGACGACCCCGCCATGACAACTGCGTTCTCGGCGGCGAGTTGAACGCGCGGGTCGAGTGTCGCGTGCAGGTCCGGTCCGCCGGGTCCCTGGAAGCCGACGCGGCGTTCGCCGGTTCCGTCGACGGTGTAGGTGTCGACGGCCCAACCTGCGGTGGCGTCGCGTCCTTCCTGCCACGCACTTCGCAACGAGTCGAGCACGGGTGAGGTGATCCGACGGTCGTCGACGATGAGCTTGGGTTGCGGAGAGACCACCACTCCCGGTACGGCGCGCAGATCGTCTTCGAGGACGGCGAAATCGTCGTCGCGCAAGGTCACTGCGGTGATCGGTGCACCGCCGGCCGAATTCAGTTCGGCCAGCATCGATTCGGAGGTGATGAGCGGTGCGACGACGTCGATGACGTCCGCGAGTTGCGCGGTGGACGCCGCCGGATCACTCATCTGCGCCGGGTCGAGGGAGATGGCGTTGATGGTGCGCTCGCTCATCAACACGTTGTTCGCGGCGTCGAAGATCAGCGGCGGGGCGGCGTCGGTCCGGGTGTAGCGAACCATCCCTCCCGAGGTGAGGTCGGGGACGAGGGTGGCCGGATCCCACGCGATGCGCCAGCCGACGCTGAGCTTCTTGGTCGAGCCCTGAGCGCTGTACTTCCAGTCCTTGCCCTCACCGAAATTCCACGCCGACGCGAGCGTGAAGAAGCCGCTCTCGTCGGAGAGGTCCATGTACTGAGTCAAATCGAAGTCGCCGGTGGACGTGCCCTCGGCCGACAAGCCGTCGAACATCTGGTTCAGCGCGGCCGTCGCGGCGTTCGGGTAGGTCGTCATCGCGGCAGCGGCAGCGACGTCTCGGTTGTCCAGTGCATCGACGAAGTTCGAGACCAGCACCTCGGCTTCGCTCGGCGGGCGATCGACCATCCAGAACACTGCCGAGACCGTCAACGTCGCCGATGCTGCAACTGCGACGAGGTAGCGACCGCGGACCTTGCGCGGGCCACGACGGGCACGACTCATAGAACTCATGAGTCACAATATTCACTGTAGTCACACGAGTAACAAGCACGGGATTCATACGAGCCGGTCACGATTGGGATACGCCCCGGTCGGTTTCGGCCTGGACTACCGCAGAAAACGACCAGCAGCCTCGACGGCCGGCGTCGAGCTACCCGCGTCGTTCACGAACACCGCGAACGCAAGATCGCCGGAAATTCCGACGAACCAGCCGTGAGCTCCTTCGTTGTTGGCACCGAATTCGGCGGTGCCGGTCTTGCCGAGCAACCCGGGGATGTCGCTGAGCGACGTCGCGGTGCCGCCGGTGATCGTCTCGCGCATCATGGTCTTGATCTGCTCGGTGACCTGCGGGTTCACTGCTGCCGGCTGCATGTTTCCCACTCCGGGCTCACCGGGGACCACCGTCGGTGGGAGCAATCCGTTGTTCGCGATCGACGACGCGACCAGCGCCATTCCGAACGGCGACGCGGTCACCTGCCCCTGACCGATGGCGGATTCGACCCGCTGAGCCGGAGTGTCGGCCGACGGCACCGAACCGGTGACGGTCGTCAGACCCGGGGTGACGTAGTCGACGCCGAGGCCGTACTGCGCGGCCGCGTCTGTCAGTCCGTTCGGCGGGAGTGCCACGCCGAGGCGGCCCATCGTCGTGTTGCAGGACTTGGCGAAGGCGGTCTGCAATGGCACATCGCCGAGATCGAAGTTGTCGTCGTTCGGAATCTGCCTGCCCTCGATGTTCTCCGTCGCCGGGCACGGCAGCACGGTATCGGGGGTGACGGCACCGGACTGCAGTGCGGCCGAGGTGGTCACCGTCTTGAACGTCGAACCCGGCGGGTACAGACCGGTGAGGGCGATCGGGCCTTCGGCATCCGCGGCGGCATTCTGTGCCACGGCGAGAACCGCCCCGGTCGACGGCCGAAGCGCAACGATGGCCGCCTGCTGCGGCAGCGAAGCGAGGGCATTCTCGGCTTTGAGCTGCAGCGCCGAATCCAGGGTGGTCGCAATGTCGTCGCCGGTTCCGGCATCGCGGCCGGCGAGCGGGGTGACGGTGCCGTCGGCTGCAACGGCCTGCACGGCCCATCCACGATTGGCGGCCTGCTCCTGCTCCCACAGCGTCGTGAGGTCGTTGAGGACCGGCGACACGAGGTTCCGGTCGGTGGCGAGCAACCGCGTCTGCGGGGCCAGGGTGACTCCGGGAACGGTCGCGAGCTGAGCACCGATGGGGTCGATGTCCGCCTGACGCAGCAACACGACGGTCGCCGGATTGCCCTGCGCTGCAGCGACAGTCGATGTGACGTACTCGGCCGTGATACCCGGGACGACGGATCCGACCAGGTTCGCGACAGCCACGGGATCGGCCGTCGCGTCGACGTTGACGAGGGTGACCACCTGCTGCGACATCAGCTCGACGCCGTTGCCGTCGAAGATCCGCGGCGCGACGAGCGCGTCGGTCGGTGTGAAGCGCACCGACGAGTCGGCCGTCAGGCCCGGCACCAACATCGCGGGATCCCAGGTGATCTTCCAGCCCTGCTCGGTTTCCGCCGCTGTCGCAGTGGTCGTGTAGTTCCATTCCTTCGGCTCGCCGTCGGGTTCGGCGGTGCCGTCGGTGGTCGTCGAGAAGCGCCAGCCGGCATTCAACGTGAACGTGCCTGCATCCTCGTTGGCGTCGGCGGCCTCGAAATCGGGAGTGGCCGTCACCGTTCCGCCGGCCGAAAGCCCGTCGTACAGCTCGGTGAGTGCCGCCGTAGCGCCGGCCGGATCGGTGGTCAACGCGGCCGCCTGGTCGATATTTGCGCTGTTGACCGCGGCGGCGAACTGCTCGGCGACAGTCTGCGGCTGATCGGGCCCACTCTGACCACAGGCGGCGAGCACCAATGCCAGTACGGACACGATCGCGGCCAGAGTCGTCGGTCTTCTCGAAGTGCGCACGGGGTCGATCATGCCTCGAGCGAGTCCTGGCGGAGTCCAAGAGTTGACCAAGCGCTCCCGCGCACCGTGATCGAGCATTGTTCCTTCGACTCACCAGGACCCTTCATGCTCGCAACACCGAAAAGTGCGGCTGTCCGCCGCGCCACCCTGGCCGTCGTCTGTGTGACGACGGCAATGCTCATGCTCGATATCGCGGTGGTCAACACCGCTCTACCCTCCATCGCCGCCGACCTGAATTCCGGCGTCAGCGCGCTGAAATGGGTCGTCGACGCCTATACCCTCGCGCTGGCAACAGTGGTTCTCAGCGCCGGCTCGTGGGCCGATCGCCGCGGCCGGAAGCGGGTCTTTCTCATCGGCATCGTCACGTTCACCGTCACCTCGCTGGCGTGTGCGCTCGCACCGAACATCGTGATGCTCGACATCGCCCGCGCCGCACAGGGAATCGGCGGTGCGTTGCTCTTCGCCTGCTCGCTGGCGCTGCTCGCCGACGTGTTCGAGAGGGGTCCGGCTCGGGCGTCTGCGCTGGCTGCCTACGGTGCCACGATCGGCGGGGCATTCGCCGTCGGCCCACTCGTGGGCGGCGTGCTGACCGAGGTGTTCCATTGGCGCGCAGTGTTCTTGATCAACATCCCCATCGGACTACTGACGCTCGCCGCGACCCTGAGGTGGGTCCCCGAATCCCGCGATCCCCGGCCCCGAGGTGCAGACGTACCCGGGCAAGTACTGGTGTCGCTCGGCCTCGCAGGCCTGGTCTACGGTCTGCTGCACGGCAACGAAGCCGGCTGGACCGAGCCGTCCACCCTGCTCGCGCTCGGCGTCGCTGCAGTCTCGCTCGTCGCGTTCTGCCTGCACGAAGTGAACACATCAAACCCGATGCTGCCACCACACCTGCTCGCCAACCGTGCGTTCGCCGGGGCCCAGATCGCCGCGTTCGCCATCTCGGCATCCCTGTTCGCGGTGTTCGTGTACACCACCGTCTACCTGCAGAACGTGCAGAATCTCTCCCCGATCGAGGCCGGTCTGGTGTACCTGCCCGCGACGGTGGCGATGTTCGTCGTGGCAGGCCTGACCGCGAAGCTGGACGGTCGCATTCCGGTCGCGCTCTCGTTGACCGTCTCGCTGATCCTCGTCTCCGTCGGCCTGCTGATGATGACCGTCGTCGATGTCGACGGTTCGCCGTACGCGTTGATCCCTGGATTTGTGGTCGCGTGCATCGGTGCCGGGGTGTTCAACCCCGTCATGAGCGGACTCGTTCTGGGTGAGAGCACCGCACACCACTCCGGCCTGGCCGCCGGCATCAACGACGCGTTCCGGCAGAGCGGAATCGCCGTCGGAGTCGCCGGACTCGGCGCATTTCTCCCCGCTGCGTCGATGTTGCCCGGCGGTTCACCGACCGAGCTGGTGCACGGGCTGCATGCTGCGCTGTTCGTCGCCGCACTGATCGCCGCGGTCGGTGCACTGGTCTGCGCGACGACGTTGCAGCACACCACGAGGTCGGACTCGATGGCGTCCGCTCCGTCTCCGGTCGGGATACGAGCATGACCGTTCCTGCTGCCGCGATCGAGCATCGGTACTTACACTGACGCCGAACAGCACGTGGGGAGGGGGCTCGCGCATGATCTACCGATTGCTCGGCCCCCTGGAAGTGACGCGTCCCGACGGGCGTCCGATCGATCTCGGCCCGCGCAAGCAACGAGCAGTGCTCGCAGCACTGTTGGCGGACAGTGGGCGGGTCGTGTCGACCGATCGGCTGATCGACGTGCTGTGGCAGGAAAACGCGCCGTCCAGCGCGATGGCGAGTCTGCAGGCCTACATCTCGAATCTGCGGCGAGCTCTGCGGGTCGACCCTGCGGCGGCGTCGGTCATCGTTCGGCAACCACCGGGCTATGTGCTCGACATCGACGACCAGCACATCGACCGGGCCGCATTCCTCACGGAGGCGGAATCGGCGAGGCAGCACGTTCGGGCAGCGCAGTGGGAGCAAGCCCTGACCATCGCAGATCGTGCACTGGCCAGGGTTCGCGGGCCGTTCCTCGAAGATCTTCGCGACGAGCACTGGGTCGAAGTGGAGGCGGCGGCATTCGAGGAAGTGCGCACGGAGTGCCGCGAAACCCGCATCACCGCGCTGTTGGCCGCGGGACGCGTGGCACCGGCTCTGGTGGACGCCGCCGCTCTGTACCGCGAATTCCCGCTGCGTGATCGCACGTGCTGGCTCCGCATGCTCGCGTTGCACCGAGCCGGACGCTCCACCGAAGCACTGCAGACCTACCGCGATCACGCCGCGCGGTTGGACGACGAACTCGGATTGGACGTGGGCACCGAACTGGCATCCCTCCACACCGCGATTCTGCGTCACGATCCGGGTCTGGCGGCGTGGCCACGACAGCCGGGATGGTCCGGGGCCGAGCCACTGTCGATCCCGGCGTCGCCTGCGGTGCCCCAGGAGTCCGCCGAGATGGAGCCGGAATCCACGCTGATCGGACGGACTTCGGAGTCCGAACTGATCGCCGGGATGCGCGATCGGGTTCGCGGCGGCGAGAGTCGCTGGCTGGTGTTGACCGGTCCCGCCGGAATCGGCAAGACACGTCTCGCCGAGGAGTGCGACCGCCGCACCCTCGCCGCCGCCGGACGGTCGCTCTGGGCCAGATGTCTCGAGGACGACGGCACCCCAGCGTGGTGGCCGATTCGACAACTGTTGCGCCAGTTGGGCGTCGACGCCGACGGCATCCTCCTCCCACCCGCCCACGTGGAACCGGACGAGGCGAGATTCGCCGTCTACGAGCGAGTCACCGCGGCCATCGAGGACTCGGTGGCAGGGTTCGGGTCAGGTGTGACGACGTTGGTCGTCGACGATGTCCAGTGGGCCGATACGACCTCTCTGCGATGTCTGATGCATCTGGTCGCAGCGCTGCACCGGCACCCGGTGTGGTTCGTTCTGACGTTGCGCGAGAACGAGACCGGGCCCGAGGTGCGCAAGCTGGTCGAGACGGTGCTGCATACAGCGGGGAACCGCCACCTCACCGTCTCCCCGCTCGGCCCCATGGAGGTCGACGCACTGGCTCGGCGCGTCGCCGGCGAAGATCTCGAGGCCGACGAAATTCACCGTCTCGCCGAGCGCACCGGCGGAAACCCCCTGTTCGTATCCGAGTACGCGCGACTCCCCCGAGACGATCGGCGGGACGGTGAGATTCCCTCCGCCGTCCGGTCGGTACTCGATCGCCGCCTGCACGCAGTGGAACCCGCCGTCCTGCACGTACTTCGGGTCGCAGCGGTGATCGGTGACGCTCTCGACGTCGGCCTGCTCGCCGCAGCGACCGGGCTTACCCTCGATACCCTGGTCGACTACCTCGACGACGCCGCAGACGAGCGCATCATCGTGGCCGACCCCGCCGGTGGTGGCTGCGTTTTTGCCCACGGACTGTTGAGAGACGCAGTGCTGGCGTCGATTCCGGCCCTACGACGGCAACGCATCCATGCGTCGGTTGCCGAGGCTCTGATCGATTCGCACGATGCCGACCGCTCGAGCAAGCGCGCGCAACATCTGATGGCCTCACTGCCGATCGTCGACCCTCGAATCGCACTCTCGGCCTGCACCGATGCGGCACGTGAAGCGACCGAACGGTGGAGTTCGGAAACAGCCGCGCGATGGTGGGACGGTGCGGTCCAGGCGTTCGATCTCCTCCCTGCCTCGGAACAGGCGCACGACGAGCGCGACGACCTACTGGTCGCGCGCGTCGAAGCACTCGCGCGGGCAGGGCGCGGTCAGACCGTCCTCGACGTCGTCGACGAGTGTCTGCTCGACGCCGTGCGTCAGGGTCGAACGTCGACCGTCGGACGGTTGGCCGCAGCGCTTCTGCGCGCCGCGGGCGCATGGCCGTGGGTGTCCTACGGCCGCGACCCGGCGCCGTTGCTCGGCAGACTCGCCGGAATGGAGCAGTTCGTCCAATCGGACGCAACCGCTCATGCGCGCCTACTGGCGGCAACGGCCGTCGGATTCTGTTACCACCCCGACGCTTCGGTACCCGATGCGCTCAGCCGTCGAGCACTCGATATCGCCTCCGAGACCGCCGATCCCGACGTCATCGCCGACGCCTTGCTGGGCCGGATCCTGCTGTTCTCCGGCGTCGCGGAGCGCAGCGTGGAGTCTCTCGAGCTGATTCGCGAGTTGTTCGCGCTGCCTCATCGCCATTCTCCGTTCGACAACGTCATCGCCCATGCGGTGGCCAGCATGACGGAGATGAATCTGGGCGACGTCGAGGGTGCCACCGATCATCTGCGACGCGGAATCGCTGGTTGTGATCTACTGCGCCTACCGGTTGTGCGCGTTCAATTACGCTGGATGGAAGCAACTTTGGCGGCCTGGCACGGAGATTTCGACGAGTGCCGTCGCCAGTACGAGACCGCCCGCCAGATCCACCTGCAGACCGAGCTGTACACCGCCGGTAGCGCCGGGCTGGCGATGAACGCACTGGAGTGGGAGTGCGGCAATCTGGCCACAGCCGAGCCGGGGATCGTCGAGCCGCGATCGTGGAGCATAGCGATCGACGCAGCCAATGGCAGGAAAGTGCAGGCAACACAAGCACTATCTCAGTGGTTGACGGAGTCTCGACCATCGACGTGGACGACACTCGGGCACACAACTTTACTCGCCCGCGTCGTCGCGGATCTCGAATTGGCCCAGTACGCCGAGGAATTCGTGGATCTACTCGAACCCTTCACCGACCGCATCGCGACGGTGGGTCACGTCGGCTCCCTCGGTTCGGTCGCGGAGGCCTCGGCCAGGCTCAACGCAGTGCTGGGCCGGGGCGACCGCGCCGCCGAGTTGCTCGATCTGGCCGAGGCACTGGCCACCCGGTCCTCCAGCCGCCCGACCCTGCTGCGGTGTCGGTTGCTTCGCGCCCAACTGCAACCACCATCGAGGGCCCGCGAGCATGCCGTGACCGAGGTACTCGCCGAGGCCGAACGAACCGGCATGCTCGGGCTGGCCGCACAGTTCAAGAATTCTCCAAGCGCGGTGGGCCATTCTCGTCCTCGTTGAAGCACTCGACGAGAAATGGACCCCATCATGGCTTTTCACTCCCCCACGATCCACGCAGATCTGGACTTACTGCGCAGCGAACTGACCGGCACGCTCGCGATATCCGGCGAGCCCGGTTACGAACTCGCGACTCCCTGGAACGTCGCCGTCCCCGTGCGACCGCTTGCGGTCGTCGAGGTGCACGACGCACGCGATGTGGTGAGCACGGTTCGATATGCCGCCCGCACCGGCCTCCGGGTCGCAGTCGGCCGCACCGGCCACGGCGCAGTCCCGATCGAGGGCGACGTTCTGTTCGTTCACACCGGACGCCTGGACAGCTGTGTCGTCGACCCGGAGGCCCGAACCGCTCGGCTCGGTGCCGGAGTGATCTGGCAGGACGTCCTCGACGCCGCCGCGCCGCACGGCCTGGCTCCGCTGTGCGGATCGTCCACGGCCGTCGGTGTGGTCGGCTTCCTCACCGGTGCCGGCATCGGCCCGCTGGTGCGCACGTTCGGTCTGTCCTCGGATCACGTCCGAGCGTTCGAGCTCGTCACCGGCGAGGGCGACATCCTGCGGGTCACAGCCGATCAGCATGCAGAACTCTTCTGGGGCCTGCGCGGCGGAAAGTCCACTCTCGGCATCGTCACCTCCGTCGAGATCGAGCTGATGCAACTCTCGCACTTCTACGGCGGCGCACTGTATTTCGACGGTTCCGATGCAGTCGCCGTCGCCCACGCCTGGCTGGATCTGTGCGCCGATCTGCCCGAACATACGTCCACCTCGATGGCCCTGCTCCAGCTGCCTCCGCTGCCCCAGGTGCCGCCACCTCTGGCCGGTCGCTTCACGGTAGCGATCCGGTTCGCCAGTGTCGCAAGCCCGGCCGACGCGGAGGCACTCCTCTCACCGATTCGAAACGTGGCCACCCCCGTCATCGATGCCGTGGTTTCGCTACCGTACGCGGCGATCGGTGCAGTGCACGCCGATCCGACCGATCCTATGCCGAGCAACGAATTCAGCTGCCTCACCGAGGAATTGACTCACACAGCGATCGACGAGTTGCTCGCCGTCGCAGGTCCCGGGTCGGGGTCACCGCAGACGGTGGTGGAAATTCGTCTACTCGGCGGTGCTCTCGCTCGCGAGCCGCTGCACCGCAGCGCGTTCTGCCATCGGGATGCGGCGTTCACGCTCTTCACGGTCGGTGTGCCGGCGGACGCTGCCGTAGACGAGCACGCGAGGGGCGTCGGGCAGGCGATGGCCCCCTGGTCTTCCGGACGATCGCTGCCCAACTTTGCGTCCAGTGCCGATCCGGAGCGCATCGCGCGGATGTACGACGAGGACACTGCGCACTGGCTGAGCGCTCTCGCCGAGGAGCACGATCCGGCGGGTGTGTTGCGGGTCGGGCCGGTCGTCCGCGACGTCGGTGGCACATCTGCCGATCGAGGTGTAATCATGTAATTACGATTACTTCGCACGTAGGAGGACTCATGAAACCCAACGGACGCTCGTTCGGTCGCCCCGGCGGCTGGCAGCACGCAGACGTTCCCGACGCCACCGACGCAGCCGACTGGTTCGGTGGCCGACTCCCGGACACCTGGTTCGACGGTGCCGCCTCGGTCGAGGTCGACCGAGAGGAGATCGTCGTCGTCGGGACATTGCCTGCAGAGCAGGACAGTTCACCCGCAGCCAACGAGGGCCGCGTCGCGCGATTCCGAGAAACGACCCGCGGCGACCGCATGCAGATCGCCGCCGAGGCCGAGAAGCGATACGGACGCAAGATCGCCTGGGGTGTGCGAACCGGATCCGAGGTGGTCCTGTTCACCCACCTCGCGGTACCGGTCATGACCCGCCTGCGCCAGCCCGAGCGTCGCGTCCTGGACACCCTCGTCGACGCCGGCGTCGCTCGATCCAGGGCCGACGCTCTGGCCTGGGCCGTGAAGCTGGTCGGCGAACACACCCAGGAGTGGCTGGACGAACTGCGCGACGCGATGACGACGGTCGACGAGCTCCGCAAGAAGGGCCCGTCGGTGTAATTCGCTTGCGTGCTCGTCGGGTTCGGGGCTAGCGTGGCCCTCGCCTTGTTGCCCACAGATTCGGAGAGGCCATTGCTCTTCCAAAGGTTCTAGACGCCTGCAGATCCATCGCACGCACACCTTGGGAGCAACCATGCCTTATTCGTCATCACTGTCTCTTTCGAACCTGACCTTCACGTGGCCCGACGGAGACCCCGTGTTCGACGCCATGTCGGCCATCTTCCCCAGCGGCACAACAGGTCTCATCGGTTCCAACGGTGCGGGGAAGTCGACCCTGCTGAGATTGCTCGCCGGGGAATTGACGCCGCAACGAGGTTACATCTCGATGCCGGGCGTCTTGGGGTACCTGCGCCAGGACGTCACGCTGGACCCAGACCTGCCCGTGGATCGGGTGCTGGCCATCGATTCGGTGCGAGAAGCACTGCACCGCATAGAATCCGGCTCCTCCGACGAGGACGACTTCGCAATTGTCGGGTCGGCGTGGGACGTCGAGGAGCGTGCTCTGGCATTGCTGGACAAGCTCGGCCTCGGCAGCATCGTCGGCTCCCTCGACGATCTCGATCGACGGGTCGGCACCCTGTCGGGCGGCGAGGCCATGCTGCTTGCGCTCACTGCGGAGTTACTGGCCGAGCCTGACGTACTGCTGCTGGACGAACCGACCAACAACCTCGATCAGGTTGCGCGCCAACGCCTGTACACGGCGGTCGACGGCTACGCAGGCGTGCTGATCGTGTGTACTCACGATCTCGAACTGCTCGAACGCGTCGATTCCATCGCCGAGGTGCGGGCAGAGCGCAGCGGAGTTTCGCGGCTACGCATGTTCGGCGGCAACTATCGGCACTATCGCTCGGTCGTCGACGCCGAACAGGAGGCGGCACGGGCCACGGTCCGCGATGCCAAGAACGACGTCCGCAAGCAGGAACGCGAATTGATCGACACCCGAATCAAACTCGATCGGCGTCTGCGCTTCGGCAAGAAGATGGAAGAGCAGAAGCGCGTGCCGCCGATCCTCGCGGGCCGTCGCAAGCGGGCGGCCCAGGAATCGGCAGGCAAGCTCCGCGGTACCCACAGCGATCGCGTCGACGACGCACGATTGTCGCTCTCAGCCGCCGAGGACCTCGTGCGCGACGACCGCGAGATACGCGTCGACCTCCCGGCGACGAAAGTCCATCCGGGACAGGTGGTTCTGACCCACGAGGATGTCACTGTCGTGGGTCCGGAACGCATCGCCCTGATCGGCCCGAACGGCAGCGGCAAGACCACCCTGTTGCGGGCTCTGGACGCCATCGGGGCAGAGGTGCCCTGGAAGTATCTACCGCAGCGACTCGACGTCTTCGACGAATCCCGCACCGTCGCCGAGAACGTATCCGACGTCGCCCCGCACGCCACCGCCGAACAGATCCGAGGCCAACTCGCCCGCTTCCTGTTCCGTGGATCCGACGCCGACGCCGTCGTCGCCACCCTTTCCGGAGGAGAGCGACTGCGGGCCGCACTGGCGCGAATTCTGCTGGCAGAACCTGCCCCGAAACTACTGATGCTCGACGAGCCGACCAACAACCTCGACATCACCAGCCGCCAGCACCTGATCGACGCACTCGAGAAATTCGAGGGTGCGCTGATCATCGCCAGCCACGATCGACCGTTCCTCGACGCCATCGCCCCCACCCGCACCATCGACCTCACCCCGGCCGCCGAGTCCGCCGAGTCCGCCCAAGAAGCGCCCGCCCGTGGGGAGTCAATGTAACGTTCAGTGGACGGGAGTGGAGCCTGCAGAACGACCCACAGGCGCAGTTGGGGGGGTCAATGTCACGTTGAGTGGACTCCAGAGGTGAGAATCGCGGGGTGGAGTACGCCTCGAATGCAGATGATGGGACACGGATCGCGTACACGGTGGTGGGGTCCGGGCCGCCGTTGTTGATGGTGCACGGCAGTTTTCTGACGCACACGATCTGGCGGACGTTCGGCTATGTGAAGGCCCTGCGTGGCAGTCGGCAGTTGATTCTGATCGACAGCCGCGGGCACGGCCGCAGCGACAAGCCCCATACTCCCGACGCGTATGCGATGAGCAGTATCGTCGGCGATCTGACGGCGGTGCTCGACGCAGTGGGTGTCGATACCGTCGACTATCTGGGGTATTCGTTCGGGGCCCGGGCGGGCTTGGCGTTGACAGCGGCGAGGCCCGAACGAGTGCGATCACTGGCTGTCGGCGGCGGTAGTCACGGCGCTCAGGCCGGCGCGTTCGATCGCCTGTTCTTTCCCGGGTGCGCGGACGTGTTGGAGCAGCGCGGCATGGATGGCTTTCTCGAGGTGTGGAGCAGCCACCGCATGTTCCCCATCGATGCTGGTACCCGAGCGGTGTTCTCCGCCAACGACGCCCAGGCCATGGCCGCGTACATTCGAGCGTCCGACGCCGATCCCGGCCTACCGGACGAGGCGTTGCAGCGATTCACCCAACCGTCGCTGTTCTACGTCGGCAGTCAGGACGGCACCAGGCTCGACGACACCCGAGCTGCCGCAGCGTTGGTCCCGAACTCCGAGTTGCATGTCATTCGCGGATTCGACCACGCGACGACGATGGCGGCGTCCGAGGAGGTGCTCGGCGCTCTCGCACGGTTCTGGGACAGGTGATCCGAGTGTCATCACCTCTTCAGCGCAGGGAACTGGTCATCCCGCCACTCGGTCTCCAGTGGTCCCACGGCCGCATCCTCGCGAGCGCGCAACTCCACTCGGCGGATCTTGCCGGAGATCGTTTTCGGTAGCTCGAAGAACTCGATACGGCGTACACGCAGGAATGGTGCCAGGTGCTCGCGGGCGTACTTGAGAATCTCGAATGCAGTGTCCTCGTTGGGTTCCCAGCCCGACGCCAATGCCACATATGCCTTGGGAACGGCCAGTCGCGTCTCGTCGGGGGCGGGCACCACCGCGGCTTCGGCAACGGCGGGGTGTTCGATGAGTACGCTTTCGAGCTCGAACGGGGAGATCTTGTAATCCGAGGCCTTGAACACGTCGTCAGTACGGCCGACGTAGGTGATGTAGCCCTCGGAGTCCCGTGATGCGACGTCGCCGGTGTGGTAGTAGCCGTCGGCCATGACAGCAGCATTGCGTTCGGGGTCGCCGAGGTAGCCGGTCATCAGGTTGAACGGGTTCTGGGCCAGGTCGAGGCAGATTTCGCCCTCGTCGGCGAGTTCGCCGGTGGTGGGGTCGACGATCACCACCGGAACGCCCGGCAGCGGTCTCCCCATCGACCCGGACTTCAGTACCGCGCCGGGTGTATTGGCCACCAGTGCAGTGGTTTCCGTCTGGCCGAACCCGTCGCGGATGCTCAGGCCCCATTCCTGCTGCACCCGCGAGATCACCTCGGGGTTGAGCGGTTCCCCTGCTCCGATGGCCTCGCGCAGCGAACCACCGCCGCCGGCGAGATCGGCTTGAATCAGCATGCGCCACACGGTCGGGGGTGCACAGAACGTCGTCACCTCGGCCCGCCGGATTTGCTCGAGCAGTGCTTTCGCGTCGAATTTTCCGTAGTTGTAGATGAAGATCGTCGCCTCGGCGATCCACGGCGCGAAGAAGCAACTCCACGCATGCTTGGCCCACCCCGGGGAGCTGATGTTCAGGTGCACGTCGCCCGGACGAAGCCCGAGGAAGTACATGGTGCTCAGATGCCCTACGGGGTAGGAGATCTGCGTGTGCTCGACGAGCTTGGGCTTGCTGGTGGTGCCGGAGGTGAAGTACATCAGCAGACGGTCGGCGGGAGCGGTCACCGACTCGAACGGTACGGCCTCGACGCCACGTGCCTCGGCATAGTCGACCCAACCATCACACGCGGAGGTGGCGATGCGCAGGTAGTCACCGGGGACCTCGTCGAATTTGCCGGTGTCCGAGGGGTTCACGATCACGGCGCGCGCATTGCCGCGTACCACGCGATCTGTGAGGTCGGCGGATCCGATGGCCGTGGTGGTCGGCATCAACACCGCGCCCAGCTTCATCACCGCGAGCATCGCTTCCCACAGCTCCACCTGGTTGCCGAGCATCAGGATCACCGAGTCGCCGCGGCCGATTCCCTGCTGCTCGAGCCACCTGGCGACCTGGTCCGATCGACGGGCGATGTCGTCGAAGCTGTACTTGGCCTCGCTGCCGTCCTCTTCGACGATCCACAGCGCGGTGCCATCGTTGTCTCGCGCGATCGCATCGAACCAATCGATCGCCCAGTTGAACGTCTCACCGAACGACGGCCATTCGAAAGTTGCTATTGCGCGGTCGTACTCGCCGTAGGCGTCGAGTAGTAGATCGCGTGCGTTCCTGAATTCCGTATGTGCCGATTCGACCATGTTTCCTCCTGCGCGTGTGATGCCCATCACCACCACGCTAGGGGAGATGAACAAACCCTCGCTACCCCTGAACGGGGGTAAGGACTGGGCTACCCTCGGTCACCGTGGCCATCAGATACTTCGCGATCGCATGTGCACTGGGGATAGTCCACGCAGCATTTTCCGGCTATTGGGCCTCCGGTGGACGGTGGATGCTCGATACCGTCGGCTCCTTCGCCACGGAGTGGGTCGACAGAGAACCGGAGACAGCGCGAACTGCACTGCTGGTGCTCGCGCTGGTCAAGCTCGGCGCGGCAATTCTTCCGGCCCTCGCGTACATGAACCGGCCGCGCCTGGCAGCACAGAACCGGACCAGGCTGCCGTCGTTGGTTCTCGGCATATCCTGGCCCGGCTCTGTGCTGCTGATCCTCTGGGGCGGAGCGTCGTTCGTCGGTGCGGTGATCGGCTTGATCGCCTCGGACGAGAATCGAAGTGTCAAGTACGGACACCTGTTCTTCGACGGCATCTTCCTGCTGTGGGGTGCCGCACTTCTGACGGCACTGATCCTCGCTCGAAAGACCCCATACCAGCCGCGCTAGATGCGCTCCCCGGTCTCCGGGTGGAAGAGGTGGATCGCACCGTCGAGTCGCGTCAATCCGATGCTCTCGCCGATCTTGGCCGGGGCACGCACTGCCGAACGCGCAACCAACGACACCGGTCCCCCGTCGAGTCCCTTGACCTTGGGGTCGTCGAGGTGTGCGTAGACGTAGGACTCGCTGCCCAGCTCCTCGATGAGATCGACCTTGCCCTCGAAGCCCTCGCCGCCGCCGTGGACGATGCCGAGGTTCTCGGGCCGCATTCCGATGGTGACCTCGTCGATACCCAGGCTCGCGAGCTTGGTCAGCTCGTCGCGCTCGAGCGGGAGCAGGAACTTACCGATCTGCACGCCGCCCGAGCCGATGGGTACCGTCATCAGGTTCATTGCCGGGGAGCCGATGAATCCTGCGACGAACGCGTTGACGGGGTTGTCGTACAGATCCGTCGGCGACGCGAACTGCTGCAGTTTGCCGCCGCGCAGGACGGCGACGCGATCGCCCATCGTCATTGCCTCGACCTGATCGTGGGTGACGTACACCGTCGTGGTGCCGAGCCTGCGCTGCAACGCCGCGATCTGCGTACGTGTCTGCACCCGTAGCTTGGCGTCGAGGTTGGACAGCGGCTCGTCCATGCAGAACACCTGCGGCTCACGAACGATGGCGCGGCCCATGGCAACTCGCTGACGCTGTCCGCCCGAGAGCTTGCCGGGCTTGCGATCGAGGTACTCGGTGAGATCGAGCAGACGGGCTGCTTCCGCGACGCGTGCCTGACGCTTCTCGAGGCTCACTCCGCGCATCTTGAGCGCGAAGCCCATGTTCTCCCCGACGGTCTTGTTGGGGTAGAGCGCGTAGTTCTGGAAGACCATGGCGATGTCGCGGTCCTTGGACGGAACGCCCACCATGTTCTTGCCGCCGATTTCGATTGCGCCACCGTCGATCTCCTCGAGACCGGCGAGCATACGCAGGGCGGTGGACTTGCCGGAGCCGGACGGTCCGACCAGGACGACGAACTCGCCGTCCTTGATGTCGAGGTCGAGGGAATCGACGGCGAGCGAATCGGCACCTTCGTAGACGCAGGATGCCTTCTTGTACGTGATTGCAGCCATGAGACTTTCTCCTATTTGATGGCGCCGAAGGACAGGCCGCGCACGAGCTTGTTCTGCGCGAACCATCCGGCAAGGACGACGGGGAGTGCTGCGAACGTCGCAGCGGCGGACAGCTGGGCCCAGTACAGACCCTGGCCGGTGATGAATCCGACGAGGTACACCGGAATCGTCTGGGCCTGAACGGCAGTGAGGTTGACGGCGAAGAAGAACTCGTTCCACGAGAAGATCACGCAGATCAACGACGTCGCCGCGATGCCGGGCGAGACGAGCGGCAGGATCACCTCGCGTACCGAGGTCCACAGCGAAGCACCGTCCATGCTGGCGGCTTCGAGTAGTTCCGCCGGCACCTCCATGAAGAACGAGCGCATCATCCACACGGCGATAGGAAGATTCATCGCGGTGTAGAGAACCACCAACGCCCAGATGTTGTCGAGCATGCCGATGTCACCGACGATGACGTACAGCGGAACGATGACGGCCACGACGGGCAGCATCTTGGTGGAGATGAAGAAGAACAGCACGTCCTGGGTCTTCTTGACCGGCCGCAGTGACAGCGCGAAGGCCGCCGGAACACCGAGCAGCAGAACGAGAATGGTCGAGACGATCGTCGCGAACGCCGAGTTCAGCAGGGTGGTGCCGATGCCGCTCTCGAGTACACCTCGATACTGATCGAGGGTGGGGGTGAAGATCAGCTTCGGCGGGTTGGAGTAGGCGTCGGCCTCCTGCTTGAATCCGGTGATCACCATCCAGAGCACCGGGAAGAAGAAGGCGATGCCGGCCACCCAAGCGACGAACGACCAGACCGTGCCCGGGCCCCACTTGCTCTTCTTGCGAATCTCCTGGCCGTCGGAGGTGTGCGGGACGGCCTTCTTCTTGCTCGTAGTTGCCGTGCTCATCACGCCGCCTCCTCGTTTGCGCTGAAGCTCTTGAAGATCAATCTCAGCGCCAGGGTGCTGAGGACGATGGTTGCCACCACGGTGACGACACCCATGGCCGCGGCCTGACCGATGTCGAAGCCGAGGAAGGCACGTTGGTAGATGTAGAACGGCAGGTTCGCCGACGCGACTCCTGGTCCACCGGAGGTCATCATGTAGACGGCGTCGAAGGTGTTGACGAGGTAGATCGCGCCGAGGACGGTGCCCAGTTCGATGAACCGGCGCAGGTGCGGCAACGTCAACTCGCGGAAGAGCTTGAACGGGCCTGCCCCGTCGACACGTGCGGCCTCGGCGATGTCCTTGGGCATGGACTGCAGTCCGGCGAGGATCAGTAGCATCATGAACGGCGTCCACTGCCAGACGAGGTTCGTCATGACCGCGGCCAGTGGGAACCGCGACACCCAGTCGATCTCGCCGACTCCGAACGGACTCAGCGCGAAGTTGATCAGACCGAAGACGGGATCGAACATCGTCGTCTTCCAGATCAGCGCACCGGCCACCGGGGTGACGAGGAACGGGGTGATGAGCAGCGTGCGAATAAGACTGCGTCCGATGAACTTTCGATCGAGCAGCAACGCGAGGGCCAGACCCAGGACGACCGAGATGATCACCGTTCCGACGATCATGATCACGGTGTTCATCGCGACCTCACGGAACTGACTGTCGCGGAACACATCCACGTAGTTGTTCAGACCGTTGAACTCACGCGAACCCGGACGAACGAGGTTCCAGGACTGCGTCGAGTAGTACAGCGTGAACAGGAACGGGATCTGGGTGACGATGATGGCGAACACCAACGCCGGCAACAGTGGTCCGCGTCGACGCCAGCCCTCGGCCTTGGAGATCGTTCTCGGTCTCGGTACGAACTTCTCCGGTTCGGCCGGAGCCGTCCGTTCTTCGGTGGTGGTCATCCCTGGTCCTCCTGATACGTCTTGCCGACCACTTCGGCGTATTGCTGCGCTTGGTCGAGCGCGTCGTCGACGCTGATCTGTCCGGCGATTGCGGCACTGATCTGTTGGCTGACCCGGGTACCGAGGTCCTGGAACTCCGGAATGGTCAGGAACTGGACTCCGGTGTACGGAACCGGATCCACGGTGGGATCGTTCGGGTCGGCACTGTCGATGGAGTCGAGGGTCAGCTGACCGTAGGCGGCCGACGCCTCCGCGTACTCGGGAATCTCGTAGGTCGAGAGCCGACTTCCGGGAGGCACACGCTCCCAACCGAGTTCGTTACCGACCTTGTTCAGGTACTCCTTGCTGGTCATCCACGAGACGAACTTCCACGCCTCGTCGGGAGCCTCGCTGGTCTGGGGAATGCCCAGGGCCCAGGAGTACAGCCAGCCGTTGTCGCCCTTGGCCGCCGACGGGGCCTTGGCGTAACCGATCTGTCCGACGACGTTGCTCGACGACGGGTCCTCGAGGACCGAGACGGCCGAGGTGGCGTCGTACCACATTGCGGTGTTGCCCTGCGAGAGTTGCGTTCCGCACTCGCTGAAGCCACTGGTGGCCGCGCCGGCCTGACCGTGCTCGCGCACGGTGTCGACGTAGAACTGCACGGCTTCACGTACCTCGGGGCTGTTCAACTGAGCGTTCCAGTTCTCGTCGTACCAGCGGCCGCCGAATGCGTTGATGACGGTGTTCAGCGGCGCGAGCACCTCACCCCAACCGGGCTTGCCACGCAGGCAGATTCCGGAGAGGCCGGGGCTGTCGAGTGCTGCCGCAGCATCGGCCACCTGCTGCCAGGTGGGCTCGGCCGGCATGTCGATACCGGCCTGCTCCATCAGATCCTTGCGGTACATCAGGAACGACGACTCACCGTAGAACGGCACCGAGTACATGCTGCCCTCGTACGACAGAGACTCCTTCAACGTCGGGATGAAGTCGTCCTCGTCGTACCCCGGTGTGGCATCCGCGTACTCGGAAAGGTTGGTCAGCCAACCGTTCTCGGCCCACTGCGGGGTCTCGAAGTTGCTGATCATCACCACGTCGAATTCACCGCCGCCGGTCGCGACCGAGGCCGTGATCTTGGCACGGGCCTCGTTCTCCGACAGCGATACGAACTTCAGGTTGATGCCCGGGTTCTCCGCCTCGAACTCCGGAGCAAGCGAGATGGCATCGGACATCTGCGAATTCGAGACGATCGCGACGGTGATCGTCGTCCCGTCACCGTCACCACCGAACGAGCCGGCACCGGCACATCCGGACACCACCAAGGTCGTCGCGAGCGAGGTCGCGACAACCACTTTCGGTAGAACTTTCACTGGCATACCTTTCCATTCGACGCTGATGTGGATCGATCGACGAGCCAACGCGCACTTTCGATGTCGGTGACCAAGATCGACGCCAGACCACCGCGCAGTGCACCGAGCAGCGCTTCGTGTTTTCGTTTTCCACCGGTGACGAGCACGGCCCGATCGCAGGCCCTGATGGCATCGAGTCCCACCGACACGGTTCGGCCGGGGAGCGATCCACCGGTGTCCTTGCCGTCGGCGTCGTAGAACCGGCCGCCGATCTCACCGACCGCACCGAGCCGGCGGAGTTCGTCGAGCACCTCGAGGTCGATGAAACTGCCCTCGAACAACGTGGTGGACGTGGAAACGGGACCGATGCCGTACATCATCACATCGGCATCGGTCCCGGCCTTGAGGGCGCGCGAGATCACGGAATCCTGCTCCAACGCAACGACAGTCGCCTGATCGGCATACAGCGGTGCGTTGAGCCTGATGGGTGTCGCCTGCAGGTATGCAGCGCACCGCCCGAGCGTGTACTCGACGCCGGTCTGGTAGTCGGCCGAGGTGATGGAACCGTCGAGTTGCACCACCGCAGCGCATTTGGTGGATCGCGTCTTCAGCGAACTCGCCACCGCGACCGTCTCGGGTCCCCAGGTGAAGCCCAGAACATCCTGATCCTTCAGCCGACGAGAGAGCAGCGTTGCCGCCGCGCGCCCCAGGGATCCGTAGCCGGCATCCGTGCCGTCGATGACGTCCGAGACGACGAGCACCTCGGTCAATCCGTACTGCGCCTCGAGTTCGCGCTCGAGGTCGGCATGCACGGTGCCCTGCAGATCGTCGGGGACATTGATCTCGATCGTCACCAGCCCCTGCGTGCGGGCCCGTGCGACGAGCCGTCCTGCGGTCGGGCGCGAGACGCCGAGCTTCACGGCGATCTCGGCCTGAGTCGCGCCTTCGAGGTGATACATGGTTGCGGCGCGCAGAGCCAGGCGCAGGTCCTCGCCGGACCGCGCAGACTTCGCCCCGCCGGGCTCCGTTCCGTCCATGACGCCTCCCTGACCAGTGAGCAAATGCTCAGCTCGTGTTCATCTGCTCACTAAGCTAACATTAAGGTGTGATCTACACAACACCCCCTCGCCACCAGCGACCAGTGCCACAGTCCATGCAGGCCAGCGTCCTGACCGGAGTGCAGGAGATACGACTCGAAGAACGACCCGTCCCCGCGCCCGCGCACGACGAGGTCCTCGTGCAGGTCACGGCAGTCGGGGTCTGTGGTTCCGACGCGCATTACTACCGCGAGGGACACATCGGCGACTACGTCGTCGACGGCCCGCTCGTACTCGGACACGAAGCGGCGGGCGTCATCGTGGCCGTGGGCTCCGAGGTCTCCGACACTCGCGTCGGACAGCGCGTGTCCATCGAGCCGCAGCGCCCCGATCCCACCAGCGCGCCGTCCCGCGCAGGCCGCTACAACCTGTGCCCCGCCATGGAGTTCTTCGCGACGCCGCCCATCGACGGTGCGCTCGCGGAGTACGTGCTGATTCAATCGACCTTCGCTCACGACGTCCCCGACGACATCTCCGACGAGGCCGCAGCTCTCTTCGAGCCGCTGTCGGTCGGCATCGCGTCGGCCCAGAAGGCACGCATCTCCGCGGGCTCGAGTGTGCTCATCGCGGGAGCGGGCCCGGTCGGGCTCGTCACCGCGCAGGTCGCGCGCGCATTCGGAGCCACCGAGGTGATCGTCACCGACATCGACGCTTCCCGCCGCGCCAACGCAGAGAAGTTCGGCGCGACGCGCGTACTCGACCCCGCCGCCGAGGACGTGCGCGCACTGACGGTCGACGCCTTCATCGACGCATCCGGTGCGGCCCGAGCCGTGGTCGACGGCATCCACGCGGTGCGCCCCGCTGGGACGGTCGTCCTCGTCGGCATGGGCGGATCGGACTACCCGTTGCCGATCTCGCGGATCCAGAACCGAGAATTGCTGCTCACCGGCGTCTTTCGCTACGCCAACACATGGCCGATCGCACGCGCGCTGGTGGCGTCGGGCATGGTGGATCTCGACGCGATGGTGACGGCGCGTTTCGGACTCGATGGCGTCGAGGATGCATTGAACGCCGACAGGCAACCCGGAAGCATCAAAGCCGTAGTCATTCCAGGACTTTCGAAGGAGAACAACGCATGAAGTTGAACTCGCAGAACCTCGCCGACTTCATCGAGGACGTCGCAGTTCCGACGTACGACCGATCCGAGGTGACGGTGGGCATCGTGCATTTCGGTGTCGGCGGCTTCCATCGCGCTCACCAGGCGATGTACGTCGACCGCCTGCTGCAGCAAGGACAGGCGCTGGACTGGGGAATCTGCGGCGTCGGGGTACTACCCGGTGACCGGCGAATGAACGACGTCATGCACGCACAGGACTGCCTGTACACGTTGGCGCTCAAGCATTCCGACGGCACGTGGGACACCCGCGTCATCGGTTCCATCGTCGAGTACCTCTTCGCGCCGGACGACGCCGAAGCCGTGATCGAGAAGATGGCCGCCGACACGACGAAGATCGTCTCGCTCACCATCACCGAGGGTGGTTACAACTTCTCCGCGACGACGGGCGAGTTCGACGCGGACAATCCGGCGATCGTCGCCGACCTCGCCGACGGCGCAGTGCCCGCAACGACATTCGGGCTCGTCATCGAGGCTCTGGCTCGACGCAAGGACCGCGGCATGATGCCGTTCACCATCATGTCCTGCGACAACATCGAGGGCAACGGCCATATGGCGCAATCGACGTTCACGACGTTCGCGCGCCTCAAGGATCCGGCGTTGGCCGACTGGATCCAAGCGGAAGGCGCGTTCCCCAATTCGATGGTCGATCGCATCACGCCGGTCACGACACCGGAAGTGACCGAACAGCTTTCGCTGCGATACGCCATCGACGATCAGTGGCCCGTCGCGGGCGAGCCGTTCACGCAGTGGGTGCTGGAGGACAACTTCACCCTGGGACGTC
The DNA here is from genome assembly GCF_040702765.1 of Rhodococcus sp. NPDC076796. Lineage (NCBI taxonomy): Bacteria > Bacillati > Actinomycetota > Actinomycetes > Mycobacteriales > Nocardiaceae > Rhodococcus > Rhodococcus sp. NPDC076796. The sequence goes on along the minus strand of NZ_JBFBMS010000004.1, from coordinate 455,568 downwards.
CGCCGCTGGAAGAGGTGGGCGTGCAGGTGGTCGAGGATGTCACCCCCTACGAGTTGATGAAGCTGCGGTTGCTCAATGCCAGCCACCAGGCGCTCGCGTACTTCGGCTATCTCAGTGGCTATCGCCTCGTCCACGAGGTGTGCCAGGATTCGCTGTTCTCCGAGTTCCTGCTCGCCTACATGGACGAGGAGGCGACCCCGACGCTGCAGCCGGTCCCCGGCATTGATCTGACCGACTACAAGCGGACGTTGATAGAGCGGTTCTCCAACCCCGAGATCCGCGATACCGTCGCCCGCCTGTGTGCCGAGTCCTCGGATCGAATTCCCAAGTGGCTCTTGCCTGTCATCCGCAAGAACCTCGAGACCGGCGGTGAGATCGCCCGCTCCACCGCGGTGGTGGCCAGTTGGGCTCGCTACGCCGAGGCCGTCGACGAATCCGGCGAGCCCATCGAGATCGTCGACCAGCTGAAGGACTCACTGGTGCCGATCGCGCAGAGTCAGCGCGAGAATCCCACGGCGTTCATCGCCAACCGCGCAGTGTTCGGGGATCTCATCGACAACGAGCGCTTCGTCGCCGAGTACACGAAACAACTGGCGTCTCTGCAGGAGCAGGGCGCGCGGGCGACGCTGGAATCACTCAGGTCGACTCACTGAATCGTTCGGCGTCTCGAACCTGACCGGAGACGATGACGGTATCGCCTGCGCCGATCACCGTGTCGGCCGTGGCGTAGGTGAATCCCTCACCCTGACGCTTGACCGCGACGACAGTGACACGATGTTTGGTACGTATTCCGCTCTCGCCCAACTTCTTTCCGATGATGGAGGTGGGCGGAGAGGTCTTGATCATGGCGAAACCGTCGTCGAATTCGATGTAGTCCATCATCCGGCCGCGGACCAGGTGGGCGACGCGCTTGCCCATGTCGTGCTCGGGCCTGACCACATGGTGCACGCCGATCTGGGTGAGAATCTTGGCGTGTGCGTTGCTGATCGCCTTGGCCCAGATGTTGGACACCGACAGGTTGATCAACGCGGATGCGGTCAACAGACTCGCCTCGAGATCGGATCCGATGCCCACGACTGCGCGGTCGTACTCGTGCACCGACAGTTGTCGCAACGACTCCTCGTCGGTGGTGTCGGCCACGGCGGCGTGCGTGAGTCGGTCCGAGACACGTTGCACCACAGCCTCGTCGGTGTCGATGCCGAGGACCTCGACACCCTGGCCCATCAGTTCCAGTGCCAGCGACTTGCCGAAGCGGCCGAGGCCGAGGACGACGACGACTTCGGAGGACGGTTTCCTAGCCAATGAACGGCCTTTCCGTGGGGAGCGTGTAACGCCGACCGCGGTCGCGGGCGGCAAGGGCGCTGACCAGAGTGATGGAACCGATGCGGCCCAGGTACATCAGAACGATCAGAATGACCTGCCCCCACCCCGGCAACTGCGCGGTGATGCCCGTGGAAAGACCCACCGTGGCGAAGGCCGAGACGACCTCGAACAGCAGGACGTCGAGGTCGAAATCCGTTCCCGCCAGCAACGCGACGACCGGGAGCATGACCAGGGCGACACCGATCAGGGCCACGGTCAACGCCTGACGCTGTACTCGCGGGTCGATCCGGCGATCGAAGATGCTCACATCTCGATCGCCACGGATTTCGGCGAGGATGACGAACAGCAACAGGGCGAAGGTGGTGACCTTGATGCCGCCTGCGGTGCCGCCGCTGCCGCCACCGATGAACATGAGAACGTCGGTGACGAGCAGGGTCGCGTTGTCGACGTCGGCGTAGTCGACGCTGTTGAACCCAGCGGTGCGCGGCATGACGCCCGCGAACGTGGCGACGAGCATCTTGTCCCAGATCCCGAACTCGCCCAGGGTTCTGGACCACTCGAGCAACAGAACCAGCGCCGGTCCCACCACGAGCAGAACGCCGGTGACCGAGAGCGTCAGGCGGGTGTGCAGCGACCATTTCTGCCGGCCTCGACGCCGCCGAACGTGCCGGAACAACTCGAACAGCACCGGAAACCCGATGCCTCCCAGCACGACGGCGATCATCAGCGGAACACAGATCCACGGATCGGTGGCGAACCCGATCATGCTGTCGCTGAACAGCGCGAATCCGGCGTTGTTGAACGCCGACACGGAGTGGAAGACGCCGAGCCAGACGGCCCGGCCGGGACTCTCGCCGTACCCGATCGCGAATCGAAGCGCGAGACAGATCGCGACGACGGTCTCGATCAGCAGGCTGGTTCGGAACACTCCGATGACAACGCTGCGCACGTCGCCGAGCCCGGAGGTGCGTACCTCTGCGGCGGCATTGAGTCTGCCACGCAGTCCGATTCGGTCGGCAAGCACCAAACCGACCAACGACGCGATCGTCATGATGCCGAATCCACCGATCTGGATCAGACCGAGGATCACTCCTTGCCCGAAGCCCGACCAGTACACCGGGGTGTCCACCACGATCAGGCCCGTCAAACTGACCGCCGAGGTGGACGTGAACAACGCCTGCAGTACTCCGGCCTCACTCCCGGACTGGGTGGAGCCCGGAATCAGCAGCACGCCTGCCCCGAAGACAATGGCGAGCGCGAAGCCCGACGCCATGACCCGAACCGGCGTTGGTCGAAAGATCGCGGACCATCGCGATGCCTGGTGAGCGTCTGTCACTCGAGAAACAGTACCGGTGGGACGAGCCGCTTCGCGGCATGTGCACGGAACCTCGTAGCAGGGGTCGAGTTTCCGTGCACCTGCGCGTCAGCGCTCCCCCCACTCCCGCGCACCTGCGCGTCAGCGCTCCACTACTAGTCGACCAAACGCTCGCCGGTCACCGTGGAGAACAGGTGGGTGCGCTCGGCGGCGTAGGAGAGCGTGATCGTCGATCCGCGTTTCGGTGGGATGCGACCGTCGGCGCGGACGACGATGGGCTGACGAGTGCCGTTGATATCGGCCTGGCCGTAGACGTAGGCGTCGGCTCCGAGTTCTTCGACGACGTCGATGGTCACTTCGAGGCCCGCCCCGGTGGTGATCTGCAGGTCCTCGGGCCGCACGCCGAGTGTCACTGTGTTCTCACCGATTCCGGCGATGGCGGAGCGGGGAACCGGAACCACTTCGCCGCCGAAGCGGACGCCGCCGTCGACGAGGGGCAGCTCGAGAAGGTTCATTGCAGGCGATCCGATGAAGCCGGCGACGAAGACGTTGTTCGGATGTTCGTACATGCGCCTCGGCGAGTCACACTGTTGCAGTACACCGTCTTTGAGGACGGCCACGCGATCGCCCATGGTCATGGCCTCGACCTGATCGTGGGTGACGTACACGGTCGTCGTGGCGAGTCGACGCTGCAGCGCGGAAATCTGCGCGCGGGTCTGTACCCGGAGTTTGGCGTCGAGGTTGGACAGCGGCTCGTCCATCAGGAACACCTGGGGTTTGCGAACGATGGCGCGGCCCATGGCAACTCGCTGACGCTGACCACCGGAGAGCGCCTTGGGCTTGCGGTCGAGGAACTTGGTGAGGTCGAGGATCTTGGCAGCGTCCTCGACGCGACGCTTGATCTCGGCCTTGTCCTCACCCGCGATACGCAGGCCGAATCCCATGTTCTCGCCGACTGTCATGTGCGGGTAGAGAGCGTAGTTCTGGAAGACCATCGCGATGTCGCGATCCTTGGGCTGATGGTCGGTGACGTCCTTGCCGCCGATGGTGATGGCTCCCTTGTCGACTTCTTCGAGACCGGCGAGCATCCGCAGCGACGTCGACTTTCCGCAGCCGGACGGGCCGACGAGGACGAGGAATTCACCGTCCTGGATGTCGAGATCGAGTTGGTCGACGGCAGCTTTGTCGCCGCCGGGAAAGAGTTTGGTGACGCCCTGGAATGCGACGGTGGCCATGATGGTGGTCCCTTCACCGGCAGGAACGTGCCGGACGATCCGAGTGAGGTTCACATATATGAATGAATGCCAGAATGCTGACTTCGTTTAGAAGTATGTACTACTGTGATGCCCATTACAAGGTTTCCATCGAAGGAGTTCGAGAAGAATGACCGACACCGTTTCACGAGTGCTCATCACCGGAGCCGCAGGCAACATGGGCGCGATGCTCCGGCCGCTACTGGCGGCTCCCGGCCGCACGCTGCGCCTGTTCGATATCGCCGAGATCAGTGACATCGATTCTGCTACCGAGGAATTCGTGCAGGGATCGGTCACCGATCGCGCCGCCGTGGCCGCTGCAGTGGACGGTGTCGACGCGATTCTGCACCTCGGCGGATTGAGCACCGAGGACTCGTGGGCCAACATCCTGTCCGTCAACGTCGACGGCACTCAGGCTGTGTTCGAGGCCGCGGTGACGCACGGAGTCACCCGCGTGGTGGTGGCGTCGAGCAATCACGCGGTCGGCTTCTGGACGCACGACGAGGCGGGCGGCGAACCGCTTCCGGGGGACGCCGCTCCACGACCCGACGGCTTCTACGGGTGGAGCAAGGCCGCAGTGGAAGCCCTGGGCCGGATGTACCACGACCGCTTCGGCATCGACGTCGTCAATCTCCGTATCGGCTCGAGCTTCGACGCGCCGCCGAACTACCGTGGCCTGGCCACCTGGATGTCGCCTGCCGATACTGCCCGGCTGATCGAGGCGTCACTGTCGGACAGCGCCAAGGGTTTTCACACCGTGTGGGGCATCTCGAAGAACTCGCGCGCGTGGTGGTCCGGCAGCGAGGGTGCGGAGATCGGATACCTGCCTCGCGACGACGCGGAACAGTTCGCCGAGCAGTTCCTGGCCGAGCACGAGTGGACGTTCTCCGACCCGATCCTGCAGCGAGTCGGCGGAGCGTTCTGCGATCACCCGCTCGGCCAACGAATGCGGTGATGCACGTTCAGCTCCACTCGACCACCCCAACTGCGGGATTCCGCGCCGAGGCCGGTCGAGTGGAGCACCCGTTGCAGACCCCTACGAATACGTTGTGACGATCGACCCCAACGCATCGAGCTGGGGTCGATTGACGAGACCGAGGTGATAGAGGTGCAGCTCGTTCGCCCCGGCGTCGACCGTCGCAGCCACGTGCGCGGCCACCTCGTCGAGCTTCTTCGGCGGCAGTACCGATACATAGGCACCCACATCCACCCCGTCGCCGACGGCAGCGCGGGTGGCCTCGACCACCGACACGGTCTCGGCCGTCGCAGGCCAGGCCGAGACGAGTACCGCGTCGACATCGGCCGGTGCGGCAGCGGTCAGCGCAGGCGAGGGGCCCGTCTTCCACGGCTCGGGATGACCGTGCAACGTCACGCGTGCCGACGGTGCCTGGTCACGCACGGCGGCAAGCACTTCGCCGCGAAGGTGATCGGCGTCGGCGTGACGGACCGCCACCACCGCATCGATCTCGTCGGCGTCCAACACGTCCGTGATGGCCGCACCTGCAGGCAGGGTTCCGGCCGACAGCGCGTCGACGCCGTCGCGCAGCTTCTGCGTCACCTTCGCCGAGTCGACCCCTCGCTCGCTCCACGCGTCGAGCTCGCGCTGCGTGCAGCTGATCGACATCAGGGTGTCGCCGATTCCAGGGAACGCGCCGTCCGTCTTCTCGTGTGGTCCGACATGCGCGAAACCGAGCTGTCCGCAGGCCTCGACGGACACGCCGTGTACCTCGACGCCGCGTATCGCCTCGGCGGCGAGCGTCGCGCAGTACCGAACGATGTCGGGATGCCCTGGAGCGAGCGCATAGCGATAGGCGTCTCCGAAACAGTTGACGACGGTCGCGTCGGGATGGGTGTGGCCGAGAATTGTGCTGTGCGTCAGTACGATCCAGGCGTTCACCAGAAATCCGGCGTCGAGCAGGAAGGCCGCCGCCTCGCCGAACGCGTCCTGGGCCCCGCCCCAGTCGGCCGTTTTCGCTGTGATCGCGTGGCCGGCCCAGGCCTCGGGACGCACCGGCCGGTACAGCGCGGCGTGATGGGCGTCGACCACCTTGTGCTGCGGGTGCAGCGGAGTTGCCGCCCTGGTGGAGTGATAGGTCGCGGCGAGCGAGATCTCGCGCACCCCGAGCCTGCGGGCGCGCTCGACGAAGTGAGGATCACCGAGTACGTCCCAGGGATAGGCGTGCGCGACGATGCGGTCGACGGTCATAGGGGTCATCCTTCGATGGCTGATTTGTTCGATAGAGAGAACTGAGTTCACACATGGGAACACAATTCGAGCCCGGCTGTCCACGATTCGCCCGTCGCGCAGCGATAGGGAAGGCCCTCGGAGTCACCGAAACCCCACCGCCCCCGCAGGTGACACGCGGTCGCAGGTGGATACGTGACGGCGTCCGCGGAGTGGAACTGACCTGGAACGACACGTCCGCGTGGCTGCTGACGCCCCCGGCAGCAGAGCACCCACTGCCCGCGATCCTGCTCATGCACGGCCACGACGGGATGAAGCTCTACGGCAAGGAGAAGGTGGCCGACGGTCCCGACGGCATCGCGCCCGGCATCGCCGCACTGCGCGAGCACGGGTACGACGGCGGTGCGCCCGCAGTCGGCCTGGTGGCAGCGGGTTTCGCGGTCCTGATCCACGACGTGTTCCCGTGGGGCTCCCGCCGGGTGCCGTGGGAGCAGCTTCCCGAGCGGGCTCGCCGGGCCGGAGCACACCTGGACGGACTGGAGCGATACGAGGCGGCCGCCCGCGAGCACGAGCACGGCCTGGCGAAAGTGGCTGCGCTGCAGAGCAGCTCGCTTGCAGGCCGGATACTGACCGAAGATCTTACGGCGCTGCATGTGCTACGCGCCTGCGCCGAGGTGGACCCCGATCGCATCGCCACCGCCGGATTCTCCGGCGGCGGAGCCCGCGTCGCACATCTACTGGCCTGCAGCGACCGACTGCGAGCCGGGGTGATCACCGCCTCGATGAGCACGTACGCCGACATCGCCGACGGTCGTGCGGACGACACCAGCTGGCTGATGATCACACCGGGCATGCCCGCGGTCTGCGACTGGCCGCAGATCGCGGGCTCGGCCGCCCCGACTCCACTGCTGGTCCAATTCGCCGAGCAGGACTCACATTTCGGCACGGCAGGCATGCGCGACGCCGAGGCATCACTGCATCGCGACTACAGAGACTCGAAATGCCTTTCAACTCAATGGTATTCGGAGCCGCACCGCTTCACGACGGCGATGCAGGACGCCGCAGCGAGCTGGTTGAGGCTGCACGTGTGACCGGCCATGCTTGACAGCGCTTGTGACTGCCGTCATAGTTGGTCCAGAAATTCACATAGCAGACGACAGTTCAGATATGTGAACAGCACAGACTTTCCACAGCCCGGCTCCTCAGGGCCGGAAGAACCCGCCAGACCCACTCGCCGGCTCCCCGATCCGGCCCCGAACGCTTCGGAGCGTCCCCCATGGTCACCACCACACCACCCCGGTCGGGAGGCACCCGTGCGCAGAGCTCGGCCGTCCCTCCCGTCCGGCCGAAACGCAAGCGCCGCATCTCGGCCCCGTACATTCTGATCGCACCGGTCGTCATCCTGCTCGCCGTGTTCATCTTCTACCCGGTCGGCAGTGTCTTCTACTACAGCCTGCAGTTCTACAACCCGACGACGCCGTGGGACAACGGCTTCGCCGGCCTCGAGAACTTCAAGTTGATGTTCGCCGACGACCTGTTCTGGAACAGCCTGCTCGTCACCGCCAAGTGGGTCGGCGTTCAGGTCGTGTTCCAGCTGATCCTCGGCCTCGGACTGGCTCTGCTGGTCAACGAGGTCTTCCGTGGACGCGGACTGGCCCGAGCCCTGGTGTTCTCTCCCTGGGCCGTCTCCGGTGTGCTCACCACCGGTATCTGGCTGCTGATCTACAACCCGTCGACCGGGTTGTTCAAACTACTCGGAGACATGGGCATCGGCGACGGCACCGCCGCACCGATCGCAGATCCGGACACCGCGTTCTGGGCCACCAGCGTCGCCGAGCTCTGGCGCGGTGTTCCGTTCTTCGCCATTCTCATCCTCGCCGAACTGCAGAGTGCACCCAAGGACCTGTACGAGGCAGCGAACGTGGACGGTGCGAACCGCTGGCAGCGCTTCCGATTTGTGACACTGCCGCACCTGAAGGCCGTGATCATCCTGTCGACCCTGCTGCGCGGGGTCTGGGAGTTCAACAACGTCGATCTTCTGTACACCCTCACCGCAGGCGGACCGGCCGACGTCACCACGACGTTGCCGCTCTACGTCTCTCAGCTCGCCACCACCGCGCAGGACTTCGGATACGGATCGGCTCTGACCACCGTGGCCTTCGTCATCCTGCTGTTCTGCTCGATCCTCTACTTGCGCCTCAGCAAATTCAACAGCGATAAGGCCTGACGCACATGACCACTACCGCAGATCGTCCCGTCGTGACCACGCCGCCGCAGGACCACTCCGAGAAGGTGCGCGTGCATCGCACCAAGCCCCGCGTGTTCAGCGTCGGCCTTCCGTTGGCCGTCTACCTGCTCTTCACCCTCGTCCCGTTCTACTGGATGATCGTCTTCGCATTCCGGCCCGCCGGTTCCAATTCGATGCTCCCCTGGCCCATCACGCTCGACCATTTCGACACCGTCTGGAACACACTCGGTTTCAGCTTCTTCTTCAAGAACAGCCTCATCGTGGCCGGCCTGTCTCTCGTGCTCACCACCTTCGTTGCACTGGCGACCGGCTATGCGTTGGCACGCTTCAAGTTCCGCGCCAAGATACCCCTGGTGATGGCCCTGCTGTGCAGCCAGTTCGTGCCCGGTGCGATGCTGCTCATCCCGCTGTTCCAGGTGTTCCGCGAGATGGGACTGGTGAACAACCTGTTCGGCCTCATCGTCGCCGACACCGTTTTCCAACTGCCGCTGGCGGCAATGTTGATGGCCGGCTTCATCTCTCAGATTCCCGTGGAACTCGAGGAGGCCGCGATGGTCGACGGCTGCTCGCGCCTGAAGGCCTTCCGCATCATCATGCTGCCGCTGCTGCGCCCCGGCCTGATCGCCGTCGGTTCCTTCGCGTTCATCGGCAGTTGGAACAACTTCCTGTTCGGCCTGATGTTCATCAGCAGCCAGGACAAGTTCACCCTCCCAGTCGGATTGAGCTACACGATCGGTTCCTACAACGTCGACTTCGGCGTCCTCGCGGCCGGCGGTCTGATCGCCGCGGTACCGGTGGTCGCTGTGTTCGCCGTCATCCAGAAGTACCTCGTCCAGGGCCTCAGCGCCGGCGCGGTCAAGGGCTGATCATGACGCACGGAAAGAGAATCGACATGAATCGACGCACCCTGCTGCGCACCACCCTCGTCGGCGCGGTCGCGACGCTGGTGCTGGCATCCTGCAGTTCCGAGACCTCACTGCCCGACGGTGAACTCGGAGATCCGAACAGTGGCACCCTCACCTTCTGGGACAACAATGCCGGACCGGATCGAACCCCGTTGTACGAGGAACTGATTCGACGCTTCGAGGAGGTCAATCCCGGCATCGACATCCAGTACGTCGGGCTACCATCCGACAGTGCTCAGCAGAAGTATCAGACGGCTCTCGCCGGTGGGTCGGCACCCGATCTGGGGATCGTGTCCACCGCATATCTGGCGCCTCTCGTCGCGCAGGATGCCGTCATTCCGCTCGACGACTTCATGGCGTCCTCTCCGCAGCGCGGCGAGTACGACCCGAAGATCATCGAGTCGGCGATGGAGTCCGGTGGCGGTGAGAACCTGTACGGTCTGCCGTTCACCAGCAACAACGCGACGCTGTGGTATCGGGCGGATTGGTTCGACGAGGCCGGCATCGAGCCTCCGGAGACGTGGGACGAATTCTACGACGCTGCAGACGAACTGACCGACAAGTCCGATGGCCGCTACGGGTTCACCATCCGAGGCGGTGCCGGTTCGATCTACCCGTTGCTGCAGCACATGTTCGCCACCACCGGCATCGACAACTTCTTCGACGGCAGCGAATCCACCGTCAACCGGCCCGAGATGGTGCAGGCCATCGAACGTTTCGCCGCCCTGTACGACGTGGACACCCCCACCGCCGACGTCAACAACGGCTTCCCGCAGATGGTCGCCAGCTTCGGCGGTGGCTCGGTGGCGATGATGCAGCACAACCTCGGATCGTTGAGCAATCACCGTAAGGCGCTCGGCGACAACGTCGGTGCCGTCGCACTGCCCCGCGCGGACAACGGTGTCCGTACGGTGATGACGGACCCGTTCCCGTCCTACACGGTGTTCAAGAGCAGCAAGCATCAGGCTGCGGCCTGGAAGTTCCTCGAGTTCATGACCTCGCCGGAATCGCAGGCCTACTGGAACGAGAACGTGGGTCAGATTCCGGTCAACGCCGCCGCTCGCTCCGCTCCCGCCTTCCAGGCGATGCCGTCGGTGCAAGCTGCTCAGGCCGCCCTCGACGATCCGGAGACGGTGCTGGTCACCCCACCGGACTACCTGCCGGATTTCGGCAAGATCGTTCAGGTTCAGATGCTGGGCCAGTGGCAGAAGGTCCTCATCGGGCAACTCAGCGCTCAGGACTTTGCCGACGACTTCGCCGAGAAGCTCGACCGCTCCAAGGCCAAATACGATGCCCGACAGGGTAAATAGGGGATTCACAGCCATGTCCAGCGTCATCACCGAGGTTGCCGTCCAGGTCTTCAAGACCGAGGCGCGCACCGCCGTCGATTCCTACGGGCATCGACACCCCGGACCGTCCGTCCCGACCACCCAGGCACTGTTGCGCATCACCGATTCCGACGGCGTCAGCGGCTACGTCCTGGGCAAGCCCAACTACCTGCGCGAAGACCAAGTGGAGCAACACTTCCGACCGGTCATGATCGGCACCGACCCGTTGCACCGCGAGGAGATGGACCGCAAGTTCGCGATCCGACAGCGCACCAGAGCCGTCGAGCTCCCCGAGCACACCTGCAGCTACCTCGATCAGGCACTGTGGGATCTGGCGGGCAACCGGTTCGACACCCCGGTGTGGAAGCTGCTCGGCGGGGCCCGCAGCGAGGTCAAGGCCTACGCGAGCACCATGTGTGGAGACACCATCGAGGGCGGACTGTCGAGCCCACAGGAGTACGCGGATTTCGCTGTGGCGCTGAAGAATCAGGGCTACCAGGGAATCAAACTGCACACCTGGATGCCGCCGCTCGAAGGGGCACCGAGCCTCACCAGGGACATCGAGGCCTGCGCCGCGGTGCGAGATGCCGTCGGGCCCGGGTTCTCGTTGATGCTCGACGGCTATCACTGGTACTCGCGTAGCGATGCGCTCAAGCTCGGCCGCGAACTGGACGCGCTGAAGTTCGATTGGTTCGAGGAGCCGATGGACGAGTTCTCGATGCGCTCGTACAAATGGCTGGCGAATCAGATCGACACTCCGGTGATCGGCCCGGAGACCACTCCCGGTCGGCATCGTTCGCGGGCGGACTGGATCGCCGACGAGGCATGCGACATCCTGCGTGTCGGCGCGATGAACGGCGGCGGCATCACGCCTGCACTCAAGACGGTGCACATGGCCGACGGGTTCGGGCTCGAGTGCGAGATCCACGGCAACGGTGCGCCCAATCTGGCGCTCGTCGGCGGTGCCCCCAACATCCAGTGGTACGAGCGCGGCCTGCTGCATCCGCTGGTGGACTACGACTGGGTGCCCCCACACCTGAAGTCCATCGTCGACCCGATCGACGCGAACGGAATGGTGCAGATGCCGACCTGTCCGGGCCTGGGCGAGGACATCGACCTCGAGTACATCTCGAACAATCTGATCGCCGAGTACTGATGGCCGTCGACAATATCGGTGTCCGCGTATGAAACATCGTTCATCATGAGGGACACTGTCTTCATGGTGAACGATGTCACGGCCACAGCTGCGCCGGATAGTCAGCCGGTGAAGTCGGCCGAACGCACGATCCACATCCTCGAGACCCTGGCGGCGTCCCCCACGCGTATGAGTCTCGGCGAGCTCCAGGAGGCCTGCGGGTACCCACGGTCGAGTCTGCACGCCCTGCTCCGGACGCTCAAGGACCTGCGCTGGATCGAGGCCGACGAGTCCGGCTCGCGGTACGGCATCGGCACCCACGCCCTGCTCACCGGCACGTCCTACCTCGACAAGGACTCCGTCGTCGGCCGAGCCGCGGCAGTGCTCGAAACACTGCGCTCCGATGTGCGGCACACCGTGCACTTCGCCAGACGCGACGAGGACTGCGTCATCTACCTCGCCAGCCGCGGTTCCAAGCTCGAGGTGCGTCGCATGCACCGCGTCGGACGCAAGTTGCCGTGCCACGTCACCGCCCTCGGGCAAGCACTGCTCGCCGAGCTGACGACCGACGAGGTGACGACGCTACTTCCGAAGAAGCTCGAGCGATACACCGCGAACACCATCGTCGACCGAGATGCCCTCATCGCCGAACTCGCTCAGGTGCGCAGGCGCGGCTGGTCGCTCGAGCAGGAGCAGGGCACCGTCGGCGTCGTGTGCATCGCGACCGTCGTGCCGTATCGGATCCCCGCTACCGATGCGCTGAGCGTTTCGATGCCGGCCGAGGTCGCCTCCTACCCCGGCGAACTGGAACGTATCGCCGGGGTGCTCACCGAACACGCCGCCGCCTGGGCACGAGAACTGCGCGCCGAGGGAGTTCGCTGACGCGCAGTGGATGCGCTTATGTGCCGCCTGGGGCACACAACCACACCACTGCCTCAGGCACTTAACGATACCTATATTGGATCGACAACAGCATATTTTGACTTGGACATGAATCAATCGGCCTCCTAACGTAGTGGCTACGGGCCAGCTCACACCCTGGCGTCACAGCAAGCACCGCACTACAGCCCGAGGAGTCACCCCCAATGACAGCGTCGACGACACAGTCCACCAACCTCACCGGCCGGATGATCATCGCCGGCGTCCCGGTGTTCGGTACAGGAACGCACATTCACGGAATAGACCCCAGCACCGGCGAAAACCTCGAACCCGCCTACGGGCACGGAGACAACGCCGACGTCGACAAGGCCTGTGCGGCAGCGGCCGAAGCGTTCGCCGACTACCGAGCCACTTCCTCGGAGACCCGAGCTCAGTTCCTCGAGACCATCGCAGACAACATCGCCGCTCTCGGCGACACTCTGATCGCGCGCACCGTCGCCGAGTCGGGCCTGCCGCTGGCCCGCATCACCGGCGAAGTCGGCCGCACCACCGGACAACTGCGCCTGTTCGCTTCCGTTCTGCGCGAGGGTAGTTGGAACGGTGCCCGCATCGACCCGGCACAGCCCGAGCGCACACCACTCCCCCGCGCCGACATCCGCCAACGGCAGATCCCGTTGGGCCCGGTCGCAGTGTTCGGAGCCAGCAACTTCCCGCTCGCCTTCTCCGTCGCCGGCGGCGACACCGCTTCCGCCCTCGCGGCCGGATGCCCCGTAGTGGTCAAAGCACACGATGCCCATCCGGGAACGTCCGAGCTGGTCGGTCGAGCCATCGCCGACGCCATCGCGTCCACCGGAATGCCCTCGGGCACATTCTCTCTGCTGTTCGGCTCCGGTCGCGGACTCGGTACCGCGCTGGTCACCGATCCGCGCATCAAGGCCGTAGGATTCACCGGATCGCGTTCGGGTGGAACGGCTCTCGTCGCCGCCGCAGCCGGTCGCCGTGAGCCCATCCCGGTGTACGCGGAGATGAGTTCCATCAACCCCGTGTTCGTCATGGACGGAGCTCTCGCCACCCGCGGTGCCGAACTCGGCCGCGCGTTCGTCGCCTCGTTGACGATGGGCTCGGGCCAGTTCTGCACCAACCCCGGCCTCGTCATCGCAGCGGACGGTCCGGGGCTGCAGTCCTTCACCGACGCAGCGAGCGCCGCGGTACAGCAGTCCTCGCCCACCACGATGCTGACCCCGAACATCGCGTCCAGCTACGCCGACGGCGTCACCACCCTGTCCGACGCGGTGACCGTGGTTGCGCGAGGATCGGATTCCGACGCCCCGAACGCCTGTCGCGCCGCACTGTTCGGTACCGATGCCGATACGTTCCTCACCTCCGAGGCTGCTCAGGCCGAGGTGTTCGGTGCCTCGAGTCTCATCGTTCGTTGCACAGACGCTCAGCAGGTACGCGACGTTGCCGCACTGTTGGAAGGCCAGCTCACCGCCACGGTTCACGCCGACGAGTCCGATCACGCCGAGGCAGGCAAGCTCCTCTCGGTTCTCGAACTCAAGGCCGGCCGCATCCTCTTCGACGGATGGCCCACCGGCGTCGAGGTCGGCCACGCAATGGTGCACGGCGGCCCCTTCCCCGCCACCTCCAACTCCCGCACCACCTCGGTCGGATCGCTCGCAATCGAGCGCTTCCTGCGTCCCGTGTCGTACCAGGACGTGCCGACATCGTTGCTGCCCAGCGCAATTGCCGACGGCAACCCCGACAGGATCTTCCGCCGCATCGACGGCCAGCTCATCCAAGACTGATTCACCCACACCTAGTTCAACGAGGAGACCCCCATGCTCGACGGAGTCCTGTTCTTCCCCGTCACCCCGTTCACCGCCGCCGGTGAGGTCGACTACGACCTACTCGCCGCCCACATCGCGAAGGGTGTCGACGCCGGGCCGGGTGGAGTGTTCGTCGCCTGCGGCACAGGCGAATTCCATGCTCTCGAAGGCGAAGAGTTCGGCAGGATCGTGCGTACCGCAGTCGAGGTCGTCGCGGGTCGCGTGCCCGTGTACGCCGGTGCGGGCGGATCCGTTGCGCAGGCAAAGGCGTTCGCCGCGAGTGCGAAGACCAACGGAGCCGACGGCATCCTCCTGCTCCCTCCCTACCTGGTGACGATGCCGCAGGCCGGTCTGGTCAACTACACCAAGGCCGTGGCCGCCGCGTCCGATCTGCCGTTGATCGTCTACAACCGCGGCAACGCCCGCTTCACCGAGGACTCGGCCGTCGAGGTAGCGCAGCTGCCCACCGTTGTCGGATTCAAGGACGGCACAGGAGATCTCGATCAGGTCGGCCGCATCGTCCGCGCGGTGCTGGACGCCCTGGAAACGTCGGGCAAGCCCTTTCAGTTCTTCAACGGCCTGCCTACGGCGGAGGTCTCGCAGCAGGCGTACCGAGCCATCGGTGTCACGCTGTACTCCTCGGCGACCTTCGCCTTCGCGCCCGAGCTGGCACTGGCGTTCTACCGCTCGCTCGACAGCGGCAACGACGAGCTCACAGCCGCACTGCTTCGAGAGTTCTTCCACCCGCTGGTTCGTCTGCGCGACAAGGTCCCCGGTTACGCCGTCTCACTCATCAAGGCGGGCGTGACGATGGAGGGCATCGAGGCAGGCCCCGTTCGCCCACCGCTGGTGGACATCAGCGCCCCGCACCTCGAGGAGCTGACCGCCATCGTCGCGGCCGGTCGCGCCGTGTTGGCCGACGAGCTCGCGGTGCGCTGATGAGTTGATGGCCCCGCGAGCACGTGGCAGCACCGACACTGCCCAGCACCACGTCCAGGCTCGACGCTAAGCTCTCCCGAGGTCGTGGGGATCTGCGCGAGGAGTTCGATTTCGTGAACAGCGGCTGGCAGTATTCCCCGGCGTCGGTGGCCCGAACGTCCGGGGTCAATTGCCTCGTCAGTGGACTGGTAGGTGTCGTCACCGTGCTCGGGGCGTCGACGCGGGCCCAGCCGGTCCTGGCCCTGCTGGGCGTGCTGTGGTGCGGAATAGGCGTCTACATGATCGCTGGAGCACCTGTTCTCTCCCGTCGTCTGTATCTGACGATGCACCTGTCGGGCCTGACGAGTATCGCATTGTTCTGTACTGCTGCGGGCGACGAGGTTGCAGCGCTGTCCGGGATTTTCCTCCAGCTACTGTTGGTGACGCCGGCATTCATCGTCCTGCCCAACCGTATCGCCTGGCGTACAACGGTTCTCAATGCAAGCTACATTGCGTACCTGGGGCTCGCTGTGGGAGACCTGCACCCAGTTCTGGTGATCAACGCCGAGCTCGTGCTGGTCGCGGTCGCCATTTCCGCTGCGTGGGTGCAGAGCGTGGCATCGACCTCCGAGATCGACGATCTCACCCGACTGGCGAATCGGCGAAGCCTCACTCGCGAGTTGGACGCGCGGCCGGGAACGGTGACGAGCGGAAAGATCGACGCCATCGCGGTGGTGGACATCGATCGGTTCAAGGTGATCAACGACGACTTCGGGCACGCAGCCGGCGACCACGCGCTCGAAGTCGTCTCGGCTGCACTTCGTCGATGCCTACCGCCGAGATATCTGTTGAGCCGCTCCGGCGGCGACGAGTTCACCGTGTTGTGCACGTCCGGCACGGTCGCGGAGCTGAGCGACGCCGTCGACCGCGTTCGGGCCGAGCTTCCGCCGGACCTGACGATCTCGGTGGGCGTGGCGGGAAGGCAGGGCACCGAGGCCGCCCGCACCACACTCGGTCGGGCCGATCGAGCCCTGTACGAGTCCAAGAATCTCGGACGGAACCGCACAACCGTCCACGAGTAGTCAGCGCGAGACGCCGACCTTGCGGAACAGCAGATCGATGATGGACCGTTTCGACGCCTCGTCCTGCGGGTGCATCAGCATGGCCTCGATGACGAAGACGATCATTCGGGTCGACGGTTCGATATCGGCATCGTCCACGCCTTCGCTGCGTAGCTCGACGGCGATCCACTGTTCCCACAAGGCGTGAAAATCGTTGTGCCATTTGTCGATGCACGCCGATGCGGACGTGCGGGCGTGGACCGTGTCGACCAGCCGGTGATACCTCTCGAGCTCTTCGACCACCCAGAGGACCTGCTCGTTCACCGGATGCCCCGCGAGAGCACCGAATCGACCGAGAGCCTCGGTGTGAATGTCGTCGAGCACCCCGACGAGTAACTCGTCCTTGTCGCCGAAATACCAGTAGATCGTATTGGTGGTCACTCCGGCAGCGGTGGCGATTCGCCCCATCGGGGTGTGCTCGTAGCCGTCGTCGACGAACAACGATCGAGCGGCGTCCACGATCTCGGAGCGTTTCTCGGCTCGGTCGACGGGTCGGCGGTTGCGCGGCATTCGATCATCGTATCTTGATCGAGGTTCAAGATAATGCTATTTTCTTGAATGCCGATCAAGAATCCGACGAAGGACGACCGACATGAGCGCCGACGACCAGCCCGAATACACCCGAACCGACGAATGGTTCGAATCGGAGGGAGTCCGTTGCGCCGCAGCCGTGTACCGGCCGACCGGAGCCACCGCCGATACCCCGGCCGTGGTCATGGCCCACGGTTTCGGCACTCCACGTGTCATTCGCCTCTTCGCCTACGCGGAGATCTTCGCCCGCGCCGGTTACGCGGTTCTGGTCTTCGACTACCGCCACTTCGGTGACAGCGACGGTGAGCCGCGCCAGCTGCTCGACATCGGCAAGCAACTCGTCGACTGGCGCAACGCCGTCGCCTACGCCCGAACACTCGACGGCGTCGACTCGGATCGCATCGTCGGTTGGGGTACCTCCTTCGCCGGCGGACACGTGCTCACCCGGGCCGGCACAGGGGAGAACTTCGCCGCTGTCATCGCCCAGATCCCGCATGTGGACGGACCAGCAGCCGTGCGCGCGACCGGACTTCGGCGCACCGTCAAGCTGGCCCCGTCGGCGGTGATCGACCAGATCCGCGCGTTGCGCGGGAGATCACCCCTGTACATCGACTCGGTCGGCAACCCCGGCGATCGAGCCGTCATGACCTCACCCGACGCCGTCCCCGGCCGCGACCTCCTCCTCGCCGAATCCGGATTGACGGACGGCGACTACCCGGAAACCGTTGCAGCACGGATTCTTCTGCGTATCGGGCTGTACTCGCCGGGTCGCACGGCATCGTCCATCACGTGCCCGGTTCTGTTGCAGATCATGTCCGAGGACGTCGTCACACCGGCCTACGTCACCGTGAAGGTCGCAGCGAAGATCCCCGACGCCACCGTGCACATCCACAAGGGTGGGCACTTCGACCCCTACGTGCAGCCGCTGTTCCCGACCATCATCGAAGAACAACTCGCGTTCCTGAAAAGGGTTGTGCCGCTGAACTAGGGCTCACGACGCACCGATTGCGCTGCCAGCGGCTCGACGATACTGCCCAGCAGTGTCGCGAGGGTGGCGACGACGACTCGGCGCTCTGCAGCGTAGCCGCTGAGATACCAGGTCATGGCGGTGTGGCTGATGCCGCCGATGGCCGCGGTCGCGAGCAGATCGACATCGAGATCCGGTCCCGACGAGACGTCCCCTGCGAACGTGCGGAGGTAGGCGAGCAGCAGTGCACCGAACTCGTGCATCACCGCCAGATACGTCTGCTCGACGCGGGGGCTGACCCCGAGTACCTCCAACCACACCACTCGGGCCAGGTGCGGGTCCTCGATCACCTCGAAGAAGGAATCGAGCACCTGCACCGCGACGGCCCGGACATCACTGCGCGGATCCACCTCGGCCATCGCCTCCACGGCCGAATCATTCAGGCGGGCAATACATTCGCCGTAGACCGCGAGCAGCAGGTCCTCGGTTCCGTCGAACTGCCGATAGAAGTGACGGTCGGCGACCTTGGCCTCGCGGCACAATCCGCGAACGGTGGCAGCTCGATAGCCGACGCTGCCGAACACCCGAAGACCCGCGTCCAACAGTTGTCTGCGCCTGCGGTCGTCGCGATCAGCAGCACTCTCACCGCCGTACGCTCGACCCGAGGTCTCGACTTCGCTCATCGGTGCCGAGCGTCGAGTTCGCCTGTCAGGCGGATCAATTCGGCGTCGCGTTCCATCTTGGCGTCCAGGATCGGGTTGACGATGCCGCGCAATACGGAGATCGGTATCCACCGACCGGGTGCGGCGATGCGCGAGGCTCGGCGGCCGATCCCTCGAATTGCTGCGCGAGCCAGTTGGTCCGGCGTGATCGGACGTAGCAGCGGACCGGGAAAGGCCCGGGCGATCATGGCGGTCGCGATGTCGTCGCCGCCGAACGCCACCTCGGCGATCGGTGTCGCAACCCACCCCGGGTACAGCACTCCGGCCGTCGCCTTCGTACCAGCCAGCTCGAGACGCAGAGCTCGCCCGAGTTGTTCGACGGCTGCCTTCGATGCCGCGTACGGCGCGTTCGCCAGCCCGTTGAGGTACGCGTACGTCGAGGAGGTGAGCAACACGTATCCGCCGGATTCGACGATGTGCGGCAGGGCAGCACGAACGGTGTTCCACACGCCGACGAGATTGACGCCGATGACCCTCTCGAAGACACCGTCTTCGACGGAGCGGACCGTCGATGCCTGTGCACCGCTGGAGATTCCGGCATTCGCCATCACGATGTCGAGCGTGCCGAAGGTCTCGATCGCGGTCGCGACGGCCGCGTCCAGCTGCTCCCGCACCGTGACGTCCGCGTAGGCGATCGCCACGCGCTGGTTGCCCAGTTTCGCCGCCACGGACTCGAGGTCGGTCGATCTCATGTCGACGAGAACGATCGACGCACCGCGTCGATGCAGCGCCGACGCGACGGCGGAACCGATGCCGCCTGCCGCTCCCGTGATCAGCGCTACCTGGCCCGAATGATCCTTCACGCCGACACCTCGTCTTTCGTGATCGCATCGGTGGGCGCGAAGTGAATGTGGTGCTCCTGCGGACGAAAACGCTTGGCCCACCGACGGAAGGTGAAACTGAAACCGGGGAACATGGCCACGACGTGCCCGGACTTGGACTGATACCAGCTGTGGCAGCCGCCGTCCTTCCAGACGGTGCCTTCCATCTCGCGGTGAATCTTGTCGGTGTAGGCCTGTTCGGCATCTGCAGTGACCTCGATCGCCAGTGCCCCGCTCTGCCGGACGGCGTCGACGGCCCGCACGATGTACTCCATCTGCGCCTCGATCAGGAAGATCGCGGAGGTGTGCCCGATTCCGGTATTGGGTCCGGTGACGACGAAGAGGTTGGGGAATCCGGGAACTGTCGTGCCGAGGTAGGCACGTGGATAGGGATCCCAGACGTCGGACAGGGCCCGGCCGTCTCGGCCGATCACCGGGTACGAGATGACTCCGTCGGTGGCGTCGTATCCGGTGGACCACACCAGAAGGTCGACGTCGACGTGTTCGCCTGTGGTGGTGACGATTCCGGTCTCGGTGATCTCGGCGATGCCGTCGTTCTTGTCGTGCAGGGTGACGTTCGATTTCCCCAGCGCGGGATACAACGTGTTGGACAGCAGTACCCGCTTGCACCCGATGGTGTAGTCCGGGGTGACCTTGGCTCGAAGCTCGGGATCCGAGACCTGAGACCGGATGTGCTTCACCGCAGTTCGCTGCGCCACGGCCTTCAGCATCGTCCGTGAATACTTGAACCCGATGATGCGGGTCTCGAGGGTCCAGTAGATGCCGGCGCGAACCGCCCTGCGAATCGGTTCGATACGCAGCAGCTTTCGCTGGAGCGCCGTGAATTCGCGATCGTGGCGCGGCATCACCCAGTGCGGGGTGCGCTGAAAGACGTGCAGTTGCTCCACATCGGGTTGGATCGCGGGGATCACCTGTGCGGCGCTGGCACCGCTGCCGACGATCGCCACCCTCTTGCCGGCATGGTCGTACGCGGTGTCCCAGTCGTTGGTGTGAAACTGCTTGCCGCGAAATGTCTCTCGCCCCGGAAACGGCGGAATTACCGGCGTGCTGAGCGGGCCCGACGCATTCACGACGAACGTGGCGGCGTAGTCACCGCGTGAGGTGGAGATCAGCCAGTGATCTCCCACCCATTCGATCTTCCGGACGTCGGTGTCGACATGCGTTCGAGCAGGCAGACCGTTCGATTCGAGCACATGGTCGGTGTACCGCTCGAGCTCCTCGCGTTCGGCGAACATGCGCGACCATTCGAACGGTTCCGACGCGATCGAGTACAGCGGACTCTGCACGTCGACGGCTGCGCCCGGGTATCGGTTCTGCTTCCATGTGCCACCGAGGAAGGGACGCCTCTCGAGGATGACGAAGTCGTCGATCCCTCGATCGAGCAGTGCTTTGGCTGCGCATTGGCCACCGAAACCGCTGCCGATGATCACCACATTGTGTACATGCATCCTGTTGGACCCCTCCCACGAGCGCGGCATCCGATGACGCGCGTCATCACTTTAAAGTGATGACGCGCGATTCCGCAATGAAATCGGCTGATCGGCGAGCGCTGGTCAGTGACCGCCCGACAGCTGCCCGGTCAGCCGAACATGTCGCTGCGCAGAGGCGGCGTCGAGACCGACGATCACTGCTCGCTTGCCCTTCGCCTCGTACTTCGTGGTGATGGCATCGAGCGTGGCGACCGTGGACGCATCCCAGACATGGGCACCGCTGAGGTCGATGACGATGTTCTTCGGATCTCCCGCGTAGTCGAACTGATAGACCAGATCGTTGCTCGACGCGAAGAACAGCTCCCCCTTCACTGCGTAGATGCGAGTGTCCTCGTTCGGATGCGCTACGTCGACGACCTCGGTCAGGTGCGCCACCCGCCGAGCGAACAGCACCATCGCGGTGACCACGCCGACGACGACGCCGTACGCGAGGTTGTGGGTGGCGACGGTGACGACCACGGTTGCCAGCATGACTGCCGTTTCGCTCTTGGGCATGCGCCGCAACGTCTTCGGGCTGATGCTGTGCCAATCCATCGTGCCGATCGCAACCATGATCATCACGGCGGCGAGTGCGGCCATCGGGATCAGTGCCACGACGTCGCCCAGTCCGACCACGAGTATCAACAGGAACACCCCGGCGAGGAACGTGGAAATGCGCGTCCGGGCACCCGAGGCCTTGACGTTGATCATCGTCTGGCCGACCATCGCGCACCCGCCCATGCCGCCGAAGAAGCCGGTGATGACGTTCGCTGCGCCCTGACCCCAACTCTCCCGGGTCTTGTTCGAGTGAGTGTCGGTGACGTCGTCGACGAGTTTTGCCGTCAGCAGCGATTCGAGCAGTCCGACGATGGCCATGGCGAGGGCGTACGGAGCGATGATGCTCAGCGTCTCGAGGTTCAGCGAGACGTCGGGGATCAGCAGCGCGGGCAGGCTCGACGGCAGTTCGCCCTCATCGCCGACGTCGGGGACGTTCAGCGTGAAGACCACTGTGGCAACGGTCAGTAGCACGATGGCGACGAGCGGTGCGGGCACGACCGACGTGATCCTGGGGAGCAGGAACATGATCAGCAGACCGACGGCCACCAGCGGGTAGACCAGCCACGGCACGCCTATCAACGCAGGAAACTGGGAGGTGAAGATGAGAATGGCGAGCGCATTGACGAAGCCGACCATGACGCTACGTGGGATGAAGCGCATCAACCTGGCGACGCCTAGGACCCCGAAGATCACTTGGAAAACGCCGGCGAGGATGACGGTGGCGATGAAGTAGTCAAGACCGTACTGCTTCGCGACCGGGGCGATGACCAGGGCGATGGCACCGGTGCCGGCCGAGATCATCGCGGGGCGACCGCCCAGGAACGCAATCGACACCGCCATCGTGAAGGACGCGAACAGGCCCACGCGCGGATCGACGCCGGCAATGATCGAGAAGGCGATGGCCTCGGGAATCAGCGCCAACGCGACGACGAGGCCTGCCAGTACCTCGGTCTTCAGCATCCGCGGGGACCGCAGGGCACCCATGACGGTCGGAATCCGCTCGGCGGAGTCGGTCATATCTCTCCATTCGTGATCGATGGACGCAGACGTGCCGACGAACGGCCGCTCTCATCCATGGGGTGGACGCATCGCTGCGCCCGAAGGCTTTGTTCGTGGAGCCCGATGGGCATCTCACGCGTCCCGCACACATCGGCGGGGGAGGAACTGACTGGAAACTGATCCCTACTCTTACGCAATAGTAGAGTTGACGCAAATCAACAGTCTTCGGACCGGGGTCGACACCAGGTCGGAGGCCCCCCGTAGCGTAAGAGGTATGTCGAGATCACCACGCAACCGCAGATCAGCCGCCGCACCGAGAAAGCGATCCTCTTCCGCGCTTTCGGCAGGGCACCTTCGCGTGATCGCGACCGGCGGTCTCGGTGAGATCGGCCGGAACATGACCGTCTTCGAGTTCGACGGAAAACTGCTCATCGTCGACTGCGGCGTGCTCTTCCCCGAGGAACATCAGCCCGGTGTCGACGTCATCCTCCCCGACTGGAGTTGCATCCGAGATCGTCTCGACGACGTCGTCGCGATCGTCCTCACCCACGGACACGAGGACCACATCGGCGGTGTCCCCTATCTGCTGCGCGAACGGGGCGACATCCCCGTCATCTCGTCGCGGCTGACACTGCACTTCCTGGCTGCCAAATTCGAGGAGTTCAAGGTCTCGACAAAGCTGATCGAGGTCGAGGCGGGGCAAACCCGTCAAGAGGGCCCGTTCGAGCTCGAGTTCATTGCCGTCAACCACTCGATTCCCGACGGTCTCGCTATCGCCATTCGCACCGACGCCGGGCTGGTGCTGCACACCGGCGACTTCAAGATGGACCAGTTCCCGCTCGATGGTCGGATCACCGACCTCCGCAGCTTCGCACGCCTCGGCGAGGAAGGGCTCGATCTACTCCTGGTCGACTCGACCAATGCCGAGGTTCCCGGGTTCATGGTCTCCGAACGCGATCTGGTCCCGGCCATCGAGAAGGTGTTCCGCGAAACCTCGGGACGGGTGATCGTCTCGAGCTTCGCCAGTCACGTGCACCGCATCCAGCAGGTCCTCGACGCCGCGCATGCGCAGGGCCGCAAAGTTGCATTCGTCGGGCGATCGATGGTGCGCAACATGAAGATTGCGACCGATCTGAACTACCTCGATGTGCCCGACGGACTCGTGGTCGATCTACCGAAGCTCAACCGACTTCCGGCACACAAGATCACCTTGATCTGCACCGGATCGCAGGGCGAGCCACTGGCCGCGCTGTCGCGGATGGCGTCGGGTGAGCATCAGATCAAGGTGGGCGACGGCGACACCGTACTAATGGCCAGCAGCCTCATTCCCGGAAACGAGAATGCGATCTACCGCGTCATCAACGGCCTCGTGGACAAGGGTGCACGCGTGGTGCACAAGGGAAATGCCAAGGTGCACGTCTCCGGGCACGCGAGCGCCGGCGAGTTGGTCTACTGCTACAACATCCTCGAACCCGCGAATGTGCTTCCCGTACACGGTGAGTCGCGACACCTGCGCGCCAATGCCGATCTTGCGATCAGGACCGGCGTCCCTCGCGATCGCGTGTTGATCGCCGAGAACGGAAGCGTCATCGACCTGTTCGACGGCGTCGCGCAGATCACCGGCTCCGTCCCCATCGAGCTGATCTACGTCGACGGCAGTTCCGTCGGTGGTGTGACCGAGGATTCGCTGGCCGATCGACGCCTGCTCGCCAACGAGGGCGTCCTGACCGTCATCGCGATCGTGGACCCCGACACCGGTCTGCTCGTCGACGACGTCGACTTCATCGGGCGCGGATTCGCCCACGAGGCAAACGCTTTCGACTCACTGGCCAAGGCGATCGGCAAGACCCTCACGCGCGAGAGCGACGTCAAGGTTGCCTCTCGCGAGAACATCGAGAAGCGCATCGTGCAGGAATCGGCCCGGTGGGCCAAGCAGACCCTGGGCCGTCAGCCCCTCATCGTCCCGGTGGTCGTGGACGGCTAAAGCACGTCTTCTCAGTGGCGAGGTGGGTGACCACAAGAAAGCCGCGCGCAGAACGGCTCCTGCCCGGTACGCCAAGGCCAGCTTGTCGTACCGGGTCGCCAGTCCCCGCCCGATCCGAGCAAATTTTGCGTTCGGCCCCTGTAGATGGTTCCGGCCCCTAGAGTCGTTTGGAAAGCTCCGGTAACGATCCGGAACTTCGACCGGGGGGTCTCGATGGGGAAGTACGTGAAGTTCGGCCGTCGGTGTGCGGCGGTGGTCGCTGCGGTTTCACTGGTGGTGTCGGGCGGGCAATGGTCGGCGGGTGCCGATCCACTCGGCGATTTCCAGAATCCGCCGCGCACCGCCGAATCGATCGCCGCGACACCGCTCGACGATCCGTGGGTCGTTCCGCCGCCCGGATACGAAACAGCCGCTCCCGGAACAGTTCTACGGACCCGCAGCGTCACCGTCGGACCACTTGTCACCCCGGTCACCACCACCCAACTGCTGGTCGCCTCGACGGACGCGAAGGGCCGCCCCGCTGCCATCGTCACCAGCGTCATCGTCCCGACCGCGCCCTGGACCTCGCCCGGTCCGCGCCCTGTTGTTGCATACAACATGGCCATCGATTCGCTCGGTGCAACGTGTGAGCCATCGTGGACCATGCAACGCGGCATCGCTCCGGAAATGGCACCCGTGCAGCTGCTTCTGGCGCGGGGCTACGCCGTCGTCGTCACCGACCATCAGGGGCCACGCCATGCGTACGCCGTCGGACCGATGGCAGCGCACGCCGTACTCGACGGTCTGCGCGGCGCGGTCACGACCGCCGCGGTCGGCCTCGATCCAACTGCGCCCCTGGGTATTACGGGCTACTCGGGCGGGGCGATCGCATCGGGCTGGGCCGTGCAGGAGGCTCCGGCCTACGCCCCCGAACTGAACATCGTCGGCGCAGCGTTCGGCGGAACGCCCACCGACTTCGCGCTGCTACGTCAGTCCATGAACGGCAACGCAGCGTCGGCGGTGTTCCTCGCGGCAGCGATGGGCGTTGCGCGCGAGTACCCGGAGATGCTGTCGCTCTACAACGACGACGGGTGGCGGCTCGCACAGGCGTCGAAGGACCTGTGCATCATCGGGATTGCACCGTTCGGAGTCGTTGCTCCGATCCGCATCGAGTCACTGTCCATCACTCCCGATGCGTTCAATTCGCCGCTGGCGCTCGCGGTTGCTGATCAGAATCGATTGGGAGACAGCGGAACCCCGACGGCACCGGTGTTTCTGTATCACGGACAGCAGGAGTTCTGGATTCCGAAGGAAGGTCCCGAGGCCGTGTTCGACAAGTGGTGTTCACGCGGAGCCGACGTCCGCCTCGAGGAATACCTGGGTGAGCACAGCATCGTTGCCGGCAGCGGAGCTCCCGGTGCGTTCGCGTGGTTGGACGACCGCCTCGCGGGAAT
This sequence comes from Rhodococcus sp. NPDC076796, assembly GCF_040702765.1. Lineage (NCBI taxonomy): Bacteria > Bacillati > Actinomycetota > Actinomycetes > Mycobacteriales > Nocardiaceae > Rhodococcus > Rhodococcus sp. NPDC076796. The sequence continues at coordinate 429,627 of NZ_JBFBMS010000004.1, read as the reverse complement.
TCCGGTTGAACCCGGATGCAGTAGCTTCGGCCGCTAGAGCCGAACCTATTCGCTCCGGGCTGCTGCTCCGCGAGTCGACAACACCTCGGTGAGCTCCTCTGCGTAGGCGAGCTGCCGCCGCAACGTGCGGCAGCTGTCCTCGGCCTTGGTGTGACATTCACGAACGAAGGCCGCGGCCGACGACCTGGCGTCGTCGGTCGCGTTCTCGTCTCCGAGAACGTCGAGAGATTCCAGTAGCTGTTTCATTTCGGCCAACGTGAAGTCGAGTGGCTTCATCCGGCGAATGACGAGCAGGCGTTCGACGTCCGTCTCGGTGTAGAGCCGGAAGCCCCCGACGGTCCGAGCAGAGGGCGTGACCAGACCGACGTCGTCGTAGTGACGAACCGTGCGAATCGACAGCTCGGTTCGCTGAGCTACCTGGCCGATCTGCATGTGCATGTCGTCGTCCGTCATGTGCCACCTCTCTTCGCTCGAGCGTCCACCCTAGTCAGTGATCGGCACCCAGGTTTCCGCTGAGCCGATCGTGCCGTTCGATGGACGGCGCATTCAGACCCACGATCTCCACTGTCTTGCCCTTCGCGGCGTACTTGGTGGTGATGGCGTCCAGCGTCGCAACGGTCGATGCGTCCCAGATGTGCGACTCCGACATGTCGATGACGACGTTCTTCGGATCGCCCACATAGTCGAACTGATAGATCAGGTCGTTGCTCGACGCGAAGAACAGCTCGCCCTTCACTGCGTAGACGCGGGTGTCCTCGTCGGGATGAGCCATATCGATCACCTCGGTCAGGTGCGCAACCCGCCTGGCGAACAGCACCATCGCGGTGATCACTCCGACGAGCACGCCGTATGCGAGGTTGTGGGTGATCACGGTGACCGCCACGGTCGCGACCATCACGAGGGTTTCGCTCTTGGGCATGCGCCGCAACGTCTTCGGGTTGATGCTGTGCCAGTCGAAGGTTCCGATCGAGACCATGATCATGACGGCTACGAGCGCGGCCATCGGAATCAGCGCGACGATGTCGCCGAGACCGACCACCAGAATCAGCAGGAAGACGCCGGCGAGGAACGTCGAGATCCGAGTGCGTGCACCGGAGACCTTGACGTTGATCATGGTCTGGCCGATCATCGCGCAACCGCCCATGCCGCCGGTGAACCCGGTGACGAGGTTGGCCACACCCTGGCCCCAGCCCTCGCGGGTCTTGTTGGAATGCGAATCGGTGATGTCGTCGACGAGCTTGGCCGTCATCAGTGATTCGAGTAGACCCACCAACGCGATGGCAAGCGCAAACGGCGCGACGATCGACAACGTGTCGACGGTGAACGGCACATCCGGGATCAGGAACGACGGCAGCGAGGACGGCAATTCACCTTCGTCGCCGACATCGGGCACGGCCAGCGCGAAGACGAGTGTGACGCCGGTCAGTATCACGATCGCGATCAGTGGTGCCGGCACGATGGTGGTGAGCTTGGGCAGGAAGAACATGATGGCCAGGCCCACGGCGACCATCGGGTAGACCAACCACGGCACACCGATCAGGTACGGGATCTGCGAGGAGAAGATCAGAATCGCCAGTGCGTTGACGAACCCGACCATGACGCTGCGTGGGATGAACCGCATCAGTTTGGCGACGCCGAGGACGCTGAGCAGGACCTGCAGGATTCCGCCGAGGATCACGGCTGCGATGAGGTAATCGAGGCCGTAATCCCGTGCCAGCGGGGCTACGACCAGCGCGATGGCACCGGTCGCAGCGGATATCATCGCGGGACGGCCACCGACGATGGAGATCGTGACCGCCATCGTGAACGACGCGAACAGCCCGACGCGCGGATCCACCCCGGCGATGATCGAGAACGAAATGGCTTCCGGAATGAGCGCCAGTGCCACGACCAGGCCTGCGAGTACTTCGGTCTTGAGTCGCTTCGGTGAGCGCAACGCACCGAGCACCGAGACGTCTTCGATGGAGGTGGCAGGCACCTGGGCAGCTCGAGACACGACGGCTCCATTCGATGGGTGCAAGGGGGGACCTGCGCGGGAACTCTACTCTTACCGGAGGGAAGGTTACCAATCGTCGGGATCGGGCTCGTACGCTAGTTTTATACGCAAAGGCACGCCGAAACTCCCCGCGCGATGCAAGGAATGAATCGATGTTTTCGCTCAACAGGCTGTCCTGCTTCATCGCCGTCGCCGAGGAGCTGCACTTCGGACGCGCCGCCGAGCGGCTGCACATGACCCAGCCGCCCTTGAGCAGACAGATTCAACAGCTCGAAAGCGAAGTCGGCGTACAGCTGATCGACCGGACGAGCAGATCGGTCACCCTGACTGCGGCCGGCCTGGCCTTCCTTCCCGAGGCTCGACGCATTCTCGACCTCGCCGAGGGCGCACTACTGACTGTGCGACGAGTCCCCACCGGCGACCTGGGGACCGTGGTCGTCGGATTCACCGGCGCATCGGCCCATGCAGTGCTGCCGCAGTTGCTCGACGCCGCACGCGCGAAGCTCCCGGATGTGAAACTCGTTCTGCGCGAGATGGTCTCGGCCGTGCAGATGGAGTCATTGGCCGTCGGCGATCTCGATCTCGCTCTGGCCAGGCCGCCGCTCAAGCGACCGGGCATCGCATCGCGGCCGGTGCTGCACGAGTCGTTGATTGCAGCCATGCCCCATGACCACCCTCTTGCCGAGAAGGACGAACTGTCGGTGGAGGACTTCGACGAGCAGCCGACCATCATGTACTCGCCCGTCGATGCCCGATACTTCCACGAGCTGCTCATCAGCACCTTCACCATCGTCGGCGTCTCCCCGCGCTACGTGCAGTACGTGACCCAGGTTCACACGATGCTGGTGCTCGTTCGCTCCGGGATCGGACTGGCATTGGTACCGGAGTCCGCGTCGACCATGCGTCCGAAAGGTGTTGTGTTCCGGCCGGTTCGGACCGTGAGGGAACGACCCGTGGAACTCGACGCCGCCTGGCGGGTGGACAACGACAACCCGGCACTGCACCGTTTCATGTCCGATGTTCTACCGACGCGTGAGTGGTCGTGACGCGACGCTGATCGAGCTGTACGCCTCGAAGGCCCACCCCATGGTTGGTGGCGGCGACGCCGTTCCCGGCCAACGATCACGCGTGGTACTGATGGCGGACAATCGTTACCTACCCTTATGATTTACCCGTACGCCTGGAAGATCGCCGGCGCTGTCGCATCCATTTCCGACCCGGGAGGATCACGTGCATACCGTTTTCTGGACACCGCGTTTCGCTGCTGTGTACTTTCTCGCGGCGCTCGCGACGTTCGTTTTGTTCACTGCGATCGGCTCGAACATGGCGATAGTCGCACCACTGATCCTGACCCTGATCGGACTGGGCATCGCCGTGTTGATTCGACACGGCAAGACCCGTCGATGAAGCGTTGACGAAAGCCCACCCCTCGATCGCGGTCCGACAGGCACCCAACGCGGCAATCCCAGCGGCGATTGTCAGGACATCGACGCTCTCTGCGAGACGCGTCACGTGTTGCATCGGCTCCAGTGGGTAGTCGGGTCGAATGACTACGAACAACACGCGCGCGCTGATCGTCGGTGCCACCGGTATTTCCGGGCAGGCCCTGTGCCGCGCCGCACTCGATGCAGGCTGGACCACCTACGGACTGAGTCGCAGCGGAAGTGTCCCCGTCGACGGCGTCATCCCCGTGGCCGCGGATCTGCTCGACGTGAACTCGCTCGAGAAGGCTCTGAACGACGTCCGCCCCGAGGTCGTGTTCTTCACCGCCTGGATGAAGAAGGACTCGGAGCAGGAGAACATCGAGGTCAACTCGGCGACCCTGCGCAACGTGCTGAACGTGCTCGGCCCCCTCGACTCGGTGAAGCACGTCGCGCTGATGACCGGACTCAAGCACTACCTCGGGCCGTTCGATGCCTACGGCGAGGCAGTGATGGCCGAGACGCCGTTCCACGAAACCGAGGATCGCCTCGACACCCCCAACTTCTACTACGCGCAGGAAGACGAACTGTTCGCCGGCGCCGAGAAGTTCGGCTTCGGCTGGAGCGTGCACCGCGCGCACACCATCTCCGGCTTCGCGGTCGGCAACGCAATGAACATGATGCTGACGCTGTCCGTGTACGCGTCGATCTGCAAGGAACTCGGCGAGAAGTTCGTCTTCCCCGGCTCCGAGATGCAGTGGAACGGGCTCACCGACCTCACCGACGCCGACCTGCTCGCCGAGCAGATGGTCTGGGCGGCAACCGACGACAACGCACACAACGAGGCCTTCAACATCGCCAACGGTGACGTCTTCCGCTGGCGCTGGCTGTGGCCGCAGTTCGCGGCGCACTTCGGCGTCGAGCCCGAGGGATTCGACACCGAACCGCGTCCCCTCGAACCCCGCATGTCCGACGCGGCCGCCGCGTGGAAGCGAATCGCCGAGAAGCACGATCTGGTCGAAAGCGACGTCTCACGCCTGGCGTCGTGGTGGCACACCGACGGTGACCTCGGCCGCGACATGGAATGCCTGACCGACATGAACAAGTCGAAGAAGGCCGGCTTCCTCGGCTTCCGATCCACTCCGGATGCCATCGCCTCGGTGATTCAGCGCTACCGAGACGCGCGCCTGATTCCCTGAGAGCGGCTGCGCCGCATGTGAGCAGAACTTCGTAGTGGGCTACGAAGTTTCGCTCACATGGGGGAGGCGCCCTCGGTCAGATCCCGCACCTCGGCGTAGCGTTCCCGCACCGCCGGGGTCGGGTCTGCCTCGTACGTCTGCGACGGTGCCTGTGCCCAGGTCGGCGGCTCACTGGTGCCGGCCAAGGTCCACGCGGCCTGACGCGCGGCACCGTCGGCGACATATTCACCCGGCTCGGGCACGATCACCGGCACTCCGAGAATCGCCGGAGCCAATGCGCGCAACGCTGCGGATTTCGCGCCGCCGCCGATGAGCAGCACCCGTTTCGTCTCCACACCCTGTGCACGCAGGTGATCGATGCCGTCGGCCAAGCCGCACAGCAGACCCTCGATTGCCGCGCGGGCCAGGTGACCCGGCGTCGAATTGTTCAGTCGCAGGCCGTGAATCGCGCCGGATGCATCGGGACGGTTGGGGGTGCGCTCACCCTCGAGGTACGGCACCAACACCAATCCCTCGCTGGTCGTCGACAGCGCCAATCGAGACAGTTCGTCATGGTCGACGCCCAGTAGACGCGCCGCCGCATCGAGCACCCGGGCAGCGTTGAGGGTGCACACCAACGGCAACTGCCTGCCGGTGGCGTCGGCGAATCCGGCGACCAGGCCCGAACCATCGTTTGCTGCAACCGATGTCACGGCCGATACGACACCGGAGGTGCCCACCGAGACCACCACGTCACCGGGCTGGGCATCGAGGGCCAGGGCCGCGGCGGCGTTGTCGCCGGTCCCCGGTCCGATCAGTCCACCGCTGCGCAATCGGCCGATGGCCTCGTTCGGCGCGGCGACCCGCGGAAGCTGCGGGTTGCGCCCCCGAAAACCGAACTGCAACAAGTCGGTTCGATATTCGTTCGAGGCAGCAGAGAAGTATCCGGTGCCGCTGGCGTCGCCCCGATCGGTGGCCAGCGAATCCAGTCCGGCTGCGTCGCCGAGCTGCCAGCTGAGCCAATCGTGCGGAAGACATACGGCCGCAGTGCGATCGGCGTTCTCTGACTCGTGGTCGGCGAGCCATCGCAACTTGGCGACGGTGATCGAAGCAAGCGGAACCACTCCGACAGCGTCGGCCCAGGCCTGCCCGCCGTCGACGCCGGTGTTCTTCCCCAACTCGGACACAAGGTCCGTCGCGGCCTGCGCCGACCGAGTGTCGTTCCACAGCAGGGCTTTACGAACCACTGATCCTGCGTCGTCGAGGCACACCATGCCGTGCTGCTGCGCACCGACCGAGACCGCGTCCACGTCGTCGAGTCCGCCTGCTGCTGCCACCGCCTCGTCGAGCGCGTCCTTCCAGCGCTGCGGGTCGATCTCGGTGCCGTCGGGATGAGCAGCCCGCCCCTGGCGCACCAGCTCTCCCGATTCGGCGTCACGAACGAATACTTTGCACGATTGGGTGGAGGAGTCGATTCCTGCAACGAGAGCCACGATGAGCCGGTCCTTTCCTACGCAAGTGTGACTTGGACCCTACCCGCGGGGTTCGGCTGCCTCGGTCACGACGGTGCGTGCGTAGGCGATGGCCTGCGGCGTGGTCTCGAAAACACGGCGCGCCTCGTCGTCCTTGGTGGTGAACACACCCAACGCCGTCAGCGGCCGCAGGTGTTCGGGTTTGGCCGCAGAGATGAGGACGGTGATATGGCGGTGTTCGAGTGCGGTGATCGTGTCCTTGAGGACGATGGCTCCGGTGGCGTCGATCGTGGTCACTCGCGACATGCGCAGGATCACCACTTTCACATCCGACACGTCGGCGAGCTCGAGCAGAAAGCTGTGCGCGGCTCCGAAGAACAACGCTCCGTCGATTCGGTAGGCGACGATGTGCTCGCGCAGCAAGCCTTCTTCTTCCGTCGAGACCGCGTCAAGTGCGTCCAGTGGAACCTGCTCGACCCTGGCGGATCGCGCGACAGCCCGCAGGGCCAGCATCGCAGCGAACCCGACGCCGACCGCCACCGCCGTCACCAGATCGAAGACGACCGTGACGAGGAAGGTCGCCACCATCACCACGGCGTCGCCGCGGCCCGCACGAGTGATCGCTCGAATCGACGCGGTTTCGACCATGCGTACCGTCGTCGCCAGGAGCACCCCGGCCAGCGCCGCGAGTGGAATGTCGGCTACCAAGCCCGCGGCGGAGTACATGATGGCGGCGAGGATCACGGCATGGGTGAGCGCTGCAAGCCTCGTCCGCGCCCCTGATCGAACGTTGACGGCAGTGCGGGCGATGGCACCGGTGGCCGGGATCCCGCCGAACAACGGAGCGGCTATGTTCGCCAGCCCTTGCCCGAACAGTTCACGGTCGGGGTTGTGCCGCGCGCCGACGCCCATCGAGTCCGCTGCGGTCGCGGACAGCAGCGACTCCAGGGCCGCCAGCGCAGCGACGGCGAACGCCGGTGCCAACAACGCCGTCACGTCACCGAGGTGGAAGAAGCTCAGGCTCGGAGCGGACAGCGACGACGGAATTGTGCCGATGCGGGCGATGTCGAGGTCGAACACTTGGGTGACCACCGTCGCTCCGGCGACAGCGACCAGCGAGAACGGGATTTTCGGAGCCAGGCGGCCGCCGACGAGCATGACGATCGCGACGGTGACGGCCACGGTGGGCGTCAGGATGCTCGCGTTCGAGACGAACGAGCGGACCGCGTCGAACGCGGATTGCCACACCTTCTCACCCTCGGCGTCGGTGACGCCCAGGGCCGACGGAACCTGTTGTAGCGCAATGACGACGGCGATGCCGGCGGTGAACCCTTCGATGACGGGTGCCGGCATGTACCGGACGGCTCGACCGACTCCGGCAGCGGCGAGCGCGAGCAGGATGACCCCGGCCATCAGCCCGACGGCGAGTACGCCGGTCGGCCCGTATTCGGCAACGATCGGCACGAGCACCACCGTCATGGCACCGGTCGGGCCGGACACCTGGAACCGTGACCCACCGAATACCGCGGCGACGACGCCGGCAATGATCGCCGTGGTCAGGCCGGCCGCGGCACCCAGCCCGGTGCTGACACCGAAGCCGAGCGCCAGGGGCAATGCGACGAGGGCCACGATCAGACCGGCCAGCAGATCCGCACCCGGCGCACGGAAGGCGGGTTTCCACTCGCTCCATCTGGGCAGGAGCGCTGTCACAGCCCTCGAGGCGTCGGTCTTACGGGTGGGTTTCGTCGGTTCGGACATGTGACGCTCTCTGAGAACTCATCGATCCTGATCCAGTTGATTGCTAAGTTTAGCAAGTAATGAATCAGGTGAACACCGACGTGAGCCAGACCATCCGAGGCCGACGTGTCAGGCGCGCGTTCCGGACTCGCCTTCCAGCAGCTCGGCCTGGTTGGCCACCACTCCCGTGAGTATTTCCCGCGCGACGAGCAACAGGTCGGCCACCTTCGGAGAGGTCAACGTGTAGGACACCGACAGGCCTTCCCGAGTGCCTTCGATGAGACCGGCGCGCCGCAGGATGGACAACTGCTGAGACAGATTGGCCGGCTCGATGCCGATTTCCGGAAGCAGCTCGGACACGGCATGCTCGCGCTCGCTCAGCAACTCCAGCACCCGAATGCGCGCGGGATGCGCCAACGTCTTGAAGAAGTCGGCTTTCATTCTGTAGAGCGGCCGGCTCGAATCCGTGGCCATGAAGTCCTCCCGTGGCACCCGCCGCCGCTCAGCAGGCTACTTGCGAACACTAGCAATCAACGGACGGGAATGGACGGCCCCTGCCTGTCCCGAAACTCGGCTACGTTCACTCCCATGCGCGGAGACCCCGAAGAATCCACCGACTTCAGGCTCACTGTGGCCACCGCTGCCCTCGACCTGTTCTCCGTCAAGGGCTACGAGTCGACGACGGTGGACGACATCGCCGGTGCCGCCGGAATCTCGCGTCGGACATTCTTTCGTCAATTCCGCGCCAAGGAAGACGTGGTCTTCGCAGATCACGAAATTCTGCTCGAGCAGGCCGGCGCGTTTCTCGAGTCGAACGAGGGCGATCCGTGGCGGGCCGTGTGCGATGCAGCGCAGTTGGTGTACGAGCGGTTTTCCGAGTGGCACGAGATGTCACGCCTGCGCTACCAGGTGGTCCACAAGATCCCCGCGCTGCGTGACCGAGAAATCGTCACCGTGTTTCGCTACGACAGACTCTTCGTCGAATATCTGCAGCGCGTTCTGCCCGATCACCCCCACCTGGAGATCCTGCAGTTCTCGGCCACGGTGACCGCGACGCACAACTACATCCTTCGTCGGATGATTCGCGACGGCCTGCCGACGTCCGTCGAGGATCTGCGTTCGGCACTAGCGCAAGTCCGCGCGCAGTTCTTCGGTGAGATCGTCGTCGCGTCGTTCCCCCGGGGCACGTCCGTCACCAAAGTCGTCGACGCGTTGGCCGATCACACAAGCGCCTGACTGACCCGGCCCGAGTGGCACTGAGTGCCGGATGCCCGAGACCCGGTCTTGAATCGGTCCTAATTCAGACGTACACTGGGGCAATCCTTGGCACTGAGTGCCCTCTGTGGGCAGTGCTACCCCCGACATACCGAGGAGCGTGGCCGACATGGCCGGAAATCCCGACTTCGATCTGTATCAATCGCCCGAAGAGCACGACGAACTGCGCGCGGCCATTCGGGCGCTCTCGGAGAAGGAGATCGCCCCGTACGCCAAAGAGGTCGACGAGGACTCCCGCTTCCCCGACGAAGCACTCAAAGCGCTGAACGCCTCGGGCTTCAACGCCATCCACGTTCCCGAGGAATACGACGGCCAGGGTGCCGATTCTGTCGCTGCCTGCATCGTCATCGAAGAGGTTGCACGCGTCTGCGGTTCGTCCTCGCTGATTCCCGCGGTCAACAAGCTCGGCACGATGGGCCTGATCCTCAAGGGCTCCGAGGAACTCAAGAAGCAGGTCCTGCCCTCCCTCGCCGGCGGTGCGATGGCGTCGTACGCCCTGTCCGAGCGCGAGGCAGGATCCGACGCCGCCGCCATGCGCACCCGCGCCAAGGCGGACGGTGACAACTGGATCCTCAACGGTGCCAAGTGTTGGATCACCAACGGCGGCAAGTCCGAGTGGTACACCGTCATGGCCGTGACCGATCCCGACAAGGGTGCCAACGGAATCTCGTCGTTCATCGTGCACATCGACGACGAGGGCTTCAGCATCGGCCCGAAGGAGAAGAAGCTCGGCATCAAGGGCTCGCCCACCACCGAGCTGTACTTCGAGAACTGCAAGATCCCCGGCGATCGCATCATCGGTGATCCCGGCACCGGCTTCAAGACTGCGCTGGAAACGCTCGACCACACCCGCCCGACCATCGGCGCACAGGCCGTCGGTCTGGCACAGGGTGCTCTCGACGCGGCCATCGCATACACCAAGGACCGCAAGCAGTTCGGCAACGCGATCTCGAGCTTCCAGGCAGTGCAGTTCATGCTCGCCGACATGGCGATGAAGGTCGAAGCCGCACGTCTGATGGTCTACAGCTCCGCGGCCCGCGCCGAGCGCGGCGAGAAGAACCTCGGGTTCATCTCCGCGGCAGCGAAGTGCTTCGCCTCGGACGTGGCCATGGAGGTCACCACCGACGCCGTGCAGCTCTTCGGCGGTGCCGGCTACACCACCGACTTCCCGGTCGAGCGCATGATGCGCGACGCCAAGATCACCCAGATCTACGAGGGCACCAACCAGATTCAGCGTGTCGTCATGTCGCGGGCGCTGCTCAAATGAGCACCATCGAACTCGTAGGCGTCATCGGCGGCGGCACCATGGGAGCCGGCATCGCCGAGATGTGTGCTCGCTCCGGCAGTTCCGTGATGATCCTGGAAACGAGTCAGGCCACCGCCGACGCCGCCGAAGCTCGCCTGGACAAGTCCTTCGCCCGCGCCGTCAAGTCCGGCCGCATCGAAGCCGACGCAGCCGAGAAGGCTAGGGCCGCAATCACATTGACGCTCGACATCAACGATTTCGCAGACCGCGATCTGGTGGTGGAGGCGGCTCCGGAGATCGAATCGCTCAAGCTCGATCTGTTCGGCAAGCTCGATTCCATCGTCAAGCCCGAGGGAATCCTGGCGACCAACACCTCGTCGATTCCGGTCATCAAGATGGCCAACGCGACGAAGCGACCCGACAAGGTCGTCGGAGTGCACTTCTTCAACCCCGTGCCGGTGCTGCCGTTGGTCGAGATCGTGGTCAGCCTGCTCACCAGCGAAGAGACCGTTGCAGCGGTGACGGACTACGCCGGAAATACGCTGGGCAAGAAGACGATCCGCGCGGGCGATCGCGCCGGATTCATCGTCAATGCCTTGCTCATCCCGTACATGGTCTCGGCCATCCGTATGCTCGAGTCCGGCTTCGCCAGCGCAGAGGACATCGACGAGGGCATGGTCAACGGTTGCGCACACCCTATGGGCCCGTTGCGTCTGACCGACACCGTCGGCCTCGACGTCACCCTCGCGGTGGCCGAGTCGCTCTATGCAGAGTTCCGCGAACCGCACTACGCCCCGCCGCCGCTGCTGCAGCGCATGGTGGACGCCGGAATGCTGGGTCGCAAAACCGGTAAGGGTTTCTACACGTATTCGTAGTAGTCCCCCGTTCTTGCGTAAATGGTCCATTCACCCCCGTCAGGGCCGGTGAATGGACCATTCACGCCTTCGCGAGAGGTCAGTCCTTCGGCCCACCGGCGGCGTAGACGACCTGGCCCGAGATGAAGCCTGCACCCTCGCTGACGAAGAACGACGCCAGGTGCGCGATGTCATCGGGGTGTCCGACGCGATTGACCGGAATCTGCGACGCTGCAGCGGCTTTGAATTCCTCGAAGGGCATGCCGACGCGTTCTGCGGTGGCCGCCGTCATCTCCGTCTCGATGAACCCGGGGGCGATGGCGTTGGCGGTGACGCCGAACTTGCCGAGTTCGATGGCGAGGGTCTTGGTGAAGCCCTGCATTCCGGCCTTGGCGGCGGAGTAGTTGGCCTGGCCGCGGTTGCCGAGGGCGGACGTGCTCGACAGGTTGACGATGCGACCCCACTTGGCGTCGATCATGTGCTTCTGGACCGCGCGGGTCATCAGGAACGATCCACGCAGGTGTACGCCCAGAACGGAATCCCAGTCCTGCACCGTCATCTTGAACAGCAGGTTGTCGCGGGTGATGCCGGCGTTGTTGATCAGTACGGTCGGCGCACCGAACTCGCTCGCGATGCGATCGACCGCAGTCTGGACCGATTCCTCGTCGGCGACGTTGGCACCGATGGCCACTGCCTGTCCACCTGCAGCCTGGATTGCGCCGACGGTGTCGCTGCACGCGGCCTCGTCGAGGTCCACAACGGCGACTCCGAAACCGTCCTTGGCCAGCCGCTTCGCTACCGCAGCGCCGATTCCACGCGCACTACCGGTGACTATGGCCGTCTTGATCTGATCACTCACGAATATCTCCTGACAATGGCCGAATCGAATTACCTGTCATCTGTTTCTACCAACCCCGGCAGCGCAGTCAGTACGCAGCCACCGCACCGTCAAGTGCCTTCTGCATTCCCTGCGCCACCACGCGGGTGAAGTCGATCGGCTTTTCCGGCAGATCGGTGATGGGCGAATCGATGTAGACGCTCGCCTGCTTCACCTTCGGCACACCGGGGCCGTAGCTCAGACCGATGCAGATCAGCACCGGCTCGACCCCGAGCTTGCGCGCCCGCATCGCGATGTGGCCGATACCGCTGCCGACGTGCTGCACCGTCGTCGGATCCTCGAGATTGCAGGTGCCCTCGGGAAACACCGCGAGGTCGTCGCCCCGCTTCATTCGCTCGGCGCTGACGTCCATCATGCGGCTGCCGGCTGCGCTGACCGCGCGCATGCCGTGATTCTTGCCGCGAAAGACGGGGATGCCACCCATCATGTCGATTCGCTTGCGCTGCTTCGGTTCCTGAAACAGCTCATCCTTGGCCAATACCCGCGTGCGGCCGATGACCGGACGCAGCGGCGACGCCCATGCCGCCGCTGCGAGCGTGTACGGATCGTTCTCGGTCAGATGATTGACCGCGATGAGCAGACGCGTGTTGTCGTAGACAAGACGACGCAGCTCCTCACGGGCACCGTCGGGATACGACACCCGCGGGCGGAAGCGTCGGGCGAGGGTGGCATACGCCAACCTCGCGACCTGACGATTCTGCTGGTGTCGCAGGTAGAAGTCGTACACGGTCACATCGTTTTCGAGAATTACCGCAGGCCGATCCATGACGCGAGCTTAGCCTCACACCCGCTTCGAACCCATAGCCCGGATCCCGACGGCAAGTCCGACCGCCGCAGTGGCCGCGGCCGCGACGACACCTGCCGTCACCGTCGAACTCGCGAAGTCGCCGGCGAACAGTGCACGTTCGGCGTCGACGAGATATCCGAGGGGGTTGATGTTCACCAGGAACTGCATCCAACCGGGGGCGGCCGTCAGCGGCAGCATCGTGCCGGAGAGGATGAGCAGCGGGAACATCAAGGTCTGCTGGATGGACCAGAACACCCAATCCTGCCCGCGCACAGCCAGAGCCAATGCATAGGACAGTGCGCCGAGTCCGACGCCGAAAACACCGAGCAGCACGATTCCGACTGCGGCACCGATCGGATTCACGGACAGGCCGAGCGGTAATGCCACCAGAACGATCAGCACGGCCTGTGCGGCGAGCGGCACCATTTCCTTGATCGCGCGCCCGACGAGCAGCGCCGATCGCGGCAACGGTGTCACCAGCATTCGTTCGTGAGACCCCTGTTGCAACTCGGCCAACAGATTCGAGCCCGTCATGGACGTTCCGAAGATGGTGATCATCGCGAGCACACCGGGAACGAACCAGTCCCACACACTTCCGTCCCCGAGACCGGGAACATCGGCGAGCAGTGGGCCGAACAGCGCGAGCAGGATCAGAGGTTGGATGAGGCTGAAGATGACGGTGAACGGATCGCGGACCATCGGCCGCAGTTCGCGGCCCATCACCAACGTGCTTCCGGAGAGAACGTTCATCGCAGTTCTCCTGCCATGTTTGCGTTGTCGAGTGCCGCGGCGCTCTCGCGCAGACTGCGCCCGGTGAGGCCGAGAAACACGTCGTCGAGAGTAGGCCTCGTCATGTCCGCCGTGAGCACCCGTATGCCGTGAGACTGACTGAGTCGCAGCAACTCCGGCAACACCGACTCGGCGCGCTCGACCCGGATGTTCAGCCTCGAACCCGCAACCGTCACGTCCTTGATACCGGCAACCCCGGCCAGGAGCGGAGCCAGCGCCGACGCGTCGGACACGGTGAGGACGACGAGATCGCCTGCCAGTTCGGACTTGAGCGCCGTGGCGGTGTCGTCGGCGATGACGGTGCCGCGGTCGACGACGATCACCCGCTCGGCCATGGAATCGGCCTCGTCGAGATAGTGCGTGGTGAGCACGATGGTGGTGCCCATCTCGCGCCTGAGCCGCAGAATGTGGTCCCACAGATTGGCTCTGCTCTGCGGATCCATGCCGGTGGTCGGCTCGTCGAGAAACAGCAGGGGTGGCCGATGCACCAAACCCAGAGCGATGTCGAGCCGTCGACGCTGCCCACCGGAGAGAGTCGAGACCGTACGGCCGGCGAGCTCGCCGAGTTCGAGCGCCTCGATCAATTCGTCTGCGCGACTGCGTGATCGGGGACGCGTCATGCCGTAGCACAGGCCTTGCACGACGAGCTCGTCCCGGACGCGTTGATTGTGGCCCGCACCGTTGCCCTGTCCCACGTAGCCGAGGCTGCGCCGAACTCGATCCCGGTCCTGGCCCACGTCGAACCCCGCGATGCGGGCCGAGCCCGACGTCGGTGACAGCAGGGTGGTCAGCATCCGCAGAGTGGTCGACTTACCGGCCCCGTTGGGACCCAGCAGCGCCACCAGTTCCCCCTCACCGATCGTCAGATCGATGCCACGCACCGCCTCCACGGTCTTCTTGCCTTGCCGAAAAGTCTTGGTCAATCCCGATGTTTCGATCATGTGTGACGCCCCTCGTCGTAGCGGTGAATCCCTACGACGGAGACGCTAGAAACGATCGCGGTCAGCTTCGGTCCGCGTTGCCGATACCGCGAGGAATCAGCCGAAGACGGGAAACTTTCGCTTGCTGGCGAGGGCGTCCATCCCGGACTGGATGCTCGCGCGCACCTCGTCGTATTTGGCTTCGACGTACGCCTCGTCCTCGCACCGAGCCGGATCGTGGTCCAGTTCGACCGGCGGCATGAAACGGGTACGGATCTTGGCGGGCAACGGAATCTGTGGCAGCGCGGCGGGCGCGATGATCCAGGGAAGCGAGATCGCGATGGGAAACACCTTCAACCGTGCAATCTTGTCCAGCTTCAGCGCTTTCGACAGCTTGTCACCGCGAATCAGTACCGGCATCGCGTCGGCCCCACCCACCGTCGCCACCGGCACGATGGGTACACCCATCCGAATGGCAAGCTTGATGAAACCGGTTCGACCACCGAGGGTGGCCTCGTCGCGCTTGCTCCAGGGCCGCAACGAATCGACCTCACCGCCCGGCCACACGATGACGTCCCGGCCCTCGGCCAGTGCCGTCGACATCGAGTCCGGTGCCGCGGGCAGCACGCCCATGGATCGAAAGACTTTGCCGATCAACGGGAACGCCATCAGCGCATCGTGCGCGGTGCCGTGCAGAATCCGCTTCTCGCCGAAGTGTCGCCACCATTGCGCGCCGACGGTCCACGCGTCCCACACGAACGGCGCACCCGAATGCACCCCCACGACCAGTACCGGCGACTCGGGGATGGTCTCCCAACCATCGATCTCCATTCGGAAGTACCGGTCCATCACCCCGTTCCACAGCCGCTGCTGACGGTCCATCGCGACGGTGTTCTGATCGTCGAGGTCCCAGCCGCCTGCGCGTTCGGCAACAACGGCTCCGAGACCACCGGACGCGTTCGCCCGTCGCTCCTTCATCTTCAGGCGCGCGGCTGCGGCGTACCGCTGCGCTTGCTCGCGCAACTGTTCCGTCGTCGGTTCCCCCGGCGAGTCTCCAGTGCGATCCCCACCCGTTACGTGATCCCCATCACTCATACTGGCACCGTACTCCACCGCACCCGAGTCGACCGACGACCGGAGCTCGTAACCCCACGGGGCTTGCAGACTGTCCGATATGGTCGAAATTCGAGCCGAACGAACGAGGTAACCCCCATGGATCCGATCGAACCGGCATACGGAACGACTGTATTGCTGCTGATCGCAGCCGCAGCCGTAGCAATCTTGCTGTTCCTCATCATGAAGGTGAAGCTGCACGCCTTCGTCTCACTCGTCCTGGTCAGCGCGGTCACCGCTGTCGCGGCGGGAATTCCGCTGACAGACGTACCGTCGGCCCTGCTCTCGGGCTTCAGTTCCACGCTCGGATCGGTTGCCCTACTCGTCGCCTTGGGCGTGATGGTCGGCAGACTGCTCGAAATCACCGGTGGCGCACAAGTATTGGCCGATACCCTGATCAACCGCTTCGGTGCCAAACGCGCACCGCTCGCCCTCGGTGTCGCCGCACTCATCTTCGGCTTTCCCATCTTCTTCGACGCCGGGCTCGTCGTGTTCCTGCCGATCATCTTCACCGTCGCCAAACGTTTCGGTGGATCGGTGCTGCTGTACGCACTCCCCACCGCGGGCGCGTTCGCGGCGATGCACGCCATCGTTCCCCCGCATCCCGGTCCCGTCGCCGCCACCGAGCTTCTCGGCGGCGATATCGGATCGGTACTGCTGGTCGGCGTCCCCGTCGCCGTCATCTCCTGGTTCGTCGGCTCGTACCTCGTCGGCACACAGCTCGGTAAGCGGTTCCACACCTTGCCCGCCGACATCTTCTCCGGCGGAGCACCCGCCTCGGAGGAGCACGACAAGGAGATGGCTGCACTACGCAATCCGGCTCCGAAGTTCGCCGCGGTGCTGTTCATTCTGCTGACGCCTCTGGTGCTGATCTCCCTCAACACCGTGGTCAACACTCTGACCACCTCGGGCGTGCTGACCGGAGACGAGACCTGGGCCGCTGCCCTCACGCTCATCGGTCAGACACCCATCGCACTGCTCATCACCTTGCTCCTGGCTTTGTTCATCCTCGCGCCGGGGCGCTTCCCGGTGGCCGACGGTGCCAAGTACATGGATCAGGCTCTCGGGCCCATCTGCTCGATCATCCTGATCACCGGTGCCGGCGGCATGTTCGGAGGTGTGCTTCGGGCCAGTGGCATCGGGCAGTCCCTCACCTCCTCGTTGTCCGATCTAGGACTGCCGATTCTGTTGCAGGCCTTCCTGATCGCCACCGCGCTACGCGTCGCGCAGGGTTCGGCCACCGTTGCGCTCACCACCACCGCCGGGCTGATCTCGGTGCAGGTGGCGGAGCTGGATCTGAGCAACTTCAAGATCGCGCTGCTCGTCTTCGCGCTCGCTGCAGGAGCCACCGTTCTCTCTCACGTCAACGACTCCGGCTTCTGGCTCGTCAGCCGCTTCTTCGGCATGGACGAGAAGACCACACTGAAAACCTGGACCGTCATGGAAACCACGCTCGGACTGGCGATATTCGCACTCGCGTCGCTGCTGTGGGTGGTGTTCTAGCGGGGACCTCACTCGTCGGCTTCGAAGACGCATCTCCCGGATGGAAGCTCCAGGACGATGACGTCGTGGTCTTCTCCGGTGACGATTGCGGTGAAGACCACCTCCGACCCGTTCATCGACACCCACCAGTTCATGTTGGCACCGCGCACACGCGGCACCTGCCGGTACACCGCTCGGGCGTCCTCGACCATGGCCGACGGATGCAGCCTCCGAGCAGTCTCGATGACGATGCGGCGGACATGGTCGAGATCGATCAGGTCGTCGTCGTCAGACAGCTGCGATGGGCGAAAGTCGACGAGCGCGAACGGTATTCGAACAATCGGGAGCGCAACCGCATGTGCCATCGATCCCCCCGGCAACCCGGGGTCGCACCACTGGAGCGCGCCGTCCTCGAACGAGGGTGTCAGCTCGTCGTAGATCGCCGATCCGGTCTCGACGCTACGGCACAGGGCTGCGATGAACTCGGTCAGCGAGTCGAACCAGGGTCCGCCCTCGTCGGCACCTTCGTAGGTGAACATACGGACACAACCTTGCCGGGCACCTGGGCGCGTGTCGACGTAAAGTGGGCCGCCTCCACCGTCTTCGGCGAACGGAACATACGCCGGGACGAACATCTCCGCCGTCTCGCCGGCCTCCTGGGCTCGAACGACGGCCGGCCAATCGTCGCCCAGATCGTCGATCGAATGCGGGCCTTCGAGGCTGAACCTGTGCCTATCCACAACTCGGTCGAGCGAGTAGAGCGTAAAGCCCGGCAGCACGGATCCGACCGGAACGTGCTCCTCGCCTGAGGTTTCGTGCTGACCGTCGTGCAGTCCGTAGAACTCGCACAGCTCGTCCGTCCACGGAGTCGTCGCTCGTTCCGCAGCCTCGCGCTCGTCCACCGACCGTGGGGGCCGAATCGCGGCAGCGGTGACTGGTGCACGCTCACGCAGTGTCGCGCCATGTACGCAGTCCATACCTCGGTGAGGTTCACGACTCGAACTTAACGGGTCTCGATCCGCGTGGGGGTTCGACGCGAGTCTTCATTCCGCAGACAACCGCTCGTTTATGCTGCGATTATGGGCGAAATTCCCTTCAGTCGTGTCGATGATGCGAGGCATTCGTGAGTGAGCGCTTTCGATTCGACGCAGTGCTGGAACCGTTGACGTGGGGCAAGAACACGTACACGATCATCCGAGTTCCGACTCGATTGGTCGAGGCAGCGGAGCGGTGGCCGACTCGCCGAATCGACGGTTCGATCGAGGGCTCGAGTCTCAATCTCGGTCTCAACAAAGCGGGTTCGGATGTGATGCCCGGGTCGTTCGTCTACATCGGTGCGGGGCTTCAGCGCCGATTGGGTGCCCGCGCCGGCGATGTTCTCTCCTGCGAGTTCGAGCCGGCCGACCCCGATCTGGTTCCGGTGCCGCAGGACGTCGCGGAGGCGATGGAGGCGGCGCACTGCACATCCGCGTGGGAGCGGAAGCGGCCGAGTGAGCGGCGTCAGTTGTTGATGCCGATCGACAACGCTGCACGAGAGCAGACCCGAGCAGATCGCGTAGCGCGACTGGTCGGGATGTTGACGGAGAATCCGCAGCCGGACAGTTGAGGGCCCAGGCCCTTCGTCACTGAACCGGCATCAGGATCCGCCACGCCCCCAACGCCAGTGAGCCGACGGTCACGAGCAGGAACAGGCCGACCCAGACGATGCCGGGGAGGAAGGTCAACCGGGCCAGCTGATCGGCGTCGGAGTCCCGAGCCCGTCCTGCGCTGCGTGATTTCTGCAGTTCGAGAACGGGACGCGGACCGGCGATCAGCAGGAAGAACGTGATGAAGTACGCCGCAGCGACCTGTTGCTCGCCGGTGCCCCACCAGGACACGACGAACAGGGCGGCGCCGACGACGACAAGTGAGAGCAGCCCGTAGATGTTGCGAATCATCAACAGCATCAACGCAATCGACACGACGCCGATCCACAGCACCGCGACTGCATGTTGGGTTCCGAGCACGAACGCGGCACCGAGACCGAGCAGCGCCGGCCCCACGTAGCCAGCGAAGGTCATCGCGATGACGCCGAGGCCGGTGGGCTTGCCCTTGGAGATCGCGACGCCCGAGGTGTCCGAATGCAACCGCAGGCCCATCAGCTGGCGACCGGTGATGAGTGCGACGAACAGATGAGCGCCCTCGTGCGCGATGGTCACGACGTTGCGCGCGATCCGCCAGGTCTGCGGGAGCACCACGATGACGAGAGCGGCCAGGGCAGCGACTTGGACGATCCACACCGGCGGATCAGGACTCACCGCGGAAATGCGGTCCCAGAATTCGTTCACACCACACCCTATGTGAACGGAACTTCGTAGCAGACTACGAAGTTCCGTTCACCTGGGACGGTCAGGACGCGCGTGCTTCGGCCTTCGCGCGTTCGCGGGCGAGGGAGCGATCGCGCATCTCCTCGAACTTGGTGGCCTGACGTTCGAGGTCTTCGAGGAACGCGGCGAGTTCTTCGCGCTTGTTCTCACCGCGTGCGGTGAAGTCGTTGCGCTCGAAGACGCTCCACTTGCGCAGTACCGGCCAGACGACGTCCTCGAGGTGTTGACGCAGGTCGTAGATGCCGTGCTTGGCCATCAGCACACCGTTGCGGCGGAAGTTCGGCATCCCGGCACCGGGCATGACGAAGTTCGTCACGATGTCGGAGACCGCCTGCAACGTCTGATCGGGCGAGATGTCCATCGCCGCGCCGGTGATGTTGCGGTAGAAGATCATGTGCAGGTTCTCGTCGGCGGCGATGCGCTGGAGCATGCGGTCGGCGATCGGATCGTCGCAGACCTTGCCGGTGTTGCGGTGCGAGACGCGGGTGGCCAGCTCCTGGAAGGTCACGTAGGCGACCGAGTGCAGCAGACCGACACCTGCCCCGGCGGGCGAGACGTAGCCGTTGGTCATGTGGATCATGCGGGCTTCTTCGAGGGCGACGGGATCGACGCCGCGGGTGACGACGAGGTAGTCGCGCATGACGATGCCGTGGCGGTTCTCCTCGGCGGTCCAGCGCCCGACCCAGGTTCCCCAGGCACCGTCCTGGGAGAAGTTCTCGGCGATCTCACGGTGGTAGGACGGCAGGTTGTCCTCGGTGAGCAGGTTGGTGATCATCGCGGCCTGAGCGACGTCGGAGAGCTTGGACTGCTCCGGGTCGTAGTCCTTGCCGCCGAGTGCGGCGAAGTTACGGCCTTCGTCCCACGGAACGTAGTCATGAGGGTGCCACTCCCGCGCCATCGAAATGTGACGGTTCACATTGTCCTCGGCAGTGGGCACCAGCTCTTGCAGAAGCTCAAGCTGTGTCAGATCCCTGGCCATCGAGATGCCTCCTCGCGTTGACGTCAGCTCGCAAGCCTAGGACGATCGATGCGCATCAGGTGGAGCCTTGCCCAGATTCTGTTAGAGGTAGCAATCCCTGTCGACAACGAATGGTGCAACATCACAGCTCAGCGAGCAGTGAGTGCGGAACCCGAGGCGGCGAGCGTCGCCGGACGGAACACCCAGCCACGGAGAGCGAGGAACCGGACGGCTCCGAAGATGCCACTCACAGCGATGACGACGAGAACCTGGAGATACGTCGGCGCTGCCGGGAACAGGATGTGCACGGCGGCCAGTGAAGCGGTACTCAGGCCCAAACCGATCAGGGCCAGTCCCCCCGCTTCCCATTGCGTCTGGAACCAACCGACACGACCGGCTGCATGAAAGGTGTGACGACGGTGCAGCTCGTTGGCAAGGACGGTACTGACGGCCACACCTGCGAGGTTGGCAGTGAACGATCCTAGGGAAGCGAGAGCGACGAACAACAGGGCGTACACACCGTTGCTCGACACCCCGACGATCACGAAGCGAGCGAACTGAGCGAGAACCGACTCCCCGAGCATCCGCGACCTGATGCGAGGCGCACAGCCGGAAGACCCGGACGCGGCCGAGTCTTTCAGGCAAGTGCTCACGAGGTCTCCAGTTGTAGAACCGGAAGCGTCGGTCGGCGCTTCGACTCGATACAACTCCGCACACGAACGAATCGGTCTCGGACGTGACGGAAATCTCAGGCTTTCGTGGAACTTTCTTCCCGAGCGCGCTTCTTGCGGTCCAGGTCGATGTTGAGACTGTCGGGCTTGATCGATGCGACGAACAACACCGCAACGAGCACGACCACTACGACGATGGTGACGACGACCACCGCGATGCCGAAAATTGCCAAGATACCGTTCATGTCCTGCCTCCCGTGTCAGGCAATACGGTACTTGTCGTAGACGTGCCGGTCGACCGGCACCCCTGGGTCGTCACTACAGGCTCAGCTCACCAGGCGCGCCACGGCCCGCATCGGCAACGACAGCCAGGTGGGCCGGTTGCGTGCCTCGTACAGAACTTCGTACACGGCCTTGTCCAGCTCGTATGCGCGCAACAGGTCGGACTCATCGCGGGGATCGTGCCCGGCCACCGAGGCGTATCCGTCGAAGAATGCCGCGATGCTGCGGGCTGCCCACTTCTCAGCTCGCTCTCGCGCCGACGGATCCTCGGGCAGATCGACCAGCAGGTGGTTGGCGGCGTAGTCGAACGAGCGCAGCATTCCCGCCACGTCACGCAGAGCGCTGTCCATCTGCCGACGCTCGGCCAGGGTCTTTGCCGGCTCACCCTCGAAATCGATGAGCAGCCACCGTTCAGGAGTGCCCAGCACCTGCCCCAGATGCAGATCGCCGTGGATGCGCTGCACCGTGGTGCTGTTCGACGCCTCCGCCCGCGAGATCAGAGCGGTCGCCGCCGGGATGTACTGCGCGATCTCCGGCACCACCCGCGCCACTCCCGAGATACGGGCGAGGATCTCCTCGACGGCGGTCGATTCCACCGACCGTTCGGCGGTACCGAGCTGCGATGCCAGGTCGTGGTGCACCTGCGCCACAGCTGCTCCGATTCGATGCGCGTCGGGGGCGAAATCGGCGGGCAATTCTTCGATCGGCGTCTGCGGCGAATCGAACACCTCTTGCACGCTGGCCAGCGCCGCAGTCCAGCCCTCGGCGGAGTTCGCGGCGAAATCCTGGGCCATGCCGAGCGTTGTGGGTTCGCCGCCGACTTCGGCTTCGAGCCAGCCCCGAAGCGGCGCGACGTTGACGCTCCCCGCCTCGGCCAGCGCGCGATGCAGTTCCACATCGGGGCTGATTCCCGGCGGCACTTGACGAAACAGCTTGAGCAACAGCAGATCACCGAGAATCACCGATGTGTTGGACTGCTCGACCCCCAGAACCCGACCGCGCAGCCCGCTCGGCACACTCGAACCGTCGACAATCTTGAATTCGATGCTGCCAGTGGCCTTTCCGGCGGCAAGTGCATCGCCGTACAGGCCGATGATCTCGGGGTCGCGCAAACCGTCGAACACGGCCACCTCGCCTGCCACGGGCAGTATCCACGGCCGGAGGTCGTCGCTCAGCTCGGTCCGGAAGCCCAGGGGCACCTGGTATGTCTGTGTGACGGCCGCTCCGTCCTGCGTCAGCTGCACCTCCACCAGCAGATGCTCGGCCGCGAAATGCGGTTCGTCCCGGAGTACGTCGCGCGCGACGATTCGCACCGCACCAACCGTCGAACCCTTTGCGCCGAACCACCGTTGACCTGGCAACCACTCCGCCAGAGCGTCCTCGAGCTGGGGTTCGACCGTGCGTGCCACACTCGAGCTGGAACCGACCATGAGAATCTCTCGCCGCCTTCGGGGGAGTTTGCGGATCTTGTGACCGTACGCAGCGAAACCTACCCACTCCCGGCGACGCTCACACACCGACCGCATAGACACCCGAACGTTATGCAGGTCGTACGCCGATGCACCGACATGCTCGTAGAGTGGTCACATGTCCGCTCCACTGACCGCCCACATCGACGTTCACCGCGCCGGTGATCGATCGAAAACCCGTGTGTCCTGGCTGGACTCGAAACATTCGTTCTCCTTCGGCCAGCACTACGACCCCGACAACACCCATCACGGACTGTTGCTGGTCAACAACGACGACATCGTCACTGCCGGTCAGGGTTTCGAGACACATCCGCATCGCGACATGGAGATCGTCACGTGGGTGATGCAGGGCTCGCTGGTGCATCAGGATTCCATCGGACACTCCGGAATCATCCATCCCGGCCTCGCGCAACGGATGACCGCAGGCAAGGGCATCATGCACTCCGAGAAGAACGACTCCTGGAGCATCGACGGCAACAGGCACACCGAACCCGTTCGCTTCGTGCAGATGTGGGTGCTTCCGGACAGTCCCGGTGCCACGCCCGGCTACGAGCAGCTCGAGATCGGCGACGAATTACTGCGAGGCGGGTTGGTCACCGTCGCGTCGGGGATGGACAAGCATCGGGGTCAGGCAGCGATCACCATAGGCCAGAAGTCGGCTGCGCTGCATGCGGCACGGTTGTTGCCCGGAGCCTCGGCGACGGTGCCCGACGCCCCGTTCGTGCACCTGTTCGTCGCGCGCGGCACTGTCACTCTCGAGGGGGTGGGCGAGCTCTGGGAGGGTGACGCCGTCCGCATGAGTTCTACTGGCGGACAACGTATCACTGCCACCGAATCGGCCGAGGTACTGATCTGGGAGATGCATTCGCGGCTCGGCGGTTGACATTCGCGTTCGATGACAAGTTGATCACGGGGACACGCGGGGCCTGTGCTCACAGGAGACACCCACATACACTCCCAGCGTTCACGATCGCCGATTTCGGAGGTACTCAACGTGTCGAATCAGAATCCGCCGCCCGGAAACTACCCCCCGCCCGGAAACTATCCTTCACCTGGCGAGTACCCCCAGCAGGGCGGGTACCAACAACAGCCGACAGCACCGAAGAACACCGTCGGCACGGTGGCTCTGGTCCTGGCGATTCTGGGTGTGTTGTTCTCCTGGACCATCGTCGGTGGAATTCTGCTCGGCCTGATCGCCATCGTGCTCGGCTTCGTCGGACGGTCCAGGTACAAGAAGCGCACCGCCACCAACGGCACCGTGTCACTCTTCGCGATCATTCTCGGTTTCGTGGCCGCAGCGCTGTCCATCGTTCTCGTCGTCGTCGGCGTCGGCCTGTTCAACGCAGTCGGCGGACAGGACTTCACCGACTGCATCAGCAACGCTGGCAGCGATACTGCAGCGCAACAGCAATGTGCCGACGAATTTCAGCAGAACGTCGAGAATCAGTACGACGACTCGACTCCGAACTGAGTAGCCGCGTCGCCGCACTCACGTCTCGGAGCCTGACGGAGTCCAGTCACTTCGGGGCGTCGAGCCCGCCACGACCACCTGATTGCCGCCCTGCTGCTTGGCTTCGTACATCGCCGCGTCGGCTCGTCGCAGCAGCAGCGTGGTCAGTTCGACGACGTCGAAACCGATGTCTTCGGAGATCGGATACGTGCAGTGTGCGACGCCTATGCTCACCGTCAGGGGTGCGGAGTCGTCCGCGGAGTGCGCGGCACAGCGATACTTCTCGGCCAGTGCGAGGGCCTCGGTCTCGGCCGATTTGGTCACCACCGCGAATTCCTCACCGCCCACTCGCGCAACCAGCACACCGTCCGTCGTCAACCGACGTGCGACGAGTTGCAGGGCCGCATCCCCCTGGTGGTGGCCGAATCTGTCGTTGATCGACTTGAATCGGTCCACGTCGACGACCATCACCGACACGTCGGTCGCACCGAGGAAATACACCGGTAGTGCCTCGTCGAGTCCTCGTCGGTTGCGCACCTGAGTGAGCGGGTCGAAGTTGGCCGCCTGCGCCTGGACCTGCAGTTTGAGGAGCAGGTACTGGAAGAAGGTCGGGCCCATGAACGTGATGGGGACGAGCACCACGAGTTGCGCGATGGCCAGACCGTGATCGGAGTCGGGCGAGAGCAAGATCAGCACGAAGAACAGCGTCACGGCAGTTCCGGCCCACAGCAGATGCAGTGCCATGACCCTCGGACTGTGGAAGAGCTGCACGTACACGCTGTTGGCCGCGAGCATCGCGAGGGCAACGAAAACAGTCTGAGGCGATCCGTAGGACAACAGAACCAGCGTTACTCCGATGTCCGAGTACGCGGCGAACATCAGGGACACACGCTTCGACGGCCACGGAGCCTTCAGCCAGGCGACACCGACCACCAACGTCGACACGATCGCAACGACGAAGATCGATCTACCGATCGCCGAGGTCGGCGGAGAATCGGTGAGAAACAGCAGTGCGGCAGCGCCGAGCCCGTACGAGAACGTGCTCAGCGAAGCAGCAAGGCGATACGGTGCGAGCGCACCGTGCAACCCGAGGTAGCTCACCACCGACTCGTAGCTGTGCGGCTGGTTCCACCACGTGCGCAGGAATGTCGATTGCACGTAACCTCCATGCGCGTTCGGCTCAGAGATCACGGACCCGACAGGACGCCACCATGTTGGACCGGGCCGGACAAATCGGCCAGTGTCGATGCTATCCGACCACCGTCACCCTCGGATGCCTCTTCGTCGGAACGCTGTGAAACCTCCTATACCGACGACGACGGCGACCACGACGAGCCAACCGATCGGCGCGAGGGCGAATGCTGCTCCCGGCAATCGGGGAACGTGAGTGAAGGGCGAGAGATCGAGCCACGGCTGCGGCAGGCCCACCACCGACCCGATCTGGCCGAGGGCGACGAAGCCGCCCAGAACGGCCCACAGGACGGTCGCGAATCGAGGGACAGCGCCGAACAGGGCCACGCCGATGGCCGTCACCACCCACACCGCCGGCAGCTGACCCAGTGCGCCGAGCAGGACGGACGGAAGTTCTGCTGCGATATCGCCGGTGGCCGACCCGTACGTCAGGCCGATGGTGAGGCCGACGACCAGCAGTAGCCACGCTGGGCCGAGGACAGCGAACAGTAGGTGACCTGACAGCCACCGCAGGCGCGAGACGCCTGTGGCCAACACGATCTCGGCCAGGCCCGCCTCTTCCTCGCTGTGCAGCCGCAGAACGGCCGAGACCGAGTATGCCGCTACGACGACGCCCACGATGCTCAGTACGGCGGCGATGAACGATTGTTCGATGGTGCTGCCACCGAACTTCTCCAGTGCGTCGCTGATGACGGCACTACTGCCGAGCTGTCCTCCGATGCCGTGGGCGGACGAACCGATGGCGATGCCGAACAGCGCGATGCCGACGGTCCAGCCGACGGTCGCGCCGCGAGTCAGTCGCCAGGCGAGCGCAACGGGACCCGCCAGTGACGGCGGCGCCGTTGCTCGGCCACGGCGTTCGGCCAACAGTCCACTACCGAGATCGCGACGCTCGGCAGCAGCGAGCGCAGCGGTGAGGAACATCGCCGCGACGGCCAGTGACATCAGCATCGGCCACCACCTCTCGTCGGCGAACGGCCGCACCTGCGCCGACCAGCCGATCGGCGAGAACCACGACAGGGTGCCCGAGCCTGCGTCGCCGATCGCACGTGCCGCAAACGCCACGGCCAGCGCGCCGAGGGCGTAACCGCGAGCCGCCCGCGCCCCCGACGCCACCTGTGCCGCCACTGCCGCGCAGCCGACGAAGACGATTCCGACCACAACGACCGATGCCCCGTACGCGATGCTCCCGGCCACCGGGAGGCCGAACGCCCACAGCGAGATCGACGACAACGCGCCCGTCGCCGCCACCGCGCCGCCCGCCAGCGCGATCGCCGCGGCCAATCCGGCGTACCGACCAACCGCCGTCGATCCGATCAGCTCGGTTCGACCCGCATCCTCCTCGCCTCGGGTGTGCCGAACCACGGTGAGGATCGCCGCCAGCGGAACCAGCGCCAGCACCGCCCCCGAGCGCCACGACACCAGAGCGCCCAGGTCGCTGCCGAAGATCGGGCCGACGAGCGCTGCCTGCGCCGGCGTCGACAGGGTGCCGAGGTAGAAGGCCTGACGGTCCGCCGCCGTCGGATACAGGCCCTCGAAGCTGACCGCGTACAGCAGCGGCAGCGCCCCGAGCAGGACGATCCACACCGGTGCCACCAGACGATCGCGGCGCAGATACAACCGCAGCAATGCGCCCGTGCCGGTCAGGGCGTTCATGCGTAGTACCTCAGGAACAGTTCTTCGAGCGTCGGAGCGGAACTGACCAGGCTGCGGACTCCGGCGTCGGCGAGTACGTGCATCGTCGCACCGAGGGCGTCGTTCTCCACCGTGCAGGTGACGGAGGATCCCGCGACTCGGACTTCGGACACCCCCGCGAGCGTGGCGAGACCGTCGGGCATGCGCTCGAGATCGGCGGTGACCGTCGTGCGGGTCAGGTGTCGCATCGACGCCAGGGTCCCGGTATCGACCGTCCGTCCCTCTCTCACGATCGTCACCGAACTGCACAGCGCATCCACCTCGAACAGGATGTGCGACGACAACAGCACCGTGACTCCGCGTCGGGCAGCATCTTTCACGCAGTCGCCGAAATGCTGCTCCATCAGCGGATCGAGTCCCGAGGTGGGTTCGTCGAGGATCAGCAACTCGACGTCGGAGGCCAGCGCCGAGATCAGCGCGACCTTCTGCCGATTGCCTTTGGAGTAGGTACGGGTGCGTTTACCGGGGTCGAGGGAGAACCGTTCGAGCAGTTCGGCGCGGCGGGCGGTGTCGATTCCGCCGCGCATCCGGCCGAGCAGATCGATCACCTCACCGCCGGTCAGCGACGGCCACAGTGTCACATCACCCGGGACGTAGGCCAGGCGTCGATGCAGCGCCACGGGGTCGGCCCACGGGTCGCCGCCGAGCAAGCGCACCTGGCCCGACGTCGCGCGGACGAGCCCGAGCAGTACACGGATGGTCGTGGATTTCCCTGCCCCGTTGGGGCCGAGGAAGCCGTGCACCTCACCGGTCGGCACGTGCAGGTCCAGTCCGTCGAGCGCGCGGACCGACCCGAACGTCTTCACCAGCCCGTCCACGGAGATTGCTTCGGTCATGACGTGGCCTCCAGATAGGTGTCCAAAGCCTGGGAGTCGGTGAACAATCCGTCGGTGTAGAGCTCGAGTGCAGGAAGCATGATCTCGTCGCCGAGCGCGCTCAGGGCCTCGCGGAAATCGACGTCGGGGCCGGCCATCTGCACGTACAACAGCAGTCCGCCGACGTTCTGTCGCGTCAGGAATCGGGCGCGTGCCGCGGGGTCTCGGCTGGGGGCGAAACGACCCTCGCGGACCCCGTCGTCGATGTAGCGGACGGCGTCGTCGACCATGTGCTCGAACAACTCTCGCGCCAACGTGCCGCCCGCGGAGAAGCTCCGCACGATGTAGGCGACGAGCGGCGCGTACTCGTCCATGCGAGCCAGTTGCTCCATCATTCCGGTGGGTGCCGCCGACGCGGCCTTCGACTCGCGGATCACTCGCAGGACATGCTCGTCGCACGCTCTGCGCAGCCCGTCCTTGGACCCGAAGTGGTGATTGAGCAGCCCGGGAGAGACGCCTGCCGCTGTGGCGATGGACCGCACGCCTGCGGTGAAGCCCTGCGAGCCGAAGACGCCGATCGCGGTGTCGCGAATCCGAGCCCTGGTGGTGAGATCCTCCGATGCTGTACGCATGTACAGCACATTAAACACCCGTTCAATCAAGCGCAAGAGTGTAAAGATGGACGCATGACTTCAGTAGTGAACTCGGGCATCGATCTCAGCTACCAGGACGAGAACACACGCGCACAGGACGACCTGTTCGTGCACGTCAACGGCAAATGGCTCGAGGAGTACGCCATCCCGGCCGACCGCGCCGTCGACGGCGCATTCCGCACGTTGTACGACCGCGCCGAGGTCGACGTCCAGACCATCATCGAAGAGTCGGCCGACGCGAACCCGCCCGCGGGCAGCGACGCGCAGAAGATCGGCGACCTGTTCTCGAGCTTCATGGACGCCGATCGCGCAGAGCAACTCGGCGTCACCCCGATCGCCGACGAACTCACTGCCATCTCCGACGCCACCGACCTCGTCACCCTCGCAGGCGTTCTCGGCTCCCTGCAACGCACGGGCGTCGGCGGCGCCATCGGCCACTACGTCGACACCGACGCCAAGCAGTCCGTTCGCTACCTCGTGCACTTCAGCCAGTCCGGAATCGGCCTGCCCGACGAGTCGTACTACCGCCAGGACGAGTACGCCGAGATCCGCTCGAGCTACGTCGAGCACATCTCGAAGATGTTCGCACTCAGCGGCATCGAGTACGACGCGCAGACGGTGTTCGACCTCGAGCAGAAGATCGCCGCAGGCCACTGGGACGTCGTCGCCAGGCGTGACGCCGAGAAGAGCTACAACCTCGTCGACTACGACACGTTGGTTCAGAACGGTGCCGGATTCAACTGGGCCGCATGGATTTCCGGGCTCGGCGCAACCACCGAGCAGTTCGCCGAGATCGTGGTTCGGCAGCCTCCGTTCTTGAGTACCTTCGTCTCGCTGTGGAATTCCGAGGACATCGAAGCGTGGAAGGCGTGGCTGGCCTGGCGCGTCGTGCATTCACGGGCACCGTTTCTCACGAGCGCCATCGTCGACGAGAACTTCGCGTTCTACGGAACGACGCTGACCGGAACCGAGGAGAACCGCGAGCGCTGGAAGCGCGGCGTCTCCCTGGTGCAGGACGTGCTCGGCGAGGCCGTCGGCAAGCTCTACGTCGAACGCCACTTCCCGGCCGACTCCAAGGCTCGGATGCAGGTGCTGGTCGACAATCTCACCGAGGCCTACCGCCGCAACATCTCCGAGCTCGAATGGATGAGCCCGGAGACGCGTGAGAAGGCGTTGGACAAGCTGGGCAAGTTCACCCCCAAGATCGGTTACCCCGATCGGTGGCGCGACTACTCGAGTGTCGAGATCAGCGCCGACGACCTGCTCGGCAACTACCGCCGCGGCTACACCGCGGACTACCAACGCGATCTGGACAAGCTCGGCGGACCCGTCGACCGTGACGAGTGGTTCATGACGCCGCAGACCGTCAACGCGTACTACAACCCCGGCATGAACGAGATCGTCTTTCCCGCAGCCATTCTGCAGCCACCGTTCTTCGACCCCGAGGCCGACGACGCGGCCAACTACGGCGGTATCGGAGCCGTCATCGGCCACGAGATCGGTCACGGATTCGACGATCAGGGTGCCAAGTACGACGGTGACGGCAACATGGTCGACTGGTGGACCGACAACGACCGCACCGAATTCGGCAAACGCACCACGGCCCTGATCGAGCAGTACAACGAGTTCGAGCCCAAGGCACTGCCCGGCCACAAGGTCAACGGCGAGTTCACCATCGGCGAGAACATCGGCGACCTGGGTGGTCTGTCCATCGCCGTCGCCGCCTACGAGATCTCGCTCGAAGGCAAGGACGCACCGGTGCTCGACGGCCTGAGCGGGCTGCAACGCGTGTTCTTCGGGTGGTCACAGGTGTGGCGTACCAAGGCTCGCGACGCCGAGGCGATCCGTCGACTCGCCGTCGATCCGCACTCGCCGCCGGAGTTCCGCTGCAACGGCGTCGTACGAAATCTCGACAGTTTTCACGAAGCATTCGACGTACAGCCCGGAGATGCGCTGTACTTGGACCCGGGGAAGCGCGTCAGGATCTGGTAGCAGGTGAGTGGAACTTCGTAGCGTGCTACGAAGTTCCACTCACATCCGTAGGGCAATGGGGAGGGGATTTCGGATGAGGGAGTTCGTACGATGGCTCGCGGCGCACGGGGTCATCAGGTTCGGGGCCAAGCGCGCTGCAGCCGCGGGTGATCGGCAGGCCATGCTGGTGGCCGATCCGGCGACGCGGGCAAATCCGACGCCGGTCTACGAAGAACTGCGCGCCACCGCGCCGCTGGTGAAGACTCGAATCTCGAACATCACCGTGCACCACCGGGTGGCGTTCGACCTGCTGCGCTCGGACGATTTCCGCGTCACTCAGTTGGGTGCAACCCTTCCCGGGCCATTGCGGTGGATCGAGGAACACACCAGATCCGGCGCACTGCACCCGATTCTGCCGCCGTCACTGCTCTCGGTGGAGCCGCCGAACCACACCAGGTACCGCAAGCTGGTGTCCTCGGTCTTCACCGCCCGCGCGGTGAAGAAGATGCGCGATCAGGTGCAGGAAACTGCCGATGCTCTCCTCGACGAGCTGTCCGACGGCTCTCCGGTCGTCGACATCGTCGATCGCTATTGCGCGCGGCTGCCGGTCGCGGTCATCGGGCGCATCCTCGGCGTTCCCGAGGAGGACAATCAACGAGTCCTCGAGTTCGGCGAGATGGCCGCACCCAGTCTCGACATCGGATTGTCGTGGTCTCAGTTCAAGCAGGTCGAGCGTGGGCTGATCGGTTTCGACGCCTGGCTCTCGCAGCACATCGCGGAGCTGCGTCGCAACCCCGGTGACGATCTGATGAGCCAGCTGATCGCTGCGAAGGACGAGGGCATCGGCCTCAACGACGAGGAGCTCAGGGCCACAGCAGGTTTGGTGTTGGCTGCCGGGTTCGAGACGACGGTCAATCTGCTCGGCAGCGGCATCCGACTTCTGCTGGATCATCCCGACCAACTGGCTGTGCTGCAACAGGATCCGTCGCACTGGCCCACCGCGATCGACGAGATGCTGCGGATGGAGTCTCCCGTACAGCTCACGGCTCGCATGGCCAAGCGCGACGTGGAGGTCGAGGGGGTGACGGTGCACGAGGGCAAGCTCGTCGTGCTGGTGCTCGCCGGTGCCAATCGGGACCCGCTGGTGTTCGAGGACCCCAATCGCTTCGACGTCACCCGCGCCAATGCCGGTAAGCACCTGTCGTTCTCGGGAGGGCGTCACTACTGCCTCGGTGCCGCCCTGGCCAAGGCCGAATCGGAAGTGGGCCTCAAGACCCTGTTCGATCGGTTCCCTCACCTGCGGTCGGCAGGCGAGGGAACCCGCCGCAACACCCGCGTCCTACACGGATGGGCCACTCTCCCGGTGGATCTCGGCGAACCGGCTACGACAACCGCAGGCCGGTAACGGAATCGAAGAAGAACAGCTCGTCGAGCCGGGGCACCAGTCGAATCGTCTCGGCCAGTGCGATCGACAGCTTGCGATCGACTCGGACCGACATCCTCCCGGAGGTGGTGGTCCATCCATCGATCGCGGCGGGTGCGGAAGCGTAGACGAACGATTCCGCACCCAGTTCCTCGATCAGTTCGACGGTCAGTTGCAGGCCGGTACTGTCGCCCACCAGGTCCCACGATTCCGGTCGCACGCCGACGACGACGCGCTCGCCCGCCGAGGACGGGACGGGAATGCGCAACTCACCGAGTACGGCCGCGCCGTCGCGCACGGGGGCGTCGACCAGATTCATGCCGGGCGACCCGATGAATCCGGCGACGAACGTGTTGACGGGATTGTCGTACAACTCCCGCGGAGCGGCGATCTGCTGCAACTTGCCGTCCAGCAGAACTGCGACGCGATCACCCATGGTCATGGCCTCGACCTGATCGTGCGTGACGTACACCGTCGTGGTGCCCAATCGTCGCTGCAGACCGGCGATCTGGGCTCTGGTCGACACCCGCAACTTGGCGTCGAGGTTGGACAACGGCTCGTCCATGCAGAACACCTTGGGCTGACGCACGATGGCGCGCCCCATGGCCACTCGCTGACGCTGCCCGCCGGAGAGCTTGCCGGGCTTGCGGCCCAGCAGTGGCTCGAGCTCGAGCATCTTCGCCGCATCGAGTACTCGTGCTGCGGTGTCGGACTTGCTCATTCCGGCATTGCGCAGCGCGAAGCCCATGTTGTCGCCGACGGTCATGTTGGGGTAGAGCGCGTAGTTCTGGAACACCATCGCGACGTCCCTGGCCCGCGGAGCCAGCGAGGTGACGTCCACTCCGCCGATGTCGATGTGACCGCTTTCGACGGACTCGAGACCGGCGAGCATCCGCAGACTCGTCGACTTCCCACAGCCCGAAGGCCCGACGAGAACGATGAATTCACCGTCCGCGATGTCGAGTTCGAGGTTGTCGACAGCGAGCGAATCGGCACCCGGGTACCGGTGCGAGACACCGGCGTAGTGAACGGCGGCCATTACTTCGGCAGCTTCGGGGCGATCTGGCGGTCGATGATCTGCTGCAGCTGATCCGAGACGGACGCGAATGTCGTTGCTACATCGGCATTCTGCAGCGCGATCTGCTCGAGTCCACTACCGATGATCTTGTCGCCGCCGGGAACGAACACGCGGGCGTAGTCCTGCGAGCGGGTCAGCGCCAGTTGGTCCACGGCCGTCTTCGCGTTGGGGTTCGCCTCGAGGAATGCGATCTCCGACGGGTCCTGCTGAGCAGACTTGCGGACCGGCATGTAGCCGGTGTTCTGCGAGAAGTAGGCGGTGTTGGCACCGTTGGTGACGAAGTCGATGAATTTGAGCGCGTTCACCTTTCGCTCGTCCGAGATCTTCGCCGGGATGGCCAGGCCCGCACCACCGGTGGGGCAGCCGGGGGTGCCCTCGGTGGCCGGCAGGAACGCGGTACCGAACTCGAACGCAGCGCCCTTGGTGATGGTCGACAGGTCTCCGGTGGAGGCGATGGTGGACGCCAAGATACCGGCGGCGAAGTCGTTGGCGATGTCGTTGGACACCGCGGCGTACTTCTTCGTGTGAATCATGTCCTGCAGGAACTTGCCTGCCGCAATGGTATTGGGGTCGTCGAACTTCAGCTCGAACTGATCGGAGTACGATCCGCCGAACGTCCAGATCGGTCCCTCGAACGTCCACCCGAGGTAGTCGACGGCATTACCCCAACCGTGAGCGAGCTTGCCGTTTCCGACGACGGCCTGGATGCGCGGGCCCCATTCGTCGAATTCCTGCCAGGTGGCCGGTCCGCGATCGGGCAGGCCCGCCTGCTGCCAGACGGCCTTGTTGTAGTAGAACAGCGGCGTCGAGCGCGCGTACGGCAATGCCCAGTGGCTGCCGTTCCAGTTGTAGTCGGCCAGCAGCGAATCCACGTAATCGGACTGGTCTACCCCTGCTGCGGAGAAGTGCTTGTCCAGCGGCTCGATCGCACCGGTGAGTGCGTAGTTGAACCACCAGACGTCCGAGAGCACGACGACGTCGGGCACATCGTTGCCGGACAGCGCCGCGTTGAACTTCTGCGACACCTCCTCGTAGTTCTTGCCACCGTCGATGAGGTTGACCGTCAGGCCGGGGTTCTCGGCCTGGAAGCGCGAGATCAGTTCCTGCTCGAACTCCTGGGACTTGCCCGGGTGGTTCGACCAGAAATTGATGGTGTTCGCATCGCCTTCGACGGCCTCGCCGCCCGACCCGCCCGATCCGGGGCCGCTGCACGCAGCGAGGGCAGCGGCGGCGGCAGCCGCACCGGTGAGCGTGAGGAAGCCACGCCGATTGATGATGTGTGCCATGGTGTTCGACTCCTGATAGTGAGGTGAATCAGCCCTTGACCGCACCGGAGGTGAGGCCCTTGATCATGTGGCGTTGCAGGACGAGAAAGACGAGAAGGATCGGCAGAATGGTCAGCACCGTCGCGGCCATCACCGCGCCCCAGTTGGTGTAGCCCTCGCTGTTCTGGAGCAGCGTCAACCCGACCGGAAGCGGTGCGACAGAGGAGTCGTCGGACATCAGGAACGGCCAGAGGTACTCGTTCCATTCGGTGACGATCGTGATGATGGCGAACGCAACCATGGTCGGGCCCGACAGCGGCAGGATCACCCGGAACATCAGCCGTACCGGTCCGGCACCGTCCATCCGCGCGGCTTCGATGATCTCCGGCGGCAGCGACAGGAAGTGATTGCGCATCAGGAAGGTACCGAATGCGACACCGGCCAGCGGAATGATGATGCCCTGGAACGAGTTCCGCCATCCCAACTCGGAGATGAGCGAGTAGTTGGAGATGACGGTGATCTGGTTGGGCACCATGAGCGCGGCGATGATGACGAGGAAGACGACGTTCTTGCCCGGGAAGCGCAGGAACACCAGACCGTAGGCGCTGAGAACCCCGAGGACGAACTTGATGGACGACACGGCCGTGGTGATGATGATGGAGTTGCGCAGATACGTGAAGAACGGCACCTCCGTCGTCGCCTCGTCGTAGTTCTGCGGATGAAACACGCTGGGCCACCACGTGACCGGCTGAACGTAGATGTCCGGTCGATCCTTGAAGGAGGTGACCAGGATCCAGAACAGTGGCAGCCCGATCATCAGCAGGACCGCGACCATGGCCGCATATCCGAGGATGTTCGCGCTACGACGCGCACGCTGCTGGTCGCGCGGCCCGGGCACCTTCTCCGGCGTGGCCGTCCGAGGCTTGTTGGTCACAGTCATCGCTGATCGTCCCGATCCATGATTCGTACCTGTACGAGAGTGACGATCAACAGCACGAGGAACAGGATCGTCGCGACGGTGGCGCCGTAGCCGGCCCGGAAGTTGCGGAACGTCTCCTCGTAGACCTGGTAGACCATCGTGGTGGTGCCGGTTCCCAGCGGGCCGCCGCGCGTCATGACGTTGATGATGTCGAAGACCTGGAGCGAATTGAGCAGCACCGTGATCGACAGGAAGAACGTAGTCGGACGTAGTTGCGGCAGAAGGACTTTGCGGAACGTGGTCCAGCGGCTCGCCTGATCGATCTCGGCCGCTTCCATCAGTTCTTTACGAACGCCCTGCAGGGCCGCGAGGTAGATGACGAAGGTGTAGCCCAGGTTCTTCCACAGGTACGTCACGGTGATCATGACCATCGCCCACTTGGGGTCCTGATAGAAGTCCGGAACCGCGCCGAGGCCGAGGCGTCGCATCAGATCCTGGACCAGCCCGAAGTTCGGGTCGAAGACGAACTGGAACGCGATGCCGATCGCTGCACCCGAGATGACGTACGGGGCGAAGACTGCGGAGCGAACGAAGTTGCGGCCCCTGAGCTTTCGATCGAGCAACAGCGCGAGCACCAGGCCGAGAACCAATGAGCCCACCACCGCGGCGACCGTGAACACGACGGTGTTGCCGACGATCTGCCAGGTGTCCTCGCGGGACGCCCATTCGCGGTAGTTGTCGAAGCCGACGAACGTGGAGGTGGGCGAGGACAGGTTCCAGTCGAAGAACGAGAACTGGAAGTTCTCGACCAGCGGCCGATACGTGAACACGCCCAGCAGAACCAGGTTGGGGCCCACCAGGATCAGGAAGAGTGCGTAATCGGTCCACGGCCGCGAGAAGAAGCTCTTCTTCCTGGCCGTGGGCAGCACTCGTTCGGTTGTTGCACTCACCGCGAGGACTGTGCTCAGCCTCGGCTAACGAATGGTGAACTGGGCCCCAACGTTTACTGGCGGCCTGGCGAACCTATGTTGTGAGCGGAACCTCGTAGTGGGCTACGAAGTTCCGCTCACGTGCGGCGAAGCCGCTCTAACGGTTCCAGTCTCCGAGGCCGTCGGATCCGCTGAGGGTGCCGCCGTCGGTGTTGACGACGATGACGGGGTCGCCCTTCTGGACGTTCTCGAAGAACCACTTGCCGTCTTCGGTGCTGACGTTGAGGCAGCCGTGCGAGGCGTTGGAGTAGCCCTGCTGCGATTCCGACCACGGGGCCGCGTGCACGAAGATGCCACTGTAGGAGATGCGCGTCGCGTACTCGACGTACGTGCGGTAGCCCTCCTCGGAGTCGATGGGGACGCCGTAGGTGGACGAGTCCATGTACATGTCCCGGAATCGCTCGCCGACGATGTAGGTGCCGTTGGGGGTTTCGTGTCCGACCTTGCCCATCGAGGTGGGCATGGTGCGGACGACCTCGCCGTTGCGGGTGACGGTGATCTGCTTGGTGTTGTCGTCTGCGGTGGTGATGATGGAGTCGCCGGTGGAGAACTCGGCTTTCGCGCCACCTGCCTCGACGGTTACCTGGGTGTGCGCCGGGTAGAACTCGTTGGGCAGCCACCGGACCTGGGTGTCGTTGATCCAGTAGAAGTGCCCGGCTACGGACGGGGTGGTGGTGACGCGGATGGCGCGCAGCGCGGCGTCGCGATCGCCGATGGCCTCGTCGAAGCGGATGGCGATGGGCTGCGCGACTCCGACAACCTCGCCGCCGGAGGGGCTGATGCTCGGATCGGAGAAGTTGGCAGGCGCGAGCTGCGGAGTGAGCTGCTGCGGCGCGGGGGCAGCCGGATCCGAGGACCCCGGCATTCCGGGGATGGAGACGTCCGGGCCGCCCGGCCACAGTGGCGCGGCCTGTGCTGAACCGAATGCGGCGGACGCAGCAAGGGCTGTACCTGCAACGATCGCGCCGATACGGGCGAATCTGCGTGTGCGAACCGGTGATGCCATGTAACCCGACCATCCTTCGTGCTGCGTCGCGACACCCACGAACAGTGCTGCCGCGGGGCAACGCCCATTAACACATACCGCCCCGACATTTGCTAATCGGATATCGACGAAACGGCCGAAAGAAACCGCGAGTACGAGTATCTTCCCGCAACCGGTCCCGAGAGCTGTCTCTGCAGGCCAGGACGCATGTGTCGGCAGCTGGGGAACGGGTATGTGCGAGGGGAGCACATCCCGTCCAGACACCGGCGGTTTCCGAAACGGACTCTTCTTCGTCCGGTGTCCGAAAAGGGTGGACCGTGATCTCCGATGCTTTCCCCCGTACCCCTGTCAGCCACATCGTCGTCGTCGTACCCGCGCACAACGAGCAGGATCTGCTCGACGCGTGCCTGACCGCCCTGGCGCGAGCACAACGCCGCGTCGTGGACGTGGCCTCGGTGTCCGTCTCGACGATCGTCGTGCTCGATGCGTGCACCGACGACTCCGCGCTCATCGCGGCACGTCATCCGTCCGTGTCGGCTGTCGAGGTGGCGCATCGCAACGTCGGAGCGGCCAGAGCCGCCGGATTCGCGACGTACGTCCCCGAACACTGCGCATCCACCTGGTTCGCCACCACCGATGCCGACACCCGGGTGGGTGAGGACTGGCTGCTCGGCCATCTCCGGCATGCCGCCGAGGGCGCTCTTGCAGTGGCCGGAACGGTGGCGGTCGATTTCGAGGGCCACGTCGAGGAGAACCTCGGGGTGCGATCGTCGTACGACGCGCACTACCGAAACGAGTTCGGCCACCCACACGTGCACGGTGCCAACCTCGGTGTCCGAGCGGCGGAGTACCTCTCCGTCGGCGGATTTGCACCACTGACCACCGGCGAGGACCACGATCTGGTTCGACGCCTCGAGCTCGGCGGCATCGAGTGCCGTCGGGTGTGCGACATTCCGGTCACGACCTCGGGTCGACTGCGCGGCAGAGCGCCCGACGGCATGGCCGGATTCCTACGTTCCCTGGAGGCCACCGCATGAGCGAGACCGGTTTTCTCGAATCCACCGACCGAACAGACATCGAGACCGGACTGCGCGCCGCGTTCTTGGCGTTCGAGGCGGACGGTCGTCTCGACCTCGCGCTGCCCGGCTCGGGATACACCGACCTGCGCTGGCAGTCGCTCGCCGCCCTGAGCCGACACAACACGGTGCTGGGCCGGTGGTCCGAAGCGCATACCGACGCGATCGCGATCCTGCACGAACTCGACGGCCCGACGCCGCAGCGCGGGCAGATCTGGGGAGTGTGGGCTGCGGAACCGCCTGCGCCGATTCTCGAAGCGGTGCTGGAGGATTCGGGCTGGGTTCTCACCGGAACGAAACCGTGGTGCTCGGGTGCGTCACTGTGCACGCACGCTCTGGTCACCGCGCGGGTGGAGGGCAGTCCGCGGCTGTTCGCCGTCGATCTGACGCATCCGGGCGCAACTCCGGTACCGAACACGTGGCATGCGGTGGGGATGAGCGAGAGCGATTCCGGCTCGGTCGCATTCGACAGCGTCCCGGCCGTTGCGGTCGGCGGACCGACCGACTACCTCACCCGGCCGGGCTTCTGGCACGGGGCCATCGGGGTGTCGGCAGCGTGGTTCGGGAGCGCGTGCGCGGTGGCGGACACGCTTCATGCCGCCGTCCGCGACCGGCCGGACCCGCACCGTGCTGCGCATCTCGGTGCCATCGCCGCGGCACTCGGGGCGGCGTCGAGCGCACTGACCACCGCCGCAGCCGAGGTGGACGCGGATCCGTTCGACCGCTCCGGTCGAGCCCGGACCCGAGCCCGCGTCGTGCGTGCGGTGGTCGAGGATGCGGCAACTCACTGCATCGACCGCGTCGGTCGCGCTCTCGGTGCCGGCCCGCTGTGCAGCGATGCCGAGCACGCGCAGCGCGTCGCAGATCTCACCGTCTATCTGAGGCAGAGCCACGCCGAACGCGATCTCGAAGCCCTCGGCCACGACATCGCCGAGGAGGACAACCCATGGTAGAGAACGTATTCGACGCCGAAGTCGATGTCGGCACCGCCGAATCGGACTGGATGTCGGCCGACTGGTCCATCCCCGGTCTGCAGTGGAAGGACGTCGTCACCATGGTCGTCGTCGCACCGCACCCGGACGACGAGGTACTCGGCGTCGGCGGGCTGCTCTCCCTGGCTGCGGCAGCGGGCGTCGATGTTCGGGTGGTCGCCGTCACCGACGGCGACGGCTCCCATCCCGGCTCCCCTACCGTGACGGCGGAGGATCTGCGGGCGCGTCGCCCCATCGAGTCCGAGCGTGCGTTGGCCGAGTTGGGAATCGACCACTCTCCGACGCGTCTGCAGATCGCCGACGGTGCGGTCGAGAACCACGAGGCTGCGGTAACCGATGCGCTGATGCCGCTGCTCGACGCCACCCCCGGTACCTGGTGTCTGACGCCGTGGCGCGGGGACGGCCACCCCGACCACGAAGCCACTGCACGTGCCTGTCTCACCGCGGCGGACGCCGTCGGGATTCCCGTGGTGGAGTATCCGATCTGGATGTGGCACTGGGCAACTCCGAATCATCCTGCCGTGCCGTGGACACGTGGACGCCGTATCGACCTGCCGCCGCACACCCTCGACGCCAAGCGAGCATCGATCGAGCAGTTCGATTCGCAGATCCGTCCATTGTCCGATCATCCCGCAGATCGGGCAGTGTTGCCGCCGCACATATTGGCGCGCTACCGGCGACCGTTCGAGGTGGTGTTCGCGTGAGCCAGGGTTCTCGAACGAGTCTGGGTTCTCGAACAAGCCTCAGTGCCGAATACTTCCGCACCGTGTATGCGGCCAAGGAAGATCCGTTCATGCTCGACAGCAAGTGGTACGAGCGTCGTAAATATGCCCTGACCCTGGCCTCGCTGCCCAAGCCGCACTATCGGCGTGCACTCGAACCCGGCTGCTCCATCGGGGTGCTCACCGAGCAGTTGGCGACCCGATGCGATCACGTGGTGTCGACCGATGTAGTGGACAGTGCCCTCGATTCCGCACGCAGGCGCGTAGGTGACGGTGCTCCAGTCGAATTCGCGCTGTGGTCGCTGTCCGACGACTGGTCCGCCCTGCCCACACCCGAGGCGACGTTCGATCTCGTCGTCATCAGCGAGGTCGGGTACTACCTCGACGCCGACGACCTCTCGTCGGCGACGACCCGCGTCGTCGAGCATCTGGAGGCCGGAGGCACCTTGGTGGCCGCGCATTGGCGTCACGACGTGGACGACTACCCGATCTCCGGTGACCGCGTTCACGAGATCATCGCCGCCACACCAGGATTGGCACTACTCAGTCGCTACCTGGACGAGGACGTCCGAATCGAGGTCTTCGTCGCATCGGACGGACCGGCCGTCTCGGTCGCGAGCACCGACGGCCTCGACGTGCGCTGAGTCGGCTCAGTCGGTGGACTTCGCCGCGTCGATGACCAGCTTTTCCGCGAGGTCGGCGAGTTTGACGTTGGTGTCCTGAGACAGCTTGGCCAGCAATGCAAATGCCGCTTGCGAATTCAGGTTGTAACGCTCCATCAACATGCCCTTGGCCTGACCGATCAGATCTCGGCTCGTCAACGCGGCCCGGATCTGCTGCTCCTCGCGTGCGGTGGAGAACGCAATGGCCGCGTGCGCAGCGAACAGCGAGCCGATCGACTCTGCCTCGGCCGAGAAGGCGTTCTTTCGGGTGGAGTGCAGGTTCAACGCGCCGAAGTTGACGCCTTCGACGTAGA
This sequence comes from Rhodococcus sp. NPDC076796, assembly GCF_040702765.1. Lineage (NCBI taxonomy): Bacteria > Bacillati > Actinomycetota > Actinomycetes > Mycobacteriales > Nocardiaceae > Rhodococcus > Rhodococcus sp. NPDC076796. Next base: position 388,513 of record NZ_JBFBMS010000004.1, on the reverse strand, counting down.
GCTGGAAGCAGATCATGCTCTTGACCCCGAGCGCGGACGCGGCGTCGGCAAACAGTGGCCAGCGGGTGTCGCTGTCCATGTCGTCGATCCTGATGGTGGTCTGTTCGATCGCCGATTCGAGGCAGGGGCCCTCGCCCAGCTGCTCCTGAATCTTGTCGCAGTGGCCTGCGGGTTCTCCCGACAGCGCCGCGCTGTGGACGAACTTGCCCTGCAGCACGGTGGTGATGGACGCGAACTCTGCTGACGGCACATTGGCCACCGCGGACTCGGTGATGACGGCCAGAACCCGATCGGGATCGGAGTGCTGACGACGCAGCTTCTCCGCAACCTCGGCCAGCCGTCGACTCAGCTCGAAGTCCGTGACGCGCGGACGGGTGGTCGAGTCCAGTGTCTGCTCGCTGATGGCGGTCACCTCGTCCTGCTGCACCCGGGACGCATCCCGGTATCGGCGAAGTGCCGACACCACAGGATACGCCCCGGGTGCAAAACTGCGAGGACCGTTAGCCGAGCATCAAAGTGTGCTGGGGGCGATCAGGGAGTGCACGTACCCGATTTTCTTCACGACGGTCGACGGCAACACGAACGGGTAGAGGTCCTGGTGGCCCATCGATCGGTTGATCTGGTTCAACGCCCACGACAACGGCAGCCACCACTCGATGATCTGATCGAAGCCGACGTCACCCGGCAGCGGGCTCTCCAGCGTCGAACCGGCCGGTGCCATCCCGAACGCAGCAGCCGTGTCGAGGGTGTCGCGGATGTGGAGGTAGTGCGCGAACGTCTCGGCCCAGTCCTCGGCGGGGTGCATGGTGGCGTAGGACGAGACGTAGTCGTCCTCCCAGTTGGCCGGCGCACCCTCGCTGTAGTGGCGATCGAGCGCGGCCTGGTAATCGGAATCCGGGTCACCGAAGAGCTCCTCGAACGCCGCGCGATGCTCACCGTTGCCGACCAGCACCATCTGGTAGTAGTGGCCGATCTCGTGCCGGAAGTGCCCGACGAGTGTGCGGTACGGCTCGGACATCGCCACGCGCAACTGTTCGCGGTGCACATCGTCGCCCTCGGCGAGGTCGAGGGTGATCAGGCCGTTGTCGTGGCCGGTCATCACCTGCTGTTCGGCGCTCGAGAGCAGATCGAACGTCAGTCCCGTCGTATCGTCCTCGTCCCGGCCGACGATGGGCAGTCCCAATTCGGTGAGTTCGAGGACGACGCGACGCTTGTTGGTCTCGGCGTCTGCATAGGCGGCCATCGCGTCGACGTCATCGTCGGCGGGGCGAGTACGGGTGAGCCGGCAGGACACGCAGAGATCATCGGAGTCGGCGGTGTCGACGAGCCAGTTGCAGCGCGCAGTGTTGAGGTTGGCGCACATCTTCCACGTGGCCCCGTCCACCTCTGCCTCGGCGACACCGTCGTCGGCTTTGTCGGGGAGCACCAGCAGGGCTCTGCTCGGCAGATGGAAGCCGAGTGCGCTCGAGCAGCTCAGACACAGTGAGTTCTCGAACGACAGCTTCTGTCCGCATTTGCGGCAGATGAAATCACGCATGGATGTTCCTTCGTGGCAGGGGTGAGTCGGACTCGTATTCCCGTTTATGTGCTGACTAATGCCGAATCCCGAATATGTCATGCACATCTCTCGTCGTGCGCCGGATTCGACAGCGCAATAACGTTACTCTGCGAGCTCCCACCTGCATGGAAGCAAACCGGCGACACTCGCGTTGGTACAGACTGCTTCACAACACTCTCCGAGAGGACGCGGGCGGCAGATGGCAGATCGGATCACGCCGACGAATCGGCCCATGGCACGGTTCGTCGAACGGATCTCGCGGGCTCGCGGCGAGAGAAACAGCGAGACTCTGGCGGCGGGCTTTCTGCTCGCGGCAACGCTGATCGCTCTCATCTGGGCCAACTCGCCCTTCGGCGAGACCTATCAGTCGTTCTGGCACACCGAGCTGTCGGTCACCGTCGGCGAGCACGGCATCTCTCTCGACCTCGCCCACTGGGTCAACGACGGGCTCATGGCGTTGTTCTTCTTCGTCGTCGGGCTAGAGGTCAAGCGCGAGTTCGCGATGGGTGAGCTCACCGACCGATCCCGTGCCGCGATACCGATCGTCGCGGCCGTGGCCGGCCTGGCCGCGCCTGCATTGCTGTTCCTCGCCTTCAATCCGTCCGGGCCCGCGGCTCAGGCCTGGGGCGTCGTGATTTCCACCGACACCGCGTTCCTGCTCGGGGCACTTGCCGTCCTCGGGCCCAAGAAAGCTGCGCGGCTGCGCATCTTCCTGCTCACTCTCGCTGTCGCGGACGATGTGGGCGCACTGGCGATCATCGCGTTCTTCTACACCGACAACCTCGACGTGGTGCCGCTGATTCTGGCGTTCGTCGGCCTCGGACTGATCTTCCTGCTGCGCCGGCTCGAGGTGTGGCGCGGCGTCGGGTACTTCGTCGTCGCACTGTTCACGTGGGTTGCGATGTACGAGTCCGGAGTTCACCCCACTCTTGCGGGAGTGATGATCGCGCTGATCCTTCCGGTCTACCCGCCGCGCCGCACCGAGGTGGAACGCGCGTCGGACCTGACGCGCGCGTTCCGGCAGTCGCCCAACCCTGAATACGCCCGCGCGGCCCGCCTCGGACTCGATCGCGCGGTGTCGGTCAACGAACGTCTCATGCGGCTCTATCAGCCGTACACGGCGTTCATCATCGTGCCGATCTTCGCGCTCGCCAACGCCGGGGTGGTGCTGAGCTCGGACACTCTGAAAGCTGCATCGACCTCGACGCTCACCTGGGGCATCATCGCCGGTCTCGTCCTCGGCAAGCTCGTCGGAATCACCGCTGCCTCCGCCGTGTTCGCGAAGCTGAGACCGTCGTCCCTGGCCCCCGGGCTGACGCTGTCGCACATCGCCGGTGGTGCGGCGATGTCCGGAATCGGGTTCACGATCTCGCTGTTCATCATCGACCTCGCCCTCGACGACGAACTGCTCGCCGACGAGGCCCGCGTCGGTGTGTTGGCGGCCTCTGTCATTGCCGCACTGCTCGGCTGGATCCTCTTCCGCATCGACGCGAGGATCCATCCGCCGAAAGCCGAAGCATCCCTGCGTATTCTGCGTCCGGTCGACGCCAAGCGCGATCACATCCGCGGTCCGGTGAACGCACCACTGACCATCGTGGAGTACGCGGATTTCGAGTGCCCGTTCTGCAGCAAAGCAACCGGCAGCGTCGCCGAGGTACGCAAGCACTTCGGCGACGACCTGCGCTACGTCTACCGACACCTGCCGCTCGACGACTATCACCCGCACGCCCGCTACGCCGCGTACGCCAGTGAGGCCGCCGCAGCGCAGGGCAAGTTCTGGGAGATGGCCGACGTGTTGTTCCGCAACAGTGATGCTCTCGAACCCGACGACATCGACGGCTACGCACGCGAACTCGGCCTCGACATGGATAAATTCGAGGACGACATCCGCACCGGCGATCACGTCGTTCGCGTCGAGGACGACGAACTCGACGCCTCGTCCTCGGACGTCGACGGCACCCCGACGTTCTACCTAGGACGCGGCGACAAGAACCTGACCCGACACATCGGACCATACGATGCAGCGACGTTGATCCGGGCGCTCGAATCCAGGTGATCGTGGGCAAGGATGCAGGGAACGCGTCTGCGTCGACGGGATCCCGTCGATTCGGCACCGTAGTGTGCATCCTTGCCCGGCGACAGGGCACATGCGTCGTCGTTCACCGTCTCGACGCTGGACGAGCTTCATCGAAGAAGACCGTCCGGTATGCTGCAGCGGGGCGTACAGCAACCCAGGTAGAAGGGATCGACCGTGGACGCAGAATCCGCGCGCGCGGTAACGGGAGCGATCGCGCTGACACTGTTCGTGTTGTCGCTGACGGTATTCGCCACAGCGCTGGTGACCAAAGGGCCTGATCAGGAACCGAATTCGCTGATCGGCATCAAGACTCGGGCAACCAAGTCCAGCAAGGAAGCCTGGGTCGCTGGCCATCGAGCCGCATATCCCTACATGATGACGGGTGCCACCCACTGCCTTGCCTCTTCGGCACTGATCGCGGGGCTACTCGCCCTGGGCTCCGTCCCCGCCACGGCGATGCTGACGCTCGGTGGCCCTGGCACTCGGGGGAGCCGTCATCCTGACACTGAGCGGCATCAAAGCCGACCGAGAAGCGAAACGACACGTGGGCACAGGGTGATCGACCCGCTCGAGGATCAGCTGTCCGTGCGATTCCCGTCCGCATCCCAGTGCTCGGCAACCTTTTTCGAGGGCTGCACTCGTGGCGGTTCGCCGGGCATCTTGGGGTAATCCGGCGGGAAGTTCAGCTCCCCGCCGGGCAGTGTTTCCCACAGCTGCAGAAGGGGTTCGAGGGAGTAGGCCTGCTCGTCCATATCGGCCCACGGGTCTCCGTCCCGAATCAGCTCCGGCACTGTGACGAGGTTGTACTCACGTGGATCGGTGACCTCGGCCAACTGCGACCATGTCATCGGGGTGCTCACCGTCGCGCCCGGTCGAGCTCGCAGACTCCACGCGCTGGCGATGGTTCGGTCTCGGTTGTTCTGGTTGTAGTCGATGAAGATGCGTTCTCCGCGTTCCTCTTTCCACCAGTTCGTGGTCACCCCGTCGTCGCGACGTTCGAGTTCTCGACCCAAGCCGATGGCCGCGTGCCGCACCTGCTCGAAGGTGTACTGCGACTCGATGCGAACGTAGATGTGGATACCCCGATTGCCGCTCGTCTTCGGGTAGCCGCGTAAGCCCAACTCTTCCAACAGCTCTCGAGTCACGTCGGCCACTCGCAGGGCGTCCGCGAACGTGGTTCCGGGCTGCGGATCGAGATCGAGCCGCAGCTCGTCGGGATGGTCGACGTCCGGTCGACGCACCGGCCACGGATGAAATGTCAGCGTCCCCATCTGCGCCGCCCACACCAGCGCACCCGGTTCCGACGGGCACAGCTCCTCGGCGGTGCGCTTGCTGGGGAACGCGATCTTCACCGTCTCGATCCACTCGGGCGCGCCCTTGGGCAACCGCTTCTGGTAGAAGCCGTCGCCCTCCTTGTCCTGGGGACCGAGCGCCAATCGCATGCCCTCGCGATAGCCGTCGGGCCAACGTTCCATCGCGGTGGGGCGGTCTCCGATCGCCCGCATCAGCGGCTCCCCGACGGCTGCGAAGTACTCGCACACCTGCAGTTTGGTGATTTCCGGAGTGCGTTCGGTCGCCTCGTAGATCACGCGATCGGGGCTCGACACCCGTACTTCGCGTTCGCCGGCCTGCACGAACGCCGGTGGTGTTTTCGCGGCCATGGCTATCGTCCCCCGGCAATGACGTCGGCAACGTCGTAGCGCACCGGAACCTCGAGCTGGTCGTAGGCACACGAGCGCGGATCACGATCGGGTCGCCACCGCAGGAAGCGCGCCACGTGCCGCAGCCGTGCCCCTTCCATCTGGTCGTAGGCCACCTCGATGACCCGCTCGATGCGCACCGGGATCCAGTTGCGGTCGTTCGACGAATTCCAGCGGGTCGCTTCACCGTCGTAGGTGACGTCGTCGCCGAGTCGGAGCGGTTCGAGTTCTTCGAGCAATTCCAACCGACGCTTGTCGGTGAACGCCGACGCACCGCCGATCATCCGAAGATCGTCACCGTCGTACAGACCGAGCAACAGAGATCCGATACCGTTGCCGGACTTGTGGATTCGATAACCGATCAACACACAGTCGGCGGTACGCGCATGCTTGATCTTGATCATCTCGCGCTTGTTGGGCAGATAGAGCCCGTCGAGCTTCTTGGCCACCACGCCGTCCAACCCGGCACCCTCGAAACGCTCGAACCAGTCCTCGGCCACCGCCGCATCCTCGGTCGCGGAGGTGACGAAACAACTCTTCGGGTGCGGCCCGACCACGTCGAGCAGTCTCGCGCGCCGCGTCGAGAACGGCTCCCCCGTCAGATCCTCGTCGCCGACGGCCAACAGATCGAAGCCGATGAACTGCGCCGGCGTCTTCTCCGCGAGCATCGTCACCCGACTCGCAGCGGGATGAATCCGTTCGGACAACGACTCCCAATCCAGGCGAGTGGAACCGTCCTTCTCGCGGGGAACGACGATCTCGCCGTCGACGACGATCTTCTCGGGCAGCTCGGCCTTGATCGCCTCGACCAACTCCGGGAAATAGCGGGCCAGGTCCTTGCCGCCGCGTGACCCGAGCACCACCTCGTCGCCGTCACGGAAGACGATGGCGCGAAACCCGTCCCATTTCGGCTCGTACGACCACACCGCGGGCCCGTCCTCGGGCTGGGCGGGCACCACTTTCGCGGCTTTGGCGAGCATCGGCGCGACCGGCACGGCAAGGGGAAGATCCACGCAGTTCATCCTGCCTCATGCGGCCGACATGCGAGTCGGATATTTTCTACACGAGCACGGTCGAACCTACGAGGGCAGGACTCACCATGGCGTCATCCAACCGTTCGGTCCGCGCTCTCGTTCTCGCGCTGTCGTCGTGCGCAGCCCTGATACTCGGCGGGTGCGCCTCGGAGGTGTCCGGTACCGCCGTAGCGATCTCCGGTGCCACCATTCCCGCCACCACGACCACCCCTCCCGCCGCCCCACCGACCAACGACATCGACGACGGCGGCAGTGTCGACATCGACGTGGAGATCGGCGAGTGCGTCACCCTGGGGGGCACCGTCGACGAGGCGGCCATCGCCAACGCGACCTGCGGATCTCCGCAGTCCAATTACGTCGTCTTCGCCAAGACACCCACCTCGGCCGAGTGCCCCGAGGACGCCGATCAGTACTACTACGAGACCTACTTCGACATCGAACAGGGAGCCCTGTGCCTCGACATCGACTGGCAGGTCGGCGGATGCATGGACCTCGTCGGTGAATTCGCTCAGCGGATCGACTGCGCCACCCCCGGTGCCGACACCCGCCGCGTCGTGACCATCCTGGAGGGCACCTCGTCCGTCGACGACTGCCCCGATCCGGCGCTGTACGGATTCGAGAAGGACTCACGCAACTTCGTCGTCTGCGTCGAACGGTTGTGACCGCTGAGGGCATCGCACTCTCGAGCGCGAGGGGCCGTTGGATCGTCGCAGCCACGGTGCTCGGTTCGGCTCTGGCGATGCTCGACGCCACCGTGGTCAATATTGCGCTGCCGGCCATCGGTCGCGATCTCGGTTCGGGCGTCACCGGTCTGCAGTGGACGCTGAGCGGTTACACCTTGACGCTGGCCTCGCTTATTTTGCTGGGCGGTTCCCTCGGTGACCGGCTGGGGCGCAGGCGAGTGTTCGTCTGGGGCACCGTCTGGTTCGCGGCCGCATCGGTGCTGTGCGGGCTCGCCCCCAGTATCGAGGTGCTGATCGCGGCGCGGCTACTTCAGGGTGTCGGTGCGGCCTTGCTGACGCCGGGTTCTCTCGCGCTGATCTCGGCCTCCATCAAGGCCGAGGATCGAGGAGCTGCGATCGGTCTGTGGTCGGGGCTGGGCGGCGTCGCGTCGGCGGTCGGTCCGTTGCTCGGAGGCTGGTTGGTCGACGCCGTCGGGTGGCGTTCGGTGTTCCTGATCAACATTCCGCTGGCAGTCGTGGTGGTCTGGGTGGCGGCGAAACACGTTCCGGAGAGCCGAGATCCGCACGCGTCCGGCCGACTCGACGTGCCGGGCGCGGTGACCGTAGCGGCGGCGCTGGGTCTGCTGACGTACGGTCTGATCGAGTCACACACCCTGGCCCTCGCGCTGGGTGTCGTCGCGGCCGGGGTGTTCGTGATGATCGAGCGTCGCTCGCACGATCCACTGGTACCGCCGTCACTGTTCGCCTCACGAGTCTTCCTGGCAGCCAACCTCGTCACCTTCGCCGTGTACGCGGCACTGGGCGGCGTGTTCTTTCTCCTGGTGTTGCAATTGCAGTTCGCCGTGGGCTACTCACCCATCGCGGCAGGGGTCGCCACGCTGCCGATCACCGCTCTCATGCTCGTCCTGTCCGCCCGCGCGGGGAGAATCGCCGGACGCATCGGGCCTCGAATTCCGATGACCGTGGGGCCGCTGCTCTCGGCGCTGGGGCTGTTGCTCATGTTGCGCATCGGGCCCGGATCCACCTATGCCACAGATATTCTGCCCGCGGTACTCGTCTTCGGACTCGGGTTGTCCGCTCTGGTGGCACCGCTGACCGGAGCGGTTCTGGGCGCGGTGTCCACCGATCGCGCCGGAATCGCGTCGGGCGTCAACAATGCCGTGGCCCGCACCAGTCAGCTGCTCGCCGTGGCTGCCCTACCGGCACTCGCCGGTATCGCAGGGTCGGATTACTCTGCGCCGGAGGCGTTCTCGGACGGCTTCCACACCGCGATGCTGATATGCGCCGGACTGCTGGTGATCGGTGCCGCCATCGCCGCAGCACTGATCCGCGGCACCGGCGAACAAGCGTCGAACTGCCCACCGCACTGCGATGTGGGCTCACCGCCGATGACACCGCGCCGTAGGGATCAGGCCTGAGTGCTCTGGGTCATCTCACTACCAGGTCATCGGACTACCAGCACCGAGCAGTCGGCGTGGTGGACGAGATTCTGACTGACCGATCCCAGAATCGTGCCGAGGAAAGCGCCCCGGCCTCGGCACCCCACCACGAGCATCGACGCCGACGCGGACATCGCACGCAAGCCACGCGTCGGACTCGACTGCGCGCTCACAGTGGTCAGCGCGACATCCGGGTACTTCTCGTGCATGGTCTCCACATGCGTTTCGAGCCAACGCTTCTCGTGTGCACGGATACTCACCCAATCGACATCTTCGAATCCTGTTCCCAGACCTGCCTGAGCGGCGAATCCCCAGTAGTTCACCGCGACCACCGGCATGCCGAGGGTGTGCGCGATCTCGAGCGCGGCCCCGAGCGCCCGATCCGACTGCTCACTTCCGTCGACCCCAACCACGATCGGACGAGCAGGGTCGGCACTGTCGACGGCGTTGCGCATGAGCAGCACCGGACAGTGTGCGTGCGTCACGACTCGGAGCGTGTTGCTGCCGAGAGTGAGGTCTCGAAGTGCGTTCGACTTCCTCGATCCCAGCACGACCAGTTCCGCGCCGGCATCCGATACGTACGAGGCGATGGTTCCACCGGCGGTGACGGTATCGACGGACACCTCGGGTGCTGCGTCGTGAATCGCAGCCGCGGCGCGGGCGAGATGTTTGCGTCCGATCGCGCGCAGGTCCCGCTCCAGCGCGCCGCCGTCGACGAACGCCGCCGAGCCGTACCAATCCCCCTCGGGGACTGCATGAACCAAGCGCACGGGTGCGCGCACCTTCGCCGCATAGGCCGCCGCCCACTGCGCCGCGGCATCGGCCTCGCTGGAGCCGTCGATGCCCACCAGGATGGGAAGCATGCGGTCGGTGGAATTGCTCATGATTCGTCCTCGTCTCGTGGTCGACCGTCGGTGCAGTCGAATCGAATCGAACGTAGATCTGCAACCGCGCCCACATTCAGAGCACTTGGTCCATCATCGGGGTGGCCGAGGTCCCTCATGCCGAGTCTCCCTTGGTCCGACCACGTTCGGTCTCGAACTTCAGCCAGTCACGGTCCCACTGGCGCATTCGGGCGCGCCGGTCGAAATACCGCGTGGCCTGCAGAGATGTGAGGACCACGACCGTGCACGCCACCCAGAAGCCCACGGCTGCAGCGATTCCCAACACAGCGTTCGAGGTGGGGGACGACGGATCCGCAACACGCCTGCCCTCGGAATCGACTCTCACCGACACTGTGGCACCCTGTTCTGCTTCGTCCGGGACGCGAACCTCGTCGCTGTGCCGCTGACCCGGCGGCCATTCCCAGTCGACCGTTGCGTAGTACTCGGTCGGATCGAAGACGGCACTGTCTTCCGATCGCAGCGTCGGTTCACTCGTCACCAAGGCATCGATCTGCTGGGTGGTGGCGCTCGTTCGGGCCGCCGCGGCATCGAGATCGGCGTAGGTGAGCGATCCGAACAGCGCGGCGAAGGGGACGAGTCCCAGAATCACCGCCATCGCGCACGCGAAGGCGAGAGCCGCAGTCCGATCACGGCCCCGCATCAGAGGATTGGTACTCCACGGTGCCAGGCGCCACCAGCGAGCGAAGTCGTATCCGAACACCGCAACCACCCACTCTCCCGAATCGTGTGTATGACCGATGTTCCGCCGCACACGGGCCGTGCACCAGGGCACAAGGTCACGATCTGAAGCAGGTCACGATCTGAAGCAGGTCACGATCCGAAGCAGGTCACTCTTCCGCGCCGGAGGCCCGCTCGTCGGCATCGTCGACCAATGTCCTCGAATCGAAGGACCTAGGTCCGGTGTGGGTGGGTAGCGGTTCTCGTAACGTGTGCCGACGACGGATCCCATCCGACTCGACGACAGCACCGACGATGCACCACATCGACGTTCGTCGGACCACTCTTCGCCCGGAGGACACCGATGGCCGAACTCGATCGCGAGTACACACTCGACACCCGCTTCACGCCGTTGCCGGAAATGCGCAGGCTCCCCGAGTCACGAAAGCTGTCCGCCCTCGCCCGACCTGGGGCCGATCTCACCGAGGAACTGGTCGCGATCGCTCGGATCGTGGCCGGAGTGCACAAGCGCAGCGCACACGACGACACGATCGATCGTGCCGGAACCCGTGAGGCCCTCCGCGGGCGATGGGCCGCGAACATTCGTCGACTCCGTGCCCTGCCGCGCTCCATCATCGACCCTGCGATGATCGAGGAGATCGACGAGCGATCGGCCCGCTATCTCGCGGGTAGAGGCTCCCTGTTCGACCTCCGGGTGGCACAGGAACGCACGGTCGACGGCCACGGCGATCTGCTCGCCGACGACATCTTCTGCATGCCCGACGGACCGCGCATTCCGGACTGCCTCGATGTGGACGACGACCGTCGATACCTGGACGGACTCGACGACATATGCTGCTTGGCAATTGATCTCGAGTTTCTCGGCCGACCCGATGCAGCCCGGTTCGTCGTAGACACCTACCTCGAAGCTGCCTGCGACGCCCCACCCAGGTCACTGGTGGACCACTACATCGGTTACCGAGCGACGGTTCGCGCCGAGGTCGCCTGCATTCGCGCCCTGCAGGGCTGCGCTACATCGGCCGCAGATGCCGTCGCGCATGCCCGATCGGCACTGATGCACCTCGAAGCTGCGACGGTGACGACGACTCTTGTCGGAGGGCTTCCCGGAACCGGAAAGTCGACGCTGGCAGCCGAGTACGCCGCGCGGACAGGGGCCGTCGTTCTGTCCAGCGACGTGGTGCGCAAGGAATTGGCCGGTCTCGATCCTTCCGAGCCGCGGCGTTCGGACGTGGGCGAAGGACTGTACAGTGCGAGCGTCACCGACCATACCTACGCGGAATTGCTCCGTCGCGCACGAGGACTCGTGGCCGCGGGCCGCTCGGTCGTCATCGATGCGACATGGACCGACCCCAGTATGCGAGAACGCGCACGCTTGCTGTCCACCCTCGCGCATTCGACCTCGATCGAGATCGAGTGCGTCGTGCCGGCCTCGACGTCCCTGCAGCGCATCGCCACTCGCCGGTCGTCGGTGTCCGACGCCACCAAGCAGGTCTACGAGGCGATGACCCGCAGCCGCGCTCCGTGGCCGACGGCACAGAAGGTCTCGTGTGCGGGGACCGTGGCGGAATCGCTGGAGGCGGCACTGGCCGTTCGCTCTGCGGCGGTGCAGCGTTCCGGTGACAGTCGCCGGCAGTGAAAGCCGTTGGCGGTCAGCGGAACAGGGCAGACACCGCTTCGAGGTCGGCATCGGATCGGCGACCGCTCGAGTCCAGTTCCACGTAGAAGCTCTCGTAGCCACGCGGGTCGGCACCGCGGTCACCGGTACTGCGCCGCTCGAACACTCGTGCATCCGGCCATCGGTCGAGCACGGCCGTTGCGAGAACATGCCCGTCCGGTGAGACTCCCCCGATCGGTCCGTACTCCGCGATCATCACCGCATGGACCACGCCGCCGATCGCGGCTGTGGTCACCGGGAAGACTCTCGGTCCCGTGCCCGTCGGGATGTCGACGGTGATGGACTCGGACCCCAGCACCACCGTCCCCGGCACCGCTGCTGCCTCGTCGTCGGTCATCGTCGTGGTCCTCCGCGGTGCGTCGTTCGTTGTCGGATGGGTGCTGCGATCGGAGCAAGTCAGTTCGACGCCCGAGACCGACGTCGGGGCCACTTCGACCAGCCGGTGCATCGGCGGTTCCTCCGAATGCGGCCGCGGCAGAGCCTGTTCGAGGACCTCTCTTCGCGCGTCGAGGACGGCACGCGCGATTCCGTGCACGACGACGGTGGAAACTGTTGCTCGAGCGGAGTTCTCGGCGTCGAACTCCAGCACGACCGACGAGTCGAGCATGCTACGCCCCAACTGCGACCGCCCCTCGGCGTAGAAGTACACCCGACTCCCGATCCAGATGCAGGGCACGACGTCGACGGTGGGGCCGAAGTGATCGTGGCCGATCAAGCGAGCCAGCGTCGCACTGTGCGCGAGCCGATTCGCGGTACCCGCGTCGAGTATGCGCCGACGTTCGTCGTTGTGACGCAAACGATTCGGCACCGTTCGGTTGGTCATCGATCCCTGCAGATCATCACCGGGCAGTGCGCATGCCGGGTGAGGTTGCTGCTGGTCGATCCGAACAGGGCACTGGCGACGATTCCTCGCCCGTGGCTGCCGACCACCACGATGCCGGCCCGCTTGGACTGCTCTATCAGCAGGTGTGCCGGGTTACCCTGCTGTACAACGTGTTCCACGGTGACGTCCGGATACTTCTCGCTCCATCCGGCGAGGCACTCGGACAGCAACAGCTGCTGTTCGCGCTCGATCTCGGTGTCGTCGGGCGATCCGGGCAGGGACAGAGCCGCACCCTGGGACAGCGAACTCCAGGCATGTGCGGCGATCATCGGCACGGCGAACAGCGAGGCCAGATCGAAGGCCTGCTCGACCGCTGCTTCACTCGTCGCACTGCCGTCGATACCGACGAGGATCGGTGCGTCGACGGCGTCGATTCCCTCGCGCCACACGATCACCGGGCACCACGCCGTGGTCGACGTCCTCTGCGCTGTGCTCCCGAACAGGGCCGACACGATCGGCCCGGAACCGGAATTGCCGACGACGAGCATGCGCGCGGTGCGAGAGAGCTCGACCATCATGGAGCATGCCGGCATCTCCTCCACGGAAGTGGTCACGGCACTGTGCGGATGCCGGGCCAGCACTGAGGTAGCAACGTCGGTGACGATGCGTTCAGCCGCCCGACGCTGCTCGTCCCAGATATCGAGGGGAACGACCGATGCGGACTCACCCAAGTAGAACGCGGGATGCTGCACCGCCCCGGCGATGTGCAGCGGGGCCTTCAAGCGCTCGGCCAGGGTTGCCGCCCAGAGTGCAGCGCCGATGCTGCTCGGCGAACCATCGACGCCCACAACGATTTTCTGATGATGTGCCAGAACCATGGCCATCTCCTGTTCTCGGTCTGGGCGGCCCCCACGGCCGGGCCCGTTCTCCCATTGGACAACTCGACAGCGGCCGCGCCACAGAGCATTTGGTCCTCATTTTTCGGTCCGTGATACCCGGTCACAGCGGGGTGGTTCTGCGTGTCCCTCGTGCCGTACCGCGGGCGGCCACCGACAGCACCGACGACACCGCTCGTCGCGGGGTCGGGGCGAGAGGCGAGCCGATGGCAGGCGCACCGATCCGAATCAGCACCTGCGGTACACCCCGGCCGGGGGCCAGGGACTCGACGAGGGCTCGACTGCCCGACTGCTCGGTCATATGCGTGAGCGGGCAGGTCGCCAGACCATCGGCCGTTGCGGCCAGCAGGAATGCGGACATGGCCCGCCCGCACTGCAACCAGTCCAGGCGTTCATCGGACGCAGTGCCGAGAAGCACCACCGTGGACTCGTCGGTCCCCGGCTCTGAAGTTTCCGTTCTGCCGACTCGGTGCGGTTCGGGAAACTCTCGGCCCACCTGCACCCTGGAAGACTCCGCGCGATCGGTGAGGGCCTCGGGCGGAATTCCTCCCGACCGGAACGAGTGCCCGGCCCACCACCTGATCTCGGCCTGGTACGTCGCGTCGTACTTTCGAACGCTCGCGCTCAACCTCGATGCCGTCGCCAGCGTCTCCTTGGATTCGGCGGACAGGAACGTCGTTCGGATGTCGTCGGCTCCGTCGACGCGCCCGAAGTAACGCGCCGGAATGCGGTTGTCCGGCACCGGCCCGAACGCCCGACGATCCGAGTGGCGTCGATTGATCGCCGCCAACAGGTCGAACTCGTGCGATCGAGGGTGCGCGTCGTGGGTCAGTCGAACACGCGCGAGATGGTCCGGCGCACCGACCGTCGGCATCGGTTCGACATCGGCCGTCCACCGAAAGGCTGCGGCTGCGGTGCACAGATGGTCCAGCGCTGCCCCACAGCTGAGCACCATCTGCCGCTCGGTCGGGTCTATCGCCCCGAGCAGTCGGGACCGATCGGTGAACAGGTCGAGTCCGTGTTCGGAGTGGACCCACCTCCACGGCTGACTGTTGTGCACCGACGGAGCGCGACATGCGAGCTCCACCAACATCTCCACCACGGCGGAATCGGGCTGATCGTTCATCGTCTCTCCTCGACCTCCCACCGCGAGGCGATGGCTGCCCACCACTGTCGACCCACGTGGGCAGTGCACGACAGGGCCATTGGTCACTGCGTGGAGGGAACTTCCGCCGACGTACGGTAGAGCGCGCGTCCGGTCAGAGCTGCTCTCTGCGAGCGTGTTTGATTCGATACAGGTCGGAGTCGGCGCGCGCGAGGATATCCGAGACCTGCTCACCTGGATCCGTCGACCATGCCGTCCCGACGCTGACGAACGGCAGGGCCTCGGCGGTCACGCGAGCGAACTCGTCGACGATCTCGGGTGGATGCCCGGCCAACAACGCCGCGAATTCGTCCCCACCCAGACGCGCGATGACGGCACCCCGCGGTGACGACCGCGTCCACGATTGCGCCAAATTCACCAACAAGTCGTCGCCCGCTCGATGCCCCTCCATGTCGTTGACCCGTTTGAAGTTGTCGACGTCGACGATCACGACGGCCACGCGATCACCGGCCGGCAGACCGTCGATAGCCTTCGCGGTCGCCATCTCCCAACCCGCCCTGTTGAAGACCCCGGTCAACGGGTCGGTGCACGATGCGGCGATCAACGCCTTGGTCACCACACCGAACGCCTCACCCGCAGCCACGATCGCCACCCCGAAGACCGGATAGGTGATGGGATAGGCCGGGGCCGGTGCCCACCACAGGGCGAACAGCACCAGCACCACCAGCACCCCTACCACCGCGTGACCGGGCCGATCGTGTAGGAACGCGCGGATGTACATCGCCAGAAACATCGCCGCGATCAAGCACGGCGACTGAGCCGACGAGAGCACGTGAAACGCCATCACAGCTGGCGTGGCCAGCACCGCGGCAGTCAGCGCCACTCGATGTCCGGTCACCGAACGCGGGCGAAGCCACAACGCCGCAACGCCGACGATTCCCAGGCCCACCGCCACCACGCCGCCCGTGACCGACGCTGTGGACCGCTCACCGTGCGGCAGCAGTGTCACCGCCACCCCGGCTGCGTAGAGCGCGGAGGTCGCCACGAGGTAGTACCTGAGCAGGCGGGTCTGCAACCCCGCGATGCCGTGCACCGACCCAAGGTGGGCAGCATGATCGACCGGTCGCATGCGGACAACCCTGCCAGCCCGAGTACGTCGTGTCGCGGGCTGAGAACGTGATGTTCGATCGCCCCGGCGAACGCGCCGAACCCACGGGTTTAGGGTTGACGATGAATGCGACCTCAGGAGCGGAACCTCCGGGACGCGACCGAGGATCCATATTCGCCGACCGCTCAGGAGTGTCATGACGACCCCGCAGAATCCTCAAGAAGGCATCGACGTCAAACCGCGCAGTCGCGACGTCACCGACGGACTGGAGAAGACCGCTGCCCGCGGCATGCTCCGCGCCGTCGGAATGGGCGACGAAGACTGGGGCAAGTCCCAGATCGGTGTCGCGTCCTCGTGGAACGAGATCACCCCGTGCAACCTCTCGCTCGAACGTCTGGCGAAGGCCGTCAAGAAGGGCGTCCACGCCGCCGGCGGCTACCCGCTGGAATTCGGCACCATTTCCGTCTCCGACGGTATCTCGATGGGTCACGAGGGCATGCACTTCTCGTTGGTCTCACGTGAGGTGATCGCCGACAGCGTCGAAACCGTCATCAGCGCAGAACGTCTCGACGGTTCCGTCCTGCTCGCCGGTTGCGACAAGTCGCTGCCCGGAATGCTCATGGCCGCAGCACGTCTTGACCTGGCGAGCGTCTTCCTCTACGCCGGCTCCACCTTGCCCGGGTTCGCGACCCTGTCCGACGGCAGCGAGCACCAGGTGACGATCATCGACGCCTTCGAGGCCGTCGGTGCGTGCTCGCGTGGACTGATGTCGCGCGCCGATGTCGACACCATCGAACGCGCCATCTGCCCCGGAGAAGGTGCCTGCGGCGGAATGTACACCGCAAACACGATGGCCAGCGCAGCCGAAGCGATGGGAATGTCGTTGCCCGGCAGCGCATCTCCCCCCGCCCCTGATCGCCGACGCGACGGATTTGCACACGCCAGCGGCGAGGCCGTCGTCGATCTCCTGCGACGCGGCATCCGCACCAGCGACATCCTCACCAAGGAAGCGTTCGAGAACGCCATCGCCGTCGTCATGGCCTTCGGCGGCTCGACCAATGCGGTGCTGCACCTGCTCGCCATCGCACACGAGGCGCAGGTGGACCTGACCCTCGCCGACTTCACCCGCGTCGGCGCGAAGGTGCCGCACCTGGCCGACGTCAAGCCCTTCGGCAAGCACGTCATGACCGACGTCGACGCGATCGGCGGAGTTCCGGTGGTCATGAAGGCTCTGCTCGACGCCGGCCTGATGCACGGCGACTGCATGACCGTCACCGGAAAGACCGTGGCGCAGAACCTCGCTCACATCGCACCCCCGGACCCGGACGGCAAGGTACTGCGCGCACTCGACAAGCCGATCCACCCGACGGGCGGCATCACCATCCTCGAAGGCTCACTGGCCCCCGGCGGGGCCGTGGTCAAGTCCGCGGGCTTCGACTCCGACGTCTTCGTCGGCACCGCACGAGTTTTCGAGCGTGAACGCGCGGCTATGGACGCCCTCGAAGACGGCACCATCGCAGCGGGCGACGTCGTGGTCATCCGATACGAGGGACCCAAGGGTGGGCCGGGGATGCGCGAGATGCTCGCGATCACCGGAGCCATCAAGGGTGCGGGACTCGGCAAGGACGTCCTGCTGCTCACCGACGGCCGATTCTCCGGCGGCACCACCGGCCTCTGCGTCGGACACGTGGCACCCGAGGCAGTCGACGGCGGACCCATCGCCTTCGTCCGCGACGGTGACCAGATCCGACTCGACGTCGGCAAGGGGACCCTCGACCTGCTCGTCGACGCAGCCGAAATGGACTCCCGCGCACAGGGCTGGGCACCACTGCCGCCGCGCTACACCCGAGGAGTACTGGCCAAGTACTCCAAGCTGGTGGGTTCGGCATCGAACGGTGCGGTGCTGATCTAGCACCCACCCCTGCCCGCCATCCCGGGACCTACCGCCCGCCCCCCTACCGCGTCAATGAACCACTGCACACGTCTGAGGAGTGCAAGGGACCATTCACGCAGCGATGCCCCGCGCGTGAATGAACCACTGCATACGTCTGAGGAGTGCAAGGGTCCATTGACGCGAACGGGGTGGGCGAGCGGGGTAGGCGGGCGGCGGGCGGGGGCAAAGAGGGCGGGCCGAAGCTACAGCGGCATTGCCCACATGGAGCTCGAGCGCTCCTTGAATGCGGTGCAGTTCGCGTGTTGCTTGCTGGCCCGTTGGTAGAAGGTCTGCAGCGGCAAGGTGGGTTCGGCCGGCTCCGGTGCGGGCGCAACCGGAAGGTCGCTCAGTTCGAGCGCAGCGTCGAGGGCTTCCTCGGCCTCGACGCGTCGGGTGCGCGCCAGGTTGGACAGGGCGAGTTGGTGGATCGTGACGCGGTCACCGGACTTGCTGTCCACCGTCGCCTGTCGGGCGACGGAGGCGTCGAGCTCATACACCTTCGAGGCCAGCTGATAGATGCTGGGACGCTCGAGCTCGGCGTCCACCAGAGCCGGCTCGGCCACGGTACGCACAGTTGCCGGTGCGGTTTCCTCGGTTCGCAATGCATGCCGTGCGCCGGATTTCTGGGGCTTCGCCGACGGCCGCTCCAGTAGTTGCTCGAGCTCGGCGACCTCCCGATCTGCTGCCGGGTCCTTGGTCGGCGGTGCGACGAAGGGCACGATCGGCTCGAACGCGATCTTCTCCGACGACGTCACCGCAGACGCATTCTTGGACGGGATGAGCAGCGCCACAATCACGGTGCCGACGCCGAACACCACGGCAGCAACGACACTCGTGTGCACCACCGCGTCACCGAACGCCGCGACGGCGTTGGCTTGGAGATTGTCGGCGAACCCACTGAGGAATGCGTTCTGGTCGCGGATGACGTCGGAGACGATCACCGCACCTGCCAGCGAATCCTGCGATGCGGCAAGTCCTTCCGCCGCCTGCCCGGTGTACTGGCCGTTCGGTTGCTTGCCGGGGAAGGTCTGCAGAAATCCTTCGATTCCCTGACGGTAGGACGCCGCGAGCACCGATCCGAGCACAGCGATACCGAGCGATCCACCGAGTTCGAGGGCCGTGTCGTTGAGGCCGCCGCCCACCCCGAGCTTGCTGTCCGGGAACTCGCCCATGATGGAGTCGGTGCAGGGCGAGACGGACAGGCCGATTGCGAGACCGAGCAGCGTCAGCACGGGTAAAAAGTCGGAGTACGTTGCCGTCGAATCGATTCCGATGAGCGAGACGACCGACAGCGTTCCCACGACCATGCCTGCGGTGACGGTGATGCGCGGTCCCAGTTTCGGCGTGAGCCACATCGTGATTCCGGATCCGACGAAGACTGCGCCGGCCAACGGCAGTAGGTGAATGCCGGTGGACACCGGACCGTAGCCGAGAGCGAACTGGAGGTATTGGGCCACGAAGTAGATAGCGCCGAAGGTGACGAGGAAGAAGATCAGCACCGCGAGGGTGGCACCGCTGAGGATGCGGGAAGAGAACATTCGGACGTCGAGCAACGGATTGGGATGGCGCAGTTCCCATCCCACGAAGCCCAGGACCGACAGCAGCCCGACGAGCGCGAAGTACAGCGGCCCGACCGTCCAGCCGAAGTGCATCCCCTCGATGATGGCGTACACGATGGTCGACACGGCCAGCACCGACAGCAGACCTCCGATCCAGTCGATCGCACCCGGGGCGACGGCCCGTGACGGCGGGACCAGCACGACGGCTCCGACGATGGCGGCCAACGCAATCGGAACATTGATCAGGAACGTCGAATGCCAGGTGAAGCTCTCGAGGAGCCAACCCGCCAACAGCGGCCCGGCCGCGATCGCGAGTCCCGAGGTGGCCGCCCACACGGTGACAGCGGTGGCGCGCTCACGCTTGGGGAAGGTCGCCACCAACAGCGACAGGGTGGCGGGCATGACGATGGCAGCGGCCACACCCATGACGATGCGGGCCAGGATCACCCCGAGGGTGGCATCGGTGAGCGCCCCGGCCACAGAACCGGCGACGAAGATGATCAGGCCGAGAATCAGAGCGCCGCGGCGGCTGTAGCGATCTCCGATCACACCGCACAGCAACATCAACGACGCGTAGGGGACGGTGTAGCCGTCGATCACCCACTGCAGGTCGCTGCTCGTCAAACTCAGGTCGAGTGTCATCGACGGTGCGGCGACCAACAGCGACGTGTTGGCCATGACCACGATCAGCAGGCTCAGGCACAACACCACCAGCGCCGACCAGCGTCGCGGGTACGGTTTGTGCATATCTTGGACAGGCGTCATCGCAAGCAGTGTCATCGTGTGTTCCCCCCCGTTGGCAAAGTGCGAGACACACCTTGCACAGTGCTGTGCAGCTTAGGAAGCATCGTCTAGGATCGGCAATCTTTTGTGGCGGCAACCACACTCCCGGCCCGCGATCGTGCTAGATGTTGTCCTGTGCGCAAGACGACGGAGTCGAGTTCGACTGCACGGGACGCAGCAGCGCCGCCCGTGCAACGACGGGACGCCCGGTCCAACCGAGCGCGAATTCTGCATGTTGCACAAGGGGTCCTGGCAGACAATCCCGATGCAACCATCAACGACGTCGCTGCCGCCGCGGGAGTGGTCCGGCGAACCGTGTACGCCCACTTCGCCTCTCGCGAAGCTCTGATCGACGGTATCGCTCTGGAGGCAGCGGAACGAATTTCGGCTGCGCTCACCCGAATTCCGGCCGTGGACGAATCGGCGGTGACGGTGTTCGTTCGGCAGACGCTGGCTCTGGCACGCGTCGGTGATCAGTACCGGCTATTGCTCTCGGTCGCACGATCCGATCTGGGACACAACAGCATTCACGATCTACTGACTCCGATGCGCGACGCGGCCGCCGCGGTCATCCGGCGAGGACAGCGCGAGGGTGTGTTCTCCTCGTACCTCGCTGCAGAAGTACTGATCCTCAACATCGAGGCCATCGCGTTGTCGATCCTCGACGCCACCAACGCCGGCTTGATCGGGGATCCGGCGGGAGCTGCGACGACATCGAGCCTGGTGCTGCTGGGAATCGCGCCGGACGACGCGGAACGCATCGTGGCCGACGTTCGGTCGTCCGACTCGTCCTCTCGCGCCCGCTGACAGCAGCACGGACCTCGCGAACGACGAAGGCCCCGTTCGCGCGATGTAGTGCGCGAACGGGGCCTTCGGCCGAAACGGGTGGATCTAGGGAGCCGGGACGAATCCTGCGCCGAGTCCGTTGCCCTGATCGACGTTGCGAAGGATCGCGTCGAAGTTGGTGCCGACCTCTGGGCCGAAGCACGCCACGCCGAGGTATGCATTGACCATGCCGACGAGGGTGTTGCCGACGACGACCGGGCTGCCCGAGTCACCTTCGACGACACACAGCTGAGCCCAGGTCTCCTGCGACTGCAGGATGTCGCCGTACGCGAGTCCGCAGGTGTTGCCGGTGGTACGGCCTTCCTTGCAGACGATGTTAGGGAACGCCGTCGGCGGGCCGACCTGAGAGATGGTCACGTTGCCGACGCGGTTGATCGGTGCGACCTTGTCACGCTGGAATTCGATGAGGGCGTAGTCGTATTCCGGGTTGGAGAACGCGATGCGGCCGACCTCACCGAGGGAGGTGTCGTACTCGGGAACGATGGAGGCACCCGCTTGACCACAGTGACCGGCGGTGAAGCCGACCAGGTTTCCGTTGCGGTCGTTTCCGATCGTCGTCAGCGTGCACTCGGCCTGGCCTCCGACGATGATTCCCGAGCCGCCGCCGAGAGCAGCTGGAGTGGCCGCGGATGCGGTCCCCACGCCGACGCTGGCTACGATTGCAGCCGCCCCCACGACGACGAGCATGAATTTCTTGAACATGTACTCCCTCTCAGCGGTGTCGGCAGAACCCTAGCAACAACAGGTGTACGAACACGAGCGAGTCGTTCATACGTCCTGCTCGAGGGCGGCAAGCGTCGTGCGCGCCTCCTCGAGTTGGCGGCTCAGTTCTGCAACGCGCCGGGCAGCCTCTTCGCGCGCGTGGGAGATGACGGCCTCTACCGCATCACGTGCGGTGGGATCGCCCAACTCTCGCACCGCGCGACTCACCGACTCCGGGCTCACCGGTTGCGCTTTGGTGGGCCGCTTCGCGCCCTGGGTGACCGTGACCGACCAATCGTTGTCGGCCCCGGCATGAATGGTGACGCTGATTCCGCCCGGTGCCTTCTTCGGTCGACGCGACGCCTGGCTCGGCGCGAGCCCCGCCGATCCCGTCGAAGCGGCAGGAGTGGATGCAGTCGGTGCCACGGGTGCTGTGGGGGCCTTCGGTGCAACGGCTGCGGCCGGTCGCTTCGGGGCCGGGGCCGATGTGGGCACCTGCGGCTGCGCAGGCGCGGACGGCGGGATTCGCTTGGCGGCCACTCGTTTCGCCGGCGCGGGAGGGGTGGCGGGATTGCGGGTGATGCGCAGTTCCTCGGCCTCGTAGGGCAATTCGTCGTTGACGCCCTTCGGGCTGATCGTGACCGTGTTGCCGTCGATCGACACGACCTTGGCCGAGGTGCCGTCGGGCAGGCCGAGGCTCGGGTTCGGTTCACGGAGATAGACGGTGGCCCTACGTCCCTCGGCGAGCGCCGCGGCCAGTGTCGTCAGATTCTCGGGAGTCAACGAATCGTTCACTGCGCGCCCACGGGGTGGCATCGACTACCGGCCTTTCTCGAAAGTGTTTGCGAATACTGTCGCACAGATGCAGGTGAGATGTGGCCGGGGCGGCTCAGGGCGCGTCGGATGAACGCATGAAGCGGGCCCTGAGGAGGTTATCTGTCAATCCAAGTAACTGTAACCGCAGGTAACTGTTACTTGGATTAACACTTAGATTGAGGTGGCCGAGAAGGCCGATACGCCTCACTCTATACGACAGCCCTCGCGCGCGCCCGTCGAGTCCATACGATGTGCCGTCGACCCCACGCGGGTACCGGCGAGTAGCCGCGTGACTCTCGGCGAGATCGGCGTCCCGGAGCCACCTCGCCGAACCGCCCTCGCGCACGGTTTCTGCCGCGTAGCCTGGCGGCGTGCCTTCTTGCGCAGGTACGGAACAGGAGTCTCGATGTACCACCTCGACGCGGACGAACAGTCGCTCAGCGACGGTCCGCACGTGTATTTGCTCGACGCCAAATCCACCCTCGAGGTTCAGGCTCTGAATCAGTGGATCGACGCCACGACTCCCGACGGCGAGCCCCGTCCACCCTCGGTGGTGCTCTCCGGTGAGGCGAGAACGTCACTGTCGGACAGTGTTCGCGGATATGCCGACGATCCGCTGCTGATCCCGCTGCGCGTGACGCTGTCCGATCGCAAGAGCGGCATCCTGCACCGGATCTTCGCTCCGCGCGGGCGCTCCAAGCCCACGCAGGTGTGGCAGCGATGGGTGGCGGGAGACGATCCCGACCACTCCGCAGTTCTCGTCGGCGAGCCCGCGACTCTCAGCGATCTACAGGATCGGTTCGAGCGCGGCGGCGGCACGTCACTGTCGTCGTTCATTCTGCGGCAGGCCAGTCTGGCTCTGGACAAAGCCGAGCGCGGCGTCATCGGCTCCGAGTACAAGATCCCGCGCTTCGTCGTCGAGGACATGACCGAGCAGAAGAAGTTCCGGGACGGCATCACCGAGCTCGCGGAGGAAGTCGGCCAGGATCGCGACGCCGTCGACTCGCGCGTCCACGACATCCTCGATGAGATGGTCGCGACCGAGACCCGCCGCGCAGTCGAGATGTGGGGAACGCTCGGGGCGTACTTCTCGCGGGCATACAAGGTCGATGTGGACCGCGATCAACTGCAGAAGGTGCGCGAACTCAACAAGAACTATCCGTTGGTGTTCCTGCCCAATCACCGTTCCTATCTCGACCCGCTCGTGCTGCGTCCGGCGCTGTTGGCCGAAGGGTTGCCGCTCAACCACGTCATGGGCGGCATCAACGTCGGTTTCTGGCCGTTGGGTCCGATCGCCAAACGCAGTGGCGTGGTGCTGATTCAGCGCAAGTTCTCCGACGCGATCTACAAGTGGACGCTGCGTCAGTACATGAGCTTCCTACTGAGCAAGCGGTTCAACCTGGAGTGGTACATCGAGGGCGGCCGTAGCCGCACCGGAAAGCTCCGCCCGCCGCGATTCGGCCTGTTGACCTATCTGGTCGACGCACTCGAGACCAGCGATGCAGAGGACGTCTATCTGGTTCCGACGTCCATCACCTACGACCGTCTGCACGAGGTCGGCGCGATGGCCGAGGAATCGCACGGAGCGAAGAAGCAGGCCGAGGGCATCCGGATGGCCATCGGCTACATCCGCGCACAGGGCACGTTGCGCGGCAACGTGTACCTCAACTTCGGCGAGCCGATGTCGGTCGCGTCGATCGTCGCCGACAACCCCGACAAGCGCGTGGCGGTGCAGAAGATCGCGCTCGGCGTCTCCCACGCGATCAACGACGCGACTCCGGTGACGCCGGCGGCGTTGGTCACCATGGCCCTGCTCGGCATCGAGGATCGCGCCCTCAACGTCAACGAGATGTGGGCCATCATCGCCCCGCTGGCCCGCTACATCAAACGCCGCAACCTGCCCACCGCGGGCGGAGTGGACATCGCCGACGTCGACGTCGTCCGCTCGGCTGTCATCGCACAGGTCAACGCGAACGTCGTCAAACGGTTCGACGACGGCCCCGAGCCGCTGTTCTATCTGGCTCAGGACAAGCATCTCGTCGCAGCGTTCTTCCGCAACAACGCCATTCACTTCTTCGTCATGCGGGCCATCGGCGAGTTGGTCGTTCTGCCGACCAGCGGCGATTCGACGCCGCTCACGCAGGAATCTCTGTGGCAGTCGGCACTGCAGTTGCGCGATCTGCTCAAGTTCGAGTTCTTCTTCGGCGACAAGAAGGACTTCGGCGAACGGCTCGAGTCCGAGGTCGATCTCATCGACCCGGACTGGCGCACCCACATCAGCGACCCGGATTACGCTGCTCGACAACTTCAGTCACAGGATCTTCATCTGGCGCACCGCGTGTTGCAGCCGATCTTCGAGGCGTACCAGGTGGTTGCCGATCAGCTGATGTTGCTGCCTCAGAGCGGCGAATTCGACAAACCGAAGTTCATCGCGGAGTGCCTCGGCGCTGCTCAGGCCAGACGGCTTCGGCAGCAGCTCGATCACAGCGAGTCGATCTCCGGCGAATTGTTCGATACGGCACTGCAATTGGCGGAGAACCGCGATCTCGTCGATTCCAGTTCCGACGGAATCGCGCGCCGACGCCGAGACTTCGCACTCGAGATCGACGAGTGGGCACGCAAGGTGCGTACGATCCGCGACATGGCCCACCGCATGCTTCGCGAGGTAGAACCGATCTCGGCCCCCGAGGAGAACAATTCATGACCGAGTTCGACGATCGGCTCATCGCCATCGCCGCCGCTCCACCCGGCCGAGACACCGTCGCATTCTTCGATCTCGACGGCACCTTGATCAACGGGTTCTCGGCCCGCGCAGTGTTTCTCGAACGACTCAAGACCCTCGACGTGACGGTCAAGGAACTGTGGGAGATATCGAGTGCCGTCGTCGAGATGCGGATGCGCAACTCCCCGGTCGACAACCTGATGGGCAAGGCCGTCCGCGGTCTCGAAGGCCGTCGGGAAGAAGATCTGATGGAGCAGGCATACACGCTGTTCCGCAACGAGATCGCGCCGATGATCTACCCGCAGGCCCGCACCCTCGTCGAGGCTCACCGCCACGCCGGGCATCGACTGGTGATGGCCACCTCGGCCACGCCGTACCAGGCGCTGCCCGTCCAGCAGGACATGATGTTCGAGACACTGCTGTGCACCACTCCCGTGGTCACCGACGGAATCCTGACCGGGGAACTGGTCGGCGATTCGTTGTGGGGTCCACGCAAGGCACAGGCCGCGATCGACTACGCCGACCGAGAGGGAATCGCTCTCGCCGGCTGCTTCGCCTACTCCAACGGCGGAGAGGACGTGCCGCTGCTCGAGGCCGTCGGCCGTCCCGTTGCCCTGAACCCGGATCCAGAACTACAGCGGTACGCCGCCAAGAAGAAGTGGCCGTCGCTGACGTTGGAGAGCCCCAAGCGCGGCACCGACCTCACGTCCGCCGTTCGCAGCACCGCCGCTCTGGGGTCGGTGCTGGCCAGCGCGTCGATCGGCCTCGGCCTGGGGCTCCTGACACGCAGCAGGCGCAACGGAGCGAACATCACCAGCACCATTGCGCCGGACATCGCGCTGACCATCGCCGGAGTGAAACTCGACGTGACCGGCACCGAGAACGCGTGGTCGGCGCGGCCTGCTGTGTTCATGTTCAACCATCAGAGCACCGCCGACTCGATCATCGTCACCTCAATTCTCCGGCGGGACATCACCGCGGTCGCCAAGCGCGAGCTCGAGCGCGACCCGCGATTCGCCCTGCTGGGCAGGATCTTCGACGTCGCCTACGTCGACCGTGGCGATCCCTCTCAGGCCCGTGAGGCGATGCGTCCGGCCATCGAGAAGTTGCACAGTGGCATCTCGGTCGCCATCGCGCCCGAGGGCACGCGGATGCCGACGTCGCGTCTCGGCCGGTTCAAGAAGGGCGGCTTCCACCTGGCGATGCAGGCCGGAGTGCCCATCGTTCCGATCGTCATCCACAATGCCGGAGACGTGATGTGGAAAAAGGATTTCACCGTCCATTCCGGTACCGTCAAAGTCACCATCGGCGAGCCCATTCCCACCACGGACTGGGAGCCCGAGAAGATCGACGCGTACGTGGACGATGTCCGTTCCTATTTCGACAGAACGTTGGGATATGCCTGAGAACCAGATCAACTCGGTGGTGCAAGCGGAGATCGAACGCAATCTACTGGGGGGCACGCCGAAGTACACCCGATCCGACATCGTCAGCAAGTCGGGGCTGCCACTCGAACGGGTCATCGCGCTGTGGATCGGTATGGGCTTTCCGATCCACACCGACACCGAGGCGGTCGTCTACACCGACGCGGACCTCGAGGCACTGAAGCTGATCACCGGACTCACCGAGCAGAAGGTCATCAAGTCCGAGATGGAGGTCGCGATTGCGCGCACTCTCGGCCAGTCGATGTCCAGGCTCGCGGAATGGCAAGTGGGCGTGGTGAACTCTCACATCCTCGAGCGGATCACCAGCAGCGAGGAAGACCAGAACGACATCGACGCCATCAGGCGCAACGCCAGGGACATCGCAGCCGAGACGGTCCCCACCCTCGAAGCGCTCCAGGCGTATACCTGGCGTCGGCACTTGGCCGCGGCGGCCGGACGATCCATCGCCGCTCCCGACGACGCCACCGACAGCCCCGTCATGGCCGTCGGCTTCGCGGACATGGTCGGATACACCAGCCTGACGCGTCGACTCGACATCGGCGAACTGACGACGCTCCTCGAAGAGTTCGAGTCACTGGCCACCAATATCATTGCGCGCGGGCGTGGTTCGGTGATCAAGAACGTCGGCGACGAGGTGATGTTCAGCGCTCAGACTCCCGAGGATGCCGCCCACATCGCCCTCGACCTGCAGGACGCGTTCGCCGAGCAGGAAGACATGCCGGACCTGCGGGTCGGGTTGGCCTGGGGCCCGGTGCTCGCCCGCTACGGTGACCTGTACGGGTCGGTGGTCAACATCGCTGCGCGCCTCACCAGTTCGGCCAATCCGGGAACGATCCTGGTCGACACCGTCATGACCGAGGAGCTGCGGCACGATTCCGAGTTCTACCTCAAATCGGTCCGCTCGCTACGGGTCAAGGGTTTCCACAAGCTCAAGCCCCACAGGCTCAAGCGCAACAAGCGAAGCGGTCAGCGCAGCGAGGAGTAGAACTCCAGATGTCTACACGCGGCCTCGTCCCACGTCAGGCTGCGCGCCAGAGTCAGCCCCGGCGACGAGTCCAGCGGTGCCACGAGCGCACGTTCCAGTTCGGCCGCCATGGTCGCCGGCGTGGACGCATAAGTAACGCTGTCTCCGAACACTTCCCGCAGTACCGGTAGATCTCGCGCGACGACGGGAGTCGACGCCGCGAGAGCCTCCATGGCCGCGAGCCCGAAGCCCTCCTTGGTGGAGAAGAACGGCAGCACGGCGGCCTGCGCCACGAGGTGCGGCAGTTCGTCGTCGTCGACGGTACCGAGTATCACCGGCTCGATACCGAGTTCCGTTGCGCAGCGGTCGAACTCCGTCCGATAGTCGCGGTAGTCGAACAGCGTCTCGCCGCCGGCGAAAACCAGTCGCAGATCGCGCGCACGCAGCCGCGCGAAGGCGTCGAGCAGATCGAGACTGCCCTTGCGTGGTTCGATACCGCCCACTGCGAGCACGTATCGGCCGAGCTTCTCGCGCCAGTGTGATCGGCCCGATTGGGCCGCTGCGGTGAACCTCTCGGCGTCGACGCCGTTGGGAATGACCGTGGGCTCGAATCCCCATCCACGGTGAACATCGCTCGCCACCGCTGCCGACACGCAGATGCGCGCATACGGGGCGGTGATCGCGCGTTCGTGGCATGCGGCCAGCTCGGGCGTGGTGAACTCGTCCAGGTGATGGATGGTCCTGATGCAGCGGCCGACGGCGTTGGCGGAGATGCAGTCCTGCGCATGGACGATGTCGTACTCGTCCGGCGTGAAGGCCTGCCGCAGAACATCTATGGACCGCAGAATTCGTTCGCCGACGTTCTCTCCGTCCCGATGCTCGAACGGGACCATTCTGATGTCGACGGCGGGGTCGACGGCACGAAAGAACGTGCTGTCGCCGCCGCGGCCGAGAGACCACACCGACACGTCCTGCCCGGCGCGCGCCAGTGCCTCCGCCAGTGCCAGTGTGTGCACCACTCCACCGCGCGGCTTGGACGAGTAGGTCAGCAGACTGATCTTCACGGACCCGACTTCTCCTGCAACAGATTCGGATACGCGTCCACTCGACGTTCCGCCAGGTGATGCAGCCCCCGGCGAGCTCGGTCGACTTCTGCGTCGACATCGATCTCGTGCACCGCAAGGCCCCCTTTGGACCAGGTCCGCGCCAGGACGTCGCCACCGGGGCCCACGATCTTCGCCTGCCCGAGAAAGCGCAGGGAACCCATCACCCCGGTTTGATTGGACGAGACCAGCACCACCTGGTTCTCGGCCGCCCGGGCCGCGTCGTACAGATCGAACAGACGGGACTGCCGATCGTTCGGCAGCGAGGACGCCCGATCCGTGACGCTTGCAGGCCACGCGGACAGCGCCGCAATGATTCTCGCACCGTCGAGTGCCAACGTCCGCGCCGACTCCGGGAACGTCTTGTCGTAGTCGATCAGCATCCCCATCCGCCCCACCGGGGAATCGAAGGCCTCGAACCGGCCACCGGCCGCGTAGGCGAGCGACTCCCCGAGCGGCTGGTGCACCTTGCGGTGACTACCCAGAATGCCGTCCCCCGTCAGACACGCGGCAGCGTTGTACCGCAACCCTTTCGACAGCTCGGTGTACCCGATGCAGATCGTCATGTCTCCGGCCGCAGCGATGATCGCCGCCAGTTCCGGACCGTCGGGATCGAGGGTGGGCGGCAGTTCCGCGGGATCCGGATTGCTCAGGCTGTTGATGTAACCCCCGAGGGACGCGTCGGGCAGCACCAGGAGATCGATGCCTTCTCGGGCCGCACTGGAGATGATCGTGGTGATCTTCAGTACGGCCCGATCGACATCTCTCCCGAAATGTGCTGCCAGCGCGCCGATCTTGATGGGGGCCAATGGAACTCAGACCATCTGGCTCTGCGGCTGCGCTGAGCTTCGGGACTGTACTGCACTGATCTCCAGACCGATCTGGTCGGCGAGGAACTGCGCGTCCCGGGCCACCGAGGCGAAGCGCCCCGAACCCCAGGTGTGCTGCCACGGAAGGCCCAGGAAGTACAGGCCCGGCACCGAGGTGACGCCGCGATTGTGCGTCGGGTGCCCTTCACCGTCGAAGGCACCGACCTTGAGCCATCGGTAGTCGGTGCGGAAGCCGACGGACCAGACGACGGCCTTGATATCCGCGGTGGCGAGGTCGAGTTCGGTGGTCTCGGTCTCCGGACGCCACACCGGCACGTAGCGATCCTCGGTGGGGGCGCTGATTCCCTCGCGCTCGATGTAGGCGTCGATGTTGTCCTTGATGCTTTCGGCCACCCGATCCGCTGCATCGAGAGATGCTCCGAGAGTGGGTGCGAACTGCAGAACGCCGTCCTCGACGCCGAGCAGTCGGCCGTAGAGCTGCATCCCCTCGGTGGCGAATGCGCGCAGGTCGATGTCTCGACCACCGTCACGTCCGGTGACGTAGTGGTTCGTGTTCTCGCGTTTGCCGACGCCACCGGGTTGATCTTCGATGGAGACATCGTAGACCCCCATGTCGTGCAACCAGGCGACACAGTCGCGGCCGCGATAGAAGCGTGCGACGCGGGGAGCGGTGCCGGCCACCAGGTGGACGCGTCGGCCGTCGAGGTGCAGGTCCTCGGCGATCTGCGCACCGGACTGTCCGGTGCCGACCACGAGCACATCTCCGTCCGGGAACTGATGTGAACCGCGGTATTCGGACGAGTGCATCTGGACGATGTCGCGCGGTAGCTTCTCGGCGAACCGCGGGATGGTGGGGATGTGATATCCACCGACAGCGACGACGATCTGGTCGGCATGCATGGGGCCGGCAGAGGTCTGCAGGTCGAAGCCACCATCCAGGCCCTGTAGAGCTTGGTCGACCGAAACATGTTCTCGTACAGGCGCATCGAAGCTGTCTGCGTAGCGTCGTACGAAGGCGTAGACCTCGTCGCGCTGCATGAATCCGTCGGGATCGTCACCGTCGTAGGAGTATCCGGGAAGTGCGCACTGCCAATTCGGCGTCACGAGAGTGAAGTTGTCCCAGCGCGAGTCCTTCCACTCGTGCGCGATGGTCTCGCGCTCCAACACGACATGTTCGATGCCACGCTGCGTCAGATGCCAGCTGATGGACAGGCCGGCCTGGCCGCCGCCGATGACGATCACTCGATGATGTTCGACGATGTGCTCTGTCACGCTGTTCGGATTCACAGCAATTCAGCTCCCGACATGCTCAGTACGCGAACGGCACCGGCCTCGTACGAGGTACTGACACCGTGGATCTCCTCCATCTGCTGCGCGGCCGAGGTGCACCGCATCCCGAACTTGGCCAGCACTCGATCGCTGGCGATCGTCAGTGCCTCCGACGTCCGCTGTACGAACTCCGCCACCGGGTACTCCTGGCCGGGCGTCAGGTAGTCGTGCATCACCAGAGACGGTGAATAGCAAGACTGTTCGCGACCGTCGGGCCATCGAACCAGGAACGACATCTCAGGCATGGATCGGCTCCTTCGTGATGGTCCGGTACACGGACGGCCGGCGATCACGCAGGTTGTACATGCCGCCGCCACGTGCCGCGCCGATGAGTGCAGCGACGTCGACGGTCGCCGTGGCCAAGCCCGGTTCGACGCCCGTGCCGGCGAGGATCTCTCCGCCGGGTCCGACGATCTTTGCGCTGCAGACGAATCGAAGAGATCCGAATGTACCTGCCTGATTGGCTGCGACCCAGATGATCTGGTTCTCGAGAGCGCGGGCTCGGTCGTAGATGTCGAACCGCTGCTTCCACCGGTCCTCTTCCATGTTCTCCACCGTCGCAGTACGTGCCGTCGGCCAGGCGGAGATGGACGCGACGATCTCGGCACCGTCGAGCGCCAGTTCTCGGGCGGCCTCGGGGAATCCCTTGTCGTAGCAGATCTGCATGCCCATCCGACCGATCGGAGTGTCGAAGGCGGAGTAGCTGTCTCCCGCGTCGTAGCAGAGATTTTCGCCCAACGGCTGGTGCACCTTGCGGTAGGAGCCCAGAATGCCGCTGCCGTCGACCGTCACGGCGGCGTTGTATCGGGTGTCGCCGTCCTTCTCGCAGAAGCCGAAGGTGATGACGGTATCGCCCGCCATGTCGATGACGCGCCTGATCTCCGGTCCGTCGAGTTCGAGGGCGGGAGGCAGTGCCTTCAGCCGGCGTTGTCGCGACTCTTCGGTCTCGTCGCCGCCGCCAAGGCTCGGTAGGTAGCCGCCGAGGCAGGCCTCGGGCAGGACGAGTAGTTGGCTGCCGCGGTTGCGTGATTCCTCGAGCAATGCGGCGATGGTGGCGTAACCCTGTTCCATGTCGCGACCGAACTCGGCTGCGGCGACAGAAATGGTGACGGGCTTCGGGTGGGTGGTCATGCTTCTCCCAATCCGGTCACGGTGGACGTGACCGCGCGAGTGGTGATTCCGTCGGGCCATCGCAGCGCGACACCCGGAATGTCGGTGAGCTCTCCGCAGACTGCGGACAGTGCAGGTCCGGACGGTGCAGTAGGTGCACCGGGACGGTCCGCGGTGATCATCGCGAACCCTGGAAAACACGTGATCCATTCGCCCATCGACGCGGCGTCGGGCTTCGGTATCGAGGCGATGTCGAGTACGGCACCGGTTCCGCTCGCCTCGGCGAGCATTCCGGTGGTGCCGGCCAGGCCCGCCATCGAGACGTCCTTGGCGGCCTTGGGTGCGGTGCGAGAAACGAACGACGCCATTGAAGTCAGTTCGTCGGAGTTCCGCCGAGAGGACGAATCCCATTGCTGGCCATGGTATCCGCGTCGCCACTCGCCCTCGATGTCCGCGGTGAGCGTCAATCGATCGCCGACGCTTCCGCCGCCCGCACGGACCGGCCGTGAGGTTCGGCCGAGTGCGGTGACCGACAGCGACGACGGCACCCCGGCCTGGGTGTGGCCACCGAGTACCGGAACCTGCCATGCCGCAGAGGCATTGGCGAGACCACGGATGATGCGGGTCAGCCGACTCTGCGTGGGTGCTCCGACGGAATCGAGCATTCCGACGGCATGTGCGCCCATCGCCGAGAGGTCGTTCAGATTGACCAGCGCCGCACACCAGCCGGCCCACTCGGGGTCGCGATCGACCATGGAGGGGATGATGGCATCGCACGCGGCGATCATGTCGCTACCAGGTACCGGAACGCCGTCGTCGCCGCGAAAGCCTTTGGCACCGAGCCCGAGTGGTTGCGCCTTCAGGGGCGCGAGGACTCCGGCGAGCATCGCCTTGGTCGAGGAGACCAGCCGTTCGATGCGGTCGATCGGCCAGTACATCGCCACGTGCGGGGTGTTGGCCACCTCTACGTCCCCGCGGCGAATCCACCCGAGGCGGGTGAACAGTTGCTCGTTGCTCTTCTGCACCGTCGCGTCGAAGCGAAGCACGCCTCGACTCTCGGCATGGGCGCAGGCTGCCCGAACCAGGGCAGGCCCGACGCCGGAAGTGCGTGCCGCAGCAGAGACCACGAGGCGGCTTCCGGCCCACCACCCAAGATCCGTTGCGGTGCAGGGTGCCAGCCGCACTCCGCCGAGTACGGTGCCCTCCCGATCGGTTGCGACCAGCACGACTGCCCGCGGATCGTCGTCGACATCGTCGTGATCGGTGCCGGCGAACAAGCCCTGTTCGGCAACGAAGGTCGCTCTCCGGAGCGCACGATAGGCGTCCAGCTGTGCTGCGCTTCCGCACGGCTGGACGATGAACGTGGGCTCGACGACAGTGGTTGCGGTACCGGACAATCCGGCAAGATCCTGCGCGTCCACCCTGTACATCTCAGCCCCCCGCATTCTGCAGGACGCTGCACGCACCGCATGCCGCGCAGCCTGCCTTCTGGTCCGATCCGAGCATCGCCGCGGCCTGAAGTTCCTTGGCGACGCGTCGGGTGACGTTCTCGAGAACGTCTCGGCCGGGGGCCGTCGCTCGGTCGACGTCCACCGCCAACGTTCCGGCGAGCGGACGGAACGGAACGACGAAGGGATAGACACCCATCTCGATGAGTTCTGCTGCCCCGGCTACCAATTCGTCCGGATCCTCGCCGAGCCCCACCAGGATGTACGTCGAGACCTGGTTGCGTCCGAAGACACGAACGGCTTCTTTCCACGCAGCGCGGTACTCGTCCATCGAGACCGAGGCCTTGCCCGGCATCCACCTGCGTCGAACGTTCTCGTCGAGAGATTCGACGTGAATGCCGATCGACTCGGCTCCGGCGTCGTATAGGTCCTGAATTGTCCGGAGATCGCCGGGAGGTTCGCACTGCACCTGGATCGGCAGCTGCGGAACCACAGCCTTGATGGCTCGCACGCATCGGGCCAAGTGACGGGCACCGCGATCCTTCGCGGCCGAGGTGCCCGTCGTCATGACCATCTGCGTGACGCCGTCGAGCCGTACCGCCGCCTCGGCCACCTCGGCCAGCTGCGCCGGGGTCTTGACGGCGATGGTGTCGCCGGCTTCGAGCGACGCCTCGATGGAGCAGAAGCGGCAGCGTTGATCCGCGTCGTAGCGGATGCAGGTCTGCACCACGGTGGTCGCGAGAACGCTGGAGCCGTGCAGCTTCGCGATCTTCTCGTAAGCGATACCGTCGGCGGTTTCCAGGTCGTAGAACTGCGGGCGGTCGACGGCCTGCACGTCGAGCCCGATGTCGTTGCCGTCGAACAGCACTCGACCCTCTTCGAGGACGTACGGACTGAGCGGATTGCGCGGGATGGCTGCGCCGAGGCCGTCGATGCGGACATGTCCGTCGTCACTCGGCCCTGCACCGGCAGTTCTGGACACCGGCGTGGCTCCTCGAATACCGAGCAGCGCCAGATCCACGCGCGTAGAGACGGACATAGGTGCCCCTAGACCATGTAGGTCGAGTTGATGATGGCACCCTTGCGCGCGTAGTGGATCAACGCGTCCTGCACGTCCAGGGGGTGTGCCGGGATGACGCCCTCGATGAGGTCCTCTTCGCGGCCGCCGTGCAATGCGAGCCCGAAACGGCAGCAGAACACGGTGCCGCCTTCGGCGATGAACGTCGCAAGGGAGTCGTTGATGTTCTGCTCGCCCGGGAACCCTGAGTCACCGGTGGTCGGAAAGCCGCGAGTGGCAAGGCAATTGATGGCACCGGGACCGTAGAAGTACATGGCCGACTCGAAGCCCTTGCGCAGAGCGCGCGTTGCCTGGAGCACAGCGACGAAGGAGACCGACGACTCGTGGGCGATGCCGTGCACCAGCGTGAAGTAGCTCTCGCCGTTCTCGGCCTTGTAGTCGGGGAAGATCTTGGTGGAGCCGTAGATGTTGCTGCCCTTGGGAAGTGAAGGGTGCGGGATCTCTTCGAGGGACTTCTTGATGTTCTCGGCGATGGACTGATCGAGGTCTGACACGGGTGTCTCCTGAGGTTCGCAGAGCTGACTGAATGCAGTGGGCAACTACTCGAGATGCGGTGGACACCGATGGCCACCTGAGGAAGAGATGTCATGTCCGGCGAGAGAGCAGATCCTCTGCGGCCATAGGACAAGTACAAGCCCCATCCATTTCGGATTGGTCACACCCGGAACAACGCCGTGTTTCGAGGGCCTCACAGTGTTGACGTGGCGTTACGCGGATAGTGTGGAGGCCGAACCACCCATCCACCACGAACTTGACGAGGAACTCGATGATCGGCGCCGTCACCGGCTTGTTGTATGCGTTGTCCCTGGTCGTAGGCATCTGGGTGCTCGCGAAGCTCGCCATGAACCGACCGGTTCTGCTGAAGAACAAGTCCGATCGCGCACTGTTCTGGACCATCGCCGCCACCGAGGCCGTAGTCGCACTGCAGGCCGTCATCGGGTTCGTCATGATGTTCACCTCGGATCGCGAGATACACCGGCTGACATTCGGGTCCTACCTCGTCGGGCTGCTGTTCCTGCTCCCCCTCGGCACGTGGTGGTCCCTGGGCGACCGCTCCCGCGGCGGCACAGCGGTGCTCCTCGTTGCCGTCCTCACCCTCGCGGCCATGGTGCTGCGCCTGAGCCAGATTTGGGCCGGATATGCCTGACAACCTCCAGCAAGCGACGCGCACCGGATTCGGGCGCTTCCTCATCGCCGTCTACGCCGTGTTCGCCGTCGCCGCGACATCACGCTCGATCGTGCAGCTCACCACACGATTCGACGACGCACCGGTGGCGTACCTGCTGTCTGCTTTCGCGGCGGTGGTCTACATCGTCGCCACGATGGGACTGGCCCGAGCAACCGAAGCATCACGACGAGTGGTGACGGTCTCCTGCATCATCGAACTCGTCGGGGTCATCGGTATCGGCACCCTCAGCTACATCCAGCCCCAGGACTTCCCGGAGCCGACGGTGTGGTCGCACTTCGGATCCGGATACGTGTTCATCCCGGTGGTGCTCCCCATCGCGGGACTGTGGTGGTTGCGAAAGACTCGACAGCAATAGCAGTCTCGGCAATTTTTGCTCCACTCGAACCGGTCGTGCGCGGGATTGCCTCGATCGAGGCCTCGAGTGGAGCATCCCGTGCAGTCTTCGTCTCCGGGGCAAACAACGGTGCGGGGCTGGAAGAGATTGTCGTGCAGCTACTTCAACAAGGATCCGTCACGTCAACGCCGCCAGATTCGCAACGGATTTCTTGACATCGGTATCCAGTGCCCGCGCCACCACCGAACCCACCGGACCGAACAGCACACCCCCACCGAATTTCGCGTCGAGCGTCAGCTCCGATCCGCCCTCGGCCTCACGCACATGGACGGTCAACGAGATTCTCACCCCGCCCTTGCCTCGACCGGACATCTCGATCAGCTTGGGCTCGTCGTATTGCGTGAAGGTCCAGTTGATCGTGTTCTTGAAGCCCTTCACCTTCACCAGCGACTCCACCTCGGTGCCCTTACCGACCTTCTTCGGCGGTGGACTGCACCACCCACCGTGGATGGTCATCCACTCGTCGAACCGATCGAGCGCGGAAGCCTTGTCCCACGCGCCCTGCGGATTTTCGGGCATCTGCACCGAGACACTGATCGTCGCCATGACATCGACCCTGTCACAACTTGCCCGCAGGTTCTGACGGCGACCACTAACCTGAGACGATGGCCACGCTCGAGATCGAAGGTCGGAAGGTCTCCGTCACCAACCTCGACAAAGTGTTGTTCCCTGAAACCGGCACCACCAAGAGCCACATCATCGAGTACTACACCACCATCGCACCTGCGATGCTTCCTCACCTCACCGGCCGCGCCGTGACCCGTAAGCGCTGGCCGAACGGCGTCGACCAGTCATCTTTCTTCGAGAAGAACCTCGCCGCGTCCGCACCCGACTGGCTCGATCGGCGTTCGATGCAACACTCCGACCGCGTCGTCACCTACCCACTGTTCTCCACTGCAGCCGATCTGGCGTGGCTCGGTCAACAAGCGGCCATCGAAGCGCACGTGCCACAGTGGCGGTTCGACGGCACCGAACCCGGACCGGCCACCCGCATGGTCTTCGACCTCGACCCCGGCGAGGACGTGGATCTCGCCCGATGTGCCGAAGTC
Source organism: Rhodococcus sp. NPDC076796 (assembly GCF_040702765.1). NCBI lineage: Bacteria > Bacillati > Actinomycetota > Actinomycetes > Mycobacteriales > Nocardiaceae > Rhodococcus > Rhodococcus sp. NPDC076796. The sequence continues at coordinate 351,532 of NZ_JBFBMS010000004.1, read as the reverse complement.
GCCTGCGAGATACGGGATCTGATCGGCGATATCGGAATGACCGCATATCCGGTCACCAGCGGCAGCAAGGGAATTCACCTGTACGTGCCGCTGGAGAAACCGCTGTCGACCTCCGGCGCGTCCACCGTCGCCAAACGTGTTGCCACCCTGCTCGAGGAAAGATCACCGGACCGGGTTACGGCAACGATGGCGAAAGCGAAACGAACCGGCCGGGTGTTCGTCGACTGGAGCCAGAACAACGGCAAGAAGACGACGGTCGCACCGTACTCGCTGCGCGGACGAACACTTCCCACCGTCGCAGCACCACGCACGTGGGACGAGCTGGAAAACCCGGGCCTGCAACAGCTTCGGTTCGAGGAAGTCCTGGAGCGCTACGCGGACGTCGGCGATCCACTGGCCGATCTGGACCCCGAGATGGACTCCCACGTCGAAAATACAAGCAACACGGACAAACTCGTCAAATACCGCAGCATGCGCAGCGCCGACAAGACCCCCGAGCCGATACCGACCACCACCGAGCCGCAGGGCAACAACGACACGTTCGTGATTCAAGAGCATCATGCCCGACGGCTGCACTACGACTTCCGACTCGAACACGACGGCGTCCTGGTCTCGTGGGCCGTCCCGAAGAACATCCCGGTGGATCCGAAGCAGAACCGGCTGGCGGTACACACCGAGGACCACCCACTCGAATACGCGACGTTCTCCGGTCGGATACCCAAGGGCGAGTACGGCGGCGGCGACGTGTCGATCTGGGACAGCGGAACCTACGAGCTCGAGAAGTGGCGAGACGACGAGGTCATCGTCGTCCTGCACGGAAAGAAGGCGCGCGGGCGGTTCGCGCTGATCCGCACCAAGGGCAGCCAGTGGTTGATGCACCTGATGAAGGATGCACCCGACAAGCCCGAGCCCAAGAACATCTCACCGATGCTCGCCACAGCCGGCGACATCCTCGATCTGCCGGACGACGAATGGTCGTTCGAGGGCAAGTGGGATGGGTTCCGCATCGTCGCCGAACTGAGGCACGGTTCGATGACGCTGCGCACGCGAAGCGGTAACGACTACACCGAGAAGTTCGGGGCGCTCCAATCGATGGCGGACGATCTGGCCGATCACGACGCCGTCGTCGACGGAGAAGTCGTGGTGTTCGACGACGGCGGCGTCAGCAGCTTCGAGAAACTGCAGAACGCCACTCGTGACCAGATCCGATTCATCGCCTTCGATCTTCTCCACCTCGACGGCACGTCACTGCTGCGCAAGAAGTACTCGGATCGACGACGACTGCTCGAACTACTCACCACCGGACTCGACTCGGTACTGGTGCCACCGCGGCTGACGGGGACCGCAGCGGACGCCATCGCCGAAAGCAGAGAACGAGGCTGGGAAGGCGTCGTCGCCAAACGCATCGACTCCGTCTATCAACCCGGCAAACGCGCCCACACCTGGATCAAGTTCAAGAACTGGCGAACACAGGAGATCGTCATCGGTGGGTGGCGGAAAGGGCAGGGTCGTCGTTCCGGCGGGTTCGGCTCACTACTGATGGGCATTCCCGACGGAGACCGACTGCGCTACGTGGGACGCGTCGGAACCGGGTTCGACGACCGTGCGCTCGATACGCTCGCCGCCCTCCTCGCGCCACTCGAGGCGTCGGACAGTCCCTTCTCTTCGGTGCTGCCCGCGGCCGATCGGAACGGAGCGGTATGGGTGGAGCCTGTCCTCGTCGGCGAGGTGCGGTTCTACGAGGCCACGGAATCCGGCCATCTGCGGCATCCGAGCTGGCGTGGCCTGCGGCCGGACAAGGAACCGAAGGCGGTGCGCCAGGAATGACGTGATGCCCCCTGGACGAAAAACTTGGACCCGATCGAAGAAACGAGGATAGGTAACGTTCGGTTGCCATAAAATGAGCGGATGCGTACCGTTGCGGCCATCGTTACCGGGGGAGCGTAACAAGTGACGCATCATCAGCTATAACGGTTTGCGGGCCGGCTCTACGGGGGCTTGCCATATCGCCGCAGCGCTCGTCGCTTCGGTTCAGGCACGGAGGGGTTTACCACATGCGGGTTCTCAAGTTGGCAGGCGCTGTCAGCATGACGGCGGTTGCAGTCCTGTGTTCGTCACTCGTCGGCGCAGGTCAAGCAGCAGCGGCGCCGTTGTTCCCGTCGCCCATCGCGGACGGCTTCTACTCTCCGCCTGTGGATCTCGATGCGCTCGCACCGGGCGATGTGATCTCCAGCCGCCCGATGCCCCCGCCCGCCGGATTCGTCGGCGTTGACGTGTGGCAGTTGAATTTCCGCTCCACCAATTCGGCGGGAAATCCCATCGCCGCAATCAATACCGTGCTGGTTCCACAAAACAAAGCGCCGAACGGTCCGGTGCTTTCCTACCAACACATCATCAATGCCCTCGGTCTCGAATGTGCACCTTCACAAGCGCTCTGGACCAACGACCCGAATTTGATGATTCGTGAGGCACCCGCTCTCAATGCAGTACTGCAGCGTGGCTGGACGGTCGTCATCGCCGATCACCTCGGACCCAACAGCGCCTACGGTGCAGCCAAGCTCGGCGGGCAGATCGTGCTGGACAGCATTCGCGCCACTCAGCGCTTCGATCCCATCCAGGTTCAGCAGAGCCCGGTTGCGTTGGCCGGCTACTCCGGAGGCGGAATGGCTACGGCATGGGCAGCTGCGCTCCAGAACGACTACGCACCCGAGCTGAACATCGTCGGCAGCGCGAACGGTGGCGCTCCGATGAACCTCGAGCGCATGGCCCGCGACCTCGGTTTCGCTCCGCACCCCATGTTCGGTCTGGCGTTCGCTGCCGCGCTCGGTATCGAACGCGAGTACCCCACCCGCATCCCGATCAGCTCTCAGCTCAACCCGCTGGGCAAGGAGATCGAGAGCAAGATCCAGAACGGGTGCACCAACGACATCATCGCGGCAGGCGCAGGCAAGAGCGCCATGGAGGTCGCAGGCACGCTGGACCTGATCAGCAGTCCGGAAGCGATCGCCGCCGTCAACGACAACAGCGTCGAGCTGTATCCCGGCGTACCGAAGGCACCGTACTTCGAGTGGCACAGCCCCACCGATGCGTTGATCCCGGTCAGCGCGATCGACAACACGCTCGCCCGATACTGCCGCGCCGGAGTGCTGGTGACCGAAGTGAAGGTGCCCAGCAACGATCACCTGACTGCTGCTGTGCTCGGCCTGCCGCAGGCGCTCGAGTGGATCGACCAGCGATTCGCCGGAGTACCGGCCACGACCACCTGCTGATCGGGCCGCCCGACCCTGGTACATGATCAAAGCTTCAACGGGTCGGTTAGGCTAACCTCGCTAAGTTCAGTTGCGAGGAGATCACATGAAGAAGACCGTCCAGCTCGTCGCCGCCGGTGCCTCCGTTCTGGCACTGGCAGCCGGCTGTTCGTCCGATGCCGACACCGACGCATCCGGTAGCCCCGGTAGCGCCGCCGGCTTCCCGGTCACCATCGATCACCGATTCGGTGAGACGGTCATCGACACCGAGCCCACCCGCGTCGTGACGATCGGGTTCAACGAGCAGGACTTCGCGTTGGCACTGGGCGTCAAGCCCGTCGCGACACGAGGCAACCTGAGCTACGACTACCGGCAGCGCCCCTGGGCGCAAGCAGCGCTGGGCGGAACCGAGATCCCGGAAGTCGGCAGCACCGACCTCGAGCTCGAGCAGATCGCGGCGCAAACACCTGATCTGATCCTCGGCCCGTACTCCTTCATCGACCAGGGCCAGTACGACACCCTCTCCGGGATGGCCCCCACGATCGCCGACATCGGCGGCTACGACGACGTACCCGCCGCGACCTGGCAGCAGGAGTTCGCCGTCGTCGGCGAAGCCCTCGGCAAATCGCAGGAAGCTCAGGACCAGACGGCCGAGCTCGAGCAGAAGTTCGCCGACACCGAAGCCGAGAACCCCCAGTTCACCGGCAAGTCACTGACTCTCGCGTTCGTCATGGACGACGGCAGCTACCTGCTGCTCGGCAAGGACGACATCCGCGCCCTGTTCTTCACCGACCTCGGCTTCGAAATTCCCGACGCCTCCGAGACCATCAGTGAAGAGAACCTCGACCGTCTCGACACCGACGTCCTGGTCATCGCAGGCCAGGGCCGCGAGCAGCTGCAGGCCAACCCACTGCTCGCCGCCCTCGACGTCGTTCGACAGGACCGCACCGTCTACATCGGCTCCTTCAGTACGGACCTACCCTCGGCCCTCGGCTACTCGAGCCCACTGTCGCTGGACTACGCGATCGACGGATTCACCCCGATGCTCGCCGCCGCAACCGACAACGACCCAGCAACCGTGGTCCCGGACCCGGTTTCATAAGGTCACTCCGCAGGCTCCGCTCCCGGCTTCCTGAGGTCACTCCGCCTGTGCGAACTGCGTCCGATGCAGCTCCTCGTAGCGGCCACCTGCTGCGAGGAGCTCGTCGTGGGTGCCGCGTTCGGCGACTCGCCCGTCCTCGATCACCAGGATCACGTCCGCAGCTCTGATGGTCGAGAGCCGGTGCGCGATGACCACCGACGTCTTGCCCTCCAGCGCCTCGGCCAACGCGGCCTGCACCGCGGCCTCCGACGTCGAATCCAACGATGCCGTTGCCTCGTCGAGGATGACGACCCGCGGCTGCGCGATCAGCAACCGTGCGATCGTCAGGCGCTGACGCTCACCACCGGACAGTCGATACCCACGCTCGCCGACGACGGTGTCCAGGCCGTCGGGCAGGGAACGCACGAGGTCGGCCAGCCGCGCCCGCGAGAGCGCGTCCCACAGTTCGTCGTCGGTGGCATCGGGCCGCGGCAGCAGCAGATTCGACCGGATGCTCTCGTGGAACAGGTGCCCGTCCTGCGTCACCATTCCCACTGTGCCGCGGACGGATTCGGCCGTCAGGTCCCGCACGTCGACGCCGCCCAGCCGGACCGCACCGCCATCGACGTCGTACAGCCGTGCGATCAACTGCGCGATCGTGGACTTGCCTGCACCGGACGTACCGACGAGCGCGACCATCTGGCCGGGTTCGGCTCGGAACGACACACCGTGCAGAACTTCTTCTCCCCCGCGCGAATCCAGGGTCGCGACCTCCTCGAGCGAGGCGAGCGACACTTTGTCCGCGGACGGGTACGCGAACCTGACATCGTCGAGTTCGACGGCAACCGGCCCCGGCGGTAGCGCTTTCGCGTCGGGCTTGTCGGCGATCAACGGAACGAGATCGAGAACCTCGAAGACTCGCTCGAAGCTCACCAACGCGCTCATGACCTCAACGCGGGCGCTGGCCAGCGCGGTCAGCGGTGAGTACAGCCGCGCCAGCAGAAGCGACAGTGCCACAACCGAACCCGGGTCCAGGCTCCCACTGAGGGCGTAGAAGCCGCCCAATCCGTACACCACGGCGAGCGCCAGTGCCGAGACCAGCGTCAGCGCCGTGACGAACACCGTCTGCACCATGGCACTGCGAACCCCGATATCGCGCACCCTGGCCGCCCGCACCGCGAACTCGACCGATTCCTGCTCGGGATGGCCGAACAGCTTCACCAGTGTTGCTCCCGGCGCCGAGAATCGCTCCGTCATCTGCGTGCTCATCGCCGAATTGTGTGCTGCCGCTTCACGTTGCAGCCGCGCGAGGCGTCGACCCATCCGGCGAGCAGGAAGCACGAACACCGGCAGCAGGACCAATGCGAGAAGGGTGATCTGCCAGGAGATTCCGATCATCACCACCAACGTCAGCACCAGGGTCACGAGATTGCTGACGACACCGGACAGGGTGGTGCTGAATGCGCGCTGCGCTCCGATCACGTCGTTGTTGAGTCGGCTCACCAAGGCACCGGTGCGGGTTCGCGTGAAGAATGCGATCGGCATCCGCTGCACGTGGTCGAACACTGCCGTCCGCAGATCCAGAATCAGGCTTTCGCCGATGTTCGCCGAGAGCCATCGGTTGATCAGACCGACCACCGCGTCCACCAGAGCGATACCCGCGATCGCCAACGCCAGCAACACCACCACGCGTAGCTCGCGTCCGTCGACGATCGCATTGACCACCCGCCCGGCCAACACCGGTGTGGCCACCGCAAGAACGGCCAGAGCCACGCTGAGCACCAGAAACCCGCCGAGCGCGCGGCGATGCGGTGCCGCGAACGTCAGGATCCTGCGGGCCGTCTCCTTCGAGAACGACGACTGGGTGTCGGGCCTGTTCATCGTGCGATACATCTGATTCCAGGCGGTCATCTCCATACTCATCCCACCAACGTAGAACCTCGACATAGCTCGAGGTCAAGCGCGGCACCCGAGACCGACGGGAGGGGCAGGCGGCCGATGCAACCTGCCCCTCCCGGGCCATCACCGCGGCACTACGCCGCAGCAGTTGCCTTCGCCGGCTCCAGCGCGAGCGCCAGGATGTCGGCGACCTCGGTCGTCGGGCGAACATCCAACGCCTCCAACACCTCTGCGGGCACGTCGTCCAGATCCGGTTCGTTGCGCGCCGGAATGAACACCGTCTTCAGTCCCGCACGCTGCGCAGCCAGCAATTTCTGCTTCACCCCGCCGATCGGCAGCACCCGACCGTTCAACGTGACCTCACCGGTCATGCCGACATCCGAGCGCACCGGCCGCCCGGTGGCCATCGACACCAGGGCAGTCACCATCGTCACACCTGCCGAAGGACCGTCCTTCGGCACCGCACCCGCCGGAACGTGGACGTGAATGCTGCGATCGAGAGATTCCTTCGTGACGCCGAATTGTGCTGCGTGCGAGCGCACGTAGGACAGTGCGATCTGTGCGGACTCCTTCATCACGTCGCCGAGCTGGCCGGTGAGCTCGAGCCGGGCGTCACCGTCGGTCGCCGCAGCCTCGATGAACAGCACATCTCCGCCGAGTCCGGTGACCGCGAGACCCGTTGCCACGCCCGGCACTTCGGTTCGCTCGTGCGCCTCGGGAGTGAACCGCGGACGACCGAGGTACGTCACCAGGTCCGACTCGTCGATCTTCAGGACATCCGTACTGCCCACCAACGTCGTCGCGACCTTGCGCAGCGCCTTGGCCAGCAATCGCTCGAGTTGCCGCACACCCGGCTCACGGGTGTAGTCGGCCGCGATCTTGCGCAGCGCAGCGTCGGTGACCGTCACCTCCTCGGATGTGATTGCCGCCCTGTCCATCTGACGGGGGAGCAGGTAGTTCCGGGCGATGACGACCTTGTCGTCCTCGGTGTAGCCGTCGATGGTCACCAATTCCATGCGGTCGAGCAACGGCCCGGGAATCTGGTCGATCACGTTGGCGGTAGCGAGAAAGACCACGTCGGACAGGTCGAGATCCAGATCCAGGTAGTGATCACGGAACGTGTGATTCTGCGCCGGGTCCAACACCTCGAGCAGAGCGGCACTGGGGTCGCCGCGATAGTCCGAGCCGACCTTGTCGATCTCGTCCAGCAGGACAACCGGATTCATCGATCCCGCCTCACCGATGGCCCGCACGATCCGACCCGGCAACGCACCGACGTAGGTACGACGGTGCCCACGAATCTCGGCCTCGTCGCGGACGCCCCCGAGAGCCACGCGCACGAACTGTCGACCGAGCGCACGGGCCACCGACTCGCCCAGCGAGGTCTTGCCGACTCCGGGCGGACCTGCGAGCACCATGACGGCACCGGACCCGCGCCCACCGACCGACTGCAGACCACGCTCGGAGCGACGCGCCCGGACGGCCAGGTACTCGACGATCCGATCCTTCACGTCGTCGAGACCGTGGTGGTCGGCATCGAGAACTGCACGTGCAGAATCGATGTCGTTGTTGTCGGCCGTGGTGTTGTTCCACGGTAGGTCGAGCACGGTGTCGAGCCAGGTGCGGATCCAGCCCGACTCGGGGCTCTGATCGCTGGCCCGCTCCAGTTTGCCGACCTCACGCAGCGCCTGTTCGCGCACCTTGTCGGGCAGATCCGCAGCCTCGACGCGGCCACGGTAGTCGTCGGCACCGTCGGGCTCGTCCTCGCCGAGTTCCTTGCGGATGGCCGCCAACTGCTGCCGGAGCAGAAACTCCTTCTGGGTCCTCTCCATACCCTCGCGGACGTCGCCGGAGATCTTGTCGTTGACCTCGACTTCGGCGAGGTGAGCCTTGGTCCACTCGATGAGTGAGGTCAGACACGTTGCCACATCCGGGGTTTCGAGAAGGTCCCGCTTCTGCACGTCGGTGAGATACGACGCGTAGCCGGCCGTGTCGGCGATCGCGCCCGGGTCGGTGAGCTTGTTGACAGAGTCGATCACCTGCCACGCGTCTCGGCGCTGCAGCATCGCAACGACGAGTTGCTTGTATTCGGCTGCCAGGGCTTTGAGATCGTCGCTCGGGGGCACATCCGCAACGGTTTCGGCCTCGACCCACAGGGCGGCACCGGGACCGCTGACTCCGTGGCCGATGTGTGCGCGGCGCGTGGCCTTGATGACAGCGGCCGGGCGACCGTCTGCGAGGCGTCCCATCTGCACGATCGTGGCGAGGACCCCGTACGCGGCGTAGCGGTCTTCCAGGCGCGGCGCGACGAGCAACGTGCCGTCGTTGCTCGCCGTCGCGGCGTCGACGGCGGCACGCGCCGCCTCGTCGAGTTCTACGGGCACCACCATGCCGGGCAGGACGATCGGATCGGTCAGGAACAGTACGGGGACACGAACGGTTTCAGTCACTTCTCCTCCAAAGGATTGAGCTATAGGGGCTCAACTTCGAAAGCAGTAGTGATGTTCCCGTCGATGTCCGTTGTTCTCCGTGGGCAGAACGCCGACCGCCCTCTCCGGCTACTTCAGCGCACTGACCAGCTTCTCCGCGAGGGGACGCGTCGACGCCGGGTTCTGACCGGTGTACAGATTTCGGTCGACGACGACGTTCGGTGCCCACGCGTCGGTGGCATCGAACTTCGCGCCGTTCTCGCGCAACCGGGACTCGAGCAACCACGGGGCCTTCTCGGCGAGACCGGCCTGGGCCTCCTCCTCGTCGGTGAATCCGGTGAGCTCGTACCCGTCGAACGCCCAGGTGCCGTCGCTGCGGACGGCGGGGAGCAGGGCGGCGGGCGCGTGGCACACCGCGGAGACGACCTTGTTCGAGTCGAGGAAGTCGACCACCAGTGCCCCGAAGCTCTCGGAGACGGCGAGGTCTTCCATCGGCCCGTGGCCACCGGGCACGAAGACGACGTCGAAGTCGGACGCCTTCTGGTCCTCCAGCTTTGCGGGCGAGGACAGGATCGACTCGATCGAGGCGAGGTAGCTCTTCTGATCCGCCACCTTCTCCTCGTCGCCGCCGTTGGCATCGACGGCCAAGCTGCCCTCGTCGACGACCGGAGCCTTACCGCCCGGCGTCGCAACCGTGATGTCCCAGCCTGCGTCGACGAACGTGCGATGGGACTCGACGAGCTCCTCGGCCCAGTACCCGGTGGGGTGCTTCGTGCCGTCGTTCAGGGTCCAGTGATCGGCAGCGGTTACCGCAAACAGCAATGTAGTCATGCCCGGGGAATGCCACGGAGACCCACGATCGAAACACCCGGTCGATCACTGCTCGCCCATCGACCCGATCACCACGACGGCATCGAGTGCCTGGGATTCGTCGATGCGACCGGCGAATCCGGCGTCGACCACGGCACGCAGTGTCGAATGTGCCAGTGCTGCACTGGTTTCGATGAGGAGATGACCGCCGGGAGCCAGCCATTGCGGCGCGCCGACGGCGACACGACGATGAATCTCGGCACCGTCCGTCCCACCGTCGAGCGCGATGTTCGGCTCGTGGATGCGCGCCTCTCGTGGCATCAACCCGATGTCGCCGGTCGGGACGTAGGGCGCGTTGACGACGATCGCATCGAATCTGCCGCGCATGTCCGGCGGCACAGCGTCGTACAGGTCGCCGCGATGTACGTAACCGACCGGTGCCGTGCCGCCGGCACCGGCGAGATTGCGCGACGCACACTGCACCGCCAGCGCGTCGACGTCGGCAGCATGCAACTCGGTGACGCCCTCGACCGACAGGCCGATTGCCCCGGAACCACAGCACAGGTCCAGCAATACCGAAGGATGCAGCGCTGCAGCGCATTCGACGAGAAACTCGGTTCGCCGGCGAGGTACGAACACGCCCGGTTCGACGGCGATGCGTCGACCACAGAACGCGACCCAGCCGACGACATGCTCGAGCGGTTCGCCGGCGACGCGGCGTGCGAGCATCTCGGTCAGCTCTGCCGGTGTCGACGCGGAATCGACGAGGATGTCGGCTTCCTCTTCGGCGAACACGCACCCGGCTCTGCGCAGCGAGGACACCACCTCGTCGTACTCGAGATCCGACATCGACCGTGCCTTCCGGAGTGCTACTCGCTCGCTGAAACACTGTAGCCCGCTATGTCGCAAGCGAGCAGCACGCGACCACTCACCCCAGGTGCTGGCGTGCCGCCGTGACCGCCGCGGTCCGGTCTCCCGCCGCTATGGCGTCGAACAGGGCTTCGTGCAGGTCCACGTCGGGTTCGCTGCCGCGTGGCCGAGCGAGTACTTCCGAGGTGTACACCAGCAGTTCCGCCCGCAGTCGCGGCAGGAACGATTCGAAGAGATCCGAGAGCAGGGCGTTGTGGGCGGCGGCCACCACTGCGACGTGGAAGTCGATGTCTGCATTCACGAACGCCGCGTCGGACTCGCTCGCGGCGTCGTGCCGCCCGTCGAGGGCTCGCCGCATCCGCTCGACGTCGACATCCGTCCGACGCTCGGCGGCCAAGCCGGCGGCGTCGATCTCGACGATGCGACGCACCTCCTGCACCTCAGCCGGGCCTGCGCGCTGCACCGATGCGGCGACGTCGACCGGAACCGAGTCCGCGACGACGAACACCCCCGCACCCTGACGCGATCTCACCAGCCCACGGGTAGCAAGCACTCGCACGGCCTCGCGGACGGTGGATCGGCCGACCCCCAGCTCCTGCGCGAGGGACGTCTCGCCCGGCAACTTCGCTCCGACCGGCCATTCGCCCGCACCGATGCGTCGGCCCAGTTCGGTGACTGCGCGGTCTGCGGGGCGGAGATGCTCGGTGGACACGTGCATCAGTATCCCGCGCGGTCACTTGTCTGAGAAGTAACCTTTGCATTACAGTCCTCAGACATGTTTGAGTGCGGGCTTCTCCTTCTACGCCGCGACGGGGTCGATCACCGACCGGCACCCCGTCGCGGGGTACGACATTGCGCCGGTCGCCGATAGCACAGACCCACACACCCGAGGACCAGAATCACCGTGATCAGCAACCGCCAACAACCCAGCCCGATGCCCTCGCACCGCTACCGCGACGTGCACCGCCGTGTCACAGTCATCGACCAGGAAAGACACTGGCCCGCAGCCACCTTCGACGCTGCGCCGCTGTGGGTTCCGGTCGATCTCCGCGACGGCAACCAAGCGCTCGCCGAGCCCATGGACCCGCAGCGCAAACGCCGCATGTTCGACCTGCTGGTGAACATGGGCTATAAGGAAATCGAGGTGGGGTACCCATCGGCGAGTCGCGCGGACTTCGACTTCGTTCGGTCGCTCGTCGGTACCGTGCCCGAGGACGTGACGATAGTCGTGTTCACCGCAGCCAGAGCCGATCTCATCGAACAGACCTTCGCCTCGATCGAGGGATTGGCCGATGTTGTGGTGCACATGTACACCGCAACGGCACCGACCTGGCGCGAGGTGGTGCTCGGACATTCCCGTGATGCACTGCGCCGGTTGATCTTCGAGGCCGGGGAGCGGATCGCACGAACAGCCGGAGACCGGAGCGGGGTTCGCTTCGAGTTCTCGCCGGAGGTGTTCAACCTGACCGAACCGGACTACGTACTCGAGATCTGCAACGGCATGTCGCAGATCTGGGATTCCAGCGCCGATCGCCCGGTGATCCACAATCTTCCTGCCACAGTGGAGATCTCGTCCCCGAATGTCTATGCCGACCAGATCGAGTACATGCATCGTCACCTCGACTGCCGAGACTCGGTGATCCTCTCGGTGCACCCGCACAACGACCGGGGAACCGGAGTCGCGTGCGCAGAGCTGGCGGTGCTGGCCGGCGCGCAACGCGTCGAGGGGTGCCTGTTCGGCAACGGAGAACGGACCGGGAACGTCGACCTGGTGACGCTGGCCCTCAACCTGCACGCCCAGGGCATCGACCCGATGATCGACTTCTCCGACATCGACGAGATACGCCGAACCGTGGAGTACTGCAACCGAATCGAGGTGCACGAACGGCATCCGTACGCGGGCGACCTCGTCTACACCGCGTTCTCGGGAACGCATCAGGACGCGATCAAGAAGGGGATGGTTCACCACCGCATCGAGGCCGACCGGCTGGGCGTCGCCCCCGAACTCGCTCCGTGGGCGGTGCCGTACCTGCCGATCGATCCCGCCGACGTGGGACGCGACTACGACGCGGTCATTCGGGTGAACAGCCAGTCCGGCAAGGGCGGCATCGCGTATCTGCTGTCGGTGGACCACGGCCTCGAGCTGCCACGAAGGTTGCAGATCGACTTCGCCCGAGTGGTCCAGCACGACACCGACTCGACGGGCACCGAGATCAGCTCGAAGGAGATCTGGACTCTGTTCGAGGACAGCTACATTCGCACCGGCCGTCGCACACTGCTGTCGTGGTCCATCGATGCCGACTCGACCCTGTCGGTCACCCTCGCCGACGACGACGGCGAGCATCGTCACAGCGCCACCGGGACCGGGCCGGTCGACGCATTGGCGCAGATTCTCGGAGTCGAGGTGCTCGGCCTGTCTCAGCACTCCACCACCCACGGCTCGAACAGCGGAGCGGCGACGTACATCGAGGCTCGTCGGGGCGGGAAATCGGCATGGGGAGTGGGAATGGACGGATCCGTCGTCGCCTCCTCGCTGAATGCACTGGTGTCGGCAGCGAACAATCTCGTTTGACGCTGCCACGCGCCCCGGGACAGAGTGGACGCATGCACGCGCCCGAGAACTTGCTGGCCGATTGCGGCAGTTGTTTCGGACTCTGTTGCGTCGCTCTGCCCTTCGCGAAGTCCTCGGACTTCGCCGTCGACAAGGCCGCCGGTGAGCCGTGCCGCAATCTTCGGCAGGACTCGCGGTGCGGCATTCATTCGACGCTGCGGGAGAAGGGCTTTCCCGGGTGCACGGTGTACGACTGCTTCGGTGCGGGCCAGAAGGTGTCGCAGTCCACGTTCGCCGGACGGGACTGGCGGCAGCAGCCGTCGAACTCGTCGGAGATGTTCGCGGTGTTCCCGATCATGCGTGATCTGCACGAGTTGCTCTGGTACCTGGCGGATGCGCGTGACCGGGATTCGGCCGCGACACTGCACGATCGGCTGTCCGGCGAATACGCAGAACTGGACGCGCTGACTGAGTCGACACCCGAAGTTCTGCTGTCGGTCGATGTCTCCGCTCTGCGTTCACGGATCAACGAGTTGCTGCTCGAGGCAAGCGATCTGGTTCGAGCCGAAGTGAGGGGCAAGAAGCAGAACTACCGCGGCCGCGACATGATCGGCGCGCAACTGGCCGGCGCGGATCTGCGCGGCGCGAGCCTGCGCGGCACGTACTTCATCGGTGCCACCCTGCGTGGCGCCGACCTGCGCCTGGCGGATCTGATCGGCGCAGACCTCCGCGGTGCCGACCTGCGAGGTGCGGATCTACGCGGCAGCATCTTCGCGACGCAGTTCCAGATCGATGCAGCGAAAGGTGACGGGTCGACGCGACTCCCGCAATCGGTGACGCGTCCGAATCATTGGGTCTAGTTTCGGGCCGAACGAGGCTTCTGCGCTGCTCATGGGCAAAGTCCAAAACAGACCGGTAGCCTGGCGGCGTGCCCGAAACCAAGCAGAGACGCGTTGTCATCACCGGTGCGAACACCGGTATCGGCTACTACACCGCCTTGGAGTTGGCGAAGCGAGGCGACCACGTGACGCTCGCGTGCCGCAACAAGGACAAGGCCGACGCCGCCGCGGCCAAAATATCGGCGGAGGCACCCCGCGGAACCGTCGACACCGCCACCTTGAACCTCGCCGACCTGGCCTCGGTGCGTGAGTACGCTGCGTCAGCACCCGATTCGATCGACGTGCTCATCAACAACGCCGGCGTCATGATGCCCGCAATGCGGACCGAGACGGCGGACGGGTTCGAGCTCCAGCTCGGCACCAATCACCTCGGCCACTTCGCCCTGACCGGCCTGCTGTTCCCCAAGCTCGCTGCGGACGCCAAGATCACCACCATCGCTTCCGTCGCGCACCGGCAGGGCCCCAAGCTCGATTTCGACAATCTTCAGCTCGAGCGTGGGTACAACCCCCAGCGCGGGTACGCGAACTCCAAGCTTGCGAACATCCTGTTCGCGTTGGAACTGCAGCGCCGGATCGACAAGGCCGGACTGAAGGTCACCAGCAACGCCGCCCACCCCGGAATCTCGGCCACCGAGCTGTACTCGAGCCCCGACGGTCTGGGCAGCAACAAGATCCTGTCCACTCTCGCTCCGATCGGACTGAAGATCTTTTCGCAATCGGCCAGTGCCGGAGCTCGTCCCACGCTCTACGCAGTCGACGTTGCGGGTGGCGGCACGTACAGCGGCCCCAAGTCCCTGTTCGAGACGCGCGGTAAGCCGGGCAAAGCGAGCATGACCAAGACCGCACAGGACCCGGCTCTGGCCGCGCAGTTGTGGGACGCCAGCGAGAAGTTGACCGGAGTCGGCTACCCGTTCTGACCGGGGACCGTCACCTGGCGGGCGCGGGCAGTGGAAGTCCGCGCTCGCTCATGACGGCACGCAACCGGTCTGGGTAGTCGGTGATCAGGCCGTCGACGCCCAGATCCATCAGTGCACGCATCGTGTCGGGATCGTCGACGGTCCACGGGATCACTCGAATTCCGCGCTCGTGGGCGGAGTCCACCATGTCCTGGGTGACGAAGAGCTCGAAGTCGGGGTCGCCGATCTTGCCGTTCTGCGGGGTCCCCTGCACCGGCGAGTACGCCGACGCCCCGAACGAATCGATCGCGGCGATCGCGTCCCCTCCGAAGTCGTCGATATCGATTCCACCCAGCCACTTCGATGGTCGTTCCGCAGGCTCCACTCCTGGCGGCGATGCACCGTCCTGGCCGACTTGCAGGAAGTCACCGTTGGTCAGTGCCACCACCGGCACCTCCGGCTCGGCCTCGCGGACCAGTGTGAGAGCACCCCAGTCGAAACTCTGCACGGTAACCCGGTCCAGCATGTCCGCGTCGCGGATTGTCCCCAGAACCGTGTCGACGAACTGCTCGCGCGGGGCCGTCTCGGTAGGGCTGCCCGCCTCGACCTTGGTCTCGACGTTGAGTTTCACTCCCGGGGCGTCGGCCGACTTCACCAGGTCCAGCACCTCGGCGAGGGTCGGCATTCGAGCGCCGGGGACGCGTCGTTGCTCCGGGTAGTCCTCGAGCGGCAGGGCTCCGCAGTCGAGAGTGCGAATCTGCGCGAGTGTCAGTGTGTTCACGAATTTCCCGACGTACGGAAACTCGGGGTCTCCCGGTGTGACCGCACCGGTGTCGACGCACTTGCTGTCCGAGACCTTGCGGTCGTGGGTGACGATCGCGATGCCGTCCTCGGTGATCTGCGTGTCCAGTTCGAGGGTGCTCACCCCGAGTTGCAGTGCATTGGTGAACGATTCGATGGTGCTCTCGGTGACCAGACCGAGGCCGCCGCGATGCGCCTGCAGATCGAACGACTCTTCCGGCAACGCTGGGTCTGCTGCCGAGTCCGTTCCGCACCCCATCGACACCGCGAGAGGAATGCACACCAGGGGCAAGTACTTACCGAATCGCATGCTCGACGAGGCTACGGAAGGTCGGTGTCCACCGAGTTCCCCAGCGATGAACTCCCAGCACCCGCGAGGTAGACGGAGATCGGAAACCGCAGCGCTGCAACATCCTTCGACGAGCGGCGCCCGAACACGACGTCGGCCACCAGACCCTCGCACAGCGAGACGAGTCCGTCTCCGTGCGCGGGTTCGGCGAACAACGCCTGCGCCCGTTCGACCGAGAAGAACGATCGAGCCAGGACGTCTCGAACATTTTGCGCAACAGCAGGATCCAGCATCAATGCGTAGCGGGCCCGAAGCTCGATCGTGCGATGAGTGAGCGCATCGTGGAGATACCGCGCGATGACCGTGGCGACGTCACTCTCGGCACCGGCGATATCGAGGAACGTCGCGCGCGAAAGCTCGACGAGACGGGCGGCAACCGCCGCCGACAGATCGGACTTGGTGCGGAAGTAGTAGGACGTCGACCCGGCCGGGTAGTCGAGCGCGGAATCGATCGCCCGATGCGTCAGCGCGCGCAGGCCGTCGCGCGCGATGACTTCGAGGGCCGCATCTGCGATGGCTGTTCGACGATCCATGATCGTGACCCTACACACCCACTCTACAAAAGTAGAGGGCGTCGGCGTACGGTTCGATTCATGAGGCCGATCGCACCGCGACACACGTTCGACGCCGACTTCACCCTCGACGACGCCCAAGCATCGGCCGCCGACGCGCTCTCGACCCCCGGCACCGGGGGCGTCTACCTGTGGGGTCCGGTCGGCCGCGGCAAGACCTGGCTGCTCGACGCCTACTTCGCCGGTGCCGCGGCCACCGCGAAGAAGCGCGTCCACTTCCACGCCTTCTTCCGCGACCTGCACGCTGCGTACTTTCGGCACCGCTTCTCGATCGATGCGGCCATCGACGACATCCTCTCGACCGACGACACCGGACTGCAGGCTGAACTGCTGTGCTTCGACGAATTCCACGTCCACGACATCGGCGACGCCCGGCTCATCACGCGCATGCTCGACGCCCTCTTCGCCCGCGGGGTCGCTCTGGTCGTCACCTCCAATTACGCCCCCGACAATCTGCTGCCCAATCCGCTGTTCCACCCGACCTTCGTTCCGACGATCGAGAAGCTGAAGAAGAATCTCGAGGTGATCTGCGTCGACGGTCCCGTCGATTACCGTGCCGCCGGCACCAGCGGTTCGCAATTCGCGTCGGGGAGTTGGAGTCTCGAGCGCGCGTCGGATGGTCACTCGTTTGCCGATCTGTGCTGCGCCGCTCGTTCGACGGGCGACTACCTCCGGATGTTCGAGGAAGCAACGAGCCTGACCGTCAACGAGATCCCCGCACTCGCGAGTGTCGACGAGTTCGCCGCTCAGCGGTTCGCCAATCTCGTGGACGTCGCCTACGACCGCGATGTGCGGGTCGACTTCCACGCCCTCGTGCCGTTGGATGAATTCGCCGTCGGATGTGCGGGTCTCGACACCGATCGATTGGTCAGCAGGCTCAGCGAATTGGGCCCGTCTACATCGTCTCGAGCACCGTTCGATTTCCACCGTCCGACTTCGCTCGGTACATGAGGGAATCCGCCGCGCGCGTCGCGTCGTTGACCACATCCACCCCTGATGTCCATGCGTCCGAATCCGGAGCGATCACGACTGCGCCTGCGCTCACTGTGACCGGTATCGGATCCGAGCAATTCGTCAGAGTGCCGCTCACCTCGAGCACCAGTTCACACAACTGTTCCGTCTCGCCGACGAGGACGGCCACGAACTCCTCACCCCCGGTTCTCGCCACCACCCCCGACTTTCCGAGGTGGTCGCGGAGACGGTCGGCAACGAGGACGATGACGGCATCGCCCTGGTCGTGTCCGTAGCGGTCGTTGACGCTCTTGAACCGATCGATGTCGACCAGAACCAGAACGAATGCCAACTGCTCGCGGTGGGCGACCATCCGCAGATCTTCGATGGCATTCTGCAGTCCGCGTCTGTTCTTCATTCGGGTCAGCGGATCGATCTCGGACTGCCGTGCGTCCTCGCACACCAAGGACCAGGCGATCTGAGCGAAGATCGGGACACCCGACGTCGCGCCTCCGGCCACCAACACCGCGGCGATCGCATCCCACGGACCCCACAGACCCTGCACATATGCGGCCGCCCCGATGTAGACGATCACCAGATTGGCGAACACCAGGTGGGCGACAAGCAGTTTCGGTCCGAGGAAGAAGGTGCACATCGCACCGGTGAGTGCGAAGAGGAACGTGCCGATCAGTGCCGACGTGGGGACATCGAGAAGAATCACCGACGCAAGACCGACGTCGCCGAACGCCAGGAATGTGACCACCTGCCACTTACGGTCCGGCAGCGGTCCGAACAGCAGATAGACGATCGCGGCGAACTGCAGAACCAGGACGAAGAGGACGTAGGCAACAGGGCCCGTTCCGGTCGGACCGTTCGGCGACCCCAACATCAGAATCGACACCGCGGCGTACAGAGCTGTACAGCTCGCGAACACCACTCGGATCAATCGGTGCAGCGGACGAGTCGACTTGTGCACGAAAATCCAGTCGAAATCGTGCGGCGCATTGAACCAGTGGCGTAGTACCTGAGCCGCACTGGGCTCGGGTCCGAGCGGCGGAACGGTGATACTCGAGACCGACCTCGGCGGCGAGAGCGTGGTCGACCGTTTGCGGTGGCGACTGCGTGCCTCGCCGTGAGCCCGCGTCGACCGTGGTTGTGAGGACGCATTCGATCGCTCGCCGTGCCGCGACGCGGGCGATCGAAAGTCTTCGTGCATGAGGGCTCCCTTGTGAAACGAACTGCCCAGGTCCGAAAGCGTACCGATCACCGTTTCGGCTCGCCCGAAATCTCCTGATCCGGTCTCGAACGGCTGCCGGGCGGAGGAATCGGGAGTCGCGCCCCGGAGGCATCGGTCGCGATCGTGGACGCCCTCCCCGCACATACAAAGGGAGACACCCACTACTGACGGCGGTCGGGGGCGACAGCAGTAGCGGGTGTCTCATTGTGCATTCGCAGCCTCTCTCGAGGTGGATGGGTATCGGATGAGAAATTTTTCCCAGGTTTTTCTTCGACCCGAGGAATAGCCTGTGACCATGCCTTTCACAGCAGCGAATCACTACGACTTCACCGGCGACGACATCACCGGGACCGTCGATGCCCATCGATCCGCCGGCGTCTGGGCGGCGCAGCTCGTTCTGAGCGGACAGACGCTGGAGTCCACCGACGTCACCCGATCGGACCTGGGTTTCGAGGTTCGTACCGTCGTCGAGAATCTCTCGGACGGTAACCGGACCCACCTGCTGGTCGTGTTGCCACGCGTCACCATCGACTCCGACGACAGCCAGGTCTCGGGTCGTTCCGCAGGCTCCACTCCGCAGGTCTCGGGTCGTTCCGCAGGCTCCACTCCGGCTGTCACCTTCACCTCGTACGCGGTGCTGTACACGGTCCACGGTGGATCGACCGCGGTGCACGGCGCGGCCGAGTCCTACGACGTGCGGCAGCTCAGCGGAACCGCGTCACACGTATGACCATCGAAATACTCACCCCACGCGAGGTTCCCCTCGGCGGCCCCCGAGCACTGAAGGTTCGGCGCACGCTCCCGCAGCGGCAGCGGTCACTGATCGGCGCGTGGTGCTTCGCCGACCACTACGGGCCCGACACCTCGTCGATGGACGTGCCACCCCATCCGCACACCGGACTCCAGACCGTCAGCTGGCTGTTCTCCGGCGAGATCGAACACCGCGACAGCGTCGGATCACATGCCATGGTGCGGCCGGGCGAACTGAATCTGATGACGGCCGGCCACGGCATCAGTCATTCCGAGACCTCCACTCCGCAGACCGAGATTCTGCATGGCATGCAACTGTGGGTTGCCCTTCCGGCTCGATCTCGCTTCACGGCACCGACGTTCGAGCACCACGTGCCACAGACCCACACGAGCCAGGGGCTGACCGCACGAGTGTTCCTCGGCTCACTGCTCGGCGAGACCTCGCCGGTGTCCACGTTCACCCCTCTTCTCGGAGCCGAGATCGTGCTCGACGCCGGAGCCCGCGTCACCCTCGACGTCGACCCGACGTTCGAGCACGGCGTCATCGTCGATCAGGGTGCCGTGACGATGGACGAGACCGCCCTTTCCGCAGCCGATCTCGGCTACCGCGAACCGGGCGGTTCGACGCTCGATCTGCACAATCCGACCCGAGAGCCGGTGCGGATGCTCCTGCTCGGCGGACCGCCGTTCGGAGAGCAGATCGTCATGTGGTGGAACTTCGTCGGCCGCAGCCACGAGGACGTCGTCGAGTACCGGGCCGCCTACGAGCGGGGCAGCGAGCAGTTCGGCACCGTCGAGGGCTATCCGGGATCTCGACTGCACGCACCTCCGCTACCCAACAGCCGGATGCAACCGCGCGGCTGACTCCTTCTGCTATGCAGCAGGAGCCGTGGGCAGCACCCGCTTGATGACGTCGGTGAGCGTGACGATGCCCAGGAACCGTCCATCGGTCTCGACGACCGCGAGCTGAACGCTGCGGTTGCGCATCTGCCGTAGCAACTCGTACACCGGTGTCGAACCGTCGACCGTGTAGGCCTCCCGTGCGTAGTCGGCAGCCGGTTCACCGACGTCGGCCAGCAACGTGTCCCGCACGTGGACGACGCCGGGCGTCGCGCCGGAGCTGTCGGTGAGCAGTACCCGAAGGTGACCGGAGCGCAACGCCGCCGCCTGCACATCGGAGACAGTGGAACCGTGCGGCACCGACGTCGCCTTGGAGTCGGGCACCGTGATCTTCTCGACGGTCAGTGTCTCGAGTTCGATCACCCGGGTGATCTGGGTCTGCAGTTCCGGTTCCAGTACACCGACCTGCGACGAGTACTCGACGAGATTGCGGATGGTCTCGGCGTCGCGTCCGCCGACCGCAGCGCTCTCCACCGGCTCCACACCCGACCGTTCGACGAGCTTGTTGGCGATCTTGTTGACCCACACCAGGAACAGCCGGAAGGGGCGGATGAACGCCCGAGACGGCAGGCCGATGATGGTGGCGGCCAGTTCCGGATGCGCGATTGCCCAGGACTTCGGGGCCATCTCCCCGACCACCAGGTGCAGGAACGTCACGAGCAACAGCGACAGAGCGAACGCGGCGGTTCCGGCCAACCAGCCCGGCACACCCCAGGAGGTGAACACCGGACCCAGCCACGAATCGACGGCGGGCTTGGTGACGGCACCGAGCGCGAAGGTGCAGGCAGTGATGCCCAGCTGCGCGCCCGCCAGCATGATCGTCAACTCGTTCATTCCGCGCAGCGCCGCCCGCACGGATCGGCTCGTGCCTGCCTTCTCCTCCAGTCGATGCCTGCGGGCACCGAGCAGAGCGAACTCGATGACGACGAAGAACGCACTCAGCGCGATGAGCAATACCGTGACCGCGACGACGACCCACGCGTTCATCGGTCCGTCTCCTCGTCCGACTCCGGCGAATCCTCGCTGCCGTCCGGCGAATCCTCGTGAAGTCTGATTCTCAGCTCACTCGGCACGTGCCGGTCCACCTCGAGTACCTCGACTTCCAGCGACGGACGCGGCGGTACCTCTTCCATCAGGTCGGCCCCGAACACCGCGAGGTCGATACGCACCGTGTCTCCGACCTCGGGCAGATTCCCGCCCTCGGCGATGAGCAGGCCGGCGAGCGTCTCGTAATCGCCTCTCGGCAACAGCATGTCGCGACCGATGGTGCGTTCGACCTCGTCGACGTGGACGTCGCCGTCCATGAGCCACACTCCGTCTTCCTGATCCTCCACCCCGGCGATGTCCTCGTCGTGCTCGTCGGTGATCTCGCCGACCAGTTCCTCGGCGAGATCCTCGATGGTGAGTACGCCGGCGAATCCGCCGTATTCATCGATCACGCATGCCAATTCGTTCTTGGTACTCGACAACAACTCCAGGGCATCCTCGAGGGGCATCAACTCCGGCACGATCAGCGGCTCTCGCATGATCTCGGTGACCGAACGGCTGTCGTCGGGGGCAGCGGCCAATACCTCGGCCAGCTGCACCACACCGATCGGCTCCTCACGGTCGCCGATCACCGGGTAGCGAGTGTGCGCACGCACCATCCGCGCCCGCATCTCGCCGATGGCGGTGGCGGGGGTGACTGCGTCCACCCGACCACGCGGGATCATGGCGTGCTCGACGTCGCGTTCCGGAAAGTCCAATATGCGGTCGAGCAGCAACGACAGATCCTCGGTGAGATCCCCGCTGGCCCGGGAATCTTCGATGATGCTCTCGAGATCCTTGGCGGTGGCACTGCTGTCCACGTCGTGCACCGGTTCGACGCGCAGCAGACGCAGCATCGCGTTGGAGGACTTGTCGAAGAAAGTGATCAACCAACCGAACGCGGCCAGGTAGATCAGCGTCGACCGGGCGAGGCGTCGGGACAGCGGATCGGGGTTCGCGATGGCGAGATTCTTCGGATAGAGCTCGCCGAAGATCATCTGCACGACGGTCGCGAGCACGAGAGCGCCCACCGTGCCGATCGAAATACCCACCGCGATGGGAACTCCGGCACTGCTCAGCAGCTCGCCCAGCGATTCGCCGATGAACGGCTCGGCCACGTAGCCGACCATCAGACCGGTGACCGTGATGCCCAGCTGCGCGCCCGACAGCATGAACGAGGTGCGCTTGGTGACCTTCAGTGCCCGCTCGGCCGACGCGTCGCCCTTCTCGGCCCCGGTACGGAGCGTCGCCCGGTCGACGGACATGTAGGCGAATTCCTGGGCCACGAAGTATCCGTTGGCCGCGATGATCGCGGCGGTGAGTACGAAGCCGAGGAGCAAAGACAGTAGCGCGGTGATCACCATGCGATCACTCGAAAACGGACGGCCGGAGCAGCGCCCTCGGATGAAGCAGTGCCCTCGGATGAAGCAGCGGCCATGGGCGGCCGAGGGGGATCTATGGAGTGCACAGTGCGCTCGACGCCTCCGTTGTCAGAAAATCCGAATTGAGTGGAATGTCGTGATTCTAGCGACTGCGGATGCGCGATTCCCACGTCCAGACGGATGAGCGATCAGAACAGCGTCGGAACCGCGTCGTCGGACGTCGACGCCTCGCGCGCCTTCGTGGCCGGAGACGAAGGAGCGACATCCGCCGGGGCCGGTGTCGACTTTTCGGGTGCGGTCTTGGCCGGAGCTGTCAGACCGCCGGCGGCCATGGCGCGTGCGGCCTCCCCGGCCAAGGCGTCGGCCGCTTCGTTGAAGTGATTGCCGACGTGTCCGCGGACCCACCGGAACCGGACCGGACCTTCGCGTTCGGTGATGGCTCGCTCGATGCTCTGCACCAGCTCCAGGTTGCGCACCGGGGTACCGCCCGCCGTTTTCCAGCCCTTGCGCTTCCACCCTGCGAGCCACTCGGACGCGCACTTGATGGCGTACTGCGAATCGGATTCGATCAACAGCGGCTCGGGGCCGGGGTGCGCCAGCACCGCCTCCAGCAGGGCCCTGAGCTCGGCGACCTGGTTGGTGCCCGAGGGCTCACCGCCGGAGTTGCTCGGACCCGTGTGGTTGACCCACGCCCACCCGATTGCTCCGCCGGGGTTACGCAGACACGAGCCGTCCGTACTCACGATGATCACGGTCTCAGACCCTACTTCGGGGCACCGACAAACTCCGGGTGACTCGCGCACGAACTCCGAGGTACTTGGCAATCGACTGCGCGGCACCGCGAATCGACTCCATCGCACCGCCGACCGGGTCAGGCGTAGTGGGACGCCCTGGCCCTCCTGCCGTCGAGGGTGAGCAGCACGAACGCAACCGTCGCAAGCACTGCGATGAGCGCGGAGAACACCAGTCCCGCCGTCACCAATCCCCATGCGTTCGCCGCAGCCCCGGCCCCGATGACCGGCACCGAGATGGCGACGTACAGCACCACGAAGAATGTCGAGGTCACTTCGGCTCGACGTTCCGGCGGAAGCCCTGCGGCGATGGCCGCCATTCCGTTGCTGAACGTCACGCCCTGCCCGATTCCGCACAGCAGCGCCGCGATCAACAGGACCGGCAGCGACGTCAGTAGCAGCGACAGCGCCAGGACCACCAGCCCGACCGTCAGAACGACGCAACCCCAGCGCTGCGCGGACGTAGGATCGGTTCGGCGTAGAACGATCTGCGCGGTCGCGGATGCCGCGAAGACGACGAACACCACGGCCCCGGTGACCGCATGATTGTCGATCTGCAGCACCCCGGCGATGAAGCCCGGTGACACCGCGGTGAAGAGTCCGAGTACCGCGAACCCGGCGAAGCCACCGATCGAGGCGCGCAGAAACGTGCCGCGGACATCCGCGGGGACAGACAATCGCTGCATGTGCGGCCGGGCACCGCGCGCGACCCTGACGGTTTCGGGCGCGAGAAACACCGCCACGGCGGCCACCGCGAGCAGGGCGATGTCGACGAAGAAGGTCAGGCGTAGCGGGTGCGGGAAGTATTCGGCCAGCAACCCGGCCACCAACGGGCCCAGGCCGAGTCCGCCGATGTTGGCCGCCGTGGCGATTGCCGGAGCTCGATCCCGCCACGCGTCCGGTACCAGTTCGATCAGGGTCACCGTCGCGGTTCCGACGAAGATTCCCGCCGACAACCCGGACAGCACCCGCCCGATCACCAAGGCCGTGAGCGAATCCGCAGTCACGAACACCACGGCGCTGACCAGCCCGAAAACGATGGCGGCCAACAGCATCGGCCGACGCCCGAGTGAATCGGACCAGCGACCGAAGGCCAGCAGGGCACCGAGCACACCGACCGCGTACGCCGCGAACACCAAGGTGATGACGAAGACGGAGAAGCCGAACTCGATCTCGTACAGCGCATAGAGCGGCGTCGGCATGGTCGTTCCCATCATCGCCACGACGAACGCGTAGGCAACTCCGACAAACGCGGCTGCGCGCGATCGAGTCACGAAGATCCTCCTGATGGTGCCGACGGGACCGGCCGCCGCGAGGGAGGCTGTGCGGTAATCCTGCGCTGGGCGGGGCACTATGTATCTTGCCGTCGGTACTGCAATCGTGTCGATCGACGCCCTGCCGAGGACTCACTCGGTCCGCCTGGCCACGACCCTTCGGAGGTGACCGACCGATGCCCGACGATTCCGGTTCCGAAGGAGTGGTCCGACTCGTCACCTCCGAGCAGCGAATCGACGTTCGGATGTCGGTGGCTCCACTGCGCCGGGGCCGCGGCGATCCCACCTACGAGTCGACGCCGGACGGCGGGATCTGGCGCACGTCGCGGATGAGCTCTGGCCCGGTGACATACCGACTGACGCAGGTGTCGCCGACGAGCGCGCAGGTTCGAGTCTGGGGCCCCGGCGCACCCGAACTGCTGGACGCGGCACCCGACCTGCTGGGCCGCGGTGACGATGCCTCCTCGTTCGCTCCCGAGCACCCGATTCTCCAGGAGGCCCATCGGCAGCTGCCGCACCTGCGGCTGGGTAGAACCGGGCTGGTGCTCGAGGCCCTGATCCCGGCGATCATCGAGCAACGCGTACACGGAATTTCGGCCTTCGGATCGTGGCGCTACCTGGTGAGCAAGTTCGGCGAGAAGGCGCCGGGTCCGACGCCGAAGCCGATGTTCGTCTTCCCGACACCCGACGTGTGGCGGCGCATCCCGTCGTGGGAGTACCACCGCGCCAACGTCGATCCGGCCCGGTCCAAGACCATCGTCCGCGCCGCCTGCGCGGCCGGGCGCCTGGAGGAGGCGTCGGGAATGACACCCGAGGACGCGCAGCGCAGGCTGCGGGCAATACCGGGCGTCGGCATCTGGACGGCGGCCGAGACCGCGCAACGCGCCCTCGGGGATCCCGACGCATTGTCGGTGGGCGACTACCACCTGGCGTCGGTCGTGGGCTGGTCGCTGCTGGGTAGGTCGATCGACGACGCCGAGATGGTCGAGTATCTGCAGCCCCTGGCCCCGCATCGGCATCGCGCGATTCGGCTGCTGTACCTGAGTGGCAAGGCCACCAAGCCCAAGTTCGGTCCTCGTACCGCTTTGGTCGATCACACGTGGCACTGAGTTCGACCGTGCTGTCCGACGCCGTGGCGTAGAACACGAAAGTTGTAGTCAGCAACCGGGAACAGAACGAGTGCCCCGGTTGCTGAACTTCGGGTGGCCCAAGCACCGAACACGTCAGCAGCCGAGACAGCCGTACCCCAAGCACCGACAACGAGCGCGTCCCCCGAGCCGACATCGAAGGAACGCCTGCGGGTGATCCTGGTGCTCGGCGCACTCATCGCGCTCGGCCCCCTGACCATCGACATGTATCTGCCTGCTCTTCCGGCCATCGCCGACGACCTGAACACCCCGTCGTCGGCGGTGCAGCTCACCCTCGCAGGCACGTTGATCGGACTCGCCCTCGGCCAACTCGTCATCGGGCCGCTCTCGGACATCGTCGGCCGGCGACTACCGCTCATCGTCGGCACCGGAGTGCACATCCTGGCGTCCGTCGCGTGCATCGTGGCTCCCAACATTGCCGTTCTCGGTGGCCTACGCGTCGTGCAGGGTCTCGGCGCTGCCGCTGCTGCCGTGGTCGCGATGGCCATCGTGCGAGACCTGTTCAGCGGACGCGCGGCCGCAACCGTGCTGTCCCGGCTGATGCTCGTCATGGGCGTCGCACCGGTACTGGCTCCCTCGCTCGGCGGCGCCGTGCTGCTGGTCGGATCGTGGCGTCTCGTCTTCGCCGCGCTGGCGATCATGGGTGTCGCCCTGATGACACTGGCGATCGTGTCGCTACGCGAGACGCTGCCGCCGGAGCGTCGTCGTGCGAGCGGGGTCATGCCGGTGCTGCGCACCTACCGCTCTCTGCTGCGCGACGCCCAGTTCGTGGTGCTCGTTCTCGTCGCCGCACTCGCAATGTCCTCGTTGTTCGCGTACATCGCCGGGTCGTCGTTCGTGCTGCAGGAGGAGTTCGGCCTCGACGAGCAGCAGTTCGCGATCGTCTTCGCTGCCGGCGCGATCTCGCTCATCGGGGCTTCCCAGCTCAACGTCCTCCTGCTCGGACGCTTCGCTCCGGTGCAGATCGTGTTGGCTGCACTGTCGTTCGCCGTGTTCGCGGGTGGCGTCATGGCCGTGCTGGCGATCGCCGAGATCGGCGGGATGGCCGGCTTCGTGGTTCCGCTGTGGTTCGTGCTCGGTGCCGTCGGATTCGTGATGCCCAACGCGCCTGCTCTCGCGCTGTCCAGACACGGTGAGGCCGCAGGAGGTGCCGCTGCCCTCCTCGGAGCAGCTCAGTTCGGCCTCGGTGCCATCGTCGCGCCGATCGTCGGCGCACTCGGAAACGACGCGGTTGCCGTGTCCACCACGATGGTCGTGACCTCTGCCGCCGCACTGGCAGCGCTGGGTGTCATCACCGCGCGCTCGTCTTCGAAGGCTGTGAGCTCGGTGCGGTCCACCACACACTAGGGTTTCGGCCATGGCCGAACGCGAACGTGATGCGCACGGTAAACCCCTCAACGCCAGGCCTCGTGACGGTCTCGGGCGGCCCCTCGCGCGCGGCGGCGACGGAACACCACGGGTGCCCGACGACCTTCGGCTTCCGCCCACCGCTGCCCTCGTCGAAGCGCAGAGATTCCTCGACGCGAACATGCCCTTCCATGCGCACGAGGTACTGGAAGGCACGTGGAAGAGCTGCTCGCCCGACGAGCGTCCGTTGTGGCAGGGCCTCGCCCAACTCGCCGTCGGGTTGACCCATCTGATGCGCGGCAACCGCGTCGGTGCCGGTTCGCTGCTCCGGCAAGGACACGATCGGCTCATCGGCTTCGAGTGCAACCCGCCGCATCATCTCGACGTCACCGGCCTGCTGACCTGGTCGGAGGGCCTGCTCGGCGAGCTCGAGACCGGGACGTTGCCGGTCGCTCCCGGAATTCCGGCGCTGCGCACCACCGACTGAACCGATCCCGACGGGGGCGTCCTGGCATCCGATTCCGGCTCGAGCTAACCTGGGCAAGGTTAGGTAAGGCTAGGACAATCCGCATCGGAAGTGGGGTTCGTCGGCGTGACCGTGTTCGCACCGCTGAGACTCGTGCACCGCGAGACGATCAGCCCGGCCCAGCTCGGACGCACTCTCTGCACCGAGGTAGCCGAACAGGTTCCGTACTGGGTCGCCGTCCTGACCCCGGCGGAGCGACCGTTGCTCACCGAACAGTCCACCAAATTCGAGCAGACGTCGATGACGTTCGCGTTGCCCGACGGCCGACACCGCCGCCGCGTTCTGCTGCTCGCGGCCCTGGGCTCGGCCGTGTCCACGTGGCAGAGAAACAACCGTCGCGGCTCCTCGGCCGGCGTGCTGGTTGACCTCGATCTCGAGAACACCGGTGCAGTTCACCCGGTCCGGCTCCCTGCGCTCCACACCGACACTCTCACCGTCCCCTCGCACCGCGAGCACCTCGTCGCCGAGGTCTCGAGGCGACTGGGCTCGGTACCGAACGGCGGCCGCGATTATGCACTGACCCGCAACTATCCCGCGCTGGCCTCGCGCGCCGGAGCACAGATCATCGTGCGTGAGGATGGACGGGCGGAGACAAGCCGCGATCACGCCATCGACATCGGGATCACCACGACGGGTGCAGGTACCACGCAGGCGCGCATCACCTGGGCTGCGAATCTGCACGGCATCGACGAACTGATCCGACTGTGGTCGGCGGCCGTGCACGACCTCGCTCTCACCACTACAGGCTCTTCAGCAGCCTGACGTCGTCTTCGATCCCCTCGGGCGGAGTCTCGAGGATCACCGGCGCGTCGGCCGCCAGTGCGACGGCCGTCAGAATCTCGGCGTCGATCGTTCCGGTGCCGAGATTTGCGTGCCGGTCTCGCGCCGAGTCGAACTCGTCGCGCGAATTGTTCAGATGCACCAGATCGATTCGCCCGGTGATCGCCTTGATTCGGTCGACCACGTCGACCAGATCCTCGCCCCCGGCCCAAGCATGACAGGTGTCCAGGCAGAATCCGGCACCGAATTCACCGATCGCGTCCCACAACCGGGCGATGTCGTCGAAGTGGCGCGCCATCGCGGAGTCTCCGCCCGCGGTGTTCTCGACGAAAATCGGCACGGCGAAGCCGCCCTGCTCCGCTTGGCGCTCGAACAGCTTGCGCCAGTTGTCGATTCCCTTGGCAGTGTCCTCACCCTCACGGACGTGACCGCCGTGGACGACCAGCCCGATGGCCCCGATCTCGGCCGCAGCAGCAGCCTGCTCGACGACGGCCTTGCGCGAAGGAATGCGGATCCGATTGTTCAAGCTCGCGACGTTGAGGACGTAGGACGAGTGCACCACCACGTCGACATCGCCGGTCAGCAACGCCTCGCCCTGAGGGTGCGGGGTGAGCTTGTTCCACTTCTGCGGATCGGTGAGGAACATCTGGACGAGGTCGACGCCGAGCGCCTCGGCCGTACCGAGAGGGTCGCTGCTGTCGCGGACGTGGGCTCCGATGCGCATGACGCCCATCATAGGGGTGGTGTTCAGGGTCTCCCCTGATAGCGACCGGCGCGGAACGCTGCAACACTGGCACCCATGAGCGACATCGCCGCACGTGCGGTCAACGTATCGAAGGTCTACGGATCAGGGGACACCCAGGTCCACGCACTGTCCGGGGTGAGCGTCGAATTCGCTCGCGGAGAATTCACCGCCATCATGGGCCCGTCGGGTTCGGGCAAGTCCACGCTCATGCACTGCCTGGCCGGCCTGGACAATGCCTCCTCGGGAACGGTGACCATCGGCGACACCGAGTTGACGGCACTATCCGACAAGGAGATGACCGGATTACGCAGGGACCGAATCGGATTCGTGTTCCAGGCCTTCAATCTGGTGCCGACGCTCACCGCGCTGGAGAACATCACACTGCCTCTCGACATAGCCGGCCGCACACCGGACCAGGGATGGCTCGACACCGTGGTCGATCGACTCGGCCTGCGTGACCGCCTCGATCACCGCCCCAGCGAGCTCTCGGGCGGACAGCAGCAGCGAGTGGCGTGCGCCCGCGCACTGGCAGGCAGGCCGGACATCGTGTTCGGCGACGAGCCCACCGGCAACCTGGACTCCCGCTCGTCCGGCGAGGTGCTGTCGATTCTGCGCACTGCCGCAGACGAATTCGATCAGACCGTCGTCATCGTCACGCACGATCCACGCGCGGCCAGCTACGCCGACCGCGTCGTGTTCCTCGCCGACGGTGCCGTCATCGACCAGCTGAACTCTCCCACGGCCGACGCCGTACTCGAGCGGATGAAGAAGCTGGAGACGGTCCGATAATGGCGCACTCCGTTTCCAGCAAACCTCCTCGACAAAAGCCGTCGGGCAATCCCATGCGCAAGGTGTCGTTGAGAAACCTTGCTGCACACAAGGTTCGGCTGGCACTGACCGTGCTTTCCGTCGTACTCGGCACGGCATTCGTCGCGGGTTCGTTCGTGTTCACCGACACCCTCCAGCGCACCTTCTCCTCGCTGTTCGCCGATACCGCGCAGGGCGCGGACGTTCGGGTGAGCCCCGAGGACGCGCGTTCCTCCGGCGTGCCGAACGAGGACATCGCGGCGATCTCGGCGTTACCGAACGTGCGCGCCGTGTCGCCCTACGTCGGCGGGCAGTTGGTGCTGCTGGGGTCGGACGGTGCCGCCGTACAGTCCGGCGGCGCACCGACCATCGGTGAGTCGTACCTCCCCGACGACCAACGACTCGGCGATCCGACCACCTTCGTCGACGGTTCGGCTCCCACCGCTCCCGGTCAGGTCACGATCAACGCCGGTGGCGCCGAGCGCGCCGGACTGAAGGTGGGCGACGCCACCCAGGTCCTCGTGCCGTCCAAGGGCATCACCGACGTCACGATCAGCGGAATCTATTCCACAGCAACCGAATCCGGTGGCTACATCGGAATCCAGTTCGTCCAGAGCCAGGCGAACGAGCTGTTCACCGACGGTGCCCACGTGCAGTACATCGACGTCGCGGGCAACGATCTCGCCGCGCAAGGGTTGACTCAGAGCGATCTTCGCGACGAGATCGCCGCGGCGTTCCCCGATCTGAAGGTCCAGACCGCCGCGGACGTACAGGCCGAGACTCAGGCGGAGGTCGAGTCGGCACTGTCGTTCATCAACTACTTCCTGCTCGCCTTCGGTGGGATCGCTCTGCTGGTCGGCACCTTCATCATCTACAACACGTTCTCGATGATCGTCGCGCAACGCGTCCGCGAACTGGCACTGCTGCGCGCCATCGGAGCCAGCCGCGGGCAGGTCAGCCGATCGGTCGTCCTCGAAGCTCTCGTCGTAGGCGTCATCGGCAGCGTGCTCGGCTTCGTCGGCGGAGTAGGGCTTGCCTACGGGCTACGGGCACTGCTCAACGCGTTCGACCTGGGCCTACCGTCGGGACCGCTGGCGCTCGAGCCGCGCACGGTTGCCGTCGCCTTCGCCGTCGGCATCGTCGTCACCGTGCTGAGCGCGTACGCACCGGCCCGGCGAGCGGCCAAGATTCCGCCCGTCGCCGCGATGCGCGAGGAGTTCGCCTCTGCGGGCGACACCCTGCGCACCCGGACGTTCGTGGGCGTCGGCCTGGGAGTCGCAGGCGCGGCCGCACTGATCATCGGCGCGCAGTCGACCGGCGGGGCGGCCGCTGCCACGGTCGGCGCGGGAGCTGTCGCGCTGATCGTCGCCACCGCACTGGCCGCACCGTCGCTGTCACGGCCGGTGGTCGGCGCGCTGGGTGCAGTCATCACCCGCCCGTTCGGAGCGATCGGACGCTTGGCCAGGACCAACTCGGTTCGCAACCCGCGACGCACCGCGGCCACCGCCTTCGCCCTGATGCTCGGCCTCATGCTCGTCACCGTCATCGGCGTGCTCGGATCCACCGCCAAGGCCAGCGTCGACTCACTCGTCGACACCGGTGTCGAGGCCGACTACATCCTCTCCGGTCCGCAGTCGATCGGCGTTCCGACCGGAGCCACGACGGCTGCACAGCAGGTGACCGGCGTGGACCGCACAGCGGTGCTGCACCCGGTGTTCGTCACCATCGCCGGTCAGGAGGAGTACGGCGCCGCCATCGACGGCTCGCCCGAGGGACTGCTCGAGCTGTCGATGGTCCAGGGCACTGCAGACCTGGACAGCGACGGATTCTCGGTGTCGGAAACCGAAGCGGCCGCACGCGGATGGACGGTCGGAACCGAGGTCACCTTCGACACCGTGGACGGGGCGTCGGTCCCCGTGACCGTCACCGGCGTGTTCACCGACAATCCGCTCATCGGGAATTGGATCGTCTCGGGCGACATCTACCAGGAGGTGACGCCGTCCATCACCCGGTCCGACATCCTGGTTCTGGTCAAGGCCACGCCCGGTACCGACCTGGACACGCTGCGAACCGACCTCGAAGCCGCGACCAAGCCCTTCGTCGTCGTCCAGGTTCAGGACGTGGAGGAGTTCAAGGGTAGCCAGGGTCAACAGATCGACACCCTGCTCGCCGTGCTGTACGGATTGCTGGCATTGGCCGTCGTCATCGCCGTGCTCGGCATCGTCAACACGCTGGCCCTGTCGGTGGTGGAGAGGCGTCGGGAGATCGGCATGCTGCGCGCGATAGGCATGCAGCGGCCACAGGTCCGTCGCATCATCTATCTCGAGTCGCTGCTCATCGCACTGTTCGGCGCGATCGTGGGCGTCGTCCTCGGCATCGCGTTCGGGTGGGGCTTCGTGCAGACTCTGCGCGACGAGGGCCTGGGCACCATGACCGTGCCGTGGGGCCAGGTGGTGTCGATGCTGCTCGGATCGGCCGTCGTCGGTGTGTTGGCGGCGCTGTGGCCCGCGGTGCGAGCCGCGCGCACGAAGCCGCTGGAGGCCATCGCGGACCTGTAAGGACAAGCCCGAAAACCGACCGGACATTCCGCAACGTCACCCGATTGTTGCGGAATGTCCGGTTTTCCGCTTGCGTAAAAAGGTCATGCGCGTCTACCTTTGAGTCGGTAAAACAGTCTTCGAGCCGGTTTGTGGGTTGCAAACCGACTCCGTCATCACGGGTCGGGCTCGTGCAAGGAGAATCATGTCGATTCAGGACATCGATGCGCCGACCCGTCTTCCACTGGCCCCGCTGTGCCGGCCCGAACGTCGCGACACCCTGATGGCCCGCTACCGCGAGGTGGCTCACGCCCTGCCCCACGCCGTCGCGCTCGACGTCG
This sequence comes from Rhodococcus sp. NPDC076796, assembly GCF_040702765.1. Classification (NCBI taxonomy): domain Bacteria; kingdom Bacillati; phylum Actinomycetota; class Actinomycetes; order Mycobacteriales; family Nocardiaceae; genus Rhodococcus; species Rhodococcus sp. NPDC076796. The sequence goes on along the minus strand of NZ_JBFBMS010000004.1, from coordinate 318,585 downwards.
ACGGCACCTCGCTGACCTTCGACGAACTCCTCCACCGCGCCTATTCTCTGGCCCGCAAGATCGCCACCCTCTTTCCCGCCGATTCTCGGCCGCTCGCCGTGGACACCGACGCGACGACGAATTCGATCGTGCTGATGCTGGCCGTCGTCGCCGCAGGCCATCCCCTGGTGCCGCTCGACCCCATGCTTCCCGCCGAGCGCCGCGCCACGATCATCGACCAAGCAGCTGCGACGGCGATCGACTCCGCCACCGTCGCCGCCGCCGTGGACTCCTGTGTTCCGCTGCCGACGCTGTCGGGCGATCACACCGCGGTGATCAACTACACCTCGGGATCCACCGGCACGGCCAAGGGCGTGATCCTCAGCCACCGCATGTGTCTGACGAAGGCATACGAGGTTGCCAACGCGTTGGCACTGAGCCCTCACGACCGCGTCGGAAATTCGCTACCGGTCAGCTTCGGTGCCGGCTTGAACACGTTGTTCGCGGGATTGCTCAGCGGTGCCGCCGTGCACTGCCGCGACCCCAGGTCGGGTGTCCCCAGCAGCACCGTCGAGTGGGCAGCCGCGCATTCCCTGACCACGCTGCACTGCTCGTCGTCGCTGCTGCGCGCAGTCTCCGCGGCCGATCACGGGCCTACAGGTCGCAGCGGCGTACCTACGCTGCGGGTCGTCATCACATACGGGGAAGCCCTGCACTCCGACGATGCGGACGGCTTTCGGCGTCGATTCGACAGCCGCGCCACGGTGGTCAACTGGTACGCGACCACCGAAGCCGGTGCCGTCGCCTACGGCGAATATCCGCTCGAACGAGCGCTGCCCTCGGGCTTTCTCCCCGCAGGAAGACCCATTGCAGGCAAGCTCGTCGAAGTGGTCACCTCCGACGGGTCGCCGTGCGCACCCGACGTGATCGGCGAGGTACGGGTGACGTCGAACTGCTTGGCCGACGGCTACCTCGGCGGTGCCGGTCTGGACTCCCAGCGATTCGCCGCGCTCGGCGACGGTCTGTTCCGCTACCGCACCGGCGATCTGGGCCGACTCGACGAACACGGGACGCTGCACCTGGCCGGACGCATCGACGACGCCGTCAAGGTGCGCGGATACCTGGTGGAGCCGGCCGAGGTCGAGGCGGCGCTGCGCGCCATGCCGGAGATCGGCGACGCAGCGGTGATCGGCAGAACCTCCGGCACCGATACCGACCTGGTCGCTTACGTGTGTTCGGCCCGTTCCGGGCGACGACCGTCGGTGGCCGAGATCAGAGCGTCGCTGCGCCGGACGCTGCCGGAATGGATGGTGCCCACCCACATCGTCGCGCTCGACGCGATGCCACGGAACGAGCGCGGCAAGCTCGACCGAAGTGCATTGCCCGAGCCCGCTGATCGACGCGTCGAGCGCACTGCGGTCGGCCCGACCGAGTACATCGTGGCCGAGGCCGCACGCACCGCGATCGGGCTGGACACCATCGGCCGGGACGAGGACTTCCTGGCGCTGGGCGGCAATTCGCTGACCACAACGGCAATGCTGGCTCACCTTCGCGAGAGCCTGAAGATCGATCTGACGCCGGAGGACGTGTTCGCGGCGACCACTGTTCGAGCACTGGCCGTGACTGTCGATGCTCGCCTCGAGGACGCGGCAACTGCACGTCGGCGCACAACCGGCGAACACGATGTGCTCGTGCCGCTGCGCACCGAGGGCAGCAAGGCACCGATCTTCCTGATCGGCGGTGCAGGCGTCGGAGCGATGGCATTCCTCAATCTGGTCAAACACATCGACGAGGACCGCCCGGTGTATGCGCTGCAGGCACACGGCCGCGGCAAGCGCGGACGCCCGGACCGCACGATTCGGCGGACCGCGAAGCGCTACGTCGACGCTGTTCGCACGGTCCAGCCCGAGGGCCCGTTCCATCTGGTCGGCCACTCGCTCGGCGGCTGGATTGCCATCGCGATGGCGGAAGAGATCCGAGACTCCGGCCTCGGCTCCCCGCACCTGCTCCTTCTCGACACACGGCTGTTCCGGCATCTGCTGGACAAGTTGCCCGGCGGTACCGAGGTTCCGGCTGCTCCCCCTGCTCGGACGCGAGAAGAAGCGGGCTTCCACCTCGGCCGCATCGGCACCGCCGCCCTCTGGGTACGAATGCAGTTCGCCGGGTTGCTGCGCTACCCGACGACGATGGAATGGTTGGTCTTCGCGAGCATCGGGTACGTGGCGTTGAACAAGCACGTGCCGACACCGTGGTCGGGTTCGATGACCGTGGTTCGCACAGCAGAGAACGTGAAAGATCTCAGGTCGTGGCAGACGGTCGGCCGTGGTGAGCTGAGTTTCGTCGACATCTCGGGAGATCACATCGACATGTTGCGCGAACCGATGGCCGAGCACTTGGCCGAGACGATCGCGACCACCTTCGACGATGCGGGGCTCGCGCGCTGACCGAGGGTCTGTCGCAGTGTCGGCTCAGCTTGTACGTTTGTGCCAGCGGCTCGCCGAGCCACGCGACGATCCGGGAATCACACGACGAGGAGGTCGACCATGAGTTCATCGTACGAATTGCAGTCGGTAGAACTACACAAGGACGTCCTGCGATACGTGGACATGGGCGACGGCCCGCCCGTGATTCTGGTGCACGGCCTGCTCGGATCGCATCAGTCCTGGGGCACGCAGATAGAACGTCTGTCGCACAAGTATCGGGTCATCGCACCCGACCTGTTCGGCCACGGTGAATCCGACAAGCCGACCGGCGACTACTCGCTGAGTTCGCACTCGGCCACCATTCGCGATCTCATGGATCACCTGAACATCGACTCCGCCCCGATGGTCGGTCACTCGCTCGGCGGCGGCATCGTCATGCAGCTGACGTATCTCTTCCCCGAGCGGGTAGATCGCCTGGCGCTGGTCAGCAGCGGCGGCCTCGGCCCCGAAGTGAGCCTGCTCCTCAAGGCCGCGACGCTGCCCGGCAGCGAGCTGGTGCTCCCACTGCTCGCATCGGACTGGTTCCGCAGGAACACCGAGAGTGCGCTGGCGCAGTTGGGCAAATGGGGTCTGCCGGTGAAGCCGGGCCCCAGCATGGCCGAGACCTGGCGGTCGTTCCGGTCGGTGGCAGACCGCTCCACCCGCGGCGCGTTTCTGGCGTCGACGCGGGCAGTGGTGGGCCCGCGTGGTCAGACCGTCAGCGCGAAGCAACATTTCGAGAAGTTCGAGTCGATTCCGTCGCTGCTCGTCTGGGGCGGCAAGGACCGGATGATTCCCGCCAAGCACGCCGACAACATTCGACGCGAGGTTCCGAACAGTCGCGTCGAGATCTTTCCCGACGCCGGGCACTTTCCCCAGCTCGACGAGCCGGACTTCTTCTTCCGACTGCTCGACGAATTCCTGGACTCCAACCGGACCGAGAAGAGCGCGCCTGCGGCGATCACCCCGGCGGCTGTTCCGTTGCAGCACCCGTGAGCGTGACTCCGATGTTCCCGCTCGGCAGCGTGCTGCTTCCCGGCGAACGCCTTCCACTGCACATCTTCGAGCCGAGGTACCAAGCTCTGGTGCACGACTGCCTGAAGCAGGACGATCCGAGCTTCGGCGTGGTACTCATCGCGCGTGGGCACGAGGCCGGCGGCGGCGACGTTCGCCACGATGTGGCCACCACCGCACACATCATCGGCCACGAGTCCATCGGTGACGGCCGATATCTACTCGAATGCGTCGGCGGCGAACGGATCAGGATCGACGCCTGGCTGCCGGACGATCCGTACCCGCTGGCCGACGTTCGAGCGTGGCCGGACGAAGACACCGACTCGGTGATCGCCGACACCGAATTCGACGCCACCTGGGCGCGGGTCGAGGATCTCTACGAGCTGATCGGTCGACTCGAATCGACGGAAACCGTTGCCACACCGGGCGTTCCGGACTTCCTGGGCCTGCCGATCTCGGCCGCCGAGAAGATCTGGTCGCTGACAGCTCTGATTCCGATGGGTCAGTCCGATCGACTCGACATCCTGGCTGCGCCGGACGCCAGAGCACGCATGACCGCTCTGAACGACGCCATCGAGAATGTCACCGCCGTCGTGCAATTCAGACTGCAGCCCTGATAACCGAACACATCTGCAACACAGACGAGTCAGGCCCGACATCATCGATGTCGGGCCTGACTCGTGTAGTAGCGGGGACAGGATTTGAACCTGCGACCTCTGGGTTATGAGCCCAGCGAGCTACCGAGCTGCTCCACCCCGCGTCGGGTATTCACCACGCTACATGCCAGTTCGGCAGTCTCCCAATCGCCAGGTCAGCCGCACGCTCTACGGTTCCGAAGTATGCCCACCGCACTTTCTCCCGTCCTGACCTTTCCGCACGACGCCGTCGCGCAGATCACGCTGAGCAACCCGCCGGTCAATGCGCTGACCCGTCCGGCGACGCGGCGACTGCGCGCCGTCCTTCTCGAGCTGGCCGAAAGTGCCGCGGTTCGGGCGATCGTTCTCACCGGCGACCGGGTGTTCAGTGCCGGCTCGGACATATCCGAGATGCCCGAGATGCAGGACGGCGGTGACGTGCTCGCCCGCAAGAGCAATCTCGAGAACGCCACCCTCGAGTTGCTCGACGATCTGCCGCTGCCCACGGTGGCGGCAATCGACGGATTCGCGTTGGGCGGCGGCCTCGAGCTGGCGCTGTGCTGCGACCTCGTCGTCGCCGACGAAGGGGCTCGACTCGGACTCCCGGAAATCGACCTCGGGGTTATCCCCAGCAGTGGCGGGTCCATGCGTGCGTTGCGGCGGGTGGGTCAGGCACGCGCCGCCGAACTGGTGCTGCTCGGCGAGCCCGTCTCGGCCGAGACTGCTCTTCAGTGGGGCCTGATCAATCGGGTCGCTCCGCGCGGACAGTCGTTGTCGGTGGCACTGGGCTTGGCGCACGCGCTGGCTCGCAAGTCCCGCACGGCCGTGCATGCGAACAAGCGTGCCCTCGCGCTCACGTTCGGCGAGTCCCCCGGCCTACCGGCACGACGGGCATTGCCGGTGTTCGAGGAGGCGTTCGAGTCGGCGGACGGCCGGGAAGGCGTGCGCGCCTTTCTGGCCAAGGAGTCACCGGAGTTCGGCTGAGCGACGCTTCGCGAGAATCGTTGCACCGGTGACGATCTCCCATCCGATGATGGTGTAGACCGAGATGCGTTCGAATGTTCCGCCGCCGAGGATTCCGGTGTCGGCGAGAAACAGGGCCAGCCCCACCAGGCCGGCCACTCCTGCAGTCGCACTGCCCACGGTGTACCAACGCGGCGCGCCGACGCGGCCGCCGTATCGGCCTGCGGCCAGCAGCACCAGATTGCCGCCGACGATCGCCATACCCGCACCCACCGCATGAGGCGTCGAGGCTCCGTCGACCGAGGCGTGAGCGAGCCCGACGACGATGCTGCCGACACCGTGAACGACGGAGGTACCGGCCACGATCCACCGCGCGCGGCCGTCGAAGAGCACCGACAGTCCCAGCCCCGCCAGGACGAACAACGTGCCGTCGACGATGAAGCCGGTGTTCATCACCGCGTGCAGCGGTGAGATGTCCGGGATTCCGAGGTCGCTGATGTTGTTGCGGGCGTAGCTGTACGGCCGGTCCGTCCACCCGAGCGCGGCGACGGCCTCGGCGGCCAGATAGGTCACCCCGCCGACGAGAAAGGCTCCAGCTGCCAGGACGGTAGTTCTCTTCACAGCTGCATGACCCATCTCGGCTCGACCCCGATACACCCGGCGTGTACCGATTGGTACAGTACCGGCTCATGAGCGATCGCCACGACGTGGTGCCGGTACTCGCAGGGGTGTTCCGCGACCACGGATTCGACGGGTCGACCCTCGCGGTCATCAGCAAACAGACCGGCCTGGGGAAAGGCAGCCTCTACCACTACTTTCCGCGGGGCAAGCAGGAGATGGCCGAGGCCGTCCTCGACGACGTCGAGCAGTGGTTCCACCACAATGTGTTCGAGCCGTTGCGACACGGCACCGATGCCGCGTCGACCACCCACGAGATGTTCGAGCAGACCGCTCGATACTTCCGGTCCAACCGTCTGGTGTGCCTGTTCGGAGCCTTCACGCTCGGTCTCGAACGTGCGGCCTTCTCGGGCCGCGTCGCAGCGCATTTCACCCACTGGATCGACGCACTCACTCCGGTACTGCGCCGTCTGGGTCACGGCGAATCCGCAGCCGAACTGGCCGAGGAGATCGTGGCCGGAATTCAGGGCGCGTTGGTGCTCTCACGTGCCTCCGGCGATGCAACGCGGTTCGATCGACTGTTGGCGCGCCTGGAAGCCTCGGCTGCGCGCGTGCCTGCGGGGGTGCACGCATGACACCGAAGCCCCTGACGCCCAAGCCGGCACCCGAGCTGAAGACTTTCGGGGTACGAGAACTGCTGCGGCTCATCGTCATCGGGTCGGTGTTGGCGTACTTCCAATTCGTCGCAATCGGCCGTTGGGTTCGCGCGCCACGACGCGGGTGGCCGCTGCACGCCTCGGAGGCCGTCGTCGACGCCTTCTTCGTTCTCGGTCCCACCTTCGTCAAGGTCGGCCAGTTGATGGGGTCCTCACCAGGGCTGTTTCCCAAGGTCCTCGCCGACACCTGCCTGCGCTGCCTCGACGAGGTGCCACCGTTCCCCGGGTCGCAGGCGCGAGCGGTGATCGAGGCCGATCTGGGCCGCGGAATCGACGACCTGTTCTCCTCGTTCGACGACGTGCCGCTCTCGTCCGCCTCGGTCGCTCAGGTGCATCTGTGCGTGCGCCGCGACAACGGCCGTGAAGTGGTCATGAAGGTGCAGCGGCGAGGCATCTACCACCGCATGAAGATCGACCTGCGTATCGCGTACCTCATCGCTCGCGGACTCGAGAAGTTCATTCCGTTCTTCGCCACGGCCAACGCGTCGGCGATCATCGTCGACCTGCACGCTGCCACCTTCGCCGAACTCGACAGCGCCGTGGAAGCCAAGCGTCAGGACAGCTTTCGCGCGGCCATCGGCACGTTCGGCGACAACGCCCACGTCACCGCGCCCGAGGTGTTTCTCGACTACTGCGGCGGGCGCGTCATCTGTATGGAGCGCATGCACGGCTCCCCACTCGACCGCTACGAGCCGGGTGAGCAGTCCGAGCTGATCGTCCGCCGCGCCGCCAAGGTCTGGATGGAAGCGCTTGTGCTGCACGGCCTCTTCCACGGCGACGTGCATGCGGGCAACGTGTGGGTCCTCGACGACGGCAGGGTCGCGTTCCTCGACTTCGGAGTGATGGGCGAGGTGGACGAGCAGTGGCGCGCGCTGCTGCTCGATCTGTTCCACGCCACCGTGATCGACGGCGACTTCACCCGACTCGCTGGCACGGTCAAGCGTCTGGGAATCGTTGCCCCGCAGATGGGCTCGGACGCCGAGGTCGGCGCGATCCTACAGTCGGTGTTCGCTCCGATGCTCTCGGCAACCCTCGCGCACTTCAGCCTGGCGGACTTCATTCGAGCGCTGGTGGGCATGGGCAAGCAGTACAAGACGTCGAGCCCGGAGGAATTGATCCTGGTGGCCAAGCAGCTCGGCTACTTCGAGCGATACGCCATCGAGCTCGCACCGAACTGGGCGCTCGGGACCGATCCGTTCGTGTTCAAGAACGTCTTCCCAGCCGAGATCGCAGCCCTGGCCGAGGCGAGAGGCGTCGAGCTGCCGGAGTGAACCGGCAGCTCGACCGCAACTCAGCGCGTGAAGTCGAGCACCACTTTGCCTGCGGCAGTACGGTTCTCCAGTGAGGCAATGGCGGTGGCAGCGTCGGCGGCCGGGAACACCGACGGCTCCGGTGCGCTGAGCGATCCGTCGGCGAGGAGCGGTTCGATCTCGGCCCACTGGGTGGCGAGGTAGCCCGGGCGCGTCATCCACCACGCACCCCAGCCGACGCCGACGACGTCGACGTTGTTGAGCAGCAATCGGTTGACCTTGACCGTCGGAATCTCGCCACCGGTGAAGCCCAGCACCAGGATTCGGCCCGACGGCGCGAGCGAGCGGATGCTGTCGGTGAACCGGTCACCGCCCACCGGATCGACGACGACGTCGACGCCACGGCCGCCGGTCAGTTCCTTCACCGCGTCCTTCCACCCGTCGACGAGCACCACGTCGGTGGCTCCGGCGGAACGGGCGATGTCGGCCTTGGCCTCCGAGCTCACCACGGCGATGACGCGAGATGCGCCGAGTACCGGAGCCATTCGCAGCGCGGAGGTTCCGATACCCCCTGCTGCGCCGTGCACCAGGACAGTCTCGCCCGGTGCCAGACGACCGCGTTCCCGGAGGGCGAAGTGCACCGTCAGGTCGTTGAACAACAACCCTGCCCCTGCGGAGAGGGACACCGACTCGGGCAACGCGAACACCGTGTCCGGGGATACGACGGCGACCTCGGCCATTCCGTCGCTCAGTCCGGTGAGAGCGGCTACTCGATCACCTGCGGAGAAGCCGGACTCCGGCGGTGCCGACCGAACGATGCCGGCGATCTCGCTACCGGGGACGAACGGTAACTCGGGCTTGTACTGGTAGAGCCCGCGGGTGAGCAATGCGTCGGGAAAGGCGACGCCCGCGGCATGGACCTCGATGACCACCGACCCGTCGCGGGCAGCAGGCTCGTCGACGTCCACGACGGTCACCGAATCGGGTCCGTCGAGGGTGGAGATCTGTACCGCGCGCATGAGTTGTCCTCTCGGTCGGGATCGTTCCCTGCACGCCACCGTACAAAACTGCGGAACTCACCGTGGTTACCGGCATCCGGTACTGGTGATGTGCTCCAATCGAAGGATGGACACCACTCCCCTCACCGTCGTCCGTCCCGACGGTGACGCCCGCGGCGGCGTCATCGTCATCCAGGAGGCCTTCGGGGTCACCGATCACATCGTCGACGTCTGCAATCGCCTCGCAGCCGCAGGGTGGGTTGCGGTCGCACCGCACCTGTTCCACCGGCAGGACGGCGTCACCGTGCTCGACTACTCGGACATGGATTCGGCCATGGCGGCCATCGGGAAACTCGCTGCGGACGAGGTGGACTCCGACGTGGACGCCGCGGCAAGCGCACTCGCCGAGCTGGGATTCGAGCCCTCGTCCATCGCGATCGTCGGCTTCTGCATGGGCGGCACTGTCGCGTTCCAGACCGCTGTTCGACGCCCCCTCGGAGCGGCTGCGACGTTCTACGGTGGCGGAATCACAAAGAGCCGCTTCGGTTATCCCGCGATGGCCTCGATTGGCGACGCCCTCCGGACGCCATGGCACGGCTTCTTCGGAGACCTGGACGAGGGAATCCCGTTCCAGGACGTCGAGACGCTGCGCGAGATCACCGCGACGGCGCCGGTCGACTCCGAGATCACGCGCTACGAGAACGGCAAGCACGGATTCCACTGCGACGACCGGCCTGCCGTGTTCGACGCCGACGCGGCCGCTGATGCCTGGGGCAAGACACTCGAGTGGTTCGACGCCCATGTCGCACTCTGAGCAACCGCGCACCGACGACGAACTCGTCGAGGAGACGGAACGAATCGTCGCCTTCTGGACCGAGCTGTCGCTGCCCGGCCTGTTCGACGTCCACACGCACTTCATGCCGAAGAACGTGATGGACAAGGTATGGAGCTACTTCGACAGTGCAGGTCCGCTGACCGGCAGCGTCTGGCCCATCTCCTATCGGTTCGCCGAAGACGAACGGCTGCAGGTCATTCGGGGATTCGGAGTACGACAGTTCACGTCGATGATCTACCCGCACAAACCGTCGATGGCGGCCTGGCTCAACTCGTGGGGTGCCGACTTCGCGGCGCGAACCCCCGACTGCCTGCAGACCGCCACCTTCTACCCCGAGGACGGGGCCACCGAGTACGTCGAGCAGGCCTTGGCGAACGGTGCCCGAATCTTCAAGTCGCACATCCAGGTCGGCAACTATTCACCGAACGACCCCCTGCTCGACGGCGTCTGGAGCGCGATCTCGGACGCCGAGGTACCCGTGGTGATTCACTGCGGTTCCGGCCCGGCACCCGGCACTCACACCGGACCGGGGCCGATTGCCGAGCTGCTGCAACGGTTCCCGAAGCTTCCACTGATCATCGCGCACATGGGCATGCCCGAGTATGTCGAGTTCCTCGAACTGGCCGATCGCTACGAGAACGTTCGACTGGACACCACGATGGCGTTCACCGACTTCTCCGAGGCCGGTGCACCGTTCCCGAAGCACGAGCGACCGCGACTGCTCGACCTGCAGGATCGCATTCTGTTCGGCAGCGACTTCCCCAACATCCCGTACCCGTATCTGCACGCCCTGCAGGCAGTGAGCCGACTCGATCTGGGCGATCACTGGGTTCGCGCCGTCTGTTGGGGGAACGGCGCTGCACTGTTCGGCTAGGGGGTTCTCTGGACCCAGAACTCGGCGATGCGTTCCGCGATGGCATTGCCCTGTGCTCGTCCGGCCACGGCTGCAGCCGATCGGACCGCGATGTCGGTGGCATCGGGGCCGATGGCGGCCGCCGAATCGGCATCGGGGACAATCACTTCCACCTTGGATCCACCGGCGAGCAGCCGCTCTCGTTCGATCTCGAAGGGATCGTCCTCGAGATCGAGCGCGCCGACCTTGAGCACCAGTACCTTCTCGAAACCGACTGCCAGATCGGCATTTTCGCTTGCACGGATACCGCCGTCGACGTACCGATGATCACCGATCGTCACCGGTGGCCACATGCCGGGGATGGCGCAGCTCGCGGCCACCGCGTCGACCAGTTGAACGCCCGAGCCACGGTCGAGAACCCGATGACGGCCGGTCACCGCGTCGACGGTGACGATCCTCAGATCGCGGTTGGGCCACGAGTGCGTCGGCAACCGTCGTCCGACGATGGCGCGACGCTCGCGTTCGGTGATCGTCGATGCCGCCAGCGCCGCGGTGCCGATGCGTCGGCGGGTGTCCAGTGCACTGCCGTCGGAGTTCTGCGCCGCCCGAGCCAACATGGTGACCAGTTCGTCGATGGTCGCCTCGGCGTGCGGCTCGTCGTCCTGCTTCGCCTCGTCCGCTTGGCGGTCGAAGAACTCGGCCAGCGGAACTCCGCTGGAGATCTGAGCTGCCACAGAGGAGCCGGCCGACGTTCCCAGCAGCATCTCGGCGTCGGTGACGTCGGCTCCGGATTCTGCCAATCCCAGTAGGACACCCGTCTGCCACGCAATACCTGCGACTCCGCCGCCGCCCAATACGAGTGCTCGCCTGGTCATGGTCGTACCCCCTTCTTCGAAAAGATCCGTCAGGAACTTACAGCGCCGGTGTGTACACGTGGGCGCAGCCAGTCGACGAGGTCGTCGAGTACGCGCTCCTTCTCCGGTTCGTTGAACACCTCGTGGAACAGCCCGTCGTACGTTTTCAGGGTCAGGTCGTCCGATCCGGCGAGTTCGGCGATGAGTTCGCTGCCCGAGACATCGGCCAATCCGTCCGCAGTCCCGTGCTGGAGCAGCACCGGAATCTTCAGCGACGGCAACCGTGCCGGGAAGGTTTCACCCACGCCGAGCATGGCTGCGGCCAGGCCCGCCGGGACCGTGCCGTGGTAACCCAGCGGATCGGCGACGTAGGCGTCGACCACATCTCGATCGCGCGAGACGAGATCGGGGTCGAGCTTCAGCACGGGAATTGCCGGTAGGAAACGTCCGAGGACCTTGCCCACCGCCACCAGGGCTTTCGGCTGTCCCACGCTCGGTGCCACTGCGGGCCCGGACAGCATCAGACCGTCGAGGTCGCTCTGATGGTCGAGTGCGTACGACAGTGCGATGGCACCGCCCATGCTGTGGCCGAGCAGGAAGGTGCGCTGATTCGGATGCTCGGCGGCTGCGATGCCGAACAGCGTGTGCAGGTCGTCGGTGAAGTCGGACCACTTCTCCAGCGACACTCGTTTGCCACCGGATCGCCCGTGTCCGCGGTGGTCCGGCGCGTAGACGACAAGGCCGAGGGAGCCCAGCCGTTCGATGACGTGCCGGTACCGGCCTGCGTGCTCGGCCAGGCCGTGAGCCAGCACCACGATCCCGGTCGACGTGGTCTCGGGGGTCCAGACGTCGTAGACGATTCGGGTTCCGTGAACTCCGACGAACGCCGACTCGACATGCTTCATCCGGTCACCGTACAAGGGCAGCGGGGCGTCCGACGGCCCATCGGCGAACCCGCACATATTTGCTTGGGTAACTATCCTGGTGGGACCGGCGATGTAGTTGTGACACGCCACTACCGATTTGTCCTCGCACCTCGGGGCACGGCACCGACCAGGAGTGAAGTATCCAGAATGCGTGATGAGTCCGCCACGAGTACGTCGCCGCGGTGGCGCGACCCCAAACGCTACCTCTGGCCGCTGGGATTGATCATTCCCCTGAGCCCGTTCCTGGCCTGGGGGCTGGTATCGCTTCTCGGGCCCGGGGCGTTCTGGACCCTCGGCCTGATGATCATGGGCGTCGCCCTGCCGCTGGTGGACAAATTCGCCGGAGTGGACCGCAGCAATCCCCCGGACGAGGCGATCGCCGCGCTGGAGAACGACAAGTACTACCGCTGGTGCGTCTACCTGTTCCTGCCGCTGCAGTATGCGGGGCTCGTCGCCGCCTGTTATCTGTGGGCGCACGGGCCGTTGGGAGTCCCCGAGCGAATCGGCCTCGCGATCACCGTGGGCATCGTCGGTGGCGTCGGCATCAATGCCGCCCACGAACTCGGCCACAAGCGCGAACTCCGCGAGCGTTGGCTCTCCAAGGTGACGCTGGCGCAGACGCTCTACGGCCACTTCTACGTCGAGCACAATCACGGCCATCACCTGCGCGTGGCGACCCCGGAGGACCCGGCGTCGGCCAAATTCGGCGAGTCGTTCTGGAAGTTTCTGCCGCGCACGATCGTGCACGGTCTGCGCTCGGCCTGGGAGCTGGAGTCCCGACGCCTCGCGCGGCAGGGCATGTCGAGGTGGACCCACAAGAATCACCTGTTCAATGCCGGTGCCATGAGCGTGTTGCTGTTCGGGGCACTGATCGCCGTCTTCGGCACGGTGATCGTGCCGTATCTGTTGATTCAGGCAGCCATCGCCATCGTCCTGTACGAGGCGGCCAACTACCTCGAGCACTACGGACTGCTGCGGCAGAAGCGGTCGAGCGGTCGATACGGCAAGCCGACCCACCGAGACAGTTGGAACAGCGATCACCTCTGGAGCAACCTGTTCCTCTACCACCTGCAACGTCACAGTGATCATCATGCGAATCCGGTGCGGCGCTATCAGGCACTGCGCACCGTCGACGAGTCCCCGCAGCTACCGGCCGGCTACGCGGTGATGATCTTCTGCGCGCTGGTTCCGCCGCTGTGGCGCAAGGTGATGGATCAGCGTCTGATCGACTTCTACGACGGTGACCCGGATCTCGTCAACGTCGATCGCTCCGACCGACGGGCAGTGCGGAAACTCGAGCAGCTGTGCGCCGAGCGAGCCGAGGCACACTAGGCGGCCGTCAGACCGCCGCAGGTTCGTCGGTCTGTGCCCGCAGGTAGCGGCCGAAGTGCGGCACCGTGAAGGCGATGGTGCCGCGCTCGGCCGAGTAGATCAGCCCCTTCTTGATCAGGCCGTCCCGCGCCGGAGACAGTGACGCCGGCTTGCGCCCCAGCTCGGTCGCCACGGCAGAGGTCGGCACCGAGCCGTCGTCCACCGACAGTTCGGCCATCGCGCGCATGTATTCGCGCTCGGCAGGCGTCGCGCGTTCGTAGCGAGAACCGAAGAATCCGACGGCCAATTCCTCTTCTGCCGTCGGCGCGGCGACGCGCACGTCCTCGACAGTGATCGGGGTGTCGGCAGCGAGATCCCAGGTGGCCTTGCCGTACGCCTGCACAAAGTACGGGTAACCGTCGGCGGCCGCGTACAGCGCGTCGAGCGCGTCGGGGGTGAACTCGACGTCCTCGCGATCGGCCGGGGCGATCAGGGCCAGGTCGGCTGCGGCTCGTTCGAGTCGGCCGATCCGGTGATAGCTGAAGAGGCGCTCGGAATAGCTCTTGGACGCCGACAGCACGGCGGGCAGGTGCGGCAGCCCGGCCCCGACGATGATCAGCGGCGCAGTGTCCTGACTGAGCTCGTGACAGGCCGCACACAACGCGGAGATGTCGGCTGGGCCCAGATCCTGCATCTCGTCGATGAAGATGGCGATGCCCACGCCCACGTCGCCTGCCAGTGCGGAGGCGTCGAGCAGTAGTTCCACGAGGTCGATCTCGATGTCACCGGAGTCGGCGCGGCCGGTCTTCGCCGGGACGTCGATGCCGGGTTGCCACCGTTCCCGCATGCCCTTGTCGGCCGTGGAGCGCAGCGCGAAGGCCTTGAGTACGCCGAGGAACTCGTCGACGCGTTCGGGATCTCGATGCGAGGCCGCGATTCCACGGACCGCCATGTGCAGCGCCGACGACAGCGGTCGACGCAGTTCCTGGTCCGGCCGAGCCTCGATCTTGCCGGTGCCCCATCCGCGGGCGATGGCCGCAGATCGGAGTTGGTTGAGCAATACCGTCTTCCCGACGCCTCGCAGCCCGGTGAGAACGACGCTGCGTTCCGGTCGGCCGCGGGTGATGCGTTCGAGCACGACGTCGAAGGCGTCGAGCTGTTTCTTTCGGCCTGCGAGCTCGGGTGGGCGCTGGCCGGCGCCGGGAGCGTAAGGGTTACGCACGGGGTCCATGGGGCCAAAGTTACAACCAATCGTGCGATATCTGCGGACATCTAGCTCGTGTCCTAGATATCTATATTCATTCAATACTTGCGCCGCAGCCCACGTCGCCGCTAGGTTCGAGAGCGTGAAGCGCATTCTCGTAGTACGCCGCCGTAGCGGGGTCTGATTCGGACCGACCCCTCGCTGCGGGTCGTCGTGCTATCTCGGTCCTCCCTCACATTCGGAAGACCGCTGAAATGAATGCACTTGCTTCTTCTTTCGCCACAGATCCCTTCCACGGCCGTTTCGGTTGCGCGCTGCCGCGCACGATGCGCGACGAGATCACCGAGTCCACCTGGCGCACCATGACGTGGACGGCCTTCACCGACCGCTTCTCGCCCACCACCGGCCCTCTTCGGCTCGGATCGTGGACCGGAACGAAGGCGAGCGGCGGAAAGATCGAATTCGACGCCACCTTCGGCATCGGCGATACGATCATCGCCTGTGCCGCAACGACTTACGGGCCGATCGAGGCGTTGACGTCGATGCTCCACGACGCCGGATTCCGCATCGAGATCCTCTCGTTCCACCAGCAGATCATCGGCGACGAGACCGCCACCTTCGTCCTGACCGAGCACGACGGTCGCCGCGAATGGTCGATGTCCATCGAGCCCGACGCAACCCTGTCGGCCGTCCGGGCCATCATCGCCGGAGCGAACATTCTGCATCGGTAGCCCCGACAAACGTCGAGATCGCAGTTATGCAGGTCATAACGCCCTAATTGCCTGCACAACTGCGAATTCGACGTCACCTTCCGAATCGGTAGCGCTTTCTTCGCCTGTCTTGCATGTAGACAAGACAGGCGAAGACTTTGCTAGGGCATCTCGATCGTCTCGGCTCGGTGAATATCGGCCAGCGCGAGGCGCAGGTAGGTCTCGGCGCGACCGCGGCGCACCGCGAGCAGGTCCGCCACCACCAACAGGGCATGGGCGGGCCGCGGTCTCGACCGCGGCTGCTCATCGACGTCCGTAACACCCAGCGCCCCGGTGAGCACCTCGACGAACCCGGCGATGTCCAGATTCGGCAGCCAGTCCGCGCCTCGCACGGTTCGGCCGAGCACCTCCTGGACGTTCTCGCCGGTCAAGCCATCGCTATGTACCTCTTCGAGCAACGTGCGTACCATTTCGGCATGCACGTGACCGGCCTGCGCCGAGTCCGAGCGGCCCAGTAGTTCGACGGCATCGTCGAACGCGATCGGATCCCGCGCTGCCACGGCGGCGAGGGCATCGTTCGTGGCATCGGCGATCTTTCGCACCTCGGCGGGCCATTCGGCAGGCCAGGCGATGGGGACGCGACTCGGGGGAGTCGACGCCGGGGCAGGGGGAATCGACACGGGGGAGGAGTCGGTCATCTTCGCAGTCTCTCATTCACGACCGACACGGTTCCTTTTATATGTAACTGATGTTTATACTTAAGCGCGCACTGTGGCATCGGCCACACATGCGGATGTTGAGGAGGTGGGCTCGATGAACGAACGGAACACCGTCGCGTCGGATCCCGGCGAAGTGATGCTGCAGGCCAGGAACGTCAAGTTCGACTGGAGCGACCTGCCGATGCACTGGGTGCCGGGCGATCCGTACACCACGCACGTGCTCAACGTGCTGCACCTGCTGCTGCCCGCCGGTGAGCACTGGTTCGTCGACACGTTCAAGGAAGCCCTGCCGTACATCGACGACGAGAAGCTCCGCGACGACGTCATCGGCTTCATCGGCCAGGAGGCCGTCCACGCCGAGGCCCACACCGGCGTACTCGTACACCTGAAAGCCAACGGACTCGACCCCAAACCCTTCACCGACCAGATGGAATGGGCCTTCGGCAAGGTCCTCGGATCCGATTCGGTGACCAGTCTGCGATCGAAGAACAACCTGGTCGAGCGACTGGCTCTGATCGCAGCAATCGAGCACGTGACGGCATTTCTCGGCGACTGGGTGCTCAACGCCGACGGTCTCGATCGCGCGGGCATCCACCCCACCATGCTCGATCTGCTGCGCTGGCACGGTGCCGAAGAAGTCGAGCATCGCTCGGTCGCTTACGACACGCTCCGCTACTTCGACAAGCGCGAGGTCCGTCGCCTTCGTACCTTCGTGGTGGTCGTGCCGTTGATGGCGTACATCTGGATGCGCGGGATCATCTTCCTGATGAAGAACGACCCGGAGCTGGCGACCGCGCCCAAGTCCGTGCGCAAGCCTCGGTCGGCTCTGTGGCGGAAGTCGGTCAAACGCGGCACCCTTCCCGCGCTGACGCACGTCGGTCGCAGTATGTCCCGGTACCTGAAGAAGTCGTACCACCCCAGCCAGGAAGGCTCCACCGCACAGGCAGTCCGGTACCTCGCGTCCTCGCCTGCCGCGCAGGCTGCGGCACGGTGAAGCTCAACTCACGACGCGTCCCGCGGCTGCTTCCCAAGGATGCGCCGCCGGACCTGCGCGGACGAGCACGTCCCGATCGCTCGATGCAGCTGCTCGGTACGTTCCTCAACGGGTACATGCAGGCGGCGGCCGGTGCGGAGTACAACGATGCCGTCGCCGGCCACAATCCCGATTCCGCGCTGAAGTTGGTCGTCACCGAACGCGAGATCGTCGCCGAGGACAACGATGTCGCCGCCCTCACCCTCGCGTCGCCGACGGGGGATCGGCTGCCGGTCTGGCATCCGGGCTGCCATCTCGATCTGCACCTGCCCTCGGGCCGTCGTCGACAGTATTCGTTGTGCGGCAACCCGTCCGATCGCAGCTCGTACCGGATCGCGGTGCGTCGAATCCCCACCGGCGCAGGTGGATCCATCGAGATGCACGGGCTCGAGCCAGGTACCGAGGTGACCGTCCGTGGTCCCCGCAACGGATTCCCGTTCGTCGGCGAGGGCAGCGCCCTGTTCATCGCGGGTGGCATCGGCATCACTCCCATCATCGCGATGGTCCGCGCCGCAAGAATTCTCGGCATGGACTGGCAGTTCGTGTACTGCGGTCGATCCCGCGAGACGATGCCCTTCCTCGAGGAGATCGAGAGCTGGGAGTCGGACCGCGTGTTCGTCCGCACCGACGACGTGTACGGCTACCCGACCGAGGGTGAACTGCTCGAGCGCGCGCCGGCCGGCGGTGCCGTCTATTGCTGTGGTCCCACCCCCATGCTCGACGCCGTCCGCCGCGACTTTCGCGAGTGCCCTTCCACCGCATTGCATTTCGAGCGCTTCGGTCCGCCGCCGATTCTCGACGGCACGCCCTTCGAGGTGCAGCTGATCAGCACGGGCGCTGTGCTCGACGTCGCCGCCGACGCCTCCGTGTTGACGGCGGTCAAGCAGCAGAAGCCCAATATCGCATACTCGTGCCAGCAGGGCTTCTGTGGCACCTGCAAGGTGCGCGTGCTGTCGGGCGAGCCCGAGCACCTCGAAACACGGTTGACGCCGGAGGAGCAACGCGATCACATGCTCATCTGCGTCTCCCGCGCACGCAGCGCACGCCTCGTACTCGATCTATAGAACGGAAAACCTGTTGAGCAGCAACGCGGTTCGTACGACGGTCGTCAACGAGGGAATCCGCCTCGCGGTGTTCGAGAGCGGCAACCCCGACGGTGACCCCATCGTCCTCGTACATGGGTGGCCCGATACCCACGAGCTGTGGAGCCACATCGTGCCCCAGCTCGAGGACCGCTTTCGGGTGATCAGCTACGACTCCCGCGGTGCAGGCGAGAGCTCGGTTCCCACCGAGCAGTCCGCGTACAAGTTGGCGCGTCTGGCCTCGGATTTCTACGCTGTCGCCGACGCCGTCAGCCCCGACGCTCCGGTGCACGTGCTCGCCCACGACTGGGGCGCTGTGGAGGTATGGGAAGCCGCCGCCCAGCCGCGCGCGAAGGACCGAATCCGCTCGTACACATCGATTTCCGGGCCGAATCTCGATCATCTCGGCAAGTGGTCGCAGTCGCGGCTGCGCAAACCCACCCTCACCGGCATCAAGCAGGTGCTCGCTCAGGTACGCGCGTCGTGGTACACCGTCACCTTCCACATCCCCGGGCTGTCGACGCTGCGGATCAAGCGGCAGTTCGCCAAGGGCTGGCCTGCATTCCTCGAAGAGTTCTCGGGAGTCGACCCGAAGCTCGTCACCCAGAACCCGACGCTGTGGTCGGACGCGACCAACGGAACCAATCTCTACCGCGCGAACATCATTCCGCACCTGGGCAATCCACGCGACCGGTACATCGACATTCCGGTGCACCTCATCGTCAACACCGAGGACGTCGCGGTGCGTCCGTATCACTACGACGACACCGGCAAGTGGGTGAAAGACCTGACCCGCAACGACATTCCGGCGGGGCATTGGTCACCGATCTCCCATGCCGACGACATCGCTCGATTGACAAGAGAATTCATCGACTCGCTGGCCACTCGACCAATTCAAGGCAGTAGCACCAGCTTGTGACGGGTATGTGGGGCTCGCTTCCATGCACTCGCCACCTCGGCCAGCGGAACGTTCTCGAACGCAACCGTGATCTGGCCGGCCGCGGCCCAGTCGGTCAGGGCGCGATACGAATGTTGCACTGCGTCGGGCCCGTAGTGGATGGGCATGAACCCGTGCACACTGGCTCCGAGCGATCGCATCAACTGGGCCGGTAGGGTGATGTCGGCTCCGGCTCGATCACCGATCTGCACCAGTCGTACCAGCCGGTTGCCCGCACGCAGCGCCGCCAGAGCCACTGTGCCCCAGGTGTAGTCGAGTATCAGGTCGGCTCCTGACGATGCGTCTCGGATAGCCGCGCTCACTTCGTCGACGCTCTTGTCGCCGACGGCCACCGTCGCCGTGGCACCGAGTTCGCGGGTGGCTTCGAGTGCAGCCTCGTCGCGCCCGACGACGGTGATCGATCCGGCGCCGAGCAGCTTCGCGGCCTGCACTGCCAGGCGTCCGACGACCCCGGTGCCACCGAGGATCACGACATTCTCACCGGCCTCCATCCGCCCGCCGTGAGTGAGGGGCATCAGCGCTGCCAGTCCCGCGTTCCCGAGAGTGGCGGCGGTAGAGAAGTCCAGTCCATCGGGCAGTTCGATGAGCGAGCTCGTCGAGACCAGCGCCTGCTGAGCCATCGAACCGTAGGGCGAAACGGGCAGGGAGAAGTAGACGCGTCGGCCGTCCGACGTCGTACCTGCGCCTTCGATGCCGCTCACCGTCGGCAGCGACATCGGGCTCAAATAGTGCCTACCCGAGGCGATGGCGATGTCGACGGCATTGAGCGTCGCCGCCGCCACGTCGATCACTTCCAGCCCTTGGGCGGGTGCCGGATTCCCGTGGTCGGCGTACGTGGGTACACCGAACTCGGTCAAAACTGCTGCTTTCATGACGACCCCTTCGACGAATGAACATTCACTGAATCATGATTCAGTGTGTATCGTGACGGCAGAGGTGTCAACAGGCAGGGAGCAGACATGGCCGCCACAACACGGGCGCAACAGGCCGAACAGACCCGCATCGAACTGGAGAACGCCGCCCGCGTCGTGTTCGCTCGTTCCGGATACCTGAACACCAAGATCGTCGACATCACCCGCGAAGCCGGACGAGCGGCAGGGTCGTTCTACAACCACTACTCCAGCAAGGACGAGCTGTTGCTGGCCCTCGCCGAGCAGATCGGTGACGACGCCGACGTCATCGTCGCCACTCAGGATCCGGCGGCGCGCGAGCACCCGACGATGCGCCCCCACGTGGAAGTGTTCTGGCAGTTGCTCACTCGGCACCGGGTGGTGATCGATGCCCTCCGTGATGCCGCGCTGGTCAATGCCGACTTCGCGCGGCAAGTGCAACGATTCATGCAGGTTCAGTTCGAGCCCTGGGTCGCTCGACTGACTGCATTCGAGTCCGCAGGAGTCGACCTACCGGCATCCCCTGCGACCACCGCGATACTGATCGGCGGTGCGGCGGAAAACTTCGCCCGGCTGTGGCAGGGCTCGCCCGACGACGGTCTCGACGCTCTCGTCGCGTTCGTCGATCGGGGAGTCTTCGGGCCGACCGTTCGGTGAATCGGCTCAGTGAGCCAGGTGCCCCCGCAGCGTCGACTCGGTGTAGTCCGTCCGAAAGATACCGCGCTGCTGCAGGATCGGGACCACGTGGTCAACGAAGTCCTTCAGAGAATCCGGATATCGCGGACACATCAGATTGAATCCGTCGGCACCACGGCCGATCCACGACTGCATCTCGTCGGCTATGGACTCCGGTGTGCCGATCATCGTGGCGTGCCCGCCGCCGGCCGCGAGGGTGCCGAGCAGTTCCCGCACGGTGGGAGCATCCTTCTCGACGATGCGCAGGATCGTTTCGTAGCGACCCAGCGGTCCGGTGAACTCGGCCGCCGGGGGCAGGGGCGGTACCGGAGCATCGAGTTCCCAAGCAGCACAGTCCTGCCCGGTGAACGTGGACAACATCGCCAGCGACTGCTCGGTGGGTAGCAGCCGATCCAGCTCGGCCTTCTTCCGGCGGGCTTCTTCCATGGTCGAGCCCACGTACGTCACCAGACCCGGCATGATCCCCACCGCCGCGCTGTCGCGACCGGAGCGGTCGATGCGTAGCTTGACGTCGTCGTAATAGCTCTGCGCCGCAACGAGATCGTAGGCGACGGCGTAGATCGCCTCGGCGTACTTCGCAGCGAGATCACGCCCCGGGCCCGACGCGCCGGCCTGGAACAGGACCGGCCTGCCCTGCGGCGACCGCGGCACCGTCAACGGGCCGTCGACCCGAAAGTGTTTGCCGTCGTGGTCGATCGAGTGCACCTTGGCCGGATCCGCATAGTCTCCGCTTCGATCGAGCGTCAACGCGTCGGCCTCCCACGAATCCCACAGCGCGAGAGCAGTATCGACGAACTCCTCGGCGCGCGCATAGCGCTCCTCACGAGCGGGGATGACGTCCATTCCGTGATTGCGTGCTTCGGCGTCGAACATGGAGGTGACGACGTTCCAGCCGGCACGGCCGCCGCTGATGTGATCGAGCGACGCCAACATGCGTGCAGCATGGAACGGGGTGTAGAACGTGGACGACACCGTGGTGACGAGACCGATGTGCGTCGTGGCCCTGGCCATGGCCGACAGCGCGGTGATCGGCTCGAGGAACCAGGTGCCGGCCCCGGCCGGGTCGCGCACCGAATGTCCGTCGGCGAAGAACACCGCATCGAACTTTCCCCGTTCGGCGAGCTGCGCGAGTTCCTCGTAGTACGAGATGTCGCCGAGATCCTCCACCCGCGACTCGGGATGACGCCACGCGGCGCTGTGGTGGCCGCAACCGTAGAGAAACGCGTTGAGGTGCATGTCAGTTCTTGACCAGGCCGCCGTCGACGACGAGATTCTGGCCGGTCACCGACCGCGCCCACGGCGAAGCGAAGAACAGCAGGGCATCGGCGAACTCCTCCGGCGTGGTGACGCGTTGCAAGGGGGTCGAGGCCGCGATGAAGTCGAACACCTCGGCCGGGGTCGCGGCACTGGCATCGGTGGTGCGCAGCAGTCCTCCCGAGACCATGTTGACTGTGATGTTGTCTGCACCCAGGTCCGCGGACAACGTTCGCGTCAGTGAGAGCAGTGCGGCCTTGGACGCGGTGTAGTCGTGATACGGCACCACCGGATTCTGGAACAAATTGGTGCCCACGTTGATGATTCGTCCGAACCCCGCCTCCCGCATACCTGGCAGTGCAGCCTGGGTGGTGAGCAAGGCCGCGCGGACGCTGCCACGCAGCTGTGCGTCGAAACGCTCCCAGGTGATGGTGTCGGCTTTGGGCCGGGCATCGCCGTCGAAGGAGAAATCGGCCAGCGCATTGTTGACGACGGTGGTGATCGGGGTGCCGAAGTGTTCGCGTGCAGTGTCGAACAGTGCGGCGACGGCCGACTCGTCGGTGACGTCACCCTGCACTGCGATCGCGTTCTCGCCGAGTCGGTCCGCCAGCGCTTCGGCAGCATCTCTGCTGTTGCGGTAATCGATCACCACGCGTGCACCCTGACCGGCAAATGCTGCCGCGATCGATGATCCCAGTCCGCGTCCACCGCCGGTGACCAAGACCGTCTGCTCGTCGAATTTCATGTGCCTCGCCTCTCGTTCGAGGTCGGGACCGTCGCGAGGGACAGGAAATACCGAAACGTCACGACATTCCCTTCGCTGGTCCTAACCAGATCAGGTTCGACGGGTGTGTTCTCAGCCCCTGGGGGCACCCCGTGTCGCGCTCGACTGTACCTGTAGCGGCCTCTACCGCTTTCTTGTGTTCGGCGTAGACAGCCGAACACAACCGTATGCAGCGATCAGCCGATGACAGCCCAGCCGTGCGGCGGAACGCTCACCCGCCCGTCGTTCACGTTCGCCTCACCTGCCAGTACTTCGCTGCCCTGGACCGGGTGGTCGATGGCATCGTCACCGAGATTGAGCGCCACCGTCAGCGAATTCTCGCCCGCCTGCGCACGATAGAGCAGCGCGGTGTTCGTGAGCTCGAGCGTTTCGGTGCGCGCGGAGTACAACCACGGGTTTCGACGCCGTACACCGATCAGCTCCTGATGAATGCGGAAGACCGGCCAGCCGTACGGGGCCAGATCATCGGACGTGTCGGGGTACTCCGGACGCACCTCGTCGTCGCCGCCGACACGGTCCTCCTTGATGCCTCGGAACGCCTGCTCGTCGCCGTAATAGATCATCGGCATACCGCCCACGGTGAACAGAACCACCAACGCGTGCACCAGATGTCGCTCGTCCTCGATCACGCTGGCGATGCGATTGACGTCGTGATTTCCGACGAACGTGGCGGGCACGAAGGCGTCGAGCCACCCGTTGTGGCGCTCCAGAGCGTGGGAGAGCTCGAAGAAGTTCCTCTCGCTCAGACCGCTCCAGATCGCCTTCCACAGCTCGTACTGGGTGACCGAATCCAACGTGGAGGCCGAGACGATTCGGTCGTAGTCGCCGTGAATGACCTCGCCGAGAAAGTATGCGTCCGGGTGCTTTTCCCGAACCTTCGGCAGCACCGCGGCCCAGAAGCGCGGCGACACCGCATATGCCGCGTCGAGCCGCCAGGCGTCGACGCCTCGCCCCAGCCAGTGCGAGAGCACGTCCACGACGTACTGCTGCACGTGCGGGCTCTCGTGGTTGAGCGCAACCAGTTCGTCGTGGCCCTCGAAGTTTCGATGCGTCGGCTCGTCCCCGGACCAATCGAGGTGGAACCACTGCGCGGCCTCGGAGTCCGCACCCTCGGCGAGGGCCTGGCGGAACTTCGGAAAGCTCTGCGCCACATGGTTGAACACGCCGTCGAACATGACCTTGAGGCCGCGGGAATGCGCTGCGGCGATCAGGGAGTCGATGTCCTCGTCGGTGCCCAATCTGCCGTCGACGTGGTAGTAGTCGACCGTGTCGTAGCCGTGCTTCTCGGACTCGAAGATCGGACCGAGGGCGATGCCCGACGCGCCGAGCTCGAGTGCGTAGTCGAGCCACTTCTCGATTCTGTTCAGCCGGTGCAGATCTGATTGGGACTCACCGTCCCAGCCGTGCACCGGTGCGCCGGTGAAGCCGAGCGGGTACAGGTGCCACCAGATCGCGTGCTTCGTCCACTCCATCAGGACTCCATGATCGAGTCGCGGCCGAGCTCGCCCGCACCGGCATGACCGGACAGGCTGGTCACCAAGTCGAATTCGGCCAGCAGACAGCGCAATACGTGCGCCACGCCCTCTTGCCCGCCGAGTGCGAGTCCGTAGAGGAACGGTCGGCCGAGCAGTACCGCGTCGGCCCCGAGCGCGAGGGCCTTGGCCATGTCGGCTCCGGTGCGTACGCCCGAGTCGAACAGGACTGTCAGCTGCTCGCCCACCGCGTCGACGATGGACGGCAACGCGTCGAGTGATGCTCTGGCCCCGTCGATCTGACGACCGCCGTGGTTGGAGACGACGATGCCGTCGACTCCGTGCGCTGCGGCCTCTCGCGCGTCGCCGACGGTGCAGATTCCCTTGAGCACGATCGGGCCGCTCCAGTGCTCCCGCAGGAACGCGAGGTTCTTCCACGACAGACCGGGGTTGGGGAACATCTGCGCCCAATGCATCGCGGCGGCAACGGGATTCTCTTCGACGGGCTGCCCCAGGCCTGCCTGGAACGCTGGATCCGTCAAGTAGTTCTCGATACCGAGGTTGGCGAGGAAGGGGAGGTAGCCACGGTCGAGATCGGCCGGCCGCCAGCCCAGCAAGGTGGTGTCGAGAGTCAGCACCAGCGCGCTGAACCCGGAATCCTTCGCACGCTGCAGGAAGCTCAGCAGCACCGACTCGTCCGTCGGCCAGTAGAGCTGATACCAGCGGGGAGCGTCGCCGCCCGCCTCGGCAATCTGCTCGAACGAATGCGAGGCCTGCGTCGAATGTATGTACGGCACACCGAGTTCCGCAGCTGCACGGACGGTGGCGAGCTCACCGTCGGGATGGGCGAGAGTCTGAATGCCCACGGGAGCGATCAGCAGCGGTGCGGGCATGTCGGTGCCGAGCACGGTGCACGCGTGGTCACGGGCAGCCGAGCTGCGCAGCATCCGCGGCGTGATTGCCCACCTGTCGAAGGCGGCCCGGTTCGCACGAGCCGTCGAGCCGCTACCCGCGCTGGCGACGATGTAGCCAAGAGCCTCCGGCGAGAGCTTCTCGGCAGCCTGGTCCTCCAGCCGCGCCAGGTTGGTGGTGATCGACGGTGTCTGCTGCGCGAACATCCCCGCGGCGTAGATGCCGAGTTGGTGATCGCTGAAGTTGCTGGGCCTGGCCTCGGTCATCGTTCGACCCTACCGGGGCAGCGCCGCCGATCGGGCGAGAAATGCGTCCAGCAGAGCCGAGCAACGCAACCGAGCTGCAGGTTCGGCGTCTGCAATGGCGCGGCGAATCTCCTGCACGTCCACCGCATGTTCGACGCCGTCGCGGTCCCACGCCGCGGCCCACGCGTCGTAGGTGTCGAGGTCGATTTCGGGGTGGAACTGCAGTCCGAGGTGCGGTCCGAGGACGAACGCCTGTTGTGCGGCCGCGTTGCGGGCGATCACCGTCGCCTCCGGGGGAGCGGTGAACGTATCGCCGTGGAACTCCATCCACGGGCCCGGTGCGATGAGCTCGGGATCGGAGGTCTCGACGTCGACGAAACCGTACTCGGGATGCTCGGACTTGCGAACGGTCCCGCCGAGCACCCGAGCGAGCAGCTGACCGCCGAAGCACACACCGAGGATGGGGACCTGCGCGTCGATCGCGTCCTGCACGTACGCGATTTCCGGCGCGAGCCAGGTCAGCGTGTCGTCGTACGCGGCGTCGGGTGAGCCCATGACCACCACCGCCTGCGCGCCGGACAGCGGCGGCGGCGCGAGATCGGGACTGTGGTCGAAGGAGTGCACGTCCAACTGGAAACCCCTGGCGCGCAATTCGGCGTCGAGGGTGCCGATGTCGCGTCGCGCGAGAGCCGGGTCCTGATCGTGGACGAGTACTACGGCGCGCGGGTCGTTCGTGTATGTCACAGGGCTCCTTTACGGTGTTCGTGCACACCGTACGACAGACTGGATCCGATGCCACCTCGTAGACGCACAGCCCGATCCACCACTGCCCGCACCGTCAAGGCCGGGCAGAGCAGCGCTGCGCGAAAGTTCGCGGCCGCCAAGAACGGTGAGCCTGCGGACAAGAAACCCGCGGCGAAGAAGGCCGCACCTCGCAAGCGAGCAGCCCCGCGCAAGACCTCACCGCGCAAGTCCGCTGCCCCCGATCTGCGGGTGCCCGATCCCGGTGAGCGCGTCTGGGTACTGGACGTGCCGTTCGAGGATCGGTCGGCGGCGGGCGCTGCTGGGGCGCGCTGGTATCCGGGTCCTCGGGTGTTCGCGTACTACGGCACGGAGCTGCCCGAGTATCTGCAACCGTACGAGTCGATGCCCTACAGCCTGCAGCGGTGGCTCGAGGACGATGCCAACGAAAACTGGCGTGACGAAGAGGTGCGGGAGCGGGCGATGCAGCCGCGTGACACGCAGCTCGAATCCGTTCGACGCCATCTCGCCGCGCTCGAGGCCGGGTTCCCGTACTTCGCGCAGATGGATTCGACGGGTCTGGGCAAGACGTTGGCGGTGTGCGAGGCAGTCCGGCAGATGTCGGCAGCCGAGATCGGCACGGTACTGGTGGTCGCACCCAAGGGTGCGTTGCCGGGGTGGCGTCGAACCATCGCAGACAGTGAGGCAGACATCGAGCCGGCCGACCGCAAGCGCTGGCTGCTGATCACGTACCAGTCGACGAAGAAGCTCCTGTCGGTTCCGCCCGAGACCGACCTGGGCAAACGTAAACGGACACAGAACAAGCGGACCATCTCACTCGGCGAGCTTCGGTTCGACATCGATGTGGTGATCGCCGACGAATCGCATGCGCTGATGAACATCGAATCGCAGCAGTCGCAGATCCTCTGGCGGTATCAGGAAGCGGCCCGCTCGGTGGTCTGGATGTCTGCCACGCCCGGCTATCAGCCGCTGCACTTCGCCTACATGGCGAGGGCCGTCGAGCGCAGCCGCGGGGTCGAGATCCTCGGTGACGACGAGTATCTCGGCTATGCGGTGACGATGAAGTGGGCGGAGTTCCTCATCGAATCCGGGTTCGCCGTCAAGGCAGGCAAGGCGACGACGGGGTTGACGACGTGGCGGTGGGAGCCCGAGGACGCGGCCCGACGCGCCCGCGATATCGCGTCGGTGCACGGGTGGTTGTCGGGAGGCGCTGTGCCGTGGTCGATTTCGCGGCCGTCCCCGCCGACTCCGCGTGAGCCACTGGGGCAGGAACTCACGGCCGCGCAGAAGCGGTTGTACAACTCGGCGTGGGTGGACTACCGCAAGGAAGTGGGTCTGCCGATCTGGAAGGCCGTCGGCGGCAAGCGGGTGCTGCAGAAGAATCCGAGCACCCGCGCCGCTACCCTGCGATTCCGTCAGAAGTGTTCGTACTTGCGCATTCCCGCGTCGGCCGATCAGGTGCGGACGTGGGTCAAGGCCGGCAATCAGGTGTTCGTCTCGATGTTCTACCGCGAGTCGGTCGCCGCGCTGGCGCAGACACTGCGCGACGAGGGTCTCGACGTCGCAGTGGTCGACGGCAGTATGAGCAGCCCGGAGCAGGAGGCGTCGATCAGACGTTTTCAGACCGGCGACGCGTCGGTCATCGTCTCGACCACCACCAGTGCGATCAATCTGCACACCAACGAGTTACTGCTCCCGGAAGGGACGGTCTCCACCCTCGCCCCGCGGGTCACGCTGATTCACGATCCCCGGTGGACCCCCATCGACATTCGTCAGATCGAGGGGCGCGCCAACCGAATAGACAAGGACCACAACCACACGACGTCGACCTGCTACTACGGCTACGCCGAGGGCACGGTCGAAGAAGAGATGGTGCTCACCGGCATCGAACGTATCGCTGACCTGGGATCGATCGTCGGGCAATCGGATCTGATCGACCCGGAGGCTTTCCTCGCAGCGAAAGTGGATGCCGGAAAATAGCGACAATTGTGACCATTCCTCCATCTGACGGGGGTACGTTCGGTCGTATCGGCTCTTCGCCGATATCGGGCTCGTCTCGACGCCAGGAGTAGTCATGATCGTTCTCGGAATCATCCTCGCCCTGATCGGCTATTTCGCCGGCATTTCAATTTTGACGACTATCGGCATCATTTTGGTGGTCGTCGGTCTGGTTCTGACGGTGCTCGGTTCGATGGGGCGCGCAGTCGGTGGCCGCAAAACGTGGTTTTGACGTACGAGTTAGAACACACGTTCGAGTTCTGCTAGCCTGAGCAGGCCCCCGGAGTTGGCGATGCAGCCAGCGGAGCCACTTCGGGCGGTCCATATCGGACGGCATGGATTCTCGAAGGCGGTCGCGCGCGATGGCACTCGAACCCGAGCCTGCGGCCGGCTCGCTGTACCGCGTCGGAGACAGGTGGGCCGAGAGAGCACCCACGCGGTGTGGCAACGGTCATCGGCTCGTCGCCGGTTCGGTTCTCGTCGGTTCGCGAGCGTGTTCGTGCGAGCTGGGGCATCACCGCACGCATCAGTGCCAGTCCTGTGGCGTCGTGAGATTCACACCGGAGCTGGGCCCGTCGTGCAGTGATGCAAGCTTCGATTCCCGCGCCGCGCGCGCTCGGCCTGCCGTCGTGGACAATCGTGATCATGAACGAGGTCATGAAGAACGGTGAGACTGCGGTCGACCTGGGTCGGCTGAGACACGATTTCACGCGATTCATGATGAGTTACAAGTTCGGGATCGACGAGCTGATCACGAAGATCAACATCCTGAAACAGGAATTCACTCACATTCATCGCTACAGCCCCATCGAGCACGTCTCGTCGAGGTTGAAGACGCCCGAGAGCATCGTCGACAAGGCCCAGCGCAAGAAGTGCGCACTCAATCTCGACGCGATCCGTGCGAACATCTTCGACGTCGCCGGGGTCCGCATCACCTGCAGCTTCATCTCCGACACCTACCGCATCGCGGACATGCTCAGCAGCCAGACCGACATTCGGGTCGTCGAGGTCAAGGACTACATCGCGAATCCGAAACCCAACGGCTACAAGAGTTTGCACCTGATCGTCGAGATTCCGGTGTTCATGTCCGACCGCGTCCAGCCGGTGCTCGTCGAGCTGCAGATCCGCACCATCGCGATGGACTTCTGGGCGAGCCTGGAACACAAGATCTTCTACAAGTACCGCGGGGAGATCCCGCCGACTCTGCTCGCGGAGTTGACCGATGCCGCCGAGAGCGCGAACAAGCTGGACGAGAAGATGGAGAGCCTGCACGACGAGGTGGTGGAACTGGGCGGCGACTCCGAGAATTCGATCGATCTGGGCGCGATGCCGCCGATGGCCCTGCCTCCCGAGTTGCTGCACATGCTGCTCACCGCGCAGTCCGATGCCATCGATCCGGACTGACGAGGCTTTTCGAAACGAAGAACCCCGCTGCTCGACGGTGAGCAGCGGGGTTCTCGTCTGTGCGGGAGTGGACCTATCCGATGTGGACCGGGGTGTCTCCGACGGGCAGGTCGTCCTTCTTCGCGCGGACGAGCCCGAGCACGACCGGGCACACGAGCGCGACCAGGATCGCGGCGGTGCCGAAGGCCCAGGCGTAACCCGATACCTCGGCTGCGAAGGCGTGATCGATGGTGGCGAGCACGAAGTCGCGGATCGGCTCCGGCAGCGCGGCCAGTACCTCGTCGCTCGGGATCTCCTGGCCCGCGAGGGCCTCGGCGGGGACTCCTGCGGGCGGAGTCGGTGCCGGGTTGTCGGCCAGGTACGACGTCTTGGACGAGGTGTACACCGTGGTGAACACCGCTGCGCCGAGTGCGCCGCCGACCTGCAGGGTGGCGTTGATCAGAGCGGAGGCGGCACCCGCGTCGTGATCCGGTACGCCGATGAGTGCAACGTTCTGCATCGGCACCATCAGCAGGCCGAGGCCGAGGCCGAGCAGCACGACTCCGGGAAGGACGTGCGTCCAATAGGAGGTGTCGACGCCGATCTGCGTCAGCAGGAGCAGGCCGATCGCCGAGACGACGGGGCCGACGGCCATCAGTGGCTTGGGCCCGATCTTCGGAACGAGAGCGGACGCGATCGCGGCGGTGATCAGGATGCCGCCGGTCATGGGCAGTGATGCGACGCCGGCGATCACCGGGCTCATCTCGAGCACGATCTGGAAGTAGAAGGTGAGGTACAACGTGCCACCGAGCAGTGCGGCACCGATCACGGCGGATCCGATGTAGGCGGCACCGCGGTCACGGTCCAGCAGCACACTCATCGGAAGCAGCGGGTTGTCGGACTTGGTCTCGACGACGACGAACGCGGCGAGCAGAGCGATGCCGAGCGCGATGAAGGAGATGGTGGGTACCGTCGCCCAGCCGTCTTCGGCTTCGGTGAAGCCGTAGACCAGCGATGCCAGCCCGAGTGCGACGAGGATCGCGCCCGGCAGATCGTAGCGAGTGTCTCCGTGCGCCTTGCTTTCCTTGACCAGCGGGACAGCGGCTGCGATGGCGACGATCGCGACGGGGATGTTGACGAGCAGGCACCAGCGCCAGTTCGCGTATTCGGTGAGCACTCCGCCGAGGAGCAGGCCGACGGCTGCGCCGCCACCGGCAATCGCTCCGAACACACCGAATGCCTTGGCGCGTTCCTTGGTGTCGGTGAACGTGACCGTCAGGATGGCCAGTGCTGCGGGTGCGAGCAGTGCCGCGAAGACGCCCTGACCTGCGCGGGCGACGAACAGCTGCCAGCCCTCCTGGGCGAGTCCGCCGACTGCGGAGGCAACGGCGAAGCCTGCCATGCCGACGATGAACGACCGCTTGCGTCCCCAGTAGTCCGCGATGCGGCCACCGAGCAGCAGCAGCGCGCCGAAGGCCAGCGCATAGGCGGTGATCACCCAGGTGCGGCTGGTGTCGCTGATGCCGAGGTCGATCTGCGCCTGCGGTAGGGCGATGTTGACGATGGTGCCGTCCAGCACGATCGTGAGCTGTGTGATGGCGACGATGCAGAGCACCAACCATCGGCGCTCGTAGTTCGGATTCGGATCCGACGCTTCGCGCTCGGAGACCTGCGACATGTTTCTACCCCACTCGTACTCGTTGATTCTCGGGCCCGAAAAATGTCCCGACGAAAACGTAGGCGATGCGGCACCGAGTGTCAAACGAACTAGTTGGTTGGCGGTAGGGTGGCCCACATGAAGCCAGACGCCAGCGCAACCCGCGCCCGCATCGTCGTCGCCGCACGCACAGAGTTCTCCGAGCACGGATTGGCCGGGGCACGGGTGGATCGCATCGCGGTCTCGGCGAAAGCGAGCAAGGAACGCCTGTACGCGTACTTCGGAGACAAGGAAGCACTGTTCCGGGCCGTGGTGGAAGACGGGTTCGCGCGCTTCCTGGAGTCGGTTCCCTTCACCGTCGACGATCTCGGGGGATACGCCGCACGCGAATATCTGCACCTCGCCGCGAACCCTCAGGAACACCGACTGCTGCTGTGGACGCAACTTCAAGGCGGCATGGCGGTCGCGGGTGCCGACGACATCCATGCGGTGATAGCCGAGCGACGACACGCCATGGCAGTCGCGCAGCAGGACGGCCTGATTTCCGACGCCTACACCGTCGACGACCTGTTCACCATGATCTTCGGCATCACCTCCGCGTGGATGACTGCCCCGGGCAGCGACTGCGGACCCGTCGACGACACCGAACACCAGCGCCGGGCGTCGATCATCGAGGGCGCGGTACGACGACTCTGCACTCCGTAGCGTTGTCTATCACTCTCTAGCATTCGAGCAAGAGTGACGAATAGTGGGTTAGCGGGCCGGTTTTCCCGCAAACGCGCGCGCGTTCGTGACACGCGCGCGAATTCGTCACCGATCCGTTGGCAATTCCGAACGCGTCTGACGATTCCGCGCGCGTCTGTCGAGTTCACCGACCCGCCAGAATTGCCGCCTCCCGCTCGGCCGGGAGTCCGACGGGCGGCCGATCACCCCTCATCGGCGTCCGCCCGTTCAGCGACTGCAGCCACACCCACGTGTCCGCGACGGTCTCCTGAACCGGACGAGTCCGAAGCCCCGCGTCGAATGCCTTCGAGACATCGGATGCGTGCAGCGAATCATGGTCGGCCCCCGGCGGAATCCAGATCGGGAGCTCCGTCCACGGCTCTACGCCCGCAGCGCTGAGGACATCCGGCTCCACCCAGCACAGCTGAGCATCGGACCGGGTGGCTTGGATGCATGCCTGCAGAACGTCGCCGATCGTGGCATGACCTGGCCGACTCACCACGTCGTACGGTCCGCCGAGACCCCGAGCGGCTGCAGCCAGACTCCAGGCAACGAGATCGCGAACATCGACATATTGCAGTGCCAAGCCAGCGGGACCGGGCGCAAGCACATCCCCGGCGCGGTCGATTCTGTTCAGCCACCACGGAAGTCGGCCGATGTTCTCGTACGGCCCGAGTATCAGCCCGGCGCGGACCAGCAGCGCTCGATCGCCGAAAGCCGCAACTGCCGCACGCTCACCGCCCAACTTCTGCCGCGCATAGTCCTCGGCAGGCACCTGCACCGTCGGCCAGGTCTCGGTCGATCCCGCTCGCGGCGCGTCGTACACCGACCGGCTCGAGACGTAGATGTAGCTGTCGACCCGTCCGGCGAGCATCGCCGCCGACTCCTCGACGACGCTCGGCTCCCACGACCACGTGTCGAACACCATGTCCCACTGCCCCTTCCGCAGTGCATCGAGTCCGCCTGCGACTCGCCTGTCCCCGCGGAGTGCGGTTGCCCGCGAATTCGGACGAGAGTGTCCGCGGTTGAGGACCGTGACATCCCACTGCAGATCGAGAGCATGTTCGACGGCAGTTCGCCCCACGAAGTCGCTGCCGCCGAGGACCAATAGCTTCATGCACCCAGTGTGCCGGTGATCCGGTCCTCGCCACCGTCGACCGGCCCGATCGGATCTCTGCTCACAGCAGAGCGGCTCCGTCACACAGGAAGCTTGCTGTGTCCCGTCTCCTTGATGGTCAGTACCGTCGCGACACCGATGACGCAGACACCCATCACCCAGTACGCCGGTGACATGGCGTTGCCGGTCGATTCGACCAATTGAGCGGCCACATACGGCGCAGTTCCACCTGCCGCGATCGTTCCGATGTTGAAGCCCAACGACACTCCGGTGTAGCGAACTGCCCGAGGAAAGAGTTCGGTGAACAGCGGGAACGCCGGGACCTGCACGACCCCGTTGAGCACCATGTAGACGAAGTAGACGACGCCGACGATCAGAATGCTCGACGTGGCACCGAGAATCATGAACACCGGCAGCGCGATGATCACGTACGCCACATAGCCGAACAGCAGTACCGGTTTGCGGCCGAACCTATCGGTGAGCATGCCGCTCAGCGGGAAAGTGGCGCAGGCCAAGGCAATTGCGATCGCCGACGTCCAGTACACCGAGTCCTTCGAGAACCCGAGGTCGTTGATCAGATACACGCTGAAGTAGGTCAGTCCGATATAGCCGGATCCGTTCATCGCGATTGCGATGCCGACGACGCGGAGCACCGACCACGGCTGCTTCTTCACCACGTCACTCAACGGGCTCTTGGCGACCTCGTTCTTGGCGGCCATCTCCTCGAACTCCGGGCTGTCCTCGAGCTTGAGCCGCACACGGAGACACACGAACGCCAGGGGCAGAGCGAGCAGGAACGGGATGCGCCATCCCCACGACGACATCTGTTCGTCGGTCGTGATCAGAGCAACGAGCCCGACGACGGCTGCGGCGACGGCGAAGCCGAGTGTCGATCCCACCGGCGTGAACGAACCGAAGAATCCCCGACGGTTCGGCGGTGCCGATTCCGCGATGTAGGTTGCGGCACCGCCGATCTCACCGCCCGCCGAGAATCCTTGAGCGAGCCGGATGATCACCAGAAGAACGGGGGCCAGCACGCCGACGCTCGAGTGCGTCGGCAGCAGTCCGAGAATGCCGCAGGCGACACCCATGCACACCACGGTGATGACGAGGGCGTGCCGACGACCCTTGCGGTCTCCGAGTCGGCCGAAGAAGATTCCGCCGAGCGGACGGGCGACATAGGCGACGCCGAACACGGCCAAGGTCGCGAGAATCGACACGCCGGGGCTGGTGGATGGGAAGAACAGCGGCGCGATGATGACGGCGAGGAAGCCGTAGACCGCGAAGTCGTAGTACTCGATGAGCGTGCCGACACCTCCGGCCAGCGCAGCTCGGCGCGCGGTCGTGGTGTCCGCCTTGGGCGGTGCGACTCCTGCGCGGGAGTGTTCGGTGTTCGTCATCGCGCTGATCCTTCTGTGAGTGGTTGCTTGCTTCGGTGTTCGGAGAGAAGAAGTTCGTACGAACCGCCTGCTTCGATGACTGCGACGGTTCGGGCATTCGGTGGATGGCCGGTGATCGTGGTGCCGTCCTGCTTCGACACCTCGGCCCGACGCCAGTCGAGTCTGACATCGTCACCGACGGCCACCGCGTCGGAGATTCCGGGAACGGTGATCAGGGGCATACCGTTGAAGGTCTCGCCACGCCAGAATCCGGGTGAGAACGATTCCGCCACAACCGCACTGATGCCCAGGTTGCGGAGCGCGACCATCGGCGGATAGTGCGGATGCCCGTAGCCGAAGTTCCGCCCACCGACGATGACGTCACCGGGGCGAACTCGATCGACGAAATCCGGGTCGTACGCCGCCATGCAGACCGACCTGAGGTGATCGGGGTCGTAGGACTTGATGTTCGCGACACCCACCACCAGATCGATGTCGAAGTCGTCGCCGAATATCCACGCGACCGCACCGTCGATGACGTCGGGCGGGGGCGGGTAAGCGCTCATGACCCCACCTGCGCGATCGTCCCGGCAAGGGCGCTGGCGGCGACGGTGAAGGGCGAACCCATGTAGATGTTGGCGTCAGAGCTACCCATGCGCCCGGAGATGTTGAGCACCCCGGTGGAAATGCAGTTCTCGCCGGCCGCGAGGGGCTTCTGATATCCGAAGCAGAAGTCGCAGCTCGACACCGCGATGTGCGCGCCCGCCGACCGCAGGATGTCCAGCAGCCCTTCGCTTTCGGCCTGATCGTGCACCTTCTGAGAGGTCGGAACAACGTTCAACTCGACGCCGGGAGCGACGGTCCGCCCGTCGAGCACCAGTGCCGCAGCGCGCAGGTCCTCGATGCGGCCGCTGGCACAGGAGCCGATGAACGCCTTGGTGATCGGGATTCCGGCCAGATCGGCAGCGGTATGTGTGTTGGCTGCACGGGCCGAACCTGGCTGCACCACCTGCGGAACGACGGTCGACAGGTCGATGGTGTGGCGGGCCGCGTAGGTGGCATCCCCGTCGGGGAACACGGGGGTGAACGCCTGCCGGGCAACGTCATGGGCATAAGCGAGCGACAGCTCGTCGGGTTCGAAGATCGCCGAGACCGCTCCGGTGAACATCGCCATTCCGCACAGACCCTGTCGGTGGTCGATCTTCATCGACCGCGCTCCTGGACCACCGAACTCCATGACCTGGTGGGCGCACCCGTCCGCACCGACCAGGTCGATGATCGTATGGACGAGATCGCGGCTGTCGACGCCGGGGCCGAACTCACCCACGAGGTCGAACCGGGTGGTGGCCGGAATGTCGACGTAGAGCTGTCCCGTCACCCAGGCCTCGATCAGATCGCGCCGGATGCCCCATCCGAGTGCGCCGAAGGCACCGATTCCGCTGATGTGCCCGTCGAAGTGGACGAGGAAGTCTCCGGGCGTCGCGAGTCCGAGTTCGGCGGTGAGCTGATGGCCGATGCCACGCCCCTCGTGCAGTTCGATGCCGTAGAACTCGCACCAATCTCGCGTGACCTGGTGCACTTCCTGTTCTTTGGCGTTCTTCTTGGTGAGCATGTGGTCGATGAAGACGACGTATCGGGACGGGTCGTCGAGTTCGGTGATGCCGAAGTCCTCGCGCATCTGCCGGAACATCACGTCGGTGTAGCCGGGGAAGTCGTAGGCGATCATGCGAGCAGGCCGGACAGCGTGATTCTCGCCGGCGTGCACCACGTCGGCTTGACAGGTTCGGCCGAGGATCTTCTCGACCATCGTCAGCGCGTCGGAACTCATACCGATCACACCTTCGCGTCGGCGGGAAGGTACTTGCGCTGCGCTGCTTCGACTTCCGGGAAGCCGATGAGATCGACGAACTCATGGTGCTGCAATGCGTCGGCGCTCACGTCGGCCGGGGCTTCGCCGCCGGCGAGTCGGCGCAGGGTCTCTCGTGCAGCGCCCGTCGCCGCCATCAGCACCTGGGTGGGCAGAAGGGCGAGTCGAACGCCGATCTGCTGCAGCACCTCCGGGGTGAACTCACGCTCGGTCCACGTCGACGCGGTCAGCGTCGCCATCAGCGGGACGCCAACGGCGTCGTGACAGCGAGCCCACTCGTCGGCGGTCTCGAAGGTCTTCGTGACCGGCATGATCATGTCGGCACCGGCGTCTACGTATGCGGTGGCGCGTCGGATCGCGTCGTCGCCACGCGCATCGGTGCGGGCGATCATCAGGACGTGCTCCGGCAGCGAATCCCGCACCGCCCTTACCTTGCCCGACGCTTCCGCGATGCTGATGAGGTCCACCGGCTCGCCCACGCAGATGGGGCACTTCTTGGGCGAGAGCTGATCTTCCATGAAGACGCCCTGAACGCCCGCGGCGGCGAATCGGCCTGCGGTCCGAGCTGCGTTGACGGCGTTGCCGTAGCCGGTATCGATGTCCGCCACGAGCGGGAGCGAGGACGATTCTCCGATGGTGCGCACAGCCTGGAGGTTCTCGGTCATCGTGTACAGCTCGGCGTCGGGGAGTCCGAGGGCTGCCGACACGGCGAAGCCGGAAGCGCACAGGGCCGAGAACCCGGCCTGTTCGGCCAGCTTTGCCGTCAGTCCGTCCCATACGCCCGGGGCGTACACCAGGCCCTGCTCGGTCAGATCTCTGAGTGTCGCGGTCATGAGCACCATCCATTTCGTAATGCGGAACGTATTCCGAATTTAGAGTGGCTCGGATCACAAGTCAATACCGGTCGGTGCACTCACCGGCGCCGATCGCTTCGTAGGATGGCGTCGACGCTTCACCCGACCGGAAGGAACAACACGTGGAAGTTCCCACCGAGTCCGATACCCACGCCGGCCGCGACATCGTCGGTGCCGTCGTCAAAGCCTGCACGCTTCTCGATCACTTCGATACGACGCATCCCGTGTGGACGCTCAACGACCTGACAACGGCAAGTCGAATGAACAAGACAACCGTGCACAGACTGATGACCACTCTGATCCATGCCGGTTGGGTGGATCGAACAGCCGAAGGCTCGTATCGAATCGCCATGCCCGTGTTCGAGATCGGGTCGTCGGCACTGACCCAACTCGACATCCGCGGTGCCGCGCAACCGTACCTGTCGGAGATTGCCGAGAAGTTCGGAGACACTGCGTATCTCATGGTCCCTGCAGACGAGGGAGCCGTCTGCATCGATCGCCACGAAGGAAGCAATCCCCTTGTGGTCGCGGGCATTTCGATCGGTTCGGTACTGCCGTATCACGCCACCGCAGGCCCGATGGCCATGCTGGCGTTTTCCGCTCGGATTCGCGACCGCTGGCTCACCGAAGACCTCCCCGCGTTCACGGATCGAACACCGACCGCGCCGGACGAGTTGCTGACACGTCTCGAACAGATCCGATCGCAGGGGTACGCACTGAGCAACTCGGACTACCTCACCGGCGTCGCGGCCGTCGGAGCACCGATCCTCGGACGAGACGGCGCGGTCGTTGCATCGATCAGCGTGGGCGGCCGAGCGGAGACCTTCGAGGGCGATGCCCTGAGAGAGAAGGTGGCGACGGTCCTGGCCTCCGCGAAGGGCCTGTCCCGTGTGGCAGAGGCGCTACCTGCGCCAGGACGAGAACATTGAACTATCCGTATATCTACCGAACCAGCTAGAAAGCCGAATACTCACCTACCGATTCGCTCGATCAGTTTCATGGCATCGAAGGGTGCGTAGCCCTTGATGTCGTTGTCGAAGTACACGTGGACGTCGCGGCCCGTGGCCGTCCAGTCGAAGATCTTCGCGGCCCATCGATCGAGCGCCTCATCCGTGTAGCCGCTGGCATACAGCTCCTCGTCGCCGTGCAGGCGGGCGTACATGAAATCGGCTGTCGGAGTGTCGACGTACGGGTACTTGCCTGCGGTGTCGGCGACAACGAACGCAATATCGTTCTCTCGCAACAAGTGCACGGCCTCGTCGGTGGCGAAGCTCTGATGCCGGGCCTCCACACAGTGCCGCAGGACCCGAGACGACACAGGAGGCAACAACACTCGATCCTCGGCCAACTTGTCGTCGCGAGACTCGGCCAAAGTGACTGCAGCAGAGACCGTCCGAGGCAACATGGCAAAGAAGTCCGACATCTTCTGCGCGTCGAACTCGAGGTTAGGGGGCAACTGCCACAGGAACGGTCCGAGCTTGTCGCCCAGCGTCAACACTCCGGTGGCGAAGAAGTTCGCGAGTGCCGCCTCGACGCCGACGAGCCGTTTGATGTGGGTGACGTAGCGACCACCTTTGATGGAGAACACGAAGTCGTCCGGCGTCTCGTCGTGCCACTTGGTGAAGCTCGACGGCTTCTGCATCGCATAGAACGTGCCGTTGATCTCGATCGACGTCAGATGTTCCGATGCGTACCCGAGTTCCTTACGATGCGCCAAGCCCGCCGGATAGAAATCACCTCGCCACGGCGCGTACGTCCAACCGGAGATGCCGATCAGGACTCTGGGTCGATGCGACGCGGACATGAGCAGACTGTAGACGGGCGGTACCGTCGTTTCCGTGCGATCCACCCCACGGCACGTCGATGCGTTGACGTATGTGTTCACGGCCGTATTCGCTTACGGCACGGTCGTTCATCTGGTGCAGCTCGTCGGCGGTGGATCAGATCCTTATCCGGGGGTACCGGTGGCCATCGCGTGGTTCTTCGTCGCGCTCGTC
This sequence comes from Rhodococcus sp. NPDC076796, assembly GCF_040702765.1. NCBI lineage: Bacteria > Bacillati > Actinomycetota > Actinomycetes > Mycobacteriales > Nocardiaceae > Rhodococcus > Rhodococcus sp. NPDC076796. The sequence goes on along the minus strand of NZ_JBFBMS010000004.1, from coordinate 279,475 downwards.
GTCCTCGATCCGCTCGCGGCAGTTCTCATCGCTCGACGCAGACGTATCGGATTGGTGTTCGGCGCAGCGATCTTGTTTCTCGATTCGGCGGCCAACGCCGTCGTGAACTACCCGCCCCACGATCCGACGGACGGAGTGACGGCAGGTCGCGTCGGACAGGCCGTGGTCACTGCCCTGGCGGTGCTGTTGGTCTGCACGACTCCGCGACTGTGGCGCTGGTATCGGTGAGCCCGGTGTCGACTACGAAGCCGTGCCCGACGGCTGACCGAGATACTGCAATACTGCCATCACTCGCCGGTGGTTGGTATCCGACGGCGGTAGCCCCAACTTGCCGAAGATGTTTCCCACGTGCTTCTCGATTGCTCTTTCCGAAACATGCAGGGATGCAGCAAGAGCCGCGTTGGTGAGTCCCTGCGCCATGAGGTCCAACACCTCGCGTTCGCGCGCGGTCAGCGCATCCAATGTGCTCCGCTTTGCGCTGGATCCCACCCATTGAGCCACCACTTCCGGATCCAGCGCTGTCCCGCCGGCTGCGACCCGAACCAGTGCGTCGACGAATTCACCGACGTCGGCGACGCGGTCCTTCAGCAGATAGCCCACCCCGGACGTACTGCCGGACAACAACTCTGCAGCGTATCGGGTTTCGACCCACTGGGAGAAGACCAGTACGCCCACGTCCGGGTGGCGGCGTCGCAGATGTACGGCCGCAACGAGTCCTTCGTCGGTGAAGCTCGGCGGCATTCGCACGTCGATGATCGCGACGTCGGGCGCATACTCGTCGACTGCGGCCACCAGCGCCTCGGCATCACCCACCATCGCCGGCACCTCGTATCCGCGATCGATCAGCAGCTGCGCCAACCCGTCTCGTAGGATCACACTGTCCTCGGCTATGACCACCTTCATGATCCGATTCCTCCAGACGTCAGGGGCAGATGCACTTTCACGACGGTGGGGCCACCTACCGGACTGTCCACATGCAGTGCTCCGTCGACGGATTCGACTCGAGCCTGCAGACCCTTCAGGCCGGTGCCCGCTCCGGGAGCCGCACCACCGATTCCGTTGTCACGCAGGCTGATCACCACACTCGCTATGTCCGCGTACGCATCGACCCACACCTGCGAAGCATGGGAGTGCTTGGCTGCGTTGGTCAACAGTTCGGCCACCGTGAAGTATGCGATGGTCTCGATGCTCGGAGCCGGACGGTGCGGCAACAGTACCGTCAGCTCGACCGGGATCGGGCTGCGTGAACACAATGTCTGAAGGGCCGCTTCGAGTCCGAGATCGAGTGCGGGCGGGTGTATTCCGCGCACCACCTCTCGAAGCTCGACGAGCGCTTCCTTTGCGGTGCCGTGGGCAGCCGACACCAGTTCCGACGCGTCTTCGCCGCGTGCCAACTTCTCCTCCGCTCTCCCGAGTGCCATGGCCATGGTGACAAGTCGAGCCTGTGTGCCGTCGTGTAGATCTCTCTCGACCCGGCGAAGAGTCGCAGTCGAATTGTCGACCACCTCCGCGCGGGACGTCTCCAGGTCCGACACTCGCCGATCCTCGTCGGAGGCAGCGAGCAGCAATCCGGTCAGCGTGCGCTCCACCGCTGCCATCGCTCGAATCGGCCATGGCGCAATGAACAGCCCACAGATTCCCAGCACGGCCACGGCCAACATCTGGGGCAGCGTGTCGAAATAGGTCTGATCGATCTGGATCAGGGATTGGCGGGCCACCCCGTCCGCGTCGTAGCTGACCGGCTTCACGACGGCCCACACCACAGGCGACACGACCAGAAAAGCCGAGATCACCGCGAACATGAGCACCACGAACACGTTGACCACCGACAGCAACGACTGGATGACGAGAAACAGCACCGCACGCCAGCCGACCCGATCGGTCAACCCGGCGGCGATGGACCCGGAGATTCCGCGAGCACGGAACGGGGGAGGAGCAGCCACCGGAGTCGAGAGCATCGTCGCCGACAGCGCCCGGTAGGCCACACCCCAACTCCGCGCACCGACGATGACGGCGGCGATCAAGGGAATGCCGATCAGGACTATCACCAGGCTCAGCCCGAATACCGCGCCCAGGAACAGGTACGTTGCTCCCAGAAATCCCAGCATCGAACCGACGAGCAGATAGCCGCCCTCTCGCCACGTTCGCCTCGCGAACGGTGCCCGCAGAATCGCAGCAGCCACTCTGTCCTCCGTGTGTTCGATTCGTTCGTTGTTGGTCATTCCTGAAGTCTGTCGATCGAAAGTCCCCGAATCGATGGTGGCAACCCGTGAATTCGTCGGTGTAGCTGGCACCACCATCGCCACCGGACCATAATCGGTTCCTATGCGGTCGGGTGGACGAGCGGTGGTACTGACGCTGGTCGCTGCCGGTGTGTGGCTATTCGCGACGCCGCAACTCGATCCCGGAACCGCAGACTTCGTCGCCACGCCGGCACCCGTCGCACCGGCAGCTCCCGTCGTCGAACCGCCACCGTTGACGCCCGAGGAGCTCGCGGCTCGCGTCGATCCCACCGTCGTCACCCTCTCGGCGTCCGCAGGATTCTCCGGGGTCGCCGGCACCGGCTTCGTCGTCGCCCCCGACGGAATCGTGCTCACCAACTTCCACGTCGTCGAGAACGCCACCGAGATCAGCGCAGTGCACATGGGCAACGGACTGATCTACGACGCCACCGTGTTGGGTTACGACAAGTCCCGTGACGTGGCAGTCGTGCAGTTGATCACCGCGGCCGACCTGCCGGTGGTCGAGCTTGCTCCGGACCCACTTCCCGAGGTGGGTGATGCGGTGACCGCCGTCGGGAATGCCTCGGGTGCAGGGGTATTGGTGCCTGCCCCGGGGGCGGTGACCGCCCTCGATCAGCAGGTGCGTACTCGCAGTTCGGTGGACGGCTCAGGAAATACGTTGGAGCGAATGATTCGCGTCGACGCCGATGTGCGATCGGGGGATTCGGGCGGGCCTCTCTTCGACGCCTGGGGCCGTGTGGTGGGTGTGAACACCGCGGGATTGTCCGACGAGGCGCGCAACGGAACCGAGTTCTCACCCCCACAGGCGCCCGAGGCGTATGCCGTCCCCATCTCAGAGGCGGTCGCGGTGCTCGATCAGGTGGTCGCCGGCCAGTCCGGTGGCACCGTACACGTGGGCCCCACACCGTATTTCGGGGTCTCGGTGCGTGATGTGTCGGTCTTCGAGAACAAGCCTGCGGTCGGGGCGGCCGTCGTGTCGGTGACCTTCGATTCCCCGGCGGAGGTCCTGGGATTGTCGGCGGGGGACGTGATCGTGACGTTCGACGGCAGGGAGATCGAATCCTCATCGGACCTGTCGGAAGCGTTGCTCGGACGTCGCCCTGGTGATTCCGCCGTCGTCGATTGGGTCGATGACACAGGCGTAACCAGCTCCGGCACAGTCACTCTCGCCCCGGGAATGCCGACTGCGTGAAGGTCAGTCCTGCGGAACGACCCTGTATGTCCGGATACTGCTCGAACACAACCCCTTTGGCGATCAAGGAGTCTACTGCGCTCTCGATCTCGGCAACCGGGAAGTTCAGGATGGTGTACTGCGCGGGCACATGTTCCGGACGCGGATAGATCAGCACGATCGCCCCTGTCCCCAGGTGCAGCTCGAGCATGCCCATCTCGTTTTCGGTGACCGTCAGACCGAGTGTCTCGGCGTAGAACGTGCGCGCCGTCTGCAGGTCGTCGACGCCGAATCCTGAGAACGGCTGCCTGGTCAGCTCCAAGATTGTCATCGTCGAATTATCGCGCTCTCGCACGTGCCGCGGGCCGATATCCGAGTAGCGTGGATCTCGTGACTATTCGCCTCGGTTACCAGATGCCCAACTTCAGCTACGACGGTTCAGTCGCGGAACTCTTCCCCCAGGTCATCGCGCAGGCGCGCGAGGCCGAAGCGGCCGGGTTCGACACCGCATTCGTGATGGATCACTTCTACCAACTCCCCGGTATCGGCAAGCCCGACGAGCCGATGCTCGAGGCCTACTCCGCGCTGTCCGCGCTCGCGACGGCCACCGACACCATCCAGCTCTCCGCGCTGGTCACCGGCAACACCTACCGCAATCCGGCGATCCTGGCCAAGACCGTCACCACGTTGGACGTCGTCAGCGGCGGGCGCGCGATCCTCGGTATCGGTGCCGGCTGGTACGAGCTCGAGCACCAGAGCTTCGGGCTCGAGTTCGGCACCTTCACCGACCGTTTCGAGCGACTCGACGAAGCCCTGCAGATCATCGAGCCGATGCTCCGCGGCCAGCGCCCCACGTTCGACGGCCTCTGGTACCAGGTGGACAACGCCATGAACGAGCCGCGCATCCGCGACGATCTGCCGATCATGCTCGGCGGCGGTGGCGAGAAGAAGACGTTCGGCCTTGCCGCTCAGTTCGCCGATCATCTCAACATCATCTGCGACGCAAACGAACTGCCGCGCAAAGTCGCTGCGGTCCAAGCCCGATGCGAGGAGGTCGACCGCGACCCGAAGGATCTGGAAACGAGTTTCCTCGCGTTCGTCATCGTCGACGAGGACGGTGACAAGGCCAAGGAGCTGCAGCGCGAGTTCGTACTCAAGCAGGGCCTCGATCTGACGAACCTGTCGGAGGAGGATGCAGCGAAGGCCACCGATCGGCACTTCTGCGGAACCCCCGACGACGTCGCCGAGCAGGTGCAGAAGCGCGTGCTCGATCAGGGTATCGACGGCATCATCATCAACCTGATCACCAACGGCCACCAGCCGGGAGCCGTCGAACTGGCGGGTAAAGCCCTGAAGCAGCTCGTCTAGATTTTCTCTCCAGCAGTAGCCGCGGGGGCGCGTGCAGTGGCATAGTTCCCCCGTGGCTCAGCTGAGGATGAACGGGCACCGTGTCTTGGTCGCCGACCTGACCGGCGACTCCCTGCGCGCAATGTCGGGCTCGATGGTGGCCTACGAGGGCGATGTCGCCTTCAAGAGCGCCGGCATGGGTGGTGGCGGAGGATTCCGCGCCGCACTCAAACAGAAGGTGACCGGCGAGTCGCTGTCGCTGATGGACGTGTCCGGCAAGGGCACCGTCTACTTCGCCGTCGACGCCCAGGACATCACGCTCGTCGAGGTCCAGGGCGACAACCTCCACGTCGAGTCCTCCCAATTGCTGGCTCTCACAGGGCAATTGAAGACGGATATCAAATTCTCCGGCTTGCGCGGCGCAAGTTCGGGCCAGGGACTGTTCACCACCGTCGTCAGCGGATCCGGCACCGTGGCATTGCTGTCCAAGGGTGGGCCGATCATCGCCCTCGCCGTCGATCCGCAGTACCCACTGGTCGTCGATCCCGACGCCTTCGTCGCCCATCGCGGCCAGCTGAATCAGAGCTTCGTCACCGACGTCACGTGGCGTTCTGCCATCGGCGGTGGCAGCGGCGAGGCCTTCTCTCTCCGCTTCGACGGCCAGGGCGTCGTCTACATCCAACCCGAGGAGCGCTGACGTGCCGCTCGAACCGGTCAACAGCAAAGTCGTGAAATCCGTTCTGGCACCGAATCAGAACGTGCTCGCGCGTCGTGGATCGATGCTCTACTACACCGGCGACGTCCGGTTCGTTCCGCATTCGATGGGCGGCTCGGCCGGTGCCATGCCGGGTATGGGCGGCGTGGCCGGAATGGCAGGCCGAATGATGGCAGGCGAGCACACGGCGATGATGGCCGCCGAGGGGCAGGGCGAGGTCTTCTACGGTCACGCCGGGCTGTACATCGAGGTGATCCACCTCGACGGTTCGTCGATGCTCACCGTCGAAGCCGATCGACTCCTGGTGCACGACGGCTACCTCCAGAGCTCCATCGTGGCCCTGACCTCGCAGGGCGGCGTCCGCGGAGCGGTGCGCGGTGCGATGACCGGGCAGGGTCTGTTCACGACACAACTGACCGGCCAGGGCAGCGTCGCGGTTCTCTCACACGGCGGGGCGATTCCGCTGCAGGTCGGGCCCGATCACCCCCAGGTCGTGGTGGATCCGCAGGCGTACGTCTGCCACATCGGCAACATCAACGTCGACATCTCCGCGAACGTCGGGTGGCGCGACGCCGTCGGCAAGGGCAGCGGCGAGGCGATCCAGTTAAAGATGACCGGCATGGGCACCGTATGGGTGCAGGCGTCCGAGCAGAAGTTCTAGGGAGCGACACACTATGGGTCTGGACATTCACACCCCCTACACCCTGCCGGTCAACGACAACGTCCCCGGCAACGACTACGCGTTCTGCGTCGAACTCGCAGGCCAGCCGTGGTTCACGTCCAAGGGCGCGATGATCGCGTACTACGGCAATGTTCGCTTCGAACCGCTCGGGCAGACGTCCATGCCCGCCATCGTCGCCGCGCGGTTCTCCTCTCCGCTGTACTCGAACGACTGGGTCCTCGCGCAGGGCCAGGGCAAGCTGATCCTCGGCGATCGCGGGTTCAACATCAACAGCTACGACCTCGACGACGGCAACCTCACCATCCGGGCCGCGAATCTCCTTGCGTTCGAGCCGACTCTGGATCTCAAGCAGTCCATCGTCCCGGGATTCCTGACTCTGCTCGGCACCGGCAAGTTCCTGGCGTCGTCCAACGGCCCCGTCATGTTCGCCGAGCCGCCGCTGCGCATCGACCCGGAAGCCCTTGTCGGATGGGCAGATTGCCCGTCGCCCTCGCATCACTTCGACGCCGACTGGATGCAGAACTTCCTCGGTGCAGCCCGCGGATTCCTCGGTGCCAACAGCGGCGAGGAGCGTCAGTTCGACTTCACCGGTACAGGCACAGTGTTGATCCAGTCCAGCGAGAAGGTTCTCGACGACACGCATCTGTTGCGCTACGTCGAATCGCAGACGGTCTCGCTGGGCCAGAACTCGTTGCGAGCGCTGCACAACACCATCGGTGCACGACTACAGCAGTAGCCCGGCTCGCAGCACCTCGACGGTATCCACGGCGCACGTTCGGAGAAAACGCGCATACTGGAGTATCACCTTCAGGAGGTACCGCCATGGCCAACCAAGGACCCTTCGGATTCGGATCCGACGACTTCGACAAGTTCGCGCGTGAGGCGACCGAGGGACTGCGTGAGGTGGTCGGCTCACTGTTCGCCTCGGGCTCCGGGGCACCCAAAGCTCCGCCGGAGCCTGAAACCACAGGTCAGAAGGGCGACGGAGTTTGGGCGATCTACAGCGTCGACGACGCCGGATCACCCCAGATCGATCAGCTCTACGCCACCGAACTCGATGCCCTTCGTGCACACAAGGACAACACCGACCCCCGTCGACGCGTCCGATTCCTGCCCTACGGCGTGAGCGTCAGCGTCCTCGAAGACTGAATCGGGTGCACGCCGCACCGATCGGCACTATGTGCCGTCGGTGAGAGTGGTCAGTAGCGCGCCGAGCTCCGGTACCGATGACGCGGTCCAGCGCGCACCGAGCTTCTCTGCCGGAAGCCCGTATCCCCATTCGACGAACACTGTGGGGATCCCCCACTGGGCTGCCCCCTCGACATCGTGAATCCGGTCCCCGACCATCGCCACGCCGGGTGTGCCGCCGGCGGCCTGCGCGATCGGCGTAGTCGAAGTCTCGGTGAGTGCGCGGGCGATGACGTCAGACTTCGACTGGCGCGAAACGTCGGATCCGGCAATGAAATCGAAGTATTTCGACAGACCGAAATGCTCGAGTATGCGGTGCGCAGTCAGCTCGGTCTTCGATGTCGCTACGGCCATGATCACGCCGGCGTCCTTCAGACAGGACAAGACTGCGTCCATTCCATCGAAGACCGAATTCTCGGCCCAGCCGCGTTCGCCGTACCTCTGCCGGTAGGAATCGACGGCTCGCGCAGCACGAGTCTCGTTCAGGCCGAGAGATAGGAACGACTCCAGCAGTGGGGGTCCAATGACTGTGCTCAGCATGTCGGCGGTCGGTTCAGGCTCTCCGATATGCGCCAATGCGTGCCGAAAGCCTGCCCGGATCCCCGGTGCCGAGTCGGTAAGAGTCCCATCGAGGTCGAACAGGACGGTCTCGGCTCGGAACGAATCAGGTGGGTCAACAGGTGTCACGGCGACATCGAATTTCTGATGACTGCAGAGACTGCGGGGTATCGAGTTCTGCTGCGTGGTCGGGTACATCCATCGCTCCCTAGGTGGACGTTGCGAATGCTGGTTCTTCCCGCGTGGGCGACTTCATCGTCGGGTAGTCGGTGTAGCCTTCGTCGCCGCCGCCGTACAACGTGGCTTCATCGAGCTCGTTGTACGGCCCGCCCGCCCGGATACGATCGACCAGATCGGGGTTGGCCAGGAACAGCGCACCCAAGCACACCGCGTCTGCTGCCTGTTCGTCGAGCACGGTGCCTGCGATCTCGGGCGTCACGGGACCCGAGTCGGCGTGTTCGTGGGGATTCAGCACGAGCGCGCCCGTCCATTGCTCCCGGACGGCAGCGGTGATGGATCGGTTGCCGGATTCCATGACGTGCAGGTACGCCAGGGCTGGTAACCGATCGACGAAGTGGCGGTAGAGCGCGGCAGTATCGGACTCGGTGATGTCGTTGTACGGGTTGGCCGGCGAAATGCGGACACCGACGCGGTCGGCACCGAGTGCGCGAGCCACGGCGGTGATCACCACTGCCGGGAATCGCACCCGACCCTCGATCGATCCACCGTACGAGTCGTCACGGACATTGGTGTTGTCCGAAAGGAACTGATGGAGAAGGAATCCGTTGCCCGCATGGATCTCGACACCGTCGAACCCTGCGTCGATCGCACCCGTCGAGGCCGTGACGAAGTCGGCGACGGTCTCCGCGATGTCGTCCTCGGACAACGCGGTTGGGGTGAGGTAATCCACCGGACCGGTGGGTGAGAAGCACGTGCCTGCAGCGGCGATCGCCGATGGGGCGACCGACGTGTGCGCGGACGGGTACAAGCTCGGATGTCCGATACGACCGGAGTGCATCAATTGGGCGACGATTCGCCCACCGGCGGCATGGACGGCGTCGGTGACCTGTCGCCAGGATCGAACCTGCTCCGCCGAATGCAGACCTGGGGTCGAGGCGAATCCCTGACCGATCACGCTCGGCTGGATCCCTTCGGAGACGATCAGTCCCGCACTCGCCCGCTGCGCGTAATACGTTGCCATGGAGGGGGTTGCACAGCCGTCGACGGTTGCTCGGTTCCGTGTCATCGGGGCCATGACGAGTCGGTTGCTCAGCGTCAGGGAACCGAGTTCTGTCGGATCGAAGATGGTGGTCATGCTGCTCCAGTCTCTCGCGTCGGGTGTGTCGTCTGTGCTGTGGTGCGTGCGTGGGCGGCGGCGAGTATGCCGCCGACTTCGGCGGTGCTGATCAGAACCGCTTTGTTTGCTTCGGAGGTTCTGCCGCCGGTCATCTCGTCGACGGCTCGCATCAGATATTTGGTGATCGCGTTTCCGCGGATGCCGTCCCGCTCGGCGGATCGCAGCGCCGTACCGATCGCGGCTTCCGCGAGTTCACGGTCCACCGCGTCCTCGGCGCGGGGCGGTGTGGTGATCAGGACTCCCCCTGATCCTCCTGCATCCCAGTGGTTTTCGATGATCCGAGCAATCATGTCCTCGTCGTCCACACGGTGTGGACTGCGGATGCCGCTCGATTCGCAGTAGAAGGCAGGAAAGTCGTCCGACCGGTACGACACGATCGGCACACAGTGCGTCTCGAGGAACTCCATCGTCAGCGGCAGATCGAGTATCGCTTTCGCTCCGGCGCACACCACCGCGACCTTGGACCTGGTGAACTGGATAAGGTCCGACGAGACGTCCATCGACTTCTCCGCACCTCGGTGCACACCGCCGATCCCCGCCGACGTGAAGAAGCGGATGCCCGCTAGTTCTGCAGCGACCAAGGACGATGCGACCGTCGTTGCACCGGTGATGCCTCGTGCTAGTGCGACCGGTAGATCACGGCTGCTCACCTTGGGGATGCCCGGCGTGGACGCGTACCGCTCGATGTCGGATTCGGTCATTCCGATCGAGAGTCGGCCTTCGTCGATTCCGATGGTCGCCGGGATCGCACCGCCTGTGCGCACCGCGTTCTCGACCTCGTACGCGGTCTGTGCATTGTCCGGGTACGGCAATCCATGGGTGATGACGTTGGACTCGAGTGCGACGACGGGTAAGCCGCTGTGCAAAGCCTCTGCGACCTCCTCGGTCATCCGCAAGGGAGTTTTCGACGTTCTCATGCGTGCTCCTGCGATGTCTCGAGTCGAGAACGAACTTCCGGCTCGGGTACCTCGTCGAGCGCACGATCGGACGGACCGGCGATGCCTCTGATCGCAGCTGCGAGTTCTCCGACGCCAGCCGACCGCAGCACCGAGTAATGGTCGCCCTTCAGCTCGACGATCCGGGGTGTCGACGTGGAGTATCCCGATTGATTTTCGACGAAGGAATAGTCGTCACCGTTTGCTTTGAAGATCGTCACCGGCGCGGTGAGTGTCCGACCGGCCATCTCCCGAAACGTGTACTCGAACTCGTACGTCTGTTCCACGACGCGCACGATGTTGGTGATCAGCACCTCCCCGAGCGCCGGAAGCAGACCGTGTACGTAGCTGACGAAGCTGCTCTCGTCGGCGACTCCGGCGGCCAGACACCCGTCCAGTTCCGGACCGGCGATCTTCCCGGTGAAGACCGACAGCAGGATGGTCAGATATCCGTGATCGTCGTAGCTCGCGCTCCGAGTGGTTCCTGCGCCCTCCACCACCGGGTTGCCCGGGCAGATCAGAAACAGCTCTTCGACGTCGTGGCCCGCCTGCTCGAGCTGCCAGGCGGTCTCGAAGGCGACCCGCGCTCCGAACGAGTATCCCCACAACCGATACGGTCCGTGGGGTTGGACTCGGACGATCTCGGCGACGTCGGCCGCGGCCATCTCGCCGATCGTGCGGTAGGCCGTCTCGCCCGGGTTGATGCCGTGAGCTGCGATCCCGTAGAACGGACGCGTCGGGCTCGCCTCGGCCCCGAGCAGTCGAAGATTCATCGGGTAGCCGCCGAGGCCGGGCCAGCAGAAGACCGGCGCGGACGTTCCCACGTTGTGCAGCAACGACAATCGCGATTCGGGACCGCCAGCGTCACCCTGGATTCTCGCGGCCAGGTCCCTCAACTTCGGACGCTCCAGAATCACCTGAATCGGAAGCTTCACCCCGTATTCCGCATTGATTCTGTTGACGAGCGCGACGGCAATGAGGGAATTGCCGCCGGCAGTGAAGAACTCGTCCTCGACGGACACCGAGTCGTAGTGCAGGGCCGCGCCCCACACCTCGGCCAACCAACGCTCGGTGTCTGTCGCCGGTGCGACGTACGGCGCGGACGAATCGGCAGCGAGCACCTCCTCGGATCGGCTCAGCACTGTGCAATCGACCTTTCCGTTTGCGGTCAACGGCAGCGCGTCCATGACGAGAATGCGATTCGGGATCATGTAGTCGGGAAGGAAGTTCGCGAGCTCGTCCTTGATGATCTCGGCGGGGCCCCGCATGTGCACGGCATCCTCGTTCATTCCCTCGCTCGCCAGCTGTTCGGCACCGATCGGTCCGCCGACGCAGTAATACGAAGCTCCCGTCGGAAGCCCACACGAGGTGAGGATGTCGTCGATGCGCCTGGCGGCAGGTAGCGGATTCCCTGTCTTGGAGCTGTAGCCGGAGGACATCAAACCGATCCCGACGTCGATTCCTCGACGCTGAAGACGGTGAAGAGCCAGACCGAGTTCGATGTAGTCCATCCAGGATTCGTCGACACGAGAGACCAGCGCGATCGAGAAGCTCGCACGGTCGTAGACCTGCTGATTGATCGCGATCACGTGCCGGGATTGCACCACCGAATCCGAGACGATCTCGAAGTCTGCGACTCCGTCGAATCGATAGAAGCACGATGCCATCCCGACGACATCTCCGTGTGCCTGGACGTATACGTCGACATCCAGGGTCCGCGGCACATCCTGTGCGGCAACGATGTCGAAGCTGCCCAGGTACTCGTCGCCGACGGGCAGTTCGAGTCGCTGCGACACCGTCGGATCCCACGACCCCGGTTCGACCGTCGAGCCGTAGCGAGCCAGCGCCGTCTCGAACACACCGATCAGATGTCCGGCCTCGAACTCGAGTACCTCGAGTACGTTGTTGCGGTATACCGGTTCGATGGCGCTTCGGCGCCCGACGATGTGAATGCGGCTGGAGCCTACGGTCGTGTTCGAGTGCATCGACACGAAGGCGTGATCGACCGGGTGGTAGTAGTACACACCAGGTTCGAGGGTGTCGTTGCCCGGCGTCTCGAGATAGATCTGATCGGCGTACAGGGCTCCAGGGGATGCATACGCGTACTTGGGAAGCAGGCGCTCGTCGCTACGGAACTGCCCGAACCACCGCATGATCTCTCCGAGTTCGTCCCCGGTGAGATCGTCGAACGGACGCGGCGTCGCCGAGGACCGGTGCGTCCGCGGCGTCGCCAGCAAGTCGAACAATCGGTCGCGCGACATCCGCCCATCACCGTCGAAGAAGCGATAGGTTTTGCGCGCGAACACCTCCGATCGCTGCAGCGCCGTCTCTGCTCGGCCGGGCAGTTCGATCACGGCCCGGTCTGCAAGCTCCTCGGGCCGCCGAACTCCCGGATCGGCGAGCTGCGCCTTGAGCTGCACCTTGCTCGACTTCGACTGATGATGGCTGCCATGGTTGCCCTGGTCCATCAGGGCGGCTTCCTTCGGATTGAGTTCGACGCACGCGACGAGTGTGCGGCTCCCGGTTCGGCTGTCGTCGGTCACGATCGCCGCAGCCCGACGCACCCAGGTGTGTTCCTCGATCGACAGAGCGATCTCCTCGAGCTCCACCCGGTAGCCTCTGAGCTTGATCTGATTGTCGACCCGCCCCGAGAACTGAATCGAACCGTCGGGGTTCCAGTATGCGAGATCACCTGTCCTGTAGAGCTTTTCCGTGGGAACGAACGGCGACACGATGAACCGGTCACGCGTCTGGTCCTGGCGTCCGAGGTACCCCCTGGCGAGCTGCACTCCCCCGATATAGAGCTCACCGACCTCACCGATGTCGGCCGGAGCCAGGTTCTCGTCGAGAATGAAGCACTGCGTGTTGTCGACGGGCACCCCGATGGGAACCGATCCTGCTCCGTCGCGGATCGTGTCCGGGTCTACCAGGAACGCAGTGGCGTTGATGGTGCACTCCGTCGGTCCGTACAGGTTGACGAGCGACGACCACGGCAGCTCGTCGGAGAACGCTCTGGCGAGCGACAGCGACAGCGCCTCGCCCCCGGAGAACACCCGCGACAGGCTGACGCAGCTTCGGAAACGGTCCGAATCGAGCAGCGCAAGCAGGAGCGTCGGCACACACTGGAACGTCGTCACGCCGTGCGCGTTGATGGCATCGACGAGAGCCTCTGTGTCGCGGTAGATACCCGGCGACCCCATCACCACTCGACTGCCTACGGCCGGTGCCAGGATCTCCCACTGGGCGGCATCGAAACTCATCGGCGTCTTCTGCAGTACGACTGCACCGTCGCCGAGGTGGCCGCACGATGCCATCCAGTTGATCTGAGACACGATGCTGCGGTGCTCGATCATCACTCCCTTCGGCCTACCGGTGCTACCCGAGGTGTAGATGACGTAGGCCAGATCGCCCGGGTTCGGACGAGCCGACGGTGCAGACGGTGTTCGCGGCGTGATGGTTTCCAGCGATACGACGCGTGTGCCCGCGGGAACCATGTCGGTGAGGTGCACCACGAGGTGCTCCTGAGTGACGATGACCGTGGTGGCACTGTCCTCGATCATGTATCGCAGTCGATCGTCCGGGTACTCCGGCGACAACGGTAGGTATGCGGCGCCGGCGAACAGAATGCCCCAGGCACCGACCATCGTCTGTGCGGACGGTTCGACGTAGAGGCCAACGCAGTCGTCTGCGCCGACGCTCATGTCACGCAGGTGCGCTGCGACTTGTTCGGCGCGCTCGTGCAGGGCGGAGAAGGTCAGGTCGCCGTCGGAAGCGACGACGGCGACCTGATCCGGCCGGCTCTCGGATTGGCGTCGCAGCAGGTCCGGCAGGCTGGCGACGAGATGGGCGGCTTGAATGCGTGCATCGAACTGTCTTGTATCCAACGGGATTCCCCTGTGAGTCGGAACGGCAGTAGGTGTCGAACGCAGAGCTGACGAGAATCAAACGGGTTGAGTCGGTTTCACGGTGGAACGGGCCGCGGCGCGGCGAGTTCGGATCGGTTGCGCGATGATCACTGCTGCAACGACGGTCGCAGCACCGACCAATTGCAGTGGTGAGAGTGACTGGCCCAGAACGAGATACCCCAGCACAGTCGCGGCGAGTGGGCTGGCGAACGACAGGAACGACACCGCAAGCGCGGGAAGTTTGCCGATACCGCGGAACCACACCGCGTAGGCGAGAAGCGCACCGATCACACTGAGGTAGAGGAACCCGGATACGTTCTCTGTCGTTATGGAGTCAGGAAGACCTTCTCCGAACAACATGAACGGCAACAGAACTGAGCCTCCCACCGTCAGCTGCCACCCGGTGAACGTCAGCACCCCGACGCCCTCGGGTCTGCCCCATCTCTTGGTCAGCACCAGACCGGAGGCCATGCTGGCGGCACCCGCGAGTCCTGCGAGTACTCCGATCAGATCCAGGCCGGCGTTCGGCTGGAGGACCAGAAGTCCTACGCCCACCGCACCCATGACACAGGCAACGATGTGAATACTCTTGATCCTCGCCCCCAGCAGTCCCACACCGAGAACGAGCACGATCATCGGCTGAACACTCATGACGAGTGCCGCGACACCGCCGGGCAGGTGATACGCCGCAACGAACAGGAAGTAGAAGAACGCGCCGATATTGAGCACACCGAGCACGATCGCGCGCCACCACCAGATACCCTGCGGTAGAGCACGTCCCAATGCAACAAGGATCAGACCGGCGGGGAGTGCACGCACGACCGATGCAAGAAGAGGACGGTCGGGCGGAAGGAGTTCGGTCGTCACGAGGTACGTGCTTCCCCAGACCGCGGGCGCAAGCACGGTCAGCAACGAATCGCGCACCGTGCTTCCGGATTTCATCGCACCGGTCCGGCGTGCACGGTTCCGAAGAACCTGTCCCCGAAATCCCCGATGCCGGGGATCATGAACGCCTCGTCGTTGAGGCGCTCCTCGATCGACGACGTGACGATCTGCACCTGCGGCCTCGCACGGCAGACTGCCTCCAGCCCCTGGGGTGATGCGAGGAAGTTGACGAAGACGATTCTGTCCTCGCGCACGCCCGCCTCGACGAGAACGTCGATCGCGGCGAGTGCAGACCCGCCGGTCGCCAACATCGGCTCCAGCAGAAGAACGTGGCGGGACGCGATGTCATCGGGGAGATGCGAGTAATAAAGTCGTGGCAGCTTCGTGTTCTTGTCCCGCTGCACGAGAATCTTTCCGATACTCACTCCTGGATACAGCTCCCGAAACGCCGATTCCATGCTCTCACCCGCCCGGATCACCGGGACCGCACAGACCCTCGACGCGAACCGAAGACCACGGTAGGTTTCACCGACGGGAGTGGTCACCTCGTGATAATCGAACGGCAGAAGATCGACAGCCGCCTCGAGCAGAAGCCGGTTGATTCTGCCCGCGTAGTTCACGAAGGCTTCCTGCGTTGCGTGCCGATCTCGGATGATCGTATGCATAGCGCGCAACTGCTTGGTCTGGACGAGAAGGTGGACGCCTGGACGATCACGGGTGGTTGTCGTCAACGCGGTCGAGTTCTCGCGCAGTTCTGTCGAAGTCATGGCCCGTTGTCCCTCAGTTGATTTTGGCGAACGCATCACGAGCACGCGTCACGAAGTCACGAACCTTGACGGCATCCTTGCGTCCGTCGGCACCTTCGAGCAGAGAGTGAGCGTCGACTGCCGCCGGGCGCACCTGCCTGATCGCGTCGGCAACGTTGTCCGGGCTCAGGCCGCCGGCCATCATGAGGGGCTTGGGCGAGCGCGCGACGAGTTCGGCGCTCACCGACCAGTCGTGCAGCAGACCGGTCGCACCCTTGGCTCCCGTGCGCGGATCGAAGGTGTCCGTGATGAACATGTCGACGACATCGGCGGTTCGATCCACCTGCGCAAGTAGTTCTTTCGCATTATCGGTCCGCACGACGAGGCTCTTGAGAACATAGAGTTCGGGCGCGATGTCCTTCAGGATTCGCAACTGCTCGTCCTCGACGTCACCGTGCAATTGCACCGCGCGAACCCCGAGTTCGCGACAGAATCCGGCAACCTCGGCGGCGTCCGTCAGATAGGAGATCAGCACACCCTGGTGAGGTGCCGGCAGCCCCGCGATCGCTTTCGCGGCGTCGGACTCGGTGATGTCGTCCTTGCCCGACGGGAGTCGAAGCGGGAACCCGAGCCAATCGACACCGGCTTCGCACAGCATCTGTGCCTCTGCCTCGTCGATGATGCCTGCGACCTGTACGAGTGCGCTCATGAAATTCTCCCAGAAGTGTCGGTGAGTGTCGTTCGGTAGTGCTGGTAGTGCACCGAGGACGAGACCGGCCGTCGGCCGGGGTGGCGTCGTTCCTCGGCTGCGAACCCGAGCGGAAGTAGCAGCGCGACTGCGATATCGGTGCGATCGTCGACGCCGACCACTTTCTTGACTTGCGCTTCGTCCCAGCCGTTCATGGGCGAGCATGCGAGGCCCTGCTCGGTGGCAGCGAGCATCGCGAAGCTGGCCGCGATCACGGCGTCCTTGACTGCGTACTCTCGCTCGAGGCCGCGTTCGAGAAGGTCCTGCTGAAATGTCCGGCTGGATTCAGCCGACCCCGCGATGAACTGCTCCGACCACGCACCCGATCGGCGCGCAGAGTGGAACACGTCGTGGTTGTCCCGTCGCCATGCGTCCATCTCGGCGAGAAAGACCAACACGACCGGGGCTTCCCTGGGGTGTGGTTGACCACCGGTTGCGGCCTCGAGTCCGGCGCGGACATCGGGGTCGCTCACCACGACGATGGATCGACCCTGGTAGTTCCATGCGGACGGCGCTTCGAGCGTGAGTTCGAGCACCCGGTCGAGCGTGTGTGTCGGTATCGGATCGGGCAGATAGTGCCGATGACTTCGACGTGACCTGATCGCGTCCGATACGGAAATTCCTTCTGAAGGCCTCATGTCTCGTTCCCGAATATTTCGATGTCGAATCATTTGACAACGAAAAGCTACTTCAAGTGCTACCGTCTGTCAAACAGTTCGATGTCGAAATATTGAATTGCACCCGCAGTGCACAAGGAGAGTTCGTTGACCGACGCAGTGGATTCGTTTCTGGAGCAATGGAAACGAGAGCGGCCCGAGATGGAGGCATCACCCATGGGCATAGTCGGACGACTGTCGCGGACCTCGCGATTGGTCGAGCACGAGATCCGCGGCTACTTCGCCGAGGAGAACATGGAGCCCTGGGAGTTCGACGTGTTGGCGACTCTGCGCAGGTCGGGGCCGCCCTACACTTTGACGCCGAAAGACCTGGTTGCGCGGACGATGGTCGGCTCGGCCGCGATGACCAACCGGGTCGACCGACTCGTGAACAAATCCCTCGTGACTCGCGAAACCGACCCCGCGAACCGACGCAGCATCCTGATCACGCTGACCCCCGAGGGACACGACGTGGTCGAACGCGTCGTGGACGGCCATGTGGCGAATGCAGCCCGCCTGGTGTCGGACCTCGAACCGAGCGAACGACGCGAGCTGGAGCGGCTTCTACGAAAGTTGTTGATCTCCCTCGGCGACACCGGCGCTGCCTGACCGCGCTAGGCGCGGCTGGCTGCACCCGATTCACGCAGGCTCGACTCCAGCGAAGCCAACGACTCTGCGAGGAAGGACTCGGGGACCGACGGCAGTCCACCGATTTCTGCCCGAGTGGCTTCCGGGGTATCCGTCCAGTCGTAGGTGAGGGTCACTGTCGTGCCTTCGTCCGCCGTCGCCAGGTCGTAGCGCCACCACCAGCCGCCGTAGCCGATGGGGCCATCGTCCGTCCGTGCTCCCGGCAGCCACGCGATCGTTCGATCCTGCACGTAGGCGATCACCAGATTGTGCATCACGTAGTGCCCACCCGCGGCGTCGAGGAACATGTCGACCGCGAACACCTGCCCCATCGCGGTAATGGGATTCGCATCGACCGCCGCGCGTACCCAATTGCCCGGTTCGGTGTCCTGATGCCGGTTGGGGTCGGTCAGAACAGCGAAGATCTCGGCCGGGCTCGCGGCCATCGTTCGGCTCACGACAAGGCACTCTCGGACGGCGTTCATGCGCCGCGGACAGCGTAGGCAATGGTTGCACCGGCAGAAGTCATGATGATTGTGCTCATGCAGGGACAGACTCCTCCGGACACCGAATCTCACCGGCACCGAGTTCCCGGGTCGGTTTCGAGGGTCCGCTCAGCCAGGAAACCCCGGCAGACCATCGATACTGGCGGCATTTCGTTCGGCGCGGTACTTCACCATGCCGTCGACGCCCTTCTTTTCGGCGTGCCGTTGGATCAAGTCGCGTTCGCCGGCCAGATCCATGATCGGTACACCCCAGCCGCAGGAATCGCTGATTCGCGTCACATCGACCGAAATCACTGCGCGAGTGCTCGGATTCGATGGGTGGCGGGCAACCACGTCGTCGAACATAGAGTCCCCCGGCAGCCAGACCGATCCCGTTCCGTGCAGACGGACTATTCGCGGTCGAGTGTCGAACGCGGCGAACATCAAACACACTCGACCGTTCTCTCGAATGTGCGCGATTGTCTCCACTCCGCTGCCCGTGTAGTCGACCCACGCGACGTCACGATCCCCCAGCACGGAGAGCGAATCATGCCCTCTCGGTGAGACATTGACGTGCCCGTCACCCTGCAGTGGCGCGGTCCCGACGAACCACATCGGCTGCGCCAGGATCCATGCCTTCAGCGAGTCGTCGATGCGCTCGAATATTTTCCCCACATTCGGACCTTAGCGTTGCCGACGCCCATTGTCGTTCGGCGAATCGATGTCGCTTCGTCTCGCGTCGGTATCGTGGTCCCGTCACCCGAGAACGCAAGGATGCGACACCGAATGCCCTCGATACCAGAGTCCATCTCGATCCCCCTGGGACAGCCCGTGTTCGTGCAGGCACTTCGCTACACGGCGTTGTTCGATCAGAAGCCGTTTGCCGAGGCCCTTCTGATCTACACCGACAACGGCGCGTACAAGATCATGTCGCCGGGCGAGGATCATTACGGCAGCTACGTCTCGTACACCGACGTCGCGGCAAACCCGCAGCACGTGATCTTTTTGTCGTGGCCGTCGGAGGATTGGGACCGCAACGTCGCCTCCCACACTCTGACGTTCAATCCCGATTCCGCGGCGTTCACTCAGGTACTGGTCCTGCCCGGCAATCCTGTGCCTCGCTCGCAGTACGGTTACGCGCTGCCGACTCCCGATCCGCAGAGCGTCGACATGGCGGCATCCTGGGGCCAGGTCCGCGACACCTACGCCGATATCTTCGGGCAGCTGGAGATCCTGACCACAGCTCGATAGCCGTGACGTCGGTCAGCGCCGGAATGCTTCCACCGCGTCCGCCGCCTGTTCGACGCCTCCGTGTGCCCGCACCTCGGCACTCATCGCCGCTGCACGCGATGCCAATCGGCGAGCCTGGGCAACAGCGTCGGCCAGGCTCGCAGCCGTCACCTGCTCGAATTCGAGGTGCACGCCGACCCCGAGTTCGGCGAGCATCGCCGCGTTGCCGAATTGATCGACCGCCTGGGGAATGGCCACGGTCGGGACGCCGAACCACAGCGCCTCGGTGCAGCCACCCATCCCGGCGTGGGTGATGAACACCGAGGCCGCATCGAGCACCGCGAGCTGCGGAACATGTTCGTGTACTTCGATATTCGCAGGTAGTGGACCGAGAACGGCCGGATCGACGCGTCGGCCGATCGAGATCACCACGTGCCAGTCGGTGTTCGCGAAAGTCTCGATACACAGTCGGTAGAACTCGGGTCGCTCGTTGTAGCCGGTGCCGAAGGAGATGTACAGGATCGGCCCATCGGGTGCGGTCCAACTGCGGTCGCTGCGGCGTACCGGGTCGAGGCACGGTCCGACGAAGCGAACGTTGTCGGCCACCCGATCCGCGTTGGGTTGCATCACCCGCGGAATCAGCGACAGGCAGTGCGCCGGATACGTGATCCACTCCCAGGGATCGGCGTCGATGTCGTTGTCTCGCAACCAAGCCCTGTACGAAGCGTGGTACTTCAGGCCACCGGAAGACTCACGCATCGGCGTCAGTACATCGGAAAGATCCTCGGCATATCCGTCCCACGCCACGTACGTCGGCGAGAGTTGCACGGCCGTCACCCCGTATCGCACACCGAGGACGGGTGCTGTCATTCCGCCGATGTCGTACAGGAACAGATCCGGCTGATCGTCGTCGTAGAACGCGGTGAGCACGGGATACGACGCGATTGCCTCGTCGAGGAAGACCTGCATCGCCGCTGCCGGATCGTCCGGCCACGACGCCTCTCCGTCGGGAAGTATCGAGGAAAACGGCACCACCTCGACGCCCGCGGGCTCGACAACGTGTCGCAGAGAATCACCGACGGCATAGGTGACGCGGTGCCCTCGCCGGACCAGCTCGGCAATCACTGCCAGCGATGGATAGATATGGCTGGGGGCCGTCGTGCCGATCATGGCGATGTGCATGGTGCCCACCGTAGGGCGCATCGCACACGGAGAGCTAGTGGATTTCGTTGGCGATCAGATCCAGCAAGCCGGGAAATCGATCGTTCAGCTCCACTCGACGCAGCGTCACTTTACGACTGTTTCCGCGATCGACCTGGAACACCAGTCCTGCTTCCCTCAGCACTCGAAAGTGATGCGTCAGAGTCGATTTGGTGACACCCAGATCGAAGGACATACAGGTTCGCTCGGCTCCGTCCTCGTCGCCGACGAGTTCGGTGACCACCTTGCGGCGCAGTGGATCCGCCAGTGCCGACATCACTGCACCGAGTTGCATTTCCTCGGGCTCCGGATGCCCGTTCTCGTCCGCCATCGGCTCCTCCTGACAATAGGTACGACTTGCGCCGTACCTTCAAACCTGTTCTAGTACGAAAGTCATCGTACCTAATTCAGTGCAGGGGGATCCATGAGAGCAGTTCTGCCGGTCGTACTCGCAGCACAGTTCGTCGTACCGATGTCCATCTCGGGCACCGCCATCGCGCTCCCGGTGATCGCCGCAGATCTCGGCTCCGATCCGACGCCGCTCCAGTGGGTCGTCAACGGATTCAACGTCGCGTTCGCACTGTTCACCGTCGTCTGGGGTGCGGTCTCGGATCGCATCGGTCACCGCACGTCGTTTCGCATCGGCGTCGTACTCACGGCCGTCGCCAGCCTGGTCAGCGCCCTGGCATCCTCACTGCTCCTGCTCGACGCCGCGCGGGTGTTCGCCGGCATCGGTGCCGCGGCGGTCTTGGTGGGCTCGACGTCCATTCTCTCGCTGCATTTCCAGGGGACCGAACGAGCGACGGCCTTCGCCCTGTTCGGCACCGTGAACGGACTGGGATTGGCACTCGGGCCGACCATTTCCGGGCTGCTGATCGCCGTGCTCGATTGGCGTGGAGTGTTCGCCGCTCAGGCCCTCGTCCTGCTCGTCGCGGCCGTCGGGACTCTGGCTCTTCCTACCCTACGAAGCGCGTCCACACCATCGAAATTGCTGGATTTCGGCCTGCTGCGCAACCGTCGCTTCCTCGCTCTGTGCCTGGTCCCGGTCGCCGGAGCCATCGGATTCGTCACCCTGCTCACCTATCTGCCCGCCGCGCTCAGCGCCGTGGCATCCCTTACACCCGGACGAGCCGGACTGTTCATGCTGGCGATGACGATCCCGGTCTTGATCGCCCCACTGACCGTCGCCAAGCTGACCGAGATGTTCGACGCAATCACCCCCGACCGCGTCGTTCTCGCGAGCCTCGGCTTCCTGGTTCTCGGCAATCTCGGCATGCTGGCCCTGCAACCCGGCCTCCCGCTCGCCGCCGTCGTGGTCCCGATGATCCTGTTGGGGCTGGGATTCGGACTCCCGATCGGTCTGGTCGACGGTGAAGCACTCGCGGCAGTTCCACCGCACAGCAGCGGCACCGCAGCAGGAGTACTCAATCTCTTCCGCATCGGTAGCGAGGCCGTGATGGTCGCCGGCTACGCCTGGCTGCTGACGATCCTCGTCCGCGGCCGGGTGCCCGACCGTGCCGACGCAGATGCCGCCGCGGCCGGGCAACCGGGATTCGCCGATGCCTACGCCCACGCCTTCACCGAAGTGATCGTCCTCGTCGTGGTGGCCGTTGCCGTCACGGCAGCGCTGATCGTCGCGCTTTCCCGGACGGGCAGATCCGACGTATCGTCGGCGAATGTCCTTTCTGCAACCGGTGACCCTCACTGACGATCTGGTGACCCTGGAGCCGCTGAGCCACGATCACCTCGAAGGTCTGTGCGATGCCGCGCGCGACGGCGAGCTGTGGAATCTCTGGTACACCAGCGTGCCGAAGCCGGAGGAGATGGCGGCCGAGATCGACCGTCGACTCGGACTGCTCGACGCAGGCACGATGCTTCCGTTCACGCTGCGCCGCAACGACACCGGACAGATCATCGGAGCGACTACATTCTGCAACGCCGACGCCACCAACCGTCGCGTCGAAATCGGATACACCTGGAATGCCCGCTCCGCGCACGGAACCGGCACCAATCCCGCGAGCAAACTTCTGCTGTTGACGCATGCATTCGAGGAACTGGGATGCATCGCAGTCGAATTTCGCACCCACTGGATGAACCTGCAGTCGCGGACGGCGATCGCGAAACTGGGTGCGAAGCAGGACGGGATTCTGCGCAATCATCAACGCATGCCCGACGGTTCGTTGCGCGACACCATCGTGTTCTCGATCATCGAATCCGAATGGCCGACCGTCCGCAACGAACTCCGCAGGCGTACCGCACGGTAGGTTGACCCCATGCGTGTGGATGGGCGGGACATTCCCGTAGCGGGAAACCTGCTTCAGCCGCTGGTGCGGAGAACCAGCGACATCATTCGGGTCGTATCGGCCGCAGCACTGCTGGGCGTGGTGATCGCCGGTTCGCTGATCACCAGAAATCAGTGGGACGCGCTCGAGCAATCGGTATCGAACATCGTCGGCGTGCTCAGCCCCGACCAATCCAATGCCGTCTACATCGTCTACGGCGTCGCCATTCTCGCGCTCCCGTTCGGCGTCCTGATCGGCCTGATAGCAGGCCGAAAATGGAAACTTCTCGCCGGATACGCCGCCGCGGCGCTGCTGGCCGCGCTGGCGCTGTCGATCACCGGAACCGGGATCTCCACTCCCACCTGGGACCTCGACGTTCCCGAGCGACTCGACACGTTCCTCGCGCAATTCCTCGACGATTCTCGCTGGATCGCGATGTTGGCTGCGGCGCTGACGGTTTCCGGCCCTGGCCTACCCGCGAAGTGGCGTCGGGCATGGTGGACGCTGTTGCTCGCGTTCGTGCCGATGCACCTGGTCGTCTCCACCGTTGTCCCCGCTCGATCGATGCTCGGACTGGCGGTCGGCTGGCTCGTCGGAGCCGTCATCGTGTTGCTCGTCGGCACACCGGCGCTGGAGGTTCCGCTCGACGCGGCGGTTCGGCTGTTCCACAGTCGCGGTGTCACCGTTCGCAGCTTCACCGTCGTCCGTCCGGCCGGCCCCGGCCCGTTGGTGTTGAACGCACACACTCCCGACGCCGATGTGGTGGTCGAGTTGTACGGGCAGAACCAGCGCAGCGGCGGTGCCCTGCGCCAGTCCTGGCGGTGGATCACGATGCGTGGCAGCGAAACTGCGCCACTGCACGCGTCGATGCGCCGGGCAGTCGAGCATCGCGCCCTGATGGGCCTTGCCATCAAGGGGTTGGGTGCGGCGGGCAGCCACCCGCTCGCAGTGGCAGCACTCGACAGAGGATGGACCCTGTACGCGCACAGTCTGCCCATCGGCGATCCGGTCGAGGCGGAGCACGACGACGCCACCCTCAATGCCTTGTGGTCGGCCCTGAACACCCTGCACGAGAACCAGATATCCCACGGCGACCTGCACCGCGGCGAGCTGAGGATCCACGACGGCAATGCCCTCTTCTGCGGCTTCGGCCATGCCGAACTGGGTGCGTCGGATTCCCAGATGCAATCCGACGTCGCGCAGTTGTTGCTCACCACGGCAGACCTGTTCGGCCCCCAGCGCGCCGTTGCGACCGCCATCGACGTACTCGGCTTCGAGACCGTGGTCGCGGCCTCGGGTCGATTGACCAAGTCCGCCATCCCGCCTCGTATTCGGCAATCGGTGCTCGACGCCGACAAGACGATGAAGGCAGTCCGGCTCGAGGTTCTCGAGCAGACCGGCACCGCCAAGATCGAGGCCGAACAGGTCACCCGATTCAGCCGCAACCAGATCATCTCGCTCGTGCTGTTGATCGGATTGGTCTACGTCGCATACCCGTTCATCAGTGCGGTGCCCGCGTTCGTCACCGAACTCGGTTCGGCCAACTGGTGGTGGGCTCTGCTCGGTCTCGCGGTGTCCGCACTGACGTACATCGGTGCCGGGGCGGCGTTGTGGGCGTGTGCGCTGGGCAAGGTCGGCTTCTGGAATCTGACGGTGATGCAGGTCGCCAACACCTTCGCGGCAACGACGACACCCGCGGGCGTCGGCGGACTGGCCCTGAGCGTGCGATTCCTGCAGAAGGGTGGGCTGGGAACGGTTCGCGCGACGGCAGCTGTGGCGCTGCAACAATCCGTCCAGGTGATCACGCACGTGAGCCTGCTGATCTTCTTCAGCGTCGTCGCAGGCACCTCGTCCGGGCTGTCGAACATGGTGCCGGGCAACACGGTGCTGTATCTCATCGCAGGTGCCGCATTCGGCGTCGTCGGGACGTTCATGTTCGTGCCCAAGCTGCGCCGCTGGCTGCGAGTCGCCGTCCGGCCACAGATCAAGGAAGTCCTCGGCGAACTGGGCGAACTCGCCCGCGACCCCAAACGCTTCTCGATCATCATCCTCGGCTGCGCGGCGACGACGTTGGGCGCCGCGCTCGCCTTGTGGGCGAGCATCGAGGCATTCGGCGGCGGCACCACGTTCGTCACCGTGACTGTCGTGACGATGATCGGCGGAACTCTGGCTTCCGCCGCGCCGACGCCGGGCGGTGTGGGTGCCGTGGAGGCCGCGCTCATCGGCGGTCTCGCGGCCTTCGGAGTGCCCGCCTCCATCGCCGTCCCGTCGGTGTTGCTCTATCGCGTCCTGACCTGCTGGTTGCCGGTGTTTCTGGGGTGGCCCACACTGCGGTGGCTCACCAAGCGAGACATGGTCTGATTCGTCCGATTCAGGGTGCGTGTATACCGTGAGTGCTAGCGT
Source organism: Rhodococcus sp. NPDC076796 (assembly GCF_040702765.1). Lineage (NCBI taxonomy): Bacteria > Bacillati > Actinomycetota > Actinomycetes > Mycobacteriales > Nocardiaceae > Rhodococcus > Rhodococcus sp. NPDC076796. Next base: position 254,112 of record NZ_JBFBMS010000004.1, on the reverse strand, counting down.
TCATGCAGGTTGGGGGCCTTACTCGACGGAGGGCGTTGCTATTTCCGATCAGGGAGATTTCATCCCCACCGCGAAGGAACGATGGGTTCGGCTGTTCATCAGCGGAATGACACTGACGTTCGGACTTGCCGGCGTACTGATGATCCCGGCGGGGCAGTTCTCCGAGCCGATGTCGATCGTGGTCCTCATCGCGTCGGCTACCACGGTGCCCGTGGCCATCGCCTGGTATGTCAGACCATGGACGTCGCCGCATCTGGCGACGGCCTACGTCCTGTACGCAGATCTCGGCATCATCTCGGTGCTGCTCTCGTTCCAGACCCATTTCGACGCGATGCCGGGTTGCGCGATGTTCGCGATCGTCGCCGCATTCATCGTCGTCGGAAGTTCGTATCGGGTGATGGTGCTGCACCTCGGCGTCGCTACGCTCACGCTGCTCACGCTCGGTGTTCTTGCCGTCGCCGATGGTGCCGATCCGTGGTCGACCGCCTCGCGCATCGTGACCATCGGCTCGCTGTACGTAACTCCGTTCATGATCAAGGCCTACATCGGGCAACTACGCCTCAAGGCCGCCCGGGCGCTGCGCGACCCGTTGACCGGCCTGTGGAATCGCCGCGGTCTCCTGGACACCGTGGACACCCTCGGCATCTCGCCTTCCGGAGCCGGCGACGCGGTGGGGGTGACGGTCCTCGATATCGACCGTTTCAAGCAGATCAACGACAGATTCGGGCACCCCTCGGGCGATGCCGTTCTCATCGAAGTCGCCCGACGACTGTCCGAGGCTGTGGGCGATCGGTCGGCGGTCGCACGACTGGGCGGCGACGAGTTCGTGGTTGTCAGGTCCGGAACTCGCGAGGAGATCACTCAGTCGGACAACAGGATTCGGGCCGCCCTGGAGGAGACGTTCGACGGGCCTCAGTTCACCACCAGCCTCGGATCTGCGGTCGAAGCACTCGATTCCGAGACCAGCATTCACGTCCTGGTTCGACGGTTGATCGCGCTGGCCGACATCGAGATGTACCGATTCAAGGCACGAACCTCCGGCAACGCGGTGTCCGATCGTCTTCCCGAAACGAACTCGCACGAGCAGACGCGGAGCCGGATCGACGAACTCATCGCATCCGGCGGCCCCGACATCTTCTTCCAGCCCATCTGCGACACCGTCACCGGATCCGTCGTGGGTTTCGAGGCGCTCTCGCGCTTTCCCTTCGGTGCCGGATCGCCGCTGTCGTGGTACCGCGACGCCACCGAGGCCGGCATCGGTCCCCGCCTCGAACGTGCGGCACTCGACCGGGCGCTCGACGCGATGCGCGCGCTGCCACCGGGATCATTTGTCTCGCTCAACGCGTCCGCCGACACCATCCGTACGACGAACCTGCTCGATCGACTACGCCCGCACCTGGCGTCCCGGACGTTCTACCTCGAGATCACCGAGCACGAGCGCGTCGACGATTACCTCGCGGTCACCCGCGCCATCGACAGTCTGCGTGCTGCGGGAGTGCAGATTTCCATCGACGACGTCGGTGCCGGATTCGCCGGTCTACGCCACGTCATCGAACTGCGGCCGGACATCCTCAAAGTGGACTATGCGCTGGTCCACGGGATCGACCACGATCCCCTGCGGCGAGCAGCCGCGACCGCGATCATCGACTTCGCCCGGCAGATCGACGCCACCGTCATCATGGAAGGCGTCGAAACCGAAGCCGAACTGCAGGTGGCGAACGAACTCGGAGCCCAGATGGTCCAGGGCTTCCTCACCGGCCGACCGGAACCGGCGTCCGCACACTCCCACCAGCAGGTGACGAGGTAGTCGAACCTCCAGACCGATCAGAACGACGAGTCGGCCGTGAACTTCGTCAGTGTCGGCGGTGCGGCGAGCAGCGGCGGCAATTCGGCGATCTTGCCGGGTCCGGCGCGGAACTCGCGGTACTTCGCATCGGCCTCGGCCGATTCCCACGTCTCGTGGGCAATCATGTGTGCCTCGTTCTCCTCGTCGACCCACACCTCGACACCGAGGCAACCCTCGAATGCGCGGGTATCGGCGAGCACCGTCCGCAACAACGCACGGGCATCGGCGACGGACTCGGGCTTGAACGTCAGATCCAACAAAGCGATGAGAGCCATGGCTTCACACTAGTCATCTGAGCCGAAGTGCCAAGTAGAACTCGATTCTGTCCTCCAGTCGCGACAGATCGCGGCCGGTGAGTTCCTCGATGCGCTGGATGCGGTATCGGACGGAATTGACGTGCATGTGCAGTTGTTCGGCACAACGCGTCCAGGCACCGTTGGTGTCGAGGTACACCGACAGTGTCTCGACGAGATCGCTGTTGTGCAGGTTGTCGTACTCGACCAGGGGAGTCAGCAGCCGGGAGGTGAACATACGTCGCACGTCATCGGGGACGTTGGCGAGAAGTATTGTCAGCGTCGCCAATTCATCGTGCCCGACGACGCTGCAGTCCGAGCCGCGGCGCTCGGCGAGCCGGCGGGCGTAGCGCGCTTCCTCGATCGCGCTTCGGATGTCGGCGGGCGCGGTCGGGGCGCTGACACCGATCGAGGTGCCGCTCCCGATCAGTCCCGGTGCCAGTGAGTGGACCGCTTGCCGAACGGAATCGGTGCGATCGGTTCTCGCCTCCACCAACGCGATGGCCTCGTCGTCGACGACCCCGACCGTGATCTCCAGCGGTGCCAGCACTTCTCGCAGCAGCGGACGTAGCTCACCGAGCCGCAACGTCTCGCCGGATGTGGCCACAGCCACTGCAGCGTAACGTGTTTCGATATCGAGTCCGATGACGTGCATCTGGGCGAGAATGTCGGCGGCCGTCGCACCACCGACGATCGTGCGCACGAATTCCTGCGCCAGAATTCCCGACCCGGACAGGCGATCGTCGACGCGACTGCGCTCGACGGCCACGATCGACGCCAGCTGCCCGGCCAGGGACAGCCTCGGGGCATCCCATGCCTGCCAATCGCTTTCGAATGCCACGAACCAATCCACGACCCGCGGCGCGGACTCTCCATCGACGGCGAACACCGAGACTCGCTGCTCTCGGCAGTACCGCGGCAACCGCACCGCCGTCATGAATTCCTGAGCCACGGCTGCGGTGTCCGGTGGATTGTCGGATCCAGCGAGTACCCGCCCCGAAGACGTGACGACCCAGCAGTTCATACCCAGATCCGAGCTGACCATCTCCAGCAGCGGACCCAGCCCACCGCCCGGGCCTGCGCTCGCCACGAGGCGTCGATGCCGGTCGAGCACGAGACTCAGGTCCGACGCTCGCGCCGTGGACAGTTGCCGGACGACGCTCTCGGTGACCGTGGCGAAAGCGATGTCGGCGGGTACCCGAAAGAGCGGCAGCCCGTGCTCGAGGCAGGCGTCCACCAGATCGTCGGGCACCACGCCGTCGTCGGATGCCGCCAGCGCTGCGATGCCGGCCTTGGACACCGCCCGTACGAACGTCCTCGAGTCCTCCGGGCCCGTCCGCCACATCAGGCCGGTCAACACCAGCTCTCCCCCACTGAGGTAGCGGCTCGGATCGAGCATGTCGGTGGTCACGACCCATCTGATGGTCGGATCGAAGTGCTCGGGAGTGACGATCGGCTGCAGTTTCAGATCGGGGAGATCAGCCAGATCACGCAGCCTCACGGTGAATCGACCTCCTCTTCGTAGGATCCTCCAAAACCTACACTGTGATCGCCGTCATACTTCGTCGTTCCTGTCTCTCGTTCGCGGTGCGCCCGGCGGCTGTACTGGGTGAACACGACCGGAAGACACGTGAGCGGAGAGCAGCACGATGGAATTTCTACGACCACAGACCTGGGGCGACGCGTTGGCCGCAAAGGCCGACGATGTCGACGTGGTGCCCATCCAGGGTGGCACCGACGTCATGGTCGAGATGAACTTCGACCTGCACCGGCCGGGCGCATTGCTGGATCTGAACCCGATCACCGAACTGACCGAATGGGAACGGCTCCCCGATGGCACGCTGCGGGTGGGGGCGGGCGTGCCCTACGTCCGCATCATCGCCGAGATCGGAGACAAACTTCCCGGCATCGCCCAGGCGTCCCGCACGGTCGGCTCACCGCAGATCCGTAATCGCGGCACCGTCGGCGGCAACCTCGGCGGCGCGTCACCCGCAGGCGATCTGCACGCGCCCCTGCTTGCGGCGGGCGCGACCGTGGAGGTCGAGTCGGCCGAGGGCGGTGTGCGCATGATTCCCGCGACCGAGTTCTACCTCGGCGTCAAACGCAATTCCTGCCGGCCCGACGAACTCATCCGCGCCTTCCATGTGGCACCGGCGGCAGGACCGCAGTACTTCTCGAAGATCGGCACCCGCAACGCCATGGTCATCGCCGTCTGCTCGTTCTCGATCGCACTGTTTCCGCAGGAGGGTCGCGTCGGTACCGGTCTCGGCTCCGCTGCGCCGACGCCGCGCCGGGCTTACGATGCCGAGAACTACCTCGCGGCCGAACTCGAGTGGGACGGTGCCCTCGATCCTCGGGTGTCGGAGGAGTTCGGCCGATTGGTCAGTGCGGCAGCAAGTCCCATCGACGACGTACGTGGCACTGCCGATTACCGCAAGCACGCCCTGTCCGTGATGGCCCGGCGAACACTGGGTTGGGCATGGCGGGACCTCACAGCCGCACGGAAGGTGGCCTGAACATGCGAGTCAATTGCACCATCAACGGAAAAGACATGGAAGCCGACGACGTCTGGGAGGGCGAGAGTCTGCTGTACCTGTTGCGCGAACGCATGGGACTACCCGGATCCAAGAACGCCTGTGAGCAAGGCGAATGCGGTTCGTGCACCGTCTATCTCGACGGCATCCCGGCGTGCGCCTGCCTGGTGGCAGCCGGACAGGTCGAGGGCCGCGAGATCCGTACCGTCGAGGGCCTCGCCGACGGCGACAAGCTGGACCCGATGCAAGAAGCGTTCGTCGAGTGCGGGGCCGTCCAATGCGGCTTCTGTACACCGGGACTCGTGGTCCAGGCTCACGATCTGATCGAACGCGTTCCCGAGCCGTCCGACGCCGAGATCCGTGAATCTCTCGCCGGAAACCTCTGCCGCTGCACCGGATACGAGAAGATCCTGGACGCCGTACGGCTCGCAGCAACCCGAAAGGCCGAAACCAAATGACCACGGTGATCACCAACGCCTACATCGCCCCCATCGTCGGTGACGAGATCCCCTCCGGCTACCTCGTTGTCGAGGGCACCACGATCAGCGCCATCGGTTCGGGCCCGGCACCGATCATCCCCGGGGCCGAGACGATCGACGCCTCCGGCTGTCTCGTCACCCCCGGCCTGGTGAACACGCACCATCACCTGTACCAGTGGGCGTCCCAGGGCCTGGCCAAGGACAACACACTCTTCGAATGGCTTGTCGCACTCTACAAGCCGTGGTCCAAGATGGACGCCGAGGTGGTCGGGGGAGCCGCCGCCGCCGGCCTCGGTTGGCTCGCGAAATCGGGCTGCACCACCAGCACCGATCATCACTACATCTTCCCCAAGGGCCGAGGCGATCTGTTCGCCGCCGAGATCGATGCCGCACAACGCATCGGCGTCCGATTCCAGCCGTGCCGCGGCTCGATGGACCGGGGTGTGTCCGACGGCGGATTGCCGCCGGACGAGGTGGTCGAATCGCTCGACGACATCCTCACCGCGACGGCCGAGGCCATCGACACCTATCACGACGCTTCCTTCGGTTCGATGCTCCGCATCGCGGTCGCACCGTGTTCACCGTTCTCCATCAGTAAAGAGCTGCTCGTGGAGTCCGCAGGGCTTGCTCGCGCCAAAGGTGTTCGGCTGCATACGCATCTGGCCGAGACCCTCGACGAGGAAGAGCACTGCCTCGCTCAGATGAACTGCACCCCGGTCGAATACATGGAGCAGGTCGGCTGGCTGGGCGACGACGTGTGGTTCGCCCACGCGGTACACCTGCACGATTCCGATATCGCGAAGATGGCGACCACCGGTACCGGTACCGCCCATTGCCCGAGCTCGAACGCACGACTCGGCGCGGGTATCGCCAGGATCTCGGACCTGCTCGCCGCCGGCGCGCCCGTCGGCCTCGGAGTCGACGGCTCGGCCTCGGCCGAAATGGTGCCGCTGGCCGGCGAAGTCCGTCAGGCGATGTACATGCAGCGGGCAAAGTACGGACCAACAGCACTGACGGCGCGTCAGGCACTCGAGATCGGAACACTGGGCGGAGCAACGGTACTGGGACGTCAGAGCGAGATCGGTTCGCTCGAGGTCGGCAAGCTGGCCGACATCGCGATCTGGCGCACCGACGGCTTCTACTCGGCCGTCGACGACCCCGTCGTTGCGTTCGCGTACGGGCAGACACCACCGCTCGCGCGGTTGATGGTGGGCGGTCGAACGATCGTCGAGAACGACATCCTCGTCAGCGCACCGCAGGACGAAATAGGCCGTGCCGGTGCGGATGCACACCGTCGTCTGATGAAACTCGCGGAGGACGTACTGTGAGCGCCCCGACCACAACACCCCGGCAAGTTCCCGCCGACATCCCCGCACCGGGACGCGGCCGCGTCGGCGACAGCCCCCTGCGACCCGACGGCACACTGAAGGTCAAGGGCGAGTTCGCGTATTCGTCGGACCTGTTCATCGACGGCATGCTCTGGGGCGCAACGCTCCGCAGTCCGCATCCGCGGGCCAAGATCGTCTCGGTCGACATCTCACAGGCACTCGCGACACCCGGCGTCGAGGCAGTACTCACCCATGACGACGTGCCGGGGCGCAAGTGCTTCGGGCTCGACCACACGTGGGATCAGCCGGTGCTGGCCTTCGACGAGGTGCGGCACGAGGGCGAACCGATCGCGTTGATCGCGGCCGATCATCCCGAAACAGCGCGGCGCGCAATGGAAAAGATCGTCGTGATCTACGACGTTCTCGAGCCCCTGACCGATGCCCGACGCGCAGCACTCGACCCGGACTACCCGAAGGTGCAGGAACGCGGCGGGGTGGCGCGCCATCAGCCGGTGCGCGTCGGCAACGTCGCCGCCGCCAGGGCGACCGCGGACGTGATCGTCAGCAGCGACTTCGCTGTCGGGATTCAGGATCAGGCATTCCTGGGACCCGAATCGGGCCTGGCTGTTCCGGCCGAGGACGGCGGCGTCGACCTCTACGTCGCGACCCAGTGGATGCACAACGACCTCGCGCAGATCGGGCCGTGCCTCGGACTGCCCGAGGAGAAGATCAGGATGACGCTCGCCGGCGTCGGTGGGGCATTCGGTGGCCGCGAGGACCTCTCGATGCAGATCCACGCGGCGCTGCTGGCGATGCACACCGGCAAGCCCGTCAAGATCGTCTACAACCGCTACGAGTCGTTCTTCGGGCACGTGCACCGCCACCCCGCGCAGATGCATTACGAGTACGGCGCGACCCGCGACGGCAAGCTCGTGTTCGCCGATGTCGAGATCATCCTCGACGGTGGCGCGTACACCTCGGCCACTCTCAACGTCGTGGGCAACGCTGCCTCGCTCGGCGTCGGTCCGTACGTCATTCCCAACATCGAGATCGACGCGTACGGGGTGTACACGAACAATCCACCCTGCGGCGCAATGCGCGGATTCGGCGCGGTGCAAGCATGTTTCGCGTACGAGTCGATGATGGACAAGCTCGGTGAGGCCTGCGGAATCGGTCCCGTCGCCATTCGGCAGATCAACGCCGTCAGCCAAGGTTCGATCCTCGCGACCGGCCAGGTGATCGAAGCACCTGCCCCACTGGCCGAGATGCTCGCCCGAGCCGAGGCGATGGAACTGCCTGCCCCCGTCGACGCGTCGGACATCCGCAATCTGCCGGGTGGTGCCTCGCAGACCACCCATGGCGAAGGCGTCGTACGCGGGATCGGCTACGGAGTCGGCATCAAGAACATCTGCTTCTCCGAGAACTACGACGACTACTCCACCGCGCGTGTTCGACTGGAGGTGATCGGCGGTGAGGCAACAGCATTGGTACACACGGCCGCTGCCGAGGTCGGACAGGGCCTGGTGACGTTGGAGGCGCAGATCGCGCGCACCGAGCTGGGCGTCACCAAGGTCGTCATCCATCCCGCCGACACCAAGGTCGGCAATGCCGGCTCCTCGTCCGCGTCGCGTCAGTCGTACATGACCGGCGGCGCAGTCAAGACAGCGTGCGAGGCCGTTCGCGAGGCGGTGTTCGTCCTGGCCGGCCTGTACCTGGGCCGCGCGGTGGCGGACCTGAGCCTCGACGGCGGCAAGATCGTCTCGGCCACCGACGGTGCGCTGGCGACGATCGAGGATGTGCTCGGCGAACGGGTCATCGAGCAGACGCGTGAATTCCACCATCGGCCCACCAGCGGAATGGATCCGGTCACCGGGCAAGGAGCGAGCCACACTCAGCTCGCACTGTGTGTCCATCGCGCCGTGGTGGACGTCGACGTCGAGCTCGGTCTGGTCAAGGTCGTCGAGATGGCGGCCGTGCAGGACGTCGGCAAGATCCTCAACCGGCTTTCACTCGAAGGCCAGATCCACGGCGGCACAGCGCAGGGCCTCGGTCTCGCGGTGATGGAGGAAATAGTCGTCGTGGACGGTCTGGTGAAGAACCCGTCGTTCACCGACTACCTGATTCCGACCATTCTCGACATGCCGCCCATGAAGTTGGACATCCTCGAGAACCCGGATCCCCTAGCACCGTACGGTCTCCGCGGAGCCGGTGAGCCACCTACCCTCTCGTCGACACCCGCAGTGGTCGCAGCCATCCGCAATGCCACCGGGCTCGCGTTGACCCGCGTGCCCGTTCGACCCGAACACATCATCAACAGCTGATCCGAGTTCCAACCCCATTCGACGAAACCTTCTCCGGCACAACCGCTCCGACGCCAACTCCCCCGGCACGTCGGCCCGGCCCCACGCTCGACGAGGTTGATCACGCCCTGGGAGGGCCGATCATGACCGACGTACGCACATCCAGCACTCGCCAAAGTGGACGAGGTCGATCCCAGATCGACAAGTTCTTCGACATCACCGGCCGCGGTTCGACGCTCTCACGCGAAATCCGCGGTGGCATAACCACATTCGTGGCCATGGCCTACCTGATCGTTCTCATCCCTCTGATCATCGGTGATGCCCGCGATGTCACCGGCGCCACGCTCGATCCAGCTCAGCTGTCGACCATGGTGGCACTGTCCGCCGGTCTGACGACCATCCTGATGGGCGTCGTCGGAAACGCGCCCCTCGCCATGGCGGCCGGCCTCGGCGTGACGCCGATCGTGGTGTTCCAGGCGGCCCCGTACATGACCTGGCCGCAGGCGATGGGCCTGGTGGTTCTCGAGGGCGTCGTCATCGTCATCTTCGCTCTCACCGGCATTCGGCAACTCATCATGGATGCCATACCTCTGGTACTCAAGCAGGCGATCGGCGTCGGGATCGGTGCATTCATCGCGCTCATCGGCCTGGTCGACGCCGGGTTCGTCGGGCACCACGAGGCAGCATCCACCGCGGTAACCCTCGGCACGTTCGGCAAGCTCGCCGGCTGGCCCGTGTTCGTCTTCTGCGTCGGCCTGATCCTGATGATCATGCTGTTCGTTCGGAGAGTGCCGGGCGCGATGCTGATCGGCATCTTCGTGGCGACCAATCTCGCGATCATCTTGAACTCGGTGTTCGACATCGAACCCGAGGCGTGGGGTCCCGTGGTACCGAAGGTGCCCGATTCCATCGTCGCCACACCACAATTCGATCTACTGTTCAACGTCGACCTGTTCGGCGGGTTCGCTCGGGCCGGAATCGTCACTGCGTCGGTAGTCCTGTTCACTCTCGTTCTCTCGGGCTTCTTCGACGCCATGGGCACCATCCTCGGAGTCGGCGAGGAAGCCGGACTCGTCGACAAGCAAGGCAGGATGCCCGGCCTGAGCCGCATCCTCACCGTCGACGGCATCGGTGCCATCGTCGGTGGCGCGATCAACGGTTCCGCCAACACCGCCGTCGTGGAATCTGCGGCCGGCGTCACCGAGGGTGCCCGAACGGGTCTCGCCAGCGTCGTCACCGGCGGATTGTTGACCAGCCTGATCTTCTTCACTCCGTTGGCCGGAGTGGTCCCCGTCGGTGCAGCGGCGCCGGCGCTGGTTCTGGTCGGTGCGCTGATGATGACGCACGTACGCAAGATCGACTGGGAGAACACAGAAATCGCGATCCCGGCCTTCCTGACGATCGTGCTGATGCCGTTCACGTACTCGATCACCGTCGGAGTCGCGGCAGGCGTCATCTCGTACACCCTCGTTCGCCTCGCCAAAGGCAAGGCACGCCAGACGCATTGGCTGCTGTACCTGATGTCGGGCATCTTCCTGGTCTACTTCGCCCTGCACCCCATCGAAGAAGCGTTGGGAATCTCGTAACGTGAAAGAGATCGTCGACCGGTTGACCGCCTGGGACCACGCAGGCGTTCCCTACGCGGTAGCGACAGTCATCGCGGTATCCGGAAGTGCTCCACGGCTTCCGGGTGCCGCGATGGCGGTCTGCGCCGACGGTGAGGCCGTCGGCAGCGTCTCCGGCGGCTGCGTCGAAGGAGCCGTGTACGAGCTGTGCCAGCAGGTTCTCGAGACCGGCGAGTCCAAGCGAGAGTCGTTCGGCTACAGCGACGTCGATGCTTTTGCAGTCGGTCTGACCTGCGGTGGAGTGATCGAGGTTTTCGTACGCCTCGGTCCTCCGCGGTCCGTGCTCGCGGCCATCGCGTCGGATGCTGCGGTGGCCACGGTGACGTTGCTCTCCGGGTCCGGGGAGTCGCTCGCAGTCTCGTCCTCGGCAACAATGGGTACGACCGGTTTTTCGGACGTCGACACCGTGGTTGTCGGCGAGGCGTTGGCGATGTTGGACTCCGGCGGTACCGGCATCCGGTCGGTGCGGTGCAGGCCGGACCTCGACGTGTTCGTACAGTCCTACGCCACTGCGCCACGGCTACTGATCTTCGGAGCCATCGACTACGCCGGAGCACTCGCCCGCGTGGGCAAGTTCCTCGGCTACCACGTGACGGTGTGCGACGCGCGGCCGGTATTTGCAACGGCTGCACGGTTTCCCGACGCCGATGACGTGGTGACCGAATGGCCGCACAGCTACCTGGCGCGGACTACGGTCGATTCGCGGACGGTAATCTGTGTACTCACCCACGACGCCAAGTTCGATGTGCCCCTGCTGGAAGTGGCTTTGCGACTGCCGGTGGCATTCGTCGGGGCTATGGGATCACGCAGGACTCATGACGATCGCGCGGCCCGGTTGCGCGAAGTGGGACTGACGGAGCAGGAGCTGGCGCGTTTGAAGTCTCCCATCGGCCTCGACCTGGGTGCGAGAACACCCGAGGAAACTGCGCTGGCCATCGCGGCCGAATTCGTGGCCGCTCGACGTGGAGGTAGTGCACTGCCACTGACACGTACGGCCGGTCCGATTCACCACGACGGGGCGGCGGCGGATGCGAAGTACGCCTGATATCGGCCCCGTGGATCGCGCGGTCAGTAACATCGGTCCCATCTGCGAGCTACTGCTCGCGGCGTGAACGCCACTGACCACGCGCGATGATGGCAATGACGATCACGACCGCCGAGGCAACGGTCACACCGAACGCCCCTCCAAGAGGAAGTACGTTCGTCAGGACCGGAACCGGTGCGAGTACCGCCAGCACGACGGCCACAGCCACAACCGGGAAGATGACTACAGCCAAAAATTTGTCTTTCTGCCGATCCCAGTCGGGTCCGGCTTGCAGTGTCTTCTCCTTACGTATTACCCACGCGTAGAACGGAATCAGCGGCATCAGCAGCAGTAGTACCGACAGCGGGTATCCGGTTTCACCAAGGAGCGCGTAGATCAGCGTTGCTGTCACCGCCGAAGCCCACGTCATGATCACAGCCATGCCGAGGGCCAACAAGAATGGCGACTCTCGTGGCGGTTGATCAGATCCAGACGGAATCGTCCGATCGTCCACTGTCAAGACCTCCCAACTAGAGGCATGCCGCGATGATGCCACCAACGCCCGACAAAGAGACGATGAGTTCCGCCGCTTCCGCAGACGCGTTCGCAGGGAACGTACCACTACGTGGTCTGTACAGCCTGCGAGCGCTGCCCTCGCAATCGCGGCGGAGTTCGTATCGCTTCGACGCGGGTAGTGCTCTGTCACTGACACGAACTGCGGGTCCGATTCACCACGACGCCGACCCGGCTGGAGCACGCCAGGTACGCATAGGTCTACAAGCGATTGGCCTCACCCAAATACCCACCACATGTGGACAACTGGCGGCTGTTGACGTCTTTCGCATGCCGTGGTTTGCTTCGGGTGTCGATGAACGACGCCGTAGCACTCCTGCTCGTCCGGGGGTGTAGGCACCTGATTCCGACAGGGCGACCGCGAGGCCGCCGTGTGGTTTTTCTCTGGTATCCGCCGCTCGTCGGCGGCGCTATGGGTCGTGTTCTTCGTGAACGGTGCTGTTCTGGCAAGCTGGGCACCGCGAATTCCACAGGTCACGTCCGAACTTCACCTCTCCGATGGCCAGGTCGGCTATGCATTGCTCGGCGTCGCCGTTGGTTCCGTTCCGGCGTTGTTAGGTACCGCGCGCCTGCTTCGGACCGTGTCGGCACGGTCGGTGTGCACCATTACGTCCATCGCCTTCAGCGGTGCGCTGCCGTTGATCGCGTGTGCACCCAACGTATGGGCACTCGGCGGTGCGTTGGCTGTGCTGGGGGCCGTCAGCGGGTGCTTGGACGTTGCGATGAATACGGCTGCGATCGACTATCAGGACCGCATCGGAGCGAGCATTCTCTCGCGCCTGCACGGCGGCTACAGCTTGGGAGTCCTCGCGGGTGCAGCGTCGGGCGCTCTGGCCTCGATACTCGAGGTCACCGTGCTCGAACACTTCGTGGCGGTCAGCGCCTGTCTATTGGTCCTGGCTTTTGCCGCGTCATGTTTTCTGCCAACGTCGGCGAGACATCGTGCGCCCATCGACCACGACGCTGTGACGCGTGACAGTCCAATAGTTTCCAGCCACAGTCGATTTGGCCGTGTGCTGGCGATCCCTGCAACGATCGGAGTGATGGCCGTTGCCGCGCTGCTGATCGAAGGCATGATCACCGATTGGTCTGCCCTGTTGGTCTCGCGGGATTTCGGCGGCGGTACCGCCGTCGGAGCCGCTGCAGTGGTGGTGTTCAGCACCGCCATGTTCTTCTCGCGTTCCTTCGGCGATCTGATCGTCGATCGGCTCGGTGCTGCCGTCACTCTCCGATGCGCGGCAGCGGTGGTGTCAGCGGCCGTACTTCTGGGACTGTTGCTGCAGCCAGAACCATGGGGTGCCGTTGCGGTGATGGGATGCGCCGGCATCGCCCTCGGGCCGTTGTTCCCGTTACTCATCACCGAAGCAAGCCGCCGAAGTCGCGTTGGTGCGGCAGTATCCACCGCGCGCGTGAGCGCGATCGGATACGGCGCGTATCTCGGCGGACCCCCGCTCGTGGGCTTCCTCGCCGAACGCATCGGCCTTGTGGGTGCTTTCGTTCTCATCGCGGGCATCTGCTCCATTGCCTTGGTTGCCGCGTCGATATCGTTGCGCGACAGATCACGATCAGCGACGCCGTGAAGCTTCTACTCGCTTCGCCAATCCCGGCGCAGTGCCTCATGGTCAACCAGACGGTTCGGTGAGGAGTGAATTTGTCTGGTCAGCAGCCGCCGATCTGCGCGCGACCGTTCTTGTCGGTGGCCCGGGTTAGTCTTCTTTAAGTTCGAACAGGCGTTCTTGTTTCGGGTCACCGGGGGGTGAAAGATGGGTGCACTGCCAGCTGTGTCACTGGAGGCGTTGACCGCGGCCGCGCGTGAGGAGAATCGGCAGGCGGCCCGCAAGATCTCCGCCTGCTACGACGTGCATCGGAGTTGGATCACCCTCGACACCAAGCACAAGCATTACAGCCGATACGGACGCACCGAAATGGCAGTCGCATTGGGATGTTCGGCGACGGTCGCCGAATCGTGGGTTTCCGTCGGTGTCGCTTTGCACACCCGGCTCCCGCTACTCAAGGCCGCGTTCGAGACCGGTGAGGTCGACCTCCCACGGGTACGGACGGTATGCCGGATCCTCGACAACCTGAGCGACGACATCGTGAAGAAGGTCGAGGACGAGATCGTCGAAGCGGCCCGGCGCTCATCGCCGGGTCCGCTCGAGAAGGAGATCTGGGACATCCTGGTGCGCGTCGCACCCGAGGAAGCAGCCGCATTGCGGGAGTTCGCGAAGAAGTTCCGCACCGTCACCTACAGTCCTGCCGGGGAACTCGCCCGCATCCGGGCGGAGTTGACCGCACCCGAAGCCGCCGCCGCATGGCAACTCCTCGAAGAAATGGCCGACACCCTCTGCCCGAAGGATCCGCGCGGGAAGAAGGAACGCTTGTGCGATGCGTTCATGGCCCGCATGCACGGCGAACCCCGACTCGCGTGCCTGTGCCAACGGGAGGATTGCTCGAAGAAGGATGCGGTGTTGCCGGATCGGCGGGTGCCGTTGACGATGATCACCGTCGACATCGCCACCCTCATCGGCCTCCTCGCCAACCCTGCGTATCTGGCCGGTCATGGTTCCATCGACCCGGACCTCGCGCGGGAATTGGCACGCAACAGTCAGTGGCAGGTCCTGCTCACCGAAGCAGTGACCCTCGCCGAGAAACTCGGACTGGCCGTGCAGAACCCGGAAACCGGGGAATGGGAACGAATCCCCAACAGTGAAAAGACCGAGCCTGCAACAGAAAACGACACGGCAACGGCAGCGGGTACGGACACCGACACGTCAGCGGGCACCGTTCCGGGCACGGCGGCAGGGGCGGTACCGGATTCGGATGCGGATGCCTCTGCGAGCACCGACACGACTGCTGAGACACCCACGGACGCGAACGCAGGTGCAGGTGCAGGTGCAGGTGCACAGAATGCATCGACGGCTGATTCGAGTGCGGAGACAGCTTCGGCGTCGGAACCAACCGGGCCCAGTTCTCCTGCACCCGAACAGAGCTCGCCGGCAGAAGATAACGTCGATCAGGTCGACAATCCCGCGCCTACCACCGGGCCCGCGACCGACCCGGCAGCAGCTACCACCCCAGGCTCAGACCCAGCCCCCAAG
Source organism: Rhodococcus sp. NPDC076796 (assembly GCF_040702765.1). Lineage (NCBI taxonomy): Bacteria > Bacillati > Actinomycetota > Actinomycetes > Mycobacteriales > Nocardiaceae > Rhodococcus > Rhodococcus sp. NPDC076796. The sequence goes on along the minus strand of NZ_JBFBMS010000004.1, from coordinate 239,012 downwards.
CACGCAGCAACAACCGCTTCGGCGGCTATCACCAAGCCGCTACCGGAGCCGCCGCAGGCGAACGGCCCAGAGCCAGTTGCGTCACCAGCACCCGCACCGACTTCGTCGAAAGATGCCCAACAGACGCCGACCGCTGATCCAGCGCAAGATTCGAGCGAAACCCATACTCCCACTGCACCATCCGATACCACCAGCAACCACGACATCGGCAGTGACGAGGAAACTATCAGTGGATCCGAGCCGACATCGATCGGTAGTCCGGCATCGAGTACACACCCCGGTGCGGGTGCCGAAACCGAGGATCGACCTCCGCGCCGCCTGCAATCGTTGACCTCCGCCGCCGCGTTGTTCTGCACCCACACTCCCGTCGGCAAAGGCACACGGCACAGCTCTGCCCTCGACCTGGACGCCATCAGACATCCCGCCCACAACATGAGGGCACTGGACCTACGCTCGACAATCCGGCCCGACAACCGCACCGGCTGTACAGCCAATGGCCTCTACATCGGCACCGCCTCCCTCGCCGCCGCACTCGAAGCCGCCATCGCCGCCGACCCCACCCTCGGAAAATCCGTCGCCCGCGACCCACTCACCGACCGCGCCCTGATCTACCGCCCCGACGCCCTCACCACCGCAGCCGTCCGCCACCGCGACAAACACTGCCGCTTCCCCGGCTGCCACCGCCCCGCCGCACGCTGCCAACTCGACCACGTGATCCCCTTCGACCACACCAACCCCCTCGGCGGCGGCTGGACCACAGTCAACAACCTCCAATGCCTCTGCGAATACCACCACTCCGTCAAAACCGCCGGCTACTGGAAAGCCGTCATGCTCCCCGGCGGAGCGATCCTGTGGACATCGACATCGAAGACCACACGAATCACCCTGCCCGCCAACGGCACGGCAGTACCCATCGCCGCCAACGACCTCAGACCACACATCCCCACCAAACCGAAACGATCCGGCATCATCGCCTACCCCAACCCACCCGACAACCAGGAGCAGGAGACAGACGACACGGCAGCACCGCCGTTCTAGGCGCGCGCCAACAAGCGCCCGGTCGAGGATTCCGACCCCGCGATCCACGACCGTCGCACCACACCCGACAAGCCCAGCCGGTCGTACGCAGTCACCGGGTTACGGTGGTACAGCTGCGTCACGTCCACGGTGAACATGTCCTCCGGCGCAAACGCCACCAAGTCTGCCGCGCAGCCGATCTCGATACGGCCTCGGTCTGCCATACCTACTTGGTCGGCAGTATTGGTGGCCATCCACCGGACGATGTCGGTCAGTGCGAACCCACGGGCACGCGCCTCCGTCCACACCGCAGCCAGCGACACCTGCAGCGACGCGATACCGCCCCACGCATCACCGAAGTCTCCAGTGTCGAACCTCTTCAGATCCGGCGTACAAGGGGAGTGGTCGGTGACGATGGTGTCGATCGTGCCGTCGAGCAGTCCCTGCCACAACAACTCTCGGTTTCCGGCCTCGCGGATCGGCGGGCAACATTTGAACTGCGTCGCCCCCGCCGGTACTGCTTCCGCATCGAAACACAGGTAATGCGGGCAGGTCTCGACAGTCACCCGCACCCCGTCCCGCTTCGCCGCCGCAATCATCGGCAACGCATCAGCACTCGACAGATGCAGAATGTGCACCCGACACCCCGTCTGTCGAGACAACTCGATCACCTGCTCGATGGCCCGGTTCTCTGCCGCACGCGGACGCGACTCGAGGAACCCCGAGTACTCACGGCCCGCCGCCGTCGGAGCCTCAGCAATGACCTCGGCGTTCTCCGCATGCACGATCATCAACCCGTCGAACGACGCGATCTCGATCAGAGCCTTCTCGAGTTCCGGGATAGTCAGCGGCGGAAACTCGTCCACACCGGACGCGAGCAGGAAGCACTTGAACCCGAACACTCCCGCATCGTGCAGTGGTCGCAGCTGATCCACGTTTCCTGGCACCGCCCCGCCCCAGAACCCGACATTGACGACCGACTGATCCGCAGCCACCCGCCGCTTGGTCTCCAACGCCGCGACGTCCACTGTCGGGGGAATGCTGTTGAGCGGCATATCGACAATGGTCGTGATCCCACCTGCAGCGGCGGCTCGGGTGGCGCTGGCAAAACCCTCCCACTCGGTGCGCCCCGGCTCGTTGACGTGCACGTGGGTGTCCACCAAACCCGGCAGCAGCACCTCATCCGGCCCGAGCTCGACCATCACGGCCCCAGACACGTGCGCGTCCAGAGAGTCGATCGCAATAATGCGGCCGTCCAGCACCGAGATCGATGCCGCCACCTCCCGGCCACCGATCACCGCCCGCGACGCGCGAACAACCAGATCAGACTGCACTGGAGACACTTTGAAGCTCCGAGGACTTCCACGCGATGTCGGCCGCATCGAGGGCTTCGGCGTCGAGTTCACCGAACAGCCGCAATCGGGACAGTCCGCCATCGGGGTACACGTCCAGCCGCAGGTGCGTGTACGCGTCGGCCTCGTTCAACAGGAAGCGATGGCGGGTGTCCGGCTGGACGGCGGTGCGGGGCAGAATCTCGGTCCACGCCGTGGGATCCGTGACGTGTCGGCGACGAGAATCGATGGCGCTGAGCCGAATCCACCCCGGTGCGTTACCCACGTAATAGCTGGTATCGACCTCCACGTGTCGCGGGGCACCGGGCGATGCGAGAGCAAATACTGCGAAGTCGTTGCCGCCGTTGCGTCGTCGAGAGTTCTCCCAGCCTTCGCCCATGTTGCGGGCCCGCCCGGGCAGGATGATGTTGGCCGGCGAGGAGTAGAACGCGTCGGAGCAGTCGGTGAGCCGAGCGCCGTTCTCCGCGGCCAGCAGGTCGACGGTGCCTGCGAGGAACCGCGGATCCTGCACCACCTGACCATGCACACGGAACCGGGCAACGCCACCGTCGGGGTAGATCGACAGACGCACATGCGTCCACCGGTGCCGATCGGCCACCTCGTACCTGTTCGCGGTGTCTCCGACTGCAGGAGACTTGTCGACAATGGTGTGCCAATCTGCCTTCAGCACATCCTCCATGGACGGATAGCCCTCGATCGACGCCGCCTCGACGGATACGAACGGCGGGTAGTTGCCGGTGAAGTGAGCGGTGTCGACGACAACGCCGTGCACGATGCCCGGTGCCCCCAGTCGCACGATTGCCCAGTCGTGACCGCCTTCGTCGCGGCGACGACGAGTCTCCCACCCGTCGTACACCTTTCCCTTGTGGCCGAAGTCCTCGGGATCGAACAGCGGAGCATCGGGCTTGATCAGGTTCTCGCGCTGGGCGAACAACTCGTCGTTCGCTGCGGACACGCTGCCGCCGAGCGCCCGAGAAGCCAGATCGGTCAGCGTGGTGAAATCGGTTCCGGTCATGAAGTTCCTTCCAAAATGTGTGTGGTGGCCAAGGTTCGGCCCACCTCGTGCAACAACCTGGCCGCATCACGCATCGAAATTCGAGGGTCCGGCTCCAGGTCGGCGAGTGCATATGAGGCGGTGATTCCGTAGGGGCGCAGTCGATCCAAGCCGACGACGCTGCGTCCAGCCACGGTGATCACCGGAACACCGGCTGCACGTGCAGCGTGCGCGACACCGATCGGTGCCTTGCCGTGCAAGCTCTGCTCGTCGAGCGAGCCCTCACCGGTGACGACCAGATCGGCCGAGGCCAGAGCGCTACCGAAGTCGATCAGTTCGAGCACCGTCTCGATACCCGGCTTGGCCGCAGCACCGAGTACGGCGATGGCCCCGAACGCAGTGCCACCTGCCGCTCCGGTTCCGGCCAGCCCGCTCACATCACGTCCGATTGCGTTGCGCACGAGATGCGCCCACTGCCGCATCCCGTGTTCCAGATACAGCAGCTCCTGCGGCCCTGCACCCTTCTGCGGTCCGTAAACCGCTGCGGCTCCGGTGGCACCGAGCAACGGATTGTCGACGTCGCACGCCAGCTCGAACACCGCGTTGCGAGCCGACGGCAAGATCCCGGACAGATCCAGGTGCACCGCGCCGCGCAACGCACCGCCGCCGAGCGCGACGTCGTTGCCGTCGGCATCGAGGATCCGTGCACCCAGTGCCGACAGCATTCCGGCCCCGCCGTCGGTGGATGCACTGCCTCCGAGGCCGACGACGATACGTTCGGCACCCGCCTCCAGGGCGTCTGCGATGACGGTACCGAGGCCGAACGTGCTGGCTCCCAGCGCATCCGGCCGTCCATCGGGCAGAAGCTCGAGCCCGACGGCCGATGCCAGTTCGACGACGGCGGTATCGCCCCGGCGAGCGTAGGACGTGTTCACCTTTTCACCGGTCGGCCCCGAGCAGGTCACTGCCATTCGGTCCCACCCGGCGGTGACGGCAGCATCGACGGTGCCGTCACCGCCATCGGCGACGGGCAGGCACACCGTCTCGAGCGACGAATCGACCGAGAGCATTCCCGATGCCAGTGCCCGGGCGACATCCGCCGCCGACAGCGAGCCCTTGAACTTGTCCGGAGCGAGCAGAATTCGCGTCATCTCTAGTCCAGCAGAAGCAACGCGGTGGGTGCGTCCGCCGAGGTGTTGGCCAGTTCCTCGAATTCACCGACGTTGTCGATCTCGGTGCCCATCGAGATGTTGGTGACCCGCTCGAGGATGATCTCCACGACGACGGGAACCTTGTGCTCGTTGGCCAGAGTTCGAGCCCGCACCAGCGTCTCGCCGATCAGGTCGGGCTCGGTGACGCGAAGCGCTTTGCAGCCCAGCCCTTCTGCCACCTGCACGTGGTCGACGCCATAGCCCTTGGGGATGCCGGGCTGAGCGTCCAAGACGTCCTGGTGGTTGATGTTGTCGAATCCCAGTTGCACGCAGAAGTCCATGTCGAAGGCACGCTGCGCCTGTCGGATCAGCCCGAGGTACGAGTTGTTCACCACCACGTGCACGTACGGCAGATTGAACTGGGCACCGACGGCCAGTTCTTCGATCATGAACTGGAAGTCGTAATCTCCGGACAGTGCAACGACATTCGCCTTGGGATCGGCGGCCACCGCCCCGAGCGCCGCGGGAATGGTCCAGCCGAGCGGGCCGGCCTGCCCGCAGTTGATCCAATTGCGAGGGGAGTAGACGTGGAGGAACTGACCGCCTGCGATCTGCGAGAGCCCGATCGTGCTGATGTACCGGGTGTCGCGGTCGAAGACCTTGTTCATCTCCTCGTACACGCGCTGCGGCTTGATCGGCACGTTGTCGAAGTGAGTGCGGCGGTGCATCGTGCGCTTTCGGGTCGCACAGTCCTCGACCCAGCCCGAGAGATCACGCAGCGTGCCTGCTGCACGGCGCTCCTCGGCGACGGCCACGAACTGCTCGAGTGCGGCCTTGGCGTCGGAGATGATGCCGTAGTCCGGTGCGAAGACGCGTCCGATCTGGGTCGGCTCGATGTCGACGTGGACGAACTTGCGGCCCTTGCGGTAGGTCTCCAGGCCGCCGGTATGCCGGTTGGCCCAACGGTTTCCGATGCCGAGCACGAAGTCCGAGGCCAACATGGTCGCGTTGCCGTACCGGTGCGCGGTCTGCAAACCGACCATGCCTGCAGCGAGACGGTGATCGTCGGGGATGGTGCCCCAGCCCATCAGTGTCGGGATCACCGGGACGTCGAGAATCTCGGCGAGCTGGACGAGCAGGTCCGAGGCATCGGCGTTGATGATGCCGCCGCCGGCCACGATCAACGGGCGCTCGGCAGCCAGGAGCATGTCGATGGCCTTCTCGGCCTGAGCACGTGAGGCGACGGGCTTGTGTACGGGCAACGACTGGTACGTCTCTGGATCGAAGTCGATCTCGGCGAGCTGCACGTCGATGGGCAGGTCGATCAGCACCGGTCCGGGACGGCCGGAACGCATCAGGTGGAATGCCTGCGCGAACGCACCGGGAACCTGCGCCGGTTCGAGCACGGTCATCGCCATCTTGGTCACCGGTGCGGCGATCGATGCGATGTCGACGGCCTGGAAGTCCTCCTTGTGCAGCCGCGCGACCGGGGCCTGGCCGGTGATGGCGAGGATCGGAATCGAGTCTGCCATGGCCGAATACAGCCCGGTGATCATGTCGGTTCCGGCTGGGCCGGAGGTACCGATGCAGATTCCGATGTTGCCCGGTGCCGCCCGGGTGAACCCCTCCGCCATGTGTGAGGCACCCTCGACGTGGCGGGCCAGCACGTGGCGGATCCCACCGTGATCGCGCATCGCCGCATAGAAGGGATTGATGGCTGCACCGGGGAGACCGAATGCGGTTGTCGCACCTTCGAGTTCGAGGATCTTCACTGCGGCATCGGCCGCGCGCATCCTGGCCATGTCAGTTGTCCTTACCGGAGAGCCGAGCGACGCCGCGGTACAGTGCCGAATGATCCAGGCCGCCATCACCGTTGGCTCGGGCGGAGGCCATCAGCTGCGCCAGCACTGCGCCCATCGGGATCACGACCCCCGCCTCGCGCGCTGCCGAGGTGACGATGCCGAGGTCCTTGTGGTGCAGGTCGATGCGGAACCCGGGCTCGAACGACCGGTCGAGCATCTTCTGGGCCTTCTGGTTCAGCACCGCCGAACCGGCGAGGCCACCGCCGAGCACCTCAACCGACGCAGCCAGATCGACGCCGTAGGCCTCGAGGAATGCGATCGCCTCGGCGAGCACCTGAATGTTGCCGGCCACGATCAACTGGTTGGCCGCCTTGACGGTCTGGCCGGATCCGCTTGGACCCACATGGACGACGGTTTTGCCGACGACGTCGAGAATCGGCTTGGCCGTGGCGAAGTCGTCCGCGCTGCCACCGACCATGATCGACAACGTCGCGTTCTCGGCACCGGCCTGGCCACCGGAGACCGGGGCATCGAGGATGCGGAAGCCGCGCGCAGTTGCGTCGGCAGCCAACGTGGCGGTGACGTCGGGACGGATGCTCGAGAAGTCGATGATCAGCGCGTCGCGTCGAGCATTGTCGAACACACCGCCCTCACCGGACAGGACGTCCTGCACATCGGGGGAGTCGGGGACCATGATCGCGATGACGTCGGCGTCGTGGACGGCCTTGGCGATCGAATCGGCAGCAGTGCCGCCTGCCTCGAGCAGAGGACCCGTGCGATCGGGGGTCAGGTTGTAGCCGACCACCTGGTGGCCCGCCTTGGCGAGATGAACGGACATGGGACTGCCCATGATTCCGAGGCCGATGAATGCAATGGTGCTCATATCAATCCCTACTTGGTAGTGGTGCCGGTGGAAAGAGCCAGCTCTAGCCAGTCGAACGTGTCCTGGCGAGTGGCCTTGTATTCGAGTCCGACGTAGCCGTCGTAACCCCGTTCGGCGAGGCCGGCGAGCTGTCCGCCGAGGTCGAGCGATCCGGTGCCCGGTTCTCCGCGGCCGGGGGAATCGGCGATCTGCACGTGCCCGATGAGGTCGTGGTGGGCCTCGAGCGCTGCGGGAACGTCGTCTCCGTTGACGGCGAGGTGGTACAGGTCGGCCAGCAGGCGCAAATTGTGTACGTCCTGCTCACGGGCCACGCGTCGGATGGTGGCGACGGCTCCGGCAGCGGACTTCAACGGGTAGGCGGGCGCGCCGCTCACGGGTTCGATCAGCACGACCGCACCGATTCTCGCCGCGGCCTTCCCGGCGGCGGCCAGGTTCTCGATCGCGACCTCGTCCTGGTCGAGCGGATCGACGCCGTCGATGCGGTTTCCGTACAGGGCGTTGAACGCTCTGGTGCCGAGTTGTTCGCCGATTCCGACGGTGGCGTCGATGTTGTCTCGGAAGGCCTGCACCTGCGCTGGATCGGACAGAATCCCACGATCGCCTGCGGGCATGTCGCCGGCAGCGAAGTTCAGTCCGGTCAGCTGCACCCCGGCGTCGCGAATGGAGGACACGAACGCGGAGACGTCGCCGTCCGACGGCACCGGGCCCGAGAACGGCCACCAGAATTCGACGGCGTCGAAGCCGGCGTCTCGCGCGCGCTGCGGTCGATCGAGCAGAGGGACGTCGGTGAAGAGAATGGAACAGTTGACGGTGTACTGGAGTCGAGAATCAGTGAAGGTGTTCATGCACAGTGCCTTTCAGTTCTGAGGTTGCGGCAGGCCGCGGTACCTGCGCCAGCTGCCTGCGTAGGTGATGTCGGTCAGTTCGTCCGGCTGCGCGTCGAGCACCCCGGGCCGGAGGCCGACGCCCAGGACCGAGCGCCCGTCCTCGAGCGCGACCACGGTGAGTTCGAGCTCCGGCGGTTCGTCCGGCAGGAAGGACTTGCGGATGTCGTCGAGCGGAATGTCGTACAGCTCGCCTTCGATGGCCGCGCCGGCGGTGTGATCGAGCAGCAGCGCCGGGAATTCGTCCCGTACCGAGAAGAAGCGGTAGTTCGGGGTGGTGCGCACTGTCCCCACGAACGGGTGGGACGAGACGTTGTGGTGCAGGCTGCCGCCGCGCATAGCACCACCGTTGCAGAAAAGCTCCGTCATGAAGTCGTTCCTCTCGGGCTCGAACGGTCCGGACACAAAGTCCGTATTGCGGAATAACGATTCCGTTTTGTGATTCGAGTGTGGCGTGCGCCACGTGGATCTGTCAAGACCCGTACGCCCGGACCGTCCGCGTGAAGCGCCGAATGCCGCAGTGCAGCAACGCTCGACGGCTCGAATCGAATAGGTCCAGATCCACCCTTGACACTGGATGTGATCGGTGTCACGCTCGTTTGGTGGAATCATCATTTCGTATTGCGGAATCCGACACAGACGAAGCCGTCGTCGAGCTGAACGCGGCCTCCGACGCCGACGCGGCACGCACGCTCTCGCTCTGCCTCGACGTGCCTCGCTGGGTCGAGGGAGTTCTGAGCGCCCGGCCGTTCACCGACACCCGGGCCCTACGCAGAGTCATTGCCCATGCCGCCGCGCCGCTGACCGCCGACGAAGTGCACCGCGCACTCGCGGTACATCCCCGCATCGGCGAACGACCGGAGGGCGACGACGCCAGCGCTCGGCACGCGAGTACCGAACAATCCGGCGTCGACATCTCCGACGCTAGTGTGGAACAGCGGCTACGAGCGGGGAATCTGGCCTACGAGAACCGATTCGGGCGGGTCTTTCTGATCAGGGCCGCCGGCCGGGATGCCCGAGCGGTTCTCGACGCTCTGCAGAGCAGGCTCGGCAACGACCCCGAGACCGAGGCCACCGTCGTCGAACACGAACTGCGGGAGATCGCCGAGATCAGAGCGACAGGAAGTCTCGGCGATGCCTGACCCGAGGAGCCATGTGACCGCTCACGTACTCGATGCGGCGAGAGGCGTTCCTGCGCAGGGTGTCTCGATCGTGCTCGCCGATCACCACGGCACCCCGGTTGCCGACGCCGTCACCGACGAGCAGGGCCGGGTCGGAGCGCTCGGGCCGACAGAACTCGAACCGGGCATCTACCGCCTCACCTTCGCAACCGGCGCGTACTTCGCGGCCCAGCACACCGAATGTTTCCACCCCGAGGTCGTCGTCACCTTCGAGATCACCGCACCCGACCAGCACTACCACATACCACTTCTGTTGAGCCCGTTCGCTTTCACCACCTATCGAGGGAGCTAGAACCCATGTCCATCGTGCTCGGAGCAAACCAGTACGGCAAAGCCGAATGCAGACTCGTCCGCATCGACCGCGAGACTCCTCGCCACCGCATCACCGACGTCAGCGTCACCTCGCAGCTGCGCGGCGACCTCGAGGCCGTCCACACCGAGGGCGACAACGCCCACGTCGTCGCGACCGACACCCAGAAGAACACCGTGTACGCCTTCGCGCGGGACGGCATCGGGGCAATCGAGAACTTCGCCCTCCGTCTCGGTGCGCACTTCACCGACAGCTTCGACTGGATCACCGGTGGCCGATGGGAGGTCGAGCAGTACCAGTGGTCGCGGATCGCGAACGGTGAGGACGGCTACGATCACTCTTTCGTCAAGGCCGGCGACGAGAAGCGGAACACGATCGTCACGGTCGACGGCGAGAACATCTCCATCGTCTCCGGAATCAGCGACCTCGTGGTGCTCAATTCGACGGCCTCCGAGTTCTGGGGCTACCCGAAGGACCGGTACACCACACTGAAGGAGACCACGGACCGGATACTGGCGACGTCGGTCAGCGCCCGCTGGCGATACCTCACCACCGAGCTGGACTTCGACAAGACCTTCGACGACGTCCGCTCCATCATGCTCGACGCTTTCGCCTCCACTCACTCTCTTGCATTGCAGCAGAGCCTGTTCCAGATGGGTAAGCAGGTTCTCGAAGCGCACCCGGAGATCGGCGAGATCAAGTTCTCGATGCCCAACATCCATCACTTCCTCGTCGACCTCGAGCCGTTCGGACTGGACAACCCCGGTGAGGTCTTCTACGTCGCGGATCGTCCCTACGGTCTGATCGAGGCCACGGTGGAGCGCGACGACGCCCCGGACGCGGGCCGCGCCTGGGATACCGTTCCCGGATTCTGCTAGGAGCGCCGCCGTGAAACTGACGACCCCGAAACTGACGAAACGCACCCATGCGCCGCACGATCCCGCCCGTCCCGAGGACGAACGGTTGTCGATCGGCAGGTCGTATCTCTATGGATTGCAGCACATCCTGACGATGTACGGCGGAGTCATCGCACCACCACTGATCGTCGGTGGTGCAGCGGGGCTGAGCGGCACCGAGATCGCTCTGCTGGTCTCGGCCGCGTTGTTCGTCAGTGGCGCGGCCACCCTGCTGCAGACCCTGGGGGTGCCGTACTTCGGTGCAAAACTTCCTCTGGTGCAGGGCATTTCGTTCGCGTCGGTGTCGACGATGGTGGCCATCGCGAGCGGGCCGGGTGGATTGAACTCGGTGTTCGGCGCCATCATCGCCGCCGGTGCCATCGGCATCCTCATCACCCCGTTCTTCAGCAAGATCGTGCGCTTCTTCCCACCGGTGGTGACCGGAACGATCATCACCGTCATCGGCATCTCGCTGCTGCCCGTTGCGGTTCGGTGGGCGATGGGCGGTGACGAGCAAGCCACCGATTGGGGCTCGACGTCCAACATCGGACTCGCCGCCTTCAGTCTTCTGGTCGTGCTGCTCGTCAGCAGACTGGTGCAGGGCACGCTTTCGCGACTGTCGATTCTGATCGGCATCATCGCAGGCACAGTGTTCGCCGTCCTCGTCGGCAAGGCCGACTTCTCCGGTGTGGGTGACGGTGCCATCTTCAGCTTCCCCGAGCCGTTCGCGTTCGGAGCACCGACCTTCCAGATCGCGGCGATCCTGTCGATGGTGGTGGTCATTCTCGTCATCATGACCGAGACCACCGCGGACATCCTGGCCGTAGGCGAGATCGTCGGCACCGACGTCGATGCCCGACGCGTCGGCGACGGGCTGCGCGCGGACATGGTGGCCACCACCATCGCTCCCGTGTTCGGCACCTTCCCGGCCAGTGCGTTCGCGCAGAACGTCGGTCTGGTGGCGGTCACCGGAATCAAGAGTCGCTACGTCGTCGCGGCAGGCGGCTCGGTACTGCTGTTCCTCGGACTCTTTCCCATCCTCGGACTGGTCGTCGCATCGGTTCCGTTGCCCGTGCTCGGCGGCGCGGGCATCGTGCTGTTCGGGTCGGTGGCCGCCAGCGGCATCAGGACTCTGTCCAAGGTGGAGTTCGACGGCAACCTCAACCTCGTCATCGTGGCCGTCGCCATCGGCTTCGGCGTCATCCCCATCGCGGTGCCGGGCTTCTACGCAGCGTTCCCCGACTGGGTCCACGTGGTACTCGACTCGGGCATCAGCGCCGCGAGCATCGTCGCCGTCCTGCTGAACATCGCGTTCAACGTCGTCACGATCGGCCAGAAACCCTCGCCCTCGGTGGTGACCGCTGCACCACCGGTGGCGACGCGGCATCACCAGTAGTGTTCTATCGAGATCGGTAGAAGCTACGAGCATGCGAGGTGGGACTGTGGCGGCAGGTGGCGGGGTGCAGTCCGTGGAGCGTGCGTTCGAGTTGCTCGACATCATGGCCGCCTCGGGCGGATCCATCGGGATCAGCGAACTCGCCGAGGGTACCGATCTGCCGATGCCGACCGTGCACCGACTGATCGGGACCCTCGTCTCGCTCGGCTACGTCAGGCGGCTGCCGTCCCGTCGATATGCGTTGGGTACCAAACTCATTCGCCTGGGTGACAGCGCGAGCAAACTGATCGGCGGATGGGCGAAGCCGTACCTGGCCGAGCTGGTCCGGATCACACACGAGACGTCCAACATGGCATTCCTCGAGGACGACATGGCGGTCTACGTCGCGCAGGTGCCGTCCGAACACGCCATGCGGATGTTCAACGAGGTGGGGCAGCGAGTGCTGCCGCATTCCACCGGCGTCGGCAAGGCGCTGCTCGCGCAATTGGACGACGACGCCGTCCGCGCGATCGTCGGCCGACTCGGTATGGCACCCCGCACCGTCAACACCCTCACCACCCTCGACGCGTTGCTCACCGACCTCGCTGCGATCCGCGAACGCGGGTACGCCATCGACGACGGTGAGCAGGAGGTGGGAGTGCGCTGCTTCGCCGTACCCGTGATCGGCGCACCGACTCTGACGGCGATGTCCATCGCCGGGCCCACCGCCCGAGTCACGCTCGAGTCTGCCGAGCAGTTCGTCCCCCTGCTGATCTCGGCCGCGGAGCGACTGGCGAAAGACCTCGCGAGCAACAACCCAGCTTCCTAGTCCTTCAACACCCGCGCGTCGCGGGCAAACGACTGCACTTCCTCGGTCAACCACACATGAGCCGGCACCGCACCGCCGAGTAGTTCGCGAGCCAACGACGGGGAATCCCCGATCGGCACATCGCTGCCCGCAATGATGATGTTGCCGTAGCGCCTGCCCTTGAGCATCGCCGGATCGGCGACGATCGCCAGGTGCGGAAAGACACTGCGAAGAGTCGACGCCTCCTGCTTCGCGAGCGAGAGATCGCGTCGGTCACCGCAGTTGACGACGTACATGCCGCCGGGGGCGAGGACGCGCCGAACGTGCTCGATGAACTCGGCGGTCAGTAGCGGTGCCGGAGTTACCGCTCCTGCGAACACATCTCGCACGATCAGGTCGCGGCTGTTCCCGGTCAGTGTCTCGGTGACCGCCCGTGCCTCACCGACGCGGATACGCAGCAACGGTGCTCGCGGCAGGTCGAACCACTCGCGTACCAGTTCCGAGAGCTTGCCGTCGAGTTCCACGACCACCTGACGCGCCCCCGGATATTCCGCGGTGAACGAGCGCGCCAGCGTGCACGCCCCGCCGCCGAGGTGCAGCGCCCGCAGCGGAAAGCTCGAATCCCATTGCGCCCGAACCAGCCCCGAGATCCAGCGCATGTACTCGAACTCGAGCACCGTCGGATCGTTCATGTCGATGTGCGAGCTGGGGACGTCGTTGACGTTGACGACCCAGCCATCGTCGGAGAACGTGTCGCGGACCAATTCACAGGTGCCCGAATCGATTTCGAACACCCCGGGCTGCAGGGAGCCTGATGACTCCGATCCGCGCTTTCTACCCATGCTCGGGCCCCTCGAGCCGGAAGTCCTCGAAATCGAATCCCGGAGTGACGGTGCAGCTGACCAGACTCGGCTCGTCGCCCACGGGACGCGCCCGCTGCCACACCGATGGCGGCACGATCTGCTGCGGCGAGTCCGGTCCGACCAGCAGCGAGGTCACGGTTCCCGGCTCGTCCGCTGCGCCGCCGAGGTCGAGCTGCACCGGACCACCGCGGTGATACAGCCACATCTCGGTCCCGCGGACGGTGTGCCACGCCGACTGCTGGCCGGGCATGAGCAGAAACAGAATGGCCGTGCCTGCCGCGCGGGGACCGGGATAGCCGTCGGGCAGGAACTCCTGTGGGATCGTGACCTCGCTGCGCCAGGTCTCGCGAAACCATCCGCCCTCGGGGTGTGGTGCCAGGTCGAGGGCCCGGGCCCAGTCGGGCAGCTGTGTCATCTAGTCCACCTTCGCCAGCAGGGCACGCGCGGTGTCGTGCAATTCGCTCACGTCTGCCGACCAGCCCAGCACCCGCAGGGCGGCTTCGGCAATGGCGGCGGCGTCGGCCAGCGCATCGGGCCTTCCGTTCTCGAGGTCGGCGCGGGCGTTCACGACGGTCTCCACCAGGCGAAACGGAAGGTCGACGGTGCCCGGACGCGGCGTGGCACCGAGCTCGGCCACCGTGTCCGACGCGATGGCCGCATACAGACCCATCAGCGTGTAGCGATGGTCGCGGAAGGTTTCGAATCGCTCGCTGCGCAGTTCGGGCAGTAGGTAGAGCGCGCCGAGATTCCAGGTGGACGCACCGAGCTGGCCGGCGTCGAAGTAGGCCAGTGCGTACATCTGGGTCGCAGCCTCGGCCCCCGACTGCCGAATGCGCTGCGCGACGGCCAGCGGCGCATCGACCGTTCCGCTGAGCAGCGCGTCGAGTATGTCGTCCTTGGTGGCGAAGTGGTGATAGAGCGAGGCCTGACGCAATCCGACGGCATCGGCGATGACGCGGGTGGAGGTATTGGTGAATCCGCGAGTGGTGAAGAGCTCTGCCGAGGCGTCGAGTATCTCCTCGCGAGCGGTGTCGCCGGGCCGCTTCTTCGTGCTCAGCCTTGGCCTGCCTGCTCCGGTCATGAGTGCATCTTGTCAGGTCGACGTGACGGTGAGATTTCTGTCATCTGATCGAAATAGACGAAACGAGCTTGTTGCACGACGGTCACCGCCAGGGAACGACGGTGCCGAAAACTATCAACTGACAGAAAACCCGCCTCGGCGATGCAGCGGGGTCACTCATCCACCCACCTCGCCCGTAGGAGATCACATGAGCTCGACCACACTGCCCGCGTCAGGTCAGGGGTCCGAATCACCCGCCACCTCGGACCATTCGGATCTGGCTGCGCTGGGCTACGACCAGCAGCTGCATCGCAGCCTGGGTAAGTACGCGTCCTTCGCGGCCGGCTTCTCGTTCGTCTCGATTCTGACGACCATCTTCCAGCTCTTCGGACTCGGCTTCAGCTTCGGTGGCCCGGCCTTCTTCCTCACCTGGCCGCTGGTGTTTCTCGGGCAGTTCATGGTGGCCCTGAACTTCGCCGAACTCGCTGCCCGTTATCCCATCTCAGGTGCGATCTACCACTGGTCGCGGCGCATGGGCGGTGAGCTGGTCGGCTGGTTCGCGGGCTGGTTCATGATCATCGCGCAGATCGTCACCGCCTCGGCGGCCGCAATCGCACTGCAGGTGGTGCTACCCAGCATCTGGGGCGGATTCCAGCTGATCGGCGAGGACACCGCACTCACCTCACCGAGCGGTGCCGCCAATGCCGTTGTGCTGGGCTCGATTCTGCTGGTGCTCACCACCACCATCAACTGCATCGGCGTCAACTGGATGTCGCGGATCAACAGCATCGGCGTCACCTGCGAGATCGTCGGAGTCATCGCCCTCGTGCTGGTGTTCTTCACCCACGCCGAGCGTGGACCGCAGGTGGTCTTCGACACCCGAAGTGCCGGAGCCGATCCCGGCTACATCGGTGCCTGGATCGTCTCGGGCCTGATGGCCGCCTACGTCATGGTCGGCTTCGGCTCGGCAGGCGAACTCGCCGAGGAGACCCGCAATCCCCGACGCGTCGCGCCGCGCACCATCCGCCTGGCCCTGTCCGCATCGGCACTGGGCGGCGGCCTGATGATCGTCGGCGCTCTGATGGCCGCACCCAGCCTGACCGACGGACAGCTTGCGACGCAGGGACTTCCGTACGTCATCGACTCGATCCTCACCTCGCCGTGGGGCAAGGTTCTACTGGTCGACGTCGCGATTGCCGTGTTCATCTGCACCCTCGCCATTCAGACCGCGGCATCACGGCTGATGTTCTCCATGGCCCGCGACGGAAGACTGCCCGCCTCGGCGGCTCTGGCGAAGGTCAACTCGCGCACCGGAACCCCCATCGCACCCTCGGTTCTGATCGGTCTGGCCTGCGTGGCGATCCTGGCCGTCAACGTCGGCAACTCCGCGATCTTCACCACGCTGTCCAGCGTCTGCATCGTGCTGATCTACCTCGCCTACATGATGGTCACCGTCCCGCTGCTGATCCAGCGACTCAAAGGCTGGCCGCACGGCGGAGTCCAGAAGGATGCCGACGGCGAGAAGCTCTTCACCCTCGGACGCCTCGGCCTGCCGGTCAACATCGCAGCGGTTCTCTACGGCGGCCTGATGGTGATCAACTTGTCGTGGCCGCGCGCCGAGATCTTCGACCCCACCGGCGAATTCCCACTCCTACGATGGGCCGCACCGTTGACCGTCCTCGCCGTGATCGTCGTCGGCATCGCCTGCCTGCCCCGCGGCAAGGCCCACCCCAAGCCCGTCACGATCGGAGCCTGAACCACCATGACCACAGCAACCACCCACTCCGCCAAGGAACATGCACGTTCCCAGGCCACCGTCGCGCCTGCACCCACCGCACCGGAGGGCATCTCGGAGCTCACCTGGGCCGAATCGGTCCCCGGCGGCAGCTACACCACCAAGGTCCTCGCTCGCGGAACCCGACTACGCCTCGTCGACGTCGACGGTGATGCCTGCGCCAATCTGCTGCTCTACCGCGCCGACGCTCCGTGGGAACGGCTCAACACCGCCGACACCGTCAAGGTGCCGTGGCAGGCGTACCTGAGCTCGGGCCATCCCCTGCTCTCGGACCAGGGCCGCGTACTCGCCACCATCGTCGCCGACACCTCCGGTCGCCACGACGCACTGTGCGGCACCACCTCGACCGCTACCAACGTCGCCAAATACGGAGTCAGCGGACCACATTCGACGGCTCCGGCCGGTCGAGAACTGTTCACCCTCGCCGCAGCCAAGCACGGACTCGAACCACGCGACGTCGCGCCGTCCCTGTCGTTCTTTCACGGCGTGCGAGTCGACGCCGACGGAGCGTTGGTCGGCACCGGCTCGGCGGGAGCGGGGAAGTCGGTGGATCTGCTGATCCATCTTCCGGTGATCGTGTTGCTGGCCAACACCGCTCACCCACTGGACTCAAGGTCCGAGTTCCCCACAACAGCTCTCGACGTGCTGGCGTGGCGGGCACCGGAGGAACTGCTCGCTCTCGACAACACGGAACCGGAATATCAGCGGGCAGTGCAGAACACCGAGAACGCATGGAAGGCAGCGCAGTGAACGCAGGAACACTCGAGACCACGATCGTTCGAGACGAGATCGCCCCCGCATTCGGTCCATGGTCCGCCGTCGTCGAGGCCGGTGACGTACTGACCATCGTCGATCTGTACGGCAATCAAGCCGTCGACACCCTGATGTACGGCGCGCACGATCACTCCATCCGGTACTCCGCCCCCGCGACCGTCACCGCGCAGCGGAACCTGTTCCTCACCACCGGAACCGTGCTGCGGAGCGATGATTCGACGCCGATCATGACGATCGTCGACGACGAGGTCGGCAACCACGACACCGTCGGCGGCGCGTGCTCCAAGGAATCGAACACCCTCCGCTACGGCCACCACACGCAGCATCAGCACGCGTGCGTCGAGAACTTCCTCATCGAGGGATCCAAGTGGGGACTCGGCAAACGAGACCTGGTGCCCAACATCAACTTCTTCATGAACGTCCCCGTCGACGCGGACGGCACCCTCGGTATCGTCGACGGTCTCTCGGCTCCCGGCAAGAAGCTGTCGTTGCGTGCCGAGATCGACACGCTGGTGCTGGTGTCCAACTGCCCGCAGATCAACAACCCCTGCAACGGATTCGACCCCACCGCGGTGCGCATGATCGTGACACGCGCATGACCGGAGCGAACCTCACCGCCGCCAAGATGACGGTCCAGCGCCCGGGGATGATCACAACGGTGCAGGACTGGCCGGGCCGCATCGGATACTGGAAGGTGGGCGTACCGCCGTCGGGACCGATGGACGACCTGTCGTTCCGGCTCGGCAATGTCGCGCTCGGCAATCCCGAGGGTGCTCCGGGACTCGAATCCACCATGGCCGGACCCGCATTGATGTTCGACGCCGACACCTACGTCTGCGTCACCGGCGCTGCGGTACCGGTCCGCATCGACGGCCGACCGGCCCCGCAGTGGAAACCGGTCCTGGTCCCCGCCGGTGCGACCCTCGATGTCGGCACCACCACCGGGCACGGGCTACGTGTCTACGTTCTGATCCAGGGCAGCCTCGACGTCGACGACTACCTCGGCAGCGCAGCGACGTTCACGCTCGGCAAGTTCGGCGGGCATCGCGGCGGCACCCTCGGTGAGGGCGACGTCATCGGCCTGGCAGGGCGCTCGGACAACCCGACCGCCCTCGGGCCGATTCCCATGGAGCACCTGCCGGTGCTGACGTCGAGCTGGGACATCGCCGTCACCGAGGGACCGCACGGCGCCCCGGAGTTCTTCACCCGCGAGGACATCGACACCCTCTACGCCACCCGCTACGAGGTGCACTTCAACTCCGATCGCACCGGGGTCCGGTTGATCGGGCCGAAGCCGCAGTGGGCCAGGGCCGACGGCGGCGAGGCCGGGCTGCACCCGTCGAACATCCACGACAACGCCTACAGCGTCGGGGCATTGGACTTCACCGGCGACACCCCGATCCTGCTCGGACCCGACGGCCCGAGCCTGGGCGGATTCGTCTGTCCCGTCACCGTTGTCGCGGCCGAACGATGGAAGCTCGGCCAACTGCGACCGGGCGACACCATCCGCTTCGTTCCCGTGAAGGCCGCGTCCACCGCGCCGCTGGGCTCACTCGGTCTCGCTCGCCGCGCGTCTCTGCCCGCGGTGTTCTCCGCAGGCGGCGACGGCGACGACGGCGTCATCGCCCGACGCGACGCCGACACGTGCGTCACCTACCGCCGCTCGGGCGACGACAACGTGCTCGTCGAGTACGGCGACATGAAACTCGATCTGGCACTGCGGGCCCGGGTGCACGCCCTGCATCAGCGCGTCGAAGCACTCGCGCCCCGTGGCCTGGTCGACCTGACTCCCGGTATCCGCTCGTTGCAGGTGAAGGTGAATCCCGATGTGCTGTCCATCGATTCGTTGATGGGTCTGCTGTCCGAGGTCGAGGACGATCTTCCCGCGGCCTCGGAGCTCGTGGTTCCCAGCCGCCAGGTTCGGCTCCCGCTCTCGTGGGACGACCCCTCGACCCGCGAGGCCATTCAGCGCTACATGCACGGCGTGCGCGCCGACGCCCCGTGGTGCCCCTGGAACATCGAGTTCATCCGGCGAATGAACGGACTCGATTCGGTGGCAGAGGTGTTCGACACCGTCTTCGCCGCCGACTACATGGTCCTCGGTCTCGGTGACGTGTACCTGGGCGCACCGGTGGCGACCCCGTTGGACCCGCGGCACCGATTGGTGACGACCAAGTACAACCCGGCGCGAACGTGGACGCCGGAGAACGCCGTCGGCATCGGTGGGGCGTACCTGTGCATCTACGGCATGGAGGGTCCGGGCGGATACCAGTTCGTGGGTCGAACCACGCAGGTGTGGAACCACAGTGCCGCCTACAGCGGCGGCCCGTTCGAGGAGGGCACCCCGTGGTTGCTCCGGTTCTTCGACCGAATCTCCTGGTACTCGGTCGAACCCGAGGAACTGATGGATCTGCGCGCAGATCTGGCGGCCGGCCGCGGCGGCGGAGTGCAGATCACCGACGGTGAGTTCTCCCTCGCCGAGCACGAGAACTTCCTGGACACCAACGCGGACTCCATCGCCGAGTTCCGCGCGACGCAGGCCGTCGCCTTCGGTGCCGAGCGCGACGCGTGGTCGGCAGCGGGCGAATTCGATACGACGAAGGGCAAGACCGATGCAGCCTGAGGTACGGGACCGAATTCTGCAGGCCTACAAGCGGATCGCCGAGGTGGATCGCCCCGAGGTATGGATCACCCTGCGCGACGAGGACGACGTGCTGGCCGAGGCCGTCGCCCTCGACGAGGCGCTCGCGGCCGGTGCGGATCTACCGCTCGCCGGTGTGCTCGTCGCAGTCAAGGACAACATCGACGTGGCGGGCCTGCCCACCACCGCGGCCTGCCCCGAGTTCGCCTACATCCCTGGCGTGTCCGCTGTCGCCGTCGAGCGACTGACGAGCCAGGGCGCACTGGTGCTCGGCAAGACCAACCTGGACCAGTTCGCCACCGGACTGGTCGGCACCCGGAGCCCCTACGGCGCGGTGCGCTGCGCCTGGGATCCGACACTGATCTCGGGAGGCTCGAGTTCCGGCTCCGCCGTCGCGGTTGCACTGGGTATCGCGGACATCGGAATCGGAACCGACACAGCAGGATCGGGTCGAGTACCCGCGGCCTTCCACGGAATCGTGGGCATCAAGACCTCGCTGGGTATCGTGCCGAACACCGGCGTCGTGCCCGCATGCGTCGACTACGACTGCGTCACCGTTCTCGCGCGCGATCTCGACAGTGCTACTGCGGCAATGAAAGTGATGACCGGGCCCACCGGCACCGATCCACGCAGCCGGGCCTGGCCGTCCGACGTACGACTCGCCGCATCCCCGCAGCCACGCGTCGCCGTCCCCCGAGGCGAGGATCTGACGTCGTTGAGCCCGGCGTACCGTCGGGCATTCGAGGAGACGGTTGCCGGCCTGGCCGACAAGGGTATTTCCCACGCCGAGGTCGACATCTCGACGCTGCTCGACGCGGCAAGACTGCTGTACGACGGAGCGATCGTGGCGCAACGCTATTCGGCCGTCGGAGAGTTTCTCGACTCCGTACCTGCCGGTGCCGATCCCACGGTGTCCGCGATCGTCCGATCGGCTGCCGAGCCGTCCGCCCACCGGTACGTCGACGACCTCGACGCGCTCGCCAGGGCACGGACTGCGGCCCGCGCACTGCTGAACGGTGTCGACGGTCTGCTGTTGCCCACCACCACCGAACATCCGAGCATCGGTGCGGTGCAGTCGGATCCGGTCGGCATCAATCGACGCCTCGGCACGTTCACCAACTTCTGCAACCTGCTCGACATGGCCGCGGTGGCCGTTCCCGGAGCCCCGACGCCGGACGGCAATCCGTTCGGGGTCATGGTCGTGGTGCCGGCATTCGAGGATCAGATCGCGATCGACCTCGCTGCACAGTTGAGCGGCGTCGCGTCACCGTCGTTGATCGACGACGGCATCGAGGTATTGGCCGTCGGTGCGCATCTGCGCGGCTTTCCGGTGCATCACCAGTTGACCGATCGCGGTGCACGGTTCAGCGGCGAGGTGACGACCACGGCGGACTATCGTCTGGTGGATCTGCACACCACCCCGCCCAAGCCCGGACTGGTGCGGCGAGCCGGCGACGGCGCTCCCATCTCCGGAGAGCTCTATCGCATGTCCGCAGCCGCACTCGGAACCTTCCTCGCGGGATTGCCCACGCCGATGGGTCTGGGCCCGGTCGAGCTGTCCGACGGCCGCTGGGTCACCGGATTCTGCTGCGCGCACGACGCGGCCGAGGCCGGAACCGACATCACCGAATTCGGCGGCTGGCGCGCATACAGGGCTCAAGCCGGGACCGGTTTGCCTCCGTCGGTCGCCACGCGTACGGCCAGCAGTCCGAGCACCGTGCCCATGACGTAGCGCTGCACCCTGAGCCACGTGGGGCGAACGGCGAGGAACTGCGCGATCGATCCGGCGAGCACCACGATCGCCAGGTTGACCGCTACGGCCACAGCGATCTGTACGCCGCCGAGCGTGAATCCCTGCAGCAGAAGGTGTCCGGCCGCAGGATCGACGAACTGCGGGATGACCGAGATGTACATGATCGCGATCTTCGGATTCAGCAGGTTGGTCACCAAACCCATCGTGAACAGCCGCCGAGTCGAATCCTGTTGCAGCTCGGTGGGTTCGAAGGCCGACACCGTACCGCGCAAGGCCTGCACCGCCAACCAGGCGAGGTAGGCCGCGCCGGCGAGCTTGACCGCCGTGTACAGCGCGGGCACGGCGGTGAACACCGCTGCCAGGCCGAGATTGGTGGCCGTGAGATAGACCAGGAAGCCGAGCGCGACTCCGGCCAGCGACACCAGTCCCGCCCGTCGGCCCTGCGAAATACTGCGCGAGACAAGGTAGATCATGTTCGGCCCAGGCGTCAGAACCAACGCGAGAGCCACTGCGAACACCCCGAGAACTGCGGAATACGACACCATACGGTCAACACTTCACGTCGACCGACCCGCACGAGAAGAGCCAGTTTCGGTTTCGTGGTCTCTATCCGGCACGCACGACAGTGGCCACGCCGTCGGCGATCGCTGCCATCCCGGCCGCCGTCGGATGCAGGGGTGCCGCAGGATTCTGCGGGACGACCCCCTCGAAGTACCGCTGATCGGCAGCGACACACACATCGTGGCCGACACTCAACGGCTCCGTGTCGACGAACTCGGCGCCGTGCTCGTTCGCCTGCGTCCGTAGAGCCTCGTTCATGGCGGTGATGCTGCCCTGGATGTAGTCGGCGTCCTCGGGCAGCATCGGCTGGGTGGGGAAGCAGCCGCCGTCCGGCAGATAGGTGCCGTACCCGACCACCAGAATCCGCGCATCGGGCGCACGGTCGGCCACCGCGTCGAGCATCGCACCCCAGCTCGGTGCACTGTCCGCGATGGCCGCGGCCACGGTGTCGACGCCGCCCGCGGTGAGGCGGTCCTTGCAGACGTTGGTGGCCGAGGTGTCCGCGAACGTCAGGCACTGCACGGCCGTCGAGACCAACCCGACGTCGTTACCACCGATCGTGACGGTCACCAGATCGGTCTCCGGAGTCAGTGCGTCGAGCTGCACGGGCACCTCGCCGCTGGATGTGCCCTGCGGAGTGGAGACGATGTTCTCGGTGACGGCACCCGAGCAGGTGACGTCGACGAACGAAGTGACAGCGAGTTCTTCTGCGAGAACATGCGGATAGTTGGCGTCGGACTGCTGGCATCCCGGTGCGCCGACCTGGTCGGGGATCCGCGGACCCGATGCCGCCGAGTCACCCAACGCGACGTAGTTCAGCGGAACGGCCGCGTCCGACGACACAGCGGGCGCTTCCGATACCGAAGAGTCCGACGAACAGCCCGCCAGTACGCAGGCGGAGACAGCAAGACCGACGAGAATTCCCTGGCTCCTCACAGCTTCGACGCTACAGCTGCCGGTAACCTCGACCGGGTTGTCCAGGACACACAGTCCATCGCATCGAACAGAGGAATTACATGATCACCGCGTTCATCAACCAGATCCTCAGCGGCTTCGGCTCCATTTCCGCTGGCAGCAGCGGCTTCGAGCTGGCACCGGGAACGCTGCCCTTCGGGCTGTAGAGACCGCCGGAACGCTCACCCGCGCGGGGCCGACGATTGCTTCGGTGCCGCGCGGGTACCCCCGAGTCATGACTACCCACAACAACGACCAGAAGAACGACGACACTGCTCCTGACGCCAAGGAGGATGTGACGTCCGATCCGGCCGCAGCGGCGGAGGACAACGATTGGTCGAGTGAGGGCGGCGCGGTCGAAACCGGTCCCGCGACCGACGACGAGCGAACCGACAGCAACTAACCGATCAGACGGCGGGGAGCGGCCCGCAGCGTGCGGACGTCGCCGTCGGCGACGATGTGTTCCACCGTCTCGCCTCGGGCGAGCATCGACTCGTCGACGGTGAAGTTCACGCGAGCATCGCCGAGCCAGTCGACGCCGACGACGATTCCCACGGTCCCTTTGGGGATTCCGCTGCGCCATCGCACGTGACCCAGGTTGCGGACCGTGATCACGGTCTCGCCGATCTCGAAATGCCCCATATGCCCCCCCGGCTCGATTCTTACCGACCAGTAGACCTCGAGTGAACGCCCTGTTCAAGCGGTAGATCCGCGCTTACATCGACCGCTGGCAGCCTCGAAGCCAGTCGGCGCGATCACAATTCGGCGATTGGCCCATTCGGAGCGCTCGTTACCGTCGTTCGGTATTTTTCGCTTCTATCATTTGCCGTTCTGGCAATTTTTCTTGCCAGCGTTCGAGGCTCTAGCGGACACTCTCCACATGACTACAGACACCGATCGACACACTCCGGTCGACGCGATCATCGTCGGCGGCGGAGTCGCCGGACTCAGCGCCGCCGTGGCTCTCGGCCGTTCCCGACGATCCGTCGCGATCATCGACGCGGGCGATCCCCGCAACGCTCCGGCAGCGCATTCCCACAACTACCTCACCCGCGACGGGGAGTCGCCTCTTGAGTTGGTTCGACTCGGCCGAGACGAGGCGCGGCACTACGGCGCACGCATCGTCGAGGGCATCGCAACGTCCGCGAATCGAACACAAACCGGGTTCGAGGTGACTCTCGCCGACGGTTCCGTCGTCCACGGCCGCCGCCTCCTGGTCACCACCGGCCTCACCGATGTCCTGCCCGACATCCCCGGCCTCGCCGATCGGTGGGGGCGCGACGTATTGCACTGCCCGTACTGCCATGGCTGGGAGGTACGCGATCGCAGGATCGGAATCATCGGCAGCGCCATGGTCGGGCACCAGGCACAGATGTGGCGTCAGCTCACCGAGCACGTCACGGTGTTCGCGCACACGGCACCGGAGCTGCCCGCTGCGGAGCTCGAGCGACTCGCCGCACGCGGCATCGAGGTCGTCGACGAGAAGATCGCTCGAGTCGACGTCGACAACGACGCCATAGTCGGAGTGACACTCGTGAACGGCACGCAGGTTCGGCTCGACGCGATGGTCGTAGGACCCAGCTTCTCCTCCCGCGCAGACATCCTGGTGTCGCTGGGGATCGGCGCGACCGAGATGGTCATGAACGACCATGTCCTCGGCACCTACGTCGAGGCCGATCCCGTCGGTGCCACATCCGTGCCCGGCGTGTGGGTTGCAGGCAACGTGTCCGCACCGATGGACACCGTGGTGGCGGCGTCCGCGGCCGGAGTCAAGGCAGGCGCTGCGATCAACGGTGACCTGATCGAGGAGGAGGTCCGCTCTGCCGTGGCGCGGGAGAAGTCAACGCAGCCTGCGTAATTCGTCGACCAGACCGCCGAGTGCGGCGGTGACGCCCATCAACCGCTCCCGGTCCTGGGCGGGAAGCGCGTCGATGGCCTCGATGATTCGTCCGGACCACGCCTGACGAATGAGGTCCCGGTCGGTCAGCATCGAGTCGGTGACGCGCAATTGCACGACGCGTTTGTCGGCGGGCGACGGCGTGCGGGCGACGAGTCCGCGGGCGACGAGCACGCGGACGGCTGCGCTGACGTTGCTCGGTTGCATCCGCAGCCGGTCCGCGACTGCGGAGTTGCTGATGTCGGGGTTGTCCTCGATCTCTTTGAGGATGGTCAACTCCGGCATCGGCAACCGATCGATGCCGAGGGATTCGACGGGGTCGAGGCGTTGCACGGTCCAACCGAGGTCGTGCACCACCGAGGCGAGTTCTTCGGAGTCGGTCACGTCACCATTCTAATACATATAAATTTATATGTTAATCTTGCTCTCATGTCACACGTCGAAACCTCCCCGAACGCGGCCGCAGCACCGGAACGGCGCGATACCGTGCCGCCGGGAACCGTGCTGATCGCCGTCCTCGCACTACTCACGGCCATTCCGCCCCTGGCCACCGATATGTACCTGCCGGGATTTCCGGCGATGGCAACCGAACTCGGCACGTCGGCGAGCAACATCCAGCTCACTCTGACGACGTTCCTGATCGGACTCGCACTGGGCCAGCTGGTGATCGGACCGCTGTCAGACAACTGGGGCCGCCGCCGTCCGCTCATCGTCGGTTCGGCGGTCTGCTTGGTGGCGGGCATTGCTGCGGCACTGGCCCCCAACATCGAGTTCCTCATCGGAGCCCGCTTCGTCCAGGGCTTCGCGGGCGCGGCGGGCGTGGTGCTCGCGAGGGCCATCATCTCCGACCGAGCATCGGGCAGCACTGCAGCGAAACTGTTCGGCGTGATGATGATCATCGGCGGCGTCGCTCCGGTGATCGCACCGCTGGTCGGCGGCGCAGTCGTCGACAGCATCGGTTGGCGCGGCGTCTTCTGGATCATCTCGGCGCTCACAGCGCTGATGCTGATCGCTGCCGTGTGCTTCGTGCAGGAATCACTGCCGCCGGAGAACCGCCGCGCAGGCGGGTTGCGCGAGATGCTCGACGGCATCGGCAGCGTCGTCCGCAATCGCCGCTACCTGGGCTACACGCTGAGCTACGCCTTCGGCTTCTCGGTCATGTTCGCCTACATCTCCGCATCACCTTTCGTCCTGCAGAACATGCTCGGCCTGTCGGCCGGTCAGTACTCCGCCGCGTTCGCCGCGAACGCCGGTGGATTGATGCTGGGCAGCGCGGTCACGGCCAAGCTCTCCGACCGCGTGAGCCTGGACCGCATGCTGGCCTGCGGCGTCATCGCCGTCATGGCCACCACCAGCGCGTTGGCGGTACTCACCGTCGTCGGAATCACGCTGTGGCCCATGCTGATTCTGCTCTTCGCCACCGTCACCAGCCTCGGATTCGTCTTCGCGAATGCCACGACCCTGGCCGTCGAGCAGGTCCCGGCCCTGGCAGGCACCGGATCTGCAGTGCTCGGCGCCCTTCAGTTCGGTCTGGCCGCAGTCATTTCCCCGCTGGTCGGCCTGGGGGGCGACGCCACAGCCGTCCCCATGGTGATCGCGATGTTTTTCGCAGCACTGATGTCGATGAGCATGCTGTTCCTGGTGGCGAAGAAGCAGGCCTAGCTACCCAGAGCAGCCGCCAGCCCCTCTTCGACGGCGTCCTTGCCAACACCGAGCGAGCCGAGTGTGGCGTCCTCGTTCTCCAGCAGTGCCAGCAGAATGTGCTCTGTGCCGATGTAGTTGTGTCCCAACCGAAGCGCCTCACGGAAGGTCAGTTCCAGCACCTTCTTGGCACCGGCATCGAACGGAACGAGATCGGGTACGGGGTCGGCCGGTTCCGGCAGCGTCGCCGTCACCGCAGAGCGTATCTGATCGGGCGTGAGGCCCTGAGCGCCAAGTAGTTTCGCCGCGAATCCCTCGGGTTCACCGAGCAGACCGAGAACCAGATGCCCGGTGGTGATGCAGTCGTTGGCAGTGGCCCTGGCCTCGTTCTGCGCGCCGACCACCACGTTGCGGGCCCGCGGGGTGAAGCGCGAGAAACCCTGACTGGCATCGAGATCGGCGGGATCGTCGCCGCCCTTCGCGACGAAGCGCTTCTGCACCGCCTGCTTGCTGACACCCATGGATGCGCCGATGGCAGTCCAGGACGCCCCGGAACGACGGGCCCGATCGACGAAATGTCCGATCAGATGATCGGCGACCTCACCGAGGGCATCGGCCGCGATCACCGCACCCGAGAGTTGATCGAGTGCATCGGTGTGCGCTTTCTCGATGGCGTCGATGAGGTCGTCGAGGCGGACGGGGTTCGTCATCTTCAGTGGTTGCGTCATGCGTCAACTCTAGGTTGACGGTGCTTGTGCGTCAACCCTCGGTTGACGCAACTGTGCCGTCGCAACATCTGTTGAACTTCTCCGACCGCCAGGTCGAACTTCGGCCCCGTACGCACTGCGCAAAGACGTATATTCACCCATGAGGGCGCCGCGAACAGCCATGCGAACGCCACGAGCGAGAAGGAAGTAGGTCCTTCGATGAATACGAAGGTCGCTGCGCCCTTCGCCATGCACACCAAACGGACCGCCGGTCTGGTGGCAGTGGTCGTCGTCGCGAGCACCGTCTTCGTTCTCGGCGACGCCGGAGTGCGGGCCGGTGTCCTGGCCACCGTCGCCGTCGGTTCGGTTCTGGCCATCAGCGCCGCGATCCGCAGATACCGTCCCGACGACTCTCGATGCTGGTGGGCGTTGTTCGGTGCCTCGGTGCTGTTCATGTTCGGGGTCTCGCTCCGCAGCGATCCCACCGCACTGAATCATTCGTTCCCGCTGCTGCCGGATCTGTTCACACTGACCGGGTACGCACTCGTCGGTTACGCACTCTCGCGGTGGATCCGAGACCGGCAGTCGATCGACGACATCACTCCACTGGTCGACGCCGGCCTGATCTTTCTCGGCACCCTGTTCCTGTCGTGGTTGCTGTTCATCTCCCCGGCCCTCGAATCGCCCCGTTCGTCGGCATCGACGGTGGTCAACGGGCTGTATCCGGCGATCGACGCAGCACTGATCACCCTGACCACCTACCTGTTGTTCTCGTCCAAGCCCCGCACCGCTGCGCTGCAGTGGGCCCTGATCGCACTCGTCGCGACACTCGTCGGCGACATCTCGTACGCCTTCGCGGCCACCACCGACGACGCGCCGTCCTCGGGATTGCTCGACGGCATCTACCTGTTCGCGTATCTCTCCCTGGCGATGGCCGCCCTCGATCCGTCGATGCGCACCGTCTCGCAGCGGCAGACTCCTGCCCCGGCACACAGCAGCCGCCGCGTCGTGTTCGTGGTGACGCTGCTGGTCGTCTGCGCCACGGTGCCGCTGCTGGGTTCGGCCGTGTCCACCGGAGATCTGATCGTTCGGTCCCTGTTGCTCGCATCGATCCTGGTGGGCGCATTCCTGCGCGGCGAGCGCGCGCTGACCCGAGTGCAGGTCGGCGAAGAGCACGCCAAGTACCTGGCCGCTCACGATCTGTTGACCGGCCTACCCAACCGCACGATGCTCGACGAGGAATTCACTCGGCTCGAGCGCACGCAGACTCCGGGACGCACATGCGTCCTGTTCGTCGACCTCGACAACTTCAAGATGGTCAACGACTCGTACGGCCACCGCGTCGGGGACGAACTCATCGTGGCCGCAGCGAGACGCATCCGCGCCGCAGTCGGTGCCGCCGACACCGTTGTTCGGTACGCCGGCGACGAGTTCGTCGTACTGACCCGCCGTGATCGGCGCGGAGCAGAAGCGTTGGCCCGCCGCATCATCGATCGGACGAACGAACCGTTCCCCCTGAGCGCGGCGACGGCATACGTCACGGCCTCGGTGGGGATCGCAGACGCGGACCGATTGCACGACGCCATCCGCGAGGCCGACACCGCGATGTATCACGCCAAATCTCTCGGCGCGGCGCGCTACGCGTTCTTCGACGAGTCCCTGCGTGCGCGAGCGACGTCCGCGATCGAGACCGCCACCGCATTGCGCGGCGCGATCAGACGCGGCGAACTCGAGGTGTACTACCAGCCGATCATCGCGACCGCCTCGCGCGCCACCGTCGTCTACGAGGCACTCGTGCGCTGGAACTGGCAGGGCCGTGTGCGTACCCCCAACGAGTTCATCCCGATTGCCGAATCGACCAATCTCATCAAGGAAATCGGCGAGTGGGTGCTGCGCACCGCGATCTCCGATCTGGTGACACTGCGTTCCAACGGGCAGAACGTCACCATGTCGGTGAACGTGTCTCCGATGCAATTGCGAGACGATTCGTTGCCGGTCATCGTCGGGCGACTGCTCGACACATACGGCCTCGAGGGAGCAGATCTGGCACTCGAGATCACCGAGAGCGTCCTGATCGACGACATGGGCACGGCGAAAAGCGTTCTCGATCGACTCGCCGCGATGGGTGTGCTCATCGTTCTCGACGACTTCGGTATCGGCTATTCCTCGCTGAGCAGGCTGCGCGCGATGCCGATCGCACTGCTCAAGATCGACAAATCCTTCGTTCACGAGATCGGCAGTTCGGAGTCCGACACTCAGCTGATTCGCGCGATCGTCGCCATGGCATCGGCGCTGCCGGTGGCGACGGTGGCCGAGGGCGTCGAGACCGAGGAGCAGGCCGCGATCATCGAGGCACTCGAATGCCGCTTCGCGCAGGGCTTTCTGTTCGGTAGACCTGCGCCCGTCGCACACTGGCTGCTCG
Organism: Rhodococcus sp. NPDC076796; assembly: GCF_040702765.1. Taxonomy (NCBI): domain Bacteria; kingdom Bacillati; phylum Actinomycetota; class Actinomycetes; order Mycobacteriales; family Nocardiaceae; genus Rhodococcus; species Rhodococcus sp. NPDC076796. The sequence goes on along the minus strand of NZ_JBFBMS010000004.1, from coordinate 209,291 downwards.
AATCTGCCGAGACCCGTGCCGGCAAGTGAGCCGGGTGTTAGCGTCGGGCGGTGTCTGCAACGCGCCCACTCCGCTCGACCGCCCTTGCCTGTGCCCTCCTGCTGGTGCCGCTCGCCGCGTGCAGTAGCGGCGAGAGCACCGATCCCGACTCCGCGGCCGAGAACAGCTGCGTCCTCGGTGCCAGTGGCGGCACCCCGGTAGGAGCGACGCCGAGCGCGAGTTCGGGCGACATCTCCACCAATCCCGAAGTGGCGACCGGGTATCGATCGAACATGACCCCGGTGGAGACGGCCTCGTACTCGGTCTCGACGGCCAACCCGGTCTCCACCGAGGCCGCGTGCGCGGTTCTGCGCGACGGCGGCACCGCGGCCGACGCACTGATCGTGGCGCAGACGGTGCTCGGCCTCGTCGAGCCCCAGTCCTCGGGCATCGGCGGCGGGGCCTTCCTGATGTACTACGACGCAGCCACCGGCGAAGTACAGAGCTACGACGGCCGCGAGACCGCCCCGATGAGCGCGACCGGCGACTACCTGCGGTACATCGACGACGTGAATCGCACTCTGCCGCAACCCGATGCCCGTTCGAGTGGGCGGTCGATCGGCGTTCCGGGAGTGCTGCGCATGCTCGAGCAGGCCCACGACGATCACGGCACGAAGCAGTGGGGTGAGCTCTTCCAGCCCGCAATCGACCTCGCCGACAACGGAATCGAGATCAGCCCGCGCATGGCGTCGTCCATTGCCGACTCGGCACCCAAGCTCGCCCTCGACCCCGCGTCCAAAGAGTACTTTCTGCAGCCGGACGGCACCGGCAAGCCGGCCGGGACGGTTCTGAACAACCCGGCGATGTCGAAGACGCTCTCCGCCATCGCAACCGACGGTGCAGACGCCTTCTACACCGGTGATATCGCGCAGGCCATCGTCGATGCGACCGCCGACACCACCGCGGGCCGAACCCCCGGACAGATCACGCTGGAGGATCTCGCCGCGTACGAGCCCAAGACCCGCACGGCCGTATGCACCGAGTACCGCGACCACGACATCTGCGGTATGCCCGGCCCGTCCTCGGGCGGTATCGCAGTGGCGTCGGCGATGGGGATCCTGTCGAACTTCGATCTGACGCAATACGCGCCGACGGGAATGGACGCCAACGGCGGAACCCCGACGGCCGAGGGTGTGCACCTGATCGCCGAGGCCGAGCGCCTGGCCTACGCCGATCGTGACAAGTACGTCGCCGATCCGGACTTCGTCCCCCTGCCCGGCGGGTCGCCCGATGCGCTGCTCGATCCCGAATACCTCAGCGAGCGAGCAGGACTGATCGACGAGAGCAAGTCGATGGGCACAGCGCAGCCCGGCGACTTCGGCCCGGTGCAGTTCGCCTCGTCCACCGATCCCGAGTACGGCACCAGCCACATTTCCGTCGTCGACAGCCAAGGCAACGCGGCCTCGATGACGACGACCGTCGAGTCGGCCTTCGGCTCGTTCCACATGGTCGACGGCTTCCTGCTCAACAATCAGCTCACCGACTTCTCTGCATCACCGGTGGCCGAGGACGGTACGCCGGTGGCCAATCGCGTCGAGCCGGGGAAGCGTCCGCGTAGCTCGATGGCCCCGACGCTGGTCTTCGACCGCGGCGACGACGGCGCACGCGGCGATCTGGCACTGGTGGCCGGCTCTCCCGGCGGCTCGGTGATCATCCAGTTCGTCGTCAAAACACTGGTGGGACTTCTCGATTGGGGCATGGATCCTCAGCAGGCGGTGTCGATGGTCGACTTCGGTGCGGCCAACACACCGTCGACCAACTACGGCGGTGAACACCCGAACGTCTCGGGCGAGGACGATCCGGTGGTCGCGCAGCTCCGCGAGATGGGCCATCAGGTGTCGGTCGCAGACCAGTCCAGTGGACTGAGCGCGTTACAGCGCACCGACGGCGGCTGGATCGGTGGAGCCGACCCCCGCCGCGAGGGCGAGGTACTCGGTGGATAGGTGCGAGCGCGGGTAGTGCTCAGGGTACGAATCGGTAGCCCATACCCGTTTCGGTGATGAGGTGCACCGGGGAGGCCGGGTCGCGTTCGAGTTTCTGTCGCAGTTGGCCGAGATAGATTCGCAGATAATGCGTTTCCCGCTCGTGGCCGGGTCCCCAGACGGTGCGCAGTATGTCCTTCTGCGACACCAGCTTGCCCTCGTTGCGCACCAGCAGTTCGAGCACACCCCACTCGGTGCGGGTCAGGTGCACGCTCACGCCATCTCGCACGACGGTTTTGGTAGCCAGGTCGACCGTGAAGTCCTCGGTGACGACAACGGGGTCGGCGACGGAGTGCGGTCCGCGGCGTAGTGCGGCGCGCAATCGGGCCAGCAGCTCGTCCATGCCGAAGGGCTTGGTGACGAAGTCGTCGGCACCGGCGTCGAGTGCTTCGACGGTATCGGCGGAATCGGTGCGCGCCGACAGCACCAGGATCGGTACGTCGGTCCAGCCGCGCAGACCGGCGATGACGTCGATTCCGTCGATGTCGGGCAGGCCGAGATCGAGAATCACGATGTCCGGGTGGAAGTTCGCGGCCACCCGCAGCGCCTCACCGCCGCTCGCCGCGCTGACCACCTCGAACCCACGCACGTTCAGATTGATCCGCAGTGCCCGCACGATCTGCGGCTCGTCGTCGACGACGAGCACCCGCACCTTCACCTGCTCCCCGCCTTCGACTCGACTGCCTTCAACTCGACCGTCATCGTCAGCCCGCCGCCGACTGTGTTCGATGCCGTGACGGTACCGCCCATCGCACGAACGAATCCTCGCACCACCGACAATCCGAGCCCGACGCCCACCGAGTTGTCCCGATCACCGAGGCGTTGGAACGCGTCGAACATCGTCTCCTCGGCACCCTCGGCGATGCCGGGTCCGTGGTCGGCAACGGAGATACTCGCCCACTCACCGTGCGCGGCGGCACTGACCGTGATGTCGCCGACAGGGGCGTATCGGGCACTGTTGTTCACCAGATTCGCGAGCACCCGTTCGAGCAGGCCCGGGTCTGCCAGCACCTCCACGTCACCGACGTCGACGCGCAGCCGGTCGTCGGCCGCCGTGTCGTCGACACCGATGAGCGCGCCGCGCAGTACGTCGTCGACGAACACCGGACGCAGGCTCGGCTGCACGACGCCTGCCTGCAGCCGCGAGGAATCGAGCAGATTGCTCACCAGAGCCGTCAACTGATCGGCCGACTCGTCGATGGTGGCCAGCAATTCCTCGGTGTCCTCGGCCGAGAACTGAACGTCGGTGCTGCGCAAGGACGAGGACGCCGCTTTCACCGCAGACAGTGGCGTCCGTAAATCGTGGCTGACGGCCGAGAGCAATGCTCGACGCAGCGCGTCGGCCTCGGCGAGAGCGTTGGCGCGGCTGGCTTCCTCGGCGAGCCGGCCCTGCCGAACCATGCCCGCGGCCTGGTTGGCTACGGCCGCGAGCACTCTTCGATCGTGCGCTCGAGTTCGGTCGCCGGCAAGGAGCAGCGTGAACTCGCCGGTGCCGATCTCCGTGTCAGCACTGGCCTTGTCGGTGGGGGCACCGACCCCCGTGGTGCCGACAATTCTTGCGGACTCGTTGTCCCACAGCGATACTCCGGTCTGGCTGTAGGTTTCACGGGCGCGCTCGAGCAGCGCCGTCAGATCTGCTCCCCGAAGGACGGATCCGGCGAAGAGAGTCAGTAACTCGGCCTCCTGTGATGCTCGTCGAGCTTGCCGAGTCCGCCGCGCAGCAGCGTCCACCAAGGCTGCGACCGCGATGGCGACGAGCAGCAGGACGACGGCGACGACGAAGTTCTCCGGCTCTGCGATCGTGAGGCTGTACAGGGGCGCAGTGAAGAAGTAGTTCAGCAGGAACCCGGCGATCAGCGCCGACAGTGCCGCAGGCGCAACACCTCCCAGCAGTGCGACACACAGAACGACCATGAAGAACAGTGCGCTCTCCCCGCTCGGACCGAAGTTCGGCCCAACCCAGTTCAGCACCACCGCCGCCAGACACGGGACGACGACCGCGGCGATCCACGCGAGAATCCGGCGCCTGCCTGCGTCCACCTGAAGTCGCCAGCGCCGCGCCCGCTCGGCGTGGGTGACCATGTGTACGTCGATCTTGCCGGAGTTCTGCACCACCGCAGCACCGATGCCCTCGTCCAGAATCCGCGCGACCCGAGACCGTCTCGAGGTACCGATCACCAACTGAGTTGCATTCACGCCGCGAGCGAAGTCGAGCAGGGTCGACGGCACGTCGTCGCCGACGACGCTGTGCACGCTGGCACCGAGGCCGGCGGCGAGCTTGCGCACCGAACCCATCTGCGGTGCCGAAACACCCATCAGTCCGTCGCCGCGGACGATGTGCAACACCATCAGCTCTGCACTGGACTTCGAGGCGATGCGACTCGCTCGGCGAAGCAGGGTCTCCGATTCCGGGCCGCCGGTCACCGCCACCACCACTCGCTCGCGGGCCTCCCACGTGTCGGTGATGCGATTGTCCCTGCGGTACTTCACCAATGCCGCGTCGACCTGATCGGCGATCCACAGCAACGCCAACTCACGCAGAGCAGTGAGATTGCCCCGACGGAAGTAGTTGCTCAGTGCCGCATCCACCTTCTCGGCGGCGTAGACATTCCCGTGCCGCAATCTGCTGCGCAGCGCCTCGGGGGTGATGTCGACCAGCTCGACCTGGTCGGCACCGCGAACCACACTGTCCGGTACCGTCTCCCGCTGCGGTACCCCGGTGATCTGGTGCACCACGTCGTTCAACGATTCGAGGTGCTGCACATTGAGCGTCGAGATGACACTGATGCCCGCGTTCAACAGGTCCTCGACGTCCTCCCACCGCTTACCGTGCACACCTCCCGGCGTATTGGTGTGTGCCAATTCGTCGACGAGCACCACCTGAGGCCGCCGCGCCAGCACCGCGTCGAGATCGAGCTCCTCCGTCTGCGAACCGCGGTACTCGACGAGACGAGGTGGCACCACCTCGATCCCGTCGAGCGCAGCGATCGTCCGTTCTCGGCCGTGGGTCTCGACCAGGGCAGCAACGACATCACAGCCCCGATCCTGGCGCCGGTGTGCCTCTCCGAGCATCGCAAATGTCTTGCCGACTCCCGGCGCAGCGCCCAGATAGATGCGCAGTTCACCTCGGTCCGGCACGGGCCTTCTCCTGTCTCAGCTGCAGGGGCTGGTCAAGCCCAGCGCCACATTGAGCTCCGGCACGTTGACCGCCTTCGCCCCGAGAACACCGTACTGCGGTCCGGCGGTGTACTCGGCGACCAAAGCCTCGACGTCGCCGACACTCATCCCGTTGACCTCGGCGACCCGCGGTACCTGCAGCGCGGCGTACTCCGGACTGATCGCGGGGTCGACTCCCGAACCGGAGCCGGTCACTGCGTCCGGGGGAACAGCGGAGGGGTCGACGCTTTCGCGCTCGGCAATCGCAGCCCGACGCTGCTCGATGAACGACGCGAGAACCTCACTCGACGGCCCCTGGTTGGTCGGCAGCGCCGCGGCGGGATCTCCTGGAGCGAAGGCGTCGTCGTCCGACACCGAGCCGGTGACGCGGGTGTGGAAGTACGGATCGGGCTCTCCCGGAGCGACCTGCGGATCGACGCCGATCAGCGAGCTTCCGACGACGCAGCCCTGCGCGTCACGCAGCGGCGAACCCTCGGCGGAGTCGGCGCCGATGCGGCTGATGCCCCAGACCACGGCCGGGTAGCCGATGCCGAGAATGACGGTCAATGCCAGCAGCACTGCGAAGCCGGCCACGAGCTGTCGAAGAAATCCCTGTACGAAACGCATGGTCAGCCTATCCCTGGAATGTGACGAACGAGTAGGTCGATGAGCCAGATCCCGACGAACGGGCTGATGACGCCGCCGACGCCGTAGACCAGCAGGTTGCGCCGCAGCAAAGCGGCGGCCGATGCCGGGGTGTATCGAACACCTTTGAGCGCCAACGGGATCAGTGCGACGATCACCAGCGCATTGAAGATCACCGCCGACAGGATCGCCGATTCCGGCGTGGCCAGATGCATGATGTTGAGCCCACCGAGCTGCGGGTACACGGTAGAGAACATCGCCGGCAGAATCGCGAAGTACTTCGCCAGGTCGTTGGCCAGCGAGAAGGTCGTCAGCGCGCCGCGGGTGATGAGGAGTTGCTTGCCGATCTCGACGATCTCGATCAACTTGGTGGGGTCGGAATCGAGATCGACCATGTTGCCGGCTTCCTTGGCGGCAGAGGTGCCGGTGTTCATCGCGACACCGACGTCGGCCTGCGCGAGAGCGGGGGCGTCGTTGGTGCCGTCGCCGGTCATCGCAACCAGCCTACCGCCCTCCTGCTCCTGCCGAATGAGCGTGAGCTTGTCCTCCGGAGTCGCCTCGGCCAGATAGTCGTCCACCCCGGCCTCGGCGGCGATGGCCTTCGCGGTGAGCGGATTGTCGCCGGTGACCATCACCGTCCTGATTCCCATGGCGCGCAGTTGAGCGAACCGCTCGGCGATGCCCGGCTTGACCACGTCGGAGAGTTCCACGACGCCGAGAGCCCGCGCAGCACTTCCGGTTTCACGTACGGCCACTACCAGCGGGGTACCGCCGTTCTGCGCGATGTCGTGCACAGTGGCGTCCAGATCGGCCGTACCGCCGCCCTCACGAATCCAGCCGTACACCGAATCTGCTGCACCCTTGCGGATCTCCATGCCCGGTAGGTCCAGCCCGCTCATCCGAGTGTGCGCCGTGAAGGCCACGAACTCACCGCGCTCGGATTCGCCCTCTGCCGTTACTGATTCGAAGTCACGCTCGACCAGTTCGACGATGCTGCGTCCTTCGGGAGTACCGTCGGCCAATGAGGACAGCCGAGCAGCGCGCGCCAGCTCGACCGCATCGATGCCCGTCGCCGGATGCAGCCCGGTTGCGCGACGATTTCCGAAGGTGATGGTTCCGGTCTTGTCCATCAGCAACGTGTCGATGTCGCCTGCTGCCTCCACGGCTCGTCCGGACATCGCCAGCACGTTGCGCTGCACCAGCCGGTCCATGCCCGCGATGCCGATCGCGGAGAGCAGCGCGCCGATGGTGGTGGGGATCAGGCAGACCAGCAACGCGATCAGTTGAATCGGATCCTGTTGCTGTCCTGCATAGTTCGACATCGGCCCGATGGCGACCACCGCGAAGAGGAACACGATCGTCAGCGAGGCGAGCAGGATGTTCAGGGCGATCTCGTTCGGCGTCTTCTGCCGTGCCGCGCCCTCGACGAGTGCGATCATCCGATCGACGAACGTCTCACCCTGTGCTGCAGTGATTTTCACGACGATCTCGTCGGAGAGCACGATGGTGCCGCCGGTGACCGCAGATCGGTCGCCACCCGACTCGCGGACCACGGGTGCCGACTCGCCGGTGATCGCCGATTCGTCGACGCTGGCAATTCCCTCGATGACGTCTCCGTCGCCGGGGATGACCTCACCGGCCGAGACGACCACCTCGTCACCGACCTTCAAGTCCGCACCGGCCACCTCGGTGATGACGAACTCGGCACCGGAGGGAGTGCGTCGTCGAGCAACGCTGTCCTGCTTCACTTTCCGCAAGCTGGCTGCCTGCGCCTTGCCGCGCCCTTCGGCGACGGACTCGGCCAGGTTGGCGAAGAGAACCGTGAACCAGAGCCATCCCGTCACGAACCACGCGAACACGGACGGATTGGCGATCGACAGCACCGTGGTGACGATGGAACCGAGAAACACGACGAACATCACGGGGTTACGAGCCAGGTGGCGCGGATCGAGTTTGCGGAATGCGCCCGGAAGCGCAGTTGCGAGAGAGAGTTTCATTGCATGGCCTCTGCTATGGGTCCGAGAGCAAGTGCGGGGAAGAAGGTGAGAGCGGCGACGAGAATCGCGGTGCCGATCAGCAGAGTGCCGAACAACGGCCCGTCGGTGGGGAGGGTGCCTGCGTTGGGTGCGCTGCGTTTGGTCGTCGCCAGCGAGCCCGCCAGCGCCAGCACGAAGACGATCGGCAGGAAACGGCCCAGCAGCATCGCGATACCGAGCGATATCTGGAACCAGTCGCTGGTCACCGTCAGACCGCCGAAGGCACTGCCGTTGTTGTTGGACGCCGACGCGTAGGCGTAGAGCACCTCGGTGAATCCGTGGATGCCGGGATTGCCCTGGTAGCTCGTGGTGGATTCGAGAATCACGGTGATGGACGTGCCGACGAGAACGAGGATCGGCATCACCAGCACCGACAGTGCGGCCATCGTGATCGCGCGTCGACCCAGTTTCTTGCCGAGGAATTCCGGGGTCCGGCCGACGAGGAGCCCGCCGACGAAGACGGCGATCACAGCCAACACCAGCAACCCGTACAGACCGGTTCCGACGCCACCCGGTGCGATCTCCCCGAACAACATGTTCAGCAGAACTGTCCCGCCACCGAGCGCAGACATGCTGTCGTGTGCGGAATTGACTGCGCCGGTGGACGTTCCGGTGGTGGAGACGGCGAACAATGCCGATGCCGGGATACCGAAGCGGACTTCCTTGCCTTCCATCATCGCGCCTGCAGCCGTTGCTGCGACGCCTCGGGTGCCCGACTCCGCGAACAGCGTGACCGCTAGCAGCGTGCCCCACAGGGTGGCCATCACTGCAAGCAGCGTCAGCCCCTGCTTGCGGTTGCCGATCATGGTGCCGAAGGTGCGGGTGAGTGCCACCGGGATCAGCAGCAACGAAATGATCTCGACGATGTTGGACAGCGGCGTCGGATTCTCGAACGGATGGGCAGAATTGGCTCCGAGAATGCCGCCGCCGTTGGTGCCGATCTCCTTGATCGCCTCCTGAGAGGCAACGGGTGCAAGCGCATTGGTCACCGCCTGCCCGTCCAGACCGGTGGAAGCGAAGCCCGTGGAGAACGACATCACAACGCCCTGGGTGAGCAGAATTACCGCCACCAGCAGCGAGAGCGGCAACAGAATTCGTAGCGTTCCGCGGATCAGATCCACCCAGAAGTTCCCCAGTTCACCGCCGGTGGAAACCCGGACGAATCCTCTGACGACCGCGATCGCCACCGCGATACCGACTGCAGCAGAGAGGAAGTTCTGCACTGCCAATCCCAACGGCTGCGTCAGGTTCGACATGGTGGTCTCGGGCGTGTACGACTGCCAGTTCGTATTGGTGACGAACGACGCCGCAGTGTTGAACGCCATCGCCGGGCTCACGCCGGACAGTCCGCCGTCGAGCGGCAACACCCCTTGGACACGTTGCAGCAGGAAGAGGAACACGACACCGACCACCGAGAAGCCGACAACGCTGGTGGAGTACCCGACCCAGGTCTGTTCGGAGTCCGGATCGACTCTCGCGATGCGATACAGAACTCGTTCGACACTCGAATCCCGAGTGCGCGTGTAGACACGGGCCATGTAGTCGCCGAGCGGCACGTACGCCGCAGCCAGGACGACGATCACCACACCGATCTGGAGACCGGCAAGAAGAGCAGGATTCATGGCGGCGTCAGAACCTCTCCGGGTCGAGGAGAGCGACGAACAGGTACACCGCGACGAACGCGGCCACCGCGAGACAGAGCAATTCGGTCATTGCTCGATCCTGAATCCCGCCACCGGCCACAGCCGGTTTCCTTACGCTTTCTTACGCCGCCAACCAGCGGCTATGACGCAATATTTACGCCTACCGCTCTTCGATGTCGTCGACGCGGACCTCGACGACGTCGCGATCGAGGGTGGCACCCAGCAGATCCGTCACGACATCGATCGCGATACGCGCGAGCTCGTCGCCCGCGGCCTGCAGATCGACGCCGTACACCCCGATCACCGCTATGAACAGGCCGATGCAGGCATGGTCGTCGAGGTGGAGGTCGATCTCGGTCGGTTGTGCGCCGTGAACGCCCGCGAGGGCGCGCCGAAGCGTCGTCTTGACGATGTGGTCGCTGATCTTCAGCGTGTCACCGGTCCCGGCTTCTGAACCGGGAGGGAAGGCGCTGTCGATGGGCCACGTACGCCGAGTGGTGTTGCGTACCTTCGCGATGATGGACGAGCTGATGTCCACCCAATTGGGTTCCTGCGGTGCGTCCCGAAGTTCGGTGGCAGCACGCGCGAGAACCGAATCCGGCTCTACTGGGTTCGCCATGTTGCCAACCTTTCGCTCAATGTTGCTCGTGCTCTGGTCAACTGACCGCGTACCGCTCCTGCGGACAACGTCATGATCGCGCCGATCTCGGGGTGAGTCAGGCCCTCGACCTCGCGGAGCAGCCAGCAGGCTCGCTGACGGTAGGGCAATTCGGCCAGTGCGACTCCGAGCTCGGCCATGAAGCTGTCGGCCTCGACGTCCGCTTCCGGATCGCTGCCTGCGCCGGTGCTCTTGCGCTCGAACACCCAGTCCTCCGCAGGAGGCACGCTACGCCGTCGTCGGTGATCGACCACCTTGTGCGAGACCAGCGAGAACAGCCACGTCCTCAACGCCGAGTCCCCTCGAAAGTTGTCCAGACCCTTCCACGCTGCGACGAAGGAGTCCTGCACCACCTCCTCGGCCGCACCCTGATCGGACAGCATGTTGCGCGCGTACCGGAACATCTCCGGGCCGTAGCGCCGGACGATCTCCTCGAACGCATCCGTCTCGCCGAGCGCGGCTGCGCCGACGAGTACGCGGTCCGATGCATCAACCCACTCCATCGGGCCCCCAGTTCACGTAGCGGTCATCGATCACGCATGTCTTCGATACCGGTTTACCAGCGGACGTAATCTATGACGTAGGTCACTTTATCCGGACGTGCGTTTCGGTCATCGACCTACGACCAACTCCTGACACACACTCTGCACGACACAAACGACGAAGAGAGGCATTCAATGAGCTCCACGACGGACAACAAGGCAACCGTATCGGCAGCAGGCGAAGGCAAGACCGACATCACCACCAAGTCGGACTCCGTGCTCGTCAGCTCGCAGGGTCGCACCACCATTGCCGATACCGTCGTCTCCAAGATCGCCGGCATCGCCACCCGTGAGGTCCAGGGAGTGCATGCAGTCGGCGGCGGAGCAAGCCGCGCGATCGGTGCCCTCCGCGAGCGCATCCCCGGTGCCCGCGTCAACCAGTCGCAGGGCGTCTCGGTCGAGGTCGGCGAGCGTCAGGCAGCCGTCGACATCGACATCGTCGCCGACTACGGAGTGTCGATCGCAGATCTCGCAGCAGGCATCCGACGCAACGTCATCAATGCCGTCGAGCGTATGACCGGGCTCGAGGTCACCGAGGTCAACATCGTCGTCCACGACATCTTCCTCGACGACGGCTCCGAGGACGACGACACCACCACCGAGCCCGCCACCACCCGAGTGCAGTGACCGATCCGCACATGACGGAGCGTGACAGGTCCGAGGACATCGCCGACGCCGTTCTGGCGATCGACGGTGTCGTCGGGCTGCACGGCGGCATGTTCGGCGAAGCCGCGACGTACCTACCCGGACGCAGGATCGCCGGCATCCGAATCGGGGAGAACGGAACCGAGGTTCACGTCACTCTCGAATTCGGGGTTGCGGTCCGCGAGACCGCCGATGCCGTGCGTCGCACAGTTGCGGCGATGGTCGACGGGCCCGTGCACGTCACCGTCGAGGACATTGTGCGAGTCTGACCAGGTGAACGAGCATGCAGCGCACGACCGAGCCGCCGCGTACAAGGCGGCTCGGCGCGCTGTGGCACGCGAACACCACCCCGACATCGGTGGAGATCCGGCCCGGTACATGGCCGAGCTCGCCGCTGTCGATCGAAGATTCGCTGTACTGCCCTCGACCCCTGTCAACGCAGCGAGTGCACCGACGGCATTCCGCGCGTCCTCGATTCCATCCCCCCTACGCACACTTCCCAAGCGGATCGCTCGCATCCGCAAACGCGTCACCAGACGCAACTACTTCGAACTCTGAGTGGAGATCAAGACCATGACCACTGCAACCATCGGTTTGTTCGTGGGACTTCTGCTGGCCATCGCCGCAGCGGCAGGCGGCTTCACCGGCTTCCTCATCGCCATCGTTCTCGGTGGCCTCGGCTTCTTCGTCGGCCGCTACATCGACGGCGAACTGGACCTGAACTCGATCATGCGTGGTCGCGGTCGTGACTGAGACAGCCGCAGTAGACCCCGGTGAGCGGGGCTCGCTGGAGATCAAGCACAAGGCCGTCGAGCGTCTCGCCGTCCTGGCTGCCCGCAGCACCGACGCGGTCGCCGGGCCCCAGCCTGGACTACGCGTCCTCGGTGGGCGTGACCTGCCCAAGGCCGACGTGACGATCAGCGGCTCCCGCGTTCGCGCACAGGTCGCAGTGGCGGTCACCTGGCCCTCGCCGCTGGCGACGGTGGCCGCGAACGTTCGCGCCGCTGTGGCACGGGACCTGTCCGAACTGGGCACCTACACCGTCGACCGAGTCGACGTCACCGTCCAGTGCGTGCCCGCCGAGGCCACCCATGAAGAAGGGAGAGTGCAATGATCGAGAAGGCAAGCAAGAAGCCGGTAGCGAACCCCACCGCAGCCGTACCCGCAATTCTGTTCGCACTCGTCCTCATCGGTGCCGGAGTGGTCCTCGGCCGCGAGGCGCTGCTGAACCTCGGTGCCATCGACGGCCCCGAGTGGGTCGGCCCCGCCGCCACGAACCTGGACGGACTCACCGCCCAGTCGTGGATGCTGCCGGGAGGAATCGCCGCAGTCGTCGTCGGGTTCATTCTCGTCTTCGTTGCCATTCGTCCACGCCGACGCACCCACCGCGCCCTCTCCGAGCAGGACGTCTGGCTCCGCAAGGGCGACGTCGCAGCCGTTGCCCGCACCGCCGCTCTCGACAGCGTCGGCGTCGATTCCGCGACCGCCAAAGCCGGCAACAAGAAGGTCACTGTCGCCGTGAACACCGTCTCCGGCACGGACACCTCGGAGCTGAAGTCCTCCGTTGTCACCTCCGTGGACGACGCCCTCCGCCCACTCGCGTCGGCTCCGAAGGTCCGCACCCGAGTGCGAACGACAGGACAAGCCTCATGAAACGCGCTACCGCGTCCGTCGACCGAACCAGCACCGCCCTCGTCGGCCTTGCCCTGATCGCCCTCGGCGGCGGAGCGATCGCCTGGGAGCGCGGAGAACTTCCCGGCCGCGAACGTCTCGACGCAGCGTTCGTCGACACCGCCGTCGACGCCGGCTGGTGGCCCTGGGCTCTCGGAGCAGCCGCCATCGTCCTCGTTCTGCTAGGGCTGTGGTGGCTACTCGCGCACCTGCCGCGCCGTTCGGTCGGCACCGTCGCCTTCGCCTCCACAGCGGATGCGGATGTCGACGGTCGGCTCAGCGTCGACCTGGGCACCGCTGCCCGAAGCGCCGCGAAGTCCCTGGCCACTCACGAAGGTGTCGTATCGGCAACCGGCCGTTCGGTGTCCGACCGCGGGCAGAGAGTCGTCGAGATCACCGCGACACTCGACCCCGCAGTGACATCGCTCGACAAGGTGGCAGGCGCGGCAGCACAGATGCGCAACGACATCGTCACTTCCCTCGACGGAACACCGGCAGCCGTCCGAATCCTGCTGCAATGCGGCAAGTCTCGAAAGCAGGCAGTTCGCGTCAGCTGACGCGTGCGGAGAACTCGATCTCCCCGATCAACCCGTGGTGGTCCGATCCGGGGAGATCGATTCGCTCCAGAGACCGAGCGTGGCCGGTGTTGGTGAGGATGTGGTCGATGCCGACGACTGCGGGTGTCCCTTTGTCGGTGGGATACGTGGGAATCAATCCCTTCCCCAATTGCGCTGCCGCGTCGGAGTATCCGGCATCGAGCAGGTTGCGGAACTTCTTGTGCGAATACGTCGTGTTGAAGTCGCCGCTGACGATCACCGGGCCGCTGACCGACGCCGCCTCCAAATCGTTTCGGAGCGTGTCCAATTCGGCGGTCCAGATGTCGGCCGGGGTGATGTAGGCGGGACCGGGATGCACGGCCAGCAGCGTGACCGGCTCGGAACCGGGAACCTCGACCTCGGTGGCTAGATTCACCGGGCCGTATCCGTCGAGTTCACGGTTGCCCGAGATCGGGAGTCGGCTGTAGATTCCGGCTCCGCCGCCGCCGGTCACGTGCGGCTGCAGATAGCTGTAGGGGAAGAGTTCCTCCATGCCCGCGTCGCGGAGGCCGACCACCGACGCGTCGGTCAATTCCTGAATCGTGACGATATCGACGGCGCTGTCGCGAGCCTGACCGACCACGACAGTTGGATCGGCCAGCCCGATCATCAGATTCGCCTGCATCACGCGCAACCGCACGCCATCCGACTCCTCGGGTGCCGCGTCCGCCACGTAGAGCGGTGCGTAGGCAAATGCGCCTGCAGCAAGCACGAGCGCGGACACTCCCGCCAGAACCCAGCGCCGACCGATCAACGCCACCAGGGCACCGAACACGACGGCGGCGAACATCAACGGAACGAACGACGCGAGCGCGATCAGGACATTGACTCGGGTGTCGGTGTAGTAGACGCCCAGAGCAGCGAGCCCGGTGACGATGCCCAGAATGGCGATCGTGCCGGTGAGTATTCGTATCCAGGTTCGTTGCATCGGCCCTAGGGTAGCTACGCCCGGATTCCGACGACCAGTGCTGTGATGGTCGTCCAGGTCAGCGACAACAATCCGCGCACCGCCGAGAGCGAGAACGCTGTGGACCACACCGTTCGTGTCGACGGTTCTTCGACCGGCAGTCCGGCGAATCGATCGGCCAACCAGTCCAGCGTCAACGGCGCACTGAGCGGGTGCAGCGACAGGTGTTCGCTCAGCCGATCCCGTAGATAGGTCACGTGGGCTCCGGCCTCGATGTACCGATCCACCTGCCCGTCCACGTCGTCGACGGCGATGATCTGATCGTGCACCGACTGAACGACCAGCAGCGGTGCCGTCGGAGCCGTTCGTCCCGGCTGAATGTCCTGGAACACCTGCACGATCTCGGGCAGAGCCAGCAGATCGGCCAACGGAACGTCGATGTAGCGATCCAGATCGTGCCGCGCGAGGCGGGTGACAGCGCGGACGGTGGTCATCTTCTCGACGGAATCGAGAATGCGCATTCCGTCCTCGTTGACGTACTGGCGGATGACCCGGTCCAGCTCGGGATAGGTGCGCCGCAGACCCGCAACCACCAGAGTCGGCAGCGCCGAATGGAACGTTGCGTTCAGCCTGGTGAACGCCGAACCAGGATCTCCGACGGGGGAGCCGAGGGCGGCACCGACCAGTTCGATCTCCGGTGCGTATTCCGGTGCCATCTCCGCCGCCCAGGACGTCGCGAGTCCGCCGCCCGAGTAGCCCCACAGCGCTACCGGCGTGCTCGAATGCAGGTCCAGCGGCTCGAACGACAGCGCCGCGCGAACGGCGTCGAGCGTGCAGAACCCGGGTTCCTGCGGCGAACCCCAATGTCCGTCGGGACCCTCGTGATCCGGGATCGAGATGGTCCACCCACGGCGCAGGGCATGCAGGACAAGCAGGAACTCGAACTGCGGTACCGCACCGAACGCCCGCGAACCACGCCGAAGCGCGTACGACGGGAAGCACGAGGATGCGACACCGTCGATCGCACACTGATACGACAGCAGTACCGGCTCGGCGTCCCGCGGGCGCAGCACCGTCGTGACGCTGGCCTGGGGAAAACCACCGAGATCAGCGGTGCGATAGAGCAGCTGCCACGCGTCGACTCGCTGGCGCACGCGACCGAACATCGCGACCTCGACCGGCCGAACCTTCAGTATCGTCCCGGGTGGAGCTGCTTCGTAGCCCCCGGGCGCGGCGTAGAAGGGGTCGTCCTCGGGCCTGGTCGCGTCGCTCCGGCTCGGTGCTCGTTCCACCGGCCAGGGCGTTTCGTCCCCCAATGATCTGTCGACGCTCATGTCCCACCGCTTCTTGTCCGAGTCTCGTCGTCACACTAACTTGCCCTCGACGACCCCATTTCATGCAGCCTGCTGCCAATTGGTGATCAGGACATCGGTCGCATAGCTGAGGTCGAGGCCTTCACCACCCCAGTTCGGGACGATGGCGTCGGGTGCGATCCCGTCGTATCGTCGCCTGATCTCGTCTGCGTCTCCCGACACTGCGGGAGCATGGATGATCTCGGTACCCGATGGATGGTGAAACGAGAAGCGTTGATCTCCAAGGGCTTCGATGAAGAAGTAGCCGTCGTGCAACGCTCGATGGTGTTCGCCGCAGAGCAGGACCAGGTTGTCCAGTGACGTAGCACCGCCACGTGAGCGGTAGGTGACGTGGTGCGCATGCAGAAATCGGGTGCGCCCGCACCCGGGCACCGTGC
The DNA here is from genome assembly GCF_040702765.1 of Rhodococcus sp. NPDC076796. Taxonomy (NCBI): domain Bacteria; kingdom Bacillati; phylum Actinomycetota; class Actinomycetes; order Mycobacteriales; family Nocardiaceae; genus Rhodococcus; species Rhodococcus sp. NPDC076796. The sequence goes on along the minus strand of NZ_JBFBMS010000004.1, from coordinate 193,021 downwards.
AGCATCGATCCCGAATGATCAACTGACGCAACTGGGTTCGGCTCGGGGCTTTCGCAGTTGGACTCCACCGCACGGTCTTACCCAGCCGGCCGTGGCCGACAGTCCGCATGACCGCAGAGCACAGCACCTGAGCGAGAGTCTCGTCGTCGAGGCCGGGCCCGTCGTCGAAATGAGCATGATCGCATCCGGCATCGGTGCTGTTGCCGAGATGGACCAGCACTTCCGCGGCCGGTGAGACGACCGGTGAATCGACGGCAGCGCACACCATCTCGGCCATCGCGATCATCGCCGGCACCGGGTTGGGCGGGGCCGGGGCGGCCCGGTCACCCTCGGATTCGCCCTCGGCTCGGGTCCGCTCGTACTCCGCCCTCGTCAATGCAGCGAGAAACCGCTTGCCGTCCTCGGGCCGAAAGCGTGCCGTCAGCACGAGCGAGCCGTCGTCCTCGTCCCAGCGCCACCGCCCCGTGCACGGATCGACGTCGACGCCGTTGCCCCTGGTCGGACGCATCGCCTTCTTCAGACCACGGCAGAGACGTTCGATGTGCGCAGCGGGTGCATCGAGCGCCTTCTGCAGCAGCGACGCCTCGTTCTCGGCCGTGGCCACCCGAGTCATGGCACGCACCTTCGAGTACGAGATCGTGCCGCTCAGGTACGCCGAGGTGATCAGCGGCAACTCTCGCATGGCTTTGGCCACCCGCACCTGCTCACGAGCGGTGTGCAGATCGACTCCCGCACGCCAGGACAACCAGTGCGCACAGGACCGCACTTCCCAGGCCGCCCATCCGCGTCGAGCATCGAACTCACCTACCAGAATCAGATACTGCGCCGACGCCGCAGCAATCTGACCTGCCAGAGCACAGATTTCGGTCTCGATATCCTTCATGTCCATCATGAACGCCCCCATTCATCGAATGCATGTTCGAGAAATGTACGACGAGGCACCGACAGAAACGTCCCCACGATGCGCGACGCGTCCCCGCGGGGACGTTTCGGGCTTGCTTTCCGGCGCGCGGGCCCGATACTGACACCAGATGCTGGTTCCGAGCGAGCGGAGGGCGGTAGGCGCACGTGAGCGACGACCCACCGGCACGCGAGCAGGCCACGAGACATCCGGCACTGCCTGGGCAGCGAATGCCCTACATGGCCGACGCACGCAACTCACTCATGCGCTTTCGCAGTCCACTGCGCAGCACGTGGTTGACGTCGCTGTTCGGCGCGGTTCTGCTCGTTGCGCTGCCGATCATCACGGTGACGGGGTTGCTCTCGTACAGCGCCTATGGACCGCAGTTCGGCCAGGCCCGGCCCGGTGCCGTGGGGTGGTTGCGGTTGCCGTACTTCGACTGGCCCACCAACCCCGCCTGGCTGTTCCAGCTCACACAGGGCCTGCACGTCGGGCTCGGCCTGATCATCGTGCCGCTCGTCATCGCCAAACTCTGGTCGGTGATGCCCAAGCTCGTCGAACTACCACCGGTCCGATCGCCTGCGCATGCGCTCGAACGATTGTCGCTGTTGGCACTGGTCGGTGGCTTGCTGTTCGAGATCGTCACCGGTGTTCTCAACATCCAGTACGACTACGTGTTCGGTTTCGACTTCTACGCCGCCCACTACTTCGGTGCCTGGGTGTTCATCTCCGGATTCCTCGTACACCTCGGGCTCAAGGTCCCGCTGATGTGGCGAACCCTGAGGTCGGAGTCGTTGATGGACGTGTTGCGCGCCAGGAACGAAGCTCCGGACAAGCAGAACGACGACAAGCAGAACGACGACAACCCTCCGGCGACCATGAGTCGACGCGGTGCCATCGGATTGGTCGCTGCCGGAATGGGTTTCGTTGCCGTGTTGACGGTCGGACAGACGCTCGGCGGAGTGCTGCGCAAGGCCGCGATCCTGCTGCCCCGCGGACGCTCGTACGGTGACGGCCCCAACGACTTCCAGATCAACCGAACGGCCGAAGCTGCGGGGATCACCGAGGCGCAGACCGGGGCCGACTGGCAACTGACGATCAGCAGCGCAGCCGAGGACGCCGTTCCGATCGTGTTGTCCCGAGGCAGGCTGCTGTCGATGCCGCAGCGCACTGCCGAACTTCCGATCGCGTGCGTCGAAGGATGGTCCACCACGCAGACGTGGACCGGTGTCCCGTTGGCCGAACTCGCCGCGCTGGCAGGCGTGCCCGCACCGCGATCGGCCGAGGTGAGCTCGCTGGAGCAGAACGGAGCCTTCACCCGTGCGGTGCTGCAGGGAAATCAAGCGGCGCATCCGAATTCGTTGCTGGCCTTGAAAGTCAACGGTGTCGACCTCTCGCTCGATCACGGATTCCCAGCGCGCGTGATCGTGCCTGCACTTCCTGGCGTCCACAACACCAAATGGGTTGCTCGCATCGTGTTCCGTTCGTGACTTCCGGCTGTGCACTTTTCAAAGCCCCTTGAATGGTAAAGAATCTTTCTTCGGTGGCCCGCGGGGCCGCCGACGAGGGTGTGCTCCCTCGCCTGGATGATTTCCGAAGGTCATGCCACGAAGCTTGCTTTGTCCAGAGGCCTGCTCGCCGCAAGCGCAGCTCTCACGCTGCTGTTCGCTGCAGGCTGTTCGTCGTCCGAAGCCGGCAACGCCGTCGCCGCAGACACCACCACCGCATCATCGATCTCCGCCGCTCCCAGCACCACCGACGACGTCTCGGGCCAAGAGGGAATCGACGCCGGTGGTTCCACCGACATCGATGTCGAGATCGGTCAATGCGTTCGGCTCGGCGGGACGATGACGGCCGCCACCATCGAGAACGCCGAATGCGGCAGCATGGAATCGAACTACAAGGTCATTGCCAAGGCCGAGCAGAACGAGCAGTGCCCCACCGACGTGAATCAGACCTACTACGAAACGCTCGACGGTGTCGAGCAGGGCGCATTGTGCCTCGACGTCGACTGGGTTGTCGACGGCTGCATGAGCGTGCCCTCCGTGGGTATGGACGAGCCCGCACGAGTGGACTGCGGCGACCCCAGTGCGACCGACGTCGAACAGGTCACCGAGATCAAGACCGGTACCGCCGATCCCAACGAATGCCCCCAGGGCGGATTCGCTTACGAAGCCAGGCAATTCGTCGTCTGCACCACGACGATCTCCTAGTCGAGCCGCGCCGTCACCATCTGCGTGACGTAGCGGTAATCCACGTAGCTGTGGCGGGCGATGGCCGCGTGCACTGCGCCCAGGACCTCGCCGCGGCGCCCGTCGTCCAGGGCGAGATGGCTCGAGTACGTGGCGGCCAAGGCGCAGAATTCGTCTGCGGAGTAGCGCTGGACCCACTCGTACGTCGAGGTCGTCCACGAACCGAAGCCGGCAGCGCGGGGCACGTTCGACTCCGGTTGCGCACCGAGAGAACGCACCAACAGGTGTGCCGCTTCGGGCTCGGTTGCGTCGTAGGCCGCCCTGACCGCTTCCCATGCCGGGCCTTCGAGGTCGCCTGGCATGTTCCACCACAACCGAAGGGCACCGCCGGGGACCAACGCGCGGGCCGCCACTGCAGCTCCTTGCTCGTGGTTCACCCAATGCCAGGATTGGGCGGCAACGACCAGATCGAACGCCGCCGCCGGGGCTGCACAATCCTCGAACCGCGACACCTGCACTTCGACGTCGAGGTTCTCGGTGCGCCGCCGAACCAGCTCTGCCATAGCCGAATCCGGTTCCACCGCAACAACGGACGCGCCGAGTTCAGCCAACGCAACAGTGGCTTTGCCGGTACCTGCCCCCGCCTCGAGCACTCGCAGCCCGTCGCCTGCAGCGATGTCCGCGTACAGCTCGGCCGGGTAGCCGGGACGGGCCCGGTCGTAGTTCTCGGCAACCTTGCCGAAGCTCAATGCACGCGATGACTGCTGTCCGTCGGTCACCGCATCAACGGTACCGAGCGTCGACTTGCCAGGAACCGTGCGTTTCATAAAGAGTGAGACAGGTCACTGAGCAGCCCCCGGCACGCGAGGAGAATCGATGACCGAGACCACTGCACCTCCGAAGTGGAAGGTGGTCGGCCCCGGATTGGTGGTCGCCGCAACCGGTATCGGAGCCGCGGACCTCGTCGCGACGTTGGTGGCAGGCTCACGCTACGGCTACGCACTGCTCTGGGTCATCATCGTCGGTGTCGTCATGAAAGTCGTTCTGGTGGAAGGTGCCGGCCGCTACACGTTGGCGTCGGGCAACACGATCTTTCAGGGCTGGCGTTCGCTGGGTAAGTGGACGACGGTGTATTTCGCGCCCTACATCGTGATCTGGGGATTCGTCTACGGCGCTGCGGCGATGTCGTCGAGCGCGCTGCCGATCGTCGCGTTGTTCCCCGCGTTGGAACTCAAGGTCGTCGCCATCGCATCCGGGCTCCTCGGGTTCGCGTTGATCTGGCTGGGTAGCTACGGGTTCTTCGAGAAGATCATCACCGTCTTCGTCGGCATCATGTTCGTGACCGTGATCGGCGCTGCAGTCGTGGCGGTTCCGAACGTTCCCGCGATCGTCAAGGGCATCGTCCCCACCATTCCCGACGGCTCGATCGTGTACGTCCTCGGCCTCGCCGGTGGCGTCGGTGGCACCATCACGCTCGCCGCCTACGGCTACTGGCTACGCGAAAAAGGCTGGATCACACCGAAATTCATGCGCGTCATGCGTATCGACAATTCGATGGCCTACGTCATCTCGGGCATCTTCGTCCTCGCGATGCTCATCGTCGGTGCCGAACTGCTGTACTCGTCGCAGATCGCGATCTCCACCGGCGATCAGGGCTTGATTCAACTCTCCGACGTGCTGGCCGAACGCTACGGCACGGTGTTCGGCTACGTGTTCCTCATCGGATTCTGGTCGGCGTCGTTCTCGTCGCTGATCGGGGTGTGGAACGGCGTGAGCCTGATGTTCGCGGACTTCGTCGGCAATCTGAAGGGGCTCGAACAGGGTCACCCGGAAACGCGCGTCGGCGGCAAGTACTTCCGTTGGTACGTTGCGTGGCTGACATTCCCGCCCATGGCGTTGCTGTGGCTGGACCAACCGATCGGGCTCGTCCTGACATACGGCGTCCTCGGGGCGGTGTTCATGCCGTTCCTGGCGGTGACGCTGCTGATTCTGCTCAACAGCGATCGCGTGCCGAAGCAGTGGCGAAACGGCTGGTTCACCAACCTCACGCTTGGTGTCTGCGCATTCCTGTTCGCGTGGCTCGCCGTCGACCAGGTCTTGGATGCCCTCGACAAGTACGTGTACTAGTCGGCCGCTTCCAGGCGGGCCCGCAGCGTCGACTCCGTGTGCTTGATCGCCTGACCCACAACGGGTTCCACTACAGCGCCGAGCACCTTGCCCGCGATTCCGCCGGGCAGGCTGTAGCGGAACACCACATCCAGACGGGTACCGCCGTCTGCGGTATCGGAGAACGACCACGTGGACGAGTTGGACAGGCCCTCGACTGATTCGAGCGTCAGCCTCTCGTTGTGGACCCATTCGGTGACGTGCACAACGGAGGTGAGGGCCTTCGGACCGATCTGCATCGTCGCGTCGTACCTGGCACCGAGCCCCGAAGTGACCTCGCTCGTCGGCTCGAAACGGGTGATGCCGAACATCCACTGCGGGACGTTCCTGAAGTCGTCCATATAGGCGAACGCCGCGTCGCGACTGGTCGACGCCACGGCCGAACGATTGATTTCACGCACTCGTGCACCCTAGTACACGCTACGGAGTGTTACGCATACTTTGACGGTCCGTTTCAGCGCCGTACGTATCCCGCCCGCTTGTCCACCAGGTTCACCAGTGCCGAACCACGGACGTACCGCTGGAGGTTGTCCTCGAACATCGCCCACAGACGCTCGGCGAAGTCGTCGGCGTCGCCCGCCAGATGCGCGGTCAGGATGACGTTGTCCATGCCCCACAGCGGGCTCGTGTCCGGCAGTGGTTCGACCTCGAACACGTCGAGCACTGCCCACCCGATGGCTCCGGCAGCGAGGGCGTCGCACAGGGCCTGTTCGTCGACGACGGGTCCGCGGGCGATATTGACCAGGCCTGCATCGGAACGCATGGCCGAGAGAACCTCCGCGTCGACAAGTCCACGTGTGGCGTCGGTCAACGGTGTCGCCAGCACGATCACGTCGTATTCGCCTGCATACGCCGGCAATTGTCCGACGTTTCGGATTCGCGAGAACTCCGAATCGCCTGCCCGCTCGGACGTTGCCGCGGCCTCGACGCGCATACCGAGTGCGCCGAGCACCCGGCCGATCTCGCGTCCGATCGAACCGGGACCGACAACGAGAGCGGCGCGACCGTGAATACCGGTGGTACCACTGTGTTCCCAGACTCGCTCGCGCTGTCGAGCAAGCGCTCGGGGCAGCTTCTTGACCGAGGCCAGAATGCCGGCTGCAACGTACTCGGCGATCGCCCGGTCGAGGATGCCACCGGAATTGGTCAGCATCCACGGGCTTTCGCGCAGAACCGGATCCAGCAGTCGATCGACGCCTGCGCTCGACGCATGGATCCAGCGAAGGTTCTCGGCATCGGGCCAGACGGCTCGTAGATCGGCGGTCTCGAAGGTCCGAAACAGCAGCACCTCGGCCCACGACACCGCACCGGCGAGTTCATCCATCGAGCAGCTTCGGAAGTCGACTCCATCGATCGCCGGCAAGGACCTTCTGTCCGAATCACTCTCGACCACAAGCACGTTGACCATGACAGCTACTCTTTCCGTACCATGGCACCGTGCTCACCGTAGAACCCGCAACTGCCGCCGACGCAGCAACGATACTCGGCCTCCGGCACGCAGCCGAGGACTGGCTCTCGGATCGAGGAATCGATCAGTGGGTGCCACGCGAGGTACCCCTCGCGACTGTCGCTGCGCAGATCGAGGCAGGGGAGTTCCACGTCGCCCGGCACCATCCCACCGGCCCGGTAGTCGCAGCACTGCGCTTGATCGGATCCGATCCGATCATCTGGCCCGAGCAGGACGAACTGGCATGCTACGTCCACGGATTGGTGATCGACAGAAGCGAGGCGGGCACCGGGCTCGGCGCGGCACTGCTCGAGTGGGCGTCGGAGCAGACCCGCCGGGAAGGACGCTCGCTGCTGCGTCTGGACTGCGCCGAGACCAACGGTGCGTTGCGCAGCTACTACCTGAATCAGGGGTTTCGCTACGTCGGCCGCCGCGAGTTCGCCGACGGCAGTTCGTGGTTCAGCGTGGCCCTGTTCGAGAAGTCGACCGATCGGTAGTGTCTCGTCCATGGGCGAGAACCGGGATCGAATGCTGCGCGGAGAGCTGTACCGAGACAACGATCCCGATCTGGTGGCGTCTCGGGTGGCGTGCGGGAAGCTGCTCGACCGATTCAACGCAACCGAGGCAGACCGGACCGAAGAACGACGCGAGATTCTCGGCGAGTTGCTCGGATCCATCGGAGAGGATTCGTGGATCATGCCGAGGTTCCAATGCGATTACGGCACATACATTTCCATCGGATCGAACAGTTTCCTCAATTACGACGCAATCCTGCTGGACTGCGCACCCATCACCATCGGTGACGATGTATCGATCGGGCCTCGGGCACAACTGCTGACGGCGCTGCACCCCATGGAGGATCACGAGGCGCGCCGAACACGCTGGGAGAGTGCTTCTCCCATCACCATAGGGAACAACGTCTGGCTGGGCGGCGGGGTCATCGTCTGCCCGGGAGTCACGATCGGCGACAACTCGGTGATCGGTGCCGGCAGCGTCGTCACCCGGGATGTGCCGTCGCACACCTTCGCTGCAGGCAACCCGTGTAAGGCAATCCGCGCCCTACCGTGAGATCACCTCGTGCAGGATCTTGTCGGAGTCACGGACCAGCGTGTCGACGGCCATCCGCGCACCCCACCACATTCCCAGCCACCCGATCGCCGCGGCCACGGGAACGGACAGATACGCGAAGGCACCAGGGAGGAGTAGTGCCAGCAGCAGAGCGGGCACTACCGACAGGCCGAGTACGACCATCGACAGCAAGACCAAGGCGAACGACCCTCCGTTGAACGACCCTCGGGTGTTCAACGAAAAGGCCTTGGTGGGTTCGGGAACCGGATAGGCGGCACGGACCGAGACCATGACGATGAGTCCAGCGCTGACGCCGAGCATCGACAACGTCACCGAGATGGGGACTGCCAACCGGTCGAGTCCGAGGTCGCCGAAGACGCGGACGACCGCCGTGGGCACGATCGCAAAGGGTGCGGCCATGATCAGCCAGGCGATCTGCCGACCACGGACGTCGTCGCGCAGAGCTTGCGGAATCATCACCAGGTGCCACATCGAACCGCCGTCGAGGCCGTACAGGTTCGATCCCGCGCCCATCGCCATGAAGATCACGATCCACGCACCCCACGCTGCGCTGAACGGAATCGAGTCGGTCACCAACGGACCGACACCTCCGAGCACCGCGAAGATGAGGACCGACAACAGCTGGCTCCGACGACGCATATCGCCACGCCACAGGGCCAGCTCACGCATCACCACCGCCCCGACACGGGTGGCGCGCCAACCGCGATCGCCGTTGTGTCCGTTCGCTGCCATCTGCTTGCGTGACGCGCCGTACGAGGCGGACACCCGTCCCTCGAAGAGCCGCAGCACAAGTCGCTGCCACGACCACACCAAGACGACATCGAGTACCAGCAGTCCCGCCACTGCGGCGATCGCCAGCAGCCAGTTGCCGTCGAGCGCAGCATCCACTCCGGTGATTCCCCAGCTGAAGGGAATCGAATGTGCCAGCGTCAAAGGCCATGTCACTTCACCCGACAGCACTCGAGAAAAATTCTGAGTGAGGGGGAACTGCAGGAAGTACAGACTGCCGAACACCGCACCGAACGCCAGCAGAGCAAACTCTCGACTGCGCCGGCTCTTCAGTAGCTGAGACATCGCCACGGTGACCACCCTGGACAACGTCACGAAGAGCACGACGGTCGCAGGCCAGGCCACCAGGGCAAGCGGAAGAGTTGCGAGAGAACGCGATACGGCATAGATCGGGATCGCCGCGGTCGCGATGGCCGTCAACGGCACCACCATGCCGTATGCCGACGTGGTCAACAACGCCCTCGCCAGGCGTGCGGGTTCCACCGACAGCATCTGGAAGTGGCGGGGCTGAATGTTGTCGTCGGAGATCCCCGAGAGCACCGGGAACAGCACCCAGCTCAGGCCGATCAGCGTCAACCCGAGACTCGCGGTGCCGCCGACCAACACCTGCGAGGCTTCACTGCGTGCGGACAACACACATGCCACGACGGCGAAGACCAGCCCCAGCACCCCGAAGACGGTTTTCACCACTGCTTGGCCGCCCTTGAACTGCCTGCGGTAGAGCGTGATTCGCATCTGCAGGGCGGTGCGACCGAGGGACGTCACGAGCGCATCCAGGACAGGCCGTCGGGGTTCTGCTCGCGAGTACCGACCAGACGAACGAAGGCGTCGTCCAGGCTTCCGCCGGCGCGGACCTCGTCCACCGTTCCCGCCGCCACGACGCGGCCGCCGGTGATGACGCCGACGTGAGTGCAGAGTTGCTCGACGAGCGCCATCACATGACTCGACAGGATCACCGACCCGCCGGAGCGGACGAACTGGACCAGAATGTTGCGAATCGTGGTGGAGGAGATGGGGTCGACCGCCTCGAAGGGCTCGTCCAGCACGAGCAGTCGCGGTCCGTGCAGCAGCGCCGAGGCCAGTCCGATCTTCTTGGTCATGCCCGCGGAGTAGTCGGCGATGACGGTTCCCCCGGCGTCCGCCAGATCCAGCGCGTCCAACAGCTCGTCTCGACGCTGTGCGATCACGTCCTCGGGCATCGCGCGCAGCCGTCCGAAGTACGTCAGAAGCTCGTGGCCGGTGAACTGCGATGGCAGAGCGAGCCCGTCGGGGAGCACGCCCAGCAGTTCTTTCGCTGCGATGGGATCGGCCCAGACGTCGCGTCCGAACACCAGACTTCGGCCGTACTGCGGCCTGAGCAGACCGACCGCCATGGACAGGCACGTCGTCTTACCTGCGCCGTTGGGGCCGACGAGCCCGAACATCGATCCGGGTGGCACCATCAGAGAGAGGTCGTCGACGGCAACCTTGGGGCCGAAGGCCATACACAGGTGCTCGATCAGCAGGGCAGCAGAATTCGTTTGCACGCGTAACAGACTAACCGGTATGGGCCGGTTCGTCATCCGGTCCGAATCGTCCGTCCCGGTACCATCTGGGCATGAATCGCACCGCAGTGATCACCGGAGCTTCGTCGGGTATCGGACGCGCGGTCGCGCAGGCGCTCGTCGCCCGGGGCTATCGAGTGATCGGCACCTCCCGCAATCCCACGTCGATGTCCGACGCGCAGCGGGCCACCGGCGTCGAGTATCGCGCTCTCGACCTCACCGATGCCGACTCGATCCGCACCTTCGTTGCCGATCTCGGTGAGGTCGACGTCCTGGTCAACAACGCCGGCGAGAGTCAGTCCGGGCCGTTCGAGGAGCTGCCGACCGATGCCATCGAGCGACTCTTCCAGTTGAACGTCTTCGGCGCAGTGACGCTGTCGCAGGGCGTCATTCCCGGTATGCGGGAGCGCGGATACGGCCGCATCGTGATGGTCGGATCGATGTTGGCCAGCTTCCCACTTGCCTATCGCTCGTCCTACGCCTCGACGAAGGCCGCCATCAAAGGCTTCTCCGATGCGGCGCGCCTTGAACTCTCGCCCTACGGCGTGTGGATGACCACCGTCGAGCCGGGGTCGATCAACACCGGGATCAGTGAGCGACGAACCAAGTACATCGCACCGGATTCGGTCCACCGAGACGACTTCCACACCGCGATCTCGTCCCTGGATCGCAAGGAAGGAAGCGGCATCTCCGCCGAGGAAGTCGCCGAGGTGGTGTTGAAGGCCATCGAGGCGGACAAGCCGAAACCGTTGTACGCCAGAGGAAGCAACGCGCCGGTCGTGTTTCTGGCGCGGCGGTTGCTTCCGGCGACCTTCATGGAGAAGACGATCGCGAAGATGTTCGGCCTGAAGCGGTAGACGACCTCACCCGGCGATCGCGGCGTGCATCTCCCACACGATCACTTCGGCTCCGGTGGCGGTGCTCAGCTTCTGACCGCCGCCGCCGGAGATCCGCACGGCATCGCCCTCGGCGAGTACGCCGACACCTTCGAGCATCGCTTCACCCTGAGCGACGAAGATGTGCACGAACGGGGCGTCGGGAATATCGACTGGGGCTTGTCCGGGTTGCAGACGTGCAGCGTGCATTGCGGCGTACTTGTTCTTGATGCGGATCGCCGCGTGGTCGGCGTGATGAGCCATGCCTGACGCCACGGGAACCAATCCACCACTGAGCAATTCGCCATCTATTTCGAGTTGCTCGTAGCCGGGCGTGATGCCCTGCTCGTCGGGCACCACCCACATCTGGACGAATCGAACGGGATCGCCGTGCTTGCCCGAGTACGAGCCGGCGGTCTCACCGAGTCGCCACGAGTCGTTCTTCTCCGAGTGCAGGATTCCCGTGCCTGCGCTCATGCGCTGCGCGAGACCGGGGTAGATGACGCCGGAGTGGCCCATCGAATCCTGGTGCACCAGCGAACCCTGTAGCACCCAGGTCACGATCTCCATGTCGCGGTGCGGGTGGGTGTCGAATCCTTGCCCGGGAGTGACGATGTCGTCGTTGTTGACCATCAACACGCCGTGGTGGGTGTTGCCACGATCGACGTGGTTGCCGAAGGAGAAGGAGTGCTTGGAGTCGAGCCAGCCGATCTTGGTCTTGAATCGGTCGTCGGCCCGTCGGACGTCGAGTTGCGTTGCTGCAGAGGTCATATCGTGTGCCTCGAATCGTGAAGTGTGTGGGATCTCAGAGGACGTGCGAGCCGTACATCTCGCCGAGTGGATCGGCGATCAGTTCGAGGCGGGCACCGTCGGGGTCGCGGAAGTACAGCGAGACCTCGCTGTGCTCGATCAGTTCGATTCCGGCGTCGATCAGTTTGGTACGCAGGTGTTCCCACTTGGTGGGCTCGACGCTGATAGCCACGTGATGGAGGCCGCCGAGCACCTCCGCGTACGGTCCGACGTCGAGTCCGGGAAAGTCGAAGAATGCGAGCAGGTTGCTGTTGCCGATGTCGAAGAAGAAGTGCGAAGAGCCCGGGTAGTCGCGGTTCTCGATGAGCTCGGTGAGCGGGAACTCGAGCAGATCCTGATAGAAGCGCACTGTTGCCTCGACGTCGCTGCTGACCAACGCGGTGTGATGGAGGCCGCGAGCCGACGACGCCGGCCGTTCACCGGCAGGCTTCAGGTGCTGGGCGCGGATGCGGTCGCGCTCGATGGTGTGCTGATCTGCCTCGGTCATCGCTCTACCCTTCGGTCAAGTAGTTGCTTCGTCAACTACCGAGAACAGTACACTCAGTAGTTGCGTTGTCAACTACTATGGGTTCATGGAATCCCCACGGTGGCTCAGCCAGGACGAACAGCTGGCCTGGCGCGCATACCTCGACGCGACGCGGCTGCTGCTTCGCGATCTCGACAATCAGCTCACGCGCGACTCCGGGATCTCGTTCACCGACTTCGAGCTGCTGGTGGTGCTCTCCGAAGCTCCTGATCGCCGACGCCGCATGAGCGAACTCGCCGACGCTGTCACCACCACTCGCAGCGGTGTCACCAGGGCCATCAGCCGGCTCGTCGACTGCGGTTGGGTCCGACGCGTCAAGTGCGACGACGACAAACGAGGAATGTCTGCCGAGATCACCGAGGCCGGGCTCAGCACCCTCGCCGAGGCCAGTCCAGGGCACGTCGAGGCGGTGCGGAGGAACATGTTCGACCTGTTGGACCCCAATGACCTGGGCGCACTGACCCGAACGTTCTCGGCAATGCGGAACCACGCGTCGTGACACTCACCCACATTCCCGGGGATCGACGGCATCACTGGTGGAACGAATGGCTCGATTCCAAGCAGTCTTTCCCCGCCACCGGCAACTACGATCTGGCGGCGAACGCGCACGGGCTGCTGATGGTGCACAACGAGGACACCGTCTTTCCGGGTGAAGGATTCGACTCGCACGAGCACCGGAACATGGAGATCCTCACCTGGGTACTCGAAGGCACGCTCGAACACACGGACTCCGAGGGCCACAGCGGGCTGATCCGCCCCGGGCTGATTCAACGCATGAGCGCAGGCACCGGTATCCGCCACACCGAACGCAACGCATCGAGCCTGACCAGCCGCGACAAGCTACGCGTCGTGCAGATGTGGATCCCGCCCGATGCCGACGGGCGGGTGCCGTCGTACGACGAGCTCGACGTGCGGGACGAGCTGGCGTCCGGCGAGCTCGTCTGCGTCGCATCGGGAATGCCGGGGAGGGCCGGCATACGCATCGGCAATCGCTTTGCGGCACTGCACGTTGCGCGACTCCGGCCCGGACAGTCGATCACCGTTCCCGACGCGCCGTTCGGTCACGTCTTCGTCGCCGACGGTTCAGCGGCGTTCGAGGACATCGGCGATCTCGCCCAGGGTGACGCGGTGCGACTGACCGATACCGGCGGACACCGAGTGACAGCATCGACTGCGAGCGAGATCATGATCTGGGAAATGCACGCGGAGTTCGCCTGAGGGACTGTCTTCACTTCTCGGCATGCTCCAACGCGTCCGCACAGGCACTCAGTCCTCGAAGCATCGACTGCCGGTCCCTGTCCGAGAGTGATTCGATCATCGTTTGCTCCACCTCGGCAACTGCGGTCGATGCACGCTGGAGACGTTGGAGCCCCTGCTGGGTGACGTGGAGACGTTGCTCGCGTCCGGCCCCGACGATCTCCACCAAGCCCTCGCGCGTGAGTCCGGCCAACAGCTGATGCGTCGCCTGTCGGGTGACGAACACTCCCCGCGCGAGCTCGGCATTGGACAACCCCGGTCGATGAGCGAGTAGTTCGAGGCTCGAATACTGCGGCACCGTCATGTCCAGCTGTCGCAGTCGCTCGTCCATCGCCGAGCGCAACGCGGAGGTCGCCCGCTTGAGGGCGTATCCGATCGACATGAACGACACCACCGTCTCCGGCCCCAGCTTTCTCGCCCTGCAGGTACGCGATCTCGAGGCGAGCGCCGACTTCTACGAATCGCGACTGGGCCTCGTCCGCGCACCCCAGGCACCACCCGGAGCAGTGGTGTTCACAACCTCGCCGATACCGTTCGCCGTCCGAAACCCAGCTCCCGGAACCGATCTCGACAGCGGGCAGCCCGGCCTGGGGGTCGCGCTATGGCTCACGTGCGTAGACGCCGAGGCGTTGCACGAAGCACTGGCCGCCGCCGACGTACCCATCCTGACAGCACCCTTCGACGGACCCTTCGGAAAGACCTTTGTCCTGCAAGACCCCGACGGATACGCCGTGACCGTGCACAGCAGCTAGTTCCGAAAGAACTATTGCGAAATATTTCTTTCGGGTTATGGTTGACGCATGAGCCCACCACCTCCCGGCAGGACGCCACGGAAGCTGACGGACATGTCCGAGCTCAAGGCGCTGACGCATCCCATTCGGCTGCGGCTTCTCTACGCATTGCGGGCCAACAAGTCGATGACGGCGACCCAGCTCGGCGATCTGGTGGACGAGTCGCCCGCCTCGGTGAGCTATCACCTGCGCAAACTCGCCGAACACGGGTTCGTCAAAGAGGTCGAGAACGGATCGGACAAGCGTCAGCGCTGGTGGTCGGAGGCCAACGAGGGAGGGTTCAGCTGGTCCGAGAACGACTTCTCGGACTCACCCGAATCACTGTCGGTTGCCAAGGCGTCCAAGGACTCCTGGTTGGCGCACCAGTGGTCTCGGCTACGCGACTTCGATCGGACATCCGAATCCTGGGGGCCGGAGTGGGTGGCGGCGGCGTTCAGCAGCGATGACGTTCTGCGGCTCACAGCGGAAGAAATGAAGACCATGGGCACGGAAATGCGTGCGGTCATCGACAAATGGCGTCGACACGGCGAGAACGCGACCTCGGGGGAGCGCGAACACGCAATGGTGCTGATGCACGGATTCCCCACTACACCATAGGAGTTGGCATGTATCCGTTCGATCCGCACACGTACCTTTTCCTGACCCGTCACCATCGCGACGAATGCATGCTCAGGGCCGAGCGACGCAGACTCGCTGCCGCACAACGTCGTCTACGCCGCGACGAGCTTCGTGTGCAACGGGCCTGGGCCGACTTGACGGCCTCGCTCGCCGACGTCTCCGAGTCGGAACGAAAGGTGCTCGAGCTGACCCATCGGTGACGAAAGCCGTTCAGAAGAGCTGCTTTTCGAGCCACACCTCGGCGTAGGGTTCGCTGTTGAATGCAGGGACGTCGACATAGCCGAGCCGCGAGTACAACCGCCGGGCCTCGACCAGATCAGCTCGGGTATCGAGTCGGATTCTGCTGCGGCCGGACTCTCGAACAATATTCTCGATATACCCGATCAACGATGCGCCGACGCCACCCCTCCGGCCGATCGGATCCACGAAGACACGCGTCAGTTCAGCAATGTCGTCTGAGATGAAACGTGCTCCACCGCAGCCGACGACGGACTGCTCAGCATGCGCCACTACGAATCTGCCCGAATCTCCGGCAAGGTCGTCGCTCGGTTCGTCCACCATGACTCGGAGCACTTCCTCGTCGGACGCCTCTCGACCGTAGAAACGCCCGACAATATCGGCGTTGTAGCGACGCAGAATATCTATCGCTGGTACCGATGACGGATCGACAACGGCAAATGTGATTGCCCGAGCCACTACTTCGCGGCAGCGCGCGTGGCGAGCACCTTCGAGATGCCCAGCTGCGCAGCGACGATGATGCCGCCCACGATCGCGCCGATGACCGCAGATGCGAGGGTGTTGACGATCCACGCCAGCACTCCGCCGACACCGGCGACTCCTCGCACTGCGTCTTCGCCGTGGTGCACGAGTTCGTAGATCGGATGGAATCCGAGCTCGTCGATTCCGACGAGCAGGATGTGTCCACCGACCCACAGCATCGCTGCGGTACCGACGACTGAGAGCACCGACATGACCTTCGGCATGGCCTTGACCAGGCCTCGGCCGAACTTCTCGACGAACCCGGTGGAGCCGTCGGCCAGCTTCAGACCGATATCGTCCATCTTCACGATCAGCGCGACGACTCCGTACACGACGATCGTGATGACCACGGCGACGACCGCCAGGATGATCAGTCGACTCCAGAAGCCCTCTGCAGCAATGGTGTCCAGTGCGATGACCATGATCTCGGCGGACAGAATCAGATCGGTGCGCACTGCTCCGGAGACAACGGTGTCCTCGTCGCGTGGCTCGTCCTCGGCGGCGGCGTGATGGTCGCCGTGACCGAAGAGTGCGCCCCAGATCTTGTGCGCGGCCTCGTAGCTGAGATAGCAGCCGCCGAGCATCAGAATGGGCGTCAACAGCCACGGCACGAACTGACTGAGCAGCAACGCGATCGGCAGAATGATCAACAGCTTGTTGCGCAACGAACCCACGGCGATGCGCTTGATGATGGGCAGTTCACGTTCGGCCGCGAGACCGCGGACGTACTGCGGCGTCACCGCTGCGTCGTCGATCACGACACCGGCCGCCTTCGCCGTCGCCTTACCGGTTGCTGCACCGACATCGTCGATGGATGCAGCGGCCAGACGCGCCAGCGCTGCCACGTCGTCGAGCAGGGCTACGAGTCCGCCGGCCATCACAGACCTCCGAGTGAAGACGTATGCACGGGCTGGCTCCTTGGGCTGGGTACGACGCCGAATCCCGACGATCTACGTGTCGGAACCTTACCGCCAGAGCCGCATCGGCGAACACGTTCGGCACGGATGTATGGTTTCCTATACGTATAGTGAACTATACCTACGATCGGAGTTTCGGATGATTCTCAAATGGCTGTCAGTCGGTGCCGTCGGCCTGGCGACCGCGTCGGCGACGGCATTGCTCGCCTGGCTCGTCTCGCCGGTCGCACCGGGCATTTCCGCGGTGGTCTTCGGATTCACCGCACTGCCCTTCGGAACAACGCTCGGATGGATCCTCTTCGTCGCCCCGAGGACGGCGGAGGCCGCGTACTCCTCGGGCGAGAGCATCGAATCCCACTGGTTGTCGACCGCATCGAGCGGAATGGCCACCGACCTGGTGACTGTGCTCGGCCTGACCCTCGCCGTCGTCTCGATCGCGCGCGCCGAACCACCGGCCACCCTGCTCCTGATCGGCCTGCTTCTCGCCGCGTTCGCATCGTTCACCGCGCGGTACGCCCTCGCACGACATCGCGCCCTGTCCGAGTGAAGAACAGTGTTCGACGACGTCGCACCGAGCAGGGCTGGTCTCAGAACGAACTGGCCGAACGCATCGACGTCACGCGCCTGACGATCATCTCCATCGAGAAGGAACGATTCGACCCGAGCCTGCCCGTCGCCTTTCGCCTCGCCGCGGCCTTCGGCTGCTCGATCGAGGAACTGTTCGAGCCGGACCCCGGTTGATCTTCACTGGTGATAGGAACTCATGAAGTTGCCCAGACGCTCGAGCGCCGTCGCGAGATCGTCCACGTTGGGCAGGGTCACGAGCCGGAAGTGATCGGGCACATCCCAATTGAAGGCGCGGCCGTGACTGACGAGAATTTTCTCGGATTCGAGGAGGTCGAGTACGAACTTCTCGTCGTCGACGATCCCGAACCGTTCGGTGTCGAGCTTCGGGAACATGTACAGCGCACCCGCTGCCTGGACGCAGCTGATTCCGTCGATCGAGTTGAGCATGCGATGCGCCAGGTCGCGCTGCGCGGTCAGCCTGCCCGCCGGGAGCAACAGATCCTCGATCGACTGCCTACCGCCGAGCGCAGTCTGTATTGCGTGTTGCGCCGGCACATTCGCGCACATGCGCATGTTGGACAGCAGCGTGATGCCCTCGATGAAACTCGCCGCGCGTCGACGCGGGCCGGTGATCGCCAGCCATCCCGCCCGAAATCCGCACACCCGGTACGCCTTCGACAGACCCGAATAGGTGAGGCACAGAACGTCTTTCCCGGTCAGGGTGGCGAGGTTGGTCATCACCGAACCGTCGTAGACGATCTTCTCGTAGATCTCGTCGGCAAGCAGAACCAGATCGTGCTCCCGCGCAAGGTCGACGAATCGCTGCAGTACCTCGCGTGAGTACACCGCTCCGGTGGGATTGTTCGGGTTGATCACCACGATCGCGCGGGTGCGGGGGGTGATCTTGGCTTCGAGGTCCTCGAAGTTCGGGGCCCAATCCTGGCTTTCGTCGGCCAGATAGTGAACGGGTACGCCACCGGCCAGGGCCACCGAGCCGGTCCACAGCGGATAGTCGGGCGACGGGATCAGAATCTCGTCTTCCGGGTTGCACAGGGCCTGCATCGTCATGGTGATCAATTCCGATACCCCGTTGCCGAGGTAGACGTCGCCGACGTCGAGATCGGTCAGGCCTTTGGTCTGGTAATACTGGACCACCGCTGTGCGCGCAGAGAACAGACCGCGGGAATCCGAATACCCCTGCGCGGTAGGAAGATTACGGATCATCGCCATCATGATCTCGTCCGGTGCCTCGAAACCGAACGGGGCAGGATTACCGACGTTGAGTCGCAGGATCGCGTGTCCCTGCTCCTCGAGTTCTTCGGTCTTGTCCAGAATGCGGCCACGAATGTCGTAGCGCACGTTCTCGAGCTTGCGCGCCTGATCGATCGATTTCGTCATTTCGAAAACTCCTCCTGCCGAACGGTCGGCGACATCCGGGTCCGGACCGCCACTGTTGCACACACGATGACCGCCGCTCCACCCACCAGCACCGGCCACGTCAAGCCCTCACGCAGGATGATCGCGGCCCAGCAGATGGTCAGCACAGGTTGGATCAACTGGACCTGGCTGACGCCGGCCATCGGGCCGATCGCCAGTCCCCGATACCAGGCGAAGAACCCGAGGTACATGCTCACCACCGCCAGGTAGCCGAAGGCGGCCCACTCGGATGCCCCGGCTGTCGACGGTTGCTGCCACCACGCGAACGCGGCCAACGCTCCGGTCACCGGTACGGACACCACCAGCGCCCACGACACCGTCTGCCACGCACCGAGCTCTCGCGACAGCAGGCCGCCTTCGGCGTATCCCACCGCTGCAGCGACCACTGCTCCCAGCAGCAACAGATCCGACCACTGCAACCCGGTCACCTGCCCGCCTTGCACGGCAGCGAACCCGACCGCGACGGCAGCCCCCACACCTGCGACCAGCCAGAACATCGGCCGGACCGGCTGCCGTTCGCGGACAACCGCAGTGGCCGCGGTGGCCGCCGGCAGCAACGCGATGACGACGGCGCTGTGTCCCGCCGATGCCGTGGTGAGGGCGTACGAGGTGAGTACCGGGAAGCCGACGACGACACCGGCCGCGATCACCGCGAGCCGAATCCACTGCCGCCCCTGCGGGAGCCGTTGACCCGTCGCGGCGAGCGCTACCGCGGCCAGTGCGGCTGCGACCACAGCGCGTCCGCAGCCGACGAAGAGCGGGGACAGGCCTCCGGTGACGGCTACGCGGGTCAGCGGCACCGTGAACGAGAACGCCGTGACGCCTGCCAGGCCCCAGAGCAGTCCGGCGCGCGATAGCAGACCCGCGCCAGACCGAGTAGCGCTACTATGCTGTGTCATGTCCGACGATAGCAGCTCCCGGATCGTGTCTGCACTGAGAACCTGGATTGCGACAGCGCCACCGGAAGCCCGGCTGCCGTCCACCCGCGCCCTGGTTGCCGAGCATTCGGCCAGTCCGGTCACGGTGCAGAAGGCCCTGCGCACGCTCATCGCGCAGGGCGTCATCGAAAGCCGGCCTGGCGTCGGCACATTCGTCAGGACGGTGCGCACCGCCCGCCCCAACGATTACGGATGGCAGACTGCTGCACTGGGAGCGCCGGACAATCGACTTCAACTTCCGGCGGCTCTGCAATCGACATCGAGCGATGTGATCGCCTTGCATTCGGGCTACCCGGCCCGGGAGTTGTTGCCGGAAAGGCTTGTTCACGCCGCCTTCACCCGCGCCTCCCGCACCGACTCGGTTATCGCCCGACCACCCACCGCAGGTCTGCCGGAATTGCGGGCATGGTTCGCCGCCGAGTTGGGCGCGTCGACACCGTTGGGCATCACGCCACCGTCGGCCAGTGACGTCGTCATCATCCCCGGCAGCCAGACCGGACTCAGTACTGCATTTCGGGCGCTCGTCGGTGCCGGGCGGCCGTTGCTCATGGAGTCCCCGACGTACTGGGGTGCGATCCTTGCTGCCACGCAGGCCGGTGTCCGCGTCGTACCGATACCCAGCGGCGTCGACGGTCCGGACCCCGACGCGCTCGCACGGGCATTCGCGCACACCGGCGCTCGGGCGTTCTATGCGCAACCCACATTCGCCAGCCCCACCGGGGCACAGTGGTCGCCTGCATTGTCCGAGCAGGTCCTCGACACTGTTCGACGCCACGGCGCGTTTCTGATCGAGGACGACTCGGCCCACGATTTCGGCATCACCTCCGAGCCGAATCCGCTGGCCGCACGCGACGACGCCGGACATGTCGTCTATCTGCGTTCCCTCACCAAGACGGTGTCACCGTCGGTTCGCCTGGCGGGCTTGATCGCTCGCGGACCGGCGCACGAACGCATCCTCGCCGATACGGGAGCCGAATCGATGTATGTCAGCGGGGTTCTGCAATCCGTCGCCTTGGACGTCGTCACTCAACCCGCCTGGCGAACCCACCTGCGGCGGTTGCGCACTCAGTTGGCCTCGCGTCGAGACTTGTTGGCGAACAGCCTCATCGAGTTCGCACCGCGTGGACATCTCGACGCGGTGCCCCGAGGTGGACTCAATCTCTGGATGCGTCTGCGCGACGACTCCGATCTGGAACGGATTGTGCAGGAATGCAAGTCGGCGGGTGTCATCGTCGGAGCCGGCGACGACTACTTTCCCGCCGAACCCACCGGAAAGTTTCTCCGACTCAACTACGCGGGCCCCAACCCCGGCGAGTTCGCCGACGCGGCGCGCACGATCGGATCGATCATCTGAGTCCGTTGGAGGCATCGACGGCGAAAGTCGACTTCCGACCCCACACGAACCAGACCAGGGGACCGAGGAACGGGAACGCCAGTACGACGAAGATCCACACTGCCCGGCCGGCGACGGTGTAGTTGGGCGACCGGATGATGCTGACCAGCGCAGCGACGAACAGCACGACTGCGCCGAGCACCGCCACCAGAACGATGGTTCCCAACCCCCACCCCAGCACCTGTTCGGTGGTGGACGGTTGCTGAGACAGAAGTGTTGCGGCGTGCATGACGGTTCCTCCGATATCGCTGTGACGTTGACCTGAACAACGTTACGAATCAGCAGGGCGCGCCACATCGGTCTGCGTGAGTATCTCGTCGTACATCGGTGGATGTACGACTCGCGAAGACGCCTGCCCGAGTTCACCGGGCCTCATCGGATGTCCCATTCAGGTGACGGAGCATATCGGCCCGCGTGATGGCGAGCATCGCGTCGAGCATCGGTTGGTCGACGATGCGTCGTTGCCGCAGTGACACAGCTCCGTTCATCGCTGCCCAGGCGTTCAGGACCAGAGCGCGGGGGTCGACGTCGGACCCTGCGTCCGTCACTGCGTGCGTCACCGAATCGATGAGCCCACCGAGCGCTCTGTCGATCTTGGCTTTGGCCGCGCCGACCGTTTCGGACTCGGACTTGTCCACGTCGGTCAACCCCAGCAGTCGCAGCGCCAGCGGACTACCGCGATGGAATGCGATGTATCGATCGAGGAACTCGGCGACCACACGGACGGGGTCGACCGCGTCGACGGGTGCAGACATTTGTTCGACATGGGCCAGCGCCGTTCGCCACGCCAGTGCCGTATAGACGTCGACCTTGCCTGCGCCGAAGTTGGCGTAGATCGAGCTCACTGCCACATCTGCTGTTGCAGCGAGCATCTCGATCGTCGTTCCGCGATAACCGTGCTCGAGGAAGAGCGTCTGACCGGCGTCGAGCACAGCGTTGTGCGTTCGACGCTTCCGCTTGTCGGTGGGGGTTTCCAAGACCATGAACTTATCGTACTCTGATTCCGATATCGGAATCCAATTACGATAGAGGGGTAGCGATGACAACCAACGAAGTACAGGCACCGGCCAGCGGAAGCGCGGCCATGGCCATGTTTCTTCCGCAATCACCGTTCGTGCAGCAATTGGGAATCGAGCTCATCGACATCGACGAGGGCACAGCTCGACTGCGGCTGCCGTATCGCGACGAGCTGTCCACCGTCGGCCAGATGCTGCACGGTGGCGTGATTGCCGGCTGCATCGATATCGGGATCATGACCGCCGCATGGGCCGGATCCGCAGTCCCCGAGAAACTTCGGGGCGTCACGGTCTCCATGTCCGTTCAGTTCATGGAGCCGGTCTATGCCGAAGGGATCGATATCGTCGGCACTCGGATGCACGCCGGCAGGAGCCTCAAGACGTGTCGAGTCGACATCATCGGGACCGAATCCGGCCGCCTCGTCGCGACCGGAACCGGTACGTACAAAGTCGGCTGAACACTGCGACAGATGCTGCCGACCGTGTGACGATCGGTGCATGACACTCGACGACATCGTGAATCTGGTCGGCAGCTTCGAGGGCACGGTGACGCAGCGGCCTCGAGAAGGAGACGGAACTCCCGAGCTCGCGTGGGGCGACGCGTTCTTCTACTACTCGCCCGACGGCACGATCCCGACCACTCAGCCGTTTGCGACGATCGTGACCAAGAACTACCCGGGCGACGAGCTGTCCCAGCTGGACAGAACGGATGCGTTCCGCGTCAATATCGTTGCAGGAAAACAAGAATTCGAGAGGATCCTGGGAGTGCCGCCCCGCGAGGCGGCCAACGCACCCCAGGCCGACGTCGACGACGTCCTCGCTGCCCACCCTCAGTACGGCACCGCAGGCTGGCTGTCGGTGGTCAACCCGTCTTCGCAGACCGAGACACATATTCGGGAACTACTCGACTCCGCGTACCACGTCGCCAGGAGCAGGTACGAGCGCCGCCAGAGCTGATCATCCGAAGAAGTCGCTCATCGATCGGGACAGCCCATCGACATCCAACCCGTTGGCCCGATCGTGTTCGGCCACCGTGCCGTACTTGCGACGCTCTCCTGGTTCGACCCCGACCCCCGATACTCGATGACGCACATCAGCCAAGGCCCGATCGACCTGCAGCACTGACGTTCCCGCGAGATAGGGCTCGACGATCATGACGTCCGGCGCGGTCAACGTCGCCCGCAGCGTTCGACTGTCGAACGGCCTGATCGTCGACGCATGGAGCACCGTCACGTCGCGCCCCGAGGCTGCGGCCAGAACCCGGTCCGTCATCGGTCCGACGGAGATCACCGTTCCCGAATTACCCTGCTGCAGAACGGTGAACGTCCCATCGGGCCGACCGTGCGGACGTTCGTTGCACACCCCGTCGAGCCTGATGTAGACACAATCGTCGGTTGCCGTCGCGCTGTGCAGCATCCAGTCGACCTCGTCCACGTGCCCGGGAACGTGGACCGTCCACCCGCTCAAGGTGTCGAGGAGTGCGACATCTCGCTGACCGAAGTGTGTCTCGCCGCCCTGCGGCCACCCGTAGGACCCGCCCGAGCTCACCAGGATTGCGCCGACGCCCTGGTGCCCGAGGTCGAGCTTCACCTGCTCGAACGGTCGCTCGATCAGGAACGGCGGGAAGGTGTGCACGACCGGACGCATTCCGGCCAAGGCCAAGCCACCGGCGACACCGATCATGGCCTGCTCTCGAATCCCGACGTTGATCACCCGCGATCGAACATCGGGAGTGAGGTGCGGTTCGACATATCCGACTCCGATTTGCGCCAGCACCAACGCCGTTCGCTCGTTCTGCGCCAACAGTGCGGGCACCAGACGGTAGAAGTGCTCGCGTTGGTCCAGCG
The DNA here is from genome assembly GCF_040702765.1 of Rhodococcus sp. NPDC076796. Lineage (NCBI taxonomy): Bacteria > Bacillati > Actinomycetota > Actinomycetes > Mycobacteriales > Nocardiaceae > Rhodococcus > Rhodococcus sp. NPDC076796. Next base: position 169,142 of record NZ_JBFBMS010000004.1, on the reverse strand, counting down.
TTGCGCTCATCAGCTCTCCTTCTTTTCGACATGAGCAACCACCACGTGCGGCCGATCCGCATGATCGAGGCGAAACGCCTGCCGGAGCGCACTGTGGTCTCGGCCGTCGACGTCGGACGCCGACCATCCTTCGACTGTGAACCGCGACGCGATGCCCCCGGGCCAACCCAGGCCCGCCGAGTCGTTGTCGATCACCACGGCGGTCAGATTGCCCAGATTCGATCGCGCAGCGAATTGAATGGCTTCCATATTGCTGCCCTCGTCGAGCTCGGCGTCGCCGATCAGTACGAAAACTCGGGCGATGCTCTTCTGAATCCGCAGCGCAACAGCAGTTCCGGCGGCCAGTGCCAAGCCATGACCGAGCGATCCCGATCCGATATCGACCCCGCGTGCCAGCGTGCGATCCGGGTGATTTCCCAGCGGAGAGTCGTAGCTGCCGAACGACGCAAGCTCGTTCGGCGTCAAGAATCCACGTGCCGCAAGCACTGCGTAGTACGCCATCGGGCCGTGACCCTTGGAGAGGTAGAACCGGTCGCGTTCGGGGTCGTCGGGATTCTCCGCGTCGAGGCTCAGAATGTCGGAGTACAGCACCCACAACACGTCGAGGGTGGAAGTGGCACTGGTGCTGTGCTTTTCGTCGCCCGTCATAAGAGTCATGAGCCGAGGCAACTCGTCGAATGTCATCTGCATGAACCCACCCTGCAACCTCGAGCGCACTCGAGGTCAAGCCCTGCGAGGGAGGTGAGTTGAGCCGAAGCGGGGGCACTGACGGCACCACCGACCGTAGTCTCCAGATATGCCGCGAAACCCCCTCGCTATAGCGGGGACGTCCATCGACTGCGCCGATCCGGCGCAAGTCGCGCACTTCTACCTCGCGCTTCTCGGCGGCGAGTTGTTGTGGGAGAGCTCAGAGAGCGTTGGGCTTCGCACACGATCCGGCCTGAACATCGTTGCGCAGAAAGTTGCGAACTACGTCCCTCCCGTCTGGCCATCGACTTCGATCGTGCACTTCGACCTGGATGCGGGAGGGGACCTTGCCGGATCCGTCGCCTACGCAGTCGAATGCGGCGCCAGGGAGGCAGCAGAGCAGCCGGACCCCCGATGGCGAGTTCTCCTCGACCCCGCCGGCCACCCCTTCTGCATCACCACGGAGGTGTACGACGGTTGACGGGGGCAATAGCCTGAGATGGTGCGCAATCTCGTCATCGTCCTGCTGCTGTTTGGATTCGTCGTCGGATTGGCTCCGTTGGGCTGGTATCTGATCGGTGAAATGACCACCAACACGAGTGGCGTCGTGTACTCGGGTGGCTACGAGCCTCTACAAGGTCTCACGATGAGCGACGAGTTCGTGACCTCGATGAACAACTCGTTCGACCGACGAACACAAGGCCTATCGATGCTGTGGCTGTACTTGGTACCCATTGCAAGCTCAACACTTGGCGCGCTGACCGGGGTGGTCATGTACAAATTCGGATTCGTGCTGACACGCAATCGAACCCGAGAGGCTTGAGTGGCCGAACCTACGGATGTCGAGCTGAGCGTCGACGACATTCGACACGTGACGGCCTTCGCCGCTAACTGCGCCCGACGGGCATTACCGATCTACGAGACGGCCCACCCCGACGATGCACGTCCAGGCGCGGCAATCGAGGGTGCCGAGGCATTCGCCGAGACCGGCCACCGCACAACAGCACTTCGCCAACTCGCCTGGGCAGCGCACAAGGCTGCCCGTGAGGTGCCGGCTTCAGCAGCGACGGACGCCGCACTGTCCGCAATGCACGCGGCCGGTGCTGCCTTTCTCCATCCGCTGTACAGCCCCCATCAGGTCAAACACATTCTCGGATCTGCAGTGCATTTGATGCTCACGGAATCCAATGCTGTTGCAGAGCAGATCGAATGGATCGAGGCAGAGGCCGACGCGACCGTGCGTTCGGTCCTACGCCGGTTTCCGCCACCGATCGCCGGGCGTACGAGGTTCGGCGTGCTCATGGTTCGACTCGATACCGAATTGCGTCGTTGACGCATTGTCTCGACCGAGCGTCGGTGACACCATGGGAACATGAACGACCGTCAACGTCGGTGGACTCGATATCTGCTCGGCATCTGGCTGGCCTTGGTCGTGTTCTCGACGATTGCCGACATCGTGACCGAACCATCGTTGTGGAACTGGACGAAGCTGGCGGTGTTGGCGATAGCCGCCCCGTGGCTCTGGCACCGACACGGCCGGGCCTGGCTGATGCCCCACAAGATCGAACCCGAAGCTGTACCCGTCGAGGATGTCGACGCGGTGGTCGCAGAATCCGGCAGAACTGTCCACGCCATCAAAGCGTTACGAGAGATGCATCCCGGTCTCGGTCTGCTCGATGCGAAGAATCTCGTTCAACCGGAACACTGACCGAGGAGAAAGTAATGGCACCAATCAGCGGTACACGTGTCGTCCAGGATGCTGCAGAATTCTCCGAGGCCGCAACCCTGTTGATCGACTTCAATCGCGAGTACGACTACCCGGTGCCCGAGTCGGATTGGCTTGCAGCACATCTCGACTCTCTGGTGAAATCCGGCGACACCAGCGTGCTGACGTTCGGGACTCCCGCCATCGGTGTGGCCGTTCTTCGATTCAGGGCCGGCACTCTGAGTGCGGATATCGAGGCCTACCTCGCCGAGTTCTACATCCAGCCTGGGCTACGCGGGAAGGGCTACGGCACAACCTTTCTCGACGACGTCATCGAGCACGCACGCGGCAAGGGTGCCACCTACATGGACCTCAACACCTCTGAGGACGACGAGGCGGCGCGACACGTGTACGAAAAGCGTGGCTTCGACTGCCACGAAGGCCGTGGCGAGGGACCCAAAGCTCTGTATTACGAACTCGAGCTGAACTGACGCACGCGATGTAGCCTGGCTATATGGTTAGCCGAGATAACAGCTCGACGTCGTTCGGGACTGTCGCCGACGTGTACGAATCTGCTCGCCCCGAATACCCGTCGGCAGCGGTCGAATGGCTGCTGGAACCCGTACTCGAATCCGGTGATCGTCCTTTCGTCGCCGACGTCGGTGCCGGGACCGGCAAGCTCACCCGAATCATCGTCGCCGCCGGGTGCGATGCCGTCGCGGTCGATCCTGATCCCGCCATGCTCGACACCCTGCGCGACGCAGTGCCCGGAGTTCCCGCGCACGTCGGCACTGCCGAGTCCCTGCCGCTGGAGGACGGGAGCGTCGATGCCGTTCTGCTCGGACAGGCTTGGCACTGGGTCGAGCCAGTGGCCGCGTCACGCGAGATCGGCCGGGTTCTCCGCCCGGGCGGCACTCTGGGACTGATCTGGAACATTCGTGACGAGTCGCAATCGTGGGTTCGGCGACTGAACTCGGTGGTCTCGCGCGGTGGAGCCCTGACCATGTTCGACGACGGTCCACCGCCGATCGCAGAACCGTTCCGTCGGCTCGACGAGGAGCGGTGGACGTGGTCGCGCACGGTGAGTCGGTCCCAGTTGAACGACTTGGTTCGGTCGCGCAGCTTCTACATCACCGCGACCCCCGATGAACGCAACCGCATCGATCGTGATCTCACCGCACTGTTCGACGAATTGGGGCTGGAGGGATCGACAACGATCGAACTGCCCTATGTCACAAAAGCTTTTCGCACCGCGAAGCCGAGCCGATGAATTCTCGGATCCACTCGCTTGCGGTCGCATCGGGTGATTCGATCATCGGCATCGGAGTGATTGTCGCCGACGACGGGTCGACTGTTTTCGTTCCCGACGGACCCGACGAACGAGCCGTCGGCGACAGTGCCGTGAGGATGCCTCTGACGGGTCACTGCGATGCCCCTCCGGCTGGTAGCTGGGTGTCACTGCGCGGCACATTGATCGACGAGGCCATCGTCGTCGAAACCATCGACAGCATCGAGCGGCCCACCTTCCCCGGTGAACCCGTATTACGAATACCTGGACCGGCCGGGAGTAACTGGTCGAACGATGCGCTTTTGGCGGCCGTCGAGAAGAGCGAGTCGGATCTTCGTAGCGCATCGGGCGCGTATCGCGACAGCAACGGAACACTGGTGCTCACGCTGCACTATCTGTACCTCGATCGAGGTGTCTGCGAATGGCTCGCCCGACCGCACCCGGGCCCGATCGAAGTATGGGTGGCCATACGCCCTGCGACCCCGGGAGTCGCCACAGCCGCACAAAACGAATACGATTCCCAATAAGTGGGTACAGGTTCGATTTCGAGGAGCTACAACATGGCGTTTCCGATCATCGTCGCGAAGGCAGTATCGACGGTCGTAACAGGCGCAGTCGGCGTCGCCGCGTACAACGGTGCCAAGAAGCTGTACGACAAGGCTCCCGTCCGCAAGGCTGCGGTATCGGCAACCGAGCTCGGTCTCCGCGCCGCGCGAAAGGCCGAAAATCACGCCGAATCAGCACGTTTGGCTGTGTCCGATGTTGTTGCGGAGGCGCGCGACCGGCTCGGCGAAGAAGTGCCACCACCCTCGGCGACCGAAGTCGGCCACGGCCACTCGCACTGATCACGGCAGTCGGCCGAATATGACGATGCTCGTCGAAGACACCATCGACACGGCTCCCAGCCGCGCGGATGGCATCGAGATCCTGTCCGATGCCGCCGGCCGCATGCGGCTTCGCGTCGACTGGCTGCGGTCGAGTCCGGGTCGCGCGGTCGCCGTCGAAGATCACGTCGACAAGATCCGCGGCGTGCGAGCCGTCCACGCGTACCCCCGCACCGCGTCGGTCGTCGTCTGGTACTCCCGCTCCCGGATCGACCGGGCCGAGCTGTTCGATGCGGTGAACGCGGGTCGCACCACCGACTGGGCTCTGGTACCCGTGCGTAGCCCACGGTCTGCGGACGTCACCAGCGGCGACGTCCTGCGTATGACCATCGGCGGCGCGGCCCTGGTCCTGCTCGGCTTCCGTCGCTACGCCTTCCGACGGCCACCCATCCTCGGCCCCACCAGCCGTGTCGTGGCGACCGGAGCCACCATCTTCACCGGCTATCCGTTCCTGAAGGGAGCGCTGCGCTCGCTGGCCGGAAATCGGACCGCCGGCACCGACGCGCTCGTCAGCGCCGCCACTGTGGCAAGTCTCGTCCTCCGCGAGAATGTCGTTGCCCTGACCGTGCTGTGGCTGCTCAACATCGGCGAGTACCTGCAGGAGCTGACGCTCAAGCGCACTCGTCGCGCAATCTCCGATCTTCTGACCGGCACGCAGGACACCGCGTGGATTCGGCTTCCCGACGGTTCCGAGATCTCTGTCGACGTCGATCGGCTGGAGATCGGCGACGAGGTTGTCGTGCACGATCACGTCGGCGTGCCTGTGGACGGGACCGTCGTCGACGGTGACGCGGTGGTCGACCAGTCCGCGATCACCGGTGAGACATTGCCGGTGACGATAGCTGCAGGCGACCGGATCCATGCCGGGTCCGTTGTCGTCCGTGGACGTATCGTCATCCGCGCGTCTGCGGTAGGCCGCGATACGACGATCGGTCGCATCATCTCGCGCGTCGAGGAGGCCCAGGAAGACCGCGCTCCGATTCAGACTGTGGGAGAGAACTTCTCACGACGCTTCGTGCCCGCGTCGTTCATCCTGTCGGGCCTCACCCTCCTGGTCACCCGGGATGTCCGACGGGCGATGACCATGCTGCTCGTCGCGTGCCCGTGTGCGGTGGGTCTGTCGACTCCGACGGCCATCAGCGCTGCCATCGGAAACGGTGCTCGCCGAGGGATTCTCATCAAGGGTGGGTCGCATCTGGAACAGGCAGGCAGGGTCGATGCCTTCGTGTTCGACAAGACCGGAACCCTCACCGTCGGACGCCCCGTCGTCACCAATGTCGTTTCTTTCCAAGACGACTGGGAGCCGGAGCAGGTTCTGGCGTATGCCGCGAGTTCCGAGATCCACTCTCGGCATCCGTTGGCCGAGGCCGTAATTCGCAGCACCGAAGAACGCCACATCGTGATTCCTCCGCACGAGGAGTGCGAAGTGCTCGTCGGCCTCGGCATGCGAACAGTCGCAGACGGTCGGACTCTGCTGCTGGGCAGTCCTTCGCTGCTGCGCGGCGAGAGCGTGGACGTGTCCGAGTATGCAGCCGATTGGGTTTCGCGACTTCAGCGTCAAGCCGAGACACCGTTGCTGCTGGCAGTGGACGGAGTGTTGGTCGGATTGATCAGCCTGCGTGACGAGGTCCGGTCGAATGCTCTGGAAGTCTTGAATGCGCTTCGCGCCGACGGTGTGGAACGGATCGTCATGCTCACCGGAGATCACCCCGAGACCGCCGCGGCCGTCGCCGCCGAACTGGGCATCGCCGAATGGCGAGCCGAGGTGATGCCCGATGACAAACTCGAAGCCGTCCGCAAGCTCCAAGAAGAGGGGTATGTCGTCGCGATGGTCGGCGACGGCACCAACGACGCACCCGCGCTCGCCGTCGCGGATATCGGAATCGCAATGGGGTTGGCGGGCACCGATGTTGCCGTCGAAACGGCCGATGTCGCTCTCGCCAGCGACGACTTGACACGGCTGCTCGACGTTCGCGATCTCGGTCGACACTCGGTATCGGTCATCCGGCAGAACTACGGAATGTCCATCGCAGTGAACGCACTGGGCCTCGTGGTCAGCGCCGGTGGAGCACTGTCGCCGGTGCTCGCCGCGATTCTGCACAACGCATCTTCGGTTGCGGTGGTGGGCAACAGCTCGCGACTGATCCGATACCGAATCTGATCGACACCGCCAGTCACGATGTTTCGCGCTGCAGCGCAACGCTCTTCGATCGGAGATTGAGCAGGACCACAGACGCGGCGGCCGCGCAAAGAATTGCACCGAGAACTACCGGTCCGGTGACTCCGAACCGTTCGATCGCCAGACCGCCCGCAGCAGCACTGACGGCAATCGAAAGATTGAACACCATGACGTACAACGACGTGGCCTGCTCTTTCGCACCGGACGCCACCCTGAACACTGCGGTCTGCAAGACCACGGGAAGCGCCGAGTACGACAGACCCCATAGGACGACGAGCACAACGGTCGCCCACACACCCGCGGTCGGTAGGGCCGATACGGCGAGCGTGATCGCGAGAAGAACCAGGAACACGAGTTGGACCAACCCGAGTGGCGACTCGCGCGCCGCGGCCGCACCGCCGACGAAGTTGCCCAGCACACCGGCGATCCCGAACGCCAGCAACAGGGCACCGATCAACGGTAGTGGAATTGCACTGTGCTGCAGGAGAAGTGGGGCTACATACGTATAGGCGGCATAGTGGCCGACCACAACCAGCGCCGTCACCCCGAGCACCGTGCGCAATCCAGGCCACCGATGAAAAGTGGACAACACGGAGCCCGAAGGACTGGACATCTGCGGTGGCAACGCAGAAACCGATGCGAATACCGCACACGCTGCTCCGGCACTCAGAACGGCCGATCCGACGAAAGGCGCACTCCAGCCCCACCTCTCGCCCATGGCGGTTCCAATCGGTAGTCCCAGAACGAGCGCAGCAGCAATACCGGACAGGACTATCGCAGTAGCCCTCTCCGCGAATTGTGGAGACACCGACCTGACGGCAACGGTGGCCGCGATCGACCACATCAATCCGTGTGCGAAGCCCATCAGTACCCGAACCCCGATGAGCTGCCAGTAGGAATCGACGAGGACCGTCGCGGTGTTGCCCAGGACAAAGATTCCCAGTATCGAGAGCACCAGCACCCGCCGATCCACGGTCTTGGTCCACGAGGTGACGGCCGGAGCGGTAAGACCCGCGGCGAGTCCGAATGCTGTGACCGTCAGTCCAGCGAGCCCGGTGGTGACACCGAACTCCGAACTGATGGCCGGCAGTAGCCCGACGGGCACCATTTCCGTTGCTGTGACGGCGAACACCGCGACCGACATTGCCCAGACACCCGCCCACTGGCGGTGGGATGTCGGCAGGGCATCTTCGGGCAACGTGGTGTCGGGCATCGGGCTCCTATCGGTCCAGCGGATCACGTGCTGACAGCATCATCGAAGAAGTATCCAGTAGGAAGTAGGTACCTTGAAGTGCCTATCCGAGACCCAGGCGAAGGGGCACAACAGTGATCGAACACGACGACGCAGGCGCGACAGTCGGCACCGCCGAACACGACGCCTTTCTGGTGACATGCAGCAGCCGCCAGCTGCTGGCACGGCTGGCCGACAAATGGGTCACGCTCGTGCTGTGTGCGCTGATGAACGGGCCGATGAGACATTCGGCGCTGGCACGACGAGTATCGGGCGTCACGCAAAAAATGCTGACTCAAACTCTGCGCAATCTCGAGCGCGACGGACTGGTGACCCGAACGGTGACACCGACCGTTCCGCTGACCGTGGAATACGAACTGACAGAACTCGGTCGCTCGTTGGTCGGAGTGTTTCTCCAGCTCAAGGACTGGGCGGATTTGAACATGGACGAGGTCGCTCTCGCTCGAGAGAAGTACGACTCGATCCATCGGACGAGTGTGTGATCGTGGCCGATTTCGGCTTGCGTTGGAGTGCACTCGAAGACGTAGCGTCTGGTCCATGACCGCAGCACCGCATTCACCGGCCGCGACCGACACCGAGGACGTGAGTATCGGAATTGCCGAGATGGCCGAGTCCTCGGGACTGACGCAGGACACGCTTCGCTGGTACGAGCGGGAGGGCCTGATACCCGAGATCCCTCGCACGGCGATGGGTAGACGCGCATTCAGCCCGCGACTGGTCGCACTCGTGAAACTTCTGGTTCGTCTGCGGACGACCGGGATGCCCACAGCCGATATGCGTCGATTCGTGATTCTGGTGAATCTGGGTGCGTCCACTCATCAGGAACGGATCGACCTTCTGACCGCGCACCGCGCACGCGTCGACGAGAAGCAACGTCGTCTCGCCGAAGCACGATCTGCGCTGGAAACGAAAATCTCGCACTACGAGGACCTGATCGCACGAGGTCTCGACTGCGAGGGTCTCGCGGTCGTCCACCCATCACCCAACGAGCACAGGAGCATTCATGTCGATTCCCACTCGTAACGTCCCGGCACTCGGACGCAATGTCGGTGCCATCGGCCTCGGCTGCATGGGTATCAGCTGGGCCTACACCGGTGCCGATACATCCTCGGACACTGCCGGTGCACCGATCCTGGAGCACGCACTCGCGTCGGGGATCGACTTCTTCGACACCAGCGACGCCTACGCTGCCGGACACAACGAGAGGGTCGTCGGACGCGCTCTGGCCGGGACGAATGCAGTGATCGCCACGAAAGCCGGGTTGATCGGCAACGTCGACGGCGGAGCGCCTGTTCTGACCCGAAACGGTACGCCGAAGCACCTCGCGCAGGCCTGCGACTCCAGCCTGCGGAACCTCGGTGTGGACACCATCGATCTGTACTACCTCCACCGCGTCGACGACCAGGTGCCGATCGAGGACTCCTGGGGAGCCCTGTCCGAATTGGTGGCGGCGGGCAAGGTGCGCGCCCTGGGACTCAGCGAGATCACCGTCGAGCAGGCACGGGTGGCACACAGTATTCATCCGGTCGCCGCGGTGCAGTCCGAACTATCGCTGTGGACTCGGAATGCGTTGGGGCAGGGCACTACACACGACGGTGAACCTGCGGGAAACATGGTGCAGTGGACGGTTGAGAACGACGCGGTGTTCGTGCCGTTCTCGCCGTTGGGTCGAGGGTTTCTCACCGGCTCACTCGACACCTCAACGCTCCCGGCGACCGACATGCGGTTGGCACTTCCCCGATTCTCCGGAGCTGCGGCCGAGCAGAACCGATCGATCGTCGACGTGGTGTCCGCAGTTGCATCGAGGCACGACTCCACCCCTGCCGCTGTGGCACTGGCGTGGGTACTGGCCCAGGGTCCCCATGTGATTCCCATTCCCGGCACCACCAACATCGGACACTTCGACGCCAACCTCGCGGCACTCGAGCTTCAGCTCACCGCCCAGGATCTCACCGCGCTCGACGATGCACCCACGGCAGTCGGGGCCCGATACTGACATGACGCGAACGGCATTGCTGGAGATCGACTTTCAGCCATGGATCATCGAGCTCGGGCATGATCCCGGCTCACTGGCTCGCGCCGGGTCGGTCCGTGACGCCCGGCGTTCGGCGGGCGCGCTGGTGGTGTGTACTCGATATCTCAGCCGCGATGTGGCCGATCCGCTGCGTTCCGACCCGGCGGGCGACGGTGCCCGCTTTCACCCGTCGATGACGCCTCGGCCAGGAGACCTCATTGCAACGAAGTTCGACCGCGACATCTGGTCCAACCCCGATCTGGACGCTCAGTTGAGACTCGTCGGGGTGGAGCATTTGGTGATAACCGGGTACCTCACGGATTTCGGGGTTCGGATTGCCGCCGAAGGCGCGTGTTCACTGGGCTACCGCGTCACGGTGCACTCCGCTGCGTGCGCGGGATCGACCGAAGCCGAGCATCAGCGAGCCCTCGAATCCATAGCGGCAGCCGGTGCCACTGTCGACCAGACCCCGGCGAAGTCGGCTATTTCGCGTCGCGGAAGTACGGTTCGACCGTGCCCTTGAGCTTGACGAGCATGGGATTACCGTAGCGATCCTTCGCGGTGGGGACTTCGACTCGCACCCAACCCTCGGTCACGTTGTATTCGCGAACACTGGTCTTCTCGACGCCGTTGAAGCGAATACCGACGTCCCGGCGAAGAACCTCTTCGTTGTAGAAGGGGCTCCGCGGATCGATCGCGAGGTGATTCGGTGGAACGTCTGTGTTCTGATCCTCTGGCATGGATTTCTTTCGTCGAATGCTGCGTCAGGTGCTCGGTTGATTCACAGAGAGAATACGCGACCCAGCGCTGTCAGCCCTAGCCCCGCGCCATGTCCACGAATCTGGACAGGTGAAGCTGGTGCGCCACAGTGATTGTCGCGGTCGAGTGCGTCGGGGCGGTGCAGCAGAATCACCATGTCGGCGTCCTGCTCCAGTGAACCGGACTCACGGAGGTCGGACACGATCGGCTGTTTGTCGGTTCGCCTTGCATGTCGCAGACGTAGCACGTTGAACTGCACCCCGGGGTCCGGTGCTCCTGTGTCCTCACTGCTTGACTATGTTGGCCCCGGCATGGTGTCCTGAACTTGCTAGCTGAGCCGGCCGCATGGCCGAGGTAGGCTAGCCGTCAAGGGGCCTCCGCAAGGAGGCCCCTCTTCATTTCGGCGGAAACAAGTAGATTCCGTCCCCTCGCTGCGAGACCTTGTCGACATGAATCGGCGCAAGCAGGTCCCACATCTCGTCGTTGCAAATCTTCGCCGTTCGCCCGTTGCGGGGGAGAACTTTCACGGAAGCAGCGTAGGCAACCAGGTCCGCAAGCTGTATGAAATATGACTGCTGCGAGTCTCTGGGTACAGAATCCTCGACGATGTGGCGCGCATTGACGCGGTCGCCTACTGCGGACCATGTGATGCGTCGGAACCGGCGAACCAGCTTTCGCACCTCGTCGTTCTGACCGATGTCGTGGACGATCACTATCGGAACGCCGCTCGAATCACTGCGCTTACGTAGTCGTTCGAGTAGATACGTCCACGACCTATCGAAGACGTCGAGATCACGCTTCTGTAAGAGGTCCTTGCGAATCGAGATTGCGAAGACTCCGGATGACACGGTGATCAGAGATTTCAGATGCCGCTGGTACAGGTCGCGCATTTGCCCATCGCCCAGGCCGAGATCGCGGTAGACCTTCTTCACCCCGACAATATGGTTCGCCTTCGCTTCCTGTCTCATCGGAATTCGGTACAGATCGCGCACAGCCCGTCGCATTTCGATGACGTGGTCCAGCCTTGTCGTCCAATCGTCAGCTGGAATCAAGACACATCCGAGTGTGAATGTCGTTGAACCGCCAGTGCCCATGCCGGTATCACCGGACTCGTCGATGTACGCGAACTCCAAGCGCGGTCCGACAACCTGATCCGAAAGTGGCGTCAAGGCAGTCGAATCACGGTCGGACAAGCAGCAACGACCTGAGTCCACGTATGAACGCGCTCAGCCCACGGGAACATCGCCCTAGCCCCGCGCCATGTCCACGAATCTGGACAGGTGAAGCTGGTGCGCCACAGTGATTGTCGCGGTCGGGCCGTTGCGATGCTTGCCGAGGATCAGGTCGGCCTCACCGCCACGAGGGTCGTCGCGCTCGATTGCGTCGGGGCGGTGCAACAGAATCACCATGTCGGCGTCCTGCTCCAGTGAGCCGGACTCACGAAGGTCCGAGACCATCGGCTTCTTGTCGGTTCGCTGCTCCGGACCACGGTTGAGCTGGCACACCGCGACCACCGGGCATTCGAGTTCCTTGGCCAACAGCTTGAGCTGACGGGAGAAGTCCGAGACCTCCTGCTGACGGGATTCGACCTTTTTGCCGGACGACATCAGCTGAAGGTAGTCCACCACAATGAGTTTGAGTCCGTTGCGCTGCTTGAGTCGACGGGCCTTGGCGCGGATCTCCATCATCGTCAGGTTCGGAGAATCGTCGACGAACAACGGCGCTTCGCTGATCTCACTCATACGCCGGGCCAGCTTGGTCCAGTCGTCGTCGGTCATCTTTCCCGAACGCATGTCGCCGAGCTTGATCTTCGCCTCGGCGGACAACAGTCGCATGACGATCTCGGTGCGGCTCATCTCCAGAGAGAAGATGACACTGGGCATGCCGTGCTTGATCGAGCACGAACGCATGAAATCCATTGACAGCGTTGAATTGTGGGTAGGAATCATCGACTCGCTGGCTAGATACAGGTGCTCCGAGTTGTCGACCTCCACACAGCGAACTGGAACCGAATCGACCCGGCGAACGTCGACGATGAACCGCGAACCCGATCGCACAGTGGATCCCGCAGCTCGACGTTCCTTGTGCAGCAACTGCTTACGCGCCACACCGAATACAACCTCGTCCGTCACGACCGACGAACCTGTCCACACGAGACCGAGCCCCACAACCAACTCGCTCAGGCCGCCGAACGGACCAACATCGATGGAGCCATCCGATGCAATCGAACCCGCAGTGTCGAGAATGCCAGCAAGCAGCTCTCGTCGTTGCCGCTCCGAGGCGCGCAGGTAGAGCTGCGGGACTGCATCGAACTCAGCCTCCACACGCGCTGCGATACCGGCGTCCGCTCCCGACAGTCCACCACCGAGCGCTACGCCCGCAACATAGGGCGGCACGGGGAGGTCGGCAGCCGGTAGCCGAATGGCCGCAGAGTTCCGAACAGAATGGTCGCCTGTCGCGAGAATGTGCTCGGTAGTGCATACAGCCGAGACACGCTCACGCTCGGTCAACCACTGATGCTCCGCATCGGCGACGATGACTGTGCCGTCGGAGAATTCGACTTCGTAGCACGGCCGATCGAGCATGACGTCCGTGGCCGCCACGACCCTGGTCGGCATGCCATGGGCGTCGATGAGGTGATCTCCCACAGCCACCTCGCCCATAGTGGTCCAGCCGTCGGGCGTCGGAAGCGGCGTATCGAGGGCGAGCGCCTTACCAACGCCAGGCCTCGCCGCCACGATGATCATCTGACCAGGGTGCAGGCCGTTGGTGATTTCGTCGAGTTCGGCGAATCCTGTTGGTACGCCGAGGGATATGCCGCCACGGCTGGCGATGGAGTCGATTTCGTCCATCGTGGGCTGCAGCAGCTCCTCGAGGGGGAGGAAGTCCTCCGAGGTGCGGCGTTCGGTGACCTCGTACACCTCGGCCTGCGCGCGGTCGACCACCTCGGCGACGTCCTGACCGTCTGCTCCGGCGTAACCGAACTGCACGATGCGAGTACCGGCCTGTACGAGCCGGCGCAGGATCGACTTCTCCGCGACGATCTCTGCGTAGTACCCGGCATTGGCTGCCGTCGGCGTCGTCTGCGTCAGGGTGATCAGGTACGGGGGACCGCCGATGCGCTTGAGCTCACCGCGACGATCCAGCTCGGCCGAGACGGTCACCGGGTCGGCAGGCTCACCGCGGCTGTAGAGGTCGAGGATGGCGTCGTACACGTTCTGGTGGGCCGGCCGATAGAAGTCACCCGGCCGAAGCACCTCGAGCACGTCGGCGATGGCGTCCTTGCTCAGCAGCATGCCGCCCAGTACGGACTGCTCTGCGGCCATGTCCTGTGGGGGCTGGCGACCGAAATCCTCGCCGGGTCCCTCGCTGGACGAGGGGCCGGAGTAGTCGGACTGTCCTCGATCGTCCACAACTGCCACGCGAACCGGCCGTCCTCTCCCCATTGTCGTCGGCACCGTCGAATATCACCCGGCGGTGCTGTGTAGCAAGTTCTACCCCCGGGCACCGACAAGCTTTTTCGGCACCGGATTCGCACTGTCCCGTCGCCGCTGCACGGCATCGAGAGAGACGCTGCACGGACGTTAAGCGCTATCGGCAGGAGTCACAACATGGCCTGGGGACGAATCTGTGCATGAAATGTGGATGGTGTTGAACAACCGTGTTGACCGTCTGGGGATAACCTGGGTATAACTTTCCGAGTTTCGGCCTTTTCACCAGGTCAGAGGGTGTACATAAAGTTTTCTTCCTGTGCATCGATTCTGGATCGGCGTGTCGGCCGAATTGACAGCTCGGGCGTGTTGAGTAAATACCAGGTGAACCCGAGGGTGAACTAGGTCACAACGGCTGGGATGACTCACAGAAACAGACCAGGTTCCCGTTTCAGCGCGAGGGGTCCGATTCCGGGCTTGGAATCGGACCCCTCGACACTGCCGATCAGAACTCAGCCGCCGATCTCCTGCGGGCACTTCGCCGGGTCCAGCACAGTGACCTCCCTGGTACCGATCTGAAGCACTCGCGCCGTGGGAATGTCGAAGAACAGTCCGGTGATTCGCAACCGTCCCTCGGCGTTGGCTCGGCCTACGACGCGGTGACGAGTGAGCGTCTGCAACTGCACCGCCACGTTCACCATCGCGAGTTGATCCGCCTCACCGAAGCCGAGCTCCGCCGCCTGACGACCCACCACATGCCCGCTGCGGTACGCGTCGAGGCTTGCCATCCCGTAACCCAACCACTCCGCGACAGACGCGTCCGCGGCGTTCTCCGGCCCGCTCAGGACCGCCTTCATGGCACCGCAGCCAGAGTGTCCGCACACCACCACCGAGGAGGTGCCCAACTGATCGACTCCGAACGCGAGCGCCGCCTCCACCGAACAATCCTGCCCCTGAGCGGGAACGAGGTTGCCCATGTTTCGGACGGTGAACAGATCTCCTGGACCGCTGCTGGTAATCGTGTTCGGCATGACCCGCGAATCCACACAGCACAGAAAGAGGGTGTCCGGATCCTGGTTGTCGGTCAGGCCCTCGAGGTGCGGACGAATGTTGGGGGCGTGCGTGCGGTGATACTCGGCAACACCGCTCAGCACCGCTCGCAGTGCGACAGGCGAATCCTCCTGCGCAACATCGTTCTTGAGCTGCCACGCGCGCCACGGTGCCAACGAGCTGCGTACCGTCGCAGATCCGCGCTTCGGCGGACCCTCGGCAGCAGCCGCCATCGAGGCGGTGCCCACCTCTTCGACCTTCACTGTGCCGCCGCCGAGTTCGTGCTGACGCATCCACTCGTTCAGGGCGTCGTGCACGGCGTGATCGAGGAAGTCCACGCCCAGATGCACGGTGACGGCGGTACCTGCGGGGACGGTGGACAGCACGTGCGTCAATCGAGGGAGCGCAAGGAAGCTCAGCGAACCCTCGGTGGTGACGCGCCAGGTGCCGTCGACCGCTTCCTCGGCCCTGACCTTGGCCCACACCACTCGACGCAACACGAGGATGATCGACAGTGCCAAACCGATCAACACACCCTCGAGCAGGTTGAGCACCACCACTCCGACGACCGTGACCGCGTAGACCGCGATGTCTCCGGTCTTGTTGGCAATCTTGATGTCCGCCAGCTTGATCAGCTGTACACCGATCATCACCAGCAGCCCGGCCAGAGCGGCGAACGGAACCAGTTCGACGATCGAGATGAACAGCACCGAGAAGATCAGAATCCACACGCCGTGCAGAATCGCCGATGCACGAGACTTTGCCCCGACCTTGACATTGGTGGCACTGCGCACGATCACGCCGGTGATCGGCAGACCGCCGATGGCACCGGAGGCCATGTTGCCTGCACCCTGAGCCATCAATTCACGGTCGAAGTTGGTGCGCTCACCGCTGTGCATCTTGTCGACGGCCACCGCGGAAAGCAGACTCTCGACACTCGCGATCAACGCAATCGTGATGACGCCGGTCGCGAAGGCACTCCACTGCCCGTCGGGCATGACGGGCAGGCTCAAGGACTCGATCAGGTTGCCGGGCAATTCGATTCGCTCGACATCGAGGGAGAAGAAGATCGAGACCGCGGTGGCGGTGACCACTGCGACCAGAGCAGCCGGCACCTTGGTGACCTTGGCCAGCACGCCGGACAACTCACCCAACCGTGGCCAGGCGAACATCAGCACGACCACGATTCCGCCGACGACGATCGACGGCCACTGGCCGTTCGCGACGGACGTGGGGATGGCCAGGACGTTCTGAACCGCGGAACTTTCGGACTCGCCGCCGAGGAGAACGTGAATCTGTTGCAGCGCAATGGTGATACCGATTCCGGCGAGCATCGCATGCACCACGACGGGTGAGATGGCCAGCGCGCTGCGCGCAATCCGGCTCATTCCCAGCAGAACCTGCACGGCACCCGCCAGGACCGTGATGGCGCAGGTCACGCCCCAACCGAATTGATTGACCAACTCGGCGACCACGACGGTCAGGCCTGCCGCCGGGCCGCTGACCTGCAGCGGCGAGCCGCCGAGTATCCCGGCGAGAATTCCGCCGACCACCGCGGCGATGAGACCGGCCATGATCGGCGCACCCGACGCGACGGCGATACCGATCGAAAGTGGCACTGCAACAAGAAAAACGACCAACGAGGCCGGTACGTCGTATTTCAGGATCGACCCGACGCGAGACTGCGGCTCGGGTCGGGTCTCGGGACTGGGGTCGGAATCAGGTTCCACGGTCGTGGTCACGGCAGCGTTCCTCCGGGCGTCTAGGCGTCAGGTCGGGTGGATGAAGTTGGTGATGATGTTCGATGTCGCCCCGCCCAAAGAATACGCAAAGCTTTGCTCACGAACGTCCGAGGAGAGATGCTTCACAAATCGGAACCCATTGCGACAGTTGATCTTTGTGAGAAAACACGAAAAAGCCCCACGAACCGAGGTTCGTGGGGCTTTGTTCGACCGAAACGGGCCGAAAGCTGAAATCAGCTTCCGACGACCTCCAGCTTGAACTTGGCGGTCACGTCGGGGTGCAGGTTCACGACGATGTCGTGCTTACCCGTGCTCTTGACGTGAGCCTTCGGCAGATCGATGCTGCGCTTGTCGACGACCGGGCCACCGGCAGCCTTGAGAGCAGAAGCGACGTCCGACGCGGTGACCGAGCCGAACAGCTTGCCTGAGTCGCCCGCGGTCTTCACGGACAGCGTGACGGCCTCGAGGCCTTCGATGGCCTGCTTGAGCTCGTTGGCATGCTCGAGGCCGCGGACGGCACGAGCTTCCTGAGCGCGGCGGATGCCGTCGACCTGCTTCTGAGCTCCACGGGTGGCCTGGATGGCCAATCCGCGGGGCAGCAGGAAGTTACGGCCGTAGCCGTCCTTGACCTCTACGGTGTCGCCAGGCGCACCGAGGTTGTCCACATCAGCGGTGAGGATCAGTTTCATACCAATCGCCCCTTTCTATCGAGCCGTCGCGGCGTAAGGCAGCAGTGCTACCTCACGCGAGTTCTTCACGGCAACGGCCACGTCACGCTGATGCTGGACGCAGTTGCCGGTGACACGGCGAGCGCGGATCTTTCCGCGATCGCTGACGTACTTACGCAGCAACGTCGTGTCCTTGTAATCGATCGACGTGTTCTTTTCCTTGCAGAAGGAACACGCTTTCTTCTTGAGCACCTTGTCGCGCAATGGCGGTTTGGGCATGGGTCTTTCTCCGTTACATCTGGTTGTTCTCGATCGAAGGATCTAGAACGGTGGCTCTTCGTCTCCGCCACGTCCGCCGAAGGAGCCCGACGCCGCCGGGGCACTGCCCCAGGGATCGTCTCCACCGGAACCGGAGTTGGACGAGGAGTTCGAGCGGCCGCCGCTCGATCCGCCGGAGGAACCGGAGCCGGAGCCGGAGTTGAAGCCGCCTCCGCCGCCACCTCCACCGCGATTGGCCTTGTTGACCTTTGCGGTGGCGTAGCGGAGTGAAGGTCCGATCTCGTCGACTTCGAGCTCGACGACTGTCCGCTTCTCACCTTCACGCGTCTCGTACGAGCGCTGCCGCAGCCGTCCGCTCACGATCACTCGCGAGCCTCGGGTCAAGCTCTCGGCAACGTTCTCCGCTGCCTCGCGCCAGATGTTGCAGCGCATGAAGAGCGCGTCGCCGTCTTTCCACTCGTTCGTCTGACGATCGAATGTGCGCGGGGTGGATGCAACCGTGAAGTTGGCAACCGCCGCACCGGCGGGGGTGAATCGAAGTTCTGGATCAGCCGTCAAGTTTCCGATGACGGTGATGACGGTCTCGCCTGCCATGGTTCCTCTTTCAGTAGTAAGCGTTGTAGATGCCAGCCTAGAGGCGGGCAACGACAATTACTTGCCCTGTCGCAGGACCTTCGTGCGCAGAACGGACTCGTTGAGTCCGAGCTGACGATCCAGCTCGCTGACGGTGGCAGGCTCGGCGTTGAGGTTCACAACGGCGTAGATGCCCTCGGCATGCTTGAGGATTTCGTAGGCCAGACGACGCTTGCCCCACACATCGACCTTGTCGACGGTGCCGCCATCCTTGCGAACGACGTTGAGGAACGTATCGAGCGACGGAGCGACAGTGCGCTCGTCCAGATTGGGGTCGAGAATGACCATCAATTCGTAATGACGCATAAGACCTCATCACCTCCTGTGGACTAGTGAAAACGGCCACGGACTATCCGTGGCAGGAGGGTCGTTGCGTCAGCAACCCCTCGAAGATACACGACAGGGCCCTGACCTGCTAATTCGCGTCGGGCGCACGGTCCGGCGTTCGCGCGTCATAGTCTTGCACCATGCGATCCGGGGTCCGCGCCAATCCGATGACGGTCGTCGTGGTCGTCGCGATGGCTGCGGTGGGATTGATTCTGGGATATCTCAACAAGGCCCGATGCGCGGTCGCGCCGTTCGACGCGTCCGGTCGCAGCACGGTGTTCGACGCCATCAAGGATTCCTCGGTCTGCTACTCCGACATCCAATTCCTGTGGCTCGGCCGAGACATCGACAATCACATCTTTCCCTACATCCACGGAGCCATCACCAGCGACGGGATCCTCACCGGCGGGACGGTGGAGTACCCCGTCCTCAGTGGGTTGCTGATGTGGCTCGGAGCCATTCCAGCCCACACCGATGCACAATTCCTGTTGACCTCGGCGTTGATTCTCGCGCCGTTCGGTCTGCTCACCGCCTGGATGCTCGGCCGGATGGCCGGCTGGTCCGCCTTGCTGTGGTCGATCGGCCCGCCACTGGTGATGTACGCCTTCCACAACTGGGAGCTACCCGTCGTGGCCGCCGCCGTCGGCGCGATCTTCGTCATGACGCTGTCGATGCCGCTGCGGCGCAAAGCGATTCTCGCGTCGGTGCTGCTGGCCGTCGGCTTCTGCCTCAAGCTCTATCCGGGAGCATTCGTGCTGCCCCTGATCGCGTACGTGGTCACCGGCGGCATCGACGGGCGTGAGTCCGCAGACACCATCCGAGGTCGCTGGGACATCCGCGGCGGCCTGATGGTTGCCGGCGCGGCGATCGGCACGGTCGTCGCTGTGAACCTGCCGTTCGCAGTGCTCGGCTACGAGGGGTGGCGTGCATCCTTCACGTTCCAGTCGCTGCGGCAAGCAGACCTGACGACCAACTCCATCTGGTACTGGGGACTGCGCCACTTCTACATCGGCGACCAGATGACTCCCGATGCCTACGCGGAGGCCGAGGCGTCCTTCCAGGATGTGGTCGACGTCGCGTCGCCGCTGCTGGTGTTCGCCGCGTTCGCTCTCGCGCTGTGGCTCGGCTGGCGTCGCGCAAAGGTGCTCGGAACGTACCCGTGGGTCGCGGTGAGCGGATCGATGCTGTGCGGATTCATGCTGCTGCACAAGGTGCACTCGCCGCAGTACACGCTGTGGCTGCTGCCCTTCCTGGTGCTGCTCAAGGTCCCGTGGGGACTCGTCGCCGCATACCTGGTCGTCGATCTGTCGATGGGAATCGGCGTCTTCAAGTACTTCGCCGCGTTGGCCTCGGGTGCCGACGCCAACGACGAGGAGTTCTTCGTTCTCGTCGGGGTGTGGGGACGAGCGCTGCTGCTGGTCGTGCTGTTCGTGTTGTTCGTCAGGTCCGAGGCGCGAGTGCCGGCCCGACGCGCATCTGCGTCGAACCCCGCAGAGCCGAGAACCCTGGTACAAAACAGGTAACACGGTACGCAACGGGTGGGGGCGGGGATATGGCGGAGATGTCGAAGGCGCACGGAGAATCTGCTGCGGGGGCGCGGCGCATAGGCCTGGTGGAGGACCACGAATCGGTAGCGCTCGGACTCAAAGCAATGCTGGCAGACGAACCCGACCTGGAACTGGTGTCCACCGCCGCCACCGTCGCAGAGTTGCTCGCCCAGCAGCAGACCCTCGATCTGGTGGTACTCGATCTTCGGCTGGGTGACGGATCCTCGCCCCGCTCGAACGTGGAGCAACTGCACGCCGCCGGTGCGCGCGTGCTCGTCTACACCGGTGCCGAGAACGCGTTTCTGGTTCGCTCGGCTGCCCGTGCAGGCGTACTGGGTGTGGTCCGAAAGTCCGCACCCGCGGCGGCGATCGTCTCCGCGATCCGGCGCGCAGCGAGCGGCGGACAAGTCGTCACGACGGACTGGGCTGCCGCGATCGACGGCGATCCGCAGCTTCCCGACGTCGGACTCAGTCCACGCCAGCGCGAGGTACTCGCCCTCTACGCGTCGGGCGAGAAGGCCGGACGAGTCGCCCGCCTGGCCGGACTGTCCGAGCAGACCGTCAACGACTACCTGGTGCGGATCCGCAACAAATACGCCGAGGCGGGGCGTCCGGCACCGACGAAGACCGATCTGTACAAGCGAGCGGTCGAGGACGGCTGGCTCCCGATGCCCGAGCTACCTCCGCAGGATTGACTCACATCGCGCCGCAATGCAGGCGGTTCTGCTCGACGACGCTGTGGTTCATCCCACAATTTCCGCGCGAGTGAGCACTGCGGTTTCCGAGGCGTCCCGGGGTGCGACAGGCGGGGTGGTGACCGCTCGGATACTGCCATCCCGCCGCACGAAGAACTGCATTCATCCTGGTCAGCGACTCGAGCGCCGACGTGCGGATCGAACTCGATGGCGACGGTCGGCAGACTGTCGTAGCTCTGTGACACGCTGACGGGACGGTTGACGGTTCAATGCCCCCAATAGTCAGGGCAGAAAACCTGCGAATTACCTGTGAGAATCGTCGCCATTGGTTTAGTTGGTCTCAACCCACCTCAGCGCCCGGGAGATCCGATGTCCGCTCTGCTCGACCCCATGTCATCCGAGAACGGCTCATCGGTCGCGGTACCACCTCGCTCACGTGGGCCGATCAGCCTGGTTCCGCCCCCGATGCAGATTCACCCCGTTCCCGCCGCCGCGAGCCCGTTCCCGCCGCGACCGGATCTGACCGGCCGCGAGATCGAAGTGCTGCTCTGCTGGATTCGACACGACTCGAAGACCGAAGTGGCGAAGGCACTGTTTCTCTCGCTCGGCACGGTCAACACCCATCTCACCCGAATTCGGGCCAAGTACACCTCGGTCGGGCGCCCGGCACCGACGAAAGCCGCCCTGGTCGCGCGAGCCCTTCAGGACGGGCTCGTCGATATCTCGGAGCTGTGAGTCTCGCGGCTCCGAGCCCGGCGGTCAGACGCTGACTGCGGTCTCCACGCCTTCGTTCTCCAGACGCTTGTTGCGTCGGATGCTGCTCAGCAGGGCAGCTCCGATGAACAGGATTCCCACGAAGCCGGTGATCAGCTCGTTGATGTGCACACCGATCGAGACCAGCAGGATGATGGACAACGCACCGATCGCCCAGTGCGCACCGTGCTCGAGGTACACGTAGTCCGACAACGTTCCCTTGCGAACCAGGAACACGGTGATCGAGCGGACGAACATCGCGCCGATGAAGCCCAGGCCGAGCGCGATGATGATGGGGTCCGCGGTGATGGCGAACGCACCGATGACACCGTCGAACGAGAAGGACGCGTCGAGCACCTCGAGGTAGAGGAACAGGAAGAACCCGGCCTTACCCGTCGCCTTCGCCAGTTCGCTCGGTCCGTGCGAGGACTCCTCGCCTTCTTCTTCGACGTGGAAGAGCTCACCGAGTCCGTTGACCGCGATGTAGGTGATCATGCCGAGCACGCCGGAGACCATGACGGTGGAGATCTTGTCGTCGTCGGCGAGGAACTCGGCGCTCAGGACCAGCAGCAGGCCCGCGACGACCACGGAGAGCTGATCGAGGCGGCCGATGCGGGCGAGGGGCTTCTCGAGCCAGCTCAGCCATGTGATGTCGCGGTCCTCGAAGATGAAGCCGAGGAAGAGCATCAGCAGGAACATGCCGCCGAATGCAGCGATCTGCGGATGCGCATCGGTGAGGAGCGTCTCGTAGCTGGGCGAACCGTCCGGGAAGGTCGCGGCACCGTCTGCCGGCGGGTTGAGCGCCAGGTCGAGGGCAGCGACCGGACCGAGGCCCGACGCGGCCCAAACGATGACCAGCGGGAACAGCAGCCGCATGCCGAACACGGCGATGATGATGCCGATGGTGAGGAAGATCTTCTGCCAGAACTCGCTCATGCGTCGCAGCACGGTGGCGTTGATGACGGCATTGTCGAAGGACAGCGACACCTCGAGCACGCCGAGGATGAGGACGAGGATCATCGCCTCGATCCCGCCGTACAGGAAAGCCACGATGACGGACACGACGGTGACCGCGATCGACCATCCGAAGATCTTCACAACCACTGGCGTGGCCTTTCTCGAGACTAAGAACGGAAAAACCCCCGCCCATCATGAATGACGAGGCGGGGGTACTCCCAATCTTGAGAGGGCCTTTACTACACGTTTACTCCGAAATCGCGAGCGATTCCGGCGAGTCCGGAGGCGTAGCCCTGACCGACCGCGCGGAACTTCCACTCCGCGCCGTTGCGGTACAGCTCACCGAAGACCATGGCGGTCTCGGTGGAGGCATCCTCGGTCAGGTCGTAGCGCGCGAGCTCCGAGTTGTCGGCTTGGTTCACGACGCGAATGAACGCGTTGCGCACCTGTCCGAACGACTGTGACCGGGCGTCCGCGTCGTAGATCGAGACGGGGAAGACGATGGTCTCGATCTCCGGCGGTACGGCGGCGAGGTTGACCTTGATTGCCTCGTCGTCGCCGTCGCCCTCACCGGTCAGGTTGTCGCCGGTGTGCTCGATGGAGCCGTCGGGAGACTTGAGGTTGTTGAAGAACACGAAGTGCCCGTCGCTCAGGGCCTTCTTCGTCGAATTCAGCGCGATGGCGCTGGCGTCGAGATCGAAGTCGGTGCCGGTCGTCGTGCGGATGTCCCATCCGAGACCGACCACGACCGCGGTCAGGTTCGGAGCTGCCTTGGTGAGCGAGACATTGCCACCCTTGCTGAGGCTGACGCCCATTGAGAGGTCCTTTCGCAATTGGTTTCCCGTTACGGGTTCAACCGTAGTGGGAATGTCCGGTTCTTGGACGTACTCCGCCAACGACTGCGACATCGCCTGGGTTCCCGTCGGTACTATCGAGCAGGTGACAAGTCGCTGGCCTGGGGTGTTCCGCCGGGGTGCCGAATCGGACGCCGCCGCGCGTCGTTCCCAGGACAACGCTGTCGCCGCGTTTCTCGACATGGACAAGCGTCAGTCCATCGCCTCGGCGGGCGTCGAGGCCTCCACCGCACTGCGCCCCCAGGATCGACTCGCCGGCCGATGGTCCGACACCGAGAAGCAATGTTTCGACGCCGGGGCCGCCTACCTCGCCGCCGTCGATCAGTTCGACGGAATCACCACCCCTGCCGCCAGATCGGCATTCGACCGAGCCACCGCGCTTCTGCACGATGCCAGTACCGCCGTGGATCGGTTCTACGAGGCTCATCGAGGCACCCTCGAGCAGGCCTCCGCTCAGTTCGCCGCGACCCCGCGCCTGGTCCAGGACGCATTGGCCGAGGCCGACGCGGCCCGATCCACCGTCGACGAGCAGTTTGCGGGCTACCCCTCACTCCGGCAGGCGTGGCACGAACTCGATTCGGCAACAACGCAATTGCAGGCCGATCAGCGCGACCCTCTGCGCGCCCGCGAGCACGCTGCCCTGGTCCGCGACCGGGCCGCCGCACTGCGTGCTGCAGTGGACTCGGCTCCGGGACGCCTTCAGGAGGCCCGAACGGCTCTGGCCTCGGTGCGCACCCGAATCGAGGCCGTGCGAACGAGATCCGAGGGCATTGCCCCGGCCTTCTCGAGCTTGCTTCGGGAGTTCAACGCCAAGAGCTCGGCAGACCTGTCTCGCAACGAACGGTCCAGTGCGCGCCACATCGAGCAGGCCGACGAGGATCTGAGCGCGGCGCGTTCTGCACTCGGCGCGGGCAACCCCGAACACGCACTGGATCTGGTGACCCAGGCGCGTCAACACCTGAGCGATGCCGAACAACTGGTCGACGCGGTCACCGACCGAGTTCGCCTTCTGCGTGCGGTCAAGGCAGATCCGAAAGAGACCGAGAACAAAGTGCGGTTCAAACTTCGTGACGCTCAACAACTCGCGATCAATCGCGGTCTGGTTGCCGAATGGGGCTCGGTGTTGGATGCTCAGCTCGCCCGGATCGACAGGGCGAGCACAGCACTGACGGGTACCCACCCCGACTACTGGTCATATCTGCAGGATCTGGATACCATTTCGGACTTCATCGCAGGCGTGATCGACCGCATGCGTACCTCGCACTGATCACATTCACACGAAGGACAGTGGTGCAACACTTTCGCCATCTCGACGCAGACACCCGTGAACGAGTGTTCTTCATGCAACCCGAAGACATCGAGACGAGCGACGGAAACGACCTCGTGGCAACGGCTCTCGGCGCAACGCTGTACATCCCGGCCACGCGTCCCGACCTGACTGCAACGGTGAACAAACGCACCGACGAGGGTGTGCGGTCGATCGTCATCGATCTCGAAGACGCTGTGGCGGACCATAATCTGGAAGAAGCCTTGGCCAACACCGTGCGAACTCTGAACGAACTCTCGGGTTCGGGATCGCTGGTGTTCGTAAGGGCTCGTACCGCCGCGCACATCCGCAGCATCTGCGCCGGCCTCGACCACGGTGCCGCCGGGCTCGCCGGATTCGTCGTTCCGAAGTTCACGGCCGCACGCGGAGCCGAGTTTCTCGACGAGATCGTCGCCGCGTCGAAGACACACGGCACCCGTCTGTTCGCCATGCCCGTCCTCGAATCACCGGAAGTGGTGCACCGGGAGACCCGCGACGCGGAACTGGTTGCCATCCGTGAACTACTCGGTGAGTACCGCGACATCGTGTTGGCGGTGCGAATCGGTGCCACCGACATGTGCGGCACCTTCGGCATCCGCCGCGACCGCGACCTGACGATCTACGACGTTCGCGTCGTCGCCGACGTCATCAGCGCGATCGTCAATCACCTGGGTCGGTACGACGGATCGGGATTCGTCATCACCGGACCGGTGTGGGAGTACTTCGCCGACCACGAACGCATGTTCCGTCCCCTGCTGCGTCAGACGCCGTTCGTCGATCAACAGGCCGTACGCTTCCGCCAGCAATTGGTGAGCAGCGACCTCGACGCCCTGCTGCGCGAGGTGGCACTCGACCGTGCGAACGGTATTCAGGGCAAAACCGTCATCCACCCCTCACACGTGCCTGCCGTGCACGCGCTGTCCGCGGTGACGCACGAGGAGTACCACGACGCACTCGACATCCTCTCCTCCGACCAGGGCGGCGTCCAGGCGTCCGGCTACCGCAACAAGATGAACGAGCTGGGCCCGCACCGCAATTGGGCGAAGCAGACGATGGTGCGCGCCAAGGCGTTCGGCGTCACCAACGAGGGGATCACGTTCGTGGATCTACTGACCGCACTGGCACAACGATGAACGCGAATCCGGCCGACGGCATCGTGCTCACCGACACCGGTTCGTCGTCGTCCTGGACCGCAACACAATTGGTGCTGCCCGGTCTGCGTCGTAACCCCCGCCGCGCCCACCTGTTGGTCTCGACGGTGCTCGGCAAACACATACCCGTCGATCCGGACGTCGTCATCGCCGCCGGCAACGAACTGGCCGCCCTGGTGCACACCGCGGTGGGCGGTTCCGATGTCGACGTTCTCGGATTCGCGGAAACGGCAACGGGATTGGGCCACACGGTCGCGACTGCTCTGGGCGCGCACTGCTACCTGCACTCGACGCGTCGCCCCGTACCCGGAATGACCGTGCACGGCGAGTTCGAGGAGGGTCACTCGCACGCGACCGACCACCTGCTGATGCCCACATCGGCCGACCTTCTCGCCGGCGACCTGCCGTTGATACTCGTCGACGACGAGATCTCGACCGGAGCGACCGCGCTGGATGCGTTGCGGCAGATTCACTCCTCGGCCGGGCGCGCGCACTACGTCATCGCATCCCTGGTGGACATGCGCACCGCCGAGCATCTCGCCGCTGCTGCTGCGGTGGCAACCGAACTCGGCGTGCGGATCGACAACGTGAGCCTGGCGCAGGGATCGGTGGAGCTGGAGCCGGGACTGGTGGAGACGGTACTGGACTTACCCGATCCGGTATTCAATCCCACTGCTGCACAATCCGGTTCGGTTCGCCGAGTCGACGCACACTGGCCGGCAACCCTGCCCGACGGCGGACGCCATGGATTCCTCCGATCCGACGCGGCAGGTTTCGACTCCGCGATCGACGATCTCGCAGCCACCGTCGACGGCTCGCTCCCCGAATCGGAACCGGTGGTCGTCATCGGCCACGAGGAGCTCATGTATCTGCCGCTCCGACTTGCGGCGGCGCTGCAGAAACTGGGACACCGCGCCCTGTTCCAAACCACAACTCGGTCACCGGCATACGTTCTCGACGTGCCCGACTACCCCCTGCGCCGCGGTTTCGAATTCGCTGCACCCGAGGACGAATCGGGACTGCGCTACCTCTACAACGCGTCCGCCCCGCACGACGCCACACTGGTCCTCGTCGCCGACGCCCCCGCGGACACCGACGCCCTCGCTGCCGCCGCCGAGACTCTCGCCGCCTCGGGGACCGACGTGCTCCTGGTGGTCGTGACGGGAGCCGATCCGACGGCCCTCGAGGTTTCCCGGCGCGCACGCCCGCTCCGCGGACCCGAATTCGGCTCGTACGCAGCGGACGAAGTCACCTGGTTGCTCAAGGACCTCTCGTCGGTCTCACTCGAAGCAGGAATCGAGGAGCGGGAGAAGCGTATTCAGGCCGGCGAGGCCCACTACGCCGAATCGCTTCCGGTCGAGTACCAACCGGATCTCGCCTACCGTGAACTGTTCGAGAAAGTGCTGCAGGAGAGCGCGTCACGGCTGGCGGTCGCGGTCGGAACCGTCACCGAGGTGGTGCTGGCCGAGCGCGGACACGACATCGCACTCGCGTCATTGGCACGGGCGGGCACACCCGTCGGAATTCTGATGCGCCGCTGGGCATTCGCTGCTCACGGCATCGAGATTCCGCACTACGCTGTCTCGATCGTGCGTGATCGCGGCATCGACGCCGTGGCACTGCGCTACCTCGCCGAACATCACGACTCGCGTTCGGTGGTGTTCGTCGACGGCTGGACCGGCAAGGGTGCGATCGCCCGCGAACTCACCGCCGCACTCCGAGACTTTCCGGGCGCCGAGTTCGACGACGACCTCGCCGTGCTCGCCGATCCGGGCAACTGCGCGCGCACGTACGGCACGCGCGACGACTTCCTCATCGCGTCGGCCTGCCTCAACTCGACCGTCTCGGGGTTGGTTTCACGAACCGTACTCAACGACAGCCTGATTCGTCCCGGAGACTTCCACGGCGCGAAGTACTACGCCGATCTCGCCCCCGACGACGTCTCGCGTCACCTGCTCGACACCGTCGCTGCGCGTTTCGACGACGTCCGAGACGAGGTCGCCGCGTCGGTGACCGCCGTGCTGGCCTCCGACCGAACCCCCACCTGGACGGGATGGGCATCGGTGGAGAAGGTGCGTGAGGAGTACGGCATCTCGCACGTCAATTTCGTCAAACCCGGCGTCGGCGAAACCACTCGGGTGCTGCTGCGTCGTGTGCCGTGGCGGGTACTGGTGCGGGACGCCGATGCGCCCGAGCACGAACACATTCGGATGCTCGCCGCGGCCAGGGGAGTGCCGGTGGACGTGGTGCCCGACCTCGCCTATTCGTGCATGGGGCTGATCAAGAACGTCTCGAGCGGGGACGCGTCGTGAGCGCTCTCGTCGCGGTGGATCTCGACCGTACGATGATCTTCTCCGAGGGCGCACTCGGTGTGCCCCTGGACGATTCGTTCGAGTGCGTGGAGATGTACGAGGGAAAACCGCTGTCCTACATGAGCTCTCGCGCGGTGTCGCTGCTTCGGGAGTTGAGCGAGACGACGGTCGTGGTGCCGACCACCACGCGGACCATCGAACAGTTTCAGCGGATCGCGCTGCCCGGGGCACCCTGGCGGTATGCCATCACCAGCAACGGCGGCAACATCCTCGTCGACGGTGTGCCCGACTCGAGGTGGCGCAACGGGTTCGAGTTGGATCTGGCGGGCATCGGCGCAGAGTTGAGATCGCGGGTCTCCGAGGACTGGGTGCTCAAGTACCGCGAGGCCGACGGCCTGTTCTGCTACCTGGTGGTGAACACGGCCGCCGTGCCCGAGGACTTCGTTGCGCAGTGGTCGCAGTGGTGCGACGCTCGGGACTGGAACGTCTCGCAGCAGGGTCGAAAGATCTACACGATGCCGAACGCGGTGTGCAAGAGCTCTGCGGTGGCCGAGGTGCGGTCCCGGCTGATCCAGGACGGCACGCTGGAAGCCGAGGCTCGACTGTTCGCCGCCGGTGACGGCGCACTCGACGCCGAGATGCTCATCGCCGCCGATGCTGCGATCCGACCACGGCACGGCGAACTCGAGCTGCTCGGATTCATCCAGCCCGGTTTGACCGTCACCGACTCCTCCGGCGTACGGGCCAGCGAGGAAATTCTCGAATGGCTGCGGAACCGAACCGCCATGCGCCGCGTCTAACTGTTCGTCGGGGAGACAGGACGTAGGGCAAGGGGTGGGCATGACGGATCCGTACGAGGAACTCGCAGCGGCGATCGAGAACATCGTCACCAGTACGTTCGTGACGCCGATGGGCCCCGAATTTCTCGGCTCCGTCCTGGAAGCGGCATTCGAGAAGGCGAACGTGGCCCTCGACTACCGCGGCGAGTTCGAGCCGACCGAAGTGGTCATCACCGAGGCGTTCGAGGTGATGCCGCACGAGCAGATCGTGGCCATGGTCGGATCGCTGGGAACCGGCCCCATCGAAGGCTCGTCCAAGAACTGGAACGACTTGTCCGCTGCCGCAACCACCGGATCCGACGGCTTCCGGTCCGGCATCGAGGCGGCCATGGCGTCGGGTTGGTCGGGACCCACAGCCGACGCCGTCCGCGGCGGTGTGGGCAACTACGTCTCGTCTGCGAACGCGTTGTCCACCTCGATGAGCCTGATCAGCAACAAATTGCTCGAGGCGCACTCCGGT
The DNA here is from genome assembly GCF_040702765.1 of Rhodococcus sp. NPDC076796. Classification (NCBI taxonomy): domain Bacteria; kingdom Bacillati; phylum Actinomycetota; class Actinomycetes; order Mycobacteriales; family Nocardiaceae; genus Rhodococcus; species Rhodococcus sp. NPDC076796. The sequence continues at coordinate 139,370 of NZ_JBFBMS010000004.1, read as the reverse complement.
TTCACGCAGACGAAGTCGAGGATGCCGCCGGTGGTTGCGCCGGCCGCAAGCAGCATGATCGATACCCTTCTGCCTATTCCCTTCGCCGCGAAGGAAGCCGTGTCGGCCCGGGAGGAGCAGCAGGAAGAAGCGCGTCGAATCATGCGCTCGGTCTACGTACCAGGGGTGCTGCAGTCCGATTCCCAGGTCCCGGTGCTGCCGGCAGCGCACAATCCGGTCGCTGACGGTGGCGGTTCCGGCAGCGGCTGGGGCCTCGGCAATTCCGTCGGGGGCGGCAGTCTCGGTTCGACTTCCGGAAACGGGGGCGCGAGTGGGGCAGATTCGGCGGCCCCGGCGGCTGCAACACAGGCGCAACCCGGCGGCGCCGAGGCTGCCGAAGCGGGTCGGACCGGTACTCCATCGGAGCAGGCCCGGCCCGGCGGTTCGGGTTCCCTGCCTCCGGCCGACAACTCCGGTGAAACCCGTGCCGCATCGGCCACCGGGCCCGGCGCATCCGGTGGAGGTGCGGGCTCCGGGGTCGGCGCGGGTCCCGGCGGCTATGGCGGAACAGGACCGGGCAGCAACAGCTTCGCAGGATCCACTGGTTCGGGCTACGGCGGCAATGCCGGATATGCAGGCGCAGGCGGTTCCGGTGCCGGTGCCGGATCGGGTTACGGCGGTTCGGTTCTCGGCCCTCCGATCGGCGGCGGGGCGGGCGGCAACGGGGCAGGCAGCACTGGTGCGGGCGGCGGTCCGGGCAGCGCAGCTGCGGCGGCGGCCGGTCGCGCGGGAGCGCACGGCATGCCGGGAATGGGTGCCATGGGCGCAGCAGGCGCACGGGGAGCCGGCGACAACGACGGCGACCACGCGACTCCCGGTTACCTGGTCGACGTGAGCAACGGCAGCGAACTGATCGGCGATCTGCCGCTGGTTGCACCTCCGGTACTCGGCGGCTGACGATGACGACCTGGACCATGCCCGGCATCGACTTCATGATGCTGTGCAGTCGATTCGGACGCGACCGACTGCCGTACCCCCTGGCGGTCACCATCGACGTCGATACCGTGGACGAACTGCGGCAACTGCGGCTGGAGGCGTCGGCGAGGATCGACGCGATGATGGACGAGAAACTCGGGGCAGCTGTTCGGACCGTGGTCGACCCGATCGTTCGTATCGAATGCCGTGGCGAGACAACCGAATTCCCTTACGGAATCATTCGCAGCCACGCAGCGATTCGCCACGACACAGCCGCGGTGCTCATACAGCAACCGGGGCCCGACGCCTCCTCCGGCGGTGCCGTCACCATCGAACTGACCGGCCCGGACCGTGCCCCCGCCGTCGTTCTCGGATCCGTGCCGAATATCGCTGCAGGCCACCGACCGGCCGAGCGGCTCGAACGCGCAATGGCTGCAGCGACATCGGGTGGATCGCATCTGTCCACCGCAACCCGAGGGGCGACGGCGGACGAGCAGTTCCGGTCGTTCTTCGACCGCCCGCGATCTGCAGTCGGCGAGATCATCGTCGCCCGCGGCAAGACCTACGACAACCGCCCCGACACCGATGCCGTCTCGTTCTTCTGGATGGACTTCGAGCAAGACGGCCGATACATCGTGCACTCCGCAGAGTCGATCGACATCGTGCCTGCCGATACCGCCGGGCTGGCGTCGGAGATCGGACGGCAGGTGGCGGTCGCGCTGAGGAGATGACGGCCCGCCCTTGACACCATATCGATTTTCGATAGGTTATCGATATTCGTTGTTATCGACTATCGATACGGAGGCGGCGGGATGGCATACGGATTGGGCTCGGCACGGGCCAACAAATGGGCGATGGCGTTCTACGCGGGAATCGCGGTGGTGTGGTCGGGATGGAGGGTGTGGGACTACCGCTCCTCGGACTACGTCAGCGCCACCGTCACGCCGAGGGACGACTCGCCGACTCTCGACCTGTTCGGCGGACAGTTGCAGCCAGGAAATGTCATCGAGCTCAGCGTCGCCAAAAGTGACGTCCAGCGACTCATCGGGATGATCGACTTCATGAGGTACGGCGAGATCGTGGCCGGCGGAATCATCATCCTGGTGGGGATCTTCTTCGCGTACCGATTCTTCGACAATGTCATCAAGGAAACCCCGTTCAGCGTCGGTGCCAGCATCGACCTGGTCGCGGTCGCTGTCTGCCTGGTCTTGTACCCGGTCATCACCGGAGGACTTCGAGTGATGAGTACCAACGCGGTCCAGGGCGCACTCGAGACAACCGAGTTCACCGATACTGCGCGCGGCCTGGGTGCGTTCTGGCTGGCCGTGATCGTCGCGATCGTTCTGCAATTCGTCTATGCGGTGCTCCGTCAGGGGTCCAAGCTCGCTCGCGATGCCGATGGGCTGGTCTGATGGCGGAGGAGTTCGTCGACCATCTCGTCGTCTGCCATCTGGGCGAAATTCTCGACGCCCGTGGCATGACGCTCGCCGAGCTCTCGCGTCTGGCCGGAGTCAGCGTCGTCAATCTGTCGGTGCTCAAGAACGACCGCGCCAAGGCCATTCGGTTCTCGACACTCACCGCCGTCTGTCGCGTCCTCGGCTGCACACCCGGCGACCTGTTCACCCTGCGCCAGATCTGACCTCCACCGAAACGCAGCCGCACCAGCCGGACAAATCGAACAAGTACATTGGATGACGGTAACCAGCACTACGAGAGAGAGTCCATCACATTGTCTGCTCCGGCCGGTCAACCGTTGTCCAAGGGTCAGAACGGCCCCCTCACCGTCGGTGACGTCGTCGTCTCCATCTCGCTGTCCGTACCCGCGGACCTGTCCGCGCTACTGGTCACCGACGCCGGAAAAGTGCGCACCGACGCCGATTTCGTGTTCTTCAACCAGCCCACCGGCCCCGGCGTACGCCTCGAGCCCGGCCAGGGCGGACCGGCCCGGCTCGCCGTGTCGCTCGCCGCAGTTCCCGCCGACATCGAGCAGATCCGCGCTGTCATCACCCTCGACGACGCGTCGAGCAACTTCGGTCGATCCGCCGCTCCCGTCGCGCGGGTGAGCGACGCAAGCGGAAATGGGTTGTACGAGTACACGATCGACGGCTTGAGCTCGGAGTCGATCGTGATCGCGCTGGAGATCTACCGCCGTCAGGGCAGCTGGAAGGTGCGAGCCGTCGGGCAGGGCTACGCGGGTGGGTTCGCCGCGCTGGTGACGGACCACGGTGTGTCCGTGGACGACGCCCCTGCTCCCGCACCGACGCCCCCGCCCGCTCCCGCCACTCCACCGCCGCCCGCTGCGCCGCCGGCACCACCCGCCGCCCCGGTCCGCACCGAGGCTCCCGAAGTCAGCCTCACCAAGTCCAAGCCCGTCAGCCTCACGAAGGGCCAGAAGGTCACCCTCCGCAAGGACGGCGGCGTGGCTCTGACGGTCATCCGCATGGGCCTCGGCTGGGACCCGGTGACCACACCGAAGAAGGGCGGATTCTTCGGTGGCGGCGGCCGAGCCGCGAACATCGACCTGGACGCGTCGGCGATCATGCTCGCCGACCGCAACGTCAACGATGTCGTCTACTACGGGCAGCTCAAGGCCAAGGACGGCTCGATCGTGCACCAGGGCGACAACCTCACCGGTGAGGGCGAGGGCGACGACGAGGTGATCGTGGTCGACCTGACGCGGGTGCCCAAGCACGTGACCGGCATCATCTTCACCGTCACCTCGTACCGCGGTCAGACGTTCGAGCAGGTCGACAACGCATTCTGCCGTCTGGTGGACAACACCACCAACACCGAATTAGCACGCTTCACCCTGCAGGGCGGCATGCCGTTCACCGGTCTGGTGATGGCGAAGGTCTACCGCCAGGGCAGTGAATGGAAGCTTCAGGCCATCGGCGACGGCATCCAGGCCAAGCACGCCGGTGAAGCCGTCAAACAGCTCGGCCGCTATATGTGACCTTGCGGGCAGTTGTCGTCCGATCTGCAGCGCCGTCGAGCACGCCACCGAGCGGGTCGACGGCGCTGCCGTTTCGAATGAGATCCTCGGCCGGGCGGTAGATCTGCCGAACGATCAACGCGCACAACCCGATCACTGCGACATCGCGCACCACGACGGTCGCGGTGAACCACTGTTCGGGCAGGCCCTTGTTCTCCACACCCAGGTAGTAGTACATCCGCGGGAACCAGACGAATGCGTCGATCGTCATCCACGCCAACAGAATTCGGCGATGCGGCAGCGCCAGAACGGCCAGCGGAACCAGCCACAGCGAATACTGCGGGCTCCATACCTTGTTGGTGAGCAGGAACCCGGCGACCACCAGGAAGACCAGTTGCGCGAGCCGCGGCCGCGTCGGTGCCGTCGTGCCGATGTATGCGATCAGCGCACACACGATGGCGAACAACACCAGCGTCACGGCATTGAGAACCAACGGTTTGTCGCCCGGGTAGAGGGGGCCGTCGAAACCGGTCCAGCCGGTGAACGAGGTGACGACGTTGTACAGCGAATCCGGGTCGGCACCGCGCTCGGAATTGAGCCGGAAGAACTCGTACCATCCCGACGGATACAGCAGCGCGAGTGGAAGATTGACCGCGAGCCAGGCACCGAGCGCCGCGCAAGCGGTGATGCCCCACTCGCGCATCTTTCCGGTGCGCCAGCACAGCACCAGCAGGGGTCCGAGAAACAGCAGGGGATAGAGCTTGGTGGCACCGCCGAGACCGATGAGAACTCCGGCCAGAACCGGCCGCTTCTTGGCCCACGCCAGTAACCCGGTGAGCGCGAAAGCCGTTGCGAGAGCGTCGAAATTGGTGAATCCGTGCACGATCACCAGCGGCGATGCCGCCACCAGGGCGGCATCCCAGATACGGCGTCCGGCAGCTATGGCGGTGGCCCACACGGTGACCAACCAGGCGACGGCCAATCCCAGGGCGACCACGTTGAAGTAGACGACGACCGGCAACGCCTGCGGCAGGAAACTCAGTGAGTTCCAAGCCTTTCCGACGACCATCGAGCCGTACTGGTACAGCCCCGCGAGCACCGGGTACTCCATGTACCTGATCTGACTCGACCCGTCGGCCTTGGTTTCTTCCCAGGACTTCTTGTACGGGAAGGCACCTTGATCGAGTCGCTCCGCCCCGTAGAGCGGCACGGTGTCGGAATAACACATCGCCACGTACTGCCGGCTGCCACTCCAATCGAGTCCGAGCTCGCCGCCCGGTCCCACCGGTGCCTGCTGAATGCAGGCAGCCTTGGCGAACCAACCGAAGCACAGGAATACCACCGCCAGCAGCAGAACGACGCGTAGCGCGGTGAACCAGCGCTGCCGACCGATCAGCGCGTGCTTCCCGACCGGCCCGCCGATGACCGAGGACAGTTCCTCGGTCATCGGATCGGTACGACTGGGTAAATCGCGGTCTGCTGCACTCGCCGAGTCGAGGCGACCTGGGCTGGCCACTGCTCGACCCTTGCGCTCGGGTTCGGTCGTCACCGCTGGAGTCGTTACTGCCCGGGCGCCACTGGTTCGGGCGCTGCGGGTTCGGGCGCCGCCGGTTCAGGTGCCGCGGGCTGCGCCGGTGCCAGCCCTGGCAGCGGGATGGTCACGCCGGGCAGAATCTCGACCTGCCGCGGAGTGATGACGACCGGCGGCGAGATCTCCGTCGGAATCGGCAGGGTCACCTGCGGCGGAGCTGTCGACGGTGCCACCGTCGCCGTCGGGGCCGGTGCGGAGTACTGCGGCACCCCGGCCTGACCCGCGATGGCCTCCGGCGTCGGGAAGGTCTCGTTCGAGGTGCCCTCCAACGTGCCGTCCATCGTGTCTTTCCAGATGTCCGACGGTATGCCCGATCCGTAGATCGGTCCGCCGTAGCTGTTCTCGAGCGGCAGACCCTGCTCGGTGCCGACCCACACGGCCGTGGACAGTGACGGCGTGTAACCGACCATCCAGGCGTCCTTGTTCTGGCCGGTGTCTCCGAGCTGAGCGGTACCGGTCTTGGCTGCCGACTGGCGACCGCCGGCGAGGTTGTGACCGTTCGAGTAGCCGGCGATCGGACGCATCGCCGAGGTCACGTTGTCCGCGACCGCAGCCGAGACGACCTGCTGGCCGGCCTCGGGAGCACGGTCCAGGAGCACGGTGCCGTCGGCGGTGACGACCTTCTGCACGAAGTGCGGAGTGTGATAAACGCCGGACGCAGCCAGTGTCGCGTAGGCCGAAGCCATGTCGAGGACGCGCGATTGGTACTGGCCGAGCACGACTCCGTAGTTGGGGCCTGCGTTGTCGGGCTCGGTCAGGGTGGGGCCGACGCCGTCGATCTCCTGCGGGATGCCGAGGGTGTGGGCCATGTCCGCGATGGCCTGCGGGCCGTTGTCCATGCTGAGCATCATGCGGTAGAAGCTCGTGTTGAGCGACCGCTTGAGCGCCTCGGCGATGGTGCAGGTTCCACAGGAGGCACCCTCGACGTTGCTGATCTCGATGCCGTTGACGTCGAGCGGAGAGCTGTCGTACATCTTCGAGAGCGGAATGCCCTGATCCAGCGCAGCGGCCAGACCGAACACCTTGAACGAGGATCCGGTCTGCAAACCGGACTGCGCGAAGTCGAATCCTCGTCCGTCCGCGCCGCCGTAGTACGAGCGGACCGCGCCGGTACGTGGATCGATGGACACCGAGGCCGTCCGCAGCTCCGACGGTTCGCCTTCGAGATTGCTGTTCACGGCATCGACCGCAGCCGCCTGGGCTTTCGGATCGATGGTCGTCGTGATCTGCAGGCCCTCGGTGTTGAGGTCCTGATCACTGATACCCACCGCTGACAGCTCGCGCAGCACCTGGGCCTTGATCAGACCGTCCGGCCCGGCATCCTGGGCATCACCGGTATCGACCTGTGACGTAGGGACCACCGCCGGGAACATCATCGCGGCTCGCTGGGTCGCGTCGAGCTGCCCCTGGGAGACCATACCGTCGAGCACGTAGTCCCAACGAGCTTGGGCGCCGGTGGGGTTGAACTCGGGATCGAGGTTGGAGGGCTGCTGGATGACCGCCGCCAGAACTGCACCCTCCTCGACGGAGAGCTGATCGACCGACTTGCCGAAATACGCCGTCGACGCGGCAGCGATGCCGTACGCACCGCGGCCGAAGTAGATGGTGTTGAGATACGCAGCGAGAATGTCGTCCTTGGACCACTGACGCGCCATCTTCGAGGAGATGACGAGCTCACGCATCTTGCGGGTCAGCGTCCGATCGTTGCCGACCAACGCGTTCTTCACGTATTGCTGGGTGATGGTCGAACCGCCGCCTGCGCTGTCGCGTCCGAGCACGTTGTCACGGAGAGCTCGACCGAAGCCCGTCACCGAGAATCCGGGATTGGAGTAGAAATCGCGGTCCTCGGCCGAGAGCACGGCATTACGCACATGTTCCGGAATCTGGTCGATCGTCACGTCGGTGCGGTTGCCCTCGGGTGGCACCACCTTGCCGAGCACACTCGAGCCGTCGGCCGCGAAGATGGTGGCGACCTGGTTGGTCCTGATATCGCCGGGACGCGGCACGTCCTCGACGGTGTACGCCACCATGAACGCCAGGATCGGCACGATCAGACCCAGGGCGATCAACGCGTACATCGTGCGTCGAGCGACCCGCCACTTGGACTTCTTCTTCGTATTCGCGGCGGGACCTCTTTCGGGCGGCTCGGGCGGTTCGCTGCCCGAGGAGAGAACTGATGGATCGTTCGGTTCGTGGGGTGGTGGCACAGAGCCGGACCGAGTGACGCCCGTCGGGGCGGCGGATCGAACAGGAGGCGCGATGGGCGGCTCTCCGTACCGACGCTCGCCGTAAGGACGTTCGCCTGCGGGACGTCCACTGACGGGATCGATCGGCGGCCTGCCCTGAACGGGTCGGCTCTGCGGCGGCATCGGACGCTGCCCTGCAGGAGGCCCGGGACGCTGGCCGGGAGGAGGCATCGGGGGACGACCCTGAGGCGGCATCGGACGCTGCCCTGGAGGAGGTCCGGGACGCTGACCGGGGGGAGGTCCGGGACGCTGGCCGGGAGGAGGCATCGGAGGACGGCCCTGCGGCGGCATCGGACGCTGGCTTGGAGGGGGCACCGGGCGACGCCCGGGTGGATCGGAATGTCGACTGCCGCGGGGCGGCCCGGGCACGTCGGGACGCCGTCCGGAGTCGCTACGGCCCGGTTCGTTGCTACCCGGGTTGTTGTCGTAGGGGGAACTCACGTACGAATCTCCAGTAATTTCGGCGGCCGCGTCGAATTCTCGGTGGATGGGATCAGCGGAGCGATTGTGTCACTCACTCGCTGTTCGACGGTTCGGTTGACGGGAACCCGATCGCGGACGACGGGGTTGTTTGGGCGCGGGGACGGCCCCGAGGACATAGGACTGGACGAGGTGGTTCCAACTGCACGACCTACACACCTCGACCACATGGACCGAGAACTCCTCCTGGGTCGCCGCGAGGCGGACGAGTTCGTCCGCCGTTCTCGCCGACCCGGACAGTGCCCCGAGCTTCTCGCCGAACACCCAGGACACCAGCGTGAGCTGCTCCTTGCGGCAGATGGGGCACACCACGTCGCTGCCACGTCCATGGAACTTGGCAGCGCGAAGCAGGTACGGATCTGCATCACAGACCGCTGCGACACCCGTCCTACCGGAGTAGACCTCGGCCAGCAGCGACCGACGCTGAAGGGCGTAGTCCACCACCTGTCGCTGAAGTCGCACGAGGACCAGAGTACGTGCGGCCCCTCCGATGCGGACCTGCGAACCCCGCCTCGGCAATGAGGAAGTCCCGTTCGAGCCTCCGCAAACAACACTCCACCTGTGCCGACACGGTCGGCCCCTGGAAGCCGGCAAGAGACGGAGATCGCACAGAAGTATGCGCGACGCTCGATCGAGGAGAGACACGAACCGGGCACCGGCTTGTCAATAAATGTATCGGCGCGATACATTCTTCGATAGTGCAGTCAATCGCATCGCCGTGTTGTGATCACAAAAAGAACAGAGAAGGGGGAGTTGCATGCTCGAGCTCGCAATTCTCGGTTTGCTTCTCCAATCACCCATGCACGGCTACGAGCTCCGCAAGCGGCTGACCGGCCTGCTCGGAGCTTTTCGAGCGTTTTCGTACGGATCGCTGTACCCGGCACTCCGTCGACTTCAGGAAGACGGACTCATCGCCGAGGACGCCGGTCCCGAACTGCTCGTGAAAAGACGGGCAAAGCGGGTCTACGTGCTCACCCCGCTCGGCAGGGAACGATTTGCCGAACTGGTGGCCGACACCGGACCGCAGAACTACACCGACGACGGATTCGGCGTACATCTTGCCTTCTTCAGTCGGACCCCTGCGGAAGCTCGAGTCCGCATTCTCGAAGGCAGACGTCGCCAGGTCGAGGAGCGCCGAGAAGGCCTCCGCGACGCTGTGGCCAAGGCGAACGGGACGCTCGACCGCTACACCAGGCAGCTACACCAGCTCGGACTCGAATCGAGCGAACGCGAGGTGCGCTGGCTCAACGAAGTCATCGCAGCCGAGCAGGCCGAACCCAACCCAGCACCGTCCCACACAGCACCAAACAGGACAGTCAAGACAGAAGGAGAACCCGACCATGGGTGAGAACAACAACGCAATCCGCGTGGCCATTGTGGGTGTGGGCAACTGCGCCTCATCCCTGGTCCAGGGTGTCGAGTACTACAAGGACGCGGACGAGAACGCCACCGTCCCCGGCCTCATGCACGTCATGTTCGGCAAGTACCACGTCCGCGACGTCGAGTTCGTCGCCGCGTTCGACGTGGACGCCAAGAAGGTCGGCTTCGATCTCTCCGAGGCCATCTTCTCCAGCGAGAACAACACCATAAAGATCGCCGACGTACCCCCGAAGGACGTCCACGTCCTGCGCGGACCGACCCTCGACGGCCTCGGCAAGTACTACCGCGAGACCATCACCGAGGCCGACGGCGACGCCGTCGACGTGGCGCAGGCCCTGCGCGACGCCAAGGTGGACGTGCTCGTGTCCTACCTCCCCGTCGGATCCGAAGAAGCCGACAAGTTCTACGCACAGGCCGCCATCGACGCAGGCGTCGCCTTCGTCAACGCGCTGCCCGTCTTCATCGCCAGCGACCCGGTCTGGGCCAAGAAGTTCGAGGACGCAGGCGTCCCCATCGTCGGCGACGACATCAAGAGCCAGGTCGGTGCCACCATCACCCACCGCGTCATGGCCAAGCTCTTCGAGGACCGCGGCGTGCAGCTCGACCGCACCATGCAGCTCAACGTCGGCGGCAACATGGACTTCCTCAACATGCTCGAGCGCACCCGCCTCGAGTCGAAGAAGATCTCCAAGACCCAGGCCGTCACGTCGAACCTCCAGAAGGAGTTCAACGCCAAGGACGTCCACATCGGACCGTCCGACCACGTCGGCTGGCTCGACGACCGCAAGTGGGCCTACGTCCGCCTCGAAGGCCGCGCCTTCGGTGACGTTCCCCTGAGCCTCGAGTACAAGCTCGAAGTATGGGACTCGCCCAACTCCGCAGGCGTCATCATCGACGCAGTCCGCGCCGCGAAAATCGCCAAGGACCGCGGCATCGGTGGACCCGTCATCCCGGCTTCGGCCTACCTGATGAAGAGCCCGCCGAAGCAGCTGGCCGACGACGTCGCTCGCGAACAACTCGAAGCGTTCATCATCGACGCATAGGGCCCGCAGCAAGACGCGAACGCCGCCCGCCGGTCCACTCGATGTGACATTGACCCCCAAAAAGGCCACTGAACGTCACATTGAGTACCGGCGGGCGTTCGTCTATCCGGCCGCGGTGATTTCTCGTGGATCGAATGTCACCCGTATTTCTCTGATCGATCCGTTCTCGATTCGCTGCCAATTGGCGGTGCTTGCCGGGGATGCGATGGACGTGTGCAGATCGAACCACGTCAGTACGTTCGGGCCGTCCACGAAGACATGGGCGATATCGATGTCGGTGACGATCTCCGACATTCCTTTCAATCCGGCCACACATTCCGCGCCGTTCGCCGCTGTGCCCAGTGGCCCGCGGAACGTCGCGTCCTCGTGCAGGATCGACGCCAGAGTGTCGAAATCCTTGCTCTTCCAGGCCTCGAAGTAGGTCGCTGCAACTTCTTTCGGTGTCTGTGTCATGACATCGAGTCTCGAACGCACCGGGCCAGAAGTCCAACAGTTGATTCCGATGGTCATCAGAAGTTCTACTCATAGCCGCAGCTAGAGTTCACGCGCTATCGTGTGCTCGTGGCCATCGATCCCACCTCCCAGCATCCGGTCCTCGAACGGGTTCGCGCGCTGGCGTTCGCCTATCCCGAGGTGTCCGAGAAGATCTCCCACGGCCGGCCGACCTTCCGCACCGCCTCGGTGTTCGTCTACTTCGGCGGCGGTGTCAAAGGCGGCGACCAATACGACCTGTCGATCCTGGTCAAATGCGAGAGCGCCGAGGAGCAGCGCGCCTGCGAACTCGAACCCCGGTACTTTCACCCCGCCTACCTCGGCCCGGCCGGCTGGGTGGGATTCGACCTGAGCGACGCCGACGACGACGTCTGGGCCGAGGCCGCCGAATTGATCGACTGCAGCTACCGCGTCACGGCCCCGAAGCGCAACATCGCCAGACTCGACGCCGGTGAGGGCCCGAATCTGGGAGTTCAGCAGTGGAATTGAGACAGCTGGAGTACTTCGTCGCGGTGGCCGAGGAAGCGAACTTCACTCGCGCCGCAGCCAGAGTGCACATCAGCCAATCCGGCGTCAGCGCCCAGATCCGAGCGCTCGAACGCGAACTCGGTGCCGAGTTGATCGACAGATCCGGTGGCACAGCAACATTGACAACCGCAGGTCAGGCCGCGCTGACGCAAGCCCGTGCGACGCTGTCCGCCGCCGACTCGGTCAGGCAATGCGTCGACGACGTTGCCGGACTGCTGCGCGGCTCACTTCGCGTCGGGATGGTCACCGCCTGCACCGTCCCACAACTGTTCGACGCGTTGGCCCGCTTTCATTCGGCGCACCCTGGCGTCGAACTTGCTCTGCAGGAGGGTAATTCGGATCGCTTGGTGGCCGATGTGCGTGCAGGAGAACTGGACATCGCACTCGTCGGTGTCGCAGCTCGGGCCCCGGACGGATTGGAATCGATGGTGGTGATCGACGAGCGCATCGTCGCAGCCGTTCCACCGCAGCATCCTCTGGCAGCACAGGACGAGGCGACGTTGGCGCAGGTGTGCGAACACCCGATCATCGCCCTTCCCCCCGGCACCGGCATCCGTGCGGTGTTCGACCGGGACTGTGCCGGAGTAGGACTCGCGCCGTCGATCGCGTTGCAGGGCACCGCCCCCGACGCCGTGGCCGATCTCGCTGCCCGCGGCCTGGGGGTGGCGATCCTCAGCGCATCGATGACGAAGTCCTACGACGACAAACTCGTCGCCGTGGACCTCACGGACTCGCACACCGCCGCGCTGCTGGCCCTGGTCTGGCGGGCCAGGATGAACCCGGCACTGGCCGAATTGGTTTCGGTGGCGACGCGCAGCTTCAGCGAATTTTCTTGACGGTGAACCACAGTGCGATCAACAGACCCAGCAGGGTCACCGACGGCAGCACGCCGGGATCACCTCCGATGATCCCGGCTACCGCAACGATCAGGGCAACGAGGGCGAAGAATCCCAGAATGCCCGCCAGCAATTGCAGATGGTCCTGGGCCGTCACGATTTGACGCCACCTGCAGTGAGGCCGGAGATGATGCGGCGCTGGAACAGCAGCACCATGATCACCAGTGGAATTGCAACGATGGTGCCCGCGGCCATGATCGCGGCATACGGCACCACCAGCGGATCGTTGCCGGTGAACCGCGCGATGGCCACGGTCACCGGTTCGGTCCTGTCACTCGAGAGCTGACTGGCCAGCAAGTACTCGTTCACTGCTGCGATGAACGCGAGGATCGCGGTGGTGAACAGGGCAGGCGCAGCGAGCGGCAACATCACCAAACGGAACGCCTGGAACCGGCCCGCTCCGTCGATCCGCGCGGCTTCTTCGAGTTCCCAGGGCAATTCGGCGAAGAACGCCGCCAAGGTGTAGATCGTCAACGGCAGCACGAACGAGATGTTGGGGATGACCATGGCCTGGTAGCTGCCGATCCACCCGATGTTGGTGAAGAATTGAAACAGCGGGGTCACCAATGCGACGACCGGGAACATCGAGGCACCGAGGATGATGCCCGTCACGACGTACTTGAAGCGAAAGTCGATGCGCGAGAGGGCATACGCGGTGAAGATGCCGATGATCAACGCGATCAACGTGGTTGCGCCGCCCACGATGAGGCTGTTGCCCACCGCACGCAGGAAATTGTTGCCGTTCGCCGTCGACAACGCGTTTTCGAAGTTCTCCCACGTGACGTGGGTCGGCCACGGCGTCGTGTCGAAGGTGTAGCGCGGGTCTCGGAACGCGGTGACGACCATCCAATAGAACGGTGCCAGTCCCCAGACGAGGATGACGACGACACCGAGATAGATGCGGGCCTGCTTCATCGACCGGCCCCCTTGCGCTGATTCTCCTGAGTGGCAACGGCATTGGCACCGAGAAACTTCACCAGGATGAAGGCCACGATGAAGATCATGACGAACGAGATGGTCGACAGCGACGCAGCGCTGTTGAATCCCTGCCGGATCTGCTCCACCACCAGGATGGAGATGGTTCGCGTGGCGGGGTTGCCCTCGGTGAGGATGGCGGGCAGGTCGTACATACGCAGCGCGTCCATGGTGCGGAACAGAATTGCCACCATGAGCGCCGGCTTGACCAACGGCAGTGTGATCTTGGTGAATCGCTGCCACGCCGAAGCCCCGTCGACTCGAGCTGCCTCGTAGACGTCGGCGGGAATCATCTGGAGCCCGGCCAGAATCAACAGCGCCATGAACGGCGTCGTCTTCCATACGTCGGCGATGATCACTGCAAATCGAGCGGGCCAGGCGTCGCCGGTCCACAGAATGTTCGTTCCCAGAATACGATTGGCGATGCCGTCGTACGCGAAGATGAAGTACCAGAGCTTGGCGGTGACAGCCGTCGGGATGGCCCAGGGAATCAGGATCGCCGCGCGCAGCAGGGCGCGTCCGGCAAAGGTCTTGCCCATGATCACCGCCATCGCGAAGCCGATGACCACCTCGATGGAGACGGTCACGACGGTGAAGAACGCCGTGTTGCCGACCGCGCCCCAGAACTGAGACCCGAGAGTTCCCGGCGGGCAGGGCACCGACGTGCCCGACGCCGAGGTGCACTGCTGGAGAATCCAATGCGTGTAGTTGTCGAAGCCGGCAGACCCACCGGTGACGAACATGCCGGTCGCGGGATCGAGACCGGGATCCTTGGAGAAGGACATCACCAGGGCCCGAATCACGGGGTAGACGATGACGATCGCGAGGATCACCAGCGTCGGTGCGATCAGCAGCCAGGCCCGACCAGGAGTCAGGCCGAAGCGCTTGTTCTTGGACCGCACATGCCGACCGCGGCCGGGGGACGAGCCCCCGGCCGCGGTGGTTGCGCCGGCCCCACTGGTCACACCAGCAGGTACAGCCATTGGTTCTCCCGAAATCAGTTCGCGCCGGCGGTTTCGATACCGGCCTGCATATCCGTGATCGCCTGGTCCACGCTCTTCTCGCCCTTGATGGCGGCAGAGACGTTGTCCTGCACAGCCTTCGAGACGGCCGGGTAGAACGGGGTGACAGGGCGCGGCACGGCATTCTCGATGGATGCCTTCAACGCGGGAAGGTACGGCATCGCGGCGATCAGTGCGGGATCGTCGTACAGCGACGAAAGCACGGGCGGCAGAGCGCCCTCGGCGATGATGCGCTGAGCCTGCTCGCCCTGCAGGAATCGCAGGAAGTCCGCAGCAGTGGCCTTGTTCTCGGAGTACGCACTGATCGCGGCGTTGTATCCACCGAGCGTCGAGGTGCCGACTCCGGTGACACCGGGAAGCGGTGCGACCGCGTACTTGCCGGCCACAGCCGAACCTTCCTCCGCCGCGGTGCCGTAGACGTACGGCCAGTTGCGCAGGAACAAGGTCTGTCCATCCTGGAAGGCCTGCTGACTCTCGGACTCCTTGAACGTGGTGTCCTGGGCCGGGATGACGCCCGTCTCGAACGCGGTGACGAGGGTCTGCAGTCCGGCCTTGGCCTCCGGGCTGTCGACGGTGGGGGTCTTGCCGTCTTCGGCGACGATGGATCCGCCGTGCGCGTTGATGATCTCCGACGCGTTGGCCGTCAGACCTTCGTAGGGGGCGAATTGCCCTGCGTAGCAGTCGATGTTGTTGTCCCGGGCGACCTGGCAATCCTCGGTGAGCTCGGCCCAGGTGGTGGGCGCTTCGGGGAGCAGATCACTGCGGTAGTAGAGCAGTCCGCCGTTGGTGTTCTTCGGTGCGGCGTACTGCGTGCCGTTGTAGGTCGCACTCGCGACTGTCGCGGGCAGAACGCCTGCGTTGTCGAGTGCGAATTCGCCCTCGAGCGGCACGAGCCAGCCCTTGGCTGCGAACTCGGCGGTCCAGACGACATCGAGCGCCATCACGTCGTAGTCGCTCTGCTGGGCCTGGAGCTGCTGAACGAAGTCGTCGTGGGCCTGATCGGCGTCGGCGGACTGTTCCTTGAAGGTGACCTGCTCGTCGGGGTTGGCGGCGTTCCACTCCGCGATGATCTGCTGGACGACACCGGTCTCGGTGGTGTCCTGTCCCTCTACATAGGTGATAGGTCCACGGCCGTCGGCATTTTCGGACGCTGCGCCCGAATCGCCGCTCGATCCGCTGTCGCTCGAACATCCGGTGAGCGTCAGCAGCGTGGCTGCTGTCGCAACCACTGCCACCTTCGTGATCAAAGACGCCATTGTTCTCTCCACTTACTTCTACGCGGTGGTATGTGCCCGGAGATGGGCACGCAGAATCTCGCTGTGATGCTCCCCCCGACACATATGTCGATGGGTACTGTGGCACACATCGCACCGCGCAGTGGTCGTTTCTGCATTCCTGAATCGGTCAACCCGAAGGTGTCGGAGGAGGCCGGTAGCCTTTCGCTCATGAGTTCGGACAAGATGCTGACGCGGATCGGCGGGCTGCTGCGCCAGGCGGAGTCCACCGACAACCCACACGAAGCCGAGGCCTTCATGGAGGCAGCTCAGCGTCTGGCGACGTCGGCGTCGGTCGATCTGGCGGTGGCTCGTTCGCACAGTGCGTCCAGGGAGCGGCAGGCGACGCCGAGCCAGAAGGTCATCCCCATCGGAGAGCCGGGCAAGCGCGGACTCAAGACCTACGTGCATCTGTTCGTGGCCATCGCGCACGCCAACGACGTCCAGTGCGATGTGTCCCGATCGTCGACGCAGGTGTTCGCCTACGGTTTCGACTCCGACATCGAGACCACCGAGGCCCTGTACTCCTCCCTGCTGATTCAGATGGTGCGAGCGTCGGACGCGTACATCAAGTCCGGTGCCTACAGGTCCGAGACGGCCATCCGTACCGTCACCGAGATAAAGAACCGCCGGCGCTACACCCGACGCGAGGAAGTGCCCGTCGCTGCCGTGACGGCCAGGCTGAACTTCCAGACTGCGTTCGCGTCGCGCATCGGTCAACGGCTGAGCGAAGTGAAGAAGGACACCGAGGCCAAGGCCATCGAACAGGAACAACAGGGCGCTGGGACAGCACTGGTGTTGCGCAACAAAGAGATCGAGCTCCGCGACTACTACCGACAAACCTCGACCGCGCGCGGACATTGGCGAGGCCAGAGCGCGAACGCCGGCTATTCGGAAGGAGCCCGAAAGGCCGGGGATCGAGCGGGACGGAACGCGACGATCGGCGGTCATGCCGAAATCGACGGAGCAAGCAGGCAGTTGGGACGCTGACTACTGCGTTCGCGGCGAAGCAACGAACACCGGCCATCCGATTTCCGTGCGCCACAGGGACGAATCCTCGGTATCACGCGGCCCGACGGCGTAGACCTCACGAACCGGACCGGCAATGGCGAGGCCATTGGTCTCGACATATACCCCGAGTGCCCCGTAGGTGACGTCGATATCGTCGTGCGGACCCTGATGAACCGTCACCGCGAGTTCGGTGGGGTGCAACGTCATCGGACGAATCCTGTTGGTGGACGGCGCAGTTGCGGTAGGAACGTACACCGTCATGACACCGCGACCCTCGGTGAACAACTCGTTGTCGTACAACCCACCCGCAGGGCCGTTCGGTTGCACTTCGGCGGAATCGATCTCGGCCATCGCCGTGCTGTACCAGCCGAGCACCTCGGACGCGTCGACCATCTCGGAAATAGCTGCGACCGAACACTCTTCGGTGAGTATGCGTCGGACCTCGATGGTGGGCGGAGTCGGATCCAACAACCGGCGCAGGGCAGTCACCGCGGATCGGGTGTCGTCCAATTGTCGCTCGAGCCTAGTGAGGTGCTCGGTGATCAACCGGGCTCGGGCGTCGGGATCGGGTGTGGTGACGATCGCTCGTACTTCGCGCTCCGGCATCTGCATACTGCGGAACCGACTGATGATCTGCGCAGTGGCGACCTGATCCGTCGCGTAGTACCGGTAGCCCGAATAGTCGTCGACCGTCGCGGGTTCGAGCAACCCCGACTCGTGATAGCGCCGCAGTGTCTTCACGGACAAGTGCGTGATGCGAGAGAACTCGCCGATCGTCAGCAATCCGTTCATGTCGATATTCTGACCCCTCCCCCTGGGGGAGTGTGGACTCTTGCCTTAGGACAGGGATGACACTCGGTTCACGGCCGAGTTTCGGTGCTGGGGATTCGGGTGTAGCCGCGGCTGGTCGCAAATGCGCGCGCATTCGCCAGGTGCGCGGGGAATCGCGTCGAATCGGAGACGAATCTGCTCGCGCATGACAAACGCGCGCGCGTTTGCGGGGATGGGGGGCGGCGGGATCGGGGGGCGGCGAGGGCTCGGCGGCGGGGGATTGGGGGCGTGGTCGGGGAAGGAGTCGGTCAGTCGAGGCGCGCGAGCACCACGCGGAGTCCGATGACACTGGCGATGGGGAACAGCGCCGCGACCAGCCACGGGATGGCTGCGCCCCAGCCGGTGTCGGGGGAGGCGTCGATCACCACACCGAGTGCAGTCGATCCGATGAGCACTCCGATGCCCCCGAGCGAGGCCATGAAGCCGTAGTACGAACCAAGTCGGCGTTCGGCGGCCATGCGCGGCACCAGATCCCGAGCCTGGGGCATGGCGATCATCTGCCCCAGGGCGAGCAGCAGCACGAAGAGCGCAGCGGGGATCAGCCCGAGCAGACCTTCCAGCTCCAAGGGACTGAATACCGCGACCAGGACGAAAGATGCTGCCATGACGGCGAACCCGACGGGCAGCGTGACACGGGGCGATATCCCCGCGACGCGGCGGGTGATCGGCAGCTGCGTCGAGACCACGAGCACGGCCGAGATCGCGAAGAACCAGCCCAGGACCGTCTGCGAACCCCAGGCCCGTTCGACCTCGAGTGGCAGCAGCAGATACAGCTGGTTGTAGGCCACCAATTGTGCGCTCATCGCCACCGCGAACAGCACGAAGGTCCGGTTGCGCACCACGTCGGTCCAGCCCGAGAGCCATGGGTCGTCGCGATGTTCGCCGCGCTCACGCGGCAACCACCGCACGTGGGCGGCAACGACCAGGACGAAGATCGCCGCAGCCACGAGGCACGCGATCCGAAAATCGACGAGCAACAACACCGATCCGACGAGCGGGCCGGTGAACGAACCGATCTGGCTGCACACCGACATCAGCGCGAAGCTCTCCACGCGCGTGGGTCCGCCGTCGCGTTCGCTCTTGCCCGCCTCGATCGCCACTGCGGATTCGACTGCAGGGGAGAACAATGCGGCTGCAAATCCCACCATCACCGTGGCGATCAACACGGCAGATAGCGAATCGGCGAAGGCGAGACCGACAAATCCCAGCACCCGAAGAACACAACCGACGAGAACGACCGGCTTGATACCCCACCGATCGGCGAGGGTGCCACCGACGAAGAACAGTCCCTGCTGCGAGAACGTTCTGATTCCGAGGACCACTCCGACGACCGCGGCACCGAGTCCGAGGTCGCTCGTCAGATGCACCGAAAGATACGGCAACACCATGAAAAAGCCGATGTTGAAGGTCATCTGAGTGAGGACGAGCAAGCGAACGGTGGGGGTGGCCCGCCGGAGATCGACCAGAAACGACCACCGCCACCGCGTCGGCGATCCGTCGGTCCTCGTGCTCACGTACTGCGCCCTCCTGCGTCGACTTTCTCGATGACGCTACCGGTCTTGCGCACGCGTCCCGAGGTGGCACCGGCGAGGGAGACTGCGAGAACGGCGAGTGCGATCAACGACGCGAGCGGAGCAGCGGTGACCCACGGTGCCCGCTCGACGGCGGCGACCCCGTCGGACAGTATCAATCCCCAATCCGCAGTGGGGGGTTGCGGACCGAGGCCGAGGAATCCGAGGGCCGCGAGAGCAAGAGCGACACCGGGAAGCCGAATCATGGCGTGCCGCAGCACTACCGGAACGATGCTGGGCACGATGGATCCGAACAGGATTCGCGCATTGCCTGCCCCGAGTGTCGGCAGAATGGAGATGTACGGCCGAGCACGAGTCTCCTCGACCAGAGCGGCCGTGTGCGCGGCGAGCGGAGCCCACGTGACGATGAGAACGGCGACGGCCGCCCCGCCTGCACTCGGACCCCAGATCGCCGCGATGAGAATGCCGGTGACGACGGGCGGCGCTGCATTGGTGACCTCGACCAGACCACGGGAGGCCCGCGGAATCAGTCCCAGCAGCACGCCGACCACCAGGGCCGCGAACGTCACCGCGAGTGAGAGCCCGATGGAGCGCAGTGCGCCGTCGGCGACGCGGGCCAACAGATCTCGGCCCGAGGCGTCCGTACCGAAGGGGTGTGCCGATGACGGGGCTGCGAACTTCTCCCGCGTCGTCGCCTGGCCATCTCGCGGGAGTCCGGCAAGGACCATGACCAGTAGGACCGACGCCGCAGCGATCGGCACCACCCAGCGCCGCGGTGACGGGTGGAAGATGCCGGAGGGGATGGGCATCGCCTTCTCGTGCAGTGCGCTGCCGAGCAGCAGCCGTCGGGCCAATTCGGCCGCGATACCGAGAACCGCGCTGACGGCCAGGAGAAAGATGATGTCGATCTGCAGAGCGGGGAGATCCTGCGATTGCGCGTCGCCGAGAGTGGTACGACCCAATCCTGGTATGGCGAAGACCTTTTCGACGGCCACTGCGCCGCCGGTCATGGCGACCATGACCAGACCGATCTGCGAGGCGAGCCCGGGGAGGGCGCGTCGCAGAACCGCACCGGCGATCTGCCGCCGCGAGAAGCCTGCGACCGTCCACGTGATGACCCAGCCCTCGGTGAAGGTGACGGCGATCGCGTCGGCGAGCAGACGTCCGATCAGCCCGCCCGCAGGCAACCCGAGCGCCAGTGCAGGCAGCACCGCGTACTCGGGACCGTTCCAGCCGTAGGCCGGAAACGACAACCACACGGCACCGAGAACGACGAGTACCGACGCGAGCAGAAACTCCGGCATCGAGGTGAGCGCTGCGGCGACGCCGCCCCCGGTACGTCTCGGGGTGCCCCGGAGTCCGGCCCGCACGCTGGGGACGACCACGAGGGCGGCGGCGGCGAGCGCGACGACCATCGCGAAACCCATCAGCGTCAGCGACACCAGCAGCGCATCGAGGGCCCCCGGCAGCACCGGTTCACCTGTGTTCCAGGATGTTCCGGGATTGCCCGACGCGATGCCGGTGAGCCAGTCCCAGAACATCCGCAGCGGTCCGGCATCGAGCCCGAGGTCGCGGCGAATGGCTGCCAGGGCCTCGGGGGTTGCTTCCTGCTCGGCCGAGCGGGCCCGCAGAATGCTCAGTGCCGGATCGCGATTCGACAGCCACGGCAGCATCCCGACGAGGAGGACAACACCGGCAACGGCAACCAGCCGCGAGGCGGTGGTTCTCACTGCTTACTCGAAAGCGGTCTGGTTGGTGATGAGCGTGCGTTCCCTGGGATCGCGGGCGACGCCGGTGATGCCTTCGGATTCGCCCTGGATGACGCGTTCGTGCAGCATCGGCACGGCCGCATCCTTCTCCAGGATCAGCTTCTCGGCGTCCAGAATCGCGGCGCGGCGATTGTCTCCGGGTTCGGTGGCCGAGGCGTCTGCCAATGCCGCGTCTACCTGCGGGTCGCAGAACTGGGAGATGTTGAACGATCCGTCGCAGGCGAAGTCGGAGTACATGTACGCCACGGGGTCACCGGAATCGAGGACGGTGGCGCGGGAGAGGATGAAGGCGTCGAATGCGCCACTGAGCGCGTCGGTTTCGATGAACTGGTATTCGCGCACCACCTGCTCGACGACGAAGCCCTTGGCCTCGAGTTCCTGCTGCAGCAGCACGGCGACCTCGGGAAGTTCGGCGCGGTCGGTGAAGGTGGCGAGGGTGATCTTCTTTCCGGCGGCATCGCCCGCAGGTGTCTCGGTGCGCGCGGGACGGTCCGCTGCCCACGGCAGCGCGGGGCCGAGCAATCCGTTCGCGGCGTCAGCGCGGCCCTCGTAGACCTGCTCGACCAGACGATCCTTGTCCACCGACTCTCGTGCCGCGGCACGCATGGCCGGATCCGCGAACACGCCGGACGACGTGTTCAGGTACAGGGTGTTGGTACGCGGCATCGGAACCTCGTGCACCAGCGACGGATCGATGTTGGCGGCCTGCGACACCGGAATCGCCTCCACCACATCGGCGGTGCCGTTGCGAAGCGCTGCTGCGCGGGACGTACCGTCGGGCACGAAGTCGACGTCGATGCCGGCGAGCTTCGCGGGCTCACCCCAGTAGTCGTCGTTACGGTCCAGCGTGGCACTGGACGTGCCGTTGACTCCGGTCAACACGAACGGTCCGGTGCCGGTCCCGACGGGGTCGCTGCCGCCTGCGGAGTAGGCCGCGGGTGCCAGGATGGCGAGCTGCGGGCTCGAGAGTCGCTGCGGCACCAGTGGATCGACGTCCTCGGTGGCCACCTCCACCGTGTCGTCGTCGGTGGCGGTCACCGTCAGCTCGACGCCGTCGAGGATGCGCGGCTTCGGCGCGGCGGTAGTGGCAGCAGTCAGTGCGGTGACGACGGCGGCGGAATCGAGCGGCGCACCGTTGTGGAACCTCACGTCGGGTCGGAGGTCGAAACTCCAGGTGCGCTCGTCCACGCGGTTCCAGGCGGTGGCCAAACCGGGCTGAGCATCCCCGAGATCGTCGAGGATAACGAGGGTTTCGGCGGTGGACCAGCGCGAGAGCTTGAAGGCATCGTCGCTGAACTGCGAGAGCCCCGAGCGTGGCGGTTGCAGCATCGCAACGCGAGCCCGATCTGTGGTGTCGTCGGAAGCGCCCGAAGAAAAGCAGCCGGTGAGCGTGAGGGTGCCCACCGCTGCCAGGACGCCGATGCGGAACATGTTGGTGGTCAATGGATCTCCTGTGGTGGTCGTGCAAGCCGGGGTACGGCGTCGATCAGGTCTCGGGTGTAGGAGTGCTGCGGGTCGGTGAGAATGTCTCGTACGCTGCCGGTTTCGACGATCCGGCCGTCGTGCATCACCGATACGTCGCTGCAGAGTCGAGCGACCGCGGACAGGTCGTGGCTCACGATCAGCAATGCGCTCGGCAGTCCGGCCAGGACTGCGAGGACCTGCTCGCGAAGATCAGGGTCAAGTCCGCTGACCGGCTCGTCCGCCAGCAGGTACTGCGGTTCGCATGCCACTGCACGCGCAATGGCGACGCGTTGATTCTGGCCACCGGACAGTTCCGTCGGTCGGCGCTGCAGGTAGCGCTCGTCGAGCCCGACGGCGGCGAGTGCGGCACCTGCTGTGGCTCGATGATCGCCGTCGACGCCGAGAAGTCGCAGCGGCGTCGCCACCAGATCCAGGACACTGCGGCGTGGGTCGAGGCTGGTCGCGGGATCCTGAGGAACGTACTGCACGAGTCTGCGAAACCACCGCAGCGATCGCGCGGAACCCGGACGGACTGTGCGCCCCTCCACTTCTACCGTTCCCGCATCGGGGGAGTCCAGCGCCAGCAGTATGCGCAGCACAGTGGTCTTCCCCGAACCGGATTCGCCCACCAGGGCGATGCGACCGGCCGGCGGTAGCGTGAGCGAGACGGCGTCCAGCGCCGTGCGAGACGAGCCGTGCCGAACGTAGGTGCGCGTGATGTCCGTGGCCACCAAGCCCGCAGTCATCGCGCTACCAGCTGACGAAACGGGTCGGCGGCGCGAGCCCGATCGAGCATGCGCACCACGACATCGGACTCGGGAGTGTCGAGAATTGCTGTTGTGGAACCGGATTCAACGATGCAGCCCGAGTCGAGAACCATCAGATGGTCGCACAGCTGCGCAGCGACGGCGATGTCGTGCGTGATCAGCAGCAGCGAGGCCACCTCACGGAGAGCGTCGAGCACCCGCGCCTGACTGAGCACATCGAGGGCCGTCGTGGGTTCGTCCGCGATCACCAGCGGACTCTCGCGCGCCAATGCGACTGCGATACAGACGCGTTGACGCTGACCACCGGACAGCTCCAGCGGGTGCGAGGCCAATATGCGTTCGGTGTCGCGCAGACCCACACGCTCGAGCAGCGCGGAGGCGTCGGGCGTGCGGAGTTGCCTGCCGACGGTGACCATCGGGTTCAGCGCCGTGGCCGAATCCTGGAACACCATCGCCGGGCGGGCAGTGCGCGGACGGCGGGGCGTCGGAACTCCGGCGACGTCCTGGCCGTCGACGGCGATGCGTCCGGTGCAGGTGATCCCCGGCGGCAGCGCTCCGACGAGGGCGGCGGCGATCATCGACTTTCCCGATCCCGACGCGCCGAGCAGGCCGAGGCGTCGACCCGCGGGTATCTCGAAGGACACGTGATCGACGATGCGCGAGCGTCCGGCGTCGATGCAGAGGTCATCGACGGCGAGCACGGGTTCTCCTGAACGATAGAAACTGGGAACGAATTCGACAATCGTTGTCGATAGAAGACTGTAGGCGAGTCGGGAGGACGACACAAATTAGGCTGATCGGATGAGCAGGGCGAGGGACTCGCAACGAGCGGCCGTCTACGACGCAGAACAATTGGTTCGCACCATGTTCGATCGCGCCGAGGAGCGGGGCCTTCGCATGGTGCAGGTGATGGGTTCGCAGATCACGCTGCCGATCGAGCGCAAGTTCGCCTCCATCGACTCGGTGCAGGCGTACGTCGATGCGGTGCTCGCGCTGGAGTGGGTCGCAGCCACATGGCCCGACGCCGGTCGCGTCATCACCGTCCGTGCCCGTTCGGGTTCGGCTGCGGCGCACTACGAATCGGACACCGCCACCATTGCCGTGCCCCTGCATCAGGGCAACAGAGCCTGGGCGTTGCGGGAGCTGGTGGTGCTGCACGAACTCGCGCACCACTTCGCCGACGAGGACGAGCAGCAGCACGGCGGCGCATTCGTCGACCGCTACATCACCCTCGTCGGCGAGATCGTCGGCTCCGAGGCCGGGTTCGTCCTGCGCGCGATGATGGCCGAGAGCGGCGTCCGCATCGGCTGATGCCGTTCGGGTGCATCATGGGAGACGCAGCCCACACGACGAGGAGACGTACATGACCGTCAAGATCGGTGTTCAGCTTCAGCCCCAGCACGCTCCCGACTATCAGTTGATCCGCGACGCGGTGTTGCGCTCGGAGGACGCGGGCGTCGACATCGTCTTCAACTGGGATCACTTCTATCCGCTGTACGGCGACCTCGACGGCGCGCATTTCGAGTGCTGGACGATGCTCGGCGCCTGGGCCGAGCAGACGTCGAACGTCGAGATCGGCGCACTCGTCACCGGCGGCGGTTACCGCAATCCGGACCTGTTGGCCGACATGGCACGCACCGTCGACCACATCAGCGGCGGCCGGCTGATCCTCGGCATCGGCGCTGGGTGGAACGAGAAGGACTACGACAACTTCGGGTACGAATTCGGCACGGCCGGTTCGCGTCTGGCATTGCTGAAAGAGAGCCTGGCCAGAATCCGTCACCGCCTCGACGTCGGCAACCCGGCCCCCACCCGCGACATCCCGATTCTCATCGGCGGCGGCGGTGAGAAGAAGACCCTGAAGATGGTCGCCGAGTACGCACACATCTGGCACAGTTTCGCCGACCTCGAGGCACTGAAGCGCAAGTCCGAGATCCTCGCCGAGCACGGCACCACCGTCGGGCGTGACGTCTCCGGCATCACTCGATCGGTCTCCTGGCCCGGCGCGGACACAGCCCAGGACTTCGTCGACGCCGGAGCCACCCTGTTCACCGTCGGCGTCAATGGACCCGAATACGACCTCACCGAACTGGGCCAGGCCATCGCGTGGCGGGACTCGCACAAGTAGAGACACGTCACGGCAGTTCGTTGAGCGAAACCCTTGCGCGTCGGCCGTTTGGGTGAGTGGGCCCTGGTCCGCTTAGGGTTTTGTACATGGTTGCCGTACGCGCTTCACGCGCGATCGTGGTTCTCGTTCTCGGACTGCTGATGGCCCTCACGCTCGCCGCGTGTGGAACGTCGAGCTCCGACGATCAGGCGGCGGCAGGTCCGACCGACCTGTGCGCCCCTCCCGGAGTCGACAGTGCGTCGTCCACCCCGACGAACTTCGACGCTGCCGCAGCGGCCGCGACGGAGGACAGGTACACGACGGCGAACGTCACTCCGCTGGACCGCATCGACACGAACGCTCTGGGATTGGCGACGCCGGGAGTGTTGACCGTCGGCACCCTGTCCGACGCCCCGCCGAGCATCTGCCTGGACTCGGCCGGCCAGTACACCGGGTACGACAACGAACTGCTGAAGGCCGTCGCGGCGAAACTCGGGCTGCAGATCAACTTTTCGGGCACCGAGTTCTCGGGCCTGCTCGCCCAGGTTGCAGGCCGCCGCTTCGACGTCGGGTCGTCCTCGATCACGACGACGGACGAGCGCCGCAACACCGTCGGGTTCACCAACGGATACGACTTCGGCTACTTCTCCCTCGTTGCTCAGACCGGCGGCCCGATCAGCCGGTTCGAGGACCTGAACGCGGGCAGCAGGATCGGCGTGGTGCAGGGCACCGTGCAGGACGACTACGTGGTGAACACGCTCGGCCTCGATCCGGTGAAGTTCCCGGATTACAACACCGCCTACGCGAACCTGCGCACCGGGCAGATCGACGCCTGGGTGGCCCCGTCGCAGCAGGCGGAGGGCTTGGTCAAGCCCGAGGACGGCACGGCGATCACGCAGAACACGTTCTCGCTGAACAACTTCGTCGGCTGGGCTGTCGCTCGCGACAATCAACCGCTGATCGACGCGTTGAACTCGGGGCTCGACGCAGTGATCGCCGACGGCACCTGGGCCACGCTCTACTCCGACTGGGTTCCTCGCGAGCTGCCCGACGGCTTCAAGCCCGGCAGCAAGGCCGCCCCCCAGCCGGAGCTACCCGACTTCGCCGCCATCGCGGCACAGAACGACGCGAACGCTCCCGAAGCCGTTGCCGTCCAACCCAAGTCCACGCTGGCGCAGCTGGGCGACACGTTCTTCGACTGGTCGCTGTACAAGTCGGCAATCCCCGACCTGTTCAAGGTGGGCCTGCCCAACACGCTGATTCTGGCGTTGGCGTCGGGCATCATCGGTACGGTCCTGGGCATGCTGCTGGCTCTGGCCGGGCTGTCTCGCACGCGCTGGCTGCGCTGGCCCGCCCGCGTCTACACCGACATCTTCCGCGGACTGCCCGCCGTGGTCATCATCCTGATCATCGGCCTGGGCATCGGACCGGTGGTGCAGGGCGTGACCGGCGGCAATCCGTACTGGCTCGGCGCTGCGGCACTCTCGCTGCTCGCCGCGGCGTACATCGGCGAGATCTTCCGATCCGGCATCCAGAGCGTCGAGGCCGGTCAGATGGAAGCCGCACGGGCGCTGGGCTTCAGCCGTCGTCGCTCGATGAACCTGGTGGTGGTCCCGCAGGGTGTCAGGCGCGTCCTGCCGGCGCTGATGAACCAGTTCATATCGCTCATCAAGGACTCGTCGCTGATCTACTTCCTCGGACTGCTCGCCACCCAACGCGAGCTGTTCGCGGTCGGCCGAGATCTCAACGCACAGACCGGAAATCTGTCCCCGCTCGTCGCCGCCGGATTGTTCTACCTGGTGCTGACCGTGCCGCTCACCCATCTCGTGAACTACATCGACAAGCGACTGCGCACCGGTAAGGCCGAGCAGACGCTGGACCCGGTCGAGCAGGCCGTCGTCGTGGAAAGAGGCTGACATGACTTCTGTTTCGCTCGCAGGCAAGGACATTCACCTGTCCTTCGGTACCAACAAGGTGCTACGCGGGGTGAGCATCGACGTCCCGGCCGGCACGACCACCACGGTCATCGGCCCGTCGGGCTCGGGCAAGTCGACGCTGCTGCGTGCTCTCAATCGACTGCACGAGCCCGAACAGGGCGACATCCTGCTCGACGGCAAGTCGGTGCTGAAGGACAATCCCGACGAGTTGCGTCAGCGCATCGGCATGGTGTTCCAGCAGTTCAACCTGTTTCCGCACAAGACCGTTGCCGACAACATCGCTCTCGGCCCGCGCAAGCTGCTCGGCCTGTCCAAGGAGGCGGCTCGCGCGGCGGCGATGGATCAGCTCGAGCTGGTCGGACTGACCGACAAGGCGGATTCGCGGCCGGGCAATCTCTCCGGTGGCCAGCAGCAGCGCGTCGCCATCGCGCGAGCACTGGCCATGAAGCCCGAGGTGATGTTCTTCGACGAGGCCACCTCCGCCCTCGACCCCGAGTTGGTCAAGGGTGTGCTGGCTCTGATGGCCGACCTCGCGAAGGGCGGAATGACCATGGTGGTGGTGACCCACGAAATGGGCTTCGCACGATCGGTGTCCAACAGGGTGCTGTTCATGGATCACGGCAGCGCAGTCGAAACCGGAACGCCCGAGCAGTTGTTCGACGATCCGCACACCGATCGACTCAAGACTTTCCTCTCGCAGGTGCTGTAGCGAGACTCGGTCAGCTCGGTACCCGGTACAGCCGCCAATCCGGCTGGTCGGCACCGTCGTTCGGCACTTCGAGGACGAGTGGATACAGATCGGCACCGTTCTCGTAGACCGTCGGATATCGCCGGTTGACCGCGTCGGACACTCCGCGGCCCTCGTTGGGCACCGTCAGCAGATACTGCACACCGGCGGAAGCCGGGTCGTTGAGGATCTTGGTGAAGTCCAGATCGGACGGAACCACGAACTGCTTCGGGTGTTCCGATGCTGCCACGATGGCGAACCCGTAGACGGTGTCGACGAGGATCGACCCCTCGGGGAGGTCCTGGCTGTCGAGGTAGGACGCCAGTCGACGTTCGGTGGAAAAGGAATCGATGACTCGACGTGCCGCCATCGCCTCGGCGTCGTCGGCCGAAGGATGCTGGTCGAAGAGACTGCCGAGAGCGTACTGCTGGCTGGACAACGACGGCTGCAGCATCGCCCACCCCGTCACCGGAAGAGCCAGTGCGCACACCGCCGTTGCCGCCGCCGCGGCGGCAGGGCGCAGCGGCGGGAGCACGGGGCGGTGCCTGCGGTACGCACCTGCGCGCCGGGTTGACCGATCTCCGGCAGCCGGAAACAGTTGCACCACAACGACGGCCGCCAGCGGAATGGCACAGATGAAGAATCTCAGAAATCCGAAAGTCGAGCCGGTGATGTAGCTCGCGGCCTGGAACCCGAGCACCCCGCCGAAAAGCAATGGTGCCACGACGAATTCGAGGTCTCGTCGACGCAGCGCCAGCACCACGGCGAGCGGTAGCGTCACCAACAACGTCGGTCCGAGCGCAACGACGGCGCCGAGCGAGAACAGGCCGGTGCCGATCAGGTCGCCGCTGGACCCACCGGACTGCGTCAGAATCGCGGCGTTTCCGTAGCTCGAGGACAGCTGGGCGAGCGCCTCACCGGTGATCAGCCAGCTCGTGGTGATCCACACCAGAAACACTGCCGTGCCGGGCCCGGCGACGAGTACCGCGTCCAGAATGGCTCTGCGGCGCATGCTTTTCCAGTGCGGCCGACCCCGACGCAGGGCCGTGACGACCGCCACCAGCACTGCGGCCAGAGCTATCGGGACGACGCCCTCGTAGCGGGCGAGGAAGGCGAGAGCCAGTGCGACGCCGGCCAGCAGGAGATCGTGAACGTCGTCGGTGTTCACCCATCGAATCAATCGTCGTACGGCCCAGCAGAGGAAGAACAGGAAGCCTGCCTCGCTCATGCCGTTGGCTCCGTAGAAGACGATCATCGGGTTGATCGCGAAGACGACGGTGATCAGGAGGCTGTATCGACCGGGCAGTCCGCGGTCTCGGCAGATGCCGTTGATCATCACCACTGCACCGGCCATGAACACCGCCGACACCGCGATGCCCGAGATGTTCCACCGAGTGATCGCCGGCCACCACGATGCGAAAGCGACCATCGGTAGCTGTGCCAGGGCCGTCAACGGCGTGAAGATGAAGCCGATGGCCGACACGTGCGGATCGCGGCTGAGCAGCACCGCCTGCGCGGCCGAGGTTCGCGACAGTGCGTCGCCGAGAAGGTAGCCGAAACGCATACTCAGCGTCAGCCCCACCGCCAGGTAACCCGTTAGCGCGCTGACGAACACGATCCACGGTGTTCGCTGTTTCACGTCGCCTTCTCTTCGCCGGCGGCAGGATCGGCGGCGGGGCCGGACAGGCCGTGGAACGTCTTCTCCCAGTAGGACGGATTGCGAACCAGCTGCCAACAGCCCTTGATCGAGGCCACGCTCATCATCACCCAGTACAGGGGCATCGTCAGGCTGGGAACCAGCAGGTAAGCGTTGTCGCTCTCTCGGCTCGCGATCAGATACATGTACACCGTGGCGATGTTGCCCACCACCAGAGACAGCAACGAGAAGTAGTAGATGTACGGCGGAAAGAGCTCGGCAACCAACGTCGGCTGGCCGAGAATCCATGCCGCCGTGGTGAACCAGAAGACCATGTTGATGCACGCCGTGATCGGTGTTCCCGCGAGCAACAATGTGAAGCGGTAGGTGCCGACCGGCCCGAGGGCACGAACCGTCGCGACCGGTCTGCGCATGTGCACCAACCACGTCTGCAGATAGCCCTTGTACCAACGGGAGCGCTGACGGACCCAGTTGATCGGATCGCTGTTGGCCTCCTCGAGAGTGGTGGAGTCCAGCACGGCCGTCGAGTAGCCCGAGGCCGCGATGCGCACACCGAGATCTGCGTCCTCGGTGACGTTGAAGCCGTCCCAGGCTCCCACTTCGTCGATGACATCGCGTCGAAGGTGATTGGAGGTTCCGCCGAGAGGGATCGGCGAGGTGCTGGCCATCAGACCGGGCAGCAGGTACCCGAACCACAGTGCGTAGTCCGCGGTGAACCACCCGGTCAACAGATTCTGAGAACCGTTGTGAAACGCCAACTTCGCCTGCACACACGCCACGGTGTCGGGCAGCCGCTCGAAAGCAGCGACGACTCGGCGCAGTTGCAGTCTCTCGGGCAGATCCTCGGCATCGAAGATCGTGATGATCGTCCCGGTGGCGAAATGCAATCCGTAGTTGCACGCTTTCGGCTTGGTGCGCGGATCGCCTGCGGGCACCAGGACAACGTCCACCAGATCGCTGACGCCGCTGCGCGCGGCCGCCTCGATGGTCACCTCGTCGTCTTCCTCGAGAAGCAACAGAACCTGCAGCTTGTCGGCGGGATAGTCGAGTCCGGTCATCGCCGCGATGAGGTCACCCACCACCTCCGGCTCGTCGTACGCCGGGACCAGAATGGTGTAGTACGGCAACCGATCATCGGGAACGGCGCGGGCCTCCTCGTCGGTCACCGTGACGATCGCCGCCGCGTCCAGACCACGGGAGAACAGCAACAGTCGGTCGATCATCGCCAGCAGGTACCCGATGGTGCAGACGACCGTGACCGCGAGCAGCGTCCCGACCGGGGCGATCACTCCGCAGGCGAGGAGCAGCAGCGCCGCCCCGATCGCCGTGTACTTCTGCCAGGGAACGAATGCAATTGCTGCCGACGCCAACGGATTTCGATCGGCCAATCCATTGATCGCGTCGTCGAGCGCAGTTGCTCGGAACTCTTCGGTTTCCGTTCCGACGCGCGGGGGAGTCGGCCGTTTCCCCATGGGAGTCGTGGTCATCGCGGCTCACCGTTCGCCAGGGCCCATTGCTGGCGAACGAGCCCGGTACC
This sequence comes from Rhodococcus sp. NPDC076796, assembly GCF_040702765.1. Classification (NCBI taxonomy): domain Bacteria; kingdom Bacillati; phylum Actinomycetota; class Actinomycetes; order Mycobacteriales; family Nocardiaceae; genus Rhodococcus; species Rhodococcus sp. NPDC076796. The sequence goes on along the minus strand of NZ_JBFBMS010000004.1, from coordinate 108,218 downwards.
GAAGGTCGTCAACAGCTCACGGTCCTTGTATTCCGGATCGTCGTCGATGGAGATGGCGTTGCCCCGCAGGAAGGTGCCGATCGCCGTACCGAGGTTCGATGCCATCGACGGCATCGGTTGCGGGAACGTGGCATCGAGGTCGTGATTGTCGACGCTGATGACGGTTACACGTTGGAACACGTCGCCTCGTTGCCAATGAAACACGAGCTTGGTCCAGGTGAGCAGCAACGCGTCGCTGACCGAGGTGTAGAGCGCGCCCGTCACCCCGCGTCCGACATCGATGGTCAGGGGTTGGCTGGTGCGCGTGTTGGTCAATCGATACAGGGTGCTCTCCGGATAGACGGCCAGACTGGCCCGATTGGTGGTCGACAGTACGTCGACCACAACGGTCCGTGGCCTCGACCGCATGTCCCACGCGGAATTGCCTTCGTCGGCGCGCATCGTCTGCCGAGTCAGAGTGGCATTGGTACCGAAGAACGCACGGACCCAATCGAATTGCTGCATATCGATCCGGCCGAATCCGACCGGGGGCGCAAGAGGCGTCGATACCGGCCCGGGTGGTCCCAGCGGTGCCGCCACGGGGGTGCGGTCCGGTAGGGGAACGAGAGCCAGGATCGCCGCTGCCACGATCGCGACGACGATCGAGCTCGGCGACCACTTCGCCGTCGGGACAGCGAGGCGGCGCGGCTGACGCTCGTCGAATCGGCCGCGACGGGCAGCGAGATAGAAGGCGACTCCGGTGACTGCTGCCGCGCCGACGGTCGGGACGAGCTGCAGCCAGACGATGTCGATCTGTGGCCACAGTGCCAACATCAGTGCAGCAACTGCGAAACCGGACAGTGCGGTGCACACGAACCCGAGCCAGCCGCGGCGTCTGGTTCGGCCGACGGCGATGGCACCGGCGATTCCTGCCAAGAGCACCATCACCGCCGCGTATGCGAGACGGCTCCCGCCCAACCCGATGGCGACCAATCGGTAACCCAACGGACTCAATGCGAGCAGCAACAGCCAGACGGACCAGAACCGACCTACCGGCCGCAGGCCGAACATCAGTATCGCGCCACCGAAGAAGAACGCCAGCGCCGCAAGAACATCCAGGTGCGCCAGCTCGTACTGGTCGGCGTAGCGCGGCAGCCACAGCGCCTTGATGGCGATGGACACCAGCAAGCCGATCCCGCCGACGATGTTGTCGGTCTGACGATCGTGAATGGGCAACTCGTCGGCCCTACGCCGCGCGACACCCTGCGCCGCAACGACAGCGAGGAGTGGCAACACGAAGATGTACGCGGTGATGGCACCGTCGGACGCCTCCTGCGCCAGCCGCACCCAGGTGGGAAGGAATGCGAGAACGATACAGGCGAGGAGAACCACCCAGCGCACGACCAGGACGTCGAGCGGACGCCGTGCTCGCCACCGAGGCGGCGCACTCGGCGTCGGCTCCGCGCCGGTGTTCGGTGCCGTGTCCACCGTCATGTCGAGTCGCTGTGCCGGCTCGGCTCGGTCGTCGACCGGCGCGTTCGCAGCGCGACCACGAGTGCGCCGACGCCGGCGACTGCCAGTACCGCAAGACCGATTCCCACGACGAGCACCGTCGTTCGGTCGGGGGTGTCGTCGGACGCCGCCACGGTGTCGTCCGCACCGGACAGGGCAGCGCTGGACAATGAGATCGGTTCGGTGTTCTGTGCGGCGAACACGATGTCGCCGTCGAGCGCGAACCACCGATCCGGGTCGCCGTCGAGCCAGGACAACATGGCGTCGAATCGGTCCGGTGCCGAGTTCCAGGATCCCACGAGTACAGCGTTGTTCTGCACCGACGTGACCTGCACCGTCGCGAAGGGCTGAGCGGTGTCGACCGTCAATTCGGTGGCACCGCCGGCGGAGTCCGGGTCGGCGATCCGGAATGTCGTCTCGTCGATGGACGACAGCGGCAGCGTCACCGTGTCCGGCAGATCCGAGGCCGGGGCGATCACGAGCGCGGGGGCGCTACCGTCGAGCGCCTGATCCATCGACACGACCTCCGGCACGAGTGGAAGACTCGACAGACGCTGCAGTCCGGTTGCCATCGTGACCGCTCGGACGACTCCCGCGTAGGACTCGTCGGCCAGCGCAATCTCGAACTGCGGCATCAGCGCCTGTGGCATCGATCGCAGTCCCAGCGGAGCCGGTGTCGAGGAATCGGACGACCGCACCACAGTCGAACCGTCCACGGTCACACTCGTATCGGCGGCCGCGGAGCAACCACCGCTGCCCGTGGGCGGTGGATGGTCGACGGAAATGTCGAGCGTCTCCACGCGGGACAGTGCCGAATTCGGAATGTCGATCCATCGGTCGAGCCGACCGGTGTCGTCGGCCTCCCACACTGCGAGCGGTGACCCGTTCACCGTGGCCCGCACCGAGCCCGCGCCCGGCGTGTAGCTGCCGATCAGGTGCACGGACAGGTTTGCTGCGGACCGGCCGAGCCGCGTCTGATCGATCGTGATCGACGCCGTCGCCGTGGCACCGCCCGAACCGGTCACCGTGCCGATCCCGAGATCGTCGAGCGTGATCGATTCGGGTGCGAGCTGAGCTTTCGGAGCGGACGGTCCCGCCAAAGCAGAGGTGGCAACTGCAATCTCGGAAAGATCGCTGGTGATCAGGCGGGCCTGATCGGTCAGATCCGATCCGGTACCGGTGAGGTACATGCGCGGCGGGGCCTGCTCGAGGGGATAGATCAGCTCGGCCCCGGCATCGGAGTTCTTCGCCAGGACGACCGACCTCTCGAGCGGACCGTCCGGAGCTGCTCCCTGCAGCTCGCTGTCCGGCCGAACGACGACCTGAACCGGCTGCGATCCGTAGCGATGGACTATAGACGTCGCCACAATCGTTGCTGCGGTGATCGTTTCGCGATCCGGCTCGGACGGAACGAACACCGTGAGCTTGCGCAGCAGGACCGGCAGGAATTCCGCGACGGTGGCCGGCACAGCGAATTGTCCTGTGTAGTCGACGGACGCGTCGAGGAGACGGACCGCGTCGGAATCCGGATCCGGGCAGTACCGATCGTCGGGGATCAACGAGGGGATCAGGTCGAGTGCGATCACCCCGTCGACCGTCTGTGCTGCGGCCAGAGGAATCGACACCGGGGTCGTCGGTGCCGCGTTGTCGAGGGTGATGCGGGTGATCGGTCGACCGTCCGATTCGACGTCGACCCATCCACGGTCGAGCCAGGCCGGTGTGGTCAGCACACCGGTGAGGGTCGACGGAACCGAGCCCGCGGGGGACGGAACTGTCAGCCGAGTGCGTTCTCCCGTCAGGTCAACCGTGGTGGATCGGCCCAGACCCAATTCGGCGAAGGTCGATCGGCTGAAATCCTGATCGGTCGGTTGCGCCGACGCCACCGTGACCGGAATCAGCAACGGAATCACAGCGAGAATTACTGCGGAAGCAACGCGAACGATTCGCATAGGAATTGGTCCAGCCTTCGATGAATGAAACGTAAAGACCATGAGGGTATCGCGCACTATCGATCTCGCACGCCCCGGAGGACAATACGCCGATGTTCGGGCGTCTCGAATTCCCTCGAGAAACAGACTGGGAGACAGGATAATTGAGATGTATCAGCGGTGCTGTCCTCGCAGGTCGAATAGGGACGAATTCAACCCGAGATATTCCACGGAAGCACTATTCGTCATCGGGGATGCTGTGCCGGTGTCGACGACTTCGGAATTCGCCGACGGGCGTCTAGCATTACGCCGATGCGGATCGTTTCGATGTTTTCGCGGTGCGCACTCGGCACGGCAATGGTGCTGTCCCTCGCACTGAGCACCGGCGTGCCCGACGCGGCTGCGGCCCCCGAGACCGGTGCCCGCGTCACCGCGAGCGCCGACGGTCTCGCACTCGACGGGAATCCCTGGTGGCCGACCGGATTCAATGCCTATCAGCTCGCGACCGATTGGTCGATCAACGCAGGGTGCGGAGCGATGGTCGACCTGGACAGCTACTTCGGCGCACTGCCTCCGCATTCACTGACGCGATTCAATGCATTCCAATCGTTGGCGATCGACCGATTCGCCGGCGCACTCGATTTTCGCCCGATGGACGCGGTCTTCGCGGCGGCCGAGGCACACGGACAACTCGTCGTCCCGGTTCTCTCGCCACAGGACGGGGCCTGTGAGGGAAACGTCTTCAAAGGCAGGCAGTGGTACATCGACGGATGGACGACGCCCCCTGCCGTCGCCGACACGAATGCGGTGACGAGCTTCGAGCAGTGGATGCTCACCGCTGTGAACCGGTGGAAGGATTCGCCCGCGCTGGCGGCCTGGGAATTGGTCGGTGAACCGGAAACCAGCTCGTGCACCGACGCGGCGTGCTCCTGGACCACCCGAACCTGCACCGCCGATGCCGCCGAAGTTCTGCGGTCCTTCTTCGACACCGCGGGGCAACAACTCCGCTCGGTCGATTCCCGCACCCTGATCACCGCCGGTCTCACCGGCGGCGGGCAGTGCGGAAGCCAGGGTGACGAGTACGAGTACCTCGCCCAGTCGTCGTTCGTCGATGTGCTGCAGTACCACGACTACGGATCCGACGGCGTGCCGCTGCCCGGAGATCAATGGAACGGTTTGCAGCGGCGGATCATTCAGAGCGCTGCGGTGGGCAAACCCCTCCTGGTCGGGGAGATCGGCCAACTCGCCGGTTCGTGTGGCGACATCGGCGCTCGCGCAACGAGTATCGCCACCAAAATCGACGGCCAACGTGCCGCGGGCACAGCGGGAGCTCTGCTGTGGGCATTCGTACCCGACCCGCGGCCGGCCGAGTGCACCTACGACATCGGACCCGGCGATCCGCTGTGGCAGACGATCGGACCTTAGGGCATCCTCGTTGTCCGCGACTTCACCTGGACGTTCCTTTACTTTCGCTTTTGGGTGACAGCGTGCCCACTCATGAAGCCACTACCCTTGTTCGCTGTTCACGACGGAAGCTCGAAGCGATCATCATTGACGTGCAAGTACAAGTGCGGGGATGCATGTTTCCACGAGGTTCCCAATACGTCGAAGGGTGAGTACTTCGGCGACATCGTCAAGACCGCGATGTCGCGGCGCGGCGTCATCAAGGGCGGTGCCATGGCGGTGCTCGCCGTAGGCGCGGGCAGCGCTCTCGCGGCGTGCTCGACCGACGAGCCGGCCACCACCGGGGGCGCAACCTCGAGCACGTCGGGTGCCGACACCCCGCCCGTCGACGGCGTGGATTTCGTTGCGGTGGAGCCGAACACCGAGGATGCGGTGATGGTTCCGGAGGGTCACGAGCAGGCCGTAGTCATCCGCTGGGGAGATCCGGTGCTCGAGGGCGCTCCGGCGTTCGACTTCGACAACCAGACCGGTGCGGCGCAGGCGATGCAGTTCGGCTTCAACAACGACTTCGCGGGCCTGCTGCCGGTGGAGGGAACCCCGAACGCGTACCTGCTGGTGGTCAGCCACGAGTACACCACCGAGCCGGCAATGTTCAAGGGCTACGACGAGGAGAACCCGACGCGCGAGCAGTTCGACGTCGCCATGGCTGCACACGGTCTGACGGTGGTCGAGGTTCGGGGCGAGGGCAACTCGGGCAAGCTCACCCCCGCCATGGGGCGCTACAACCGTCGCTTGACGGCAACCTCGGAGTTCCTCGTCACGGGTCCGGCCGCGGGCAGTGATCTGCTCAAGACCAGCGCCGATCCGACGGGCACCCGGGTGCTCGGCACTCTCAACAACTGTGCAGGCGGTGTGACACCGTGGGGCACAGTGCTCTCCGGTGAGGAGAACTTCAACCAGTACTTCGGCAACGCCGAGTCGGTCACCGAGACTGCCGCCGCCGAGCGCCTCGCTCGCTACGGCATCGAAGGTGCGGCCAGCGACCGCCGGTGGGAGACCTTCGATCCTCGCTTCGACCTGGCGCAGGAGCCCAACGAGCCCAACCGATTCGGCTATATCGTCGAGCTGAACCCGTGGGATCCGCAGTCGACGCCGATCAAGCACACCGCGATGGGACGCTTCAAGCACGAGGCCGCCACCATCTACGTCACCGACGACGGCACCGTCGTCGCCTACAGCGGTGACGACGAGCGCTTCGACTACATGTACAAGTTCGTCTCGAGCCGCAAGATGATGCCCGGTACCGGCGCGGCCGCGATGCGCAACAACATGACGTTGCTCGACGCGGGCACGCTGTACGTCGCGGTCCTGACCGGCGACTCGCCCGACGAGATCGACGGCTCCGGTGAGTTGCCCGCCAGCGGCGAGTTCAAAGGCACCGGAACGTGGATCCCGTTGCTGCGCACCAACGAGGACGGCCGCGGCGAGTCCCTGGTCGACGGTATGAACGCCGAGGAGGTCGCGGTGTTCACCCGCCTGGCCGCCGATCAGGTGGGCGCAACCAAGATGGACCGTCCGGAGGACTTCGAGCCGAACCCGGTGACCGGCAAGGTGTACGTGGCGCTGACCAACAACACCAACCGCGGGACCGAGGGCAGGGCCGCCGCAGACGAGGCCAATCCACGCAACGAGAACAAGAACGGTCAGATCCTCGAGATCGACGACGATCACGCGGGAACGGACTTCACCTGGAATCTGCTGCTGGTGTGCGGTGATCCCGACGAGGCCGATACCTACTTCGGCGGATTCGACAAGAGCCAGGTCAGTCCCATCTCGTGCCCGGACAACCTGGCCTTCGACCCGCAGGGCAACCTGTGGATCTCCACCGACGGCAACGCCCTCGACTCCAACGACGGCCTGTTCGCCGTGGTCCTCGACGGCCCTCGTCGCGGTGAGACACGGCAGTACCTGACGGTGCCGGTCGGTGCCGAGACCTGCGGTCCCATCGTCACAGCGGAGCGCGTCATGGTGTGCGTCCAGCACCCGGGCGAGGTCGATGACTCCAGTGCCGATGCTCCCGCGTCGCATTGGCCCGACGGCGGCGACGCCCAGCCGCGGCCCTCCGTCGTCGCAGTGTGGAAGTCGGCGTAGCAGTTCAGGATCGACAGTGAACCGAAGGTGCCCGTAGTCGAAGACACTCGACTGCGGGCGCTTTCGCCTTACCGTTGTTCTTGCGAGACGTACAGGTGGACAGGCGTCACCATCGAGCGAGTGCCCGCAGCGATTCGGGTGTGCCCGCATAGTGATTGATGTCGGTACGCCCGTCGATTCCGGGAATCGTGCCGCGGTCGGTGTACTGCCAGAACAGCCAGTTCGTCCAGCCGCCGGGCAGCGGCCCCAGCTCGTCGTTGTAGTCGGCGATCCACAGCGGATAGTTGTTGAACTCATGGGTGTCGGCCATCGCCGTCCGCCAGAAGTTCGGATAGGTGTAGATGATCGGCTGACGGCCGGTCAGCGTCTGGACGGTATCGAGGTACCGGTGCGTCCAGTCGATCACCTCGGCCGGCGACCTCCCCTTCGCATCTTCGAGGTCGAGCACCGGCGGCAGATCGCCCGGACCGTTGATGCCCAGCACCAGTGCCGAGTAGTACGCGCCCTGCAACTCGGGAGAGAGCGTCACATCGGCGTAGTGGTACGCCCCGCGCGCCACGTTTGCCGTGCGCATGACGACGGAATCCTCGACGAAGTACGGGTTGACGTAATCCAGACCCTCGGTGGCCTTGACCATCGCGAATCCGTGGCCTGCAGCCTTGACGGCATGCCAATCGATCGCGGTGCCGTCGATGTGTTGCCACGACGAGACGTCCGGGCCCTGCGGAACGGCCGACGCGATGCCGGGCGCAGCACAGGCGATGACACCGGCCGAGAACAATCCGAACAGGGCACGCGACGTGCGGGAGAAGACCACCCGGGTGAGATTAGGGGCCCGGACCTGGGCACTCAATGGTGAACAATCACTAATGCGTTCTGTCCACAGACGTGGTTGAGTCCTCGGTAATGAGACGTGGGTAACACTCACGCCGCCGACAGCGACATACCCAGAGTCGGCACGAACTAACCCAATGGAAACACGAACTACATCTCTTGGCTCGGAGGCGCACCCATGACTGTCGTGAACGATCTATCGCATCTGGCTCTCACGGAACTCGACCCGTCCGACTACGCGGTGCCGACCATCGCGCCGATCCGAACCACCGGAGACCTCGATCCCGTGTTCTGCATCCACCCCCTGGTGGGTCTGGTCGATTGCTACGCGGGCCTGGCAGCCCACGTCGACGACGACCGCCCCATCTACGGCGTCCAGGTACCCGCGTCAGGTGAGCGCGCCGAGTCCCTCGCAGCATTGGCGGCGCAGTACGCCGACGACATCGTTCGCATCCAGACCGACGGCACTGTCCACCTCCTGGGCATGTCGTTCGGTGGAGTTCTCGCCCACGCCATCGCCGTCGAACTGCAGAACCGGGGCGTCACCGTCGGTGCACTGACTTTGCTCGACAGCGACCCTGTCCGGGCCCGCGCCGAGGGCGCAGATCTCCTCGGAGCCATGGGCGACGAGATCGATCGCAGTCACGTCGAGGAACTGCTCGCCGTTGCGTCGCACAACGACGAACTCGTCCAGCGCCACCTGCCCGGCATCTACTTCGGCAACGTCCTCGCCGTCTCGTCCCTCGGTACCGACTCCGGTTCCGCGTGGCATCCCTTCGTCTGCGGCACCGTCGCCAAGTACCTCGTACCCGACGCCACCTCGTTCGATGTCGTCGGCCCCCTCGTCGACAGCTACCTCGGCTGACCCTTCTCGCTACCCCAGCCAGTCGAGCACGGCCGCGGCCGTCCAGGATTGCTGCATGCTACCGAGCGGCTTGCCGGTGAACGGCTCGTAATACTCGGCGAAGCTGCCGTCGCTGGCCTGGCGCAGGCCTTCGTCACGCAACGACAGTGACCGCTCCGACCACCCACGACGCGCGAACGCCCACGAGAACAGCCACGTCATCACCGGCCACACCGGCCCGCGCCAGTACTCACGGGCACGGAAGTCCTTCGACACCGGGGACGTGGATGGTGGAACCGCGTACCGCAGATCCGGATGCCCGCAGAACCGGGTGCCCTCGAAAAGCCGGATCAGGTTGCGTTCCTGCTCGCGGGGCAGTCCACCGCACAGCAACGGTGCGAACATCGCGATGGTCTCGGTGCCGATCCATTGGCCCGTCCGCAGATCGAAGTCACGGGCCCCACCGGAGCGCGCGTCCGTCGTCGCGATGACTCCCTTGCGGAACTTCTCCGCCCACGACCGCAGCTCCCGAACATCGGAGTGAGGACGCGAATGGTCCTCGCCGATGGTCGCGAGCACATCGCATGCCACCGCGAAGATGGCGCTGACGAACACATCCTCGACGGCGAAGCTCATCTTCGTCTTCAATGCATCGTCGTCGTACCCGACCTGCTTCATCTCCTCCACCAGCCAGATGTAGCGGTCGTACTCGAGATTGCTGGGCCGCTGGGAGGAATCGGAGATCACCGCCTTGTCCTCTCGGAAATACGGATCCATCTCTCCCGGAACCACATTTGCGTAGGCCGAATCCCAACGCGGAGAATTGTCCATCCCCGACTCCCAGCCGTGGAAGACCGCGATCCGTCCGTTGTCGTCGACATCGCGGGCCTGGGCGAGCCATCGATGCCACCGCACGAGATCACCCCAGCGCCGATCGAGAAACTCCTCGGCGACGGCACGCGTCGTACGTCCGTGGCGCTTGGAGTGATCGAGGATGCGCTGCACCGCGATCGCGTGGACCGGTGGTTGGGTGATCCCCGAGGTCTGCGGGCTCATCGGTGCGTGCGACGCGAGCGTCCCGGTGGCCCACCGCGCAGGCCCGGGGAAGTAGCCGTCGACACCGTTGGCGAAGACGATGTGCGGGATCATCCCGTTCTTCCACTGCGCGGAGAGCAAGGTGTCCATTTCCACCACGGCCCGCTCCACGCTCAGCGGAGCCAGCCCTACGGAGACGAACGCCGCATCCCAGCTCCACATGTGCGGGTACAGCCGTGGGGCCGCGCTGGTCATGGTGCCCAGGTCGTTACCCCTGAGCAGATATGCCGCGCGCGCCGCCAGCTGCGTGGAAGTGAAACCTCGATCGCCCATGCAGATAGTTTGCGTCCGCGCGCGGAATTCCGCTTGTTTCGATTGCGGACCGAACCTGTCCTCGATTGTTCCTAGTGTGGGTTTCACCAGCCCACCCAGGAGGAAACAATGACCACCGAGAACATCGACATCACCAAGATGCTCGACGAACAGCGCGCGAACTTCCTCATCACCGTCCGCGGAATCGACGACGAGCAGGCGCGCGCCCGCACGACCGCCAGCGAGCTGACCCTCGGCGGGCTGCTGCATCACGTGATCAGCAACGAACAACACTGGATGAAGGTGATCGCCGACCTCGACGAGACGGCCGAGTTCGACATGGAATCCGCCGGCGGCGAGTACGTCATGGCGGACGACGAAACCGTGGCGGGGTTGATCGCCGAATGGGAGAAGGTGGCGCGCTCGACCGCCGAGGCCCTCTCGACGCTGGATCTCGATCTGTCGGTGCCGGTCCCGACGGCACCCTGGGCACCCGAACGCGTCTGGCAGAGTGCACGATTCACGGTGCTGCACATCCTGCGCGAGATCTCCCAGCATGCGGGACATGCAGACATCATTCGCGAAGAACTCGACGGAGCGAACACCACCCAGACCTGGGCGGCCGCGGCGGGGATGAGCTTCTAGCTAACCTGGCTTCATGACTCGTACTGCGTTGGTGACCGGAGCAAGCCGTGGCCTCGGAGCCCACATCGCCCGACTGCTCGCCCCGGATCACCACGTCTTGCTCGGCGGACGATCGGCCGAGTCTCTCGAGCCGATCGCGTCGGAGCTGGCAGGAGCTACCCCGTGGCCGGTGGAACTGACCGATCCCGACGCGGTGGCGGCGGCTGCGTCGGGCATCGATTCTCTGGACGTGTTGGTGCACAACGCCGGAGTCGCGGCGCTGGGCACCGTCGAGGAGTCGACGGCGGAGGACTGGCGGCGACAGTACGAGGTGAACGTCATCGCCGTCGTCGAGCTGACTCGACTGCTCCTACCGGCGCTGCGAAAGGCGAACGGTCATGTGGTGCTGATCAATTCGGGTGCCGGAATTCGTGCGAACCCCGGTTGGGGCGGCTACGCGGCGAGCAAGTTCGCGCTACGGGCCTTCGGTGATGCACTGCGACTGGAGGAGCCGACGCTTCGCGTCACCTCGATTCATCCCGGACGTATAGACACCGAGATGCAGCGCGAGATCGTTGCCCATGAGGGTGGGGAGTACGACGGCTCGAAGTTCTTGCAGCCCAGTACCGTTGCCCGTGCAGTACGCAATGCCATCGATACGCCTGCCGACGCTCATCCGACAGAGTTGGTGCTTCGCACCAGGTGAGCGGAACTTCGTAGTGGGGGTCGAGTTTCTGCTCACGACAGAGGGTTTGGCGTGGATTGAGGAACTCGGGCGCGCTGTTAACTATGTAGATCGAATTCTCGCAACGCCTCGATCGAAACGCCAGTTCAGCGCAGTTCTGCCGTGCGGACGTGTCGGTGCGCTGCGAAAGGCTTCCGGGAAGGACTTCAGGCCAGGCCGAACCCCTGCGGTGGCCATCTCTGAGAGCGTCGGGCCGATGTCTGTGGAACCTGAGACTCCGCCCGCCCGCCGTCGCGAAGCCGATCGCGAGCGCTGTGCAGTCGTCCCGTTCCGAGGGAACGCGAAAGACATACGCAGCCGCGTGGAGACGCTTCACCAGCTGGTGCACGTCGAATGGTCACGTGACATTGCCGGCGCACCCGATCACCGTCGCCGCCTATCTCATCGATGCCGCCGACACCCGGACCGAAGCAGGAGAGCGGGCCTACGCCGTTGCCACCTTCGGCACGTGGATCGCGGCGATCAACCATCGACACGGCACCACCGGCCACCTCTCACCGTCCGCGCATGAGATCGTCGCAGCGACCCTGTCGGGCATACGACGCGAGTACGGCGCGGAAGCAATGCCGAGGCTGGGCCGACGAGGTCCTGGAGCGCCGCAATTCGGCGATCCTGCTGCTCGGATTCGCCGGCGCATTCCATCGCAGCGAACTCGGAGCTCGTGTGCGGGGACGTTGCCGTGCATCGGCATGACGGACTCCACATCCGGCTAAGGAAGTCGAAAACCGACCAGGAAGGAAGGGGAGCGGTGAAAGCGCTGCCGTACACAGACTCTCACGACACCTGCCCGCCCTGTGCGTACGTCCGGTGGGTGAAGGTCGTCGCCGCATTCGACGTCTGTGGCCGCCCGTCGGTCAGACGGCTACTGCGTAAGCGGGACCCGTTCGACGCGCATGTGTGCCGTGGGGGAGTCCCCCGCACCGCCGCCCGGTCACGCCTTGGGCACGAACTTGGCCACCGCTGAGGAGCCATCGGCCGCCCGGACCTGGTACATCTTCCCGAATCCGCCTTCGCCGTCGGCCAAGGGGACGCCCCTTGTCCATATGCCGCACTCCAGCTCGATTTCCATGACCTGAGCCTATGGCTCCCTACAGACAGCCAGTCTCGGGCAGGAGTCCCCTGGGCCCACTCAGGTCTAGTTGGCCTCGACCAATGCCATCTCAGCACCGCGGCCTCCGCCTCATCCGGCGAACACTGGGTTAGTCGCCTCGGTGGACGTTCACGAAGCGGCGTCGACTCCGCCGGATCGACATAGAAACCGCATCGTGCAGTGGGCCGGGTCGTTTCAGGTGCCTGGGGGTGGTGGACCGTAGACTGTCGCGGAGATCGATCCTGCCGAGGCGGGCCCACGCTGCGAGGAGGGATGATGGCTGGACTTGGTGAACACATCACCGCCATGGTCCGCAGTCATGCTTCCGGCGATGACTCGGCCTTTTACTCCGTGGCCTTGCAGATCGCGGCTCGTGAGGCGCGCCAGGGCCACCATGTGCTGGCAGATGACATCAAGAAGGCCGTCGATGCGTCTCGTAGTGTGACGCCTCATAGCAATGTCACCAAGCTCGCACAGCCGCGCGGTGATCTGGCTGATTTGATCGAGGTCAGCCACCCCGAGGTCAACTTGCGGAACCTGGTCGGGCCGGGCGAGTTGATGGACCTGCTCAAGCAGGTAATTGCGGAGCAGCGTCAGCGCAAGAGGCTGCTCGAGCACGGTTTTGACCCGACTCATCGACTCCTGTTGGAGGGGCCGCCGGGTACGGGCAAGACCATGACAGCGGCGGTGTTGGCCCACGAATTGTCCTTGCCGATGTTCACGGTGCGTCTGGACAGTCTGCTGAGCAAGTACATGGGCGAGACCGCCGGAAAGCTACGACAGGTGTTCGACGCCGTGGCGCAACGTCGTGGCGTGTATTTGTTCGATGAGTTCGACGCTCTTGGCGCTGATCGGTCGGGTAACGATGTCGGTGAGGCTCGACGCATTCTGAACTCCTTCCTGGTGTTCTTGGAGCAAGCCAGCCCCGAGAGCATCGTGATTTCGGCGACCAATCACCGCGCCATTCTTGACAAGGCGTTGTTCCGCCGGTTCGACATGGTGCTCACCTATCACCTTCCCGACACCGCCCAAGCCCGCGCCGTCATCAAGGGACGGCTCGGTTCGTTGATGAAGGGCATACGCTGGGACAGCATCGACACCAGCACCAAGGGCCTGAGCCATGCAGACCTGGTTAAGGCGGCGGAGGCTGCCGCAAAGAGCGTCTTGATGCGCGGTCAGATGGTGATCCGCGCCGAGGATCTCGTTTCAGCGCTTGAGGCTCGTCGATCGGCGAGCGGTGGCTGAGGAACTCCGGCATCTGACCCACCTGCACGTTCTTGATCGTGTTCGGAGTGAGGACTTCACTCGCGGTGGCAGAGGCAACCCGAAAGTTAGGCCCGTGGAGTACCGCGCCCACGGGCTTGCGCTCAAGGGGCAGCTCGATGACGCGTTCACCGAGACCGACGCGGCCCGCACAAGTATCAACTTGAGTGCCGATGAGCTGAGAGCGTTAGGGAGCATCATCACCCTGGAGGGCGAGGACGCAACCTATCCGCTGAAGATCGAGTCACTGGAGAAGTTCACCCGCGGAAGCGCGAAAAAGCAGAAGGTGCCGCAGTGGCTGCTGCTGTCGGTGCAGCCTGACACCAGTAATCTGCCTGAACGGGCTGTGGTGTGGGTCGCCGACGCCTACCGGACACAGTTCCTGAAGATCTTCGAGAACTACCTGACCCGGAAGAGCATCAAAGCGGCCGAGGACAAGTGGGAGACTCCGGAAGGCAATCCTGCCAACCGCGCCCTGGTCGCCAATATCTCCCGCATCCGTCAGACCATCCTCGATGACCTCTGGCAGTCCGAAGGCGAGCCGCCCAAGCACGGAACCCAATGGTGGGAACTGTGGCTGGACCCAGCTCAGCACAGCACCGACGTCCTGAGCGGATTCGCCACAGCACTAAATCTGCGGCTCCTCGAGCGCTCGTTGGTTCTCAACGACCGCGTCGTGGTGTGGATCAGCGCGACGTGGCAGCAGCTGGAGATACTGCCCTTCACCAGCGTCCCAATCGCGGAGATCCGCCGTCCCGAGTTCATTGACACAATTGAAGACCTGCTCCCCGAGGAACAAGACGAGTACGTCAGCGACCTCGCCGCCCGTGTGGTCGCTGCGTCCGCGGAGTCACCCGCGGTGTGCCACCTCGACACTGGCGTGGCGCGGTCCCACCGGCTCCTGGCGGACTCCCTCGACCCGACTGATCTGCACACGGTCATCGGTACCTCCGGCTTTGACGCTCAAGGGCACGGGACTGCAATGGCCGGTCTGGCGTTGTTCGGGCCGCTGGATGACCTGTTGACCGGATCGGGCGACGTGCAGCTGCATCATCGGCTGGAGTCGGTTCGGGTGCTTCCCGATCCCGGAGAACCCAACACCGATCCCCGCGATTACGGGACGGTCACCGTCGACGCGGTCGCCCGCACCGAGGCCACGACACAGCGGCGCCGCGTGTTCTGCATGCCCATCTCCACCGATCCGGACCGGCCCGGTGTACCGACGCTGTGGTCATCGACGGTCGACGCACTGGCCGTGGGGACCGACATCGTCCGCGACGGCGAGCAACTCAAGCTGCTGACCGCTCCCGATCCGGAGGCGAGCCGCCTCATCGTCGTCGCCGCTGGGAACGTAGGCACCTACACTGTCGACCACCGCACCGAGTCCGATACCTCAGCGGTGGAAGACCCCGCGCAGGCGTGGAACGCACTGACTGTAGGTGCCCACACCAACCTGATCGACACTCCGGTCCATCCGGACTTTGCCGGTTGGACCGCGATGGCTGACGAAGGGGAACTCTCGCCTCACAGCAGAACGTCTTTGCTGTTCGGCAAACGCACGTGGCCCATCAAGCCCGACATCTGCTTCGAAGGCGGCAACGTCCTCACCGACGGCGCGACCGGCTTTCACGATCAGCACCCACTCTTGACGCTGCGCTCCACCGGCATCGGCAACAGTCTGGCGTTGACGTCTGCGAACGCCACCAGTGCCGCCACCGCTCAGGCGTCGAGGCTTGCCGCGCTGATGATCGCGCACTACCCCGAGTACTGGTCCGAGACCCTACGCGGACTCATGGTGCATGCCGCCGAATGGACACCGGCGATGCGTGCCGAATTCGACGCCACCGGAACGAAGAAGGAACCCAAGCTCGACCTGCTCCGCCGGTATGGGTGGGGCGTGCCCACTGAGGACGCGGTTCTACGATCCTCGCGACAGTCCGTCACTCTCGTTACGCAGGACACCTTCGTCCCATTCGAGGGCACCGACTACAAGATGCGCAGGTTCAGGCTGCATGCCCTCCCGTGGCCCGCCGAAGTCCTGGAAAGCATCGGAGCCGGCGACGTCACATTGAAGGTCACGCTTTCCTATTTCGTCGAACCCTCCGCCTCGCGCCGCGGATGGCGGCAGCGCTACTCCTACGCATCCCACCTCCTGCGGTTCGACCTCAAGGCCCCGACCGACCTCACCGAGGCCGAGTTCATCGCGCGCCTGAATCGTGAGGCCGAGAACGACGAAGACTCCTCTCGCGCCTCACGATCATCCGGTTCGGACAAGCGCTGGCTGATCGGCCCCAACCAACGGAACCTCGGTTCGCTTCACCAGGACGTGTGGGAAGGCTCGGGGCAGGAACTCGCCGCCTGCGGCGTAGTCGGCGTCTATCCCGTCGGCGGGTGGTGGAAGCGAAACCGTCGCAAAGACCGGCTCGACCTGCCCATTCGCTACTCGCTCATCGTCTCGTTAAGGACCCAGGAACAGGGCGTCGACCTCTACACGCCTATTGCAACCGACCTCCAGGTGCCGGTCGCCATCGAAGCCACATAGCCCGTTGGCTCTGCCGGCACGCACGTCGCGGCCACCGTTCCTAGTTCACCTAATGTCGGGAGGCCACCCCACGTAGCAGTCGTGTGTGACGGTCTCGATGCGGGTGCTCAGCGCAGGTGAGGGCAGAAAGCTGTCGATACACGTTGACTGCGGCTGAGATTAACCGTCTTATCGGTGGGGTCGCGTCAACATTCCTTGATGTGCGGTAACTGTCGTTTCCGCATCGTCTCACGGTGCTTATGCGCTGAATTCGCCTGCGCGAGTGTCAGAAGAATTTGTCAGGACTCACAGGTCGTCGAGTGTCACGATGCCGTCCTGCAGTGCCCGGGCGACCAATGCCGCCTTCGTCGGAGCAGCTCTACCCACGCGGGAGTACTTGTCGCGGATTCGCGTCAGGTGCGTGTTGACGGTTCCCAATGCGATGTGGAGACGGGCCCCGACGTCGACTTTGGAGTCGCAGTCCAACCAGACCTTCAGGACGGTGACCTCACGCTCGGTCAATCCGGGAGATGCGTACACCGGCGCAGCCTGCGGTGGCCGGCTCTGCACCCGCACCGGAGGTTGGGTGGAACGTGTCACGGGCTGCCTGGTACCGAGCGGTGCCAGAACTCGCGGCTGTATGTGGGGTCGATGACCGATCAACACCATGTGTGCCTCCTCGCGATATCGGCCGACAACACGAACTCTCGGCCCGATGTGCATCTGACCACGGCCCGCGAATCCCCTGCAACACAAACTAATTCGAGTACCGTCTCGTTTAAGGGGTTCGAACTAACCCAACGTGTAGTTGGTTGTAAACCATGCGCACAACACTCTCGGATTGCTATGGTTCGAGGTCCATTCCGGTGCTGTGCAGTCTGTAGAGGCGGTAGTCGTTGAACACCAAGCCGACCCCGCGCGAGCAGTTCCTTCAGACCGGCTACCGGCTGCTGGACGAACTCGATACCACCGATCTGGCGCGATCGCTCTCCATCGCGGCCGTCGTCGACGGTGCAGGTCTGTCCCATCAGACCTTCCACAACGCCTACCCCGGCAACTCACGCAGCGGTGGATCCGGCGGCAAGGAGGCGTTCGTCGCGGATCTGCTGGACAACCTCACCGTGAACTACAGCGGGACCGTCGCGCCCACCGACCCGCCGACCGGATGGCGCGACGCGGCTGCGCCGGTGTCCGCCCTGTTCGACGACCTGACGTCGGGATTGATGCGGCGCCGCCTGATCGCCGTTCTGTTCGCAGCCGACCACGACGGAGCCCGCAAGGCAGTCACCCCGGAATTCGAACGCCTCGATGCAGACTTCCGCACCGTGGTGGGTCAGGCGATCCAGGCCCAGGGTGGGTCCGTACGTCGGCCGATGTCGTTGACGTCCCTGTCCACTGCCCTGGGCGCACTTCTCGACGGCTACGCGCTCCGCGAGATGCTCACGCCGGGTTCGGTTGCCACGGCAGAGGTAGCCGACGCAGTCACCTCGATGCTGCGTTGGGCCATCGACCCGGTGCATTCCGATCGGAATGCACCGGAACCCGACCCCGTCGACGCGCTCGAGGATGCCGCTTCCCTCCGCCCCGATCTGGAGGCCGATGTCATCACGGCTACGGAGGCGCTCTTCCTCGACAACGGATACTTCCTGGTCACGCTCGCGGACATCGCCGCAGCGGCAAAGATACGAGTCGAAGATCTTCGACGCCTGTTTCCCAGCAAAGTCGACATCATCGTCGCCGCATTGAAGCCCGAGTTCGATCGCGTCCAACGGTTGCGACGAGCCGATGAACGCCTCGGCATCGAGCCCGCCGTTGCACTGCAGCGCACTCTGATCTCGCTGGGGGAGTTCGTGATCAACAACCGGGCGATGAGCTCGGGGATGCTCCTCGCCCTGAGCTTCGAGCAGTTCCAGCAGCCGAGCACGATCACGACCGTGATCGAGAACCTCTACCTCCCCGCCGCCGTCGTCCCCATCCTCGAACGCGGACGCGAAACCGGTGTGTTCAGCGACGAGGCACCCGCGCCCGAGGTGGCGGTCATGCTGACCAACAATGTTCTCTTCCGATGCCTGACGCGTCCCACCGAAACTGCGTCCGACGTCGTCACCGGTGTGCTGCGAGTACTGATGCCGGGCGTCTCGACCAGGACGCCCTGACATCACCCGGCCCAAGGGTGCGTCGCACGTCTGGAACTTCGACAGCGAAAGTCCTACGGTTGTTTCATGGCACTGTCGAAGGCAGAACGCGAAGAATTTCTGGCCGAGTCTCACGTCGCCGCGCTGTCCGTCTCCGCGGGCCCGGATCGTGGTCCGTTGACCGTCCCCATCTGGTACGACTACACCCCCGGCTCCCAGGCGTGGGTCCTCACCGGGAAGACGTCCAAGAAGGCCGAATTGATCAGAGCTGCACAGCGTTTCACGCTCATGATCGAACAGTCGAATCCGACCATCAGATACGTATCCGTCGAGGGTCCGGTCACTCGCGAAGAGCCGTGCACCCCGGACCTCCTGCGCGCCATGGCTGCCCGCTACCTGCCACCGGAGAAGGTCGACGGCTATCTCGAGATGGCCGAGAGCGAGCACGAGGAAAGCGTGGTGTTCTACCTGCAGCCGGAGCATTGGCTGTCGGCCGATCTGGGCGCGATCTGAAAGACCACGCGGGTTCGTACTACGGAGTCGGTGCCAGGCTGTTTCCGGGTGGGATGGTTCCGCAGTTGCTGCGCGTCGGCCCACCGGCAAACCGCTCTGTCAGGAACTGCAGGCTCTGCGCCTCGAACACCGGGAAGGCTTCGCTGTGCGTCAAGCCGTCGTACTGCGCGTACTGCACATCGACGCCCCGGCCGCAGTACCCGTACGCCAGCCCCTGCACGTCGCCGGTGATCATGACGGTGTCGCCGATCGGATCGGCGTGCCCGACAGCCAGGAACATCGGCGTCCCCGGAGTGCCCTGACTGCCCATGATGTTGTCGTCGATCGCGGCCACCACCTCGGGTACGTCCAGCAGGGAGTTGTACGGGGCCTTGACCATCGAGGCGTCGGTGAGTGTCGGGTAGTCGTCGGCGAACTGAGCGATGCACTCCTGATCGACCTGATCGATCACCTCGAGGCCGTAGTCGGAGATGAAACCGTTCAGGTCGAGGCCGTACGCACGTTCGTAGGCGACGATCAGTGCCGGGATGACACCCGCCCACTGCTTGTTGCCGCTGACGTACGGCAGGTTGTGAGCCAGGTCGACCGGCAGCCCGCCGGCCGCCACACCGACGAGATTCAGCTCGGGTGCGTACTCGGAGCCAATTTCGGCACCCCACTGCGTCGGCACGGATCCGCCGGAGTACCCGACCATGCCGACGGGCGTGCTCGACGGAAGCTGCAGGAAGGACTGAGCCGCACGAATGCCGTCCAGCGCTGCGTAGCCCGACTGCCGCCCGATCGTCCACTCGAGCTCCTCACCCTCGTAATCCGGCACGACGACGGTGTAGCCGGCTGCGAGGTAGCCGGCTATGACCGCCTGTTCCGCACCGGCAATGGGACTCGTGGACCCGCCGCTGAGTGTGTACGAGGGATTGCACTGAGAGCCGAGGGCGTCGTAGGCCATGTGGTACGAGACGATCCGCGTCGGCCCGGGGACCAAGGGCCGCAGCACAGTGGCGACCGTGACGACGCCGTCGCCCTGCTGATCGGTAGTGCTGTAGAGAACCTGGCCACCCGTGATCGGCGTCGGCTGGGTCGGCGTACGGAACGTCATGGGCCTCGACCGCAGCACCGTCCCTGGGGAGACATCCAGGCCACCGTCCCAATCGTAGAACGGATCGTCGGCAGGTATCGGTGAGCCGGGTCCCGGATCCGCCTGTGCAACAGGAATACTCACCAGTGTTACGGACCCGAGAAGTAGAACGACGGAGGCCACCAGCCTCACCGCAAACCCTCTACCAGCCTGTGACATGGAACAATTAAACCCCTGCGAACTCGAAGTTGTGGACGGAAATCGCCAGATTTTCATCCACAACTTCGAGTTCGGCGGGAGCTACTTCAGGACGATGTTCACCATTCGACCCGGGATCACGATGACCTTGGTCGGGGCCTTGCCGTCGAGCAGGGCCACGATTTTCTCCTCGGCCAATGCAGTTTTCTCGACGTCGTCCTTCGTCGCATCGGCGGGCACGGTGATGCGGCTGCGGACCTTGCCGTTGACCTGGATGGGGTAGTCGACGGTATCGGCGACGAGCCACTTCTTCTCCACGCGCGGGAAAGGCCCGTGCGCCAACGACTTCTCGTGTCCGAGCTTGCTCCACAGTTCCTCGGACAGGTGCGGTGCCAGCGGAGCGAGCATCAGGATCAGCGGCTCGACGACACCGCGCGGCGCACCGTCGGGGTACGCCTTGGTGATGTGGTTGGTCAGTTCGATCAGCTTTGCGCCGGCCGTATTGTCGCGCAGCGCAGCGTAATCCGCGTGCACGCCGTCGATCACGCGGTTGAGCACCCGCAGCGTGTCCTCGGTCGGCTTGTCGTCGGTGACGCGAACCTCGCCGGTCACCTCGTCGAGTGCCAGTCGCCACACACGCTGCAGGAACCGCTGCGCGCCGACGACGTCCTTGGTCGCCCACGGCCGTGAGGTGTCCAGCGGCCCCATCGACATCTCGTAGAAGCGCAACGTGTCGGCACCGTACTCGGCGAAGATCTCGTCGGGGGAGACCGAGTTCTTCAGCGACTTACCCATTTTGCCGTATTCACGGTTGACGGGCTGGTCCTGATAGAAGTAACCGCCGTCGCGCTCGATGACCTCGGCCGCGGGCACGTATACGCCGCGAGCATCTGTGTAGGCGTACGCCTGGATGTAGCCCTGGTTGTAGAGGCGACGGTACGGCTCGCTGGAGCTGACGTGCCCCAGATCGAACAGCACCTTGTGCCAGAAGCGCGAGTACAGCAGGTGCAGCACCGCATGCTCGACGCCACCGACGTAGAGATCGACTCCACCGGGATCGTGGGGTCCGTGGATCTCCGGACGCGGTCCGACCCAGTACTTCTCGTTCTCCGGGTCTGCGAAGGCCTCGGAGTTGGTGGGGTCGATGTAGCGCAGCTGGTACCAGGAGCTACCGGCCCACTGCGGCATCACGTTGGTGTCGCGGGTGTAGGTCTGCAGCCCGTCGCCCAGATCGAGTTCTACCTCGACCCACTCGCTGGCCTTGGCCAGTGGAGGGGACGGCTCGGAGCCGGCGTCGTCGGGATCGAACGAGACCGGTGCGTAGTTCTCGACCTCCGGAAGTTCCACCGGCAGAGCAGAATCCGGCAGCCCGTGCGGGTTGCCCTCGGAGTCCCAGACGATCGGGAACGGCTCACCCCAGTAGCGCTGGCGAGCGAACAGCCAGTCGCGCAGCTTGTACTGAATGGTGCCGCGGCCGGTGCCGTCGGCTTCCAGTCGCGCGATGACGGCGGCCTTGGCCTCGTCCACCGGCAGACCGTCGAGGAAGTCGGAGTTCACCAGCTCACCGTCGCCGACGTATGCCGCCTCGGTGACGTCTCCGCCCGAGATGACCTCGCGCACAGGCAGACCGAACGCGGTGGCGAACTCCCAGTCGCGCGCGTCGTGTCCTGGTACGGCCATGATCGCGCCGGTGCCGTAGCCGGTCAGCACGTAGTCGGCAATGAACACCGGCACCTGCTCACCGTTGATCGGGTTCTTCACGTAGGCACCGATGAAGACGCCGGTCTTCTCCTTGTTCTCCTGCCGCTCGAGATCCGACTTGGCGGCGATCGACGTACGGTATGCAGCAACGGCTTCCGCGGGGGTGGCGGCTCCGCCGGTCCACTTGTCGGAGACGTCCGAAGGCCACTCGGGAGCAACCAACCCGTCGACCAGTTGGTGCTCCGGGGCGAGCACCACGTAGGTGGCACCGAACAGCGTGTCCGGGCGGGTGGTGAACACCTCGACGTTCGAGAACGAGACCTGCGCACCGCGGGATCGCCCGATCCAGTTGCGCTGCATGGTCTTGACCTTCTCGGGCCAATCCAGGTACTCGAGGTCGTCGACCAGGCGGTCGGAGTACGCGGTGATCCGCATCATCCACTGCCGCAGGTTCTTTCGGAACACCGGGAAGTTTCCGCGGTCGCTGCGTCCGTCGGCGGTTACCTCCTCGTTGGCCAACACCGTGCCCAGTCCGGGGCACCAGTTGACCATCGAGTTGGACTCGTACACCAAACGGAAGCCGTCGATCACCTCGCGGCGTTCACCGACCGTCAGCGATTCCCAGGAGCGGCCGTCGTCCAACTGACGCGCACCGGAAGCGAAGGCCGCCTCCAGTTCCGCGATGGGCCGCGCCTTGTTGAGGTCCGCGTCGAACCACGAGTTGAAGATCTGCAGGAAGATCCACTGCGTCCAGTGATAGAAGTCGACGTCCGTCGTCGCCAGGGACCGTCGGCGATCGTGCCCGAGGCCCAGCCGACGCAGTTGGCGTCGCATGTTGGTGATGTTGTCCTCGGTGGTGCTGCGCGGGTGCGTGCCCGTCTGCACGGCGTACTGCTCGGCGGGCAGACCGAACGCGTCGTAGCCCAGCGCGTGCAGCACGTTGCGACCCTGCATGCGGTGATACCGCGCGAAGACATCGGTGGCGATGTAGCCGAGGGGGTGACCGACGTGCAGGCCGCTGCCCGACGGGTACGGGAACATGTCCTGGACGAACAGCTTGTCCTTAGGGACGTCTCCGGCGAGGGTTCCGACCGGGTTGGGAGCGTCGAAAGTGCCCTGCGTCTCCCACAGGTCCTGCCACTGCTCCTCGATGTGCCCGGCGAGTTCGGCTGTGTAGCGGTACTCGGGGGCGGACTCGGTGGGTGCTTCAACGGAATCGGTCACACCT
This sequence comes from Rhodococcus sp. NPDC076796, assembly GCF_040702765.1. Lineage (NCBI taxonomy): Bacteria > Bacillati > Actinomycetota > Actinomycetes > Mycobacteriales > Nocardiaceae > Rhodococcus > Rhodococcus sp. NPDC076796. The sequence goes on along the minus strand of NZ_JBFBMS010000004.1, from coordinate 85,126 downwards.
ACCAGCCTAAAGTGTGACGCGGCCCGCCTGGTACCAGGACCTCGCTGCGCCGTATCCTGGCCAGGTGGTCATCGTCTCGGTTGTGTTGTTCGTGCTCGCCCTCGTCGTCGGCGCTGTCGCTGTCGCGTCGCTGCTGGGCCGGCTCCCACGTAACCGTTTCGCCGGTGTCCGCACCGCCGAGGCCATGCGTGACGACGAGACATTCATCCTCGCCAACCGCGTTGCCGGTCCCACCACCGCCGCATCGGCCCTGATCCTGGCCATAGGCGCAGTGGCCGCCCTCGCATTGAGCGGCATCGCCGCCGTCGTCGGCGTCGTCGTTGCCCTCGTTGCCGCGCTGTTCATCGCCGCAGCCGGCGGATCCATCGGGGCCCGCGCCGCAGCGGCCGTTCCGCCACCCGCCGAGGCGGACGGATGCGGAAGCTCCTGCATCTCGTGCAGCCTCAAGGACGCCTGCCAGCCGAGCTGAGCAGATGAAGGCGAAGGCACTACGCACGTTCGACCCGGCCGGGGTCGTCTTCGGCGTCGTCGTCCCCCTTGTCGTAGCCGCACTCGGACTCGTCCTGGCGTACCTGTGGCAAGGCCGTCTGCCGGAGCAGGTCGCAACCCACTTCAGCGGCACCGAACCGGACGACTTCTCCAACCCCCTCTCCAACGCCTGGACCCTCGCGATCGTGATCGTGCTGGCGGGCGGCGGGTGCAGCGGCGTCGCATCATTGGCCCGGGTGCTGCTGATCATGCGTCGCACGATGTTGATCATCGGGCTGACCGTCGTCGGGACGATCGGTGTTCTGCAGATCGCCACCCTCGTTCGCGAACTGGACATGGCGACCGAGCAAAGCGTCACCATCCCTGGTTGGGCCATGGCGGTGGGGACCGTCGTCGGCTTCGCGGCCGGGTTGTTCGGCGCATCGAGGCTGCGCGATCACCGCGAACGCGTTCTCGCCACGTCGCCGCCGCACTCCGATCTGCCACGGTGCAGTCCCGAATTGCCCCTGGTGGTCCACGTCGGTGCCAGTCGCATCGCCGGCATCACCGTCGTGGCAGTGTCCCTGGCCGGGGCCGCTCTGACGTGCTACCTGTCCAGCTCACTGTGGCCGATCTTCCTGTTCGCCCCACTGACGATTCTGATTCTGTCGCTGCTGCGCTTCACCGTGCACATCGACAGCGACGGTCTGTTCGTCTCGAGCCTCGGCATGGCGGCCTTCGACTACGACATCGACGAGATCACCGGCGCATCGGTCAGAGCGGTCGACCCCTCGAAGGAGTTCGGCGGTTGGGGTCTGCGGGCCAAGGGACGCGGCAACTACGCCGTCGCCACCGACGCCGGGCCCGCAGCCTTCGTCACGTTCGCGAACGGGGACCGGCTCACCATCGGTTCCGCCAAGGCCGACACAATTGCTGGCACCCTGAACACCTTGACCGCCCGCACACGCAGCGCCACGGTGGATTAAGTTAGCCGAGTGAAGTTGTTGCGGGATACCGTGCTGGATCCCTTCCTGCTGGGCATCTTCGCGGTCGCCGCGCTGGCGAGCCTCTTCCCGGCCACCGGGACAGCCGAGGACGTACTGGGCTGGGTGACGCGGATCGCCATCGCCCTGCTGTTCCTCATCTACGGCGCGCGACTCTCGCCGCGCGACGCCTGGAACGGCATCAAGCACTGGCGGCTGCACTCGGTGATCCTGGCATGCACGTACCTGCTGTTCCCGGCGCTCGGGTTGGCCCTACGGATCCTCGTCCCCGGCGTGATCAGTGACGACCTCTACACCGGAATACTGTTCCTCTGCCTGGTCCCCTCGACCGTGCAGTCCTCGATCGCCTTCACCTCCATCGCCCGCGGCAACGTCGCCGGTGCCGTGGTGAGTGCCTCGTTCTCCAACATCATCGGCGTGTTCGTTACCCCACTGCTCGTGATCGCCCTGATGACCACGACCGGTTCGGTGACCATCGACCCCAGCTCGATCATCGACATCGTGGTCCAACTGTTGCTCCCGTTCGCCGTCGGTCAGCTGATCCGGCCCTGGGTGACAGGCTGGCTCACCCGACACAGCGCGCCGACGAAACTCGTCGACCGGGGTTCGATCCTGCTGGTCGTCTTCGCCGCCTTCAGCGAATCGATGAACCAGAACGTGTGGTCCTCGGTGGCGGTGTGGCGCATCGGCGTCGTCGTCGCAGTGAGTGCTGCGCTGCTCGCCCTGGTGCTGACGATCACCTGGTACGGAGGCAAATGGTTGGGCTTCGCCTTCGAAGATCGGGTGGTGCTGCTGTTCTGCGGCTCCAAGAAGAGCCTGGCCAGCGGGCTGCCGATGGCCGCGGTGCTGTTCGTCGGCCAACCCGTCGGACTGATCGTGCTGCCGCTGTTGATCTTCCACCAGATTCAGCTAATGGTGTGCACCGTGATCGCACAGCATTTCGCGCGACGACCGGAATCGGAACAGAGCCCGGTGGGCAGCGTCGCGGACTAGATTGGGTGTCACTCGAGCCGATCACGGGAGAAGACGATGACCAGGAAAATCCATGCCGACGGTATCGTCTCTGCGGCCTACACCGGCCGGCTCGCCACCAATCCTGTACCCGCACTGAGACTTCCCGAGGAACAGCTCGATCCCGACGCCGCCTACCGCTACATCCACGACGAACTGATGCTCGACGGCAGCTCGCGCCTGAATCTGGCGACGTTCGTCACCACGTGGATGGATCCACAGGCCGAGAAGCTCATGGCAGAGACGTTCGACAAGAACATGATCGACAAGGACGAGTATCCGTCCACCGCCGCCATCGAGGAACGCTGCGTCAACATCGTCGCCGATCTGTTCCACGCGCCCGGACTCGACCGGGAGGACCCGTCGTCGGCCACTGGCGTGTCGACCATCGGATCCAGTGAAGCCGTCATGCTGGCCGGATTGGCCCTCAAATGGCGCTGGCGGGCCAGGGGAACGGGTACCGGCACTCCGAACTTGGTGCTGGGCAGCAACGTTCAGGTGGTGTGGGAGAAGTTCTGCCGCTACTTCGACGTGGAACCCAAGTACCTGCCCGTCGAACGCGGCCGCTACGTCATCACCCCGGAACAGGTTCGGGATGCAGTGGACGAGAACACCATCGGCGTCGTCGCGATCCTCGGCACCACGTTCACCGGAGAACTCGAACCGGTGCAGGAGATCTGCGCCGTACTGGACGAGATCGCCGGCGGTGGTGGGCCCGACGTACCGGTACACGTCGACGCGGCCAGTGGCGGATTCGTCGTACCGTTCCTGTACCCGGAACTCGAATGGGATTTCCGGTTGCCTCGCGTCAAGTCCATCAACGCCAGCGGCCACAAGTACGGATTGACCTATCCGGGAATAGGATTCGCCGTCTGGCGAACCAAGGAAGACCTGCCCGAGAACCTCGTGTTCCGCGTCAACTACCTCGGTGGAGACATGCCCACCTTCACGTTGAACTTCTCCAGGCCGGGCAATCAGGTGATCGGGCAGTACTACAACTTCCTTCGCCTCGGCAGATCCGGCTACACCGAGATCATGAAAGCACTGCGCGACACCGCCGTTCGCGTCAGCCGGCACCTCGACAAGCATCCTGATATCGAGGTGATCACCGACGGATCTGCCATCCCGGTGCTGTCGTTCATGCTGAAAGCGGACTGCGGATTCACCGTCTTCGACGTCTCGCACGAACTACGTGCGCGCGGATGGCAGGTGCCGGCATACACGATGCCCGACAACGCAACCGACGTCGCCGTACTCAGAATCGTCGTCCGAGAAGGCTTCAGCGCAGACCTGGGCCGCATGCTGTGCATCGCCATCGACGAGGTGATCGCCGGACTCAAAGCAGGCGGGCATTCGAGCGCCCAGGCTTTTGCTCACTGAGCGCTGCGCGCATGTGAGCGGAAACTCGACCCCTGCTACGAGGTTCCGCGCACGTGCGGCGCAGCCGCTCTAGTTCCGGTCGACGTCGATCGGATGAGATGCGAGCAACGCCAACGGCATCGGCTGCCGACGCAACACATGGGCCCACAGGTCGATGCGCGGTGGACCGATCACGTCGGATGGCAAGGCAGACATCACCATCCAGTCGTCCCGGTCGAGTTCGCCTTCCAGTTGGCCGAATGTCCAGCCCGAATATCCGGCGAAGATGCGCACACCCTCGACGAGTGGGGTGATGTCGGCAGGATCGGAATCGAGATCGACCATCACCACTCGACCGTCGACGCGTCGCAGACCGGGAACTCCGTCGATCGACACGCCGGTCCGCAGCGTCGCCAGGCATAGAGCTGAATCGCGTTTGACCGGGCCACCGACGTACAGCGCCTGGGGCTTGGCTGCCAGCTCGGACCAGTTGGGCAGTACGTTCTGCACCGCTGTCTCGCTGGGACGGTTGATCACGACACCGAGGCTGCCCGCGTCGTTGTGTTCGATGATGTAGATGACTGTGCGCCGAAACGTGGGCTCCACGAGTTCGATGGACGACACCAACAGACTGCCGGGACGAACATCGCGCAAGGCCGATGCCGTCTGGTCCTCGGGTTCCTCCGCATGCGCTGCCACGCTAGTCATTGTGGCACCGCGCACCCACGGATGTGGCGCAAGCGATGCGGCCAGTCCTGGTTACCTACTCGAGCTCAGCGATCTTCGTCAACAATCCCAACTGGTACTCGAACAAGTCGTCCCTGCTGGCGAACGTCGTAGCCCCGTACTGATCGAACACATCGAAGCTGATGGCCCCGAACAGTGAGGCCCACACCATGACTCCCAGTGCGATCAGCCCGTCGGGCAGGTCCATCCCCATCTCCGCACGGATGTCCTCGAAGCTTCCGTGCAGTGACGCCAACTCGGGCGGCTCGGCCTCGACGTCCGGTCGACGTGTCTGCCACGCCGAGTGGAGGACGGCCACCAGCGTGGTGATCACCCGGGTGCCCGGACCGGTGGTCTGCTCCGCGGGGGCGTGATAGCCGGGCACCGGGCTGCCGAACAGCAACGCGTAGCGCGCCGGCTCCCGCAATCCCCACTGCCGCACCGTCCGGCCGAGCGCGAGGAACTTCTCCTTGGGTCCGTCGGCCGCGTCCACCGCTGCGTCGACGGCATCCCCCAGCTCGGTGTATCCGTCGACGACCAGCAGCGTCAGCAGTTCGTCGCGGCTGGCGACGTAGCGGTAGACGGCAGAGGACACGACCCCGAGGTCTCGCGCGACAGCGCGCAACGACAGGGCGGCCGCGCCGTCGGCGGCCAGGTGTTCGCGTCCGATGCGCGTGATGTCGGCCAGGGTCTGCGCGCGGGCTCGGGTGCGGGGAGTGCTCGCCATGGCCCTCACAGTAACTGCCGCTCTTTTCAGAGAGCACTGCTCTTGCTTTATCGCCACCGCGGGTGCACACTCGATACACCAGAGAGCACTGCTCTCCCTTTCCTCGAATGGAGCGATCATGACCGAACTTCACGTCGTCACCGGAGCCGGACCCGTCGGCTGGGCAGTTGCCGAACAGCTTGCTGCGCAGGGGCATTCGGTGCGCGTCCTCACCCGATCCGGCAGCGGACCCGAGCACCCGATGATCGAACGCCGCGCCGTCGACATCGAATCCGACGATCTTCGACCCCACCTGAGCGGTGCCACCGCCGTCTACCACTGCACCCACGTCGCGTACGAGAACTCCGTGTGGCGGAGCAAGCTCGTCGCCATGGAAAACCGCGTGCTCGACGCGGCCGCGGGCACCATTGTCGCGTTTCCCGAAAGTCTGTACGCCTACGGCCGGGTCGACGGTCCGATCCGCGAGGACTCGCCCCGAGACGCGACGTTCCGGAAATTGGGAGTACGTACCGAACTCCTCGCTGCGCGTGATGCGCACGCAACACCCACCGTCAGCGTCGCCGCCTCGGATTTCTACGGACCGCGCGTGCTGACCTCGCACATGGGTGAGCGGGTGATCGCGCCCATTCTGGCGGGCAAGCCGATCCGCGTCATCGCCTCCGCCGATCTACCCCACTCGTTCACCTACGTCCCGGATCTGGCAGCCGCGATGATCACGGCCGCGGCGTCGCCATCGCTGTGGAACACCGTCCTGCATGCACCCACCGCCCCTACCGTCTCGCAGCGGGCGATGATCGAGATGTTCTCGGCTGCAGCTGGACTCACCACACCCAAGGTCGGCGTCATTCCGACCTGGGTGATGCGCGCGCTGAGCCTGGTGCCCGGTCCGATGAAAGAACTCGGCGACACGCTGTACCAGTTCCGTTACCCCTACGTCCTCGACTCGAGCCGCAGCGAGGCGATCCTCGGACAGCAGCCCACCTCACTCGTCGACGGTACGGCCGCCACGATGGCGTGGTGGGCCGCGACTCCCGCCGTCTCCGTGTGACGGGCGGGGGCTAAAGTCCCGTCGGTGAGCGACGCTTCCTTCCGTACCCGACTGCGCGAATCCCCGGGGGTCGGCAAGCTGACGACCATTCGGTTCGCCGGTCAGTTCGGCGACGGGTTGTTCCAGGCCGCGCTCAGCGGTGCCATTCTGTTCAACCCGGAGCGCGCGACGAATCCGGCCGAGATCGCAGCCGGATTCGCGGTGCTGCTCGTCCCGTACTCGCTGGTGGGGCCGTTCGCCGGAGCCCTACTCGACCGCTGGGATCGCCGCTCGGTCCTGCTGTGGGCCAACATCGTTCGCATCGTGCTGATCGTCACCACCGCGGTACTGCTGTGCGCCGGGGTGGACGCCACACCGTTGTTGCTGTTGGCCTTGGCCACCGTGGGGCTCAGTCGGTTCGTGCTCGCGGGGGCATCCGCGTCACTGCCCCACGTGGTTCGACAATCGTGGCTGGTGCCGATGAACTCGGTGCTGGCCACCGTCGGATCCGGTTTCGCAGCGGCAGGTGCGGGCCTCGCCGTCGCGGTGATCGGTGTCGTCGGTGCAGGCGATCTCGGCTCGGGTATCGCCGTGGGTCTCGCGGCCACCGGATCGGTCGTCGGGGCGCTCGCTGCGGCGCGGTTCAGCCCGCGATCTCTGGGACCGGGCACCCCGCGCCGCACCGACAGTCCGCTGAAAGACGTTGCTGCAGGCTTGAAATCGGGCGCACAGGCCGTCTGGCGCTCCGCCGGTGTCACGACCGCGATGCTCGGCATCGGCGCACACCGCATCGTGTTCGGCATCAACACCCTCATCATGGTGTTGATTCTTCGCGAGAGCGGAGCCGGCAGCACCCTGCCGGGCGGCCTCGCCGGCTTCGGTATCGCTGTCGGTGCCACAGCGGTCGGCATGTTCCTCGCCGCTCTGATCACGCCCTTCGCCGTTCCCAGGTTCGGGCGCACCCGCACGATCGCCGCCGCTCTCGTACTCGCGATCGTGGCGCAGCTCGGTGCCGTCTCGGGCCTGACGCAGACCAGCTTGCTGATCGGAGCCTTCCTGTTGGGCATCGCCGGGCAGACCGTCAAACTCAGTGGTGACGCTGCCATGCAGATCGAGATCGACGACGCCCATCGTGGACGCGTCTTCGCGTTGCAGGACACCGTGTTCAACGTGGCGTTCGTCGCTGCCCTCGCCGCAGCGGCCTTCGCCGTCGGCCCCGATACGACCGATCTGAGCCAGGACCCCACCGCGCACATCCTGGTGTTCGTCGGGGCAGGTATCTACGCCCTCGGCTTGGCTGCAGCGGCGATCGCCACCAGGCGCGCAGGCCGCTGACGTGGTGTATCTTTCCGTATCGGACCGATAGGTTTCGTCGGAGAACACGGGGGCACCGCATGTACGGCCGCACGACGTCGCTCGGCTGCATACTCGCGGTTGCCGCAGGTACGGCCGTTCTTGCTGCGCCTCCGGCGTTCGCAGCTCCGCCGCCGCCGGTGAACTCCTGTGGCGAAACAGGATTCGACCCCAAGGACTACCCACCCGAGCCCATCGGGCCGGGCAATCCGCCGCAGCTGCCACCGTTGCCGGACCGCGTGGTGATCCCCGTGCCGTATCCGTCGATCGAACTCGTGCCGGTGCCCGATCCCGCCCCGAACAACACCCGCGTGCAGGCCGAACCGCTCACCGACCCGTGTGCGGACCCATGCCCCGATCTCACCGACGACACCGATTCACCGACACCGGCAACAGGCTCTGCAGACCATCTGCCGTTCCCGCGCATCGAGATCGACCCGCAACCCGAGACCATCCCCATCCCGATCCCCGGCCCCGGCGGTACACCGGGAACCCCGGCGCCCGCTCCCGCCGTCACCGCAGCAGAGCCAGGACCCACGACGATGCCGCCCGGGGCACCGGCCGTCGGAAACGTCGAGGTCGTCTCGCAGCTGACCGGACCGGGATCGGAAAACCGCACCGACAAGCGCTGGCAGGTCGACGGCACCGACCTCGGCATCATGTGGGAGAGCAAGCCCGGCGAGGTCGCCGTGGCCTTCGGCGACTCGTTCGGCAAGGGTTGGGAATTCGGCGTCGTCGGCGGCGACGACTGGCGTTCGAACGCACTGGGACACAGCACCGACACCGACCTGTCCGACGGTATGACCCTCGACTCGATGGTCCAGGATTCGCGTTGTCACGCAGCCGAACTGCTGCCCTCGCGCAAGATCAAGAACTGGGAGACCACGGTCATCCCCACCTCCGGGTTCGCGATCGACGACCGGCAGTACATGTCGTACATGTCCATTCGGCGCTGGAGCACGATTCCCGGTATGTGGTGGACCAACTACGGCGGCATCGCCTACTCGGACGACAACGGTTCCACCTGGGTCAAGGACGAGCATGCCAAGTGGGACAACGTCTTCGGCTTCTCCAAGTTCCAGGTCTCGACGATGGTGCCGGCGGGGGAGTACGTCTACATGTTCGGCACCGTCAACGGTCGCGCCGGACAGGTGGGGCTCGCGCGCGTCCCGAAGGCGGACGTGCTGAACAAGACTGCCTACCAGTACTGGGTGAACGGCACCTGGGCTCCCGTCGGATCGAACGAGGCCACCCCCATCGCCGACGGTATGGCCGGGGAACTGTCGGTCCATCACGACGAGGCCCGTGGCCTCTGGCGGATGACGTATCTCGATCCGCTGCGTGGCGAAATCGTTCTGCGCGAGTCCAATTCGCCGCAGGGCCAGTGGACCGCGCCGACCACCCTGATCGACACCGCCGAGTACCCGAAGACCTATGGCGGCTTCATTCACCCGTGGTCGACGGCGAACGAGCTGTACTTCACCGTCTCGGAGTGGGACAGCTACAACGTGTATCTGGTCAAGGCCGAGCTTCGCTCGTCGTGAGCGGAAACTCGTAGTGGGCTACGAACTTTCGCGCACGTGCGCGGGACGCGCCTAGTGCGTGGGCCACCACTCGAGCAGTGCGGCCTCGGCTTCCTCGCGGGAAAGCGGTCCCCGATCGAGGCGCAGTTCTTTCAGGAACTTCCATGCCTTGCCCACGTCGGGTCCGGCCGGGATGTTCAGCAACTCCATGATCGCGTTGCCGTCGAGATCGGGCCGCACCCGAGCCAGGTCCTCCTGCTCGGCAATTCGAGCGATGCGTTCTTCCAGGTCGTCGTAGGTGGCCTGGAGCGCGGCAGCTCGACGCTTGTTCCTCGTGGTCGAGTCGGCTCGAACCAGCTTGTGCAGCTTGGGAAGTAGCTCGCCGGCATCGGTGGCGTAGCGGCGGACGGCAGAGTCGGTCCACTGGCCCTTGCCGTAGCCGTGGAAACGCAGATGCAGAAACACCAGATGCGAGACGTCCTCGATCATCTTCTTCGAATACTTCAAGGCGCGCATACGCTTTCGCACCAGCTTGGCACCGACTACCTCGTGGTGATGGAAGCTGACTCCGCCGCCCGGCTCGTTTCGTTTGGTATCGGGCTTGCCGATGTCGTGCAGCAGTGCGGCCCAACGCAATACGAGATCGGGATCGCCGTCCTCGAGATCGATCGCCTGCTTGAGCACCGTCAGCGAGTGCGTGTACACGTCCTTGTGCTGGTGATGCTCGTCGATCTCGAGCTTCATGTTGGGCACCTCGGGAATGATGCGCTGCGCCAGACCCGTCTCGCACATCACGTCGATGCCGTCGATCGGGTGCGCGCCGAGGATCAGCTTGTCCAGCTCCACCTGGATTCGCTCGGCGGTGATGCGGTCGATCTGATCGGCCATGTCCTCGATGGCTCGGTGCACCCGAGGCATCAGCGAGAATCCGAGCTGAGAGACGAACCGCGCGGCCCGCAGCATGCGCAGTGGATCGTCTCCGAACGACACCTCCGGTGCCGACGGGGTGTCGAGAACGCCCTCGAGCAGCGCGTCCATACCGCCGAGCGGATCGACGAACTCCTGCCCGCCGTCGGCTCCGAGACGTACTGCCATGGCGTTGACGGTGAAATCGCGTCGAACGAGATCTTCTTCGAGGCTGTTGCCGTACTGCACCTCGGGATTGCGGGAGACCTGATCGTAGGAGTCGGTGCGATAGGTGGTGATCTCGATCGTCTGGCCGTCCTTGGCCGCACTGATGGTGCCGAACGCGATGCCGGTGTCCCACTGATGGTCCGCCCAGCCCGAGAGCAACGACTGAACGTCCTCGGGCCTGGCGTCGGTGGTGAAATCCAGATCGGTTCCGAGTCGACCGAGAACTGCGTCGCGCACCGTGCCGCCGACGAGAAAGAGCTCGTGCCCCGCCGCAGCGAACAGGGCGCCGAGCGGAGTCAACACCGGAGCGAGTTCGCGCAGCGTCACTGCAGCTCCCGCCAGCAGCCTCTCCCGGCGGGCATCGGTGTGCTCGGCGGAAACGGAGGACAGGGACTGATCGGCCACGGTGGGAGAGCCTACTTGCGCCGAGCCGACCGATTGTCCCGGCCTTCACCCCGCGGTGCGGCACGGTAGAAGAGTGCGCACAGGCAACTAGTATGGATCGGGTGTCTGCTGCCGAACGTGCGAACAGGAGCCGCCGCAACCCGCGGCGGCGTCAGGCACGCGCCGACACCGAAGCACCCAAGCTGCGGACCGTCCGCGAAACCTCGGCGGGAGGCCTGGTGGTCGACGGCCTCGACGGGCCGCCCGCCAAGCGCTGCGCCGCCCTGATCGGCCGCACCGACCGCCGCGGACGCCTCCTCTGGTCCCTGCCCAAGGGTCACATCGAGCAGGGCGAAACGGCCGAGCAGACGGCCATGCGCGAGGTCGCCGAGGAAACCGGCATCCGCGGTACCGTCCTGGCCTCGCTGGGCAGCATCGACTACTGGTTCGTCACCGAAGGACGACGCGTCCACAAGACCGTCCACCACTACCTGCTCCGATTCCTGGGCGGCGAACTCTCGGACGAGGACCTCGAAGTCACCGAGGTCGCATGGGTTCCGCTGACCGAACTACCGTCTCGGCTCGCCTACGCCGACGAACGCAAACTCGCCGCCATCGCCACCCGCCTGATCGACGACATGAGCAGCGGCAACTCGGGCGCACCCATCCCCGGCGGGAAGTGATCGTGCGGGCCCGGAAGGTCGCTGCCGCCGCATTGACCACGTTCGTTCTTGCGGTGGCACCGTCGGTCGGCACCGCAGCACTGGCCCCCATGCAGCTTCCCGACGCCGCAGCCCAGCCCGACTCCTCCGTCGGCGACAGCAGCGGCACCACCAGCGCCGTTCCGGACACTCCGATGACACAGGACGGCAACCCGTTCCTGACGCTGAGCATCGAGACCGTCGCCCCCTCCACCGTCACCACCAGCAGCGACCCGTTCGTGACGGTGCGCGCCACGGTGACCAATACCGGGGACCGCCGCGTCGACGACGTCAGTGTCCGGATGCAGGCCGCTGCCGCCGTCGACACCACGGCCGGACTACGGACCTCGCTGACTCTCGAACAGGACCGATTCGACCGGTTCGGTGAGTTCGTCACTGTCGCCGACTCATTGGATGAGGACGAGAGCCGCCAGTTCGACATGTCGATGCAGCTGCGCAGCACCACCGAGCCCTCGCTGGGAATCGAGGCCCCGGGCGTCTACCCGCTGCTGCTCAACGTCAACGGCACCCCCGAATACGGCGGAACCGCACGACTCGACGACGCCCGCTTCCTGCTCCCCGTCGTCGGACTGCCCCGCAACCCCGGTGAGATGGACCCCACCGCTCCGGGCGCGATGCCGCTGCCCCCCAACACCCGCAACCCCGTCGCGATGACGGTCCTGTGGCCGCTGGCCGACATTCCTCGCCTCGCTGCCGGAATCCCCGGTTCCGTCGACGAGCGCGTTCGGCTGATCGACGACGAACTGGCCGGCGAACTCGCCACCGGTGGGCGACTCGACACCCTCCTCAAGGCCGTTGAATTCGCGACGCAACCCGGCCTGGATCCCGACGGCAGACTCGCGTCGAGCCTGTGTATCGGCCTGGACCCCGACCTGCTCGTCACCGTCTCGAACATGACCCGCGGCTACCTCGTCGTCGACAACCCGGCCGATCCCGCGGGCGCCACCCGCGAGGGCACCGGAAGCGAAGCCGCATCCCAGTGGCTGTCCCGACTCGAAACGATCGCGTCGAGCACCTGCGTGACGGCGATGCCGTTCGCCCAGACCGATCTGGGGGCAGTGGCCGACATCGGCAATCCCACGTTGCTCAGTAGTGCGGTCAGCGCCCCGGCAGACATCGTCGACGGCATCCTCGGCATCACCTCGACGCGTGGCTTCACCTGGAGCACCACCGGTGGGGTGGACGCGGACACCGCCGACGCCCTGCGATCGGCGGGCACCGGCACCGTGCTGGTCGCCGACAACAGCATCAGCCCGTTTACCGAGGCCCCGACCTCCCAGCTGGTCTCGACCGACAGTGCACCGACCGAAACCGAGCAGACCCAACCGCTGGCCGCCACCCACTACGACGCCGCCACCGCAGCGGCACTGGCCGGCGTCGGAGACAGCCCGTCCACCCCCGCGCTCACCCCCACCGAGCAGCGCTTCGACCTCGCCACCGACTCGCGTACCGCACGCCTGCAGGACGCGCTGGGGGCCGTGAACTTCCACGCGCTCGTCGGCACCGATCGGCCCGGGCGCACCGTCACCGTCGCGCCCCCGCAGTACTGGACCGCGGGGGGAGACGAACCGTCAGCGATTCTGTCGACGGTGTCCTCGCTGCTGCGTTCCGGGCTGGCGACGCCGCGGCCACTGTCCGAGTTGCTCGCCGAACCCACCTCGGGCACCCCGGTGACCAGCATCGACGCGGCCACCGAACTCGATACCGGCACCATCGACCTGGTGCGATCGCAGAGCGCCCGGGTCGACACCCTGATGCAATCGCTCGTCGAGGATCCGCAATCCGAGCTGACCCCGCGCCTGTACACCGCCCCGCTGCGTGAGGACATGCTCCGGGCGCTGTCGACGGCAGGTCGCGCGAGCGCCGCCAGTGAAGAGACCGGCACCATGGCACGCGACCGACTCGATGCCATCCGCACCGGACTGGACACCATCTACGGATCGGTGACCGTGCTGGCCCCGGGCGGCGTCTACACCCTCGCCTCGGAGCAGAGCCCGCTGCTGCTCGTCGCCCGCAACGACCTTCCCGTCCCGGTGAACGTGCTGCTCCGGGTCGACGCGCCGCCGGAGATGACGATCAGCGACGTCGGCGTCACCCAACTTCCGGCCCGTGGATCACGGACCATCACCGTCCCGGCCGAGGTGGACGACACTCGCAATCTGTCCGTCGACTTCTCCGTCACGACGCTCGACGGCTCCCGGCTCGGTGAAGTGTCGACGGTGTCCGTTCGATCGAACGCATACGGCCAAGCACTCGCGATAATTACCGCCTGCGCCGGTGCTCTCCTACTGTTACTTGCAGGTCGACGCCTCTGGCACCGATTCAGAGGTCAACCCGACCCGGCCGACGAAGGGTACGAGAGACCATGACAGGGAACGTCCCGTACGACGGCGACCTGCCGCGGTCACGCCTGCCCGCATCGCAGGTGTTCCGACGCACGACGCCACCGCGGTCCGCGCCCTGGGAGCGCCAGTCGCGGCCGGAGCTGCGCTCGTACCCGGCACCGCCGCCGCTGGACGGTCAGCCCGCCGCCGACGACACCGTCACACAGATGATCCCGCGCTTCCGGGACGAGGACTACCCCTATCCTTCGTCGAGCACAGCGCCGTCCGGAACGGTTCCGCCGACGAAGATTCCGCCGGGTGAGTCCGACCCGGCACCGCAGCCCGAACCGAGGCCGCAGAAGTCACTGATGGCCGCGTCGGGTTCGATCGCGGTGGCGACCCTGGTCAGTCGCATCACCGGATTCGCCAAGCAGGTCGCCATGACGGCCACCCTCGGTGCGGCGTTGGCCAGTGCGTTCACGGTCTCGACGATCCTGCCCAACATGATCTCCGAGCTCGTCCTCGGAGCCGTCCTCGGAGCCATCGTCGTTCCGGTGTTGGTCCGAGCCGAGCAGGAGGACGCCGACGGTGGACGGGCGTTCGTTCGACGCCTCTTCACCATCGCGGTGGCGCTGCTCGGAACCGTGGCGCTCGCCGCAACGATCGCAGCCCCGCTGTTGGCGCGGCTGATGCTCGACGGCGATCCGAAGGTCAACGAAGACCTGACCATAGCGTTCACCTATCTGGTGCTGCCCGCGTTGATGTTCTACGGACTGTCCGGCCTGCTCACGGCGGTGCTCAACACCCGGCAGAACTTCAAGCCCGGGGCTTGGGCACCGGTGTACAACAACCTGATCGTGCTCGGTGTCTTCGCGCTGTACCCCTTCGTCCCGGGCGAGATCACCCTGAACACGATCGAGATGAGCAACCCCAAGATCCTCGTTCTCGGCCTCGGCGTCACCGCGGGTGTCATCACCCAGGTCGTTGCGCTGATCCCGGCGCTGCGCCGCGAACGCATCGACCTGCGCCCGCTCTGGGGATTCGACGAGCGACTCAAGAAGTTCGGCGCGATGGCCGCCGCGATCGTGCTCTACGTCGTCATCAGCCAGGTCGGGCTGATCGTGGCCACCAAGATCGCGTCGGGCACCGACGACGCGAGCAACGTGATCTACTCGCAGGCCTGGATCGTGCTGCAGTTGCCCTACGGCATTCTCGGCGTGACGGTTCTGACGGCCATCATGCCCAGACTCAGCCGCAACGCCGCCAACGGTGACACCCCGTCCGTCGTCGACGATCTCTCGGTCGCCACTCGACTGACGATGGTCGCGCTGGTGCCGATCGTCGTGTTCCTGACCTTCGCGGGACCGTGGGTGGGTGAAGCGCTGTACGGCTTCGGCCGGTTCGCCGATGTCGCACCCAGACTCGGCGAGGCCGTGAGCTGGTCGGCCTTCTCGCTCATCCCGTACGCCCTCGTCCTGATCCACCTGCGGGTCTTCTACGCCCGCGAGAAGGCCTGGACGCCGACGTGGATCATCCTCGGCATCACTGCCGTCAAGATCGGGCTGTCTCTGCTCGCCCCGATCGTCGCGTCCGAACCCGATCAGGTGGTGCTGCTCCTCGGAACGGCCACCGGTCTCGGGTACACCGTCGGCGCGATCATCGGCGGATACCTGCTGCACAAGAGTTTGGGCAACCTGCGGATGGCCAACGTCGGCAAGACGATCTGGTTGGTCCTCATCGCGTCGCTGGCCGGCGGTGCGGCGATGCTCGCGATCGACCGGATCCTGGGTCTCGACGCCATGATGAACGGCTGGGTCGGCAACTTCGCCCGCGTCGCGATCGATGCCGTCATCATGCTCGGCATCACGTTCTCGATACTCTGGTTCGGCAAGATTCCCGAAGTCCTGGCGGTCACCGTTGCCCTGAGCCGGGTCGTTCGGAGATTCCGCGGTTCAGCCGATCGGACGGACGCCGATTCGGCCGCCGCAGAAACCGGCGTGATTCCGGTTATTCGAACCGAGCCCACATGGGACACTGCGCGGGATCGGCTCCCGTACCCTGGTCATCGGCACCCGGGGGCAGAAGCCAACGCAGGTCGACCTTTTGCAGAACAACACGGGGCGTACTCGCCTGAAGGAGTGACAGTGACCGACGACGAAGTTGCTGGGGGGCCGGCACAATCTCCAGCAAGCGAAGCCGACCGAACGAGCGGCGGCGTCGAGGTCGACACCCAGGACCGCACCGAGCCCGTGAAGGCCGAGGCCGCCTCGTCCTCCAAGACGCCGAAGTCCGCCGAGACACCGGCCGAGTCGAAGGCTGCACCCGAGACGAAGACGCCGGCCGCGGCTCCCGAGCAGGACGTCGAGAAGCCCGCCGAACAGGCGGCTCCCACCGACAAGCCTGCTGCCGACAAGCCTGCTCCGAAGCCGGTCGACAAGACCGTCTCCATCTCCAAGGCCGCTCTCGCGGCGCGTCCTACCGACAAGACCATCTCCATCTCCAAGGCCGATCTGCCGGTCGAGACCCCCAGCGAGAAGAAGTCCACACAGGAGTCGAAGCCTGCGGCTGACGCGGATTCCGAGAAGACCGAAGCGGCACCGGCCACAACCGATACTTCCGAGGCGGCCGCCACGGACGAGGTCGCCACTGCAACCGCCCCGGCCAGCGCTCCCGAGCGCACGCTCCGCGGCCCGACGCTCATTCCCGGTGCCTCCGTTGCCGGTGGACGGTACCGACTGCTGGCACCGCACGGCGGCGCGCGTGGACTCAAGTTCTGGCAGGCCCACGACGTCAAGCTCGATCGCGAGGTCGCGTTGACGTTCGTCGACGCCGATCAGCAGTCGACCGCCTCGACCGACGACCGCACTCAGGGACCGCAGGCGATTCTCTCGCGCACGCTGCGTCTGGGTCGGATCAATTCGCCCGGCCTCGCCCGCGTTCTCGACGTGGTGCGTGGCAGCTCCGGCGGCATCGTCGTCGCAGAGTGGACTCCCGGTCGCTCACTGCGCGAAATGGCCGACACCGTGCCTGCACCCACCGGCGCAGCTCGTGCGATCAAGGTCCTGGCCGCAGCGGCCGAGGCAGCGCACCGCAGCGGAGGTGCCCTGTCGATCGATCACCCCGATCGAGTGCGCATCAGCTCGAGCGGCAATGCCGTCCTCGCCTTCCCGGCGACACTGGCCGACGCAGACCCCAGCTCGGACGTTCGCGGTCTCGGCGCGATGCTCTACGCCTTGATCACCGCCAAGTGGCCGCTGTCCGATACCACCGGCGGTGCCGTCGTATCCGGCGATGCAGCTCCGGCACGCAGCGTCGGTGGCATGCGCCCGGCCGACCGCGACGACAAGGGTGCCCCGCTCGAGCCGAGGCAGGTGCGTCCGGACGTTCCGTTCGAGATCTCCGCCGTCGCAGTGCGGGCATTGGAACAGAACAGCGGAATCCGCACCGCTGCCACCGTGCAGCACGTCCTCGATCAAGCAGCAGTGGTCAACGACAAGACCGATCTGATGCCGGCGCTGCGACTGGGACAGCGAGCGCCCGGTGCCAGTGGGCACTCGCTCGCCGATCCCGAGGAGATCGCCGCGGAGAAGGCCAAGTCGATGCGCACCAACATCGCCATCGCGGTACTCGGTGCCCTGACGGTGGTGGTGCTCGCGTTCGCCGGCTTCTGGCTGTTCACTTCGATTGCAGGCAACGACACCGACACTCCGCTCGACACCCAGGATTTCGGTCTCACCACTCCGGCCGAGGCACCGCCCGCAGCCGATCCCGCGGCACCCCCGGCTCCGACCGGAGGACCCGTGGCGCTGGACGACGTCAGCGTGTTCTCACCCCAGGGTTCCGCCGACAACCCGAGTACCGCCTCCAATGTGATCGACAACGACCCCAGCACAGCGTGGACGACCGACTCGTACTTCCAGCAGTTCCCGGCCCTCAAGAACGGCGTCGGGCTGCTCGTGTCCATTCCGTCCTCGACGCTGCAGAACGCGTGGATCGAATCGACGTCTCCGGGAACCGTCGTCGAGATCCGGTCGGCCCCGAACGACTCACCCAGCCTGAGCGACACCACTCTGCTCGGTGAAGCCACCCTGCAGAACGGCCGAACCGATATCGCCCTCACCGACGCGGAACCGACCGGGAACGTGCTCGTCTGGATCACCACGCTCGGTGAGCAGGGTGGCCGCATCGCCACCTCGATCTCCGGGATCGGTTTCGACTCCTAGATCGGGCATTCGGTAACCGATTCGGGCTCGTTTCGTACTTCGCGGTCTCGATGGCCTAGGCTCCCCCCAATGCGTTAACACGGGGGGAGCCGTTTTCGTATGACCGAACGTTTCGATTCGGCGCCAGGGGAGCGCACGGATGCGGAGCTTCTGGCTGCCCATGCGGCCGGGGAGCCGAACGCCTTCGCCACGCTGATCTACCGACATCACGAACATCTGTGGCTGACGGCTCGGCGCACCAGCTACACGCCCGAGGACGCCTCCGATGCTCTGCAGGAGGCCCTGCTCTCCGCCCATCGCACGGCCGGGTCGTTCCGCGCCGACGCCGCAGTCCGAAGCTGGTTGCACAAGATCGTCGTCAATGCCTGCCTCGACCGCATCCGCAGAAACAAGGCACGGCCGTCGGTTCCGTTGAGCGAGAACGAGAGTCACGAGCCGGTTTCACCGAGGGATCGGATCTCCGAGACGGAGACGAGCATTCTCGTCAGGCAAGCTCTGATGACGTTGCCACCCGATCAACGCGCAGCCGTGGTAATCGTGGACATGGAGGGTTTCTCGGTGGCCGACGCTGCCGCATTGCTCGGCGTTCCCACCGGTACCGTCAAGAGTCGATGCGCCCGCGGCCGGCTCAAGCTCTCGACGCAGCTCGCGTACCTGAAAGATGCAGGGAACCGAATCTGACCCTCTCGCGTCTATACCGTGTGAGAGAGAAAGCAGATTCGGCGAAGGGAGGCAGGAACGTGCCGTCGAGCACCGACGCTCCACAAGCCCCGTTCTCGCCGGAACTGCTCGCCGATCTGCATGCGGATGCACTTCCCGAGGACGTCAGCAGACGACTGTGGCCACTGGTTCGTCTCGACGAGGATTCGATGCGGATACTCGCCGGTCTCGACGCCGTCTCGGCTCGACTGCACGAGGTGGGTGAGGATCCCACCGGGACGTTGCCGATTCCGCCCGAGGTCGCCCAGCAGATCGATCGCACGCTCCACACGGTCGAGCAATCGGCCCCCGCGGCAGGCGTCGTCGTTCCGCTCCGTCCGCGAAGACGCCGTATCGTTCTCGGAACCGCAGCTGCCGCAGCACTTCTGGCGGCCGGCTCGGTTTCCGTCGTGGCAGTCCTGTACACCCCGACCGAACCGGAATCGGTCGCTGCCGACCCGTCCCAGGTTCCGGATTCGTCTCTGGTGCTCGATTCCGCCGACCTCGATTCCGGTTTCGCGTTCAGCATCATCGGCAAGCGCGATCCCGGAGCGTTGGCCGATCCGGCCGACCTCGCTGCCTGTCTGCAGTCCAACGATGTGGATCCGGCCACCACCGTTCTCGGATCCAGCCGAGTGCGCGTCGACGGCCGAGACGGAACCCTGCTCGTCCTCGCCGGAGCACAGCCGGCACAGTTCATCGCCCTCGCTGTGGGCAACGACTGCGGCACCGCCAACCCGGACGTGCTGACGCGTCGTGATATCGGCTGACAGATCTCTCACCGGGGAACAACTGCCTCTAGGGTGGTGTTGACCAGATGTACGTCGACCGGCGTGTGCGCTGAGCACTCGGTTGTCGACGGCACGTACACGCCGCACATGATCGGAAGGTCTGCATTGAGTACCCCCAAGGTTCACGATCTCATCATCGTCGGCTCGGGACCGGCCGGTTACACCGCCGGCGTCTATGCCGCACGGGCGGAACTGGAACCGATCCTGTTCGAGGGAACCCAGTTCGGCGGTGCGCTGATGACCACAACCGAGGTCGAGAATTTCCCCGGGTTCCGCGAGGGCATCATGGGCCCCGATCTGATGGAACAGATGCGCGAGCAAGCGAAGCGATTCGGTGCCGACATCCGAACCGAGGACGTCGAGGAGCTCGACCTGACCGGCCCGATCAAGACGGTCTCTGCCGGCGGCGAGACCTACCGGGCTCGTGCGATCATCCTCGCCATGGGCGCAGCAGCTCGCTACCTGTCCATCCCGGGTGAGGAGAAGTTGCTCGGACGCGGCGTCAGCGCATGTGCCACCTGTGACGGCTTCTTCTTCCGCGATCAGGACATCGCCGTCATCGGTGGTGGCGACTCGGCCATGGAGGAAGCGACCTTCCTCACTCGATTCGCACGCAGCGTCACGATCGTCCACCGCCGCAGCGAGTTCCGCGCGTCGCGCATCATGCTCGAGCGCGCCAAGAACAACGACAAGATCCGCTTCCTCACCGATACCAAGGTGCTCGAGGTCCTCGGCGACACCAGCGTCACCGGACTGTCGCTAGAGCACGCCGACACCGGCGAGAAGACCACCCTGGACGTGACCGGAATGTTCGTGGCGATCGGCCACGATCCCCGCAACGAGCTGGTCAAGGGACAGGTCGAGCTCGACGACGCCGGCTACGTCAAGGTCGCGTCGCCCTCTTCGGCCACCTCCGTCGAGGGCGTGTTCGCTGCCGGAGACCTCGTCGACCACGTGTACCAGCAGGCCATCACCGCTGCGGGTACGGGCTGCACCGCGTCGATCGACGCCGAGCGTTGGTTGGCCGAGCAGGGCGATATCACCACCAACACGCTCGAACACGCCGACCAACCGGTCGACGCCGTCAACGCCTGACAGGCACCGAGCTTCCAACATCGAGGAGATAGAAAATGTCCGACGACAAGAGCACTGTCACCATCACCGACGCGTCGTTCGTCGACGATGTTCTGACCAGTGAGAAGCCCGTCCTGGTCGACTTCTGGGCCACCTGGTGCGGCCCGTGCAAGATGGTCGCCCCGGTTCTCGAGGAGATCGCGGCCGAGCACAAGGACAAGCTCACCATCGCCAAGCTCGACATCGACGCCAACCCGCAGGCGGCTCGCGACTTCAAGGTCATGTCGATTCCGACGATGATCCTCTTCCAGGGCGGCAAGCCGGTCAAGCAAATTGTCGGCGCAAAGGGCAAGGCCGCGCTGCTCAAGGACCTCGAAGGCGTTATCTGACTCACCTGCACACAGTGTGGATTGCAGCGGAAGCCAGTCTTTCTGCGACAATCATCTGATGTGCCGATGCTTCGGCATCGGCACATCAGCCGCAAGGTGTGAGTGCCGTCGGAACGATCGAGAGGCTTTGTCGAGGATGCAGGAACTCAGTCACGGCGATTCCGGACCCGCCGTCGCCGAGGTCCGCGGCACTCTGTCGGCACTCGGCTTTCTTCACGAAGCAGTCGTTCCCCCAGGTCCGATGGCCGACGGCCACTGGACGGCTCCCGGTTCGGTGTTCGACGGTGCCCTCGGAGGTGCCGTGCGGGCCTTTCAGCAACACCGCGGCCTGTTGGTCGACGGTGTGGTCGGCCCCGCCACGTATCGCGCGTTGAAAGAAGCGTCGTACCGCCTCGGCGCTCGAACCCTCATCTACCAGCTGTCCGCTCCGCTGTACGGCGACGACGTCGCCACGTTGCAAACGAGACTTCAAGATCTCGGCTTCTACAGCGAACGCGTCGACGGCTTCTTCGGTCCCCGCACACACGAGGGTCTGTCCTCGTTCCAGCGCGAGATCGGACTCTCGCCGGACGGCATCTGTGGGCCGGCGACTCTGCGTTCTCTCGATCTTCTCGGAACACGCGTCACCGGTGGATCGCCGCACGCCATGAGCGAGGAAGAACTCGTTCGTAAGTCCGGACCACAGTTGACCGGCAAGCGCATCGTCATCGACCCCGATCTCGGCGGAGCAGACACCGGACGCATCGTCGACGGAGCTTTCGGCCGCGTCTCCGAATCCGAGATTCTGTGGGATCTGGCCAGTCGACTCGAGGGCCGGATGGCCGCGACCGGAATGGAGACCTTCCTTTCCCGTGCGCGCGGAACCAATCCCTCGGTCGCGGACCGAGCCGAGACTGCCAATGCCTGGGGCGCCGATCTGATGATCTCGTTGCGCTGCGCATCGAGCACCAGCCCCGTGGCCAACGGCGTCGCAAGTTTCCACTTCGGTAACTCGCACGGATCCACCTCGATGATCGGTCAGGTACTGACCAGCTACGTGCAACGTGAAATCGTCGCCCGCACACCGCTTCTGGACTGCCGCAGCCATGGCCGCACGTGGGATCTGTTGCGCCTGACCAACATGCCGACCATTCAGATCGACCTCGGCTACCTCACCAACGAATCCGACGTCGAGGTGCTCAGCGACCCGCGGTTCCGCGACATCATCGCCGAAGCGATTCTGATCGCCGTCAAGCGTCTGTACCTACTCGGTCAGGACGATCAGCCGACCGGAACGTTCACCTTCGCCGAGTTGCTCGCCGAAGAACTCGCTGCCTCCGATCGTCCCTGAGCTACCGCAAACGAACGCGTCGCGGTGAGTGGTCAGCGCGCCCCGACCGTCGACTTCTGCTCGATGTCGACGACGGAGATGCTGGCCGCGATCAGCAACTGCTCGAGTGCAGATTCGACGTCCTGCTTCCACCCGTGATCGCGATCGAGCTCGAGCCGGAGTCTCGGGAATCTGTGGTGGGGAGCAATCACCTCGAACCCCACCTTCTCGAGAAAATCCGCTTCGATCATGCACGTCGACGCCGAACACGTCAGTTGGGCCGTGGCGTTGGGAACCACCGCCGCAGCATCGTCGGCGTTGCGCCGAATGCCGAACGCCTCCAGAGCGCGAACTCCACGATTGACGAGATCGCCCACGACCGCCTGGATCAACGTGGCCGAATGCATGTCGGCGTCGTCCGGGGAGTCGATCCGGAGTTGGGTCAGCAGAACTGCATCGTGACTCACAGGCGAAGTCGGGAACGTACCCGCGCGAGGAACTGCTCGGGGTGGGCAGTAGAGCGCGCAGCCGATCGTCCTACCGTCCACGGACAACAACTGCCCACACGATCCCCACTCGAGCATGATCGTCGACAGCCACACTTCGTTCTCGAACTCGAGATCGACCGACGAACTCTCCGACGCGGGATCGAGTACCCAGAAGCTGCACCGCCGCGAATGCGTCGGCAAATGCTCGAACGAACCGAGCGTCACTCCGGTCACCATCGCCGACACCGCTTACCTCAGCCTTCGTGCACTCGTTTTACGCGAGAAACTTTTCAACGAACCCGACCCGCTCCTCGACCAGAATAGGCGATTCGATCACCGGACCCGTCGGGTGGAGCACATCATTCAAATGTGTTGTATCACAATATTTTTCGAGCAAGTTGCGAACTTTCGAGACCGTCTTCGACCGAGCTACGTCACAGTGACGTTTCGACCGCGTATGACTGGTCCTGAAAAATCGCCGCTACTTTTTCTTCTGCGCTTCCATCATCTCGACGATCCTCTGTAGGTCGTCGACCGAACCGAATTCGACCACGATCTTGCCTTTTCGCTTGCCGAGACTGACCGTCACTCGCGTATCGAACGAATCCGAGAGGCGATCGGCGACGTCCTGAAGTCCCGGCATCTGAATCGGCTTGCGCCGGGGCGCCGGTTCCGGGCTCTTTCCGTCCTCCCGATTGGCGAGGGTGACAGCCTCTTCGGTCGCGCGAACAGAAAGACCTTCGGCGACGATTCGCGCCGCCAACGACTCCTGCGCATCCGATCCAGCGTCCAACGACAGCAACGCGCGGGCATGGCCGGCCGACAGAACTCCGGCCGCCACTCGTCGCTGCACGGGAATCGGCAGCTTCAACAGACGAATCATGTTGGTGACGACCGGACGTGATCGACCGATTTTCGCGGCCAACTCCTCGTGCGTGACGTCGAATTCCTCGAGGAGCTGTTGGTACGCGGCTGCTTCTTCGAGCGGATTGAGCTGCACTCGATGGATGTTCTCGAGCAAGGCATCGCGCAACATCGCGTCGTCCGCGGTCTCCCGAACGATCGCGGGGATCGACTCGAGGCCGGCTTCCTGGCTCGCGCGCCACCGACGCTCGCCCATGACGAGCTGATATTTTGCGTCACCGGCGGCAGCCGAACCGGATACGAGACGAACCACGATGGGCTGCATGAGCCCGAATTCACGGATCGAGTGAACCAGTTCGGCCAACGACTCGTCATCGAAGACGTGCCTCGGCTGCTTCGGATTGGCTTCGATTCGATCCGGTGCGATCTCGCGATAGACGGCACCGACGGGGGAGAGGTCGTCCCCACTCAGTACCGGAGGTGTCGGAGTGGGTGCCGTTGCAGTCTCGGTGAGATCGTCTGCCGGTGCGGTTCGTTTCGGCTTGGTGGACGTGTCCGGACGGTCCTTGGCGTTGCGATCCGCGCCGATGATCACATCTGCCGCAGCGTTGCCCAGGCGTGGTCCGGCATCCGGTCCGGTGGGGATGAGTGAGGCCAGGCCGCGACCCAGACCACCCTTACGTGTCGAACTCATCTGCTCACTTCTTCCGTGCTTCGTCGATGCCGGCCGATCGGGCAGCGAGCTCTCGTCCGGCGTCCAGGTAGCTCATCGCACCACGTGAACCGGGGTCGTAATCCAGCACCGTCATGCCGTACCCGGGAGCCTCGGATACCTTCACACTGCGAGGGATGACGGCGCGCAGGACGGCGTCCCCGAAGTGCTTGCGTACCTCTTCCGCGACCTGGTCTGCCAACTTGGTACGCCCGTCGTACATCGTCAGGATCACGGTGGAGACGTGGAGTTCAGGATTCAGATGCGACTGCACCAGCTCGATATTGCGGAGCAACTGACCCACACCTTCGAGCGCGTAGTACTCGCACTGAATGGGGATCAGTACCTCGGTCGCAGCGACGAGCGCGTTGACCGTCAGCAGACCGAGTGACGGAGGGCAGTCGATCAGGATGAAGTCCGCGTCGATGCCGGCGAGCTCCTCCACGGACAGCGCCGTCTTGAGGCGCCCTTCGCGGGCGACCATCGACACCAACTCGATCTCGGCTCCGGCGAGGTCGATGGTTGCCGGGATGCAGAACAACCTGTCGCTGTGCGGACTCTTCTGCACTGCGTCCTTGGCGCTCACCTCACCGATGAGGACCTCGTAGCTCGACGGCACACCCGAGTGATGCTCGACGCCCAATGCGGTGCTGGCGTTGCCCTGGGGGTCGAGATCGACCACCAGAACCGTCAGGCCTTGGAGCGCAAGCGCGGCAGCCAGGTTCACGGCGGTCGTCGTCTTCCCGACGCCACCCTTCTGATTGGCAATCGTCAGCATGCGGCGCTTCGCCGGCTTCGGCAGCGATACGGATCCGGGATGCAGAACCTGGCTGGCTCGATGTGCCGCAGCGCCGATGGGGGTGTCGTTCGGTGAGATCGCATTGGTGTACTCGAACCCGGAGTTGGCCGTCACCCCCGACTTGTTCTCCGAGTTGTTCGACGAGTTCTTCTTGGACGCTGTTTCACGTGAAACAGCGGGATCGGACCCACCCGACATATGTGCTCCTTAGTGCGGAACTGACTGTGTTCAATACGATCGATCGGATCGAGCGCGGGACGTATGAGCCCACGATCGAAATCAGTGACGACTCAGTCTCCGCGGCTCACGCACCGCTCTGACGACGATGGTGGGCGTGGGCAACAGTCCCACTCCACACTCCACTACCTCCAGCTTGCCAGCACCCATCCGAGTGAGGGAAGTCCGGTCTCGTTCGATCTCTTCTCCGGCGCTCGAACCCTTCAGAGCCAACATCCGACCGTGCTCGTGGACCAGAGGAAGCGACCACTTGGCGAGCTTCTCCAATGGCGCCACCGCCCTCGACGTGACCACATCGGCACCGCCGGCTTCCTTCTTGACGCCGGGCTGCTCCGCGCGGCCACGCACGACCAAGATGTTCAGATCGTGTTCCTCGATGAACTCGGCGAGATAGACGGTTCTGCGGAGGAGGGGCTCGACGAGAGTCACACGCAGATCTGGTCTCGCGATTGCCAGCGGTATCCCGGGCAAGCCGGCGCCACTACCGATATCCACGACGGTCTCTCCCTCATCGATGAGCTCACCAATCGCCGCACAGTTGAGGATATGCCGCTCCCAGAGCCGTGGAACTTCACGCGGTCCGATGAGGCCTCGCTCGACTCCCGCCGTTGCCAACGAGTCGTGATACCTCCGCGCCAACTCCAGCCGATCACCGAAGATCTGCTCTGCCACGGCCATCAACTGGTTGCTATCCGAGCCTTCTTGTTCCACGTGAAACATCTTCCCGTGCCCGGGCGCGGAACGCCAAACGACATCGCTGTAACTCGGCGGTTTGCGACATTCACACCTCGATCAGCGACAGGGAGGGCACCATGCGAGCGACTTTCGGACCGAGGCGTGACGATGCACGATTCGGGAGCCATCCCGAGGTTCGGCACATCGGTCCAAGCGGATCGAGCTGCCGGTCCCGTCGGCGACTCGAGATCTCCCGCACCCACGTCATGTTTCACGTGAAACCTCTCGTCCGACGGCTCGCTGCCATCCGGCTATCACCCAACGACTCGATGGGTTACTCGGCAGCCGACTGCCCGACAAGTCGATAGAAGACGAGCAGACGTAGTCGATCGATTGAACAGCCCTCGGCGCCAGACGGTGGAAGTCGATGAGCAGCAATCGGCGCTTTCTTCACCATCACCTCGGTGCCGATCACTCGTGGAGGTTCACCCCGCCGCCGAACGCATCCATGTCGATGGATGGCTACCTCGACACGACTGGCCGTCGACGACAATGTTTCACGTGAAACTCACTGACCGTCGGATCAGCCCCCAGCGTTTGTTCGGGCGGCGTCGCCGTCGATCGCCAACGGTCAAGCGATGGACACCCGAAGAAGTTGCTCTCGGCCTACATGACAGCTCCGGGCTCACGGTTGGACACACAGTCGCCTCGATGAACGGTCGGTCATGATCGACCGCGAACACGGTCGGGGGAGAGGACCAGTACAAGTCCGTTCTCGATCGCATCATGATCGACTCGAGTACTCAGACCGTGGATCCGAACTCCATACGCATCTACGATCTCGTCTGGCTCGGCCCACTGGCTCGACGGTCGTACACCGTCGACCGACAAGCGGATCGCACGAGTGCAACTGTCCCGCCCACACAACATCAGGCCGACTCGTCTCCCTGCACAGAGACAGCCAGAATTCCGACCGGCAAGCAGCGCGACCAATTCGCTTCGCACACGTGGTTGCCTCGCCGACAGGTACACGTCTCGAGAGATTGGCGAGTGGCGTCATCCCCGCATTCGGATCGTTCCTGTGTCTCCAGTCGACGACTATGTCTCTTCGACCGGTAGCCCCGAACTTCGCAACCGTCGAGACCTATCGACGGTGGCTGTGTCAGTGATCGAGCCTGGCGTCGTGGACCGGCTATATCGTGCTGATCGCGGGATCCGATAAAGCTGATCTGGACCAGTATCCGACTCGGCAGTGAACCCCGGAGAGGGTCCGACTCGCGTTGCCCCCTCGAGTCGACGGGACCGTCTTCGCGATCGCTGCGTTCACCGATCTTTCGCAGGATCATTTCGATTCGTTTTCACGTGATGGGCCCAATGCGATCCGCAGCCAATCAGCATCGCAATGTTTCACGTGAAACCGGTGGTACTGCGGTCCGTCTCGAACGGCTACCAAAACTCGGTTCCTCCACCCGGGGCACCGAACCTCGCATCAATCGAACGTCCCCCGGGTGGAACGAACACGCTCGTTTCACGTGAAACAAAGTCGAGTATCACGTGCCTTACATCGCCGCGTCACCGCAATCTTTGCCGTCACAGTGACGAAAGCGCAGTGGATGGCTGGATCTCGAGAATCCGGCGGGAAAATCGATCGAACCGGCAACATCGTCGTCTACCCGGCCTGCAAATTACATCGATGACATTCACGGCAGAGTTCCATTACATCCGGATACGACGATGGCCCCCACCGAAGTGGGGGCCATCGACTGCGAAGCTCTGTTTACGCCTTGACGACGACTACTCGCCGAGCCGGCTCGACGCCGGTGCTTTCGCTCGCGACGCCGTCGATCTTGGCGACCGCGTCGTGCACGATCTTTCGCTCGAACGGAGTCATCGGGGTCAGCTCTTCGCGCTCACCGGATTCGAGTACCCGGCGCGCTGCTTCGGCACCGAGGTTGCCGAGTTCGGTACGCCGATTCGCACGCCAGCCGGCGACATCGAGCATCAGCTTGCTGCGCTCACCCGTCGACTGCTGAACGGCCAGCCGAGTCAGCTCCTGCAGCGCGTCGAGAACTTCACCCTTGCGGCCCACGAGCTTGGCGAGATCGTCGCCACCGTCGATGCTGACGATGGCGCGGTCACCCTCCACGTCGAGATCGATGTCCCCGTCGAAGTCCAAGACGTCGAGCAGTTGTTCGAGGTAGTCGCCCGCGATCTCGCCTTCCTCGACCAGATAATCCTCGTCGTCCTCGTCCTCATCGTCGGACACGTCGTCGGTCTTGTCCTCCACGACGCCCGAGTCCTCTGATCCCTCGACCACGGGAGTCTCGTCTGCCTCCACGTCGACTGCACTCACCTGATCGGCCTCGACCACCACGTCACTTGCTCCATCTCCGGATACCGCACCGGCTGTCTGTACTTCGTCGTTCTGAGCTTCTTCTACGTCGGCTGCCATGTTCGTCCTTCTCTCGACGTCTCGGTCAGCGCCGCTTGCGCTTGGTCGACTTGTTCCGGTTCGCCTGCGGTCTCGGCTTGGCCGGCGTCGCGGCACCGGTCGTCGAACCGGAAATACCCTCGCCGGTCTCCGCCGTGGACGTATCGCTCGTCGGCGTCATCTTCGAGAGCTTGGGGCGTGCACCGGGCTTCGGCTTGGTGGTCGACACGGGCTTCACACCGGGCTTGGGCGCATTCTCGGAACGCTTCTCCACCGCAGCTGCGGCCTTCGCGGCTTCTTCCTTGTCGATCTTTCCGAACACGAGGTGCTGCTGCGCGTAGGTCCAGGTGTTGTTGCTGACCCAGTACAGCAGGATCGCGACGGGCAGCAGCGCACCGAACACCAGAACGCCGAGCGGGAAGACATAGAGGGCGAGCTTGTTCATGATCGCGGACTGCGGGTTCGCCGCTGCCGCCTCACTCTGACGTGCGACCGATGCACGCGAGTTCATGTGCGTCATGATCGCCGCGATGATCATCAACGGGACCGAGACGGCCACGATGACCCACGTCGACGGGATGGTCGCGTCGGGGCCCACTGCGAATGCGTTGAGCTGATCCTGCGGCATCGTGATCCACGCCGAGATCGGGGCACCGAACAGTCGAGCGTCCAGGAAGGACTGCACATCGGCCACGTTGAACGCGTAGTTCGACAGCTCGCGGTTCTCCTCGGGAGTCAACCCGAGCTGACCGAAGCCGGTACCGGTGCGGTTGAACGAGCGCAGCACATGGAACAGGCCGATGAACACCGGTGCCTGGGCCAGCACCGGAAGGCAGCCCATCAGCGGATTGAAGCCGTGCTCCTTCTGGAGCTTCTGCATCTCGACGGCCATCTTCTGCTTGTCTTTGCCGTACTTCTTCTGCAGAGCCTTGATCTGCGGCTGTAGCTCCTGCATCTGCCGCGTGGTGCGGACCTGCTTGACGAAGGGCTTGTACAGAATCAGGCGGAGGGTGAAGACCAGGAAGACGACGGACAGTGCCCAGGCGAACCCATTGCTGGGATCCTGGAACACAAAGCCGAAGACCTTGTGCCACACCCAGAGAATCCAGGCAACCGGGTAGTAAATGAAGTCGAGCACGGCTCTATGTACTCCTCTGTTCTTCCACTCGCGCGAGATCGTGGTGTTCTTCGGTTTCGGTCGGTTCGGTGACGATCGCGCGCCACCTACCGGGTTCGGGTACCGGGTCCCAGCCTCCAGAGTGCCAGGGAGCACATTTGAGGAGGCGGACGACTGCCAGCAAAGAGCCCTTCGTCATCCCGTGGACCTGGAGCGCCTCGATGGCGTATTCACTGCAGGTGGGGGAGAAGCGACAGGTGGGAGGTCTCATCGGGGACACGTAGGTCCGGTACAACCCGATGATGTAGACGAGTGTTCGAGCAGGAATGGAACGAAGGTTGCCCATGAATGTCATGACGGCGGACCCTTCGGAGCTTCGAGAAGACCGAGCTTCTTCAATCCTGAACGCAGTTGAATCAGTAGATCTGCCGAGGACGCGCGCGCGGCTCCGGGCAGTGCGCGGATCACCACGTCGGTGGTCTCGGGGAGCTCACCGATGACGTCGGTACAGATATGCCGAAGCCGGCGCGCAACTCGATGACGAGTTACGGCCGGCCCGACTGCCTTGCTGACGATCAATCCGAAACGTGGCCCGCGAACGGTCGATGCGATGTCCTGTTCGTCACGCACGACGGCGTGAACCACAAGATCCGATCTACCCATTCGGCGTCCTCGACGCACCGCTACGGAGAAATCACGTGCTCGGTGTAGTCGATTCGGCTCAGGAAGCATCCCGAGCTCCAAGCTTCGGACGAACAGATATCAGGCTGTGAGTTCTTTACGGCCCTTGCCGCGACGTGCGGAAACGATTGCACGACCCGCACGGGTACGCATACGAAGACGGAAGCCATGAACGCGCGCGCGGCGGCGATTGTTCGGCTGGAACGTCCGCTTGCCCTTGGCCACGGTCAACACTCCTCGAGATTGAAAAGACGCCGATCTGTCGGCGACTGCTGGAAAGGTTCCTAGCGAGTCCGGATGGACTCGCTTGCCTCCCGAGCGAGAAATCCGAGTGAAGACAGACTGTAAGCAGCCAGCAAGCATCGGCCACCTCGCTATTGGGTGACTGTTCGAGAGTACTGATCGAGTCACCGCCGGTCAAACTCGCGCTCGAGCGGTCAGTGCCGTCGTTCATACACAGGCAGTGCCGGTTTCCGGCCACCGACGGTGTGATATTCGCCGAAATCGCCACCGAACGACCGCGCGCTACGACACAAGTCCACCGATCGCACTACAGACAGTCGACATCGGTGCAGGTCAGACTGGCGTAATTGTCATAGCACGAGCCGCAACCCGCTCTGGGGTCACATCGGTGTCGTTTATCCACACCTGTGGATAATTGTGTGGAAACACAGTTCAGGTGGCATATTCGTACCTTGCGGGGTCCACCAACGGACCCTGGTCTCGGCCGCAGCGACGCACGAACGACGACGCTATCCGACGTCGTTGCCGCGCGGGTACGAAACGGCGCGCGGATTCATGCGTCGAACACCGCCCGAGACCAATGCTCGACGACGGAGGGCCCAACGTGAACGACGATCCGGATGCGCTCGCGCGCATCTGGCCCGAGGTGGTCGCGGAGCTCACATCCGACCGACACAGTGGGTCGCCGCTGACCAAAGGCCAGAAGGCCTGGCTCGCTCTGGTCAAACCGCTGACCTTGACGCAGGGGTTCGCGCTGCTCGCAGTCCCGTCGACCTTCGCGCAGGAAGCGATCGAACGAGATCTTCGCGAACCGATCCTCGGTGCCCTCGGGCGTCATCTGGGACAGGGTGTCGAGGGACTCGGAGTGCGTATCTCGGCTCCCGAAGACGAGAAGATCGACTCCGAGCGATCGACGTACCCCGATGCCGCAAGCTCTCCGACCTACCGGCGACGCATCCTGACCAGCAGAGACGATGAGCCGTCGGACTCCGAGACGGCAGACTACGAAGAGGTCGACGACGAACGCGAGGCTCTCGCCAGCGTCCAGAACTCGTGGCCGACGTATTTCACGAAGCCTCCCGATTCGACGCCGCCGTCCTCGGGTGCCAACAGCCTCAACTCGAAGTACACCTTCGACACGTTCGTCATCGGCGCCTCCAATCGGTTCGCACATGCAGCCGCGGTGGCGATCGCCGAAGCACCTGCTCGCGCGTACAACCCACTGTTCGTGTGGGGGGCGTCGGGCCTGGGCAAAACTCACCTCTTGCACGCGGCCGGCCACTACGCGCAGCGACTGTTCCCGGGCATGCGCGTGAAATACGTCTCGACCGAGGAATTCACCAACGACTTCATCAACAGTCTTCGTGACGACCGCAAGGTGGCGTTCAAGCGCCGCTACCGGGAGACCGACGTGCTGCTCGTCGACGACATCCAGTTCATCGAGGGCAAGGAAGGCATCCAGGAGGAGTTCTTCCACACCTTCAACACCTTGCACAACGCGAACAAACAGATCGTCGTCTCGTCCGACCGACCACCGAAGCAGTTGGCCACGCTCGAGGAGCGGCTTCGTACCCGCTTCGAGTGGGGCCTGATCACAGATGTACAGCCGCCCGAGCTCGAGACGCGTATCGCCATTCTGAGCAAGAAGGCTCGGATGGACCGGCTCGATGTGCCGCACGACGTGCTCGAGCTCATCGCCAGCCGTATCGAGCGCAACATTCGTGAGCTCGAAGGCGCCCTCATTCGAGTGACGGCCTTCGCATCGCTCAACGGACAAGCACTCGACCTCACTCTGGCCGAGGTGGTTCTGCGCGATCTGATCCCCGATTCGTCGAGTCTGGAGATCAATGCGGCCACGATCATGGCCGTCACAGCGGAGTACTTCAACACCTCCATCGAGGACCTGTGCGGGCCGGGCAAGGCCAGAGCCCTGGCCATGGCCAGGCAGATCGCCATGTATCTCTGCCGCGAGCTCACCGACCTGTCGTTGCCCAAGATCGGCCAGACGTTCGGTCGCGACCACACGACGGTGATGTACGCGGACAAGAAGATTCGCAAGGAGATGACCGAGCGTCGCAAGGTGTACGACCAGGTTCAGGAGCTGACCGCGCGGATCAAGCAGCGCTCGAAGCGGTAGCCGACCGGGCACGAACGACTGCACAAGACGGCACCGAATCCCATCGCGGGTTCGGTGCCGTCGCTGTATCTCGTCGTTCGCCGGACCGATTCTCGACGCGAATCCGATGAATTTTCGAGGCATCGACCATTGATTCACACCTGTGGATAACCATGTGGACAACATCGAAGTTCTGGGGATGGAGTGTGGGCGCCTGTGCACCGATGTGATTCGTCCACAGGCAGCAGTTCGTCAACCACGAATTGGTCCCGAGTTCATCCCCACGACACCACGCTCGGCCACCAGCGGATCGAATGGTCCGTGCACAGATTCCACAGGACCTATTAATACTTCTGTTTTCTCCTTGAAAGAACTTCTTTGAAAACAGGTGTTGGGGAACGATCCGTTCACAGGCCCTCCGAGATCACCCGAATCCCATGTTCGGCGAGACCCTCGCGCTTCCGTCTTCGGTTCGGAGGGCATACGGTGTGCTTGCGCTGGATGTGCCACACTCGTCGTTGCATCGGTTCGAGCCGCAACCATCGTGGTTGCATCGCTCCGGCCGTGACACCGAACGCCACCGAACGAGAGGAAATGCCGAGCGATGGAGCTTGGAAGTTTGAAGTTTCGCGTTGCTCGTGAAGATTTTTCCGATTCCGTCGCGTGGGTGGCCCGTAGCCTGCCGTCCCGGCCGCCCGTTCCCGTGCTCGGTGGAGTTCTTCTTGCCGCCGACGAGCAGGGTCTGACGGTCTCCGGGTTCGACTACGAGGTCTCCGCTCAGGTCAAGGTGTCGGCCGAAGTTGCCACTGCCGGCCGAGTTCTGGTGTCGGGCAAGCTACTTGCCGACATCACGAAGTCGTTGCCGAACAAGCCGGTCGACGTCACGGTGGACGGAACCCGCGTTCTGGTCAACTGCGGCAGCGCCAAGTTCTCGCTGCCCACGATGCCGGTGGAGGACTACCCGCAGCTCCCCGAGCTGCCCACCAACACCGGTTCGCTGGCCGGTGACGTCTTCTCCGAGGCCATCGCCCAGGTCGCCATCGCGGCGGGCAAGGACGACACGCTTCCGATGCTCACCGGTATCCGCGTGGAGATCGACGGCACCAATGTCGTTCTCGCTGCCACCGACCGTTTCCGGTTGGCGGTTCGAGAGGTGGAGTGGACTCCCGCCGGTGCCGACACCACCACTGCGGTGCTGATCCCGGCCAAGACCCTCTCCGAATCTGCGAAGACGCTCGGCGGCAACGCCGGCTCACCCGTCGAACTCGCTTTGGGTTCCGGATCGTCCATCGGTAGCGACGGCCTGCTCGGCATCGTCAGCGACGGGCGCCGCACCACGACACGACTGCTCGACGCCGAATTCCCGAAGTTCCGTCAATTGCTGCCGGCCGAACACACTGCGGTGGCAACCCTCGAGATTGCGTCGCTGATCGAGGCCATCAAGCGTGTGGCTCTCGTTGCCGAGCGTGGAGCCCAGGTTCGCCTCGAATTCAACGCGGAGGGCGTGTTGCTGTCCGCAGGCGGCGACGATGCAGGTCGCGCCGAGGAGGCACTGCCCGCCGATTTCCAGGGTGAGGCCCTGACCATCGCCTTCAACCCCGGCTATCTCATCGACGGCCTGTCGTCACTGCACAGCGAGAAGGTCACGTTCGGATTCACGACGCCGAGTCGGCCCGCAGTGCTGCGGCCGACCTCGGACGAGGAACTCGTTCCCGATGACGCAGGCAAGTTCGTGGCGCCGCAGTCCGAGTACACGTACTTGCTGATGCCGGTCAGGCTGCCGGGCTGATCCGGTCTGGTTACTGTTGAACCCGCGGGAACTTTCGCACCTGACACAGACAAGGACGCCTCATCATGCAGCTGGGCTTGGTCGGTCTCGGAAAAATGGGCTTCAACATGCGCGAGAGACTGCGCGAGCACGGTCACGAGGTCATCGGCTACGACCCCCGACCCGAGGTGACCGATACTCCGTCACTGGCCGGTCTGGCGCAGTCGTTGACGGCCCCTCGGGTGGTCTGGGTGATGGTTCCGTCGGGCAAGATCACTCGCGATACCGTCACCGGTCTGGCGGATGTGCTCGAGCCGGGCGATCTGGTGATCGACGGCGGCAACTCTCGTTTCACCGATGACAAGCCCAACGCAGAGCTGTTGGACGCCAAGGGAATCGGCTACATCGATGCCGGAGTATCCGGTGGCGTCTGGGGCCTGAAGAACGGTTACGGCCTGATGGTCGGTGGCCAGGACGAGCATGTCGCCCGTGCGATGCCGATCTTCGATGCGTTGCGTCCCGAGGGTGAGCGCGCGGACGGCTTCGTGCATGCCGGTCCGGTCGGTGCCGGTCACTACTCGAAGATGGTGCACAACGGCATCGAGTACGGGTTGATGCAGGCCTACGCCGAGGGTTACGAGATCCTCGAAGCCGAAGAACTCGTGCAGGACGTGCAAGGCGTGCTGCGGGCCTGGAGCAAGGGCACGGTCGTGCGGTCGTGGCTGCTCGATCTGTTGGTCGAAGCTCTCGGTCAGGATCCGGAGTTCAGCGAGATCTCCGGGTACACCGAGGATTCCGGTGAAGGACGCTGGACCGTCGAGGAAGCCATCCGTCACGCTGTCCCGGCGCCGGTGATCTCCGCGGCGCTGTTCGCGAGATTTGCGTCGCGGCAAGAGGATTCGCCTGCAATGAAGGCTGTCTCTGCACTGCGGAACCAGTTCGGCGGGCATGCGGTCAAGAAGGCCGATGCCGACGAGACGCTGCGCGCCCCGGCGCCGAAGAACACCGAGTAAGTGTTCGTCCGGTCTCTGCAGCTACACGATTTCCGATCCTGGGACGACCTCACCGTCGACCTCGGACCGGGCTCGACCGTGTTCGTAGGGCCCAACGGACACGGCAAGACCAATCTGCTCGAGTCGCTCAATTACCTGTCGACGTTGTCCTCCCATCGTGTGTCCTCGGACGCTCCTATGATTCGGGCAGGCGCCGCCAAGGCGTTCGTGGGCAGCGCCGTGGTCAATCACGGTCGGGAACTGATCATCGATGTGGAGCTTCTCGAAGGCAGGGCCAACAAGGCTCGGATGAACAGATCACCGCTGCGGCGCCCCCGCGAGATCCTGGGCGTGTTGCAGAGTGTGCTGTTCGCTCCCGAGGATCTCTCGCTCGTCCGCGGCGATCCCGGCGAGCGACGACGCTATCTCGACGAGCTGCTCACCACTCGTATTCCTCGAATGGCCACTGTCCGTGCCGATTACGACAAGGTTCTGCGGCAAAGGTCGGCTCTGCTCAAGACGGCGAGTGGGTCGTTGCGCCGCGGATCGTCGTCGGGCGACGGCGCGAGTGCCCTTGCCACCCTGGACGTCTGGGACGGTCATCTCGCGGCGCACGGAGCTCGATTGCTGGCTGCCAGAATAGCTTTGGTGCACGAGCTGATGCCTTTCGTGCAACAGGCCTACAGCTCGATCGCGCCGGAATCGCGGTTGGCTGCCGTCGCCTATCGCTGCAGTCTGGCCGATGCGCTCCCGCCGGAATTCTCCGATGCCGATCGTGCCCCCGAACCCGATGACATCGAGGTGTTGGAAGCTGCTTTCCTGCATCAACTTTCGGTGATGAGACAGCGTGAGATCGAACGCGGGGTGTGCCTGGTGGGACCGCACCGCGACGACCTGGAATTGATGCTCGGCGATCAACCGACCAAAGGCTTTGCCAGCCATGGTGAATCGTGGTCGTATGCACTGTCGTTGCGGCTCGGCTCCTTTGCGTTGTTGCGGGAGGACGGTACGGACCCGGTCCTGATGCTCGACGACGTGTTCGCCGAGCTCGACCGAAAGAGGCGCGCGGCGCTGGCGACGGTGGCCGCCGGCGCAGAGCAGGTCCTCATCACGGCGGCGGTACCGGAGGACGTACCTCCCGAACTCGATGCAAGGCGCTACGGGGTCGAGGCAACGCAAAGCTCGGATTCCGGTGCAGCAGGCCGTATCTCGCGCATCTCGGACTTGTCGGACAATACCGGAATCGCACGTTCGGAAGGTGAGGATCGATGACCGACGACGACGCGACGCCCCCGGGCAACGGTGAGGTACCGGAATTGAAAGGCGTCGATCTGGCGCGTCGAGCACTCGAGGACGCCCGGGCCGCAGCCAAGGCCAGTGGCAAATCGGTGGGGCAGGGACGGTCGTCGCCCACCGGCGGAGTTCGAGCACTGCGGGGGCGTCGTAGACGCGGTTGGTCGGGAGCCGGGCCCGACGACCGTGATCCGCAGGCCTTCGGGGCATTGGCGAACTCGATCGCGTCCAAGCGTGGGTGGTCGGCCAAGGTGTCCGAGGGTGCGGTGCTGGGCCGGTGGCCCAGCGTGGTGGGTGAGGACATCTCGGCTCACGCGGATCCCACCGGTCTCAAGGACGGAGTGTTGAGCATTTCGGCGGAGTCCACGGCGTGGGCGACACAGTTGAGGCTGATGCAATCGCAGATTCTGGCCAAGATCGCAGCGGCCGTCGGTCACGGCGTGGTGACCTCTCTGCGCATCACCGGTCCGACGACGCAGAGCTGGAGAATGGGCGAGCGTCACGTGCGTGGACGGGGCCCACGCGACACGTACGGATAGTGAGACGTCCCAACGATGGCTTCTCGAACCGGCTGGTCCAGGTGATCCTCAACAGATGTTGGGGCCAGTGTTGCTGTGACATGGTCGATGTGCGTAGCGTGATTCGCGACACTCAGCGGTCGGGGGATCGATGAAGATGTTCTACGCGGCCATCGGACGAGGAGAAGTTGTGTCTGCACCAACGAAGAAGGCATCGACAGCGGCCGTCGATGTGGACGGAACCCCCGAAGACCGTGTCATTCTGCATGCTCGAAATGTCGAGTTCGACTGGGAATCTCTGCCGCTGCACTACATGGACGGCAACCCACTGGCGACTCACCTGATCAACGTGATGCACCTGCTCCTGCCCGAGGGCGAGGAATGGTTCGTGCGCACGTTCAAGGAAGCGCTGCCGCTCATCCACGACGATCAGCTGCGCGACGACGTGATCGGATTCATCGGCCAGGAAGCCATGCATGCGCAGGCGCACACCGATGTCCACGATCAGCTGCGGGCGCACGGCATCGATGTCGATCCGTACGTCGATCAGATGAAGTTCCTGTTCGGCCGCGCCCTCGGCAACAGGTCCGGGCACGGCCAGAACAGTCTGGTCGAGCGTCTCGCCCTCATCGCCGCCGCCGAGCACTTGACCGCCTTCCTCGGCGATTGGGTTCTCAATGCCACGGAGTTGGACGAGGCCGACGTCGATCCGATCATGCTGGATCTGCTGCGGTGGCACGGAGCCGAGGAGGTCGAGCATCGATCGGTGGCCTACGAGGTGATGCGATACTTCGACGTCCGTCCGGCCCGCCGGATTCGTACGTATGTCGTCATCGCGCCCACCCTCGTGTGGTTCTGGACCCGCGGTGTTCGTTATCTGATGAGCCAGGATCCGACGCTGGCGCACCTTCCACCCAAGCAGCGCACACCCTCGTTCCGAGAATTCCGACGAGTGGCCAAAGCCGGTCTGTTCCCGACCCCGATGTCGATGGTGAAGGCGTCTCTTCGCTACTTCAAGAGCACGTACCACCCCTCTCAGGAAGGGTCGACGGCGCAGGCAGTGCAGTATCTGGCCACCTCACCGGCAGCTCGGTCCGCCGATCGATGACCAAACGCACGTTGCGGAGCAAGCTCGGCGCAATGGCACAGATGGTGGACTCGTTCCGAATGGGACGCACGATTCCGAAGAATCTGTACGGCCGTGACGAGCCCGATCAGACCGTGTCGCTGGTGACCGATGCGCTCGACAAATGGTTCGCTCTGCTCGACGGTGACGACTACGACGCGTCGTTCGCGGCGCCGCCCGTCGCTCGCACCCGATTGCTGACCTTGGTCTCACGCGAGGTGCTGTGCGTCGACGAGCAGGTGGTCCAACTGACGTTCTCGGCCGCCGACGGCGCGGTGCTGCCTGCGTGGGCACCGGGAATGCATCTGGACTTCTATCTCCCGTCCGGACGCCGTCGGCAATACTCGTTGTGTGGGCGACCGGATGCCGACTCGTACTCCATCGCGGTGCGCCTGGTGCCCGACGGCGGCGGCGGGTCGCGCGAGATGCACGATCTTCCGGTCGGCACCGAGGTCGCAATTCGGGGTCCGCGCAACGGTTTTCCGTTCGTACGGTCCGAGCATGCAGTGTTCGTGGCCGGAGGAATCGGGATCACCGCCATCATCTCGATGGTGCGCCGGGCTCGGGAGACGGGGATGGACTGGCACCTGGTCTACTGCGGACGTTCGCGTGAATCGATGCCGTTCCTCGATGAGATCGCCGACTGGGAGGCCGATCGCGTGACGGTGCGCACCGACGATGTGGACGGCATGCCGTCGAGCATGGATCTGCTCGGTGCCGCGGCACCCGGCGGTTCGGTCTACGTATGCGGACCGCCGCCGATGATCGATCTGGTTCGCGCCTCGTTCGACTCGTTGCCCGCGACACATCTGCACTTCGAGCGGTTCTCGCCTCCGCCGGTGAAGAACGGCGCCGAGTTCGAGGTGCAGCTCGTCGATTCCGGTCAGGTCATCGCAGTGGGTTCGGACGAGACTGCGCTGCATGCCATTCGGCGTCTGCGCCCGGATGTGGCGTACTCCTGCCAGCAGGGGTTCTGCGGGACGTGCCGGGTTCGAGTTCTGAGCGGAACACCGCAGCATCGAGAGAATCGGCTCACGGCCGAGGAGCAGCAACACGAGATGTTGATCTGCGTCTCGCGGTCCGAGGGCGAACGGATCGTGCTCGATCTCTAGCGGAGCCGCTCGTTTCACCCTTCATCTTTGTCGTCCGACATCGAAAAAATGCGCCTGTGAAGCAATCAGGGGCCTTTTAGGGGTGTCATCGTCCCCATGCTGTCGCAGCCACCCAGTACTATGGACCGGTACGACATCAAGCCCGGAACAATCGCATGGAATCGAGCACGGCGGAAACGACCGTGCCGGCCCTGCGGTAGCACCTGCGACAGGTGTGAGCGGGGTAGTGGACGCGTAGAAGGAGAACCAGCTAACCGTGGCTGCCCAGAAGTCAGGTAACAACGAGAACAGCAAGGATTACGGCGCTTCCTCCATCACGGTCCTCGAGGGCCTGGAAGCGGTCCGTAAGAGGCCCGGTATGTACATCGGTTCCACCGGCGAACGAGGCCTGCACCACCTGATCTGGGAGGTCGTCGACAACTCCGTCGACGAGGCCATGGCCGGCTATGCCTCCACCGTCGACGTCACCATCCACGAGGACGGCAGCGTCGAGGTCAAGGACGACGGTCGAGGAATTCCCGTCGCCATGCACTCCTCCGGTGTTCCCACCGTCGAGGTCGTCATGACGCAGCTGCACGCGGGCGGCAAGTTCGACTCCGACTCCTATGCGGTGTCCGGTGGCCTGCACGGCGTCGGCATCTCGGTGGTGAACGCGCTCTCGACCAAGGTCGAACTGCAGATCGCGCGCGACGGTCATCGCTACAAGCAGACCTACGACTACGCCAAGCCCAGCCCCCTCGAGACCGTCGGGGATACCGGTGAGACCGGTACCACCGTGCGCTTCTGGGCCGACGGCAAGATCTTCGAGACCCTCGACTACAGCTTCGAGACCGTGCACCGCCGCCTGCAGGAGATGGCGTTCCTGAACAAGGGACTGACCATCAACTTCACCGACGAGCGAGTGGCAGCCACCGACGCGACCGAGGAAGAACTCGGTGAGACCGCCGAGGCGCCCAAGACCGCCGAGGAAGAGCAGGCCGACGCGGCCAACGCGAAGCCGGCCAAGGTGCGCAAGCGGACCTATCACTACCCGGACGGTCTGGTCGACTTCGTCAAGCACATCAACAGGACCAAGACCGCTATCCACAATTCGGTCGTCGGCTTCACCGGCAAGGGTGAGGGCCACGAGGTCGAGATCGCCATGCAGTGGAATGCCGGCTACTCCGAATCGGTGCACACCTTCGCCAACACGATCAACACGCACGAGGGCGGTACCCACGAAGAGGGCTTCCGCACCGCGTTGACCTCGACGGTGAACAAGTACGCGATCGAGAAGAAGTTGGTCAAGGAAAAGGATGTCAAGCTCACCGGCGACGACATCCGCGAGGGCTTGGCCGCAGTCATCTCGGTGCGGGTCGGGGAGCCGCAGTTCGAGGGGCAGACCAAGACCAAGCTCGGCAACACCGAGATTCGGTCGTTCGTGCAGAAGGCGTGCAACGAGCACCTGGCGCACTGGTTCGAATCGAACCCGGCCGACGCCAAGACCATCATCAACAAGGCGGTCTCCTCCGCGCAGGCCCGAATGGCCGCACGTAAGGCGCGAGAGTTGGTGCGCCGCAAGAGCGCAACCGATATCGGTGGCCTTCCCGGCAAGCTCGCCGACTGCCGCTCGAACGATCCGAGCAAGTCCGAGATCTACATCGTGGAGGGCGACTCCGCAGGCGGCTCGGCCAAATCCGGACGAGATTCGATGTTCCAGGCGATCCTGCCGCTGCGCGGAAAGATCATCAACGTCGAGAAGGCTCGCATCGACCGCGTCCTCAAGAACAACGAGGTCCAGTCGATCATCACCGCCTTCGGAACCGGCATCCACGACGAGTTCGACATCACCAAGCTGCGCTATCACAAGATCGTGCTGATGGCCGACGCCGACGTCGACGGCCAGCACATCTCCACCCTGCTGATGACGCTGCTGTTCCGCTTCATGCGACCGCTGATCGAGCACGGCCACGTCTACCTCGCCATGCCGCCGCTGTACAAGCTGAAGTGGAGCCGCGGCGAACCGGACTTCGCCTACTCCGACCGCGAGCGCGACGGTCTGCTCGAGGCCGGCATCGCCAACAAGCGCAAGATCAACGTCGAGGACGGCGTCCAGCGCTACAAGGGCCTCGGCGAGATGAACGCCAAGGAACTGTGGGAGACCACCATGGATCCGTCGGTCCGCGTCCTGCGTCTGGTGACGCTGGACGACGCGGCGGCCGCCGACGAGCTGTTCAGCGTGCTGATGGGCGAGGACGTCTCCGCGCGTCGTAGCTTCATCGCCCGCAACGCGAAAGATGTTCGCTTTCTTGACGTTTAGTCACTTCCCTTCACGCACCGATGAGTTCTCTCGGTGCGTGGAGGTGACCGTTACTCGAGGAGATTTGCATGTCTGACATCACCGAACCGCCGGTAGGACCCCCGCCGGGTTCGACCACCAACGCCGAGGGCGGCGACCGGATCGATCCGGTCGACATCCAGCAGGAAATGCAGCGCAGCTACATCGATTACGCGATGAGCGTCATCGTCGGGCGTGCACTGCCCGAGGTGCGTGACGGACTCAAGCCGGTGCACCGCCGCGTGCTGTACGCGATGTACGACTCGGGCTTCCGCCCCGACCGCAGCTACGTCAAATCCGCACGCCCCGTTGCCGAAACGATGGGTAACTACCACCCCCACGGCGACACCTCGATCTACGACGCACTGGTGCGACTGGCCCAGCCGTGGTCGATGCGATACCCATTGGTGGACGGCCAGGGCAACTTCGGCTCCCGCGGCAACGATGGCGCCGCAGCCATGCGTTACACCGAGGCTCGGCTGACCCCGCTCGCGATGGAGATGTTGCGCGACATCGACGAGGAAACCGTCGACTTCATCCCCAACTACGACGGCAAAACCCAAGAGCCGACGGTACTTCCGTCGCGGGTGCCGAACCTGCTGATGAACGGCTCCAACGGCATCGCCGTCGGTATGGCCACCAACATCCCGCCGCACAACCTGCGTGAACTGGGCGACGCGGTGTTCTGGGCCCTCGACAACTTCGAGGCCGACGAAGAAGCAACGCTCGCGGCCTGCATGGAACGCGTCAAGGGCCCCGACTTCCCGACGCACGGACTCATCGTCGGTGGCCAGGGCATCCAGGATGCGTACTCCACCGGCCGCGGCTCGATCCGCATGCGCGGCGTCGTCGAGATCGAAGAAGATTCCAACGGTCGCACCACGATCGTCATCACCGAGCTGCCCTACCAGGTCAACCCGGACAACCTGATCACCTCGATCGCCGAGCAGGTTCGGGACGGCAAGCTCTCGGGCATCTCCAAGATCGACGACGAGTCCTCCGATCGCGTCGGCATGCGCATCGTCGTCACGATCAAGCGCGACGCGGTCGCGAAGGTGGTGCTCAACAACCTCTACAAGCATTCGCAGCTGCAGACGAGCTTCGGCGCGAACATGCTCTCGATCGTCGACGGCGTTCCGCGCACGCTGCGCCTGGACCAGATGATCCGCTTCTACGTCACTCACCAACTCGACGTGATCGTTCGACGTACCCGGTACCGGCTGCGCAGAGCGGAAGAGCGGGCCCACATTCTGCGTGGACTCGTCAAGGCGCTCGACGCGTTGGACGAGGTCATCGCGCTCATCCGTGCGTCGCAGACGGTGGATCTCGCCAAGCAGGGCTTGATCGACCTGCTCGACATCGACGAGATCCAGGCCCAGGCGATCCTCGACATGCAGCTGCGACGCCTCGCAGCCCTCGAGCGTCAGAAGATCATCGACGAGTTGGCAGAACTCGAGCGCACCATTGCCGACCTGCAGGACATTCTGGCCAAGCCGGAGCGGCAGCGACAGATCGTACGAGACGAGCTCGCCGAGATCGTCGAGAAGTTCGGCGACGACCGTCGTACGCG
Organism: Rhodococcus sp. NPDC076796; assembly: GCF_040702765.1. Taxonomy (NCBI): domain Bacteria; kingdom Bacillati; phylum Actinomycetota; class Actinomycetes; order Mycobacteriales; family Nocardiaceae; genus Rhodococcus; species Rhodococcus sp. NPDC076796. Next base: position 41,820 of record NZ_JBFBMS010000004.1, on the reverse strand, counting down.
CATCATCGCCGCCGATGGAGACGTCAACGACGAGGATCTGATCGCCCGGGAGAACGTGGTCGTCACGATCACCGAGACCGGATACGCCAAGCGCACCAGAACCGACCTCTACCGTTCGCAGAAGCGCGGCGGCAAGGGCGTGATGGGAGCGGGACTCAAGCAGGACGACATCGTCAGCAAGTTCTTCGTCTGCTCGACGCACGACTGGATTCTGTTCTTCACCACCAAGGGCCGCGTCTACCGGGCCAAGGCCTACGAGCTGCCCGAGGCCAACCGAACCGCCCGCGGTCAGCACGTCGCGAACCTGCTCGCCTTCCAGCCGGACGAGCGCATCGCCCAGGTGATCCAGATCAAGACCTACGAGGACGCGCCGTACCTGGTGCTCGCCACCAAGGGCGGTCTGGTCAAGAAGTCACGTCTGACCGACTTCGACTCCAACCGCAGCGGCGGCATCGTGGCCGTCAACCTGCGCGGTGAGGACGAGTTGGTCGGGGCCGTTCTCGCGTCCTCGGACGACGATCTGCTGTTGGTCTCGGCGCAGGGTCAGTCCATCCGGTTCTCGGCCACCGACGAGGTGCTGCGTCCGATGGGCCGCGCCACCTCCGGTGTGCAGGGCATGCGCTTCAACGGTGAGGACGCGTTGCTCTCGCTCAACGTCGTCAGCGAGAACAAGTTCTTGCTGGTCGCGACGTCGGGTGGCTACTCCAAGCGCACCGCGATGGAGGACTACCCACAGCAGGGCCGCGGCGGAAAGGGAGTGCTGACAATTCAGTACGACCCGAAGCGTGGCACGCTGGTGGGAGCTCTCATCGTCGACGACGAGGACGAGCTGTACGCCATCACCTCCAGTGGTGGCGTGATCCGGACCGCTGCCAAGCAGGTTCGGAAGGCCGGCCGACAGACCAAGGGCGTGCGGTTGATGAATCTCGGTGAAGGCGACACACTGCTCGCGATCGCGCGCAACGCCGACGAGATCGAACCGGATGCTCTGGGCACCGAAGACGATGCAGCGAAGGAGTCGTAAGTGAGCACTCCCAACCGGCCTGGTAGCAGGCCCGGCCCCAGCGGTGGACCGGACAGCCGGGACGCCGCGCGGGCGGAGCAGCCCGCGCGTCCCGCGCCGCCCGAGGGAGCTCGCCCGGGCAATCGCCCGCAGCCGGCCACTCGTCCCGCGCCCGCCGCGGGCCGTGGCCCGGCCCCGCAGGGCGGTGCTCGCCCTCCGATGCGACCGGCACCGGGTGCTCCGAACGGTCCGGCACGTCCCGCCCAGGGACCCCCGCCCCCGCAGCGACCGCCTGCACCTCAGGGACCCCCGCCGCAGGGACCGCCGCCGCAGGCTCCTCCGGGGGCCCCCAAGCAGGGTCCGCCTGCACCTCGGCAGGGACAGGCTCCCGCCGGTCCGCCGCAGCCGCCCCAGGGTCCCGGCCGTCAGCCCGGCCCAGGTCAGCAGGCGACCGGCCGGCCCAGCGGTGGTCCGCCGCCGAACGGTCAGCCACCGCAGCGGCAGGCACCGGCCGGTCAACCTCCACGGCAGGCAGCCCCGCAGCCTGCAGCACCCGACGAGACCGTGCGCACTCCGGAGGTATCAGCCGAGTCGACGGCCGCCGGTGAAGCGTCTCGTACGTCCGAGCCCGCACGGGGTCAGGATCAGGCCGGTCCGGCAGCGACGCAGGCGATGCCGGCCCAACAGAACGACGGTCCGCAAGGTGGCTCAGGAACGCCGCCCTGGCAGCGTGGAGCCGGTCAGCGGCCCGCACCGCAGGGAACGGACGACCGGCAGCAGCCGCAGAATCAGCCGCAGACCAACCTGTCCGGACGCGGAGCTGCGCTGCCTCCGAACGGTGAGTTCGATCGGTCCGCTCGGACGGCCGCCGAGCCGACCCAGCGCGAATCGACCGAGGACAAGACCGAACGGCGAGAAGCCGCCAGGTCCAAGGCTGCGGGAATCGACGGACCGACACGGCACATCGAACGCAAGGATCTGGCGAAGGACATGCCGGACCTGTCTGCCGTAAGGCACCCGGAGCCGTCCCTGTCCGAGCGTGCGGCCCCCGCGGCCATCACGGCTGTACCCAGTGCGGACGGCGATCCGTTGCGGGCGACCATCCAGATCCGCAAGATCGATCCCTGGTCGACGCTCAAGATCGCCCTCGTGATCGCCGTGTCACTGTTCTTCGTGTGGATGGTGTCGGTCGGCCTGCTGTACGCCGTGCTCGACGGCATGGGCGTCTGGGAACGGCTCAACAGTGCGTTCACCGAGATCGTCAACGAATCCGGCGGCGGCGGACTGGTCAGTGCCGGGCAGGTATTCGGCTACGCGGCCGTGATCGGTGTGATCAATGTCGTACTGTTCACCGCTCTGACGACCATTGGTGCCTTCATCTACAACCTGTCGTCGGACCTGGTCGGTGGCGTCGAAGTGACACTGGCAGACCGCGACTGACCTGCACCATCGAGGGCCGTATCGGGCCGTTTTGGAAGACAGCGGCCCGATACGGTAATCTCATCCCTCGGTTCGAGGAGAGGTTTTCTTCGGTCCGAAGTAGTGATGAGGGCCTATAGCTCAGGCGGTTAGAGCGCTTCCCTGATAAGGAAGAGGTCGGAGGTTCAAGTCCTCCTAGGCCCACACCGAACGAACGAAAAGAGGCAGGACGTGAAAATCCTTCTTCTGGTCGCATCGGCGGTGATCGCAGTGCTGACACTATCGAAGGTGCGCTCGCAGCGCAGCGCAGACGGCGTCTGGCACAGCATCCCCACCGTGTGACAATCGCTCGGAGTGGACGTGTAAGGTTCGTCTACGATTACCGGCAACACCCGGGGCCTTAGCTCAGTTGGTAGAGCGCTGCCTTTGCAAGGCAGATGTCAGGAGTTCGAATCTCCTAGGCTCCACATCAAAAAGGACGTCCACTTCGGTGGGCGTCCTTTTTCGTGTCCCCAGCCGACCGCCCCAAAAGTCCACTCGATGTGACATTGACCCCCCAAAAGTCCACTCGATGTGACATTGAGTGCCCTCGAGTGCCGAGAGGCTCGAAGCGGATTCGACGGACCGATTGTGATCGGACCCAAGGCGGTCTGTGCTTCGGCGCCCACATATCCAGACAGTCGTCGGTTCTGTGTCGTATCGGTGGATCGGTCCTTAGCGTGGTCGGTGTGCAAGGCACGTCGGTTCTCGGACCGACGTGAATGATCGCGACGGCGCACCGCAGGGGGGTGTGCCGTCGTTCGATCTCGGCGGGCGGTGTTCGCCACTGTCTCGAATCGGTTGGCGATTCGGGCATCTCGATTCTCGAAGGAGCCCCGCAGATGACGCGTGTTCTCGATCATGAAGAGCTGTTGACGGAACTCGACGGCACGCTGGAAGCCAATTTGAATCGTCATCTGTCGATGGCGAAGGAATGGCATCCGCATGATTACGTTCCGTGGGATCTGGGTCGGAACTTTGCGGCGATGGGTGGGCAGGACTGGTCTCTCGAGCAGTCGTCGTTGTCGGAATTGGCTCGCACGGCGATGATCACCAATTTGCTCACCGAGGACAATTTGCCGTCGTATCACCGGGGGTTGGCAGACAATTTCTCGTTGGACGGTGCGTGGGGCACGTGGGTGGGTCGCTGGACTGCGGAAGAGAATCGTCACGGCATCGTCATGCGCGATTATCTGGTGGTGACCCGTGCGGTCGACCCCGTGGAGTTGGAGCGGGCTCGGATGCATCACATGACGGTGGGTATCGATGCGCCGATGGATGGCGCGAATTTTCTGCATTCGGTGGCGTACGTGACGTTTCAGGAGTTGGCGACGCGGGTGTCGCACCGAAACACGGGATTGGCGTGCGGAGATCCGGTGGCGGATCGAATGTTGGCTCGTGTTGCTGCGGACGAGAACCTGCACATGATCTTCTATCGGAACCTCGGTGAGGCGTCGCTGGATCTGGTGCCCGATCAGATGGTCCGCGCCATCACCGATGTCGCGACCGACTTCCAGATGCCAGGCCTGAACATGCCCAATTTCCGAAAGAACGCGATGACCTTGGCCAAGCACGGGATCTACGATCTCCGGCAGCATCTGGACGAGGTGCTGATGCCCGTGCTGCGCAAGTGGAAGATCTTCGAGCGCAACGATTTCACGGGTGAGGGCGAGCGGGATCGCGATCGACTGGCGGCGTTCGTCGAAGACTTGGCGGCCAAGGCGACCAAGTTCGAGGAGTCCCGCGATCGACTGCTTGCCAGGGAGGCAGCTCGCGCCGAGAAGGCATCCTGACCTGCTGCGCCGTCGCTGGCCAGAGTCGTGATCACGTCTCGGAGGTGTTAGAGTCCGGGCATCGTTGGGTCATGTGAGGCGATGGCCGTAGTGCGTGGGGAGGGCCGATGGTGCCTGGGGGGTATCGGGTGAGTGGTGGTGTTTCTTTCGGTGAACGCTGCCTCCACTCGGCCGAATCATGGCCTTGCACGGTTGGAATCGACTGGTGAGCAGGCCGAGGTTCGACGAGTCCGGCCGCATGCTCGCCGTATTCGCGGCCGTCACCACAGTTCTCTACGCTGCCAGCGCGATAGCGTCGTGGTCGAATCTGACCGGTGCGCAGCAGGTTCTGGCCGCGTTGGCTCTGCTACTGGGTCCGGCGGCGATCGTGGTGCTGGCGAGGGCGGGTGTGCCGAGTCCCAAACAGGCGGTGGGATTCGCGACCGCGTTGTCGGTGATGGCACTCGCCTGTGCGTTGGGGAGCAGCGACACCATGCCGGCGTTCTTGATCTGCGTCCAGGCGGCCATGTTCCTCGGGATGCACATCGGTGCGTTCTGGTCCGAACGCAGCGCAGGCATATGGGTTGCAGTACTTGCTGTTTCGGCGGTCATCGGAGCGGCGATCGCGCCGTACGGAACGCCGTTCATCAGTTACATCCTCGTGGCGCTCGGCATCGTCGGTGCGACGGAGGTGTTCGGTGTCTTCGCGCGCCGAATGCGCTATTCCGCGACGCACGACGCTCTGACCGGTCTGCTCAACCGATTCGGTTTCGAATCCAAGATCGAGAAGATGCTGCCGGCGTGTGCTGCTCGCGGATTGTCGGTCAGCCTCGCCGTGCTCGACCTGGACAATTTCAAGGAGATCAACGACGAGTACGGCCACATTGCCGGTGACGTCCTGCTCGCTCGGGTCTCGAAGGCTTGGAAGGGGCAGCTGACCAAACGGGACGTTCTCGGTCGGCTCGGCGGAGACGAGTTCGTGCTGTTCATGCCGGGGGTTCTCGAAAAGGAGGCCTGGCAGATCATCGAGCGACTGCGCGGCGCTCATCGTGCGGAATGGAGCGTCGGACTGGCGTGCATGCCCGCGGGTCGCCGCTGGGGTGAGATCTATCGGGCAGCCGACGCCGATCTGTACCGGGCGAAGCGAAGCAGGCCGCCGAGGACGAGTCGGCCGTCCGATCCCGACGCCGGCTACAGCGGCCCGATTCGCAGGATTGCGCAGTAGCACTCACTCGCTGCACCATTGATCCCCAGATTTCATCCACAGGCTGGGGATAGATTTCCCGGCGCGGTGTACTTCTCGCGTTGACTCGTCGACAACGACGATGCTGCGGGGGATATGCGATGGTCACTCTCGACGAGTTCACGTCATGGGACAGCCGAGTGCTGGCAGCCGCGTCCGAAGCGCTGATGCGGCGGTGGCGTGAAGTCGCTGCCGTGCACGATTCGGCAGCGGACGAGGTTGTGGGCAAGGGGTGGGACGGTCCCGCGGCCGAGGCGGCACGGGAAACTTTGAGACTCATGCGGTCCGATCTCGGAGATGCCGCAACCGAGTTGCTTCGGATCGCGAGATGTACCGCGGATGCCTCGATCGACATGGAGAGTCTGGTCGCTGCGCTCCGCTCGGTGGAGAGGACGGCGGCCGACGAGCGATTCGCCATCGGATCCGACGGCTCGGTGTACGACGCCGGCGCGTCGTATTCGGTTGCGCTCGTGGATCTGTGGGCGACGATGCGAGAGCGACGGCGATGCCGTGACGAGCTCGCCGAGCGAATCGCGCAGCTGATTCGTACGGCCACGGACTTCGACGACGTCCTTGCCCGACGCCTCGCCGGGGGAACCTCTGCAGCCTCCGTTGCGACGGCAATTGCGGCTTCGGTGCCGCGCGACGGGTCACCGGCGGCCAATGCCGCCTTCTGGAGCGCGCTCTCTCCTGCGGCACGCACCAGGCTGCTCGTCGAACAGCCGGCGCTGATCGGCAATCTCGACGGCCTACCTGGACGGGTGCGAGACAGCGCCAACCGTCGAGTGTTGGCCGCCGAGCGTATCCGCCTCCGCGCCGTCGAAGCCGAACTGCAGAAAGAGTTGGCCGACAACGTGTTCGGCGGGATCTTCAGTGACGCCGATGCCGGACTCGAACAGACTCGCACGCGGCTGGCATCACTCGATGCGATCGACGCGACGCTGGCGCAGGGGGCTCGGCAGCTTCTGGTCCTCGACAATTCTTCGTACGAGGAGACGATGGCGGCCATAGCGGTCGGCGATGTCGACACGGCGACCCATGTCGCCGTGTTCGTGCCCGGTCTCGGCTCGACCGTGCACGGACATCTTCTCCGCTACGACGGCGATATGGAGAACGTCAAAAATGCTGTGCAGCAACTTGTTTCACAGGATCCACCGGAGTCTGCGGCCGCAGTGACCTGGCTGGACTACCAGGCCCCTCAGCTGGGGTGGAGCTTGCTCGATCCGGATCGGACCGTGGTCTCGGGTGCGGCTGCGCAGGCGGGAGCGGATCGATTGGCTCCGTTTCTGGACGGCCTCGACGCCGCGCGTGCGAGCGATCCGCATCTGTCGGTGCTGGCTCACTCGTACGGATCCCTCACCGCGGCGTCGGCGCTCCGAGGCGACACCGGGGTCGACGAGTTCGTGGCTCTCGGGTCACCGGGATTCGGCACCCACAGCGTCGCAGATCTTCGGCTTCCCGTCGGACACGTGTTCGCGGCGGAGGCCGAGGGCGATATCGTCGCCGACCTGGGTGCGTTCGGCCGCGATCCGGGCGCACTGGACGGAGTCACGCTGCTCTCGACCGAGCGTTCCGACGGAGCCGGCGGCTCGATCGGGCACAGCGACTATCTCACCGAGGGCTCCACCAGCGGACACAACACCGCACTGGTCGTCGCCGACCGCAGCGCGGAGGTTGTGAACCGAACGAGGCCGGGTCTGCTCGATTTGCTGCAGAAGGTTCTGTACCTATGACGGCGTGTCGTCGTAGTCGGCCAGGCTCGGCGGAACATCGGCGGGCGGGGGCACCTCGTTGCGACGGCGGCCGAGGAAGAACACGACACCTCCGACGACGGCAGCAGCGGCACCGAACACCAGAATTCGCCGGGTCCGACGTGATCCCGAGTCGACCGTGACCAGCGCTCGGGTGCGATTTGCTTCGGCAATACGTTCCGCGGTCACTGCCCGGCGCTCCGCAGCTTGCTTGCGGGCCAGCCCGTAACCCTTCTTGGCCAACAGCAGGCCCACTCCGGCCGGGCCCTTGCTTGCGGCGGATGCGGCGCCGAGCAATGCGGACGCTGCGGTACCGGTGGTCGACCGACCCTGGTCGGACTTCGTTGTGCTCGTCATAGCCTCACTGTTCCACAACACGCCCCCGCTGAACCCTCCTGATACACCCGATTCGATGCCCGTTGTGAACTGCCCGATCACCCGAGGTGGCACGATGGAGGGCGTGACTTCACCAAACAAGACCCAAACGGCCACGCTGCACACCAACCGCGGCGATATCGTCATCGAACTGTTCGGCAATCACGCCCCCAAGACCGTCGCGAACTTCGTCGGCCTCGCGGACGGATCCAAGGAATACACGACGCAGAACGCGTCGGGTTCCAAGACCGGACCGTTCTACGACGGCGCGGTCTTCCACCGCGTCATCGACGGCTTCATGATCCAGGGCGGCGACCCCACCGGCACCGGTGCAGGTGGACCGGGCTACAAGTTCGAGGACGAGTTCCACCCGGAGCTCTCCTTCGATCGCCCGTACCTGCTGGCCATGGCGAACGCAGGCCCCGGCACCAACGGCTCGCAGTTCTTCATCACCACCGGCAAGACCCCGCACCTCAACCGCAAGCACTCGATCTTCGGTGAGGTCACCGACGAGGCGTCGAAGAAGGTCGTCGACGCGATCTCGAGCACGCAGGTCGGCCGCGGAGATCGCCCGGTCGACGAGGTCGTCATCAACAACGTCACCATCTCCTGATCTGACCGAAGGACTTTCCACAAGATGACGAACCCCGGCTGGGGTGGCGCGTACGGCGACCAGCCCAACCCACCCCAGTCGGTGTGCGTCCGACATCCCGATCGCCCCACCGGCCTGGCCTGTTCGCGCTGCGGCCGGCCGGCATGCCCGCAGTGTCTTCAGGCCGCGGCAGTCGGACAGCACTGCGTCGATTGCGTGCGCGAGGGCAACAAGAACGTCCGCACTGCGCAGACCGTCGCCGGTGCACCGATGGCACGATCGGCCAAGACCCCGCTGACGTACGCCCTGATCGCCATCAACGTGATTGTCTATGCCATCACGGTGGCGCAGTCCGGCGATCCGATGAACAACACCTCCGGATCCGCGCTCGCCCGGAGCTGGGCTCTCAACAGCCTGCTCGTCTCCGACGGCGACGTGTTCCGGCTGATCGGCAGCGGCTTCGTCCACTACGGGCCGATACACCTGCTCGTGAACATGTTCGCGCTGTACATCATCGGTCGCGACGTCGAACTCGTGCTCGGCCGAACCCGCTACCTGGTCGTCTACTTCCTCTCACTCCTCGGAGGAAGCGCGTCGGTGATGCTGCTGGAGAACCCGCTGGCGCTCACCGTCGGCGCGTCCGGTGCCGTCTTCGGTCTCCTGGGTGCACAGGCCGTCATTCTGCTGCGGCTCAAGCGAAGCCCGGCACCCATCCTCATCGTGATCGCGGTGAACATCTTCATCAGCATCTCGATCCCCAGCATCTCGCTGTGGGGACACATGGGCGGACTCGTCGCCGGAGCCGCCGCCACCGCCGGTCTGGTGTTCTTGTCCCACCTAACCCGAGACACGGGCCAACAGCGAACCATCGCCGGTGTGTCCATGGCCTGGCTTTCGGTCATCGCCGTCGCTGTGGTGTCGCTGGGCATCATCGCGATCCGCGTCCTCGACCTGCGCGCCCAGATGGGCCTCTAGCAAGTCCACTCGATGTGACATTGACCCCCCAAAAGTCCACCGAATGTCACATTGAGTACCCCCGGGGGCCCGGACGCTCAGGAGTCGCGTGGCACCAGACCGTGGATGTCGAGAGCGTCGTAAACGTCGCGAGGGTCGGTTCCGAGGTCCCATCTGCCGAAGATGATCAGTCGGTCGTCGTCTTCCCCGGGTGGGCGGATGTCGAGTTCGAGCATCGGTACGCGTCGTCCCAGTCGTGGGTATTTCACGATTTTGACGCGGACGATGTCGCGGCGGCTGTAGGTGCGTATGCCGCTGAGGCGTTTCATCACCAGTGATCCGTCGTGAGTGATGGCCAGTCGGGGGCGTTGTACGGCGGCGAGTGCGGCAATTATCCACATTCCGACGGCTGCGAGCCCGACGAGGAATGTTCCGGCCGCGTCGGTGGAGGAGAGTGCGGCACCGATTCCCAGGGCAATTCCGCCTGCGACCAGGGCCGCGACGGCGACGAGGGGCGTCGCCCATTGCTGTTCGTACACACCCTGTGGATCGTTCGTAGAGTTATCCACAGGGTTTATCCACATTGGGGATGAATGACATCGATGTAACTCGGTCGACTCTCAGCGCCACCGCATGGTCATCACGAGTCCGACGACCATGAACCCGAAGCCGATCAGGAAGTTGTAGGCACCGAGGTTTCCGATGAAGGCGATGTCCTCGGAAGCGAGGTAGTAGACGATCAGCCACAGCAGCCCGACCACCATGAATCCCAGCATCAGCACCACGTACCAGACCGGTGACGGCCCGGCGTTGACCTTGACCGGCGTACGGTTCGCCGGGTTGATCGTGTAGTCGTTCTTCTTCCGTACCTTCGACTTCGGCATTGCTTCCTCTTCGCGTTCGTGACGGTCCGCGGCAACTGCGGCCGTACCTGTGGACAACTGACGATCGGAACCTGTGGATCGGCGGGTGCCGCTTATCCCCAGGCTATTGTGACCTCGAGGACCGTGACGGTCACCGACCCGGTTGCTGTACACGCTAACGCAGGTGAGCCCAGCACCGACCCACCGGACAAATTGTGAGCACCCGTGACAGGACGATCGACTGCCCCCGCCGACACCCGCTGGTGGGTGCTCGCCGTCGCGGTGTGCGCTGTCGTCGGTCTGCTGCTCGGCACCACCAGGCATGTCTCGGACGGCACCGAGTTGCGCGGCGGGGATACCACCCGGCTCGCAGATCTGGTCGATGCGGCTCAACGCAGCAGTGATGATGCCCAGCGGAGCCGGGACACGCTCGAGCAACAGGTCGAGTCCATTCAGCAACGCACTGCGACGGGGGACACCGAGGTTGCCGACGCGTTGGTGCGTATCGATTCCCTGGCCGACGCGGCAGGACGCGAGCCCGCGTCCGGCGGGGGTGTGACCGTCACGATGGCCGACGCCCCCCGTGGTCCGGACGGTTCGTATGCGTCCGACGCATCGGTCGACGATCTGGTGGTTCATCAGGTCGATGTTCAGAGCGTGCTCAACGCGTTGTGGGCCGGCGGCGCGTCGGCGATCGCGATGCAGGATCAACGGCTGGTGGCCTCGTCGGCTCCGCGCTGCATCGGGAACACCCTTCTTCTCGGCGGGCGGACGTACAGTCCGCCGTACGTGATGACGGCGATCGGGGATTCGGATCGGCTGCGCGCGGCGTTGAAGAACGAGCCCGGTGTGCAGTTGTACGAGCAGTACGCGCTGCGATACGGCCTTCGCTACGACGTGGCAGCGTCCGAGGATCTCTCGGTGCCCGCGTACGACGAATCGGTGCGCATGCGGTATGCACAGCCTCGCTGAGTACGCTGTCCGCATGCGTATTCTCGTCGTCGACAACTACGACAGCTTCGTCTTCAACCTCGTCCAGTACCTGGGCCAGTTGAATGCCGATGTCGAGGTCTGGCGCAACGACGACGAGCGCCTCACCGACCGAGATGCCGTCGCGGCCCGTTTCGACGGCATTCTGCTCAGCCCGGGACCGGGCACGCCGCAGCGAGCAGGTGCCACGATGGATCTGGTCTCGGCCAGCGCTCGCACGAAGACGCCCCTGCTCGGGGTCTGTCTGGGCCATCAGGCGATCGGCGCAGCCTTCGGTGCCACGGTGGAGAAGGCCCCGGAACTGCTGCACGGCAAGACCAGCCTGGTGCACCATTCGGGCGTCGGAGTTCTCGAGGGGATGAACGAGCCCTTCACTGCCACTCGCTACCACTCGCTGACCGTCCGGGAAGACACGATCCCGGCCGAACTCGAGATCATCGGGCGCACCGAATCCGGCCTGGTGATGGCGATGCGGCACACCGAGCTACCGATTCACGGTGTCCAGTTCCACCCGGAGTCCATCCTCACCGAGGGCGGACACCGCATGCTGGCGAACTGGCTCACCGTCTGCGGGATGCCCACCGATCCCGGCCTCGTCGCCAAGCTCGAAGCCCAGGTCTCCGAAGCCTTCGCCTGAGCTCGACGCGAGGTGGCTAGCCGTTGGGGATACCCAGTACCCCGATGCTCACGGTGATGGTGTCGGTCTTGCTGATCTCGGAGCCCGCCGGCTGAGTCTGGTTGACGATTCGGCCGACCATCAGTGGGTCGAGTGTCGACTGGCTCGACGTCGACAGGTTCGACACCGTTCCGGTCCAGCCGGCCGATTCCAGTGCTGTCAACGCCTGGGTCTCGGTGAGGCCGGAGAGGTCCGGCATCGGGATCTTGTCGCCGTTCGAGACCCGCAACGTCACGACGGTGTTCTCGGCGACGTTGGCACCACCGGCGGGGTCCGTCGAGACGACCTGCCCCACAGGCTGACTGGAGTCGATGTTCTGGATCTGAACGCGGAGCCCGGCACCCTCGACGTTCGGCTGCGCGACGTCGACGAGCTGGCCGACGACGTTGGGCATCCGTACCTGCGCCGGCCCCGAACCGAGCGTGATGCGAACCTGTGAGTCGGCGTTCATGCTCACGCCCGAGGACGGGTTCTGCTCGACGACCCGGTCGAGGTTCTCCGGCGTCGACGGTGCACGGGCGACGGTGGGATCGAGTTCGAGGCCCACCTCGTTCAAGGCGTCCGACGCCTCCTGTTGGGTGCGTCCGGACAGTCGCGGTACCTGCACCTGCTGGGGGCCCGAGGAGACGTCGAGCTGAATGTCTCCGGGCGATTCGGTCTGCGACCCCGTGGCCGGGTTGGTGCCGATCGCGGAGCCCTCGGGAACCGACGCATCCGGCCTCTCCTGCACGGTGACGCGTAGGCCGACGTTCTCGAGCTGGCTCTGGGCCTCGTCGGCGGACAGCCCGGCGACGGACGGCACAGTGACGGTCTTGGGGTCCGCGCCGGGACCGAGCGACCACAGGAATGCTCCGACGATCGCGACGACGATGATCGACGCCGCGGAGATCAGCGCGATCTTCAGGCCTCGACGGTTCCTGGGTTCGTCCTCGGGTTCGGCGTGCCTCGACGCACGGGGCGTGGCGGCGGCGCCTGCGGCCGGTTTGTCCGCGCCGGAGAAGTCTGCCTGCCGGGAATCGACAGATCCGAGGATCGTGGTGCGGTCCTCGTCGTTCATGACCATCGGGGCGCTCGGTCGTTGACCTCCGAGGACGCGGACCAGGTCGGTGCGCATCTCGGCGGCGCTCTGGTAGCGGTTGGCGGGGTTCTTGGCCATCGCCTTGAGGATGATCGAGTCGAGCTCGCGCGGCACCGTGTCGTTGACCAGTGACGGCAGCTGAGGATCCTCGCGCACGTGCTGGTAGGCGACGGCGACCGGTGAATCGCCCTTGAACGGGGGCTCGCCGGTGAGGATCTCGAACAGCACACAGCCGAGTGAGTAGACGTCCGATCGAGCGTCGACCTGTTCGCCGCGGGCCTGCTCGGGTGAAAGATACTGAGCGGTCCCGATGACGGCCGCGGTCTGGGTCATCGGCGACGAGGAATCGGCGATGGCGCGCGCGATACCGAAGTCCATCACCTTCACCGCGCCGGCGTTGTTGATCATGATGTTCGCGGGTTTGACGTCGCGGTGCACGATGCCGTTGCGGTGGCTGAAATCGAGTGCAGCACAGACGTCGGCGATGACCTCCATGGCTCGACGCGGCGCCATGGGTCCTTCGGCGCGGACGATGTCGCGGAGGGTGTCGCCGTCGACGTACTCCATGACGATGAACGGGAGCGGACCGGCTTCGGTCTCGGCTTCACCGGTGTCGTACACGGCAACGATGGCGGGGTGGTTCAGTGCAGCCGCGTTCTGGGCTTCACGACGGAAGCGCAGGTAGAACGTGGGGTCGCGGGCGAGATCGGCGCGCAGAACCTTGATGGCGACGTCGCGGTCCAGCCGAGTGTCACGTGCCAGATGAACCTCGGACATGCCGCCGAAACCGAGTATCTCGCCCAGCTCGTAGCGAGAGGACAGCGTACGGGGAGTCGTCATGGTTGTCCTTGTGGATCTTGCTGGAATGGAATCTCGATCAGCGGCCGTCTCGTCGTCGTCTCCGTGGGCTCCGCCGAGGTCGTCGTGGTTTCCTCGGTGGTCGTCGGTTCCTGCGTGGTGGTCGTCGTGGTCGTGGTGGTTTCTTCGGTGGTGGTGGTTTCTTCGGTGGTCGTCGTGGGTTCGGTCGTCGTGGTCGTGGTGGTGGTCGGCTGCGTGGTGGTTGTGGTCGGTGGCACGAATGGCGTCGGCGTGTCGTCCCTGCCTCCGGTCAGCAGCACGTACCCGCCGATGAGGATGGCCAGCAGCAGCAGTCCGGCACCGCCCCAGGCGAGGGCCTTCTGTGCCGACGACATTCCGGCGGGCTCGGGTACTGCGGCGGCAGCCGTTCCGGTGGCCGGTCCGCGGTACTCGCGCTGCGACGTCGGCATCATCTGGGTGCTCGACGGCGACGGCGCAGGGCTGGGTACGACGCCCGGCATCATGACCCTGCCGGTGCCGGTACCGCGGGAGTTTCCGGGTGCGGGCGGGCGACGGCCGGCACGGACTGCGGCGACGGCGTCGGCGAATTCGCCACCGTTGGCGTAGCGCGCGGCCGGGTCCTTGACCATCGTGATCTCGATGAGCTCGCGTACGGCGGGGGGCAGGTCGAGCGGCATGGGGGCCGGCATTTCGCGGACGTGCTTCATGGCCACGGTCAGCGCGCCGTCGCCCACGAAGGGCCGCGTGCCCGCGAGTACCTCGTAGCCGACGACTCCGAGCGAGTAGACGTCGGAAGCCGAGGTGGCCTCCTCGCCGAGGGCCTGCTCGGGGGCGATGTACTGCGCTGTGCCCATGACCATTCCGGTCTTGGTCACCGGGGACGCGTCGACGGCTTTGGCGATGCCGAAGTCGGTGATCTTGACCTGCCCGGTGGGGGTGATCAGGATGTTGCCCGGCTTGACGTCGCGGTGGACGACGCCTGCGGTGTGCGCGATCTGCAGGGAACGGCCGGTCTGCTCGAGCATGTCGAGGGCGTGGCCGAGCGGCAACCGGGACATCCGACCCAACACGGCGTTGAGCGGTTCACCGTTGACCAGTTCCATCACCAGGTAGGCCAGTGATTCGCCCGCGCCGTCGCGGGTCTCGCCGTAGTCGTAGACCCCGGCGATTCCTGGGTAGTTCAGTTGCGCGGTGGTGCGTGCCTCGAACCTGAAGCGCTGCAGGAATTCCGGGTCCTCGGAGAACTCGGCCTTGAGTACCTTGACCGCGACACGGCGATCGAGGCGGTTGTCCATTGCTTCCCACACCTGCCCCATGCCGCCGGTGGCGATGAGGCGCAGAAGTCGATAGCGCTGCGCGATGACAGCCCCGTTGCTCAATGGCACGTTATGTCACCTCCCCTGCAATGCGGCTGCGATGACGGCGCGCCCGATGGGTGCGGCCACGGATCCACCCGTCGCGGCGAGTGCTCGGTCGCCGCCGTCCTCGACGATGACGGCGATGGCGACCTTGGGGTCGTCAGCGGGTGCGAAGCCGATGTACCACGCGTGCGGCGGGGTGTTGCGTGGGTCGGAACCGTGTTCTGCGGTACCGGTTTTCGACGCGATCTGGACGCCGGGGATCTTGCCCTCGCCGCTGGTGTTGTTCTCGGAGCCGATCATCAGATCGGTCAGCGTCGCCGCGGTGGCCGAGCTGATCGCTTCGCCCATGGCCTTGGGCTGATAGCTCGACAGGTCCGACAGGTCGGGAGACTGCAGCTGCTGCACCAGGTTCGGGGCCATCCGCACGCCGCCGTTGGCCACGGTGGCGGCGATGACGGCGTCCTGCAACGGGGTCAGCGCCACGTCGCGCTGGCCGATGCTGGATTGGCCGAGGGCGGCGTCGTCGTCGATGGGTCCGATGGTGCTGTCGGCGACGGTGAGCGGAATGGTCGAGTCCTCACCGATGCCGAACGCCGCGGAGGTCTCGCGCATCCTGTCCACCCCGGTGTCGATGCCGAGCTCGACGAAGGCGGTGTTGCACGAGCGTGCGAAAGCTTCACGCAGCGTTGCCGTCTGGCCGCCGCCGCACGTCGACCCGTTGTAGTTCTCCAGCGTCGTCGAGGTTCCCGGCAACGTGATGTTCGACGCGGCCGTGAGTTGATCGTCCGGTGTCGCGCCCGCTTCGAGTGCGGCCGCGGTGGTGATCACCTTGAACGTCGATCCGGGTGGGTAGGTCTGTGAGATCGCCCGGTTGACCATCGGCTTCTCGGGATCGTTGCTCAGGTTCTCCCATGCCGCGGTGGTGGTGCTGCCGTCGTGGCTGGCCAACAGGTTCGGGTCGTAGCTGGGGGTGCTGGCCATGGCCAGAATGTTGCCGGTGGCGGGGTCGAGGGCCACCACCGAGCCGGTGTATCCCTTGGCGGTCAGCTGGTCGTACGCGACCTGCTGAACGACGGGGTCGATGGTGGTGACGACGTTGCCGCCTCGGGGATCTCGGCCGGAGATGAGGTCGAACAGTCGTCCGCCGAAGAGCCGGTCGTCGGATCCGTTCAGTACGGGGTCCTCGGCGCGTTCGAGGCCGCTGCTCGAGTACAGCATCGAGTAGTAGCCGGTGATCGGCGCGTTGGCCTGCGGGCTGGCCGGGGAGATCGAATTCTGGGGGTAGGTGCGCAGGTACTTGTAGCGGTCGTCGGTGGGAATCGAGGACGCGAGCACCTGACCACCGGCCGAGATCTGACCGCGCTGGCGTGAGTATTCGTCAAGCAGCACTCGTGAGTTTCTCGGGTCGGTGCGCAGATCGTCGGCCTTGATGACCTGGAGGTAGGTGGCGTTGGCGAGCAACGCCACGACCATGACCATCACGGCGATGGACACGCGGCGCAGTGGAGTGTTCATGCGCGCTTCACCATCTCGGTGGGTGCCTCCGCGATGGGCGCTGCGGGGGCGGGCTTCTTCTTGGGCTTTGCCGGCTCACGGGCCGCGTCGGAGATCTTGATCAGCAGCGCGAGGAGCAGGTAGTTGGCGAGAAGCGACGATCCTCCGTAGGACAGATACGGCGTGGTGAGGCCGGTGAGTGGGATGAGTTTGGTGACGCCGCCGACGACGACGAACAGTTGGATGGCGATCGTGAACGACAACCCCGCGGCCAGCAGTTTGCCGAAGCTGTCGCGGACGGCCAGCGCGGTACGCATGCCGCGAATGATGAACAGCAAGTACAGGATCAGGACCGCGGTCAGGCCGATGAGGCCGAGCTCTTCTCCGACCGTCGCGATGATGAAGTCGGTCTTGGCGAACGGAACCTGGGACGGACGACCGCTACCGAGGCCGGTGCCCGCCAGCCCGCCCGTGGCGAAGCTGAACATCGACTGGACGATCTGGTAGCCGGTGTCGTTGTAGTCCTCGAACGGGCGCAGCCAGGTGTCGGTGCGGATCTTGACGTGGCCGAACACCTGATACGCGAACAGGAATCCGACGAGCAACAGCCCGAACCCGATGATCAACCAGCCGACGCGTTCGGTGGCGATGTAGATCATCACCAGGACGGTCCCGAAGATCAGCAGCGAGGTGCCGAGGTCCTTCTCGAACACCAGTACGCCGACGGAGACGATCCAGACGACCAGGATCGGACCGAGGTCGCGTGCCCGTGGGAAGTCCATTCCGAGGAAGTGCTTGCCGGCGACGGTGAACAGTTCGCGCTTGGCGACCAGCAACGATGCGAAGAAGATGAGCAACAGGATCTTCGCGAACTCACCGGGCTGAATGCTGAAGCCGGGCAGTCGGATCCAGATCTTCGATCCGTTGACCTCGGAGAATGCCGACGGCAGCATCGCCGGGATGGCCAGGAGCACCAGTCCGGCGAGCCCGACCGTGTAGCCGTAGCGAGCCAGGGTGCGGTAATCGCGCAGCAGCACCAGCAGAGCGACGAAACCGGCGATGGCCAGCGTCGTCCACAGCACCTGCTGGTTGGCATCGGGCGACGGAATGGGGTTGCCGAGATACTGGGCCTGCTGCTCGTCGGCGAGATCGAGGCGATGAATGAGCACCAGACCGAGTCCGTTGAGCAGCGCCACGATCGGCAGCAACAGCGGATCCGCGTAGGGCGCGAAGCGTCGTACGGCGAGGTGCGCCACCGTCATCAGCGCGAGATATGCCACCGCGTACTTCGCCAGGTCCCAGGTGATGGTCTGTTCCTGACTGGCTTCGACCAGTACCAGGGAGATCGTGGTGATCAGAACGGCTGCGCCGAGCAGCAGCAGCTCGACGCCGCGTCGGTTGGATTGAACCGGTGCGGGCGCGAATCCTTCGGGCGGACTCGGAAAGGACCCTCCCGTGGACGCAGTGGAACTCATCGAGTACCGGTCCTGCAGTTCTGACCGGGAATTTGCGGAACCGTCGGTGTCGGTACCGCAGTGGTGGTCGGTGCGGCCTCGGGAACGGGCTCTGCAGTGGGTGGCAACGGCACCCCGGGCGGCGGGATGATCGCCGTCGGAGTGGGCTCCACGGTCGTGGTGACGACCGGCTCGGTCTGGCACACCTGAAGCAGGTCACCGGAGGCCAACCGCTCGACCTGACCGCGCGCATCGTCGAGAGATCCCGACGGCAACCCGGCCGTGACCTGTTCCCGTGCGGCAGGCAGCAGATCGTCGATCTCGAACGGAACGCAGTCCGCCGGGGCGGCATCCGGCGAGGTCAATGTGACGGCTCCGTCGTCGTCGAGGCACCCCACCAGTTCCACGCTCTGCAGCGAGTAGCCGAGAACCGAACCGGGCAGACCGCGCAGGACGGTCACCTTGCTGTTGTCGGCACCGACGTAGTAATTGCCCTTGATGATCGAATTGGCAACGAGCACACCGATTCCCGCGAGAACGACCAGCGTCAGGGCGATGAGAGTCCAGCGCAGCTTGTGCGATTTCTTCTCGGGTGCGACAACCGGTGTGGTGACGCGCTTGGGCGTCGTGCGCGGGGGCCGCATCGCTGCGGCGCGCCCTGCTGCGGTGTTGGGCGGAGGAGCATCCTCCTCGTCTTCGGTGCTGGCGGCACCGCCGAGGATCGGGTGGCTCTGTCCGTAGTCGAGGTCGATCACATCGGCGACGACGACCGTCACGTTGTCCGGACCGCCGCTGCGAAGCGCGAGTTCGATCAGACGGTCGGCGCACGGGCCCGTCTCACCCTCGTTCAGGGTGTTCTCGATGGTTTCGTCGCTGACGACGTCCGAGAGACCATCGGAGCACAGCAGGTATCGGTCGCCCGCACGCACTTCCCGAACGGTGAGCGTCGGCTCGATCTCGTTGCCGGTGAGGGCCCGCATGATCAAGGAGCGTTGCGGGTGAGTGTGCGCCTGCTCGGCGGTGATGCGGCCCTCGTCGACGAGAGACTGAACGAAGGTGTCGTCTCGGGTGATCTGGGTGAGCGAGCCGTCGCGCAGCATGTACGCGCGCGAATCGCCGATGTGTACC
The DNA here is from genome assembly GCF_040702765.1 of Rhodococcus sp. NPDC076796. NCBI lineage: Bacteria > Bacillati > Actinomycetota > Actinomycetes > Mycobacteriales > Nocardiaceae > Rhodococcus > Rhodococcus sp. NPDC076796. Next base: position 22,809 of record NZ_JBFBMS010000004.1, on the reverse strand, counting down.
AGTCCGATTCGCTTGCCCGCGAACAGGATTGCGGTCAGCGTGGTCCCCATGCCGTCGAGCTCGGGTTCGTCCTCGACCTGATCTGCGATGGACGCGTTGCCTTCGCGGGTGGCTGCTTCGAGCTTGCCCAGCAGATCCTCACCGGGCTCGTCGTCGTCGAGATGAGCCAGTGCGGCGATCATCAACTGCGAGGCCACTTCACCGGCGGCGTGACCGCCCATGCCGTCGGCCAGCGCCAGTAGCCGAGCCCCGGCGTACACGGAGTCCTCGTTGTTGGATCGAACCAGACCGCGGTCACTGCGGGCGGCATAGCGAAGGACGAGGGTCACGGGCGCAACTCGATCACGGTCTTGCCGACGCGGACAGGGGTTCCCAGGGGGACGCGAACGGCGGTGGTCACCTTCGCGCGGTCGAGGTAGGTGCCGTTGGTCGAACCGAGGTCTTCGACGTACCAATCACCGCCGCGGGGCGAGATTCGCGCATGCCGCGTCGACGAGTAGTCGTCTGTCAGAACGAGAGTGGAGTCGTCCGCGCGCCCGATGAGGACGGGCTGCGTGCCGAGCGAAATGCGCGTTCCGGCGAGACCGCCCTGGGTCACCACGAGGTACTTGGCCACCTTCTGCTTGTTGAACGACGGGAGAACTTTCGAGCCGCCGGAGTAGCGAGCAGGCACTCGCATGCCTGCGGCCGCATAGATGTCACTGCGCAAGGTGCGAAGGACGGCCCAGACGAAGAACCACAACAACAGCAGGAAGCCCGCCCTTGTCAGTTGCAGAATCAATCCCTGCACGACGATTCACCTCCTCCTTCGCAATCGACCTGCATCCCGCCCACGCGAAAAGCCGCGGCGCGGCAAATATGGTTGCCTCGCAGCATCATAGGGTGAAGCAGCTCGTGTGGACGACATACGGGTGGACGAGAGTGCGAGTCCAACCCCCACCCGAGACCACGTCGATCGTCAGACGATCCGGACCAGAATCTCGGAGTGACCGGCCCGAATGACGTCGCCGTCGGCCAATTGCCAGTCCTGCACCGGAGCGCCGTTGACGGTGGTGCCGTTGGTGGAACCGAGATCGGAGAGCATGGCTACGCGGCCGTCCCACCGGATCTCGATGTGCCGACGCGAGACACCGGTGTCGGGGAGTCGGAACTGTGCGTCCTGGCCACGGCCGATGATGTTCTGGCCGTCACGGAGCTGGAAGTAGCGGCCGCTGCCGTCTTCGAGTTGCAGCGTCGCGGCCAGCGCCTGACTCTGACCTGCGTACGAGGCGGGCTGGTCGTAGCCGTACCCGTCGCCGCGGTCGCCTCCGCCCTGCGGGTAGCCACGGCCGTAGGCGGCCGGAGCAGGCGGGTAGTCGTAGCCGGGCTGCTGGTAGCCGGGCTGCTGATATCCGGCGGCCTGGGGCTCGGCGTAGCGGCCGGCCGGGTCGTTGTACGCCTGCTCCTGGTAGGGGGCCTCGGAGTACGCGGCACCCTGTTCGGCGGCGTTGTAGTCGTAGCCCTGGCCGTTGTAGCCCTGTGCGTCGTAAGCCTGGGCGTCGTACCCCTGCGCGTTGTAGCCCTGGGCGTCGTAGCCCTGATCCTGGCCGCCGGGCGCGCCGTAGGCGTGGGGGTCGTAGCCCTGTTCCTGGCCGGCTGCGCTGTAGGCCTGGCCCTGCTCGGGGTACGACTGCTCGTCGTAGCCGCCGTTGTACGGCTGCTGGTCGTAGCGCGGATCGTGATCGGCGGGCGCGTAGGCCTGGGCGTCGTACCCGTTCTGCTCACGTGCGGGCTGCTCACGTGCGGGGTAGCGCGGATCCTGGCCACCGGCGTAACCGTTGCGCGCGCGCGGATCGGGACGATGACCGTCCGCGGGGTCGCGCTGCGGGTCGTAGCCTGGGTTCTGCGTCATGTGGCCGGCTCCTGGTGTCGACATCGGTGGGGCAGACGGTCGCTGCGTAGCTGAAGGGACGGGACTCGGTGCTGCTTGTGCCGACGCGCCCTGCTGCGCGGACTCGTTCCGTGCAGCAGTCGCCGATCGTCCCACATCGGGATCGACCGAGCCACTGGCACGGAACTGCCCGGTGTGAAGGGTGGGCGACGGCTCGAAGCGAACCACCACGTCGCCGTAGGTCTGCCAGCCTTGATCGCGGATGTAATCGTCGAGGTGACGTGAGAACGCCTTGACCGTGAGTGCTCGATCACCGGCGAGTTCGTCGTGGTCCGAGCTGTTGATCGTGATGACGTAGCTGTTGGGTGCCAGGAGATGCCCGCCGTCCAGAGGGCGAACCAGATCCGACGCTTCCTGCTGGAGCGCTGCCTCCACCTCTGCCGGTACGACGCCTCCGCCGAACACGCGGGCGAAGACGTCGCCGACAGCGCCTTGGAGCTTGCGTTCGAAACGCTGAACGATGCCCATCGTGACCCCTCCTCTCACTGTGTTCTTCCACCGTGTGGTGCCTGCTGGTGTGCAGGACGCGACGGCCGCGTGTCATCACGAAGTCGCGCTGCAAGCATGATATACGGTGCCACCGACGGGGAGTGCCCGCCGCCGTCGGCTCCCGGCAGCTCGACGCGGCGATTTTCGAGCGCGGCATGGTGCGTGTTAGTGTTCTCGCCGTTACCCGGGCGGGTGGCGGAATGGCAGACGCGCTGGCTTCAGGTGCCAGTGTCCTTATGGACGTGGGGGTTCAAGTCCCCCTCCGCCCACCACACTGGCCGCAGCTGATTCGATCGCTGCGGCCAGTAGTTTTTTCCGGGTCCCGTTCCTCGAATCGTCTTACAGTCCTGTGATTCTCGGCCGATGTCGGCAGCGAAGTCGAATACCCGGTCCCCAGGATGTCTCGCATACGGAAATTCGCAGGTGAAAGCCCATAATAGGCTTACCTTATTTGCGGGGGCACCCAGGTACTGACTTATCGTTCGTAGTTGGATCGGCCTCACCACGGCCGGATCCGCCCCGACCTCACTTTTCTACCACGCGCCCACCTGCTCGTGCAGAGGAAAGCGTCGACGATCGACAGGTGCAGCTTCAACGGCGAGGACGCACCGCAGGCCGTTCGTGCAGCCGGTTACACCACACCGTCGCCGACGAGTATCAAGGCTGGACTTATCCGAAGGCTAGGTATGAAGCACACTCCGGGCCCGCAAGGCCTCTACGATCCCGCCAACGAACACGACTCCTGTGGTGTCGCGTTCGTGGTGGACATGCACGGTCGACGCAGTCGCGACATCGTCGAGAAGGCGATCACCGCACTGGTCAACCTCGAGCACCGCGGTGCTGCCGGCTCCGAACCGAACACCGGTGACGGTGCGGGCATTCTGATCCAGGTTCCGGACGCGTTCTTCCGCGCCGTCGTAGATTTCGAGCTCCCCGCGCCGGGCGCGTACGCAACCGGTGTCGCATTTCTTCCGCAGGGCCGTAGCGATGCAGCACGCGCCTGCGAAGGTGTCGAGCGCATCGTCGAGAGCGAGGGCCTGACGGTTCTCGGTTGGCGTGAGGTCCCCACCGACGACTCCTCCCTCGGCGCTCTGGCGCGCGACGCGATGCCGACCTTCCGTCAGTTGTTCCTCGCTGCCCCCGACGCGTCGATCACCGACCTCGAACTCGAGCGTCGTGCGTTCGTCATCCGCAAGCGGGTCGAGCACGAGCTGGGCGAAGAGGGCGCGGGCAAGGACGGCCCCGGCCGCGAAACCGTGTACTTCCCGTCGCTGTCCTCGCAGACCTTCGTCTACAAGGGCATGCTGACCACTCCTCAGCTCAAGGGCTTCTACCTCGACCTGCAGGACGATCGCGTCGAAAGTGCACTGGGACTTGTGCATTCGCGCTTCTCGACCAACACGTTCCCGTCCTGGCCGCTGGCGCATCCGTTCCGACGCGTCGCCCACAACGGCGAGATCAACACCGCGACCGGCAACGAGAACTGGATGCGTGCCCGCGAGGCACTCATCACCTCCGACGTGTTCGGCGGCTCCGATGCGCTCGAGAAGATCTTCCCCGTGGTCACCCACGGAGCAAGTGACACAGCACGTTTCGACGAGGTGCTCGAGCTGCTGCACCTCGGTGGACGCAGCCTGCCGCACGCCGTGCTCATGATGATTCCCGAGGCGTGGGAGCGGCACGAGTCCATGGACCCCGCACGTCGGGCGTTCTACAAGTACCACTCCTCGCTGATGGAGCCCTGGGACGGACCGGCCTCGGTGTGCTTCACCGACGGCACCGTCATCGGCGCGGTCCTGGACCGCAACGGCCTGCGCCCGAGCCGGCTGTGGGTCACCGACGACGGCTTGGTCGTCATGGCCTCCGAGGTCGGCGTTCTCGACATCGATCCGTCGAAGGTCGTCCGCAAGGTTCGCCTGCAGCCGGGCCGCATGTTCCTGGTGGACACCGCGCAGGGCCGCATCGTCTCCGACGACGAGATCAAGGACGAGCTCGCCGCCGAGCATCCGTACCAGCAGTGGCTCGACGAGGGCCTGACCTCGATCGACGACCTGCCCGAGCGTCCGCACGTGCACATGCCGCACGACCGCGTGCTCATCCGTCAGCAGATCTTCGGGTACACCACCGAGGAACTGAACGTGCTGGTCTCGCCCATGGCGAAGTCCGGCGCCGAGGCCATCGGTTCCATGGGTACCGATACCCCGATCGCTGTGCTGTCGGCTCGCCCGCGGATGCTCTTCGACTACTTCTCGCAGCTGTTCGCGCAGGTCACCAACCCGCCGCTCGACGCGATCCGCGAGGAGATCGTCACCAGCCTCGGCGGCACCATCGGACCCGAGGGCGATCTGCTCAACCCGGGTGCCGACGGCTGCAAGCAGATCGTGCTGCCGCAGCCGATCCTGCACAACGACGACCTCGCCAAGCTCGTTCACATCAACGACGAGGGCACGCAGGAAGAACTTCGCTCGGTGGTCGTGCGTGGTCTCTACCCCGTCTCCGAGGGCGGTGAGGGTCTGCGAAAGTCGTTGGAGGCCATCCGCGCTCAGGTTTCGGCGGCCATCTCCGGTGGCGCGCGGATCATCGTGCTCTCGGACCGCGAGTCGAGCGAGAAGCTCGCTCCGATCCCGTCGTTGCTGCTCACCTCCGCGGTCCACCATCACCTGGTGCGCGAGAAGACCCGAACCAAGGTCGGCCTGATCATCGAGGCCGGTGACGCCCGCGAGGTGCACCACATGGCTCTGCTCATCGGTTTCGGTGCGGCAGCGGTCAACCCGTACATGGCGTTCGAGTCGATCGAGGACATGATCGAGCGCGGTGCCCTCACCGACATCGATTTCGACAAGGCCGTCTCCAACTACATCAAGGCCGCGGGCAAGGGCGTGCTGAAGGTGATGTCCAAGATGGGCATCTCGACTCTCGCGTCGTACACCGGAGCCCAGCTGTTCCAGGTCATCGGCCTCTCGCAGGAACTGGTCGACGAGTACTTCACCGGCCTCAACAGCCACCTCGGCGGAATCGATCTCGATCAGGTCGCCGACGACGTCGCAGCGCGGCATGCGGTCGCGTACCTCGACAACCGTCAGGAGCGCGCGCACCGCGAGCTCGAGACCGGTGGCGAATACCAGTGGCGTCGCGAAGGGGAGTACCACCTCTTCAACCCGGACACGGTGTTCAAGCTGCAGCACTCCACCCGCACCGGCCAGTACGACATCTTCAAGGAATACACGAAGATGGTCGACGACCAGTCCGAGCGGCTCGCGTCGCTGCGTGGGCTGTTCCGCTTCAAGACCGAAGAGCGGCAAGCCATTTCGATCGACGAGGTCGAGCCGGCCAGCGAGATCGTCAAGCGTTTCTCGACGGGCGCGATGAGCTACGGCTCCATCTCGGCCGAGGCGCACGAGACCCTCGCCATCGCCATGAACCGTCTCGGCGGGCGCTCGAACTCCGGTGAGGGCGGCGAGGACGTCTCGCGGTTCGAGCCGGACGAGAACGGCGACTGGCGACGCAGTGCCATCAAGCAGGTCGCGTCGGGACGTTTCGGCGTCACCTCGCACTACCTGACCAACTGCACCGACATCCAGATCAAGATGGCGCAGGGAGCCAAGCCCGGTGAGGGCGGCCAGCTTCCGGCGCACAAGGTGTACCCGTGGGTCGCCGAGGTTCGGCATTCGACGCCCGGCGTCGGCCTGATCTCGCCGCCGCCGCACCACGACATCTACTCCATCGAGGATCTCGCGCAGCTGATCCACGACCTGAAGAACGCCAACCCGCAGGCCCGCATCCACGTGAAGCTGGTCTCCGAGGTCGGCGTCGGAACGGTCGCCGCCGGTGTGTCCAAGGCGCACGCCGACGTGGTGCTCATCTCGGGCCACGACGGCGGCACCGGCGCGACGCCGCTGACGTCGGTCAAGCACGCGGGTGGACCGTGGGAGCTCGGTCTGGCCGAGACCCAGCAGACGTTGCTGCTCAACGGACTTCGTGATCGCATCGTCGTGCAGGTGGACGGACAGCTCAAGACCGGCCGCGACGTCATGGTTGCCGCTCTGCTCGGCGGCGAGGAGTTCGGTTTCGCCACCGCTCCGCTCGTGGTCTCGGGCTGCATCATGATGCGCGTCTGCCATCTCGATACCTGCCCCGTGGGTGTTGCGACCCAGAATCCGTTGTTGCGCAAGCGTTTCGCGGGCAAGCCGGAGTTCGTCGAGAACTTCTTCATGTTCATCGCCGAAGAGGTTCGCGAGCTCATGGCCGAGCTCGGGTTCCGCACGCTCGACGAGGCCGTCGGTCAGGTGGGTCTGCTGGACACCACTGCGGCCAAGGAGCACTGGAAGGCGTCGAAGCTGGATCTGTCGCCGATCCTCGAAGAGGTCGAGTCGGCGTTCATGAACCAGAACCTCTACAACACCGGCGTCCAGGATCACGGCCTCGACAAGGCTCTCGATCAGCAGCTGATCTCGGCCAGCCGCAATGCGTTGGACAAGGGTGAGAAGGTCGCGTTCGAGTCCAAGATCACCAACGTCAACCGCACCGTCGGCACGATGCTCGGGCACGAGGTCACCAAGGCGTACGGCGGCGTCGGACTGCCCGACGACACCATCGAGATCACGTTCACCGGCTCGGCCGGCAACAGCTTCGGTGCGTTCGTGCCCTCCGGTATGACACTGCGTCTGAACGGCGACGCCAACGACTTCGTCGGCAAGGGACTCTCCGGTGGACATCTGGTTTTGCGTCCGTCGTTGAACGCTCCGAAGGGATTCGTCGCCGAGGACAACATCATCGGCGGCAACGTGTTCCTGTTCGGTGCCACCAGCGGTGAGGCTCTCATCCGCGGTGTCGTCGGCGAGCGTTTCGCCGTTCGCAACTCCGGTGCCGTTGCCGTCGTCGAAGGCGTCGGCGATCACGGCTGCGAGTACATGACCGGCGGCAAGGTCGTCATTCTGGGCTCGACGGGCCGCAACTTCGGTGCCGGTATGTCCGGCGGCGTCGCGTTCGTCTTCGATCCGGACAAGACGTTCGAGGCCAACCTCAACACCGAGCTGGTCGACATCGAGGAGCTCGAAGGTGACGAGTTCACCTGGCTCCGCGACATCGTCACTCGCCATCAGGAGCAGACCGGCTCCGAGGTGGCCGAGCGGATCCTCGCGGATTGGTCACAGCAGGTGAACCATTTCGTGAAGGTCATGCCTCGCGACTACAAGAAGGTACTGCTGGCCATCTCCGAAGCCGAGAAGAACGGCGCGGACGTGGACGAAGCGATCATGGAGGCAGCTCGTGGGTGACCCACAGGGATTTCTGAAGAACACGGTTCGCGAAGTACCGAAGCGGCGGCCCGTCGACCTGCGCCTGATGGACTGGAAAGAGGTCTACGAGGACTTCTCGAAGGACACCCTGCGCACTCAGGCGAGTCGATGCATGGACTGCGGTATTCCGTTCTGCCACAACGGGTGCCCGCTGGGGAACCTGATTCCCGAGTGGAACGACCTGGTGTTCAAGGACCGCTGGCGCGACAGCATCGATCGGTTGCACGCCACCAACAACTTCCCGGAATTCACCGGACGGCTGTGCCCCGCCCCGTGCGAGGCGTCGTGCGTCCTGGGCATCAACCAGGATCCGGTCACCATCAAGCAGGTCGAGGTCGAGATCATCGACAAGGCCTTCGAAGAGGGCTGGGTGACGCCGGTCTATCCGACGCATCTCACCGGTAAGACCGTCGCCGTCGTCGGCTCCGGACCCGCGGGACTCGCTGCAGCGCAGCAGCTCACCCGCGCCGGCCACACCGTCACGGTGTTCGAGCGGGCCGATCGTATCGGCGGACTGCTGCGCTACGGCATCCCCGAGTTCAAGATGGAGAAGCGCCACATCGATCGTCGGCTGGCGCAGATGGAGGCCGAGGGCACCGTCTTCCGTACCGGTGTCGATGTGGGCGTGGACATCTCGGCCGACGAACTGCGCGAGCAGTTCGACGCCGTGGTCCTCTCCGGCGGTGCCACCGCATGGCGCGACCTGCCCATCGAGGGCCGCGAGCTCGACGGCATCTACCAGGCCATGGAGTTCCTGCCGCACGCCAACCGCGTCCAGCAGGGCGACTTCGCTGCGCCGCCCGTCAGCGCCGAGGGCAAGAAAGTCGTCATCATCGGCGGCGGCGACACCGGTGCCGACTGCCTCGGAACCTCGCACCGTCAGGGCGCCGAGAGCGTCCACCAGTTCGAGATCATGGCCCGCCCGCCCGAGGAGCGTGCGACGTCCACCCCGTGGCCGACGTACCCGCTGATGTACCGGGTGGCGTCCGCACACGAGGAAGGTGGCGAGCGCGTCTTCTCGGTCAACACCGAGCGTTTCGTCGGCGAAGACGGCAAGGTCACCGCGCTCGAAGCCTGCGAGGTCGAGTTCAAGGCAGGCAAGTTCGAGAAGGTCGAGGGCAGTGAATTCACCCTCGAGGCCGATCTGGTTCTGCTCGCCATGGGATTTGTCGGACCGGACAAGGGCGGCTTGCTGACCGACCTGGGTGTCGACTTCAACCAGCGCGGCAACGTCGAGCGCACCAACGAGTGGGTCACCAACGTTCCCGGCGTGTTCGTCGCCGGAGACATGGGTCGCGGCCAGTCGCTCATCGTGTGGGCCATCGCCGAGGGCCGCTCCTGCGCGGCCGCCGTCGACACCTTCCTGCAGGGAGCAACCGCACTGCCGTCGCCGATCGTGCCCACCCAGGCACCGCAGCGGTAAGTCGCGTTTTTCTGCCGAGCTCGAAGTTATGGATGGATTACGGTCCGATTCCGTCCATAACTTCGAGCTCGGCTGCGTTTCATGACCTCGCCCACACGGTTACGTCCGTTAACCATGTAGGCATCTGATGGTCACAGGCCGCTGTCATTGTGGTGATCGAACAACGAAGCGTTCGATCACCCAGTGAGGCCCCCTCCCCATGAGTGTCAAGAAGATCTGCGCCGGTATCGGCGTTGCTGCAGCTGTTGCTTCCGGACTGGTCGTCGGAACGGCATCACCCGCCGCCGCCGACCCAGCCGATTGTCCGACGATGTACGTCGTGGCCATTCCGGGCACATGGGAGACCAGCTCGGGCGCGGCCCCGAAGCCGGGGATGCTCACCGACGTCACCGATCGTCTCGGTAGCGACATCCGCACCGACTACGTCTCGTATCCCGCCACCGCGTTCCCCTGGGAGGGCGAGGTGTACGGGCAGTCCCGTGCCGAGGCCGTCGCCAACGCGGGCGGGATGCTGAAGGCCATGGCGGATCGTTGCGGCGCAACGAAACTCGGCATCATCGGGTACAGCCAGGGAGCCGACGCGGCAGGCGATCTCGCCGCCGCCATCGGCACCGGAGTGGGCGTCGTGCCCGCGGACAAGGTGGTGGCGGTCGGCTTGATCTCCGACCCGAAGCGCTCCGATACCGATGCTCTGGTGGGGCCGGCCGTGGTCGGAACCGGTGTCGGCGGACCCCGCGTCGGCGGATTCGGCTACGTCAGCCCCGTGGTGCGGACGTTCTGTGCCGTCGGCGATCTGTACTGCTCGACACCCAAGGACGATTACGTCGCGCGGCTGGCCGGCTTCTTGGCCGTGTCGTCCAACCCGGCGCCGAACGTCGCCGATCAGTATTCGCAGGAAGCGCAGTCCCTGATCGCGGATCTCGCAGCAGCGGGTGGTTTGCCGGTGCTGCAGGGCCAGCTGTCCGATCAGGCGAACGCACAGCGTCAGCGTGAGATCGAGGCGTTCTACCGCTCCGGTATCCACCAGGAGTACCAGAGCTACGACGTCGGGAACGGCCAGTCCGCGACGCGGTGGTTGGCGCGCTACCTCGCCGATGCGGTCTGACGGCGTAGCAGCACGAAGACGGTAGCTGCACTGACGGCCATCAGGCCAGCGCTCGCGCCCGACGCCAGATTGAAGCCGTCGATGAACGACGAGTTCGCGACGGCAGTCAGCTGCGAGGCGAAAGGCTCCGGCAGGTAGTCGGCGACGGCGACGGCACCGCCGATGGTCTCTCGTGCCGGATCGGCGATCTCTGCAGGCGTCTGCGCGGGGATGGCGTCGTCCATGCGGTGGCGGTAGACGGTACTGCCGATCGTGCCGAGGATGGCGATGCCGACGGCGCCGCCCAATTCGGCTCCGGTTTCTGACAATGCCGATGCCGCACCGGCCTTTTCAGGGGCTGCGGCGGTGAGCACGATGTCGGAGTTGAGTGTCGAGGCGGCACCTATTCCGAACGTCAGTACGGCCATGCCGGTGAGCAGTAGCGGCAGTCCCGAGTCGGCGCTGACGAATGCCATTGCCGTGCAACCGATGGCGATGGCCAACAGTCCGCCCGCAATGATCGTGCCTGTCCGGATCACCTTGCTCAGCGTCGGTGCGAGCACGGCACCGGCCGCGGCGGCGACGGCGGGAATGAGCAGCCACAGACCGGCTTCGAGCGGCCCCAACCCGACGACGAGCTGGAGGTACTGGGAGGCGAAGAGGCTGAATCCGGTCATGGCGAAGATGACCAGGAACTGCACCACTACCGCTGCGCTGAAGGCTCGTTCGGCGAACAGCGTGACGTCGATCAGCGGGTTCGCGGCCTTGCGCTGCCGGAGAACGAACAGCGTGCCCAGCGCCAGCCCGGCCAGCGCGCTGACGGCTGCTGCGGTGTCGATTCCTTCCTGCGCGCCGTGTTTGATGGCGAAGACGATCGAGAGCATCGAGGCGATCGCGAGCACCACGCTGATCGGATCGAATCTGCCGGGGTCGGCGTCCTTGAACTCGGGGACCAGGAGTGGGGCCGCGACGAACAGCACGATCATGATCGGGATGTTGATCAGGAACACCGAACCCCACCAGAAGTGCTCGAGCAGAACACCTCCGATGACCGGCCCCACCGCGGCACCGCCCGCGAAACCGGCGGTCCACAGGCCGATGGCTTCCTTGCGTTGGGTTGGATCGTGAAACATGTTGCGTATCAGGGACAGTGTGCTCGGAGCGATGGTGGCTCCACCGATTCCCAGTAGTGCCCGCGCCACGAGCAGCATCTCGGGGGAAGTGGAGAACGTCGCGGCGAGTGACGCGGCACCGAAGACGACGGCTCCGATCATGAGCAGGGTGCGTCTGCCGATCCGATCGCCGAGCGAGCCCATCGTGATGAGGAGGCCGGCGAGCAGAAATCCGTAGATGTCGAGAATCCACAGCGTCTGGTTGCCGGTGGGTTCGAGATCGGACGTCATGAACGGCAGGGCCAGATACAGCACCGACATGTCCATCGACACGACGAGAATCGGCACCACCAGCACTGCGAGGCCGAGCCAATCCTTCCTGGTGGCGCGTTGGTCGGCTGCCGTCTGGCTCACTGTGACTTCCCTTCCCGAATGGACACCTCAGCTTAGGGGGGTCGGGAGTACGTTCGGTGAAGAAGAGAGTGTCTCGCCGAACGAAGGAAACATCACCTCATGACCAACGATAAGAAGGTCGTCGCCGAGGCACGGAACGAAACCTGCGCGCCCGAATGGGCCTCTAGGAGTCCACTCGATGTGCCATTGACCCCCAAAAAGGCCACCAAATGTCACATTGAGTACCCGTGGGGGGCGGTCAGGAAGACGGGAACATCTCCTACGAGCTGTTCGAGTCTGCGGTGGAGGCGGGCACCTTCATCACCATCGAGGTGTGGAAGTCGCAGGAGGACCTCGACGGTCACATGCAGACCCCGCATCTGCAGCAGGCGTTAAGCGAGTTCGGTGCCCATCTCGCGGCTCCGCCCGGCATCCATCCGCTCCGACCTGTCGGCTGAGTCACCCCGCGCGCTGACGTACACGAGCGCCGAGACCGCCAGCAGAGCCGCTGTTGCACCGATCGCGAGCCAGCCGGTCCCGCTCATCTCGCCCGACGCGATGATGCGGGCACCGGCGGCGGTGTAGCTCATCGGCATGAACGCCGCCAGATCGCCCCAGATCGGTGCAGTCGACGCGTATGCGAACCCGCAGACGACGACCTGCACCACGAGGGCGACAACGTTGACGATTTGGCCGACCACGGCGCCGAGCACCCGTTGAACCGCTCCCGCTGCGGCGAGGTATGCCGCGGCGGAGACGATCAGGAAGACACCTGCGCCGAGCACGGGCCCGAGGGCCGCATCGGTGGCGAAGGCGAACGCGACGGCCGCGCTGATGCCCACCGCGGCGACGGCTGCAACCACCGAGAACACCCGTGGGCTGCTGTCCTTGCCGAGTACTCGCACGAGGCTGACGCATCCGAGGGCTCCGAGAGCCACCAGTGCCGCGATCAGATACGGGGTGGCACCGGTGCCGGTGGACGTCGTCGTGGCCGCGAGATTCTGGTCCGTGGTGGCGTCGTCGGTCGGGGACGCACCCGGCGGGAGTGCCGCGGAGGCGTCGCGCACATTGGTGGCGATGCCGCTGACGATTCCCTCGACCGGTCCGACGGCCGTCACGAGTTGATCGGTACCTGCCTTGAGCTGCTGTCCGCCGTCGTCGAGCTGACCGAGTCCGTCACGCAGCTGGACGGTGGCGTCGCCGAGCTGCGCCGTGGCACCGAGGAACTGACTGTTCGGATCGTTGAGTTCGGAGGACAGCTGCTGCGCACCGCCCTTGAGGGTCTGCAGCTGGGCGAGGGTGTCGGGCCCGAACGCCTGCGTGTTCAGCGTGTCGATGACCCCGCGGATCTCGCCGGAGATGGCGTCGGATCCGGGGTGCGGGAAGCGATCGACCTGGTCTGCGGTGGCGGCGAGTTTCGCGGTGAAATCTGCCTGCAGAGCGCCGAAGCCGGTGAGCTGGTCGACAACCTGGTCGACGCCACCGCTGATCTGCGACGCGCCGTCCCCGAGCTGACCTATCCCGTCGCGGTACTGCCCGAATCCGTCGGCGAGCTGAATGGTTCCGTCGTGTGCCTGGGTGATGCCGTCGGCGAGCTGCCCGACGCCGTCGTTGAGCTGCGTTCCGCCGTCCGTCAGCTGGCCGATACCGCTGGAGAGAAACGTGATGGGCAGAGATGCGCTGTTCAGGCTGCTCCTGGCCGCGGCCAGAGGGTCCGCCGTCTGCTGGTCCGGTGCCGGTGCCTGCTCCGTGTCTGCGACGACGGTGGTGGTGGCCGTGGATTCGCCGCCGAGGTCGTAGCCGGTGCCGAGTGCAGAGGCACCTACCGCCACCAGAGGAAACGCCAGCGCAGTGAGAGCAACGGCAGGACGTCGGAAGATACGCAATTCACCCATGATGAGTTCGAGGCTAACTGCCAGGTGGGGCCTCGCCGACCACTCGATGACCGTCGAGGCCCCGTTTCATGCCCTCTACCTGGGAGTTTAAGAGCTCTCTGTGGATTGCCGGTTGCGGGGCAACAGGTCCCACACATGCTCGGTCTCGTTGACCGAGGAGACCGACCTCGTGCCACTGCGCGAGAACAGCACACGCGTCACCGAGCAGTAGTCGATCGGAAAGCCGAGCACCTTCGGGGTCTGCAGAATGTCCTGCAGCAGGATGTTGATCACGCCGCCGTGGGCGAAGAGCGCCACGGTGTCGGTGTGTGCGCTCGCCGAGACGATATCGCCGACACCGGCCAGAACTCGCTGCCGAAACGCCTGCTCGTCGACCTGCTCGGGCAAATGACCGGCCTTGATGCGATCGAAGGCCTCACGGAACTCGGTCTTGGCCGACTCGATCGGAACGTAGCCGCCGAAATCGCGATCGTATTCGGTCAGGCGATCGTCGGGTTCGACTGTCAGACCGAGCCGATCGGCAAGGGGTTGCGCAGTCTGGACGGCCCGCAGCTGCGAACTCGAGACGACTCGGGAGATCGGGAACCGGGTCACGGCACCCGGTACTCGCTGGGACTGTTCGACGCCGAGTTCGGCGAGAGCGGGATCGGCCGAGGTCTCCGACCGTTGCGGGAGGGCATGCCGCACCAGAACCAGTTGCATCGACTCACCTAATCACGAGTGTGCGACCGCTGCGCAGCACCATCGATCGAAATGCTGCCACCTGACGCGGCGAATCGGCCTGTGGATTCCACACCATGCCGATTCGCCTGCGTGCGGCCGGTTGGGTGAGTCCGATGTCCACGGTTCCACCCTCGCCGCCATGCGCACGGATTCGAGGCAGGATGGCTATGCCGAGACCGGCCCCGACGAGTCCGCGCACCGTGTGGGTGTCCTGCCCCTCGAAGGCGATGCGCGGGGTGAAACCGGCGTCCGCCCACAGCTCGTCGCAGATCGATCGCATCCCGAAACCGTGGCCCATCGCGATGTAGTTCTCGTCGGCGGTGTCGGCCAGATCGACCGATCTGCGTGAGGCGAGGCGATGATCGGCCGGAACCACAAGCATCAGCCTCTCGTCGTAGAGCTGGAACGAATTGTTTTCGGTGTGTTCTGCGCTGAGGGAGACGAACGCCAGGTCCGAGACGCCGGCGGCGAGACGGTCGAGGCAGCGTGCCCGGGCACCCTGGTCCAGATCGAACGTGACGGCCGGGTGGTCGACGCGGAACTGCCGGATCAGCGCCGGTACGACGTCCTCGCCCAGGGTGTTCTGAAACGCCACCGCTATTCGGCCGCGGGCCCGGGCGTCGTGCTCGGTCATGGCGTCGATGCCGGCGTCGATATCGCTCAACGCCCGCTGGAGATAGGGAATCAGCACTCGGCCGGTGCTGGTGAGCACGATCCCGCGGCCGCGTCGTTCGACGATGTCGACGCCCAGAATCGCTGAGGCTCGGGCGACCTGCCGACTGACGGTGGGCTGTGGAACGCCCAGCACGTGGGCCGCGTCGGTGATGTGTTCGGTGTCGGCCACCGCGACGAGGGTCGGCAGCAGCGGCAACAGCTCGATCGCTTCTTGGCGCATCATCAAAGCATATCGCTGGTGTATCAGTTGGGTGCATTTCATGCATTGGACGAATACCGGGAGCGCTTCTAACGTGATCTGCATGACTACGACGCGGCCCGAGGTCCTCGGATGGGAGGGACACCCCAGGGGATCGCGCGAATACCGCCGGCTCGTGTTGGCGCTGCTGTTCGCCGGAATCGCGACGTTCGCTCAGCTGTATTCGGTGCAGGGAATCCTGCCGCTCATCGCCGCCAACCTCGACATCACACCGTCGCAGTCCTCGCTCGCCGTCGGACTCGCGACGGTCGGCGTTGCGGTGTCGGTGATTCCCTGGTCGGTGGCGGCCGACCGCATCGGTCGTGTCCGCGCCATGACGGCGTCGATCCTCGTTGCCACGACGCTGGGTCTGCTGGTTCCGCTCGCGCCGTCGCTCGAAGTGCTCTTGGTCGTTCGATTCTTCGAAGGTGCTGCGCTGGGCGGTCTTCCGGCCATCGCGATCGCGTACCTCAGTGAAGAAGTCCATCGGAGTCACACGGCCCTTGCTGCAGCGACGTACGTGTCCGGCACGACGCTCGGCGGACTGCTCGGCCGCATCGTCGCGGGACCCGTTGCGGAATACACCAACTGGCGTATCGGCACCTTGACCGTGTCGGTGATTGCTGCGTTGGCTGCCGCACTGTTCGTCTGGCTCGCACCGAAGCCGCGAACGACTTTGGTGCACAGCCAGATTCGTGACCTACCGGGCCGGCTCTGGATGAACCTACGTGAACCGGGGATGGCGGCACTCTACGGCCAGGGTTTCCTGCTGATGGGCGGCTTCGTCGCGATCTACAACTACCTCGGATTCCGTTTGGAGGCCGTGCCTTTCGGGCTCCCGCAGTCTCTGATCAGCCTGATCTTCGTGGCGTACCTCAGCGGTACGGTGTCCTCACGGGTAGCGGGGAATCTCGCGACGAAGCACGGCCGGTCGGTGGTCCTCGCCGGATCCACCGCGACGATGATCGCCGGAGTGGCCCTGACGATGGCGTCGAACCTCGTCGTCATTCTGACCGGCCTGGTGATCCTGACCATGGGATTCTTTGCGGCCCACGCCATCGCGTCGGGATGGACCGGACAACGCGCAGTCCACGGCCGCGCACAGGCAACGTCGCTGTACAACCTCTTCTACTACGGCGGATCGTCGATAGTCGGATGGATCGGCGGCGTCGTGTTCCAGTCCCTGGGATGGAACGCGTTGGCGCTGTTCGTCATTGCGTTGGCACTGATCGCAGGCATCTGGGCAGCATGCCTGAACGGCCGATTGGCGAAGCCTGTGTCAGTAGGTTGAAGTGTTTGCGGCAGCGATGGCAAAAATGACGATCGCACCCACGATGACGATGACGAACAGTGCGATCGAGACATACCCGACGATCAGTCCCGCCGTCGCGAACCCGGATCCGCCTTCACCGGTGCGCTTGATCTGACCACGTGAAATGTGGCCACACACCACAGCGCAGACCGACGCAACCAACGGAATGAACGTCAGACCGAGAATCGCCAACACGAGCGAGACAATCGCCAACGTGTTGGTCGCCGCAGGGGCCTGATACCCGCCGACATAGGGCGCACTCCCGTACTGGGGATTGGGGTACTGGGGGTTTTGGTATTGGGGGTTCTGATACTGCGCGTTCGGATTCTGATAGGGCGGGTACTGCTGCCCGCCGTACGGCTGATCCTTGTTCGCTGCGTCGAACGAATCGCTGCCTTCACCCTGCGGATAGCCCATGGCGGGAGTGTGACACCTGGAGACAGCCGTCGCAACCGTTCTCTCTCGATCACCCACACCGGTCCCCCAGAGTCCACTCGATGTGCCATTGACTGCCGAAAAGGTCACTGAATGTCACATCGAGTGCACTGCGGGGTTCGGGTGCACTCGGGAATCGGGTGCAGCCGGGTGTGGATCGGCGACTACAGGTTGGGGAGTTTGACAACCTGTCCGGCGTAGGAGAGTCCGGCACCGAAGGCGAGGAGCAGTGCGGTGTCTCCTGCTTTTGCTTTGCCGGTACGCAGTAGTTCTTCCATGGCCAGGGGGATCGAGGCTGCCGAGGTGTTGCCGGTTTCGGCGATGTCGTTGGCGACCGGGGTGCCGTCGGCGAGGTTCAGGCTTTTGGCCAGGAGTTCGGTGATGCGGCTGTTGGCCTGGTGGGGGATGAAGGCGTGCAGTTCGTCGGTTTTGATGCCGGCGACGTCGAGGACTCGCTGCGCGGCTTTGCCCATTTCGAATGCGGCCCAGCGGAAGACGGAGATTCCGTTCATCCGGATCCAGGGTCGCTCGAGGCCTTCTTCGGTGATGTAGTCGTACCAGTCGGTTGTCTGGACGATGGCGTCCGATTGCGAGCCGTCGGAGCCCCAGACGGCGGGTCCGATCTCGGTTTCGTCGCTCTGTCCGACGACCACGGCACCGGCGCCGTCGGCGAAGATGAAGCGGGTGGTGCGGTCGTATGGGTCGGTGGTGACGCTGAGCTGTTCTGCACCGATGACCAGGACGTACTTTGACGTTCCTGCCTTGACCAGGTCCGATGCAACGGCGAGGGAGTAGCAGAAGCCTGCGCAGCCTGCGCAGATGTCGAATGCGGCGGGCCCCTTGGTGCCGAGTCCGTGCGCTACTTTCGCAGCTGCTTGGGGTGTCAGTTCGAGATGCGTCGAGGTGGCGACGATGACGGTGTCGACTTGGTCGGCCGTGATTCCGCTGGCCTCGAGGGCCTTACGACCTGCCGCGATGGACATCTCCACGACATTTTCCTTGGGATCGGCGAAGCGCCGGTTCTTGATTCCCGAGCGGGTCTGGATCCACTCGTCGCTCGAGTCGATGAATTCACAGATCTCGTCGTTGGTCACGACTCTCTCGGGGCGGTGAACGCCGAGTCCGAGTAGTTTCGACTGTCGTCCCTGCGTCGTGCTGATCGCACCCATCTTCAATTTCCTCTCGTGCTACCGCGCCATCGCCGAGCTTCGGCTCGGGTCTTGGGCTGCGGGCTCGGTGACACACGTTACGTGCGTCGCCGCGAGGAGTTCACACCAGTTCGGCGATGAGGGCTGCGACCTCGGCGGGTTTGTCGATCATGGCGTGGTGATGGGCGGGCATGACGACGGTGAACTCGGCGCGCAGATACGCGGCGAGCTTGCGTTGAGTCTTGATCCATCTCTTGCCCCACGGGGAGGGTCGGCCGGTGTGGGCTGCGGCGACGATGACGGGCACATCGAGTCGGAACTGCTTACGGATGCGGTTGAGTTCGACGGTGAGATCGGGGTAGACGACGTCTTCGACCAGTGCGGCTGCGAGGTACGTAGGTCGGCGATAGATGTCGTCGACCCAGTCGAACGTCTCCTGCGGTGTGCCGTCGGGCGGTGTCGCCTGGTTGAGGACACGGCGCACACGGGGTCCGACCAGCTGTTGCAGACCGGTCTTGGTGAGCACCGCCGCGATCAGGTGTGCGGTCTCGACGCGTACGGCAGCCGGGATGAAACGTCGGGGATCGGATTCGGCGCTGGAATCGAGGAGCAGGACTCCGCGGATGCGCGACGGGTACAGGCGGGCGACGGCCTCTGCATAGAAGCCGGCAATCGAATGACCTGCGACGACGGCAGGTTCGGTGACGCCGAGTGCGTCGAGAACTCCGATGATGCGGTCGGCTTCGCCTCGGACGGTGGGCGTGGCTCCGGCCGGAAGTGGATCGCTGAGTCCGAAGCCGGGTCGGTCGATGACCACGACGTGGTGTTCGGCCGCGAGGATGTCGACAGTGTCCTGCCAATCGAACCAATTGCTTCCCAGTCCGCCGCACAGGGCGACCGTGGGACCCGATCCACGGACGAGAATATGCAGACGCTGGCCATCGATTTCGACGTATTGCCCGGGCGGATGTTTCACGGGAAACAACGCAGTGGGCTCGGTGCTTGCTGCGCGATCCATGTTCTCTCCAGGGCGATCTGCGTGACGTGATTCCGGTTTTCGCCACTGTTTACAGTCATCTTCCCTGTTTTCTGGCCGACCGTCCACTCGACGGAGGCAGGCGCGGACGTCATTGACGGGGTTTGGCCAGCGGGAACGCCAACGTTTCGCGGATGCTACCTCCGGTGATGAGCATGACGACCCTGTCGACGCCCATGCCGAGACCACCGGTCGGCGGCATTCCGTGCTCGAGCGCCTGCAGGAAGTCCTCGTCCAAGCTCATTGCCTCCTCGTCGCCGCCCGCCGCCAACAGCGACTGTTCGGTCAGGCGCTGCCGCTGATCGACGGGGTCGGTCAACTCGCTGTAGGCGGTGCCCAGCTCCACACCCCACGCGACGAGATCCCACTTCTCCGCGACGCCCGGAATGCTCCGATGCGGCCTCGTCAACGGCGACATCGACGTCGGGAAGTCCTTGTAGAAGGTGGGGAATTCGGTGTAGTCCTCGACGAGGTGCTCGTACATTCCCTGCGCGACGGCCCCTGCATCCCAATTCTTTTCGTACGGAATGTCGTTCTCGTCGCACAGGCGTTGCAGCTCGTCGAGTGGGGTCGACGGTTCGACGGGAACGCCCAACTTCTCGGCGACGGCACCGTGCAGTGTCTTGACGGGCCACTCGCCGGAGATGTCGATCTCGATCATCTCCCCGTTCGGACCGTCGGGGCGCAGGATGATCTCGCGGCCGTGCGCGGCGACGGCAGCTCGCTGAATCAACTCGCGGCACAACACCATTGCGCGTTCGTAGTCGCTGTGGGCCTCGTATGCCTCGAGGATCGTGAACTCGGGGTTGTGTTTGAAGTCCGCTCCTTCGTTGCGGAACACGCGCCCGATCTCGAACACCTTCTCCATGCCTCCGACGCACAGGCGCTTGAGATACAGCTCCGGGGCGATTCGCAAGTAGAGATCGAGGTTGTAGGCATTGATGTGGGTGACGAACGGTGCGGCGTTCGCCCCGCCGTGCACCTGCTGCAGAATCGGTGTTTCGACCTCCATGTACCCGCGCTCTCCCAGCGAATCACGCAGGGATTTCACCACATTCGAGCGTGCAATCATCAGAGCACGAGCATCCCGATTGATCGCCAGGTCCACGTACCGCTGCCGGACCCGAGCCTCGGGGTCGGTGAGACCGCGGTACTTGTCCGGCAACGGATGCAGGCACTTGGCGTTCATGCGCCAGTCGGTGGCCAGCAGCGAGAGCTCGCCACGCCTGCTGTATCCGATGGTGCCGCTGACCTCGATCAGGTCACCCAGGTCGAAATCGGCATCGAATTCTTCGATTCTGTCGCCGACGCGTTCGCGGTCGAACAGCACCTGGATATCGGCCGACCAGTCACGGACGACGGCGAAGGACACGCTGCCGTAGTCACGTATCCGCAGAACACGGCCCGCGATTCGCACCGTTGTCCCCTGCGGCGATGCCACCGCTGCCTCGACCGTGTGCGTCGGGGGATAGGCGACGGGATAGCCCTCGGTGCCCTCGCGTTCGAGGCGATCGAGTTTCGACATGCGCACGCGCACCTGGTCGGGACGCTTTCGGCCCGGTGTCGGCTCGTCCGGGACGCTGTCGGGGCCCCTGCCGTCGGGATGAATGTCGTCGGCGTCGGCCAGAGCCGCGGGCACCGCCACGTGGGAGCCGGTGTGCTTCGAGGCGCGTCGGAAGGTCGGGAGGGTCAGGAAGCCTTCGGCGATGGCCGACGCGACGCCGACCTTGGGCAAGACCCGATTGTCGGCGAAGCACAGGTAGCGCGGCTCCCATTCCGGAAGGTACTTCACGTTCGAGCGATACAGGGCCTCGAGCTGCCACCACCGGGAGAAGAACACCAGCACGCTGCGCCAGATTCGCAACACCGGCCCGGCACCGATCCGGCTGCCCTCCTCGAACGCCGCGCGGAACACCGCGAAGTTCAGCGAGATCTTGCCGACCCCGAAATGATCTGCGCTGGTAGCGAGCTCGGTCACCATCAGTTCGATCACCCCGTTGGGCGACGCCGGGTCGCGGCGCATCAAATCCAGCGACGCGCCGGTACGACCCCACGGCACCAACGAGAGAACACCGATTACCTTCTCACCCTGAACTGCCTGCACCAGAAGACAATCGCCGTCGAGCGGATCACCCAACCGGCCCAACGCCATCGAGAAACCACGCTCTGTCTCGGTATCGCGCCACGCATCCGCGCAGGCAATGATCTCCGACATCTCCTCCGACGAAATCTCCCGATGACGACGCACGGTGACCACGACACCCGCTTTGCGAGCCCGGTTGACCGCCTGACGCACGGGGCGCATCTCGCGTCCATTGAGGTTGAAATCTTTGGTTTTGAGGATTGCTTCGTCGCCGAGTTCGAGGACGCTCAGCCCGGCCCGCTTGTACGCGGTGGCCCCGATCTCGCTGGCTCCCATGACAGCTGGGGTCCAGCCGTACTTCTCGGCCAGGTCCAACCATTCCGAGATCGCATGCGGCCACGCCTCGGGGTTGCCGATCGGGTCACCACTGGCCAGACACACACCGACCTCGACGCGATACGTCACCGCCGCCTTGCCACTGGTGGCGAAGATGACGCCCTTGTCGCGGCGGGTTGCGAAGTAGCCGAGGGAATCGTCGGCACCCCATTTGTCGAGCAGACCACGCAGCGCGGACTCGTCGCGACCGGTGAGCGCGTTGCTCGAACGCTGGGACCGAAACAACGTGATGACCGCTCCCAGCAACGCCAACGCTCCGAACAGACCCAACGCCGTGTTCACGATGCCGTTCGGCCTGCCGTCGAACTGCTCGTTGTCCACCGTCGCCAACGCCGTCACGCGATTGAACGCCCACAGGAACGTCTGACTCTCCGGCAACGACCCGGGGAACAACGCAACCAGCGCCCAACCGATCACCGTCCCGATGGCAGCGCCCAGCACGAGCACCCCCAGCGCCTTCCACACCGCACCACGACGCACCCGCGTGTAGAACTCCTTGCGCGCAGCGATCAACAACCCCGTCGCCACGACATGCACAGCCAGTGCAACCCACGAATTGACGTTCTTCTCCGTGATGCCCTCGACCACGTTGGTGATCGCCAACAACACCAGATAGATCGTCAGCAACCACCACGCAATGCGCTTGCGACTCGCCAACGCCGCCGCCAACAAACCGACCACCAGCGCCCACGACAAACTCGTATCGGGAGCATCGAAGTAATAGTTGTCCACGTACTCGCGAGGAACGTGAATCAGGAAACGAAGAGTCGGCGACAGACTCCACAGAAACAACAGCACCGCGAACACACCGAGCACCAACCCCGCGATATGGGGCACCTCGCTCAACCGACCGCGCACGGGTGGCACGAACGACCGCGGAGCCATGGACCCGGACCGCTCCGAGGGAACTGCTGTCGCCGTCATATCTCACTCCCGAAGTCAGAATGCACTTGCAACATAGACGGTATCCCCGCCGACCCCAGTGAGTTGCCCATTGCCCGCACCCCCGCCCACTCAATGTGACCTTCAGTGGCCTTTTCGGCAGTTGCACCGCTCCCCAGAAGTTGGACTGAGTAATTCAGTTCCGACTACTGGGGAGCGTGTGTATGCGTGCACGAAGTTCACTTACCGAGGATCAGA
>NZ_JBFBMS010000003.1:0-797463 GCF_040702765.1 Rhodococcus sp. NPDC076796 | reverse complement strand
CGATCACCATCCCGGCAACAGGAAGCGGTGGCACACACGACGGTGCGTGCCACCGCTTCACCATGCCGTCGTTGACAGGCCGACCTCCATATGAGAGCGGCTGCGCCGCACGTGCACGGAAACTCGACCTCTGCTACGAATTTCTACTCACGTGCGGCGAAGCCGCTCTACTCGTGCGGGACCACGACCACCGGCACCGGCGCAGCACGCAGAATCTTGGCCGCGCTGGACCCGAGGAACACCCGCTTGGGAGTCGCCAATCGACTCGAGCCGAGGAACAGCACATCGCCCGGCTTCCAGTCGAGGTTGCCCATCGCCTCGTCCAGCGTCGACCCGTCGGCGACGACCGACTGCAGGCCCTCGATATCGGGGAGCGTGCGCACCGCGTGGTCCAGATTGTCCTGCGCGGCAGCGACCTGTCGTCGACGGGTGTCCAGTGACGTCTCGTCGCTCGGGGCCCCGGTCGGCTCGAGCGAGACCAGTGACACCAACCGCACCGGTACGTGCGCCGCGCTGGCAAGAGTGATGGCGAAGGGCAGCGGATTCGGGGCGGAGGCCCGAGTGGGGACGGCGACGGTCAGGTCGGTGATCGGTGCGTTCGAGAGCCGGTAGCCCCGAGGGGCAAGTGCCAGCGGCACTTCCGACGCGTGCAGCAGTTGACTGGCGACCGACCCGATCGAGTGTCGGTTCAGCAGGCCGTCACCGGCACCGCCGACGACGATCATGTCGGCATCGGTGTTCACCGCGAAGTCGATCAGGGCGCGGGCGAACGACTCGTGGGTGAGCACGTGCGTGGTCACCTCGATGCCCGACGGTACCTGCGCGGCCGCGTCGTCCACCCAGCCCCGCGCCTTGGCCTCGAGAACTTTTCGGTAGGGTCCGCTGCCCTCCATGACAGGTTCGTCGACGGCCATGACCAGCACGATGTCGATGGAGGCGTCGAGGGCGCGGGCGAGGGCGGTGGCCAGGGCTACGCCGTCGTCGCCGCTGGGAGTGGCGAGGTAGCCGACGGTGATCTTCATGAGCGAGGTGTCCTTCTCTTCTAGTAAGTGTCGGGAACCTTGACGTCGGTCGACGCGGTGAGTGTCTTGCCCTGGAAGAAGTCCTTGTTCCCCACGAAGCACAGCAGCATGAGCGGAATGCCGAGTACCAGCATGCCGACACCGAGAACGAACACTCCGCCGACGGGACCGTAGACGGTGAAACCGTAGTCGGGCTTGATCATGTCGACTGCGCTCTGGACGAACGCCCACGTCATGGACAGCCCGCCGAGAAGCGGAAAGATGCCGCGCATGAACAGGTTTCGGGCGGACGAGAACAATGTCCGACGGAAGTACCAGACGCACGCGTAGGCGGTGATGCCGTAGTAGAAGGCGACCGCGAGCCCCAGTGACGCCACCGAATCCTGGAGCGCGTTGGCGCTGACGAAGGTGAGCACCAGGTAGAACAGCAGTGCCGCGACGCCCATCACGAGGGTGCCGAAGCCGGGCGTCATGTACTTGGGATGGACGCTGGCGAACCGCTTGGGGAGGGCCTCGTAGACGGCCATCGACAGGGTTCCGCGCGCGGTGGGCAGGATGGTCGTCTGGGTCGAGGACAGAGCCGAGATCGAGACCGTCAACAGCAGCAGCGACGCCACGATCGAGCCGGCGACGGGACCGCCGAGGATGGTGAGCACGTCGTCGACGTTGTCCGGGTTGTTCAAACCGATGCCGGTATCGCCGAACCCGGCGAACGACTGGACCGCGTATCCGACGAGAACGTACGTCGCGACGAGGATCAGCGTCGTGATCACCGCGGCGCGTCCCGGCGTCTTCTCGGAGTCCTTCGTTTCCTCGCCGACGGCCAGGCAGGCGTCCCATCCCCAGTAGATGAAGATGCACAGGATGATGGCCTGGGCCGCGTCGGACATCGTCACTCCGGTCGGGACCAACCAACTCCACTGGGGTGTGATGGCCTGCGGTCCGGCGGTACCGGTGCCCACCTTGACCAGTGCCGTCACCGACACTCCGATGAGCACACCGAACTGCACGACCAGCAGCACGTTCTGCATGCGTTCGCTGATGAGGATGCCGCGAAAACTGACGTAGGTCATCGAGGCGATGAAGAACGAGCCGAGGGCGACCTTGGCCGCGGTGGACTCCGCCAATCCCGACAGCCCCAGGAACTCGAAAAGGTAGATGGCGGCGATCTCGGCGACGTTGGCCAGCACGATGATCGCCGAGACTGCCAGGCCCCACCCTGCCATCCAGCCGACCCACGGTCCGAACGCCTTGGTGCCCCAGGTGAACGACGTTCCGCAGTCCGGGGTGTCGCGGCCGAGTTCGCGGTAGGCGAAGGCGGTGAGCAGCATCGGAACGAAGGCGATGAGGAACATCGAGGGTGCCTTGTCGCCGACGGCCAGAACCACGTAGCCGAGTGTCGCGGCGAGGCTGTAGGCCGGGGCGACCGCCGACAAGCCGATGACGATGTTGCCGACCAGCCCGAGAGCGCCGGTGTTGAGTCCTTTACCCGGAAGGGTGTTCGGCGGTTCCACAGTGGACATAGGTCTCTCCGAGGTTCGAGTCGACCGAGGACGTCGGAGGGGGACCCGACAGAATCGGCCGCGTGTGTTTGCTGAACACTACGATTTCCGTCGCCGATCCGCTGTGTATCGACGGAATTGTTTTCATCGGAGTAACAATGCAACGAAATGGGTCGCGTAAGTGGCGGAGGTCGGGGGAATCCGCGGACTCGCCGATCGGCTCCGGCGGACGCGCGTGCGCGCGGGCCGCACGCTACCGTCGTCACATGAGCACCGCGGAGAACACTCAGTCCTCGATCGGTGGCAGTGCGCCACTCGATCTCGCGTCGATCAGGACAGCTCCCAAGGCGTTGCTGCACGATCACCTCGACGGCGGACTCCGCCCGCAGACCGTGTTGGAGCTGGCCGACGAATGCGGTTACGGCGATCTTCCCGCCACCGACGGTGCAGCGTTGGGCGAGTGGTTCCGCGACGCCGCGGACAGCGGCTCGCTCGTGCGGTACCTCGAGACGTTCGCGCACACCGTCGCCGTGATGCAGACCCCCGAAGGGCTGTTCCGAGTGGCGCGCGAATGCGCCGAGGATCTGGCCGACGACGGCGTCGTGTACGCCGAGGTGCGCTTCGCGCCGGAACAGCACCTCGAGCGCGGCCTGACCCTCGACGAGGTCGTCACCCATACCCTTGCCGGCTTCGAAGCCGGGATCTCTGCGGCCAAGGTGCGCGGCAAGAACATCACGATCGGCACCTTGCTGACTGCGATGCGGCACGCGGCGCGTTCGCGGGAGATCGCCGAGCTGACGGTCCGGTTCCGTGACCGCGGCGTCGTGGGCTTCGACATCGCCGGTGCCGAAGCCGGCTTCCCTCCCAGTCGCCACCTCGACGCCTTCGAGTACATGCGAGCGAGCAACGCGCACTTCACCATTCACGCGGGGGAGGCGTTCGGTCTGCCGTCGATCCAGGAAGCAGTGGCGTTCTGCGGCACCGACAGGCTCGGTCACGGAGTGCGGATCACCGACGACATCACCACCGGCGCCGACGGTGAGCACGAACTCGGTCTGCTGGCCGCCTACGTCCGCGACACGAGAATGCCCCTCGAACTGTGCCCGAGCTCCAACGTCCAGACCGGGGCCGCCGAATCGTTGGCGACGCACCCGTTCGATCTGCTTGCCCGACTGCGATTCCGAGTCACCGTCAATACCGACAACCGGTTGATGAGCGATACCTCGATGAGTCGCGAGATGGCCAAGCTCGTCGAGACCTTCGGCTACGGCTGGAGCGATCTCGAGCGGTTCACCATCAACGCGATGAAGTCGGCGTTCCTGCCGTTCGACGAGCGACTGGCGATCATCGACGACGTCATCAAGCCCGGTTACGCAGTTCTGATCGGCTGATCGATCGGGCCCGGCGGGCGGCTACTTCTTGCGCAGCCGGCTCTCGAACTCACGCTCGAGGGCGCGCCATGCTTCGGCCTCGACGTCGAACGGCGCGCTCGGAGCGAGCCGATCAGGACTGGGCTCGAGGGTGTACGAGACGTACCAACCCAGCGGGGTGGACGTGGCGAGAGCTTCGTCGACGGAATCATCACCGGCGAAATCGGCTGCATCGGTGAACAATTCGACGGCCAGGTCCAATTGGTCGACGTCTACTGAGGTGGGCCCCTCGGCGAGGTCGTCGGCCAGGCCGGGCAGCACGTACACGTTGTCGTCGGTGATCGCGATGTCGAGGGAGCCGTCGATGGCGGCGGTCTGAACATCGGAGTAGGTGCTGACCTGTGCCAGATCGTGGTCGTGATCGTCGGCCAGGTACCGGGCCAACGAACGCTCGGAACCGAACACGCTGATGGCGCCGCCGCGGCCGAGGAACACCGGCTTGTCGCCGAGGTAGCACCGCAGGGTGTAGAGCGTGTCGTCCGAGGTGATGATGCGAATCGGATCGATGCCGACAGTGGTCCAGAACGTGTCTTCGGCTGCGGCTGCGGCGATCGGATCGCGGTCCACCTCGGCAGAATCGTCGTCGTCGTCGTCTTCGTTGTCGTCCGAATCGGAGTCGATGTCGTCCGTGACGTCATCGGCGTCGACGGCGTTCTCTGCCGCTGCGGTGATCTCGGCTTCGGCGACGGCAACGGCAGTGGAGTCGACATCGGGTGAGGTGACGACGGAGTCCACGGCGTCGAGCACGTCGTCCCAGTGCTTGGCTACAGCCGCTCCGATGCGGTCCCACAGTTCGCCGCCCTCGCGACCGAGGAAGTTCTCGACGCCTCCGCCGACGGCACCGACGAATGGGTTGGAGCCGAAAAAGCTTGTGACAGGACGCAATTCGCAGACATCGCCGATGGAGGAGACGATGTCGAAGGTGGCCTGCAATTCGGCGAGAACGTCGGCTTCGGGGTCGGAGGCCACCAATTCCGGCACCGCCACCAGATCGAAGCGGTGCAGATCGTCGGGCTCGAGTTCGTATGCGGCGAGTGCGGAGACCACCTTCCACGACGGATGGTCGACGAGATCGTTGTCGTCGTCGGATCTGACGAATGCCGCGAGCTCCGCGACGGTCGAGAATCCGTACAGGTCCTCCTCGTGTCCGAGGAATGCCTCCCACTCGTCGTCGCCTTCTCGCCACTCCGGTGCCCACAGTGTCGAGAAGTCACCGGCGGTGAGACCGAGTTCGATCGGGATGATGTCTCCAGCCATGGCGCGAAGCCTATCTCAGGAATCTGTGAACGAACCCTGCAGACTTCGCAGGATCGCCTCGCGCTGGTCGAGCGCCGAAACGGCGGCCTGCGCGGCCATTGCGGTGATCGTCGACGCGAGTGCGTGAGCGCCAACCGATCCGAGGTTCTCGGCGAGTTCGAGCCCGACCAGGGCACCGGTTCCATCGGCAACGACGGTCACCAGGTTGTCCGGCGACGTCAGTCGAATTCTGATGCGGTCCAGTCTCTCGTGCGTTTCGCGAAGCGCGTCCAGCCGGTGCTGAGCGCTGCCGACCAGAGCGTCGAGTTCGGTGGTGTGGGCGTGGGTCATACCTGCTTCAACCAACTCGTGGGTGCGGAGTCCTCTGCGAGATTCTCGTTCGCTTCGGCGGCGACTCGGGCCCGGGTGGGCAGGCCGAGGCGATCGAGAACCTCGGTGGGAACGCCGTCCTCGGCGAGGAGGGTGCGGCGCTGAGCTCGTGCGGCGGCACGCGCCCGTACACAGTGCTCGAGAATCGTCGACGCCAATGCGCCTCCGCCGTATCGCAGTTCGCGATCGTCGATGACGATTCCGATCGGCAGTCCGTGTTCGGTGGCGCGCACCGTCACCGATCCCGATCGAGTTCCCGATACCGCGCTGACGACGGGGGTGTCCGAGTCCGTCATTGTCTGGCCCCTCATTCGGTCGGACGGTAGAAGCCCTTGAAGCCCATACCGCTGTTGGTCGTTCTGATCGGACCCACCTGTACGGGGTCGCCTGCCTCGACGAGCTGACCGTTTCCGATGACCATGGCCACGTGCCCGTCCCAGACTGCGAGGTCGCCGGGCATCACCTCACCCGGTGCCACGGCGGATCCGATGTCCTGTTCCTGTGCCAGACGCGGGATCTCGACGCCCTGCTGTGCGTACGCCCACTGTGTCAGTCCACTGCAGTCGAGCCCGCTGCCCGGCGTGGTGCCGCCCCATGCGTAGGGCACACCCTGTTGGGTCAGTGCGCTGCGGACGGCACCCGCGGCTTCGGCATTGGGCGCGGTGACGGTACTGCCGTCGGGTAGCCGTATCTCGACTCCCCGGCCGGTGCTCTCGGTGGTTCGGGAGGGATCGGTGCCCGGATTGCCCAGGTAGTTCTGGGCACCGCCGCTGCTCGACGACTCGGCCCCTGCGGCAGGGGCGGAGACGGACTGCGCGAACGTCTTCGCCAGCTTCTCGCCTGCCTCGATCACCTGTGCTGTCGCGGGCGAGGTCATGAGATTCGAGGGTGAGCCGGGGGCAGGTGTCGGTTCGCCGCCCACGGGGGCGGGAACTGTCGGCGGAGCGGCCAGTTCACCGACTTTCGCGGTGTGGACTGCCAATTCGCCTCGAACGCGCGCCACCACCACGAGAGCTCGCTCGAGGTGCTCGATGGCCGCCGTGATCAACATGGTCTGCCCCGGCGGGGTGGCGATGATCGGCCCGGCCGACAGTGCGATTCCCACGAAGGACTGCACGATCGCCTGCAGTTCGAGGAAGCCTTGATGGGTGTCGCGGCAGGCCTGATCCACGACGGCAGCGATGTCGTCGGCGTGGTCGGCGAGGGCGATTGCGCTCGTATGAGCGTTCTCGGCGTAGCGAATGGCCGCGTCGGCGGCCGCACCGTTCCAGTTGGCAGCGAGCTCGGTGACCGCGACCCTGCCGATTCCCTGAGCAGCCTCGATCGCGGCCGAGGACACCCGCAGTACGTCGGCCGGACCGCCGGTGGGGAGCGCCCCGTTGCCGAAGGCTCCGAGCAGATCGACGATGGGACGGGCCAGCAGATCGATCATCGGCGCTTACCGCGCGTCCTGCGCGATACCGGCGGCCGCGGCCGCAACGGTTGCGCCGGTGCCGGCATCGGTGAGGGCGTACGACACCGCGGATGCGGTGGCCGCGGAACCGATGCTCGCCACCGTGCCCGCCAGACGCACCACAGCATCGGTGTGCGCCAGATGGGTGCCGGTGACTGCACCGAGAAACTCCTGTCCGATCAGGCCGAAGACCGGAGCCAGCACGGCCGGGCCGCATGCGGCGGCGGCAGCACCCGCCGCCGCGATCTGCTCGGCCATGGTCGACGCCACCGCACCGTACGCGAGGACCCCCTCGGTTTCGACGACGAGCTCGGCCATCAGTGCCCCCTGAGAATGCAATCGATTCGCGGTCGCCGAGTGCGACGCCCAACTGGTTCGACGCGGGTACGTGCCATTCGGTTCCCGCGAGTTGCCGTTCGCGTCCTGCCGACCGAGTCCTATCCTTGTCGGCATGGAAACACACGTGGTCGATCACCCACTGGCCGCAGCCCTGCTCACCACGATGCGGGACGAACGCAGCGACAACGCCACGTTCCGGTCGGCTCTGCGCCAGCTCACCCACATGCTGGTCTACGAGGCCACCCGCGATGCTGCGATCGACACCTTCGAGGTACGAACGCCCGTCGCGGTCACCGAGGGAACCAGGCTGGCTCGACCGCCGTTGCTGGTCCCGGTTCTGCGCGCAGGTCTCGGCATGGTGGAGAAGGCCAGCAGCCTCATCCCGCAGTCCCGCGTCGGTTTCGTCGGGATGGCCCGAGACGAGGAGACCCATCAGCCCGTGCCGTACATGGAGTCCCTGCCCGACGACCTGTCGCAGACGCCGGTCTACGTACTGGACCCCATGCTCGCCACCGGCGGATCCATGGTCCACACGATCGAACTCCTCGTCGGCCGCGGTGCGGCGGACGTGACCGCCATCTGCGTCGTTGCTGCTCCCGAAGGAGTTGCCGCGCTCGAAGCCTCGGGTCTGCCGGTGCGGCTGGTGGCAGCGAGCATCGACGACGGCCTCAACGACAACGCCTTCATCGTTCCCGGCCTCGGTGACGCGGGCGATCGTCAGTTCGGCCCGCGCTGACGAGCGCTGCCGCGGCGAGTTTGGTCCTCGGCGTCTCCTGGCCCTCGGCGGCGTCACCTGCACCGCGCCCGAGTTTGCGGGTGCTCGACGTCGACACCGAGCAGATCGAGTTCCGCGAACTGGTCGGCCGCAGGCTCGGTTTCCGTGCGCCGGGTGCGTCGACCGATCGGTACTGCACCGGGCGCATGGCATTTCGGGCGGACGGACCGCCGCGCTACGTGCCGTGCCCCGGCAGGGAGCGGGCCGTCGCGTCGGGGCAGTGTGCGACGTGCGCGGACAAGGACAGCTTTCGATTCGTGCACACCGTGCATCGCAGCGGATTCGTCTCGCGGGACCTGGAAAAGCATGTCATGCAACCGCACTGGCTGTATCTGGCGGCGTTCGCCAACGGCACTTTCAAGATCGGAACGGCAGCGGACACGCGTAAATGGGGCAGGCTCGCCGAGCAAGGTGCCATCTGCGCGCGGTACGTCGCCCACGCCGACGACGGAAAGGCCGTCCGGGTGGCCGAGGATCTCGTGACCGAATCGCTGGGACTACGGCAAGCGGTGCGGTCCGCGGCCAAAGCCGCCTCGTTGTGCCTGCCGATCGACGTGGACAGGCTCGAGGCCGCCGCCGCTGCCCGGGCCGAGCAGGTCCGCGAGATGCTGACCGAGGCAGGCATAGCCGGATGCACCCCGATCGATCAGCGATGGGCCCCGCCCGCAGGCCGGGAAGCGTTGAGCGAGAGCGTCAGCCGCGTCGCCTACCCCGCGGATGTCGCCACCGGATCCCACGGACTCGAGATCAGGACATGCGTCGGGCAGGCGGTGATCGCGACCGTCGACGACGAGACCTACGTCGTGGATCTGGCGGCACTGAAGGGTCGGCGCATCGAACTCGGGGAGTTCACGTCCGATCTGCCTGCGGTGCAGTCGGCGCTGTTCTGAGGGTTCGTCGACGCCTAGAGGTGCTGGGCGAAGTCGGTCAGTTCGGCGAGGATCTCGCCTGCTGCCGTCCGCGCCCTCGGCAGGTCCTCGGGGCCGTCGACCTGCTCGATCGCTTCGAGGTAGGCCTTGAGTTTGGGTTCGGTACCGGACGGCCGCACGATCACCCGCAGTCCCGATCCGCTGATCTCGACTGCGTCGGTACGCAATTCGTCGTCGCGCTGGGCGTAGTCCAGCACAGTGACGGCCCGACCGGCCAGTTCCGTCGGCGGTGCGCTGCGCAACCGGTGCATCATGTTCCCGATCTCGGAGAGGGCTTCGACCCTCCGCGAGACCTGCGATCCCAGATGTACGCCGAACTCGACCGCGAGGTCGTCCAATACGTCGAGCAGGGTGCGCCGATCCTGCTTCAGGCCGGCGGCCAGATCTGCGAGCACCACCGCGGCCGAGATACCGTCCTTGTCGCGCACCACGTTCGGGTCGACGCAGTGCCCGATGGCCTCCTCGTAGGCGTACACGAGGCCCTCGCCCGCGCGGACGAGCCACTTGAATCCGGTCAGGGTTTGGGCATACCGAGCGCCGCGCGCCGGAGCGAGCGCCGAGAGCAATTGCGACGAGACGATCGTGTTGGCCACCAGCGAGTCGGCGGGCGCATCGGCGAGGAGATGGTTCGCGAGCAGGGCCCCGGTCTCGTCGCCGGTCAGCATGCGCCACCCACCGTCCGTGGGCACCCCGATCGCACAGCGATCGGCGTCGGGGTCGAGGGCAATCGCGATATCGGCGTCGATCTCGGCCGCCAGCGCGAGCACCGCGTCGGCTGCGCCAGGCTCCTCGGGGTTGGGAAACGTGACGGTCGGGAACTCGGGATCGGGCTCGAACTGCTCCTCGACCACCCGGATATCGCGGAACCCCGCTCCACGCAGCGCCGCTGTTGCGAGTTCACCGCCGACGCCGTGTAGTGGAGTCAGTGCGATGCGGACGTCTCGATGCGTCGAACGTGGGAGTGCAACAACGGAATCCAGGTATCGCGCGGCGATGTCGGAGCCGCCGGGCTGCACGATCGCGCGCGGAATCTCGATCGCGTCGGGAGTAGCCGCGATGAGCGCTTCGATCTGGGCGTCGCTCGGCGGGATCAGTTGCGACCCGCCTCGCAGATACACCTTGTACCCGTTGTCCGCGGCGGGATTGTGCGACGCGGTGATCTGCACGCCGAGCTCGGCGTCCAGTGCCCGCACCGCGAAGGCGACGACGGGGGTCGGGAGCGGCCGAGGCAGCATCACCACGGAAAAGCCCTGGGCGGAGAAGGTTTCGGCGGCCGCGAATGCGAACTGCTCGGAGCCGTTCCTGGCGTCGCGACCGACCACGACGGTGGATCCAGCCAGACCGTTCTCGATCAACCACGCCGCGATGCCGGCCGAGGTTGTCGTCACCACTGCCACGTTCATCCCGTTCGGTCCCGCGCGCACCGGGCCACGAAGACCCGCGGTACCGAATGTCAGTGGACCGCTGAACCTGTCGGCGAGTTCGGCATCGGGCAGGCCGTCGAGTTCCTCGCGAGCAGCCGGGTCGGGATCGCCTGCGATCCATCGCTGTACCCGCTCGGTGAGCTCCTCGGTCACAGGCGAGAGACCAACTCGTGCAGCAACGCACCCATGCGAGCGGCGGAATCCTTGCCGGCAGCGAGCACTTCGGAGTGATCGAGATGCTCACCGGTCATTCCGGCCGCGAGATTGGTCACCAGCGAGATGCCCAGGACGCGTGCGCCTTTCGCGCGGGCAGCAATCGTCTCGTGCACCGTCGACATACCAACGAGGTCGGCTCCGAGCGTGCGCAGCATCCTGATCTCGGCGGGCGTCTCGTAGTGCGGGCCGGGCAGGCCGGCGTAGACGCCGTCCTCGAGCGACGGATCGATCTCGCTGGCAAGCGCTCGAAGTTCGGGGGAGTACGCGTCGACCAGATCGACGAACTCGGCCCCCACCAGGGGCGAACGGGCCGTGAGATTGAGGTGATCGGAGATCAGCACGGGCTGCCCGACGCTCATGCCGTCTCGGATACCGCCCGCAGCGTTGGTCAGAACGACGGTCGTCGCACCTGCAGCGATCGCGGTCCGTACCGGATGCACGACGCGTCGCAGGTCGTGGCCCTCGTAGGCATGCGTGCGTCCCTGCAGCAGCAGTGTGTGGGTGCCGCCGACGTCCACCGAGGTGATGGTGCCGGAGTGGCCCGACGCCGACGGTGGCGCGAAGCCAGGCAGGTCGGCCATGCGCACGGTCGCGGTGGGGGAGCCGAACACGTCGGCTGCTGCCTGCCATCCGGAGCCGAGGACGATGGCCACGGTGTGGGTGTCGACTCCGGTTGCTTCGGCGAGTGCGTCGGCGGCGGTGCGCGCGGCACCCTCGGGATCGGTCACGGGGTCGGTCGCATGTGCGTCGGTGGTTGCCACGATGACCAACAGTAGGAGATCTGTACCGATGTCGGCTACCGGGCGCACCCGGCAGCAGTGGAGAGGCACTCGACGAACCAGTCTTCGTAAGTCTGTGCGGACCATTGCCGGTCCTCGACGAGCAGTGAGTACGTCTCGGGACTCGAGACCACAAGGCCGATGTCGACGCATCGCTCGATGTCCATGCCGGGCGCCTTCGAGGCCAAAGCCTCCATCAGATGCCGCAGTACGGTGACGCGCTGTTCCACGTTGGTGCGCCACAGCTCGGCGATGTCACTGTCGGTGCCTGCGGCCGCGCGGACGGCCAACAGGATTCCGGCAACACGTGAGCAGATCTCCCGGGCGGCCGCGGCGTGGATGCGGAGTTGTCCGGCGGCGGTCGGTGCAGCGATGGCGTCGGCAACCCACGTGCGCTCGAGTGTTCCGATCCGTTCGTCGTCACCCGCTACCGCTATGTCGAGCACCGAAGCAAGGATCGAGCGTTTGTTGCCGAAGACGAAGTACACCGTCTGAACCGCTACGCCGGCTTCCGCAGCGATCTGTTTGATGGTTGTTGCGCTGTATCCCGCGCCTGAGAACAGCGTCGCCGCAGCGTCCAGGATCTTCCTGCGTGCTGACTTGGGGTCCATGGTTGCCACCTCGTAGAGTCTAGGTCTAGAGTCGCACTCTAGTGCTTGACTACAGGAGGTGTGGCGATGTCCGTTCTGGTCCTCGGGGGATATGGAGCTGTCGGCGGAAGGGTGGTTCGGCTGCTGCGTGCGCAGGGATGGGACATCGTTGTGGCGGGCCGAGACGGGACTCTCGCCGATCGAGTCGTCGACCTCGCCGACGCGAACTCGTACCGTTCGGCGTTGTTCGGCGTCCGGGTCGTGGTGAATTGTTCCGGGCGCGAGGATCCTCGGCTGGCCGAAATGGCCGCCGCCCGAGGCATTCCCTTCGTCGACATCTCGGCGTCGACCGCGTACGTGCGCGCCCTCGAATCGATCCACGGTCCGGTACTCATGGGCGTCGGAATCGCGCCGGGGCTCACCGGCATGCTCGCGAGGGAGGCGTTCGCCGGAACTGCGGGCCCGGTGGATATTCTCATCGGACTGGGTGCCGGCGAGAAGCACGGCGTGGCGGCGACCGAATGGACGTACGGTCTGCTCGGGAAGAGCTTCGTCGATCCCGATGGCACGACGGTCCGAAACTTCACCCGACGGACGGCTTTCGAGTTGCCGGATCGAGTGGGCTACCGCCCGGCATCGGCAGTTCGGGCAGATTTCGCCGATCAACATCGATTGACTGCGACGCTCGGAGTCGACGTCCGCACGTACATCCGGATGGATACCGGATCGGCGACGCTCGGCCTGCGGGCGCTGACGTGGATGCCTGCGCTCGCGAGGCTGGTCCCGTCGCGAATGCCGGGTGGTCAGCGTTGGGTGACGATGGCGCGGGCCACCGACGGCACCCGAGTCTGGGCGACGGGGAGCGAACAATCCGACGCCACCGCAGTGGTGGCTGCATGGTCTGTGAGCGGGCTTCTCGGAGAACGATTCGACCTCGCGGAACCGACATGGCTGCACGACATCACGTCGATCGGCGAGATCGCACCGGCGCTGGCGGAGGCGGGCATCTCGGTCGAATCCGACCCGGCCGACCGGTTCGGGCCGAGACCGTTCGCGTAGCCGGAGCAGCTACCTCGTTCTCCGGTGTCGGCCACTCTCGATCCCGAGAAGTTACCGTTGGGTAGTATCCGCTGCATGCCTTACCTCGAACGCGACGGCGACGTCCACATCCTGTTCCTCGGTGCCGAGAACGGCTCGGACAATCCGGAGAACCGACTGCATCCGGACTGGATCGACGCCGTGCATGCGTTGCTGGACGAGGTCGAGGCCTCGACCGGCCCGGCGGCGCTGGTCACCACGTCGGCAGGCAAGTT
The DNA here is from genome assembly GCF_040702765.1 of Rhodococcus sp. NPDC076796. Lineage (NCBI taxonomy): Bacteria > Bacillati > Actinomycetota > Actinomycetes > Mycobacteriales > Nocardiaceae > Rhodococcus > Rhodococcus sp. NPDC076796. The sequence continues at coordinate 784,065 of NZ_JBFBMS010000003.1, read as the reverse complement.
CTACAGCAACGGTCTCGACACCGATTGGCTGTTCGCCAACCTGGACAAGATCACCTGGTACCTCGACCGCGTGCACACTCTCTACACCCGGTTGCTCGCCTTCCCGATGACCACCGTCGCCGCTGTGCAGGGGCACGCATTCGGCGCAGGCGCGATGTTCGCCACCTCCCACGACTTCCGCATCCAACGCGTCGATCGCGGCTTCTACTGTCTGCCCGAGGTGAACCTGAACATGCCGTTCACCGTGGGGATGTCTGCTCTGATCAACTCCCGGCTGCCCAAGCAGACCGCCGTCGAGGCGATGACGACCGGTCGCCGCTACGGCGGAGCCGACGCCGTGTCCGCCGGAATCGTCGAGGCGACGGCATCGGAGGAATCGCTCGTGTCCGACGCGGTCGCGAAGGCGGCGGCGCTGACGAGCACCCGAGGTGCGAACCTGGCCGGGATCAAGAGTCGTATGCACGTGGATCTGCTCGCCGCGCTGAACACCGCGACCGACGACAGCAACTTCAGCTTCGGGAAGTAGGAGGACCGTCTTCACCCCCGACTCGGCACAGCTGTTCCGACACTCGGTCGCGCTAGTGACACACTGTCTCTCGTGATCGACGAATCGAACAGTGCTGCTGTGGGCGAGGCGATGGACCGCGCCCTGGCCGCCGCCACCGACGAAGTGGTCGCGCTCTCGCACTCGATTCACGCGGAACCGGAGCTCGCGTTCGCCGAACATCGCAGCGTCGCCAAGATTCTCGATACGCTCCGAGCCCACGATTTCGAGGTCGAGACAGCCGTCGCAGGCATGGACACCGCGTTCACCGCGTCGTTCGGAAGTGGCGATCTCGTCATCGGTATCTGTGCGGAGTACGACGCCCTGCCCGAGATCGGTCATGCGTGTGGGCACAACATCATCGCGGCCTCGGCCGTGGGTGCTGCGCTTGCGCTCGCTCCGGTCGCCGACGCTCTCGGCATCACCGTGCGAGTGCTCGGTACCCCGGCCGAGGAGACCGGCGGCGGCAAGGTGCTGATGCTCGAGCGAGGAGTGTTCGACGGCGTCGGCGCGGCGTTGATGGTCCATCCCGGCCCCTTCGACATCGTGGGTGCGACCTCGCTGGCGCTGGCGGACATCGCCGTGAAGTTCACCGGCCGGGCCGCGCACGCGTCGGCCGCTCCCGAATGGGGAATCAACGCAGGCGATGCGGTGACCATCAGTCAGGTGGCACTCGGGTTGCTACGGCAGCACCTCTCGCCGGGTCAGCAGTTGCACGGCATCGTCAGTGACGGAGGTGTGGCACCGAACATCGTGCCCGGCCACGCCGAGTTGCTCTACTACCTGCGCGCGAACACCACCGAATCGTTGCACGCTCTGACGGCGAAGACGTACGCGTGTTTCGAGGCGGGAGCCATCGCCACCGGGTGTACCCACGAGATCCGCACGGTGTCGCCCACCTACGCGGCGTTGACGCCGGATTCGTGGCTGGTCGCGGCTTTTCGGCAGGAGATCGAAGCGCTGGGCCGAGCGCCCCTGGCTCCGGATTTGGAAGGATTTCGCCCGTTGGGCAGTACAGACATGGGAAACGTGACGAATGTTCTACCCGGTATTCATCCCGTCGTCGGACTCGATGCAGGAGGGGCGGTGACGCATCAGCCGGAGTTCGCCGCCGCGTGTGTCACCGAGTCGGCCGATCGAGCGTTGTTCGACGGAGCTCTCGGTCTCGCCAGAACTGCCGCGCGTGCCGCAGCCGATCCCAGTACCCGCGCCCGTCTGCTCGACGGCGTGATCGCTCGCTCGGCGGCGCAGTCGTGAGTACCCGCGAAGACGCGATCGATCGGTGGATTCACGCGCACACGGCAGATCTGTCTCTGTGGCGTCGGCACATTCACGCCAATCCGGAACTTGCTCGACGCGAATTCGGTACCACCGCGTTCGTGATGGAGCATCTCGAAGCAGCAGGTCTGTCACCCAAGCCGCTCCCCGGCGGAACGGGGTTGATCTGCGACATCGGACCCGACGGTCCCCGGGTGGCGTTGCGGGCGGACATGGACGCCCTACCGCTGCAGGAGAACACCGGCGCGGTGTACTCGTCGACCGTGCCGGGGGTGTCGCACGCCTGCGGGCACGACGCGCACACCACGGTGCTGCTCGCGACCGGATTGGCGCTGGCGTCACTGCCGCACCTGGAGTACGGGGTGCGCCTGATCTTTCAGCCCGCCGAGGAGGTGATGCCGGGCGGTGCCCTCGACGCAGTCGCCGCGGGAGCGCTCGACGACGTCACGAAGATCTTTGCGCTGCACTGTGATCCGCGGCTCGAGGTGGGGCAGGTCGGCGTGCGCCTCGGCGCGATCACCTCCGCGGCCGACACCGTCGAGCTGCGCCTGGATTCGCCCGGCGGACACACGTCTCGCCCGCACCTGACCACCGATCTCATCTATGCGTTGGGCACCGTCATCACCGGCCTACCCGGAATGTTGAGCAGGCGTGTCGACCCGCGGACCAGCACGGTCATGGTGTGGGGAGCGGTGGTCGCGGGCCAGGCCCCCAATGCCATACCGCAGACCGGCATGCTGACCGGCACCGTCCGCACCGGAGACCACGAGACCTGGGCATTGCTCGAACCGTTGGTCCGCGAGATCGTCACCGGGTTGCTCGCACCGACCGGTGTCCGCTTCGAGCTGCACTACCGTCGCGGCGTGCCTCCCGTGGTCAACGATCCGGCGTCCACGCACACGTTCGAGAAGGCTATCGGCCGGGTCGGACCCGACGCGTTGGCCGATACCGCGCAGTCCGGCGGCGGCGAGGATTTCTCGTGGTACCTCGAACGAGTGCCGGGCGCGATGGCTCGACTCGGTGTGTGGCCGGGCACCGGACCGCAACTCGACATCCACCAACCCACCTTCGATCTCGACGAACGAGCACTGGCCGTGGGCGTGAAGGTGATGACCGGTATCGCGCTGGATCCGAACTAGAGACAGGAGACGAGATGGCATTCGACGTGTCGCCGATCGGGATCGTCAGATCCGATCGCGCTGAGGTGGTGGACGACAACTGGGGATCGGTCGAGGCCGTGATCGACCTCGACGCGAGTGTCCTCGACGCCGACGCGACCCTCGGTCTCGACGAGTTCTCGCACCTCGAGGTGGTCTACGGCTTCCACCTGTGCGATCCCGCCGCGACGACCACCGGTTCGCGCCACCCCCGCGGTGACACGACTCTTCCTCGGGTGGGTGTCCTCGCTCAACGGGTCAAGGACCGGCCCAATCATCTCGGGGTGTCCCGGTGCGAGATCGTCGACGTCGACGGACTGCGCATCCGAGTGCGAGGTCTCGACGCGATCGACGGCTCACCGGTGTTCGACGTCAAGCCGTTCCTGCAATCGATGGTTCCCGAGCGTGCGGACGTGACCGAGCCGACCTGGGTGGCGTCGGTCATGAAGAACTACTTCTGATCCGTCCTTCGAGCTACGAGGCGGTACCCGGACCGACGTTCCGGCTGTTCCGGGTACGCAGGTCTCGCACGTATTCGGCTGGGGCACCGGCGATTTCGGCTGCCTCCGCCATGACGCCGAGGTAGCGAGCCGACGGCAGGCCGCCTTCGTAGGCGTCGAGTACGTACATCCACGCGAGCACGGGCTCCCGGCCGGTCTCGATGCGCAGTCGGATCTTCCGATGAATACCGAGTTCCGAGCCCTCCCAGCGATCCAGGCTCTCCTCGTCCTCCTCGGATACGTCGTAGAGCACCACGAAGACCTGCGAGTCGGGATCCTCCACGACCGTCGCCAGCGCGCCTTCCCAGCCGATGTCTCCACCGCCGAAGGTCAACCGCCATCCGTGCAGCCACCCGGTTCCCGACAGGGGCGAGTGAGGGCATCGCTGCAACATCTGCTCCGGATGCATGTTCGATCCGTAGGCGGCATAAATTGGCACGTCGGCCAGCCTAAACCGTATCGGTGCACACTGACGCCTCGTGGTCGTGTTTCGGTGCGTCGCCCCAGGTCCGGCCTCCTATCGGCCGAACGAAGCCAGCCCTACCGACGCGCGGGGGCAGCCTCTGGAATACCGTTGACGCGACACAGCGAGAGATTTCGAGCATGCGAGAAGAGGATCAATGACCCGGATTGTGATCATCGGTGGTGGTCCGGCAGGGTACGAAGCAGCGTTGGTTGCCGCACAGCACGGCGGAGAGGTGACGCTCGTCGATTCCGACGGTATCGGCGGTGCCTGCGTTCTCTGGGACTGCGTGCCGTCGAAGACGTTCATCGCCTCGACCGGCATTCGCACCGAGATGCGTCGAGCCAGCGACCTCGGCATCTCCCTCGATCCATCGCAGGCCGCCGTCGCACTGCCGAAGATTCACGACCGCGTGAAGAGCCTCGCCCAAGCACAGTCCTCCGACATCGCCCAGCGCGTCACCTCCGTCGGCGTGCAACTGCTGGCCGGACGCGCCGAGATGATCGACTCCCACGTCGGGATGGCCTCGCACCAGATCAAGGCGGTGCTCGCCGATGGCGAAGAGCGCATCCTCGACGCCGATGTCGTGCTCATCGCAACCGGAGCCCGCCCTCGCGTGGTCAAGGGAGCCGAACCCGACGGCGAACGCATCCTCAACTGGCGTCAGCTCTACGACCTCGAGGCCCTCCCCGAGCACCTGGTGGTCGTCGGATCCGGTGTGACCGGTGCCGAGTTCGTCTCGGCCTACACCGAGATGGGCGTCAAGGTCACCGCGGTCTCGAGCCGCGACCGCGTCCTTCCGCACGAGGACGAGGATGCCGCTCTGGTGCTCGAGGACGCGTTCAACGAGCGCGGCGTCACCCTCGTCAAGCACGCCCGCGCGGACTCGGTGGTTCGCACCGAAAACGGAGTTCTCGTCACGCTGTCGGACGGCCGCACCGTCGAGGGCAGTCACGCGTTGATGACCGTCGGATCGGTGCCCAACACCTCCGGTCTGGGACTCGAGAACGTCGGCATCGAACTCGACAAGGGTGGATACCTGCGGGTGGACCGCGTCTCGCGTACCGCGGTCGCGGGCATCTATGCGGCCGGTGACTGCACCGGTTTGCTGCCGCTGGCCTCGGTCGCGGCGATGCAGGGACGCATCGCGATGTACCACGCACTGGGACAGGCCGTCAGCCCGATCAAGCTCAAGACCGTGGCCTCGGCGGTGTTCACTCGGCCCGAGATCGCGTCGGTCGGCGTTGCGCAATCCAAGATCGACGCCGGTGACGTGCCCGCACGCGTGGTGATGCTGCCGCTCACCACCAATCCGCGAGCCAAGATGAGCGGACTCAAGCGTGGTTTCGTGAAGATCTTCTGTCGTCCGGCCACGGGCGTCGTGATCGGTGGCGTCGTGGTCGCCCCGAGCGCATCGGAGCTGATTCTGCCGATCGCGATGGCGGTGCAGAACAACCTCTCGGTCAACGACCTGGCCAACACGTTCTCGGTATACCCGTCGCTGTCCGGTTCGGTCATCGAGGCCGCGCGTCAGCTGATGGCGCACGACGATCTGGACTGATCTCACAATGCGAGAAACGCGTTTCATATTTCGGTAGCACGTGAGACAGTCGAAGGAGTGGACACACCCGTCCGCTCCTTCTTCGACTCAGCGGATCCGCGGGCCGTTCTCCCATTCCTGCTGCCCCGGAGTCCTTCTCATGTCCTCTACATACCTTCCCGCCGGCTTGGCCGGGCGCACCGAATCGCTCACCAGCTCGGCCATTCGTGACCTCCTCGCTCTCACTGCGCGCGACGATGTGATCAGCCTGGCCGGAGGTCTACCGGCCACCGACCTGATCCCGATCGACCGCATCGCCGCAGCAGCGCAGGCTGTGCTTCGTCGCCCCGACGCGGTCCAGTACTGCGAGACATCCGGCCACCGCACTCTGCGCAGCATCGTTGCGGCCAGGGAAACGCTTGCGCGCGGGGGAGTGCCCGTTGCGGTCGAGTCCGTCATCGTGACGCACGGTTCGCAGCAGGCCCTGGCATTGCTCGCGCAGGCCTTGATCGACCCGGGCGCTGTCGTCGTGGTCGACGAACCCGCGTACACCGGTGCGCTGCAGGTCTTCTCGATCGCCGAAGCGCGCATCGAGTCCATTCCCATCACCGATACCGGAATGGATACCGACGAACTCGAACGCAGACTGACGGCCGGACTGCGGCCTGCGGTGGTCCACACCGTCGCCAACTTCCACAATCCGCGTGGAGTCACGATGAGCGAGCAGCGTCGACGCCACCTCGCGGCGCTCGCGGATCGCTACGGATTCTGGGTGATCGAGGACGACCCGTACGGTGAGATCTTCTTCGACACAACGGATTCCGGTATCGAGTCTCCGCCGCTGCCGATCGCATGTCACAGCGATCGCGTCATCCGACTGTCGAGTGCGTCGAAGATACTGGCTCCGACGCTCCGTGTCGGCTGGTTCGTCGCCCCGCCCAGCGTCTGTGCGGCGGTGGAACTGCTCAAGCAGGGCGCTGATCTGTGTGGATCCTCGATGACACAGTTGATGGCGGCGGAGATGCTCGGCGACACCGCGTGGCTGAACGCCCACCTGACGGTCCTCAGACGCGAGTACGGCTCTCGTGCAACGGCATTGACTACTGCTCTCGTCGCCGAGTTCGGTCCTCGGCTCATCGTCTCGCGCCCCGCGGGAGGGATGTTCGCCTGGGCCACCTTCCGAGACGGAACCGACACCGGCGAGTTGCTCGACGCGGCACTCGATCACGGAGTTGCCTTCGTGCCGGGCACGGCGTTCGCTTCGGGTGCGCAGTACCGTCACTCGCTCCGGTTGAGCTTCGCCGGATCGACCCCGACCGTGCTGGCAGATGCAGTGCGGCGATTGGGTGCCGCGCACTCGGCAGGTTCTGCGCCCGATGGACCCGGGGCGGTAGCCTGACGTGCAAGCAATGCGGGGATTTTCGAAGGAGAGGGAGCGTTCGAGATGAGCAACCGATCGAATACGAAGTTCCTCGGACCCGACCAGCGGGTGGAGGCGTGGGACCAGCTCGGAACCGAGCAGTTCGACGTGGTGGTGATCGGCGGTGGCGTCGTCGGCTCCGGAGCGGCCCTCGACGCAGCGACGCGTGGACTGAAGGTGGCGCTGGTCGAGGCGCGGGACTACGCGTCGGGAACGTCTTCTCGCTCGTCCAAGATGTTCCACGGCGGGCTTCGGTACCTCGAACAGCTCGAGTTCGGGCTCGTGCGCGAGGCCCTGCACGAGCGCGAACTCTCCCTGTCCACGCTCGCACCGCACTTGGTCAAGCCGCTGAAATTCCTCTTCCCGCTCACGCATCGCGTGTGGGAGCGGCCGTACATCGCTGCAGGCATCTTCCTGTACGACCGCATGGGTGGGGCCAAATCGGTGCCGCAACAGAAGCACCTGACTCGATCCGGTGCACTGCGCATGTCGCCCGGAATCAAGCGCAAGTCGCTGATCGGCGGGATTCGGTACTACGACACCGTCGTCGACGACGCCCGGCACACGATGACCGTCGCCAGAACGGCCGCCCACTACGGCGCAGTGGTGCGAACGTCCACCCAGGTCGTCGGCTTCCTGCGTGAGGCCGACCGGGTATCCGGTGTGCGCGTGCGTGATTCGGAGACCGGTGCCACCACCGAGGTACGCGCACACGTGGTGATCAATGCCACCGGTGTCTGGACCGACGAGATCCAGTCGCTGTCCAACATGCGTGGACGGTTCCGGGTACGCGCCTCGAAGGGTGTGCACATCGTGGTGCCGCGCGATCGAATCGTCAGCGAGGCCGCGATCATCCTGCGCACCGAGAAGTCGGTGCTGTTCATCATTCCGTGGGGCGCGCACTGGATCATCGGTACCACCGACACCGACTGGAACCTCGACCTCGCACACCCGGCGGCCACCAAGGCCGACATCGACTACATCCTGGGCGAGGTCAACTCGGTGCTCGTCACGCCACTGACCCACGAGGACATCGACGGTGTCTACGCGGGCCTGCGGCCACTGCTCGCCGGCGAGAGCGACGAAACCTCCAAGCTGTCCCGCGAACACGCGGTCGCTCGGGTTGCACCCGGACTCGTCGCCATCGCAGGCGGCAAGTACACGACGTATCGCGTGATGGCCGAGGACGCAGTCGATCTCGCCGCCGAGGACATCCCGGTGCGGGTGGCGTCCTCGATCACCGAGAAGGTGCCCCTCGTCGGGGCCGACGGCTACTTCGCGCTGGTCAATCAGGCACCGCATCTCGGCGAGATGCACAAGCTGCATCCGCATCGGGTCACGCATCTGCTCGACCGATACGGTTCGTTGATCGACGAGGTGCTGGCCATGGCCGACGGCAAACCCGAACTGCTGCAACCACTCACCGATGCGCCGGCATACCTTCAGGTGGAGGTCGTCTACGCCGCGGCAGCGGAGGGCGCACTCCATCTCGAGGACGTGCTCTCGCGGCGCACCCGAATCTCCATCGAGTACTCCCATCGCGGAATGAACTGCGCGGGTCAGGTTGCGGCGTTGATCGCACCGGTTCTGGGTTGGGACGAGGCCACGGTCGACCGTGAGGTCGAGACATACCGCGCCCGAGTGGAGGCCGAGATCGATTCGCAGCGTCAGCCCGACGACGCATCGGCGGACGCGCTGCGCGTCGTCGCGCCCGAGGCCCGCCAGGAAATCCTCGAACCCGTTCGCACGATCTAGCGCAGTCGAACCAGCGTCCGGGGCGCGCGAGCCGCCGTCGCGCCGGAGACGGCCATGATCAGCAGGGTGAGTATCGCAAGTGTCAGCATGCGATCCATGGTGATCGGCAAAGCTGTGAACAGGCTTGGCCACACCTGACAGGGAGCTTTCAGGTTTCTTCTCGTCGTTGTCGAACAGGGTGGGAAGACGGCGCTAGCTGCGCTCGGAGATATGCCCTCTCGGCCGGCGACGGGTCGAGAGCGAGCGCGGTCGTTCGTGCGTTCCTGGCCTCCTCCGCGCGGTCCAGGCGATCGAGCATCACAGCTCGACAGGCATGCCACAGGTAGTGGCCGCCGAGGGAGTCGATGGCGTCCAGTGCGTCGAGCCCCGCAGCAGGACCCTGGCTTTCGCCTATGGCCACGCCGCGGTTGAGCGCCACGATCGGTGTGTTCTCCACAGCCGCAAGCGCGTCGTACAGCACGACGATCCGAGACCAGTCGGTGTCGGCATAGGTCGCTGCGGTGGAGTGACATGCTGCGATGGCTGCCTGGATGGTGTAGCGGCTGGGCCGAGAGTCGTTGCGACGCAGTGCACTGTCCATCAACCGAGCACCCTCCTCGATCGCCTCTCGATTCCATCGAGATCTGTCCTGATCCTCCAGCCTGACGAGGCCGCCCGATTCATCGGTCCTGGTCGCTCGGCGCGAGTCCGTGAACAGCATGAGGGCCAGTAGCCCCTGAAGTGACGGCTCGTCCGGCATCAGGTCGATCAGCAAGCGGGCCAACCTGAGTGCCTCGTCACACAGTCGAGGCCGCACCAGCGTCTCACCGCCGAGATGGCCGGCGGTGAACATCAAATACACCGTGGTGGCCACCGCGTCGAGTCGTTGCGGCAACTCCGCCGAATCCGGTACTCGATACGGAATGTTGGCAGCTGCGATCTTCTTCTTCGCGCGCGTGAGCCGTTTGGACATGGTGGCCTCGGGCACGAGCATCAGTCGGGCGATGTCGGACGTGGCGAGCCCGCAGAGGGTGCGCAGGCTCAGTGCCACCTGCGCCTCGACGGAGAGCGTCGGATGACAGCAGGTGAAAACCAACCGCAACAGATCGTCGGCGATCGAGGACTCGTCGCTCTCGCTCCAATTCTGGTTCAGCACGGCGAGATCCGCCGCCTCTCGTTCCTTCGCGGTGCGCCCGGCCTCGCGTCTGATGATGTCGAGCGCCTTGTTGCGAGCCACGGTGGTGAGCCAGGCACGCGGATTGTCGGGGACACCCGATCTGGGCCAGTGAGCGAGTGCGGTCACCACAGCCTCGGAGACTGCGTCCTCGGCGACGGCAAAACTGCCGGTGGTGCGCACAAGGGTCGCCAGGACGCGGCGACCCTCGTCACGGACCACGGCCGAGAGGTGCTCGGCCGGCGTACTCATCGAGTCATCGGAATGACCGGCCGAACTTCGATTGCTCCGTTCCACGCCGCTGGGATCTGTGCGGCCAGTGCGATCGCGGCATCGAGGTCCTCCGCCTCGAGGAGGAAGAACCCGGCAAGCACCTCTTTTGCCTCGGCGAACGGACCGTCGGTTGTCAGGACGTCACCTCCCTTCCCTCCCGACACACGCACCGTGGTAGCGGTCGACGTGGGGTACAGGACCGCTCCGCCGGTGATCGCGGATCCTGCCGCGGCACTGAATGCACCGTATTCGGCCATCTCGTCCGCGACCTCGGGCGAGGTCCAGTCGGCGTCATGGGTGTAGACGATGGCTGCGTACGTGGTCATGAAGGCTCCTTGGAGTCGTCGCGGCCGGCACCGTTTGCCGACCTACACACGAAGGACGAACGGGGTTCGTCGAAAAGGACACCACGGACCGAACCGATCTCGCCACACTTCAGTTCTGACAGTGTGGGCAGTAGTAGATCTGCCGTTCCTCCAGCGGATTGTCTCCGATCAGACCGAATTCGATGGTGGTTCCACAGCGTCGACACGGCTTGTTCTCGCGCCCGTACACCCAGAAATGTCGGCCCGGACGCCGATCTCCCGTCGTGACGCGTTGGTTGCGATCCTTGTTTGCCATGATCAATCGATAGGACAGGTCGATCGTCTTCTTCAGGTCGCCGGCGTCGCCGACCGGCGTGCGCGGGTCGACGCCACGGAGAAAGCAGATCTCGTTGCGGTAGACGTTGCCGAGGCCGGCGATGTTGCGCTGATCGAGCAGCGCGAGCCCGATCGGCCGGGCCGGATCCGATGCGAGCCTGGACAGCACGATGGCGGGATCCCAGTCGGGACCGAGCAGGTCCGGTCCGAGATATCCGACGGCTTCGTCCTCGTCCTCGAGGATCTCGAGCACTCCGAGCTCGAAACCGATGGCCTGTGCGTCGGCGGTGTTCAAGATGATCCGCGCTTGGAACGCAGGGCGACGCCACCGAGCGCCGGGTGCGTAGACGTGCCAGGTGCCCTCCATCTTCAAATGCGAATGGATGGAGTAACCGCCCACTCGAATCAGCAGATGCTTCCCGCGTGAGGCGACGGAATCGACGGTCTCGCCGGTGAAGTCGACTGTGGCGTAACGGGGTACGCGAATGTCGCAGGTGGTGAGCTGCCGGCCCTCGAGTGCGGCGCGCAGGGTGTTGGCGGCGCGCCAGACGGTATCGCCCTCGGGCATCGGCGTCGGTGTCCTCTCTGGTGTTCTTGCAGGTGATCGGGCAATTTCAGCGGCGCAGACGAAGTCCGCGCGGGGTCGCCGAGAAGCCTGCTTCGGTCAAGGTCTTGGCGAAGTCGGTGCCGTGAATGTCGTGACCGTTGATCCGCTCGACCAGTAGCTTGTCGACTCCGCCGCGGCGAACAGTGGCCGCCAAGGCGGTTGCTGCAGCGCCGATGTCCTCGGCATTCTCACCGAACGTGAGCACCGACTTTCCGCCACGTTCGACGAACATCGTCAATTCGCCGCGGACGAGGACGACCAGTGCGCCGGCCTTGCGCCCCGGCCGATGCTTCGTCGTCTCGTCCGGCTTCTCTCCGACACCGGCCTCGCCGACACCGGCTTTCGGCCAGGGCAGTGCTCCGCCGTAGGGGTTGGCCGGATCGCACGACGCGAGTACGACAGCGGTGGCGTTCTTCTTCGGTTCGTCGTAGCTGCGCAACCGGTCGACCACATCGGAGGTGGAGAATTGCGCACCGCCGAGTGAGTCGACGAAGTAGCCGCGACGGCAGCGACCGGAATCCTCGAACCCGGTGAGCACCTTGTACATCGTGGCGAATCCGCCGGGCACACCCTCGTTCATCACCGAACCGCGCGTCACGACGCCGTAGCGTTCGAGCAGGACGTCGGCGGTCGCATGGGCGCGGACGGTGAGGTCGGGTTCGAGCTCGGGCAATCGTGACCATCGTCCACCCGCCGTCGGCGGCCCGGTGCGGGTCGGGAGCGAGGGGCGCTCGAATTGCCGGTACGAGCGCAGCCGCGGTGTACGACGAGGCGCACGATGACTCGGGGCCGAGCGGGTGGTCGTCGAGTTCAGCAGCGCGCGCAGCGGAGCGAACGTGTCGTTGCTCAGACGCCCTGCCCACACCAGCTCCCACAGTGCAGCCTGCAGTGCGGTGTCGTCGGTACTGCCGACGGTATCGGAGAGTTGCCGGAAGAAGTACGCACCGCCGCCCGCGACGGCATCCTGAATGCGAACTTGCAGTTCCGACAGGTCCGATTCGGCGGCAGGCACCAGGGTGAGCGGGGCGGTGTCGGCCATGTGCAGGCTCACCCAGCCGTCCTTCGACGAGATCGCGCCGTGTCCCGACCACAGCACCTCGCCGGTGGAGGTGAGTTCGTCGAGCATCGCCGGACTGTAATCGGTCACCCGCGACGAGAGCACGAGAGATTCCCAGGCCGACGCCGGAACAGGAACGCCCGCAAGCTGTTCGATGACTGTCGCGACGCCGTCGATTCCGGTCAGGCGTCGGCTGTCCACGTGCTGCCACGCCGGCAGGAAGCGGCCGAGGGTGGCGGTGGAGACGGGTTCGACTTCCTGCCGGGCGGCAGCGAGCGACCGCCGCCGCAAACGCCGGAGGACCTCGGCCTCGCACCATTCGCTACCCGTAGCACCGGGACGGAATTCGCCCTCGACGACGCGCTTGTCGACGGCGAGTCTGCGTAGGACGTCGCGTACCACGGCGGTACCGACCCCGAAGCGCGCCGCCGCGTCGTCGAGGGTGAACGGTCCGTGGGTTCGTGCGTACCGGCTGATCAGGTCCACCAGCGGATCGTCGACCGGCTCGATGAATGCGGCCGGAGTACCGATGGGAAGCGGGACGCCCAAGGCATCGCGCAACCGAGCGGCGTCCTCGATGGCCGTCCACCAGTTCTGGCCGGCGAACGAGACCTCCATCGCCCTCTTGGCATCGGCCAGTTCGGTGAGCCACTGGGGGTACTCGTCGCCGTCGGTTCGCAGGCCGACTTCCGTGGCGGTCAGCGGACCGAGCAGCCGTAGCAGGTCTGCGACGCCTTCGATGTCCTTGGCGTGGCGGTCCTCGGGGAGGCGCTGCAATTCGAGTTCGGTGGTGGTGATGACGCTGTCGTCGAGCAGCTCTCGCAGTTCGACGCGTCCGAGCAGTTCGGCGAGGAGCGCCGAGTCGAGTGACAGTGCGGCGGCTCGGCGTTCGGCCAACGGGCTGTCGCCCTCGTACATGAATGCGCCGACGTAGTTGAACAACAGCGAATTGGCGAACGGCGACGGCGATGGGGTCTCGACGTCGACGATTCTGATCTGGCGTCGGCCGATTCGGGCCAGGATGTCCTCGAGGGCGGGGAGGTCGTAGACGTCCTGGAGGCACTCGCGGACCGTCTCGAGCAGGATCGGGAACGTGGGGTATTTGCGTGCCACGTCGAGCAGCTGAGCCGAACGCTGGCGTTGCTGCCACAGTGGCGCGCGTTTGCCCGGGTTGCGCCGGGGGAGAAGCAGTGCGCGAGCGGCACATTCGCGAAACCTCGACGCGAACAATGCCGATCCGCCGACCTGCTCTGTGACGATGTCGGCAATCTCGTCGCGCTCGAACACGAACAGCTCTGCGCCGGGCGGCTGGTCGTCGGTGTCGGGGAGCCGAACGATGATGCCGTCGTCGGAAGCAGTGGGGGCGGCGTCGATGCCGTAGCGCTCGATCAGCCTTGCGCCGACTGCGAGTGCCCACGGCGCGTGTACCTGCTGACCGTAGGTGGAATGCAGCACGAGCCGCCAGTCGCCCAGTTCGTCACGGAACCGCTCGACGATCATCGTCTTGTCGGTGGGGAGCTGGCCGGTGGCCTCGAGTTGTTCGTCGAGCAAAGCGATGAGGTTGTTGACGGCGTTGGCGTCGAGACCGTCGGAGCTCAGTCGCTCGGCCAAGTTGCTGCGGTCGGTGGTGCTGCGAAGGAACTCGCCGAGCGCCTGGCCCAGTTCTGCCGGTCGGCCGAGACCGTCGCCGTGCCAGAAGGGGAGCCGGCCGGGTTGACCGTACGCCGGGCTGACGAGCACCCGATCGTGGGTGATCTCCTCGATGCGCCAGCTGGTGGCACCGAGTGCGAACACGTCACCCACTCGAGATTCGTAGACCATCTCTTCGTCGAGTTCGCCTACCCTGGACTGCTTTTCACCCACCATGTAGACGGTGAACAGTCCACGGTCGGGGATGGTGCCGCCGGAGGTGACGGCCAGTCGCTGCGACCCGGGACGGCCGGTGAGAGTGTTGGCGTCGCGGTCCCACACGAGCCTCGGCCGCAGTTCGGCGAACTCGTCCGAGGGATAGCGGCCCGAGAGCAGGTCGAGAGTCGACTCGTAGGCCGACCGGGGCAGGGTGGCGAAACTGCCTGTGCGACGGAGAGAATCGAACCAGTCCTCGGCGTCGATCGGTTCGAGAGCGCAGGCCGCCACGGTCTGCTGCGCCAGCACGTCGAGAGGGTTGGCGGGAACGAACAACGCCTCGATCTTCCCCGACGTCATCCGTTCGACGGTGACGGCGCAGTGAATCAGATCGGTGCGGTGCTTGGGGAACAACACACCCTTGGAGATCTCGCCGACCTGGTGACCCGCGCGTCCGACGCGTTGCAACCCACTCGCCACCGATGGTGGCGCTTCGACCTGAACGACCAGATCGACTGCGCCCATGTCGATTCCGAGTTCGAGGCTGCTGGTGGCGACGACGCAGCGCAGCCTGCCGGTCTTGAGATCGTCTTCGATCAGCGCGCGCTGATCCTTGCTTACACTGCCGTGGTGGGCTCGGGCCAACAACGGATCTGCGCCGTGGTTCACGTCGTTGGGAGTGCCGACCTGCGAGGGCGGTTTGTGCTGTGTCTCCACGCCGTCGCCGATCCGTTCGGCATACACCTCGTTGAGCCGCGCGGTGAGTCGTTCCGCGAGGCGTCGAGAATTGGCGAAGACGATGCACGATTTGTGCTCGAGGATGAGATCGACCATCTTCTCCTCGACGTGCGGCCAGATCGATCCCTGCGCCGGGGGAGCGGCCGAGGTGTCGGCATTCGGGTCGGTGACGCCCAGTTCGGTCATGTCCTCCACGGGCACCTGAACCGTCAGATCGAACGTCTTCGGAGCGGGTGGAGCGACGATCTCGATGGGGGCCGCACCGGCCAGGAAGCGGCCCACTTCTTCGTGAGGTCGCACAGTCGCAGACAGGCCGATGCGCTGTGCGGGCTTGTCCAACATCGCGTCGAGCCGCTCGAGGGACACCGCCAGATGCGCGCCCCGTTTGGTGCCTGCGACGGCGTGTACCTCGTCGACGATCACCGTGTCGACCTCGGCGAGGATGTCTCGCGCGGCCGAGGTGAGCATCAGGAACAGCGATTCCGGGGTGGTGATCAGAATGTCCGGCGGAGTCCTGATCATGTTCCTGCGGTCGGCGGCGCTGGTGTCGCCGGATCGCACGCCGACCGAGATCTCCGGTGGGTTCAGCCCGAGGCGCTTCGCGGTCTGGGTGATCCCGACCAGTGGAGCCCGCAGGTTGCGCTCGACGTCGACGGCAAGGGCCTTGAGCGGCGAGATGTAGAGGACTTTGGTTTTGCGGGTGCTGTCCGCACCCAGTTGCGCCAGCTCGTCCAGGGCCCACAGGAAGGCCGAGAGCGTCTTACCCGAACCCGTCGGAGCAACCACGAGGGTGTGCGAACCACTCGAGATCGACGACCACGCGCCCAACTGCGCGGACGTGGGGGCAGGAAAGGCGCCGGTGAACCATTCACGGGTGGGCCGCGACAACTTCTGCATCACCGACAGCTCGCCCGCTACGTCGGTGCCCGTAATCTGCCTGGCCATCCCATCATCATGCCCCCGGGCACCGACAGATAATCCTCACGCAGTTCCGCGATTGCGCGGCGGTGTCGATTCGAGCGATTCGGGTACACCGCTCCCATGACCGACGACCAAGAGATCATGCAGAAGATTTCCGCGAAACTCGACGCTCTGCTCGGCAGCAAGACCAACGGCCTGCAGAACGAGGTGCCTCCGGGTGCGAGCATCCAGTCCGACGAGGACGACGCCGAGCACGGGCCGCTCGGGCGCGACTACCACTTGGCGAGCAAGTACGCACAAGCGCTCGCCATCAACGAGCCTCAGGTGATCGACCGCGAAGAATTCGACCGTTTGGTCGCCGAATACGGGTGACCTGCGCTGGTCAGTGACCGACGATGCCCCGCCCCGATTCAGGGTCGGGGCTTCGTCGTGTTCGGCGACCGCACCTGACGGTTCACGATCGAGCAGAACCGGCAGAATCCCGCGCTCGGTGTCCGATAGTGAACGCTCCGGTGCGGCAGACGTGGCGTATGGCCTGGCATCGGATCTACAGTCGATGGGGTGACCGAACGGAAGAAGCCAGGAGTCACGTTCGAGTCCTGGGTGGACAAGCAGATTCGCCAGGCGCAGGACAACGGTGCGTTCGAGGGCCTCGAGGGCACCGGTAAACCGATTCCGGTCGGCGACCCCGGCGACGAGCTGTGGTGGGTTCGCGGCTACCTGAAACGGGAGAACCTGCCCGCCGATGCGTTGCTGCCCACCGCGCTGCAGCTGCGCAAGGAGATCGAGCGGCTGCCGGCGACACTGATCGGCATTCGGCGCGAGGATTCGGCGCGAGATGTGCTGGACGAGTTGAATGCTCGCATCGTCGACTGGATTCGGTTCCCGACGCCGCCGGTCGTGCCGCTCGCCCCGGTGGACGTCGAGACCTGGATGGAGAGCTGGCGAACCAACCGAGCCGAGGTGGACCGTCTCGAGCGTGAGCATCGTTCGCAGTCGGCCGCGACACCCACGAATGCGAGGGGTTCCGATGCGCCGTCCTGGTGGACGCGACTGCGCGGCAAGATCGTCCGGGAGCGCTGAGGCCGAGCGCCCTAGTTCTCTGCGTCGCGTTCTTCGTCGGCGAGCTTGTCCTCACCGCGATTGCGGAAGAACTTGAATCCCGGAATGCCGATGACCGCGCGTCGAACGTCCTTGGTGACTCCGAGGAGCTCATGAATCTCGGGGGACACCGTGTCGAGGGTGGCGAGGATGGGAAGCAGCGCTTCCATGTGATCGAGGAGTCCGGGTAGCTGATCGACCATCGCGATCGCGGCGTCGACCTCCTCCTCGGACAGGCTGTCGACGAACTTGCGGGCCATGGGTTCGGATTTCTTGGCGATGGGATCGAACAACTCGATCAGCTCCAGCGCGGTGTGCGAGGCGACCGACGCCGACGCGACCACCTCGTCCGCGGCCCCGGTTGTCCGCTGCACGCTGGCAACCACGGCGTCGGCGGAGTCGATCACGTGATCGATGCGTGTCATCAACATCTCAATGCGTGTCAGCAGTGCTTCGATTCGGCCGGGCAGGGTAAGCGCGAAAGCGGTCGTGGTGAGCATCCAGCCCGCACCGGCCCGCGCAACCGCTACTCCGCGCCGGAGCACCGTTTCGGTACCGAGGGGATCGGGGAGAACCACACCTGCCAAGACCAGAGCCATAGGAGCGACAATGCCACACCGACACAACGCCCCGACTGCCGTTAGCCTCGAAGCATGAGAGCCCTCGTCACCGGTGCCAGCGGGTACATCGGGTCGCGGTTGGTGGCAGCTCTGCTGGCCGACGAGGCCGAGGTCGTCGTCGGCTCCCGAACGCCGGACAATCTGCGGACCTTCGACTTCTTCGACTCCGTCACCGCAGTCTCGCTCGACGTCACCGACGAACAGTCCTGTGCTGCCGCGTTCGCGGAGACCGGCGACATCGATGTGGCCTATTACCTCGTGCACGCCATCGGCGAATCCGACTACCGAGCGCAGGACCGACGATCCGCCGAGCAGTTCGCTGCGGCGGCCGCGCGGGCGGGAGTACGCCGAATCGTCTACCTCGGCGGTTTCGTACCCGACGACGACCGACTCTCGGAGCACCTCGCGAGCCGGGCGGACGTCGGCGAGGCTCTGACGGTCGACGGCGTCGAGCTGGTCTGGCTGCGAGCGGCCATCGTCCTGGGTGCTGGCTCGACGTCGTACGAGATGTTGCGGTACCTCGCCGATCGCTTGCCGGTGCTGCCGCTGCCGAGTTGGCTCGCCGAGCCCGTGCAGCCCATCGCCGTCGACGACGTGCTGCACTACCTGCTGGCATCCGCCGACGCCGAATCGGTTCCCGCGGGTTCCTACGACATCGGTGGGCCGGATGTGGTGCCGTATCGAGATCTGGTGTTCGCGTACGTCGAAGCTGCCGGTCTCCAGCGCATCGGCGTTCCGGTGCCGCTGGTGCCGACCTCGCTCGCAGGCAAGGTCATCGGAAAGATCATTCCGGTTCCCGCCGGACTCGCCGAGGATCTCGTCGGGTCGCTGCACAACACGATGACGACGTCGGAGAGTCGGATTCGTGAGCTCGTTTCCGACCCTCCTCGAGGTCTCACCACGATTGCCGACGCCATGGCCCGTAGTGTGCGGGGAATGGTCGGTGACCCACCCGGTGTCTGTGCGCTGAAGGATCCGCTTCGGCTGGCGCGCACCGACGCGGCGTGGAGCGGCGGTGACGCTCTGGGGATCAGGCGTCGCGGTGTCGCGGCGTCCTCCGACCGCACCTGGGGGTTGATCGAAGCCCTCGGTGGGCGTCGACTGCTGTACTCGAAGCCTGTTGCGGCGGCAGTGCGTACCAATCTCGACGTGATGGCCGACGTGAATCGACGCGCGAGGTCGGCCGTGCGCCGACTGACCGATACCGAGGAGGCGTGATGGGAACGTGGTCCACGACCGCGCTCAACGTGATGAAGTCCGCTCTGGTCGACCCGGTCGAGCGCGATCACAAGGAGTCCGACGCGGCGTTCCGCAAGCGGCGGATCATCGTGCTGATCACACTGGTGATCGGTGCCACGGTGCTCTACTTCTCGCTCAAGGTCGAGCCGGGCGATCCCGCGTTCTACGCACTGACCCTGGTGTTGGCCGCGGTGTGGACGGTGGGCGGATTCCTGTCGGGCCCACTGCATCTCGGACGCATTCAGGTCGGGGGATCGATCAGGCGGCCGATCGTCACGCCCATCCTGATCGGTCTCGCCGTCGGCGGAGTGTTCATGCTCGGCGGTCTCGTGGTGCGGCAGATTCCGCCGCTGGCCGACTTCACCGAGAACGTACTCGCGCACGCCCGGGTGGGCTCGTTGGTGTTGATCGTGTTCATCGCGTTGCTCAACGGCGTGGCCGAGGAGATCTTCTTCCGAGGAGCGCTGTACTCGGCCATCGGCGTCAAGCATCCGGTGATCATCTCGACGGTCGTCTACGCGATAGCCACCCTCGCCTCGGGCAACCCGATGCTCGGCTTCGCCGCAGTGCTTCTGGGCTACGTGATGGGCCTGCAGCGGCGCGCGTCCGGCGGAATACTGGCACCGATCCTCACGCACGTCAGTTGGTCGGCGGTCATGGTTCTCGCGCTACCGCCGCTCTTCGTGTGATCTGCGGTGTTCGACCAGAAAGAGGCACAAGCACCGATTCGACCGGCCGAAACGGACGCCTGCGCTGATTCGTCTCCGATCTGGGCTACATTGCGCAGGTGAGTGAAAATCTCGATCGCGTCGATCGCTTGATCATCGACGAGCTTGTCTCCGACGGACGCGCTACTTTGGCGACGTTGGCGGAGAAGGCTTCCCTGTCCGTCTCGGCCGTTCAATCCAGAGTTCGACGGCTCGAATCCCGACGCGTCATCCGTGGGTACACGGCGCAGGTCGACCCGGAGGCCCTCGGCCGGCCGCTGTCGGCGTTCGTCGCCATCACTCCGATCGATCCGGCCCAACCGGACGATGCCCCCGCCAGGTTGAAGCATCTGTCGGCCATCGAGTCGTGCCACTCGGTTGCCGGTGAGGAAAGCTACGTGCTGCTGGTGCGAGTCGAGTCGCCGAGAGCGCTCGAGCGCTTGCTGCAGGAGATCCGCGCAACCGCCAACGTGCAGACGCGCAGCACGATCATTCTGCAGACGTTCTACGACCGCTGACCGCCCGCCATATGCGGTCCGACGACATGGGTAGGTCGTAGAGCCGGGCACCGACGGCGTCGCGGATGGCGTTGGCCAAGGCCGGTGCCACGGGATTGTACGGAGACTCGCTCATCGACTTCGCGCCGAACGGGCCCAGACGATCGTAGGTGTCGGCGAACAGAACTTCCGTGGGAGGAATGTCCGCGAACTGCGGAACGTGGTAGCTACGAATCGAATCCGTGGTGACCAGACCGGCACCGTCGGTGCGGATCTCCTCGTACAGTGCGCTACCGATCGCCTGTGCGACGCCGCCCTCGACCTGCCCACGGCACTGCTGCGGGTTCATCACGGTTCCTGCGTCCGCGCTCTGCACCGACTGCAGTATTTTCACGGTGCCGGTGTCCTCGTGCACCGCCACCCGGAACGCGTGCACGTTGAACGCGAGCGAACGCGGCAGCCCGCCGCTGTTGCCCGCAGTGACGAGGGTGCCTCCCGCCATCGCCAGAATGTCGTCGAGGGTGACGAAGCGATCTCCGCACCGCACGCCCTCCGGTCCGAGTGTGCAGTCCGAATTCCGGTGCCCGGTCGCGGTGGCGGCCAGATCCAGAATCCGAGCCGACATCGCGCGAACCGCCGCGTACAGGGCCTTGCCTGCCACCACGGTGCCTGCCGAACCGAATGCGCCCGTGTCGTACGTGACCGAGTCGGTGTCGGATTGATCGACTCCGATGCGGTCCACGGACGTGCCCAATTCACTCGCCGCGATCTGAGTGTGGACGGTGGTTGTTCCGTTGCCGAATTCCGCAGTCCCGACGCGTATCTCGTACCGACCCTCGGGCAGCAATGCCACCGAGGTCTCCGCGCGGTGGCCACGCGGCGGAATGGTCGCGATCATGGCCACCGCCATTCCTTCGCCGACCTTCCAACCCGCCGGTGCGTGCTCGCCGTTGCCCCGTCGCAGACCGGCTTCGGCCAGATCGATGCACTGGTCGAGGCCGTAGCTGCCGAACTGCAGGTCGTCTCCCTCGTGGTGGGCGGCGACGATGTCGTCGCCGGGGACGATCACGTTGCGTCTGCGAAACTCGAACGGGTCGACGTCGATCTCCCGCGCCAGATCGTCCATCGCCGATTCGATCGCGAACATCACCTGTCCCAACCCGTAGCCGCGGAAGGCTCCGGACGGGATGTTGTTCGTGTACACGGTTTTAGCGTCGACTCGCTTGTTGGCGCACCGATAGATCGCCACCGACTCGCCGCAACCGTGGAACATCACACCGGCACTGTGGTTCCCGTAGGCACCGGCGTCGGTGAGAACGTCGATCGACAGGGCGGTCAGCGTGCCGTCGGCGCTCGCGGCGGCGGTGACGTCGACGCGGAACGGATGGCGACACGGTGCGACAGTGAACTCGTCGGTGCGCGTGAACTCGAACTGCACCGGTCGACCGGTACGCAGTACCGCCAGCGCCACCACGTCTTCGGTGAGCAACTCCTGCTTGCCGCCGAATCCGCCGCCGACGCGCGCGGTGAACACTCGGACGCGATCGCGTGCCAAGCCGAAGATCTCGCAGATCTCCTCGCGCACCAGAAACGGAACCTGAGTGCTGGTACGCAGATTCAATTTTCCGGTCTCGTCCAACCAGCCGATGGTGCCGTGGGTCTCCAGGTGTACGTGCTGAATCCGCTGCGTGGTCCATCGGCCGGTGACGACCGCCGCTGCGCCGCGAACGGCAGCGTCGACGTCCCCGGTGCTGCCGTGCAGTTCGGCCACCAGATTGCGCGACGGATCCGCGATCCGAGCCGTCGCATCCTTGTCGCCGTGGATCTTCGGCGCATCGGGGGCGAGCGAGGACTCCGGATCGAACACTGCGGGCAGCACGTCGTACTCGACGACGAGGGCGCGACACCCCTCCTCGGCTGCTGCCACCGATTCTGCTACCACGATCGCCACCCGTTGGCCGATGAAGCGCACAACGGTATCGAGAACGTGGGTGTCGTCCGGATCGTCGACGCGGCGGTCGTGGCGGGCGGTCGAGAAGGCGGTTGCCGGGCTGTCTTTCGCGGTCAGGATCAGATGCACGCCCGGTACCTGCTCGGCCGCGGTTGTGTCGATGGAGACGATCCGGGCATGTGCGTGCGGACTTCCGAGAACACTGGCGTGCAGCAACCCGGGAGGGGTGTGGTCGAGTGTGTAGGGCTCGGTTCCGGTGACGATCCGCGTACTGGCGGGTGCTGCGAGGGACCGTCCACACGCCGGACCGTCGACGGACTTCTCGGTGTTGACCACCCCGCAGACGGCGTCGGACACGGCGCGATACCCGGTGCAGCGACACAGGTTTCCCTTCAGCCGTTCGGGAAGCTCGTCCAGGTCTTCCTCGCTCAGCGTCGAGGCGGTGACGACCATTCCCGCAGTGCAGAATCCACACTGGAATCCGGCGGCTTCGACGAACCGGCTCTGCATCGGATGCAGATCGTCCGGTGTACCGAGACCCGCGACGGTGGTGACGGACCGGTTGGCCGCACGGAAGGCGGGGAAGATGCACGAATGCACCGGTTCGCCGTCGACGAGAACCGAACATGCGCCGCAGTCGCCCGCGTCGCACCCCTTCTTCACCTCGAAGTGGTCGTGTTCACGGAGCATGGTGCGCAGACACTGACCGGGCCGTGGAGTGACGTCGGTCGGCACACCGTTGATGTCCACGATCATGACAACTCCTCGCGAATCTGGTGCGCTGCAGTGCAACTGATGTGACGCCGCCAGTCCGGAGCCCCATGGGGGTCGTCGTACCAGTGCTGGCGACCGATGGTGGCGGCGAGAGCGTCGTCGAGTTCGCCCGCCGTCGGCAGGCTCGGAAAGCGAAGAACGAACGGACGGACGGTCGACGCGCTGACGGTCAGAACGAATTCGCCGCCGTCGTCTACCCGCCCGATCACCACGGCGGCCGATCGCCCGAGCGGTGACAGTGCGAGCTTGCGCATCGCCGTTCGCGACCGGAGTGCGCGCAGCGGAATCTCGATGCTGCGCAGTACGTCCCCCGGTCGAAGGGCGTTGGCGTGCGGGCCCGTGACCAGATCTGCGATCGCGATGCCGTAGTCGTGATCGGGCCCATCACCAGACCACACCTGCCCGACGCCGTCGAGAGCCGCGGTCAACGAGATCATCGCACCGGCAGGCAGGGCCAGCGCGATGTTGCCGCCGACGGTTGCGGTCTTCCAGATCTTGAACGAGGCCAACAGCGCTGCTGCGCAGCGGGGAAACAGTGCGGTGGCCGGCCACGGAGAGGTATAGCGCGCCAGCGTCTCGATGGTGCACGTCGCGGCGATCGAGAGCCCGGTCTCGGTGACGGTCAACGGCTCCCAGCCCAAGGCAGTGACATCGACGAGGGTGGCCAGGTGGTCCTGCTTCTCCGAGAACAGCCAGGTCCCTCCCGCGAGCACAGCGGTGTCCGCGCGTCCGGGCGGCAGGTCCGCTCGGGAGCCGGGAAGCAGAATGTCGTCGACAGTACCGAGATCCATGGCCCTCGTTCACCTCGTCCTCGCCGGATGATCCGCCACGCCGGCAGATCCACCAGCCGATGTGTCATCTCGAACTGTAATGAGTATCTGTTACCGATCTTCGGTCGTTCGGCGATACGCCCGAAACTCGGTGGAAACAACCCACACATACTGTTTCTTCCTACGAGCTCAGCTGTTTCGAGCACGCTCAGCGAAGGCCGGGGGAGGAACAGCAGTGCAGGTCAAGGACTTGCTCGACGCCACGCAGCTCGGCATTCGATTGCTCACCTCCGACACCGACGCTCTGGGGCGCACGCTGCGATGGACGTACACGACCGATCTGCCGGACCCGTCGCGCTACATCGCGGGTGGCGAGCTGGTCATCACCGGTCTCGTGTGGCATCGAACGCCCGCGGACAGTGAGATGTTCGTCCGGGCCGTCGCCGAATCAGGGGCATCGGCACTGGCCGCCGGTGAAGGGCTGCTCGGCCATGTCCCACCCGATCTGATCGACGCCTGCGAGCGGCACGGGCTACCGCTGCTCGCGGTACCCGAGACCGTCTCGTTCGGCGAGGTGACCGAGTTTCTCGTCGGCCGTGTCACCGGGGATCGCATAGCCTCGCTGAACACCTCGCTCGTCCGGCAGCGCCAGCTGCTCACCGCGATCGCGGACGGCAGAGCGCTCGACGAGTTGGCGCTGCACACCTCCAGGGAAACCGGGATGGCGTGTCTGATCTTCACGGCGACCGGACGTCGGTTGGTGGCCGAAGTCTCGGCGTTCTCCGATGCCGACGTGGACACGCTGACGCACGCTGCGCTCTCCTCCGAAAGGCTGCCCACGACAACCACTCTCAGTGACGGCGGCGTGTACAGCATCTTCGGCATCGGCCCGTCGCTGGTGCAACGGACCACCCGATGGTTCTTGGCGGTTGCGGGAGACATGGCGACGTTCCCACCCGCCATCTCCGATGCGTTCGGCCAGCTCGCGGCCATCGCCGCGCTCGATCGTGCTCGACGCGAGGAGGGACGGCTGGTCCGACGCGAAATCGCGGACCAGGCAGTGGCGTTGATCGAAGCCGACAGCACCAGACCCGAAGCCCTGACGCGGCTGCGTCAGGCAGGCGTCGACCCGGACCGCTCGCTGGTCGTCGTCAGGGTCGTCCACAGTGGACGGATCGACCTGCGCGAGATGCTGCGTACGGTTCTCAGCGACACGCTGACCTCCTTCGGTGGCGGCTGCGTCGGGTGCAGCACGCACGGCGACATCGTCGCTGTCGTGAACACCGACGATCCGAACTTCACGCACACACTGCGAACCCGATTGACTCGCTTGGGTTCCGGCATCGGACACAGCCGTCTGCTCGTGGGCGTCAGTTCCGAAGCAACCGGGATCACCGTCGACGGCGCGCTGCGATCGGCCCGTCACGCACTCGAAGTCAGCAGGCAAGGGACCAGCCCGGTGACCGTCACCGCGGGTGCGCAACTGACCTCGGCGGTCTCGATGCTCTCGGCTCTGCCCGACGATGTGCGTCGGTCGTTCGTCGAACACGTTCTGGCTCCTCTGCTCGACTACGACCGGCGTACCGATGCCGGTCTGACCGATACCCTTCGTGAGTTCCTGGCCACCGGTGGATCGTGGAACCGAACGGCCGAGTCGCTGCACGTCCACCTCAACACCGTCCGCTACCGAATCAAGCGAGTCGAGGAGTTGTTGGGCCGCGATCTGAGTTCCACCTCGGACCGGCTCGATGTCTACCTCGCGCTTCAATCCATCCCTCGTTCGTCGGCCACGGGGGCCGCATAGGATCGAACGATGACTGGCTTCACCGGAATACCCTTCGCGGCCCTGGACTTCTACGAGGACCTCGAAGCCGACAACAGCAAGCTCTGGTGGAACGAGCACAAGGACGTCTACGACACTGCGGTCAAGGGGCCGATGACGGCGTTGCTCGCGTCACTCGAACCGGAGTTCGGTACTGCCAAGGTCTTTCGCCCCTACCGCGACGTTCGCTTCTCCAAGGACAAGACCCCGTACAAGACCCATCAGGGCGGATTCGTCGCTCGCGGCGACAGTCTGGGCTACTACGTCCAGATCGACCCCGCCGGGTTGTTCGTCGCAGGCGGCTTCTACAATTCCTCGACCGAGGGCGTGGCCCGCTACCGCCGCACCGTCGACGACGACGTCCGCGGAGCCGAACTCGAGCGAATATTGGCGACGCTGACCAAGGCCGGCTACGAGATCGGCGGCGACAAGCTCAAGACCAAGCCTCGGGGATACGAGCTCGATCACCCGCGAATCGACCTCCTGCGCCACAAGTCACTCACCGCGGGTAAGCATTTCGGCTCACCGGCCTGGCTGGAGACACCCAAGGCCGCGACGAAGGTCCGCGATGCCTGGCGGGCCCTCACCCCGTTGGTGGAGTGGACTGAGGCGTTGCACACGTGAGCGGAAATTCGTAGCAGGGGTCGAAGTTCTGCTCACATGCGCGGAGCGCTCTATCCGACGACAGAGTATGTCCGCCACGCACTTCCGGCGTCCGGGGCATCCTCGCGCTCGACGGTCGCCTGAATCAGACCGTACGGCCGATCGTCCGCATTGAACACCTCGAGGTTGTTCTCGATGCCGAACTTGCCCAGGTCGTAGACGAAGTGATGCTTGTTCGGAGCCGACATCGTGATCTCTGCGATGAACGGATACTTCTCCAGCACCGCCTCGCCCATGGCGTACAGAGTCTGCTGCAGAGCCAGCGACTGCAGATTGGCGAACCGTTCGATCATCGCCGCCTTCACGCCCGCGTAGACGGCGTCCCACTCGACATCGGTGGTGGTGTATCGCCACTGCGCCGTCAGCGATGTCGCCATCACCCGATCGGTCGTGGGTTCGAGAATGGTCAGGTCGTCCTCGAGGAATCCGTGGAATTCCGAACCCGTGGACTTGAGAATCACCATCTCCTTGAAGCCGCTGATCACCCACGTCCGCTGCGCCTCACCCTTGCCCTCGACGGTCACCGCCGACGTACGGATCTCCTCGCCCTTGCGGGTCCACGTGTGATCGTGCTCGACGCCGTCGATCACCGCGCGAGCCCACGCGTATTCCTCGAGTTCGATGCGGGCTCCGTCCACGGGCTCGACATCGTCGACGTAGTGGCGAGCCAGATCGAGGCCGTAGCTCTCCAGATGCAGCAGGCCCTTGGTCTTCGCGTATGCGTACGCGGTCTGCTTCTGAGTGTCGGTGGGCAGCACGTTGGACTGATCGCCCACCAGGTGCGCGGGAGAGAAGTCGCCGCGCAGAGCGCTCGACACGTTGATGTCGTGAATCTCGTGGCGAGGCGAGTCCCGATAGATCCGCACCACGCGGTTCTCCGCCTTGCCGTACTGATTGGATCCGAGGACGATCTTTCCGGTCAGGTCGGTCATGTCAGCTCCCGCGATAGGTCGAATAAGCGAAGGGGGACAACAGCAATGGGACGTGATAGTGCGCATCGGGATCGGTGACGGTGAACGAAATGGACACCTCCGGGTAGAAGCTCGGTGTTGTCGTCGCCTCGAAGTAATCGCCGGTATCGAACGAGAGTCGATACACGCCCGGATCGATCGGACCGGGCACGACCTCCCCGATTCTGCCGTCTCCATCGGTGGTTGCCGTGGAGATCTCGCCCTTCTCGGGATGGAACAACCGCACCCGCATCCCCACCGCCGGTGTCCCCGAGGTGGCGTCGAGGACGTGCGTCGACAATCCCGTCACTGCTCGGGACCCAGCATGCGGCCGAGGCGAATTCGGTTGATCTTGGCCAGTTCCACGCGGAGCACCCGTCTTTCGGTTTCGGCATCGTTGTCGAGCCTCTCCTCGAGGATAGCGAGCAGTTCCTCCGCGGATCTGCCGGTGGCGCACACCAGGTAGACGTGCCCGAACTTCTCCTCGTAGGTGCGATTTCCCGTCGCCAGCTTCTCGAGCACCTCGGTGCCCGCGGTCGTCACGGCGGCCTGTTCGCGTTTGGACGACGGGTTGTCGGCCTTGCCGCCGATCCGGGGATGACCGTCGAGCGCATGATCGATCTCCGCCTCGGGCAGCTCGGCGAGCACTCGATCGGCTCTGTCCAACAGCATGTCTCGACTGTCGAAGGGGCGACCCTGGGCGACTCGACGGGCCCAGATCGACGATGCGCAGCACTCGTAGAGTGCATGCATCGCCTGCCGATCACTGAGCCGATTGAACCCGTCGAGCCCTATCCATTCGTGAAGCACATCCGGCTCGCTATCTGAAGTCGTTGATGCGACCGAACCGCGCGGCCGCGATCGGATTGGCATCGGCCACGAGATCGTCGAACCGGTAGTTCGCGATCTTGGCGATCTCGATCATCGCGAACGACCGCTCCGCCGACGGTGCGTTCTCGACGCGCGACCACCCGTTGGCGAGGACTCGATCGTAGCGCTCGGTCTCCCGTGCGCAGATCACCAGCGGGAAGCCGAAGTGTTCGCGATATTCGGCCGCCAGTTGGACGATGTTGTCGTGTTCGTCCTCCTCGAGGTTGGACAGGCCGACGTGATCGGCTGCGTTGAGGGTGCCGGTGGCGTCCTCGCTGCCGAGATCGGGGTAGCTGTTGATCAGCTCGATCTGCTCCTCGGTGGTGCCGGCCAACAGTGCCTCCTGGAAGGCCTCGCGCAGACCGTGCGCATCGGCGAAAGGGCGCTGCTGGTAGGCGCGTTCGACCACCCACGGAGTGCCCTGGACCAAGCCGCCGAACGTGGCAGCGAAGTCCTCGGCGGACATCTCGTTGACCTTGTCGAGGGTGATGCCCTTGCCCGGACCACCGGCGACGGCCTGCCCGCGACCACCGATGTGGAAGAACAAAACGTTGAGCACGATTGCCGAGACCGCGCCGAGAACGATGCCACTGCCGAACAACATTTCGAGCCACGCGGGCACACCCTCGGAGACCGTCGGTTGAATGGTCACGAGCATCGCGAGCCCGAGGCTCGTCGCGACGATGATCAGGTTGCGGTGATCGGTGAAGTCGACCTTCGAGAGCGTCTGGATTCCGACGACGGCCACCGTGGCGAACAATGCGAGCGCGGCACCACCCAGCACCGGCGGCGGGATGGACGCGACCACCGCAGCGGTCTTGGGCAGCAGTCCGAGCACGATCATGAACACGCCGGCGGTGGCGACGACCCAACGGCTACGCACGCCGGTGAGGCGAACGAGTCCGACGTTCTCGGAGAACGCGGTGTAGGGGAACGAGTTGAACGTGCCTCCGATGACGGTGGCGACGCCGTCGGCTCGGAGCGTCGCGGCGATGTCGTCCTTCTTGATGCGCTTGCCGACGATCTCACCGGTGGCGTACACGCTGCCGGTGGTCTCCACGGCAATGATGAGCATGACCACGATCATCGAGATGATGGCGACGATGCTGAACTGCGGCACACCGAAGAGGAACGGTTGCGTGAAGCCCACCCACGAAGCATCTCTGGTTCCGTCGAAGTTCATGTCTCCCAACGCGAATGCGACGGCGCTGCCGATGACGAGACCGAGCAGGACGGCGATGGTGGCCATGAAGCCCTTGAAGAATCGTTGGATCAGCACGATGATCAGCAGAGTGCCGATCGCGTAGGCCATCCACCGCCCGTTGGACGGATCCTGTTCGTGAGTAGCGGGATTGGTCACGGCGTCGTTGACGGCGACGGGCAGCAGCGCCACACCGATGATCGTGATGACGGTACCGGTCACCACTGGCGGGAAGAAGCGGAGCAATCTGCTGAAGTAGGGGGCCATGAAGAACGTGACGAGACCGGCGACGATGACGGCACCGTAGACGTACAGCAACCCCTCGGTGCCGCCGCCGTTCGCCATCGCGATCGCGATGATCGGTGCGACGCCTGCGAACGTGACACCCTGCAGCAGCGGCAGGCGGACACCGACCTTCCAGAATCCGACCGATTGAATGATCGATGCGATGCCGCACGTGAACAGATCCGCATTGATCAGGTGAATCAACTGTTCGTTGGTCAGTCCGATCGCGCTGCCGATGATGATCGGCACCAGGACAGCGCCTGCGTAGAACGCGACGACATGTTGGAACCCGTAGGCGGCAAGTTTCGGAACGGGGAGCACTTCGTCGACAGGATGGACACGTTTGCGTGTGGTGGGCTTGACGGACATGGGTGGGCACCTCGCGGAAGCAACAGGGCAGGATTCCTGCGACGCTGCAGGAGAAGTGCACTAAGAATCAGTCATCGCGCCTATCCTCGCTAGTCGAGCGCGCACAAACTTGTCGACGTACTCGAGATGGATGTTGTGCGAACATCCAAGACTCCAACCGAGAGTGAAAGGAGCGATCGTGTCGGACCTCGCCGTCGGAGTGCTACTGGCTGCCGGTGCCGGAACGCGATACGGATCGCCCAAAGTGCTCGCCCACGACGGGCTGTGGCTTCGTACGTCAGTGCAGGCATTGCGTGAGGGCGGCTGTGACCGCGTGATCGTGGTGCTGGGCGCGGCTGATGCGCCCGTTCCCGACGGTGCGATCGCTGTTTATGCACCCCAGTGGGAACAAGGAATGAGCGCGTCGTTCGAGGCCGGGCTGACGGCGGCGTCGGACGCGGACTACGTAGTGGTGCATGTGGTCGATACGCCGGACGTGGGAGCGGAGGTGGTGCGGGCGGTTCTCGATGCTGCGCGGGAAACCGGTCTCGCCAGAGCCGTGTTCGACGGCCGTCCCGGCCATCCGGTCGTTCTCGCGCGTCGACATGTCGACGCAGCCGTGGCATCGGCGTCGGGGGACTCCGGTGCCCGGGATTTCCTGCGAGGGAGAGACGACGTGATTGCCGTCGAATGTTCGCACTGGGCAACGGGAATCGACCACGACTATCGGTGAGCGCCGTCGGCGGTAGCGTGAAGGTCATGGAGCGGCGCATTCCCGATCGAACAGTGGATGCCATCCGCGCCGCGGTGGTGCTCGAAGACTTGATCGGCGAGCGGACAATTCTCGTCCGCTCGGGGCTCGACTCGATGAAGGCTCTGTGCCCGGTACACGGTGAGCGGACACCCAGTCTGCATGTTCGACAGAGCCGGCAACGTTTTCACTGCTTCGGGTGCGGAGCAGGAGGAGACGCGTTCGATTTCATCCAGGCTGTCGACGGTGTCAGCAGGATCGAATCGGTCGAAATCCTGGCGGACCGGGTCGGTCTCGTCATCGACTACGAGGATCGGGATCAGTAGCAGCGTCCCCGCGGGGACGCTCGAATCCGCGGATCTCGGCGGCAACGGCCTCGATCATGCCGTCGAATTGATGACCACCGGTCGGGAACTCGACCACCGTCGCCGACGGGAGAGCCTTCGAGTTCAGCGCCAGATGCGAAATGGGAACCACGTCGTCGTCCCGGCAGTGGACGAGCGTCAGGTCGGTCTCGGGCTCTGGGTCGGTGAACGCGTAGTCGGCGACGTCCCACCCACGCGGAGTCCAGTCCGGCATCGCCAACAGAGTGGCTCGCAGGGGCCGCTCCCGGCGACGTTCTGCCAAGACCCTGACGAGGATCGATGCGCCGAAGGAATGCGCAATCACCGAATCCTCGGGTCCGAGCCGGTCCAGGTGCTGGCGAACCGGTTCGGCCCAATCCTCGAAACCCATGGCCGTGTCGGACAGCTCCGGCATCCGAAGGTCGAGGCGCAGAGCCTGCGCAAGCCCGTTGGCAAGTGGTGCGTCGTCGTAAAATCCGCCGGCACCGTGAACGAACAGAAGTCGACCGAACATGCTGGGTTCCTCTCCTCGGCAATACTGTCACCGAAGAAGACCGGTGCCGGCCCGTGAATTCACCGGTTGACTCGGATTCGGGGTCCGTGCGAGCATCGTCGGCAGCGTCGCGTGCCGATGACGGACTGCGTCAGGCATGGAGGCGTCGTACTGCCCAGGAGGCAGCGCATGTCCATTTCGTTCGATCACACCATCATCGTTGCGAAGAACAGTTCCGACTCTGCGGCGTTCTTTCGCGAGCTGTTCGCTCTGCCGGAGTCACCGTCGTGGGGGCCGTTCGTCAACGTCCAACTCACCGACGGCACGCTCGTTCAATTCGCCGAGCCTCCCTTCGACGATATTCAGGTACAGCACTATGCGTTTCGGGTCAGCGACGATCTGTTCGACGCGGCCTACACCAGGCTGGTCGGCCAGGGCGTCGAGCACTGGGCCGATCCTCGAATGACCGAACCCGGCACTGTCAACACCGACCACGGTGGCCGCGGAGTGTACTTCCGCGACCCGACCGGGCACTTCTTCGAGATGCTGACGCACTCCTACCTGTCGATGCCGGGTGAGCCGGTACCGTAGCCACCGTGACCGAGCAGCAGCATGTTTCGATGACGAGGGCCGCCTACGACACCGTTGCCGAGAGCTACGCCGACCTGGTCCGCGACGAACTCGACGGGCGACATCTCGAGCACGGACTGTTGGCGACATTCGCGGACCGAGTGTCGAGCGGCGACGTTCTCGAAGTGGGATGCGGAACCGGCCGCATCACCGAACATTTGCACCGCCTCGGCCTCGGGGTTGTGGGAATGGACCTGTCGCCCAACATGATCGAGGTCGCGCGGCGCGAGTACCCGCACCTGCGATTCGGTGTCGGATCGATGGAGGAATTGGACGCGGGGGACAGCTCCCTGGCCGGGATCGTTGCCTGGTACTCGATCATCCACACGCCGCCACAGCAATTGTCGGCGATATTCGCCGAATTGCATCGGGTGCTGGTGCCGGAAGGTCTGCTGTTGTTGGCATTTCAAGCAGGCAACGAGCGAGTGCGACTGGAGCAGGCGTATGGACACTCGGTCTCGTACGACGCATACCGACTCGACCCCGACGCAGTCGTGGCCATGCTCGTCGAGGCCGATTTCGAGGTGGACGTGCGCGTGCATCGCGCTCCGATGGATTACGAGTCGACATCGCAGGCATTTCTGTTGGCCCGCAAACGGACATCGTGACGTCTCGAGACCGGTAGGAGCTGCCCGATGCATGCACCCCGTCCACGCGTTCTCTTCGTCACCGACCTGGCTTATCTGTCAAGGGGCCGACGCTACTGCGACGAGGACATCTTTCTGTCGTCGCAGCTCCGCGAGTGGGTCGACATTGCGCTGTGTCACCCGCTCGAAGCGCTTGCGCTGATGGACGGGTTCGATGTTGTCGTTATCCGGAACTCCGGGCCTGTGCTGGGGTATCAGGATGCTTTCGACGCGTTCACTCGCCATGCGCGCGAGAACGGTACGAGGGTCTTCACCCAGCTCACCGGCAAAGGCGACCAGAGAGGCAAGCAGTACCTGGTCGACCTTTGTGCAGCTGGCTTTCCTGTTATTCCTACCGTCGACGACCCACGGGACGTCTCGCGCCTACCCGAGGTCGATGCCTATGTGGTGAAACCGAAATGGGGTGCCGACTCGATCGGTATGCGTCACATCGGGCGCGCCGAACTGTCGGAAGTCGAGGCGGGCCATCTGATTCAGCCGCGAATCGATTTCGTGTACGAAGTGTCGTTCTACTTCATCGGCCGCACATTTCAATACTCCTTGTACGCTCCGGACCCCGGCCGACGCTGGGACCTGGAGCCGTACTCGACTACTGCGCAGGACGAGGAGTTCGCGCAACGATTCGTCGACTGGAACGACATCGACCACGGAATCACGCGGGTGGACGCATGCCGCACCGTCGAAGGATCGCTTCTGCTGGTCGAGCTCGAAGACCTCAACCCGTACCTCTCACTCGACCGGCTGCCTGAGTCGGCGCGTCGAGAGTTCGTGAACCACATGGCGGAGGCGATCGTAGCGCTGTGTGCCCAACCGTAGAGGGCGACATCAGTCCGGTACAGCACGCCGGCGGACTCGACGACCGGTAGCGTCGGTCAGGCGAAAGGTGGCTGTCGATGTCGATCACAGTGCTGCACATGTCGGCCGCAGTGCTGTCCGTTCTGGTCGGAGCAGTGGTTCTGTTCGCCCGCAAGGGCACTGGTTTCCATCGGGCATGCGGACGCACGTATGTCGTGGCGATTCTGGTGATGATCGTGTCGTCGTTCTTCGTCACCGAGATCCGTGACGGATGGAGCGTGTTTCACGCTGTGTCGATCCTGACAGCCGCGCTGGTGCTGTTCGGCTGGCTGCAACCGGTGGTCGGACGCTCACGGTCGGGGTGGCTTCGGCGGCATATGCTGTCGATGCAATTGTCCTACCTGGTGCTCATCGTGACCGGAACGGCCCAGTTCTTCGACTACTTGCCTCTTCCGAACGACGCTCTGAACGCCATCGTCTTTCTGCAGTTGCCCCTGATGGTCGGGGTCGTGGCAATCGTCCGACGTAGTCGACGGCCTATCGGTTTCCACGATTCGCTACCGTCTCCTTCGTGATTTTCGGACCGGACGCCGCCCTGCCGCATCGCCCCGCGCGAATAGTCGTCGCGGGGACATCCGGTTCAGGAAAGACCACGCTGGCCGCTCGCATCGGGTCCTTGCTCGACATCGAACACGTCGAGATCGACAGCTTGTTCCACGGCCCGAACTGGACGCCGCGTCCGACCTTCGAGAGCGATGTCGACGAGTTTCTTGCACGCCCGTCGTGGGTCACCGAGTGGCAGTACGGTGTTGTGCGCGATCGCCTCGCAGATCGTGCGGATCTGCTGTTGTGGCTCGACCTGCCACGTCGAACGGTCATGCGGCAGGTGATAACTCGGACGCTACGCCGCAGGCTCGGTAGGCGCGAGCTGTGGAACGGCAACATCGAGCCACCGCTGCACCGGATCTTCTTCGATCGCGAGTACATCGTCCGGTGGGCGTGGAACACTTATCGGTTGACTACCGAGCGGGTGCAGCGACTGAGTGTGCGCTGCCCAGAGCTGCCGATCGTTCGATTCCGCTCGCACCGGGACGTGGACGCGTGGATCGCGCACCAGCTGATTCCGCTGACGTAACTGGTGTTGTCAGCAGCCCAATTGCGTAGCGAGAGAATCGATCGAGTCGACGCTGTGAGTCCAGTCGGATTCCGCGGTGAGGTCGGTGGTCTGACTCGGGCCGTGTTCGAGCGGACGGGCGACGAATGCAGTTGCGAAGCCACAGTCCGCGGCCGCAGCGAGATCACTGTTGTGTGCGGCGACCATCATGCACTCGCTCGGCTGAAGACCCAGAAGGTCCGCGGTGCGGAGATACGCGTCGGGCATGGGCTTGTACGTCTGTACCGGTTCTGCGCCGAGGATCGCATCCCACGGCAGTCCGGCATTCTTGGCCATATCGAGCAGCAGCGAGATGTTGCCGTTCGAGAGCGGGGCGATGATGAACTGGGTACGAAGTCGCGTGAGGCCGGGCACCGAGTCCGGCCACGGATCCAATCGATGCCACGCGTGATTCAAGGATGCGATATCGCTGTCGTCGAGCCGAATATCGAACTCCGACAGTACGACTCGAAGCGACTCGAGATGGAGTACATCGAGCCGGGTGAACGGTCGACTGCCCGATCGAACCTGTTCCATCGCCGGTTGATACAGGCTGCGCCAGCGGTCGGCGAATGCATGACTGTCGACGTCGGGACCACACACGGATTCGACCTCGCGGGCCACGCTGGTGCGCCAATCGACCACTGTGCCGAACACATCGAACAGAAGCGCCTTCAACGATCTCTCTTCTTTTTCTTCTTTTTCTCGTCCTTGGAATGTCCACCTGCCGACAGCAGCGCACCCGCCAGTGGGATGAGAAGGAAGAAGAGCCATTTCTGATCGAAGTCGGTGAGGAAGAACAATGCCAGAGAACCAAAGATGACCAGGGGCATCACCACTGCGCGCCAATCGATTCCGGCAGCGCCCTCGGTCGGTGCCGGAGATTTCCCGAGCTGGGCGGGTGTGTGCGACGTCGAAGCAGCGGGGAGATCGACGAAGACCTTGTCGATCTCCCCACGCGTCGTCGCCGACGCGACGACGGCGCTGCGCTCGTCGAATTCGGGCACAGTCAGCCGACCCTCGCTGAAGTGCAGACTCAGCGCCTCGAGGGCCTTCTCCCGATCAGCCGTACCGATCCGAATTTCCGGAAGCTCGGACATCGCTACGTCATTTGATCTCTGCGAGGACGGTGCCTTGGGTGATGGCGTCGCCTGCGGTGACGGTCAGGCCGGTGATGGTGCCGGCTTTGTGGGCGTTGACGGGGTTTTCCATTTTCATTGCTTCGAGGACGGCGATGAGGTCGCCGGCGTCGACGGTTTGGCCTTCGGTGACGGCGACTTTGACCACGGTGCCCTGCATGGGTGCGGTGACCGAGTCGCCGGATGCGGCGCCGGCGCCGGCTCCGCCGCGGGTGCGGGCTTTGGGTTTGCGGCGTACTGCTCCCGCGTTACCGCCGCCGTTGCCGAGGGTGAGTTCCCCGGGGAGGGAGACCTCGACGCGTCGGCCGCCGACCTCGACGACCACCGACTGTCGGGGTAGGACCTCGTCGTCGTCGATGGGTTGTCCGGCGGTGAACGGGGGGACCTGGTTGTCCCATTCGGTTTCGATCCAGCGGGTGTGGACGTCGAAGGATTCGCCGTCGCCGATGAACGCGGGATCGGAGACCACCGCGGCGTGGAACGGGATGACCGTCGCCAACCCTTCGACGGTGAACTCTGCGAGCGCTCGACGCGAACGCGCCAATGCTTCGTCGCGGGTGGCTCCGGTGACGATGAGTTTGGCGAGCATCGAGTCGAACTGGCCCCCGATCACCGAGCCGGATTCGACTCCGGAATCGACGCGCACACCGGGTCCGGAGGGGGCGGTGAAGGTGGTGACCGGTCCGGGGGCGGGCAGGAACCCGCGTCCGGCGTCTTCGCCGTTGATCCGGAACTCGAAGGAGTGGCCACGGGGTTCGGGATCGTCGGTGATGGACAGTTCTTCGCCGTTGGCGATCTTGAACTGTTGCAGCACCAGGTCGATGCCGGAGGTTTCCTCTGTGACGGGGTGCTCGACCTGCAGTCGGGTGTTGACTTCGAGGAACGAGACCAATCCGTCTTGGCCGACGAGGTATTCGACGGTCCCGGCACCGTAGTAGCCGGCTTCGAGGCAGATCGCCTTGGCCGAGGAGTGGATTTCTTTGCGTTGGGCGTCGGTGAGGAACGGGGCGGGGGCTTCTTCGACGAGTTTCTGGAAGCGGCGTTGCAGGGAGCAGTCGCGGGTGCCGGCGACGATGACGTTGCCGTGTTGGTCGGCGATGACCTGGGCTTCGACGTGGCGGGGCTTGTCGAGGTAGCGCTCGACGAAGCATTCCCCACGCCCGAACGCGGCCACGGCTTCGCGGGTGGCGGAGTCGAACAGTTCGGGAATTTCCTCGCGGGTGCGGGCGACTTTCATGCCGCGTCCGCCGCCACCGAACGCGGCTTTGATCGCGATCGGGAGGCCGTGTTCGTCGACGAACGCGAGGATTTCGTCGGCATCTTTGACCGGTTCGGAAGTACCGGGGACCGACGGGGCTTTGGCGCGGGCGGCGATGTGGCGGGCGGTGACCTTGTCGCCGAGGTCGCGGATCGACTGGGGTGACGGGCCGATCCAGATCAGTCCGGCATCGATTACCGCTTGGGCGAAGTCGGCGTTCTCGGAGAGGAATCCGTAGCCGGGGTGGATGGCGTCGGCACCGGACTTGGCGGCCGCATCCAAGATCTTGTCGATCACCAGATACGACTCCGCCGAGGACTGCCCGCCGAGTGCGAAGGCCTCATCGGCGAGGCGGACGAACGGTGCGTCGGCGTCGGGCTCGGCGTACACAGCGACACTGGCCAACCCGGCATCGGCGGCCGCCCGGATCACCCGCACCGCGATCTCGCCACGATTGGCGACAAGAACCTTGGTGATCTGAGCACTGGCATGGCTGGGCACTGAGCCTCCTACAGATGTATTTCTCGCGTGCTTCGTTGCGAACGTCACGTCGGAGTCTAAGCACCGGCACTGTCATCGCTGCAATCGGTCCGCACAGCTGCAGCGGATCGGCCGCGACCCGCAGTGAGCTACTGATTGGTAGCGATCTGACCGGTGTCGGTATGTCCGATATCGGACCGATCGTCGCCCGCATGAGGGAATCGGGCGGTACCGGTGTCCGCCACATCGGTCAACAGCTTCCGGAAGGCACCGACGTACTCGTGAACCCGAGCGGTCGCCTGCTCGGTGTTGGGATAGCGAGCCGCGATGTTGATTCCCTGCGGCGTGCGGTTGATCCAGATGTACACATCGTGCTGATACTGCTTACTGCGCAGCGCGCGGGCATTCCAGTCCGGCCAGTGCTCGGCGGCAGGTGCGAACCGCACATCCATGAACGAGACGACGAAACGCGGACGGGCGGAATAGCCAAGAGTGGTGAACACGCGATCGAGAGGAACGCGGGCGATCGGTTTCGTCTTCTTCACCTCGGCCGAGGCCGCCGCGACCACCGAGCCGAACGAGTCCGCACCGGCGAAGTCGAAGGAGATGGGGCACAGTCCGACGAACCAGCCCAACGCAGAGGCCCACTGCGGCTCGTCTCGGGTGTGAACCGGAGTCACCGTGCGGAAACGAGTGCCGCCGCCCAATTCGGAGCCGGCGATGGCGAGCACTGCCAGCAATCCCGCGAACAGGCTGTGTCCGGTCTTGCGGCAGGCGACCGAGAACGAGTCGGCCTGATCGGGGTCGAGCACCCACGCGGACAAACCACCCTGGGGCAGATCGTCCGGGCTCGGATCGCCGATGTCGAGTGGAAAGGCCGGTAGCTCACCGTCGCCGTCGACGAGAAAATCCCGCCATATCCGCACGGCGTCGTGCGAATGCTCCAGCTCTGCATTCCGCTCGCGTTCGGAGGAACCGAAGTCGAGGTAGCTGCCGGCCTCGAACAGGGCAGCAGGCGCACCACCCAGTTCTTCGCCGTACAGAGCCGCGATCTCGTGCGCGACCAACACCGTGGACAGACCGTCGATGATCGAATGATCCGCGGCGAAGAACACGGTGATCGGACGCGTCTCGTCCACTGGTTCGAGAGTCACGAAGGCGTAGGCGGGCCAGATCAACGGTGAGGTGAACTCGTCGAACAGATACTGCAGGTGCTCGAACACCTCGCTCGATTGCGCGCATCGTTCCTGCTCGACCTGCCAGATGTCGATGGCACCCTGCGCCGCGGTCACCCGCGTCATCTCGCCTGTCACCTCGTCGATCGACGCGCTCGAACGCATCGCCTCGTGCCGGTCTATCCAGTTCAGAACTGCCTGGCGAAACGCGGGCTTGTTCAAGGGGCCCGCTACTTCGAAGGCCGCGCCGAGCCACGATTCACGGCCCCGACGAGGACTGCTCAGGCTCGTGCGAAGGTGCGCCTCGTGCACGTAGGACGTCGGCCTCGCGTCGGGATGCCACCCTGCGGCTTCCGGAGTGCGGGCCTGCGGGCCGACGCTGGGTATCCACTCGGTGAGCGTGCCCGCGGGAACCGCGTAGTCCGCCAACTCCGTGAACTCCATATCGGCAGCAACCAACCTTCGTCGTACGCATCGGGGGGACTGGGCTCAGTTGCCCTGACGCGGAGTCTAACGACGACCCGTTGTATCGATCAAGACGACGGCGCACTACCTGCGCCGTCGCCCGTCAACGCAGGTGACGCTTGATCCGCGCCAACATCGCCGACATACCGCGCAGTCGCAGCGGACTGACCGCGTCGCTCAGGCCCAGAGCCGAGTAGAAGTCGTCCGGTACGTCGAGGATCTCCTGTGCGCTGAGACCGTCGAGTCCCTGCGCCAGGATCGAGGCGAACCCCCGCGTGGTCGGAGCTTCCGGCGGGGCGCTGAAAAACAGCCGGATCCGCGCCGGATCGCCCGCATCCACCGACAGGAACAGTGGAGACTGGCACTCCGGCACCGGTTCCATCGCATCCTGAGCAAGGTGCTCCGGCAGCGGGGGCAGTTCGCGACTGAACTCCAGCAGTAGCTGCAGCTTGTCCTGCCCCTCCACCGCGGCGAAGTCCTCGACGATCTCGGCCAGCGACTCCGGCAGGGCACTCATCGAGCGGCCGGAGCCGATCCGGGCTCCTCGCCCTTGGCGATCGGAACGCGAACGGCGTTGCCCCATTCGGTCCACGAGCCGTCGTAGTTGCGAACCGACTGGTACCCGAGCAGATGGGTCAACACGAACCAGGTGTGGCTCGAACGCTCACCGATACGGCAGTACGCGATCACATCGTCGGTCGCGGAGGTACCGGAGTAGATCTCGTCCAGTTCCGTGCGAGAACGGAAGCGTCCGTCCGGTGCAGCTGCCTTGGCCCAGGGAATGCTCACGGCGGTGGGGATATGACCTCCGCGCAGAGCACCTTCCTCCGGGTAGTCGGGCATGTGGGTGCGCTCGCCGGTGTACTCGGCGGGGGAGCGGACGTCGATCAACGGCACCGTTCCGAGCGAGCCGAGGACGTCGGAGGCGAACGCGCGGATGGGTGCGTCGTCGCGTTCGATCACCGGGTAGTCGGTTGCGGGGAACTCGGGCACATCGAGGGTGGTGTCGCGGTTCTCCGACAACCAGGCGTCGCGGCCGCCGTCGAGCAGACGGACGTCCTGATGTCCGAACAGAGTGAACACCCACAGTGCATACGCTGCCCACCAGTTGCTCTTGTCGCCGTACACGACGATGGTGTCTTCCCGGGAAATACCTTTGCGGCTCATCAGTTTCGAGAACTGCTCGCCGTCGATGTAGTCACGGGTGACCGGATCGTTGAGGTCGAGATGCCAATCGATCTTGACCGCGCCGGGAATGTGGCCGACGTCGTAGAGCAACACGTCCTCGTCGGATTCGACGACGCGAAGGCCGGGGGTGCCGAGATGAGCGGACAGCCATTCGGTCGATACGAGACGATCCGGATGCGCATAGTCGGCGAACGTTGCGGTGGAATCGGTTGGTACAGGCACGTATCGGCTCCTACGGAAGATATTCGGCTGGCGGCCCGCCCGGGGGTGAACGGTCTGCACTGTCGATCCTATGCGGAATCGGTTCGTCAGGGCGTCAGGGCAGCGATGTCGGGCTTCGTTGTGGAGGCGCGCATGAGGGCGACGAGTTCGGCGGTGAACGCATCCATCACCGAGTGTGCCGCTGCAGTGTCGGGAAATCGTGACCGCAGGGCCAGGCCCGATGTGGTGCGGGAGACCCAGAACTGTGCGTCGTCGGACACCGTGGCGTTGCTGATGTGGTGCGCATCGGTTCGATCGAAGCGTTCGTGCCCACCGATTCTGGTGTAGTCGATGTAGGACACCATGAACACGTCTCGACGCGACAACGTGAAGGCCTCACCCAGGTTGTTCAGCACCTGGGGGATCGGAACGGTGCTCAGCGGTAGTGCAACGCGAAACGCGGTGTGGGCCGCGGTGATCGTGTCCGTGAGGTCGCGTTCGACCTCCACGGTCATGGGAGCGTTGGTGGTGAACCAGCCCAGTGCTCGCGAGAATTGCTGCTGATGGCGGGTGTGCAACGGGAACAGGAACGGCACACGGCTCGGCCCGCCGATGCCGACGCACGCCTGCCCGATCGCAGCTACGACGCCGGCGAACATTCCGGCTCCGGACCGGGCACAGAGCTGCTCGAAGCCGAGGGTGTGCTGCGCGTCGAGTAGGGAAGTGACAGTCGTTGCCTGAGGCGCGGTTTCACCCTCGGCGACGCCGAGGTCGAGCGGGAAGCGCGGCGTGGTGCCCCCGCACTCGGTGAGGAAGTTCGACCACCGCACCATGCGCTCGTCCGTTGGGTCGACGAGTGGCTGGGTTGCTTCGACGCGGCAGTACTCGACGAACCCGCCGACCGGAGGCAGGTCTGCTTCCGGGTTCGACGGGCAGCGGCGGTAGGCGTCGTACAGGGTGTGGATCTCGTCGACCACGACGGCGATCGACATAGCGTCGACGTTGGAGTGGTCGAATGCGCACAGAATCGTCGAGGTGTCCGGCCGGT
The DNA here is from genome assembly GCF_040702765.1 of Rhodococcus sp. NPDC076796. Taxonomy (NCBI): domain Bacteria; kingdom Bacillati; phylum Actinomycetota; class Actinomycetes; order Mycobacteriales; family Nocardiaceae; genus Rhodococcus; species Rhodococcus sp. NPDC076796. The sequence continues at coordinate 742,608 of NZ_JBFBMS010000003.1, read as the reverse complement.
CGATTCCGAAACAGGTGTACGACGGGAATCGTCGTGCATCGCAGTGCAGTTCGAGTGTGCTTCGGAGATGATTCCGGAGCGTCGAGGCCGACGAGAAGGTGGTTCGAGTGGATTGCCTCATCTGCACCGAACCCGGTTCGTAGACCGTCCGCTCGATTCCGGCCGCCACGCGAACGAAGGAACTGCGCAGGGTGTCGTGGCGGTCGATCAGGTGCTCGAAGGCCCACCCGAGTGCCCGAGTATCGAGGCTACCCTCCACCTCGAAGGCTCCGGCTATCCAGACGCGCTCGGCCTCGTCCAGATCACCGAGGTGAAACCGTTGGTTGAACGACGGTGGAATCGGTGACGGCTGCGGCTCCCCGGTGACGACGGCGGTGAACTCGACGACCGTGCCCGCGCGTGGTGTGTACTCAGTGATCGAGGTGACCCGCACCGGCCGGCTCCTGAACGAGATCGTCGAGCGTCAGGCTGTAGTCACCTTCGCGTGCAATGGTTTCCAATACGTGCGCCAGATGATCGTGGTACCGCTTCACCGCTGCGGCGGCAACGTCGGTATCGGGAGTCTGGGCCACCAGGTACAGGTGCTCACCGTCTCGGTTGATCCACATCGATGCGTTCGACGTCGAGCCCTCACCGGTGAAATGCTCGGCGCGCGTGTCCGCGTCTCGCCCGACGCCGGGGAACCAGCGAAAGTCGATGTACGAGAGCATGTTCGGGCTCACTGCCAACTCGCTACCGAGAGTGCCGTCGGCGGCCAGAGCGCCCAGTACGGCGTGCACCGGGGCCTCCGCGATCTGCTTGGCCTGCTCGAAGCCGCGGTGGGCCAGAACGGCGACGTCGGCGAAGGTGTCGTTTCCTGCCACCTCGAACGCGACCGGAGCGAAATTGACGAACCACCCCTGGGATTGTCCGTAGTCACCGTGGTGCCGGGTACTGAGCACTGTGATCCCGAAGTAGTCGGTGTTTCCGGCCAATTCGAAGTCGGTGATCCCGACGGCGGCGAATATGCCGCTGCTCATCCGGGCCCCGGCGGCCTTGCATGCGGCGTCGAAGGCGGCAGTCAGTTCTTTGCTCAACAGGTCGCGTTCGACGATCCGAACCGGAGCTTTCTCGCCCGGCGCGAGTCCGAGGTCGAGCGGGAACCGAGGCATTCGGCCGTCGTGCCGGGTGAAAATGTCTCGCCAAGCGGCGATTTCGGGCGAATCGGCCCCGAACGTCGCGGCCCGCGTCCGCTCGTCGGCCGCGTAGACCAGATGGCTACCTGCCTCCGCCGGGATCGGTACGTCCGCACCGGTCTCCAGCGCATACAGATCGGCCAACTCGCTGATGACCAACGCCTGCGAGCCGCCGTCGGTGAATGCGTGATCTGCGCCGTAGTACAAGGTGAAGCTGCCGGGCCTGGCCACGACGCCGACGACGAATCCGGGCCAGGCGTCCGCGGTCGCCTCGGACGAAAAGCGCCCACGTACGTACCGTTGGAATTCGTCGTCGTCCGTCGCTTCTCCGGCGTCGGACACTTCGAACGCCGCGACCTCGGGTGGAGCGAGATGCCGAACGACGTCGTTTCCCTCGACCTCGAACCAGCATCGAAGACCCTCGTGCCGCAGCACGTAGGCGGCCAGCGCGCGGCTCATCGCGTCGGTGTCCACGTCACCGTCGATCTCGGTTGCCACCCCGGTGTACGCGGTGTGAACATCGCCGCGTTCGCGGGCCGCCCACGCGGCCTTCAGGTGGTCCTCCTGGAGAAACGAGGCCGGAGCCGAATCGACAGGAGCCGCTTCGGCACTCGCCCGGGCAGCCGAAGTGGGGTGCCATTCGAGCAGCCGGCCGGGAGCAGGATTCCACCTGCCCATAGCGGTGATGATCATCGTCGCTTCATCCTCCTCGAAAAGGGCCGCGGGCTGATTCGATGGCTCACTCTGCGGCGACGGTCACCGACCGAGAGGCCGACGTGAGCACCGTATCGGTACCACCGTCGGAGTCGATCACTGCCGTCAACACCGCGACGAACTCGGTGATGAAGCGGTGGACGTTGGTGGACGCGACGTCCGAGCTGGGGAATCGAGCGGAGATGTTGAGCCCTTGGAGCGTCCGGTTGACCCAGAAGTAGACCTCGTCGTCGGCGTGGCAGTTGCTCCGCAGAGCCCGACCCTTTCGGCCCTGCCACTGCTCGGCGTCCGGGAGGAACCGAAGGTCGATGTAGGACACCACGAATCTAGGAATTTCCGTCGATTCGAGGATCTGAGCGATCTTCGAGTACGGCATACGCGCCAACCCCTTGTTGGCCGCGCCTGCAGTTGCCGCCGCCTCCAGCGCCTCCCCGAACGTGTGAGCGTTGTCGAGCTCGATCTCCATGGGCAGAATTCCGACGTACCAGCCGACCGCCGCGGCCCACTTCTGTTCGTCTCTGGTGTGCATCGGCATCACGGTGCGCAACGTCGTACGGCCGGACAGGCGGACGTTGGTCAGCGCCAGAGCGGCCAGTATCCCGGCCTGCATGTTGTACCCGCCGGCGCGGCATGCGGCGTTGAAGGCATCCGACTGTTCGGCGGTCAGCAGCCAGGACGAGATGCTGCTCTGCGCGGCCGGGCCGGTGCCGGTGAGCGAACGGTCGACCGAGACCGGAAGCGGAAACGCGGGGAAGCGTCCGTCCTCGACGGCCAGGAAGTCCTGCCAGGTGCGCACGGCGCTGTGGTCACCGGTCAGCGTCTCACCGAGGGCCCTCTCGGACTCGCTGAAGTCGACATAGCTGCCCACTTCGGGCAACTCCGGGTCGATGCCTTCGAGGGCGTGTGCGTAGAGCCGGTCGATCTCGTTGATGGCGTAGATCTGGCTGTAGGCGTCCATCACCGAGTGGTCGGCAGCGAACGCGAGCAGGAACGACTCTCCTGGCCCGTTCGAGAGAGCACGTGAGGCATCGTCCGGTTCGATGGTGGCGAGGACGAAGTGCGGCCATGCCGTCGGAGACACGGTTTCGCCGAACCAGGAGTGCAGATGGCTGAAGACCTGAGTCTCGGTCCGAGGTTCGGTGTGTGCCCGGTCGATCACCTGCACCGCATCTGTCGGTGCGGTGTAACGCAGCCAGGAACCGGATTCCTCGTCCCGCCGAACCTTGGTCCGAAATGCCTCGTGACGGCCCATGTATGCGGCGATGGTTGCGCGCACTGCCTCGACGTCGTAGCGGCGATGAATCTCGAACACCGTGCCGATCCACGAGCCCGGTGCGCTTCGCTCGCAATGGTCCTGGTGCGTGAACGACAGCCCGCGGGGGTCCGGTGCCCAACGGTCGTCCTCGACGCGGGGGACCCACTCGGTCAGGCGACCGGCGGGGAGGGGGTAGTCGGCGAGTTCGGTGTATTCCATGGGAGTCCTCTTCCGTTCCGGGCTCGGTCGGCGGTGTGCGGCGTTGGTTCGGTATTTCACGTTCGATTACGGTCGAGTCGATCGTGTAAACCTGTCAGCGGTGCTGGTTCAGTCGATCAGTCGTTTATCCGATTGCTGTTGGATTGCTGTTTGATTGCTGCTTTCCGCATTGAAAGAACAACGTCATTGCCGTCGACCCGAAGTGAGATCAGCACTCACGATAGGGCGAAAGCGAAATTATTTCGCGACGCAAAAAAGTAATACTTCTCACTGTCGAGCGTCTTGACCCGCCGGTCTCCGATCAGGAGTCGTCGGTGTGTCCGATTGTCGTATCCTACGATCGGATCACTGATTTTGCTGGTCGTAGTGATGACAGTTCACAGTCGGAGCGTGATGCGGACTGCCTCATAGGTCGGCGCACGACCTACGTCACTGAATGGCCCGAACATGGTGAGGGACACAATCAGGTCCCCTTTTTGTGCATCTATTGCCGAATGTGAATGCATCGGTGGTGGCGAATTGACACCGCTGCCCCTGTTTCTCCCATGTAGTAGGTTCGGCGCGTGACTCGAATTGGATTTGCCGATCACCTATTCTTGCGAATGCATCACGGCATCGGATATCCCGTCTACAACCAGTTCCTGTGGTGGTTCGACGAATCCGTCCAGCGAATCGACCTGGAAAAACTACGGGACAACCTGTCCGACGGTCTGCTCGCGCGCCGAGTGGTCGCGTCGACGGTGCCTGGTGCCCGCGATCGATGGGTCGCCTCGAACGTCTCCCATTCACTGGATTTTCACCCACACTTCATCGAATCGACCGACGTGTTGGCCTGGGCCGACGGCTGCCTCGATCGCGACATCGATCCCGAGACCGGGCTCGGTTGGCGACTGGCAGCGGCACCGTTGGCGAACGGAGGGACGGTGCTGTCGTTGGTCGCTTCGCACATGGTCGCCGACGGCGGCGCCCTGATCGCCGCGTTCGGTGCTGCCAATTCATCGTCCGAGCAACCTCGATCGGTTCCGGCGGCGGACGGCATCGCCGCGGCAATCGGCTCGGACCTACGAGACGCCGTGGAGCAGGCGTGGTCCGTCGCCGGCTGGTTGGTGAACACCGCGGCGTCCGCACTCCCGATTCCCACCCGACCCGGTCCGGACGCTGCTGTCCCGCGCTCGCAGCCGACTCGCTCGCAGCCGACCGCCGGGGCGGTGAACGCCGACTGGGTATCGCCCCACGCGGTGGCAGAGGTGGACGCAGATGCCTGGAAAGCAACCGCCCAGCGATGGGGTGGCACGTCGAACTCCCTGTTCATCGCGGTCCTCACGGCAGCCTCCGGGCAGGCCGGGCGAGCCTCGATCGGAGACTCGGTGCAGTGGTCACTGCCGGTCAGCGATCGCACCGCCGACGACACCCGCTCCAATGCCACCAAGATCGTCAAGATCGAGGTCCCCGTCACCGACGCGGCCGACCGCGATCTGTCGACGATTCGGACAACCAGCAAGGCGGCGTTCACCGCCTTCGCTGCGAGGCAGGCTGCCGGTCTGCCGCCCGCAGGCATCTCGCAGGCCCTCGTGCAGATGCTGCCCGACGCCGTGGTCGCGCGTGTTCCGCAACCGCGTGACGGCGCGGAAGGTCTGGCGTCGAACCTGGGTGTTCTGCCCGAGGTCTTCACCACGGTGGCCGGTATTCGAGCTCGCGCAGTATCGGGCAGAGCGACCTTCGCGGGTGCCGACGCCGCGTTCGCGCGGTCGTTGGACGGTGGCCTCACGGCGTGGGTGTGCGAGACGGGCGCGAGCGTCACCGTGACCGTCCACGCCATGGATCCCGATCGATTCGCCGACGACCAGGCGCTGCGTGACCACCTGGCGGAGGCGCTCGGTCGCTGGGAATTGACTGCGCGCTTCTGGTGAGTGCGTCAGCGGTTCCGCGCTGCCGCCTCGGTGATGTCGGCAGCTGCGGCCACCGCTGTTGTGGTCGGGGCGACGGTGTCGGCGAGTCGGCGTGCCGCCTGCCTGGCTCGGTCGGTGGTGATATCGGAAATGCCCTGCTGTAGAACGGATTCGGTCAACGCCGAGAATTTCGTGCTGGTCCCAGCTCCGATCCGGCGCAGCGCGGCTCCCCAGAACGGCTGATCGGCGCTGAACCAGCAGACGAGCGTCGGCACTCCGGCCCGCGCCGTCGCGGCCGTGGTACCCGCGCCGCCGTGGTGGACCGCAGCCAGGCAGCGCGGCAGAATGCTCGCATGATCGACGGACTCGACGATAATGATGTTCGAGTTCGACTGGGCGGCACCAGGATCGGCACCGGCAAGGTCGCTCCAGCCGGCACAGACGAGAGCGCGAACGCCCAGCCGCCCGGTCACGTTCTCGATCATGCGCAACAGCGCCGTGGGATCGGGCACGGGCATGCTGCCGAATCCGAAGTACACCGGCGCGGAGCCCGCCTGCAGCCATCGTTCGAGCGCGGGATCGGCGTCGACGCGAACGCTGCTGAGCCCCAGGAATCCGACGAACGGCCGTTGCGGGCCCCACTGTTCGGCGAGCCCAGGAAACAGTGCCGACTCGTAGGCCTGAATCTCCACTCCGCCGTAGCGTTCGGATCGAACGGGCAGTGAATTCCTCGTCGGTGCCAGGCCAAGAGACACTCGCTGCGCATTTTCGCGAGCCTTCATGGACTTCCAGCGCATCGACTCCGCCAGCGCCCACATCGATCGATTGACGTATCCGGGCAACGCGACACCCGGGGTCACGGGCACCACGTCGTTGCGTCGAAGCGGGCAATAATGGAGTGCCACAAAGGCATTGCCCGCCGACTCCGCCATGTTGAACGCCATCTCCTGCCCCAGTGAACCGGTGACGATCGCGTCGCAACCCTGGGCCATCCGTTCGAGTTCGGTGGTCATCCGATCCCAGCCGTGATTGGCCAGTTCCGCGAGTGCCGCCATCCTGGTTCGCGGGTTACGCGACTTGATGCGCACCCTGATCAACTCCGACTCCAACAGCCGCTGGGTGTCGGGCCCGAACGAGACCACGCTGACGCGTTCGGACTCAGCCGTTTTCGCGCGAGCGAACTCCATCAGATTGGGTGGTGCGCCGAACACCACGTCGTGTCCGCGATCCGCGAGCTCTACGCCGAGTGCAAGACCGGGCGTCACGTCACCGCGACTGCCGTTGAATGGCATCACGAACTTCATAGGGTCACTCGCAGTCGCGTCGGCGTGGAAAACGTCCTCAACCTATCAGTCCCGCCCGCCGCAGTCCGGGTCGGAAAACATATGGCGGGAAACACATTTGCGGCCCACCTGCGTCCGCACTCGCGCAGCGATAGTCTCGCGTGGTGGAAAGACTGACGTACGACGACGACCTGTTCCTCCGCATGGAATGCGTTCTCGGGGTACCCGTGGTGAACCAGATCGTCTGGCGGTTCGACCGCGCCGTCGCACCGGACGCGCTCCGATCGATGTGGCGAATGCTCGCCTCGGGCCCCATCGATCGAACCGTTCGGCGGGCCCGGGTGCCCGGAGCCCGTGACAGCTGGACCGCAGCGCGTCGATCCGCCGATCCCGTGGTCATCGGATCACCGATCGCCCGCGCGGCGGTCGACAGGTGGATCGAGGACGAGGCCGCGGTGTCGTTGGACCCGATCGGGGGACCGGCGTGGCGATTGTCGGCCACCTCGGTGGACGACGGCGGCACGGTCGTGTCGTTGGTCGGCTCTCACGTCGTCGGCGACGGCGGAGCCCTCACCAGCGCGGCCGCGGCCGCACTGGCCGGACACGCTGTTCCCGACGATTTCGCGCGGGTCGGGCTCGATGACGGTTCCGCGTCCGCGTCGGTGATCTCGCGCGCCGATCTGTTCGATGGTGTCGGCCGTGTCGGTGCGGCGCTCTCGGGTGCGGCACGAGCGCTCGGCCGCACCGCGGTGGAGGCGGTACGGGCACGATCCACGGCGTCCGCCGACCCGAGCGCGGGCATGCCGAACGGAAGCGGGACCGCTGCGGACCGTCCACGTGTGATCGTCGCACCTGCGGAGGGTGCGTGGACGCCGAGCACCGTCGTCGTCGATTGCCTGTCCGCGCAGTGGTCTGCTGCCGCGGCGAGCAAAGGCGGCAGTTCCAACAGTCTGCTGGTCGCGGTGGTGCTCGGCATCCTGACCGGGAGCGGCCGAGTGTCCACGGAGGACCGGGTACGCGTTGCCCTCCCGGTCAGTACCAGGACCGCGGGAGATCGACGCGCCAACGCGACATCCGGTGTTTCGATCCACGTCGACCCGGGTGCGGCGTACCTCGACGATCTCGGTGCGATTCGAGCGTCGAGCAAGCAGGCATTCAGGACCCAGGCCGATCGCACGGTCACGACGACGTTCGAGCTCCTCAAACCGCTGATGCAGTTGCTGCCCGACGCGATCGTGGCCAAACTCGCCGCGTCGGGCTCGGCTCCGCTGTGCCTGTGCTCGAATCTCGGTGCCAGAGGTGTTGCACTGCGCACCATCGGTGGTGTCGACGCCACCGCGGTGGCGATGAGGTCGATCACGCAGAACACCGACGTGGCCTTGCTGCGCCGCACCGGCGGTGGCGTCAGTGCCTGGTGGAACGAATCGGGAGAACGCGCGACCCTGTGCGTCACCGGGCTCGATCCGGACAGCTTTCCCAGCAAGGAACACCTGCGAGGGCTGGTGGAGGCGGAGTTCGATCGATGGGGCCTGACGCCCGAATTCTGGTGACCTCGAGACAAGTCACAACTGCATGCGAGGACGGATTTTCGACCGGATCGCCGGTGAGGCTATGCTTTCCGACTGTTCGAGTGTTCGGGCAGGTGTGAGAAAGGGGAGCGATCCATGGCAGTGGTCGTGTTGTTCGGGTCCGAGACCGGTACGGCCGAGGAGGTCGCCGACAAGATTGCGGACGTCCTCAGCGATCATGACGCCGAGGTACGCGACATGCTCGAGTACGAGGTGTCCGACATCGACACCGACGACTTCCACGTGGTCATCTGCTCCACCTACGGAGACGGAGAGCTCCCCACCGGGGCAGAACCCTTCTACGAAGCACTCGTCGAGGACGCGCCGGACCTCGCCGGACTGCAGTTCGCGGTGTTCGGACTGGGCGACCGGGTCTACGAGGACACGTTCAACCGCGGCGGCGAGATCATGGCCGAGAAGCTCACCGAACTCGGCGGCAAGCAGGTCGGCACCCACGCTCGGCACGACAGCTCGTCGAACATCAAGCCGAAGACGATGGCCGAGGAGTGGGCTCGCGAACTGATCGACCTGCTGCCCTGACGGTAGGAATCGGCTCCGATGGCCCAGCGGCCGGCGGAGCCGAAACGATCAGGACGCGGTTCCGTCCCACAGAGCGGCGAGAGACGTACCCACACGAGTGAGCAGGGTGCGCACCAGCGGTAGGCCTATCCCGATCACCGAGGACGGATCGCCCTCGATGCGGTCGACGAACCAGCCGCCGAGACCGTCCAGCGTGAACGCCCCCGCCACCGCCAGCGGTTCACCGGAGTCGAGGTAGGCCTCGAGGTCCACCGAGGACGGCGTCGCGAAATGCACGACGGTCGTGCTGTGCGCTGCGGCCTGCGCCACGACCACGCCGTCGGTCACCCGGAGCACAGCGTGGCCGGTCAGCAATTCGCCGCTGTTGCCCGCCATGGACTGCCATCGCTCGCGCGCCACCTCGACCGAGTGTGGCTTTCCGTGCAGCTCCCCGCCGATGGCCAACATCGAATCGCAACCGACGATCACCAGATCGTCGGTCGAATCCGCGAACGTCTCGGCCACCGCCGCAGCCTTGGCCCGGGCGAGTTCCGTGACCACCGTTTCCGAAGTCACCGACGGCCCCAGTGCTGCGGTCAACGCATCCTCGTCGACACCCGACACCCGGACGATCGGCTCCACCCCGGCACCGCGCAGCACCGACAGGCGCGCAGGCGACGCCGACGCCAGGACGAGACGAACAGCGCCAGGCACCGCGTCGGAGGACCGGAGCGTCACCGGGTGTGGCGGCCCGACGCGGCGTACGAATACGCCGACTGAGCCGCGAACCGGCGGTGCAGCAACTCCGGCGAACCCCACAGCTCACGGGGCCGAGAATCGCCCGTCGACTCCGATCCGCTCTGCGCAGCCGTCAGAACCGTCACCAGCGCGGCGAGTTCCTCGTCGCTCGGATTGCCCTTCACCACTCGAACGGCAGCGGGGGTCGGAGAGACCACCTCTTCGGGATTCGTTTCGGCGCTCACTGCGTCATGATTCGCTTCGCCGCTCATAGTGGGATGTTTCCGTGTTTCTTGGGTGGGAGGGTGACTTGTTTGCGTTCGAGTAGTCGTAGTGCGGTGACGATCTGGCCGCGGGTGTGGCTCGGGGGGATGACGGCGTCGAGGTAGCCGCGTTCGGCGGCGATGTAGGGGTTGACGAGGGTGTCCTCGTATTCCTGCTGCAGTGTCAGGCGGAGGGCGTCGACGTCTTCACCGTTCTTCGCGGCGTCGAGCAACTGTTTGCGGTAGACGAACCCGACGGCACCGGAGGCTCCCATGACCGCGATCTGCGCGGTGGGCCAGGCGAGGTTGACGTCGGCTCCCATGTGCTTGGATCCCATCACGTCGTACGCCCCGCCGTACGCTTTGCGGGTGATGACGGTGATCTTCCCGACGGTCGCTTCGCCGTAGGCGTAGAGCAGTTTCGCGCCGCGTCGGATGATGCCGTTGTATTCCTGGCCGGTGCCGGGCAGAAAGCCCGGTACGTCGACCAGGGTGATGATCGGGACGTTGAAGCAGTCGCAGGTGCGCACGAACCGCGCCGCTTTCTCGGAGGCGTCGATATCCAATGTGCCCGCGAACTGGGTGGGTTGGTTGGCCACGATCCCCACCGATCGGCCGTCGATGCGCCCGAACCCGACGATGATGTTGCGGGCCCTACCTTCCTGGACTTCGAGGAATTCGTCGTCGTCGAGGATCCGGGTGATGACCTCGTGCATGTCGTACGGAGTGTTCGGCGAGTCGGGGATCAGGGTGTCGAGTTCGAGATCCTCGGCAGTGAGCGAGTCCTCGATCGACCCGACAACGGGGTCCGAGGGTGCGGTGCGGGGGGCGTCGGCGCGATTGTTCGACGGCAGGTACGAGAGGAGGTCGCGGACGTAGTCGAGGGCGTCCTGTTCTCCGGAGGCGACGTAGTGTGCGACCCCGGATTTCTCCATGTGGGTTCTCGCGCCGCCGAGTTCTTCCATGGTGACGTTTTCGCCGGTGACGGTTTTGATGACGTCGGGTCCGGTGACGAACATCTGGCTCGTGCCGTCGACCATGACCACGAAGTCGGTCAACGCCGGGGAGTAGACGTGCCCGCCCGCGGCGGGTCCCATGATCACCGAGATCTGCGGGATCACCCCGGAGGCGCGGACGTTGCGGTGGAAGATCTCGCCGTACAGTCCGAGGGAGACGACCCCTTCCTGGATGCGGGCTCCGGCGCCTTCGTTGATGCCGACCAGGGGGCGTCCGGTTTTGACGGCCAGGTCCATGACCTTGACGATCTTCTCGCCGTAGATTTCCCCCAACGAGCCGCCGAAGACGGTCGCGTCCTGGGAGAACACGCACACATCGCGGCCGTCGACGGTGCCGTAGCCGGTGACGACACCGTCACCGAAGGGCCGGTTGTCGGCCAACCCGAAGTTCTGGGAGCGGTGCCTGGCCAGGGCGTCGAGTTCGACGAACGAGCCCTCGTCGAGCAGGGCGGTGATCCGCTCGCGGGCGGTCAGCTTGCCTTTGGCGTGGACCTTGTCCACCGCTGCCTCACCGGACGGAATCTCCGCAACCGCGAGACGTTTACGAAGATCGGCCAATTTACCCGCAGTGGTATGGATATCGGGGGCTTCGGCCGACCCGTGTGCAGTGGAATCCTGGACGCTGGTCATGGGGAACCACTTTAACTGCGAGTGTGATCTGCGCCCCGACCGAGGGTGGTTCGCCGAGGTCGTCGGCCTGTCGGACGAGCCCATATGCTGGTGCGCATGTGGACAAACCTCGACCGCCCACCACTGGACGTTCGCGCGCTTCGCCGGGCACTGGTGGACGGCCCGCAGGCCTCCTGGTCGCGGGTGGACGTGGTAGCGGAAACCGGTTCGACCAATGCCGACCTGATCGCGGGGGCAGCGAACTACGCCGACCGCACGGCACTGATCGCCGAACATCAGGACAGCGGACGCGGCAGGCACGCGCGACCGTTCTCCGGCGCGCCGCGGTCACAGATTCTGGTGTCGATGCTGCTGAAGTTCCCGGGAATCGATCCTGCGGTGCTCGGGTGGGTGTCGCTCATGACCGGAATCGCTCTGGTCGACGCGTTGCGCACCGTCGGTGAAGTCGATGCTCGACTGAAATGGCCCAACGACGTCCTCATCGGTGGCAAGAAGGTCTCGGGCATCCTGGCCGAGGTCGCCGCACACGGACCGTCGCCCACTGTCGTCATCGGTCTCGGAGTGAACGTGTCGATGACGGTCGACGAGCTGCCGGTACCCACGGCGACGTCACTGGCGCTGGAGGGGGCCGCGGTTCTCGACCGCGACACGTTGGTTCGGGCGATTCTGCGTGGAATGGCCGCCGAGGTGGACTCGTGGCGGGACTCGAACTGGAACACCGACGCCCTCGTCCACCGGTACCGGGAGAGGTGCGGCACCATCGGGCAGCGCGTGCGAGTCGATCTGCCCGGCGGCGACGAGAAGGTCGGAACCGCGGTCGACGTCGACGAGCACGGCCGGATCGTGATCGAGGTCGAGCAACCCGGGTCCGACCGGCCGTCGGTGCTGGCCGTAGCGGCCGGTGATGTCACTCATCTCCGACCTCTCTCGTGAGACCATATCGACTCGACGGAAGTCGTAGCGAGTAGTCAGGAGTGCACGTGGCTTATCCACAGGACGCGTTGGCCGACGAGGAAGAGCTCCTGCTTCATCATCACCCCCACTGGAAGATGCTCGTCCTGCCGTCGGTGACCTTCGTGCTCGTCACGGGCCTGGCAGGCGTCGGCCTCGGGGTCGCGAGTGCGCGGCTCGAATCGACCGCTGCGAACGTCGCCATGATCGCCACCGCTGTGCTGTGGGCGGCGATCGTCGTGTGGCGGTGCCTGGTGCCGCTGATCAGCTGGAAGTGCACGCACTTCATCGTCACCGATCGACGAGTGTTGATCAGGCAGGGCGTGCTCACCCACTCCGGCATCGACATTCCGATGAGCCGAATCAGCAACGTCCAGTTTCGACACGGACTGATCGACCGGATGTTGCGGACCGGCACGCTCATCATCGCCTCGGCATCGGACGATCCACTCGAGTTCGACGACATTCCGCACGTGCAACGAGTGCATTCCCTGCTCTACCAGCAGGTATTCGATTCGATGGAGTACCGCCGCGAATCCGTGCACGGCCGGGAGGCTGCGTTCGAGCCGATGCCCGAGGATTCGGCTGCCGAGTCCAAGCCCGGTTGGCGAGCTGGGAAACGCAGGTAACACAGGCTGTTCTCACCTTCGAACCGTATGGTGACCGATGTGACCGACGTGCTGCTTGCCGAAGACGACGAAGCCATCGCTGCGCCCCTGTCCCGAGCTCTCGGGCGTGAGGGCTACACGGTGACCGTCGAACAGACCGGCCCCGCAACCCTTCAGCGCGCGCTGGACGGAAAATTCGATCTGCTGATACTCGACCTCGGCCTACCGGGGATGGACGGCCTCGAAGTGTGTCGGCAGGTGCGTGCCAACCGATCCGAGGTTGCCGTACTCATGCTCACCGCACGAACCGACGAGGTCGACTTCGTGGTCGGTCTCGACGCCGGGGCCGACGACTACGTCGGCAAGCCCTTCCGGCTCGCCGAGCTCATGGCCCGCGTACGTGCGTTGCTTCGTCGCCGTGGTGCCGGGGAGGACTCCCCGATCGAGGTCGGTGCCATTCGCCTCGAACCCGCTGCTCGACGCGTCCTGGTCGGCGGCAGCGAGATATCTCTCGCCAACAAGGAATACGAGCTGCTCAAGGTTCTGCTCGACCATGCGGGCCAAGTCGTCTCTCGCGAAGTGATCCTGCGTGAGGTCTGGGGCGACGCGGAGCTGCGTGGATCGAAGACCCTCGACATGCACATGTCCTGGCTGCGTCGCAAGATCGGCGACGAGGGACCGGTGGCCGAGCGTCGTATCGCGACGGTGCGCGGCGTCGGCTTCCGTATCAACAGCGACTAGCGGTCGATGCGGCGTCGAATTCTGGTCTCGATTCTCGCTGTCGTCGTCATGACGGCGTTGCTGCTCGGTTTGCCGCTGATGTACACCGCTTGGTTGTGGGTGGAGGATTTCACGCGCAACGACCTGCAGGCACGCCTGGATCGAATGGCGGCGGAGATCATCTCGCAGGAAGGGTCGACCGGGCTGATCGAGGGCCAGCTCGACATCGGCTCGCTTCGGTTGGCGATCCCGCAGGGTGGCCGGCTCGTGGTCATCTACCCGACCCCCGAGGATGCCGCATCGCGCGCGGACATCGGACAGTCCTCCGTGCCTCGACCACTGGTGGAGTCGCTGTCGATGGGTACCTCGGGTTCGCTTCGGCTCGAAGTGCCGTCCGACGACATGCGTTCTCTTCAGCGTCAGGCGCTCGGAGCGGTGACCCTCGTCGTTCTCGCCTCTGCAATGGCAGGCACCGTCGTGGCCGTCGTGACAGCCAAGCGGCTGGCCGATCCGCTGCAGGATGTGGCGCGGCGAGCTGCTCGCCTGGCGGAGGGCGACTTCCGGCCGGACCCACGACGGCACGGCATCGCCGAGCTCGATCGGGTCTCGGAAGTTCTCGACTCGGCCACCGTCGAGATCGCCGGACGGCTGCAGCGTGAACACACGTTGGTTGCCGATGTCTCGCATCAGCTCCGCAGCCGCCTGACCGCTGTCCGCCTACGCCTGGACGAGATTTCCACGCACCCGGATCCGGCGGTGGTCGACGAGGCCAACGAGGCGATGGATCAGGTGGACCGACTGACCCTTGCCATCGACGAGCTCGTTCGATCCTCTCGTAGTGACGGCGCGGCCGACGCGCACGAGGTCTCGGTCGTCGAGGAACTGATCGGCACCATCGTCGAATGGCAGCGAAACTTCGAGGACGCGGGGCGGACCCTGGTGATCAAGGGTGACGTGGATCTGAAGGCCTCGGTGACCGGATCGCGGTTGCGCGAAGCGGTCTCGGTGCTGATCGACAATTCTCTGGTGCACGGGGACGGGGCGTGCACGGTGGCGGTTCGTGCCGTCTCGGCCGTCGAGAGCACCGAGAGACGCCGTGAACGACTGGTCTGTGTCGAGGTCTCGGACGAGGGGCCAGGGGTGAGCAACGAACTCGCTCCGCACATCTTCGACCGTGGATTCTCCGGAGCCGGTTCCACCGGTGTCGGGCTCGCTCTGGCCCGGGCCCTGATCGAGGCGGACGGCGGCAGGCTGGAATTGCAGCGACGCCGTCCCGCGCTCTTCTCGGTGTTCCTGCCTGCGTGGCGTGAACCGTCGCCTGCCGTGCCTCGACGCGAGCCGCGCTGAGCGTCTCAGGGTTGGTCGAGTGCGTCCGCTGCGTCGGTCGGGTCCTCGTTGCGTTCGGCGTCCACTTCCAGGATCGTCCGCGCGTTGTCCTCGGGAAAAGCGAAGCGGCGCAGTGCCCAGAACCGGAATGCCATTTGCAGCAGGTTGCCGATGATGTAGTTGAGGACGAAGTCGATGATGACCACCGTCGTCAGGGATTCGCTGGTGTCGCGAATGTCGAAGATGTTGTTCGCGATCCACAGGGGACCGGCTGCGATGAGCACGCCGATGCCGCTGATCGCGAAGAAGAGCAGTGCCTCGTGGTGTCGCTCGCGTCCGCCGCGATGCTTGAAGGCCCACTCGCGGTTGAGGAAGTAGCTGAGCAGGGTGGCGAGAACACCCGAGATGATCTTGGCGATCACGGGCTTCTGCTCGAGCACCGTCAGGCTCAGTGAGTAGAAGATGACGAGGTCGAAGACCATCGTCGTGCCACCCACGATGGCGAACTTGATCAGCTCACTGTGCCGAATCGCGAGATCCCGAATGGGCGTGGGTAAGCGTTGAAGCACGCTTGCGATCGTCGGCACAACGGTGAAGTCTACGAAACACACCCCGGTTTCGCCGAACCGAGGCTCTGATCATCAGGGTTTCCACAGGTCCTCGCCCAGCTTGCCGTCTTCCGTGCCAGACGCCGGGTCGGACCGAATGCGCGCGACATGACACCATGGTGAGCCGTGACAGGTACCGAACCGCGCCCCACTGCTGCGCGCCCGTCGTCGACCGGAATGCCCGTGGTGACGATGATCGGCGGCGGTCAGCTCGCCCGAATGACTCATCAGTCCGCGATCGAGCTCGGACAGACTCTTCGCGTCCTCGCCGCGGGGGCCGACGAGCCGGCAGCTCAGGTCAGCCCCGACGTCGTCTTCGGGCACCACGACGATCTCGATGCGCTGCGTACGGCCGCGACCGGTTCCAATGCGCTCACCTTCGATCACGAGCAGGTGCCCACCGAGCACCTCGAGACTCTCGTGGCAGAAGGCGTCAACGTACAACCGCCGCCGAGCGCGTTGATTTTCGCCCAGGACAAACTTCGGATGCGTCGCAAGCTCGCCGAACTCGGCGCGCCCGGCCCCGCCTACGCCGAGGTTTCGTGGGCGCAGGACGCGATCGCGTTCGGAGACGAGCACGGGTGGCCGGTGGTACTCAAGGCCGTTCGCGGCGGCTACGACGGGCGCGGAGTGTGGATGCCCGCCGACGCCGAGGAAGCCGAGGCGATCGTCACGGCCCAACTCGACCTGGGTGTACCGCTCATGGTGGAGGAGAAGGTCGCCATGCGCCGCGAGCTGTCGGCCATGGTTGCACGGTCGCCGTTCGGCCAGGGAGCTGCATGGCCCGTCGTGCAGACGGTGCAGCGCAACGGCCAATGCGCCGTCGTGCTGGCCCCGGCTCCCGACCTCGACGAGGACGTGGCCACGTTCGCAGGCAGGCTGGCCCTCGACATCGCAGGTGCGCTCGGTGTGGTCGGCGACCTCGCGGTCGAACTGTTCGAGACCACCTCGGGCAAGCTCCTGGTGAACGAACTCGCCATGCGACCCCACAACTCCGGTCACTGGACCATGGACGGGTGCCGCACCTCGCAGTTCGAGCAGCACCTACGTGCGGTACTCGACTACCCGCTCGGTGACACCGATCCACTCGCTCCGCTGACCGTGATGGCCAACATTCTGGGCGCGCCCGAGGCCCCCGAGATGACGATGGACGAGCGGCTGCATCACCTGTTCGCCCGCATGCCCGATGCAAAAGTGCATCTGTACGGCAAGAGTGAGCGCAAGGATCGCAAGATCGGCCACGTGAACATCCTGGGCGCGCAGTCGGGTTCGCTCGCCGACCCCGCCTACGTGGCCTCGGTGCGCGAGCGAGCCGAACGCGCAGCGCACTGGATGTCGCACGCCGAATGGACCGACGGATGGGACCCGCACGATGACTGACAACTCCACTCTCGATCCGGCCGGGCCTGCGTCCGAGGGTCGTTCCGCAGGCTCCACTCCTGCCCCCGATGGTCGTTCCGCAGGCTCCACTCCTGCCCCCGATGGTCGTTCCGCAGGCTCCACTCCTGCCCCCGATGGTCGTTCCGCAGGCTCCACTCCTGCCGTCGGCCTGATCATGGGCAGCGACTCCGACTGGCCGACCATGGAATCCGCGGCAGAAGCGCTCGCGGAGTTCGGAATTCGGTTCGAGGTCGGCGTGGTGTCGGCGCACCGCACCCCGCAGCGCATGCTCGACTACGCCCGCGAGGCCGCAGGCCGCGGGATCCGGGTGATCATCGCCGGGGCCGGGGGAGCGGCCCACCTGCCCGGCATGGTCGCGTCGGCGACGCCGCTGCCGGTCATCGGCGTTCCGGTGCCCCTGAAGTACCTCGACGGTATGGACTCACTGCTCTCGATCGTCCAGATGCCTGCCGGTGTTCCCGTGGCCACGGTCTCCATCGGTGGTGCACGCAACGCCGGGCTGCTCGCGGTCCGGATTCTCGGTGCGTCCGATCCGGCTCTGCAAGAACGGATGTCTGCGTTCCAGGCCACTCTCGAGGCCATGGTGCTGGAGAAGGACAAAGCGCTGCGCACCACTCTGCTCGGGTGAACGCAGCCGTGTCTCGGAGCGAGCAGATCAGACGCGCGGGTCGCGGTAGTCGGCAGTCCATGTTCGTGACGCGGTCGGCGTTGCTCTATGCCCGGCTCTGGCGCGGCACGGCGCGCTTCGACGACGAGTTCTCCCTGTTCGTGTGCACCGGGCTGCGCGGTGGGTTCGGCCGCGGCGGAACGACATTCGGCGGTGCCTATCTGACGAAGGGCAACACCGCCCGTCGGGTACTGCGGCACGAGGCCGTACATGCGGACCAATGGGCGAACTTCGGGCTCACCTTCCCGTTCCGCTACCTCGCCGAAGAAGCGCGACATCGGGGCCCGGCGAACAAGTACGAGATAGAGGCCGGACTCGCCGACGGTGGCTACCGTCAGCCCGGCTGAGCAGTAGTAGCGGTGACCTTCTCGGTCTCGGCGCGCCGCTGCGACTTCGCCTCGTCCGCATTGGCCACCTGAACCAGTGACGCACCCACGACGAGAACCGAGAGCAGACCGTCGACCAGCTCGTCGGCCGTCGTCCAGGACGCGCTGGACATGACTCGGTCCGAGGCCGACCACGACCGCGCGTCGGCTCTCTCACGAGCGGCAGCGAGTACCTCGTCCACCGAACGCCCGTCCAGCGCCGCGCCTCCGCTCCCGGAACCCGCGACCCTGAACTGATCGCCGTGCACCCGCACCGACGTTGCGTAATCGGTCATACCGATCGGCAGATCGGGGACTGCCTTGCCGAATGCGTCGAGCGAGAACGCCAGCACCTCGTCGGCGTCGGGAGACTCATCGAGCCGATCACCCGACACCATCGCCACGTCCGCGGAGTCGTCGGCCCCGACGACCACCTCGCCGCCTGCCCACCAGATTCCCAGCAGCGCCGCAGCCGTCTGCCAATGCGCGGGTAACAGCACACTCACCCTGCCACCCACCTCGAAGCCGAACTCGTCGCGCAACAGGTTGGCGGTCTTGGCCGCCCAGTTCGCGAGGGTCACCGCCGACACCTCGACCCGCTCACCGGTCGCATCGTCGTAGAACGTCACGCGCGGACCGGCCGGATCGGCGGCGAGAATCGGGTCGAGCAGGGTCTGAGTCAGATTCGAAGCCACCCCACGACCCTAGATGACGCTCGCCGACACCGATTCACACGCTGTGAGCGGTACCGATCAGTTGACGCACATCGGACCGGTGGAGCCGGCGTCGATCGGAGCGGCCGGTGCCTCGGGAATCGCCGTACCCGATTCGGGAGCAATGGTTTCCGCAGTCGCGGCCTGACCCGAGCCGGGCCCCGCGTAGTCGTTCGCGAGTACCACGCGCACAGTGTCCGCCGACAGCGAGTCGTCGGCGGTGATCTGTAGTCCGCCGAGCGCTGCCGAGACGGCGCGCGCGGCGTCACTGTCCACATCGGCAGCCTGGATGCGGCTCGCCGAGATCGACGTGCCCTCGTAGTTGCCGATGGTGCCGTCGACATATCCCAATGCGGTCAGCGAACCGGCGACACCGTTGGCGAGTCCGTCGATCCCGCTGTCGTTCGCGACATCCACCGTCACCGTCGACGGATCGACAACCGGTGCGTCCGAATCCTCGGCGTTGGTCTCTGCCGAATTGCCGTCGCCGAGCAGTCCTTCGACGTACTTCTTCACCGCAGCCGGATCGACCTGCACGATCGATTCGCCGAACTCGGTCGTCGCATTGATGTCGACTGCCGGGATCGTCTCGAACTTGACCTTGCCGCCGGCGAGATCCTGCAGGCGAGTGGCGAACTGCAGAATGTCCCAATCGGAATCGAGCGTCACCGATCGCTGCACAGCAGTGCTGAGTTGGCCCAGTTTTCCGGGGTTGCTCAGCGTCTGGGCACTGAGCACACTCCGCACGAGCGAGGCCATGAACACCTGCTGGCGCACGATGCGGTCCAGATCTCCGCGGGGAAGATCGTGCCGCTGACGGACGAAACTCAGAGCCTGCGAACCGGCGAGCTTCTGCACGCCCGCCGGGAAGTTCGCACCCGACAGTGGTTCCTGCACAGCGTTGTTCAGGCACACCTCGACACCGCCGACGGCATCGGTCAGCAGCACGAAACCGAGCAGCCCCACCTCGGCATAGTGATCGACGGTGATACCGGTGAGGTTGGCGACGGAGTCGATCAGGGCCTCGCGCCCGGCTTCGGTGGCCTGGGATTCGGCATCGGCGTCGGTGACACCCTGCTCCACCAATTCGAGCCGCTTGTTCTCCTTGGTCGCGCCGTACGCAGCGTTGATCTTCGACATTCCGATGCCGGGTACCTCGACGTACGAGTCTCGCGGGATGGAAATCGCGGTGGCCGACGAACCGTCGTTCGGGACGCGGATCAGCACGATCGTGTCGGTGTTGGACGCCACCTCTTCGCCGGCATTGAGGGACGCCAGTTCCGCGGGGGACAACGCGTTGCCGTGGGCATCGGTACGACTGTCGGTGCCGACCATCAGAATGTCGACGGCACCGTCGGCGGCTCCGCCGAGACCGAGACCACCCGCGGTGGCGATGTTGGAGCGCAGGCTGTCGACACTGCGCCATGCGAAACCGGTCACCAGCAGGACGAGGATCGAGAGCACGGCGACCGCGACGTGGGTCGCCGGCCACCGGGTACCGGCGGCGCGAGGCGACCTGCCGCCGGATTCGGGTTGCTCGACGCCACCGCGTGGGTTGCGCCGATCCGGCCGGCGCGGTCTGTCCGTACCTTCGCTGCGGGTTCTCTGCCTGCGTTCTCCGCGGAGTTCGTCGTCGCCGTATCGGTGGGCAGCGCCGCCTCGGTCGCTGGGGCGGCCCGTGGTGCGCGCTCGGGGACCGTCGGGTCGCCGGGGAGCGCTCCGCCTCGGCGGGGGAGTGCGCTCACCTCCGGGCGTGCCTGGATCTCGTGGCACCGTGACGACCCTCTCTCGTTTCCGGCCGGTCTGAAACACCCGCCTACTTCGTTGTTCTCCCCCCGCCGTTCGAAGGTTACTTGTCGCCGGTCGCTGCCTCGCCGAAGCGAACGCGGCGTGCCACACTTGGCAACCGTGAATGCGATCGTGGTGACCGGTGCACACGGCCAGTTGGGCCGCCGAGTGATGTCTCTGGCCTCCGAACGAGGTGACGGTGTCGAGGTGTCCGGATATTCCTCCGCCGACCTGGACATCACCGACCCCGACGCCGTGGCTGCCGCGGTGAGCGCGGGGGCAACGGTGATCAACTGTGCTGCGTACACCGCCGTCGATGCCGCCGAGACCGACGAGGCCAGGGCGTCCGCGGTCAACGCGGACGGCCCTCGAAATCTCGCGCGCGCCTGCGGGCGTGTCGGAGCCCGGCTGATCCACGTCTCCACCGATTATGTGTTCGACGGCACAGCAACCGAACCGTACGAGGTCGATGCCGAGACCGCGCCGCAGTCGGCGTACGGACGCACCAAGCTCGCCGGCGAGCTCGCTGTGCACGAGGAGCTGCCCGAGGCCGTGATCGTGCGGACCGCATGGGTGTACGACAACACGGGCAAGAATTTCGTGACCACGATGCGCCGACTCGAAGGTGAGCGCGAGACGCTCTCTGTGGTGAACGACCAGATCGGCTCGCCCACGTTCGCCCTCGATCTGGCGTCGGGCCTGCTCGAGATAGAAGCCGACCCTGCTGTGCGCGCACGAACGCTGCACTACACCAATGCGGGGCAGGCCAGCTGGTTCGACCTCGCACGCGCGGTGTTCGCGGGGATCGGAGCCGATCCCGAGCGAGTGCAGCCGTGCTCGAGTGCCGAGTACGTGGTTCCGGCACCTCGCCCGGCGTACTCGGTGCTCTCACCGACCGCGTGGGTCGAGTCCGGTTTGACGCAGGCGCGGCCGTGGTCGGACGCGTTGACAGCAGCCTTGGCGCAGTCGACATGAGGGTTCGACGCGAGATCGGGCTAGTCTTGCCCGCGTGAGTTCCGAGCTGGCCGTGGTGACGGTGACCTATTCACCCGGCGAATACCTTGACCAGTTCCTGACGTCTCTACGTGAGGCGACGACGCGTCCCCTTCGGGTGATCATGGCGGACAACGGCTCGGTCGACGGTACGCCCGAGGCAGCCGAGGTCGCGTTCGAGGAGGCGGAGCTGCTGCGAACCGGCGCGAACATCGGCTACGGCGCAGCAGTCAATCGCGCGGTGGCCGAGATCGACCCCGACATCGAGTTCGTCGTCGTGGCCAATCCCGACGTGCGGTGGCATCCCGGATCGCTCGACGGCCTGCTCGACGCTGCGGCGCGGTGGCCACGGGCGGGTGCCCTCGGACCGCTCATTCGCGAGCCCGACGGCTCGCGGTACCCGTCGGCACGGTCGGTGCCCGATCTCACGTCCGGTGCGGGCCACGCGGTGTTGGGCAAGCTCTGGCCGACGAACCCGTGGACTCGGCGGTATCGCCAGGAGAACGAGACGGTCAGCGAGCGGCCGGTGGGGTGGCTGTCGGGATCCTGCCTGTTGCTGCGGCGTTCGGCGTTCGACTCGATCGGTGGATTCGACTCGCGCTACTTCATGTACATGGAGGACGTGGATCTCGGCGACCGGCTCGGCAGAGCGGGCTGGCACAACGTCTACGTTCCCGATGTCGAGGTGACCCACTCGAAAGGCCATGCGGCAGGACGGCATCCGGAAGTGATGTTGCCCGCGCATCACACCAGCGCGTACCG
Source organism: Rhodococcus sp. NPDC076796 (assembly GCF_040702765.1). Classification (NCBI taxonomy): domain Bacteria; kingdom Bacillati; phylum Actinomycetota; class Actinomycetes; order Mycobacteriales; family Nocardiaceae; genus Rhodococcus; species Rhodococcus sp. NPDC076796. The sequence goes on along the minus strand of NZ_JBFBMS010000003.1, from coordinate 720,437 downwards.
GTTCCAGGCCGATCGGCACGACCGGACGTGGCAGGCTCCCTTACGATGGGCACTGCGCGGCGGTCTCGGTCTTCGCTCGAAGATCGTTGTGGCCTCGGCGCTTCGGGCGCGTGCAGTTGACGGACGAGAATCGGACGAGAGAACAGAGGCTGGACATGTCGGATAGTTCCACATCGGTCGCCGCACGTACCGACGCAGTCATCTTGGTGGGCGGCAAGGGAACTCGGCTCCGGCCGCTGACGCTCTCGGCACCCAAGCCGATGCTTCCCACCGCAGGGCTGCCGTTTCTCACGCACCTGCTGGCGCGCATCAAGGCTGCGGGTATCGAGCACGTGGTTCTCGGTACTTCGTTCAAAGCCGAAGTGTTCGAGCAGCATTTCGGGGACGGATCCTCGCTCGGTATCGAACTCGAGTACGTCTTCGAGACCGAGCCGATGGGCACCGGCGGTGGCATCAGAAACGTGTTGCCGCGTCTGCGCGCCGAGAACGTCATGGTCTTCAACGGTGACGTCCTGGGCGGTACCGATCTGACAGCTGTCCTCGACACGCATCGAACCACCGAGGCCGATGTCACGTTGCACCTGGTTCGCGTCGGTGACCCGCGCGCGTTCGGTTGCGTGCCGACGGACGAATCCGGCCGAGTGACAGCGTTTCTCGAAAAGACTCAGGATCCGCCGACCGATCAGATCAATGCGGGCTGCTACGTCTTCAAGCGCGAGATCATCGAGTCCATTCCATCCGATCGCCCGGTGTCGGTGGAGCGAGAGGTGTTCCCCGCCTTGCTCGCCGAGGACAAGAAGGTCTACGGGCACGTCGACAGTGCGTACTGGCGAGACATGGGAACACCGGAGGATTTCGTCAAGGGCTCGGCCGATCTGGTTCGCGGCATCGCGCCGTCGCCCGCACTGCACGGTGATCGCGGCGAATCGTTGGTCCACCCAGGTGCAGGCGTGGCACCGGGTGCCTTGCTGATCGGTGGAACCGTCGTCGGACGCGGTGCCGAAATCGGAGCGGGTGCCCGCCTCGACGGTGCCGTCGTGTTCGACGGTGCGATCGTCGAAGCAGGGGCCGTCGTCGAGCGATCCATTCTCGGCTTCGGTGCCCGTATCGGACCCCGTGCACTGGTGCGCGACGCAGTCATCGGCGACGGTGCCGACATCGGGGCTCGCTGCGAGTTGCTCCGCGGCGCGCGCGTGTGGCCCGGGGTCAAATTGCCCGACGGTGGAGTGCGTTTCTCGACCGACGTCTGACGTCACGACGCCGGTGGGGGCGATCGATCAGCGAAGCGCGGCAAGCGCGACGAGGTGATCGATCGTCTCGCGCTCGGCGTCGTCGGGCAGGGCATCGACCGGCCACCAGCGCAGATCGGTCGATTCCTCGCTGCGCACTGCTCGCGCGCCGTCCGGAGCCCGCACCAGAAACCTCAGGTCGAGGTGCCGCGTCGGCTTTCCTAGCGAGCAGGTGATCGGGTGCGTGTGCGCGGAGAGCAGAATCGGATCGACCGTCAGCTCGGCGATCCCGGATTCTTCGGTGGCCTCCCGCAGCGCCGCGTCGACAACCGTGTCGTCCGTCGGTTCGCAGTGGCCGCCGAGTTGAATCCACCGACCGACCTTCGGGTGAAGCGTCAGCAGCACATGGGTTCCCGACGTGTCGAGTACCAACGAGGATGCGGTGAAATGGCCTGCCTCGTTGGCGCGCAGGCAGGCGTTCGGGTTGCTGTCGAGAAACGCCAGCATGGTATGCCGAAGCGATTCCTCGCCCGCATCCGACGGTGCCCACCGGTCGAGTGTCGTTGCAGCCGAGTGCCACAGTTTCGAGTGAGGCAGTGTCGAATGAGGCAGTGGCGACTCCGACACGACTCAGAGCTCCAGTAGCGAGGACCCGGGAACCACCGGATCCCTGACGGTCAGCGTTTCGCTCGGGTGCCCGATTGCGATGGCTCCCATCGCTTTCCAGTCTGCGCGCAGGCCGAGTTCGGCGCGCACGGTATCGGCGGCGAAGATCGTCGAACCGATCCAGCAGCTGCCCAGTTCGCGCACCGCGAGGGCGACGAGCAGCCCCTGAACGGCGGCACCGACCGCGACGGTGAACATCGTGTCCTCCGCGGCCCGACGCCTCTCGTCGGGATACGAGTGCGCGCCGTCGGGCACGCAGAACGGGATCACGATCTCGGGGGCGTCGAACAAGATGTCGCCGCGGCCGAGTCTGGCGGCGATCCGCTCCTCGCTCAGCCCGTCGCCGGCCAGATCGGCTCGCCATTGCTCACGCATCGTCTCGAGTAGCCGGCGTCGGAGCGCAGGGGTCCTGACCCAGACGAACCGAACCGGACGGGTGTGGTGCGGGGCCGGGGCGGTGAGGGCATCGGCAACGGCGCCGCGAACGGCGTCCGGATCGACCGGTTCGTCGGTGAACGAGCGCACCGACCGTCGACGCAACAGCGCCTCGCGTCGACCACGATCGAGTGCCTCGGCGGTGCCGAGCCAGAACAGGTCGTCCTCACCGCCGCGCAGCAGCGTCGCGGCGGTGGAACCGTCGTCGACGGGAGTCAGTCCACGCACGACGGCGATCGGAACCCCGCCGAGCTTCCCCTTCACGAGATCGCCCGCGGCAGCGAGCTCGTCGGCGATCGCGACCTCGGTGACGACGAGCTCGTTTCCCTGACCGTCCTCGGCTCCGGCGTACGCATGTACGACGCCCAGGCCGGCGGCACCGATGGCGGCGTCGGTCTGGCCGATCCGCCATGCCCGACCCATGGTGTCGGTGACGACCACGGCGACCGTCACCCCCAGCAGCGCGCCGAGTGCAGTGCGGAGCGCTGCGGCACTGGCGTCGGGGTTCTCGGGCAGCAGTGCCAGTTCGCCACCGTCGACGTTGGAGCCGTCGATTCCCGACGCGGCCTGCACGATGCCGAGTCGATTCTCGGTGATGAGGGTTCGGCCCTTGCGGGCGACGATGCGCACGGCCTCCTGCTCCACCAGGACTCTGCGGGCGGCATCTCGCTCGTCCGCATCACGGGGTGCCTGCACCAGACGGCCCTCGACCTTGGAGAGGATCTTGCTGGTGACGATCAGGATGTCGCCGTCACGTAGCCACGGCGCTCGGTCCGCCACGGTCGCAGCCAGATCGTCGCCCGGCCGGAACTCGGGGAGCCCGGTCACCGGCAGAATTTCGATCGCCCCGCCGGGAGCGTGATCACCCGGTGCAGTGTGTGTGGAGTGGGAGTCGGTCACAGGTCGAGTCCGGCTGCGCGCAGAGCGGTGCGGGCCATGACCGCTGTGGTCTCGGGGTCGGTCATCAGCAACGGAACCGACTGCACGTCCACCCCGTCGACGACCGCCGTATCGGTGGTGTGCACCAGCCATGCGTCGAGAATGCCGGTACCGCTTCGGCTTCCGTAGTGACGGCCCACCGCCTGCGCCGTGGTCTCGACTCCGATGACGGACAGGCACTCGTCGGCCATGCCGCGCAACGGCTTACCGTCCACGACGGGGGAGAGCCCGACCACCTTGGCAGCCGTCGTGCGAAGCGCCCCGCGGATACCCGGCACCGCGAGGATCGCACCGACGCTCACCACCGGATTGGACGGCGCGAGAACGACGGCGTCGGCCTCGGTGATCGCCTCGACGACTCCCGGTGCCGGAGTTGCCTGTTCGGCCCCGATGTTGGCGAAACTGTGGGTCGGAATCTGTGCGCGGTACCGAACCCACCACTCCTGGAAGTGAATTGCGCGCTGCTGCTCCCCGCTCGGGTCGTCGGGATCGGTGACGACGACGTGGGTCTCGGAGCGATCGTCGGTGACGGGCAGGAGCCGGACTCCGGGTTGCCAACGGTTGCACAGGGCTTCGGTCACGGCCGACAGCGGATAGCCGGTGCGCAACATACGACTGCGGATCAGGTGCGTGGCGATGTCGCGGTCGCCGAGTCCGAACCAGTCGGGATCGGCACCGTAGGCTGCCAATTCGTCCCGTGCGTTCCAGGTCTCCGCGATGCGACCCCAGCCGCGATCGGTGTCGATTCCTCCGCCGAGGGTGTACATGCACGTGTCGAGATCCGGGCAGATACGGAGTCCGTGCATCCACACGTCGTCGCCGACGTTGACCACGGCGGTGATCTCGTGCTCGGGGTTGTCGCCGAACAAGGATTTGAGACCCTGAAGGAACCGAGCGCCACCGACACCACCGACCAGAACAGTAACTTTCACAACACGCGAGCCTAGTGGGGTTGCGGTGGTGCGTGGTGAGCGCCCACCCGGTGCCGCACCCGTGCGAGAGGACGGTGTGCAGGTGCCATAACCGCCGCGACACGCACGGGACGGGCTCCGATCCGGGGAGAGCGCCGATTTCGGGCATGTGATGGTATTGGATTTGCTCGATCGGCTTGACCGCGACACACCTGGACGTGTCTAATCACAGGTATGTCATTCAGTGTTCGCAGCACGAGTTCGATTGCAGCGAACCTGGTTTCGAACACTCGTTCCCTTTCTGTTCGTCCCTGACTGGACGTCGAGTAGAGGTCGAGAGTCGGACCGACACGTTGGACCAGCTCGATCGAATATCGGCGCGGGGCAAGGTATTCGAGAACACGAGGACCGAAAGTATCTGCGCTACCACAGGTGAGGAGGCGGAAGCGATGTATGACCAGCACGTGACACGTGATCAGCGGGGCGGACCCACTGCACATCTCAGCGCTGTCGACGACGCGCCGCAAACCGAGTCCGGCATCGGCGCAGATTCGAGCGTCTCGATCGACGCGGGTTCTGCGTACGTCGAACCGACGGACGAGACCGACGTCGACGTCATCGACACCGACGTCGAACTCGACTCGGATTCCGACGCCGACTCGATGCCGTTCGTCGCCGAGTCGGTTCCACCGGCCAAGCCGTTTCTCAGTCTCGTCGCGGGTTTCGACGAGATGTTCGAGGAGATCGAGGACCAGTGGCAGGAGCGCGCTCTGTGCGCGCAGACCGACCCCGAGGCCTTCTTCCCGGAAAAGGGTGGTTCCACCCGCGAGGCGAAGCGCATCTGCCTCGGCTGTGAGGTCAAGGACGAGTGCCTCGAGTACGCGCTCGCCAACGACGAGCGGTTCGGCATCTGGGGTGGGCTGTCCGAGCGGGAACGTCGCAGGCTCAAGCGCGGAATCGGCTGAGTGGTTCGGTTCCGTCTCCGGGCGGATCGATCATTCCCCGGCCGGGTCTATCTCGTCGGGGTCGATGCCGAGATACGTGGCCACTTGCTCGACCAGAACCTCGAACAACAGATCTTCCAAATCCTCCGGGTGCTTGGCCCGCCGTTCCAGCGGTCGCCGGAACAGCACCACCCTGGCGCGTGTCGTCTCCCCGCGCTTGTCGATCCCGGCGGGTACCAGTCGTGAGAGCGGTACCGGGCCTTCCGCCACCACCTCGGGTGGCCACGTCACCGATTCCGGATCCAACGCCCTGATCTTGGGTACCTCGTCCACGGCGATGTCGAGTTTCGAGAGCTTCTCGTGCCACCGATGATCGATCCGAGCGAACGCCTCGAGCACCAGCCGGTCGAACTTCTCCGCTCGTGAACGCCTGGCCGGGATGTCCTCGGGCAGAACCGGTCCGCGCACGCCGCGGCCGTGCCGGGCCACGGATCGAGAGGTGATCCTGCGCGCGGAAGAGAATCGAGGCATAGGGGGAGGTTATCGCGCTCGTCCGGTGTGTCGGTCGTTCGGTCGGTTGCACCCACCGGATACTCTGCACTCGTGAGATCACTGCGTGGCTGCTGCAGGCCTGGTTGCAACCGTTCTGCCGTTGCGACGCTCACATACGTCTACTCCGATTCCACCGCGGTCGTCGGACCGCTGGCCACAGTCGACGAGCCGCATTCCTGGGATCTGTGCGAGGTGCACGCGTCGACCACCACCGCTCCCAAGGGCTGGGAACTGGTGCGGTACGAAGGCGGCTACTCGACGTCGAGCCCCGACGAGGACGATCTGACGGCCCTCGCGGAAGCCGTACGCGAAGCGGGCCGCGGCGATCGCGTCCGCTCCGAGGATCGCGAGAGCTCCGACCGCTCGATCTCTCGGCCGTCCGACACCGAACGCCGATCCGCTCCGGCCGTCCGAACGGGCAGGCGCGGGCACCTTCGAGTTCTTCCCGACCCCACGTCCTGAGCCGTCCGAGCACACCGAGTGTGGTGTGCATCGGTCCGACTGGCCGGTCCGTCTGCCGTCTGGCAAGGTTCCGTGAGCAGGACCGAAACGGACCGCGACGGTCCGCCGATACTTGGTGTGGATCGCACCGCTACCGACGCTCGATATCCGACGCCGATGTGCGGCGTCGTCGACAACGATCACCAGGAGAATCTTCGTGGCCCGAACCGCAGAGTCCGTGAACGCCGTCATCAAGGCCTACGACGTCCGTGGCGTCGTAGGTGAGCAGATCGACGAGGCGTTCGTGCGTGACGTCGGTGCATCGTTCGCACGATTGGTTCGTGACGAGGCCGGGGCCGCGCGATCGGTCGTCATCGGGCACGACATGCGTGATTCCTCGCCGGCACTGTCGCGGGCGTTCGCCGACGGCGTCACCGCTCAGGGCCTCGACGTGGTGCACATCGGGCTGGCGTCGACCGATCAGCTCTACTTCGCCTCCGGCATGCTCGAATGCCCGGGAGCGATGTTCACCGCCAGTCACAATCCGGCGAAGTACAACGGGATCAAGCTCTGCCGCGCCGGTGCCAAGCCGGTGGGCCAGGACACCGGCCTGGCCACGGTCAAGGCCGAATTGGTGGACGGGGTGCCGGAGTTCGACGGCCCCGCCGGGACCGTGGCGTCTCGTGACGTGCTGGCCGAGTACGCCCAGTTCCTGCGCGACCTGGTCGATCTGTCGGGTATTCGCTCCATGAAGATCGCGGTGGATGCAGGCAACGGCATGGGCGGACACACCGTGCCCGCCGTGTTCGCGCCGCTGCCGGTGACGATCGAACCGTTGTTCTTCGAACTCGACGGCAGCTTCCCCAATCACGAGGCCAATCCACTCGACCCGGCGAACCTGGTGGACCTGCAGCGATTCGTCGTCGAGACCGGTTCCGAGATCGGCCTTGCCTTCGACGGCGACGCCGACCGGTGCTTCGTCGTCGACGAGAAGGGCGACCCGGTGTCACCATCGGCGGTGACCTGCCTGGTGGCCGAACGCGAACTGGCCAAGGAGCCGGGCGCGGTCGTCATCCACAATTTGATCACCTCGCGAGCAGTACCGGAGCTGGTCGAGAAGCTCGGTGGCACGCCGGTCCGCACCCGAGTGGGGCACTCGTTCATCAAGCAGGAGATGGCCGACACCGGAGCCATATTCGGCGGAGAGCACTCTGCGCACTACTACTTCCGTGACTTCTGGGGTGCAGACTCCGGCATGCTCGCCGCGCTGCACGTTCTCGCTGCCTTCGGGGCACAGGATCGCCCGCTCTCGGAAATGATGGCCACCTACGAGACCTACAGTGCATCGGGCGAGATCAACTCGACCGTCGACGATGCAACAGAACGCACCGAGGCGGTACTGGCGGCGTTCGCGGATCGGACTGCGGGTATCGACCGACTCGACGGTGTGACGGTCGATCTCGCCGACGGTGCCTGGTTCAACCTGCGGGCCTCGAATACCGAACCGCTGCTGCGGCTCAACGTCGAAGCACGCACCGCAGCGGATGTCGACGCGCTTTCGACAGAGATATTGAGCATCGTTCGCGCTGGACTGGAATAGTGGTTACCAAGGGTTCATGAGTGGGTATGCAGACGTTTCGAGCGGGTGAGGTAAGGGGAGGTGTCGCAGCCATGACGGCAGTGTCGTCTCTGGTCGATCTCGACGATTCGGATGCTCTCATCGCAGCCGATCGTGAGGGCTCCCTGCGTAGCGCAGCGCTGGCGGGCGCGCAGGTTCGTGCCGTTGCGACCGCGGTCGACGAATCGGTTCTGGCCCGGCTGGCCGATCTGCGTCCCCGGAGCGTGGTGATCGTCACCGGCGACGGACGGAGCAGCCGGGCAGCGTCACTGCTCGTCGCCGCGCTCGGTGATCGCCTCGGGGTCCCTCTCGTACGAAGCACCGGAACTCCGCCGTGGATCGGCCCACTCGACGTGGTGGTGGTGGCAGGCGACGACGCCGGGGATCCACGACTGGCCGAGTCGGTCGACGCGGCAGCCCGGCGCGGTGCCGAAGTCGTGGTGGTCGCCCCCGAGGAGGGGCCTCTGCGTGCCGTTCGGGGAGCCAGAGTCATGTGGCTGCCGCCGCGAATCGCAGTCCGTGACCACAATGCTCTGATGCGCTACCTCGCCGCGTTCGTGGCCGTACTGGGGGCGGTTGCCGGCGGGTCGTGGAAGACGTTGCTGCCCAATTTGTCTCGTCTTGCAGACCTGCTCGACGCAGAGGCGGTACGAAACAGTCCGTCCAACGAGATGTTCCACAATCCGGCCAAGGCCCTCGCCAGTGGGTTGAACGGTCGGCGGGTGGTGCTGACCGGGGGCAGTCCCGCTGCGGTCGAGGTCGCTCGGCACGGCAGCGAGGTGCTGCTGCGCGTTGCGGGTGTCGTCGTCGGTGCGGGGGAGCTGGGCGACGTCATTGCTGCATCCATCCGGGCGTCCGTCGTCGAATCATCCGGCACACCACAGACATTCGACTCGTTCTTTCACGACGAGCAGCTCGACGGACCACCGCCGGTGCTGCCGATGCGCGTCGTCGTGGTGGCCTCGGAGGCCGATCGCGCGATGACCGAACGACGAATCGCCGGTGTTCCGGAATCGGAGTTGTTGCTCGCCGATTCGAGTGAGCCGCTGTTCGGCGGCGATCGCGTGAGATCCGAATTCGACAACCCCGCACCGGTGCCGGATCCGGATAGACTTTCGGTGCTCGACACGATGTCCGTGTTGGCGACGCGGTTGGACACCACTGCCGCGTATCTGCTGTTGATGGGCGGTAGCTAGTGCAGCTCTTGCGAGGCGCGGTGCGGTCCTACGCATGGGGTTCGCGAACGGCGCTGGCTCGGATTCAAGGCCGCCAGGTGCCGTCCGATCATCCCGAGGCAGAGATCTGGCTCGGCGCTCACCCGGCCGACTCCGCGCACGTCGTGCACGAGGGCGGCAGCACACCACTGCTCACGCTGATCGACGGCGACCCGGGCACGCACCTGGGCGGCTCTGCACAGCACTTCGAGTCGCGCCTGCCGTATCTGCTGAAACTGCTTGCCGCAGAAGAGCCGTTGTCGCTGCAGGCGCATCCCAGCAGTGCTCAGGCCCGGGAAGGCTTTGCACGCGAGAACGCCGCGGGTGTCCCCATCGACTCTCCGGTACGCAACTACCGGGATCCGAACCACAAGCCCGAGCTGATCGTCGCGCTCACCGAGTTCGAGGCGTTGGCGGGCTTCCGGCGGCCCGCCGACACCGTCGAACTGCTCGACGCGTTGGCCGTCCCCGCCCTGGGTGGGTATCGAACCCTGCTGGCCGCCCAGCCGGACGCTTCCGGGCTGCGCACCGTGTTCACCTCGTGGATCACGCTGCCCGGGCAGGCATTGGACGACATCTTGCCTGCCGTCGCCCAGGGATGCATCGACTATCTCTCCGGTCCCGCACGCACGGACGGTGGACGATTCGCCGCCGAGGCCAGAACTCTGCTCGAGCTCGGGGAGTCGTATCCCGGTGACGCCGGAGTGCTCGCGGCGCTGCTGCTCAATCGGGTGACACTGACTCCCGGCCAGGGTCTGTACCTCGACGCTGGGAACCTGCACGCGTATCTGCGCGGTACCGGCGTGGAGATCATGGCGAACTCCGACAACGTGCTGCGCGGCGGACTGACTCCCAAACACGTCGACGTTCCGGAACTGTTGCGTGTGTTGGATTTCGAGCCTGCCGACATCTCGCCCATCACCCCGGGTGTCGACGATCGACCGACCTACCTCTATCCGACGCCTGCACCCGAATTCGCACTGAGCCGGACTGCGGTTGCGGCGGGGGAGACGGTCGCCGTTCCCGGCTCCGGCCCGAGAATTCTGTTGTGCACCAGTGGCACCGTCGTGGCCGGTACGAAAGGCGGACAGGTCGAGCTGACGGTGCCGCAGGGCAGCTCTGCCTGGATACCCGCTGCAGACGAATCCGTCACCGTGACCGCCGATTCGGGCGAGGCCGAGGTGTTCGTGGCCTCCGTCGGACGCGTGTAGATCGGGCAATTCGGGCATCGTTGCGCCGCTTGCGGTTTCGAACTGCGTAATTGTGCGAACGGTCCGTCCGGAGGCAATAGTCTGATGCCACAGTGAATCGAAGTGACGGATGTGTTCGGTGATCCGTCGGTAGATGTGAAGTGGCGATACGGAGACCCGATGACCAGAGCAGACCGGCCCGCGAAGACCCCACGCACGACGGGTTGGTTCCGGACCAAATCGATCGAGCAGTCGATCCAGGACACCGACGAACCGGACACGAAACTTCGGAAGGAACTCGGATCCTGGGATCTGACCGTGTTCGGCGTCGCCGTGGCCGTCGGTGCAGGCATCTTCACCCTGACCGCGCGGACCGCCGGAAACGTTGCGGGGCCGGCAGTGTCGTTGGCCTTCGTGCTCGCGGCGATCGCCTGTGGCCTCGCGGCGCTGTGTTATGCGGAGTTCGCGTCCACCGTGCCCGTGGCAGGAAGCGCGTACACGTTCTCGTACGCGGCGTTCGGTGAGTTCATCGCCTGGATCATCGGATGGGATCTCATCCTCGAGTTCGGCCTCGCAGCAGCCGTGGTAGCGAAGGCGTGGTCGCTCTATCTGGGCGATCTGCTCGGTACGGCCGCCCCGGTGCTCGAGATCGGCTCACTGAACTTCGATTGGGGTGCACTGCTGATCGTGGTGGTGCTGACGGTGCTCATCGCATCGGGAACCAAATTGTCCTCACGGGTGTCGTTGGTCATCACCGCCATCAAGGTGATCGTCGTTCTGTTCGTCGTCGTGCTCGGAGCCTTCTACATCAAGGTCGCCAACTACGACCCCTACATTCCGTCGTCGGAACCGGGCTCGACGGGCGAGGGGCTGCATCAGTCTCTGCTCTCGTTCGTCACTGGTGCGGGAGGCAGCACGTTCGGTTGGTACGGACTGCTGGCCGCGGCGTCTCTGGTGTTCTTCGCTTTCATCGGATTCGACGTGGTGGCAACGACCGCCGAAGAGACCAAGGAACCGCAGAAGGCGCTCCCACGCGGAATCCTCGGATCGCTCGCGATCGTCACCGTGCTGTACGTGGCCGTCACGCTGGTTCTGACCGGGATGGTCAAGTACACCGATCTGGCCGGTGACAGCTCCACGCTGGCGACGGCATTCGAGCTGAACGGGTTGACCTGGGCCAAGAACATCATCTCGTTCGGCGCACTCGCCGGTCTGACGACCGTGGTGATGGTGTTGATGCTCGGGCAGACCCGGGTGCTCTTCGCGATGTCGCGAGACGGGCTGGTGCCGCGGGCATTGGCGCGCACCGGAAAGAAGGGCACGCCGGTTCGGACGACGATTCTCGTCGGTGTCATCGTCGGCCTGCTCGCCGCTTTCGTTCCGCTCGGCACGCTCGAGGAAATGGTGAACATCGGTACGCTGTTCGCGTTCGTGCTGGTCTCGGCCGGGGTTCTCGTACTGCGCAGAACTCGCCCCGACCTCCAGCGTGGTTTCCGCGTTCCGTGGGTTCCGCTGGTGCCGATTCTCGCGGTCCTCGCGTGCCTGTGGTTGATGCTGAACCTGTCGGTCGAAACATGGCTGCGTTTCCTGGTCTGGATGGCCGCCGGTGTCGTCATCTACGTCGTGTACAGCAGACGGCACTCGGTGATGGGAATGCGGGAAGCCGAAAAAGTTCGTGTCGAAAAGTCGGAGCACTGACCCGGCATCGGCGACGCGTAAGCGCCGAGTTACGTCCTGAGCAGGGACTTCCGGCTGACTTTAGATAGCGTCACATCAAACCGCTGGAATGTTATACCCTCGAAAACAGACTTGGAGGACTCAAAAAGTTCGATGAGAGGGTGTTGCAACAGTGAGTGTGGACGGCCGAATTCCTTCGATGGAGGGTTCGGGTGTCGCTTTCGGGGGGCGGGATTCGAAGGCCAGTGAACGGTCGGTTCGCTGGCAGGACAACAAACGTTATCTGTGGATGCTGGGGCTGTTGGCCCCGGCGTCGGCGCTACTGCCGTCGCAGTTGGTCTACTGGACGGGCATGCCGCTGTTCTGGTGGAGCGGCGTGCTGGTGTTTTTCGTGATCATTCCGGTGATCGATCTGATCGCAGGCGAGGACGGGCACAACCCGGATGCCTCGGCCAGCGAAAAGCTGCAGAACGATCGGTACTACCGGTGGTGCACATACCTCTTCCTGCCCGTTCAGTTCGTCGGACTCTTCGTCGCATGCTGGATGTGGGCGTACGGCGAGCTGAACGTGGTGGACAAGATCGGCCTCGCGGTGACGGTGGGCCTGGTGGCAGGCACCGGTATCAATGCCGCTCACGAACTGGGCCATCGCATCGAGCAACACGAGCGGTGGTTGGCCAAGATCGCCCTGTCCCAGACGCTGTACGGGCACTTCTTCGTCGAACACAATCGCGGACACCACGTCCGAGTGGCGACGCCCGACGACCCCGCGAGCGCACGACTCGGCGAGAGCGTCTGGACGTTCGTGCCGCGCAGTACCGTCTTGGGACTCGCCTCCGCGTGGAAGCTCGAGGCGCAGCGACTTCGCCGCAAGGGCCGCTCGGTCGCGAGCCCGACCAATGCCCTGCTGCACACGTGGCTGCTCAGTGTCGTGCTGTTCGGCGCGCTGCTGATCGTGTTCGGCTGGTCCATCGCGCCGTACCTGCTGCTGCAGGCCGTCGTCGGATTCGTCCTGCTCGAGATGGTGAACTACGTGGAGCACTACGCCCTGCTCCGCGAAACGAACGATCGAGGCAGATACGTTCGGTGCTCGCCCCGCCACAGCTGGAACAGCGACAGGATCTGCACCAATATCTTTCTGTACCACCTGCAGCGACACAGCGACCACCACGCCAATCCGGGCAAGCGCTATCAGACCCTGCTCTCCTGCGACGAGGCTCCGCAGCTGCCCGCCGGCTACGCGTCGATGGTGATGCTCGCCGCAATTCCGCCGCTGTGGCGTCGGGTGATGGATCCGCGGGTATCGGCGCATTACCAGGGAGATATCACCCGCGCGAACATCCTGCCCCGCAAAAGGGAACGAATCCTGGCGCGAGCCGGACGAAACGGATAGAGCGGGTTCTCGACAATCGGTCGTTTCGTCGGTTCCACTCCTGCACGCTCGGGCAGCCGGGGGTGCCGCCGCGCGGACCCGATAGCCTGGACCACAGATACTCAGTCAACAGGAGAGGCAAGATGACGACCTCAGTTACGTCAGGATCGGCACTCACCGTGGATCACCGCGGTGGAATCGACTTCAAGGTCGCAGACCTGTCGCTCGCGGAATTCGGCCGCAAGGAAATCCGACTCGCCGAACACGAGATGCCCGGCTTGATCGCGCTGCGTCGCGAATACGCCGACGTTCAGCCGCTCAAGGGAGCACGGGTTTCGGGATCGCTGCACATGACCGTGCAGACAGCCGTGCTGATCGAGACCTTGGTTGCACTCGGAGCCGAAGTTCGTTGGGCGTCGTGCAACATCTTCTCCACCCAGGATCACGCAGCAGCGGCCGTCGTCGTCGGCCCGTACGGCACCGTCGAGGAGCCCAAGGGCGTCCCGGTGTTCGCCTGGAAGGGCGAAAGCCTCGAAGAGTACTGGTGGGCGGCCGAGCAGATGCTCACCTGGCCCGAGCAGCCCGCCAACATGATCCTCGACGACGGTGGCGACGCCACGATGCTGGTACTGCGCGGCGCGCAGTTCGAGAAGGCAGGCGTCGTCCCGCCGACCGACGACGATCACGATTCGGACGAGTACAAGGTGTTCCTCGGCCTGCTTCGTCGCTCGCTCGAGGCATCGAAGTCCAAGTGGACGCAGGTGGCCGAGTCCGTGCAGGGCGTCACCGAGGAGACCACCACCGGCGTGCTCCGGCTCTACCAGTTCGCGTCCGCGGGAGAGCTCACGTTCCCCGCCATCAACGTCAACGACTCGGTCACCAAGAGCAAGTTCGACAACAAGTACGGCACCCGGCACTCGCTGATCGACGGCATCAACCGCGGCACCGACGTCCTCATCGGTGGCAAGGCCGTGCTGGTCTGTGGCTACGGCGACGTGGGCAAGGGCTGTGCCGAGGCGCTCAAGGGCCAGGGCGCACGGGTGACCGTCACCGAGGCCGACCCGATCAACGCGCTGCAGGCGCTCATGGACGGCTTCGACGTACGCACGGTCGAGGAGTTCATCGAGCAGGCCGACATCGTGATCACCTCGACGGGCAACCTGTCGATCATCACGTTCGAGCACATGCGCAAGATGAAGCACCAGGCAATCCTGGGCAACATCGGCCACTTCGACAACGAGATCGACATGGCCGGGCTGGAGAAGGCCCCCGATGTCACGCGGATCAACATCAAGCCGCAGGTCGACGAGTACCAGTTCAAGGACGGGCACTCGATCATCGTGCTGTCCGAGGGCCGCTTGCTCAATCTCGGCAATGCAACGGGCCACCCGTCGTTCGTGATGAGCAACAGCTTCTCCAACCAGGTCATCGCTCAGATCGAACTGTGGACCAAGCCCGACGAGTACGACAACGAGGTCTACCGCCTGCCCAAGCACCTCGACGAGAAGGTCGCACGCATCCACGTCGAGGCGCTCGGTGGCTCGATCACCAAGCTCACCAAGGAGCAGGCCGAGTACATCGGCGTCGACGTCGAGGGCCCGTACAAGCCCGAGCACTACCGCTACTGACCGAAGGACCGGTCCGGCAGTGGGAAAACTGTTCGTCATCGAAGGAGTCGACGGAGCGGGCAAGAACACGCTCGCCCGTCGGCTCGTTTCGGCGTGGGAAGGTGACGGCCTGTCGGTCGAGCGCATCGGGTTTCCCCGGTACGACCGGTCGATCCATGCCGATCTGGCGGCGGAGGCGTTGCACGGCGAACACGGTGACACCGCGGGCAGCGTGCACGCGATGGCCCTGTTGTTCGCGCTCGATCGCCGGGACGCGGGCGACGAGATCCGAAAGTTGCTCGCGGACAACGATATCGTTCTGCTCGATCGGTATGTGGCATCCAATGCGGCCTACACCGCCGCTCGGCTCGAGCAGTCCGCCGACGGCGAGGCCGTCGAATGGATCAGGTCGCTCGAATTCGACCGATTCGTAGTACCTGTTCCCGACGTCCAAATTCTCCTCGACGTCCCGGTGGCGCTGGCCGCCGAGCGGGCTGCGGCCCGTGAGAGTGCGGACGCCGCTCGCACCAGGGATGCCTACGAACGTGACAGTTCGCTGCAGAACCGAACCTCGGCTGCGTACGGCAGCCTCGCTGCCTCGCACTGGGTGTCGCCGTGGCGAGTCGTCAGCGCCGACGTCGATCCCGATCGACTCGCCGCCGACATGTTCAATCAGCCATCAGGCGTTCGGAAAGTGACACCATAGGACCATGAAGCCTCGGATTCTGGTTGTGGACGACGATTCGGCTCTGGCGGAGATGCTCACCATCGTGTTGCGCGGTGAGGGATTCGAGCCCTTCGTGGTCGGCGACGGCACTCAAGCACTGGCTGCTGTGCGCGAGAACCGGCCGGACCTGGTGCTGCTCGATCTGATGCTTCCCGGCATGAACGGCATCGACGTCTGCCGCGTGCTGCGAGCCGACTCGGGCGTGCCGATCGTCATGCTGACGGCCAAGACCGACACCGTCGACGTCGTCCTGGGTCTCGAGTCCGGTGCGGACGACTACATCATGAAGCCCTTCAAGCCGAAGGAACTGGTCGCTCGGGTGCGCGCGCGCCTGCGCAGGACCGAGGACGAACCGGCCGAACTGCTGTCCATCGCAGACATCGTCATCGACGTTCCGGCCCACAAGGTCAGTCGCGGCGACGAACTCGTTTCCCTCACCCCACTCGAGTTCGATCTGCTCGTGGCATTGGCGCGCAAGCCGCGACAGGTGTTCACCCGAGAGGTGTTGCTCGAACAGGTCTGGGGCTACCGCCACGCGGCCGACACCCGACTGGTCAACGTGCACGTGCAGCGCCTGCGCGCCAAGGTCGAGAAGGATCCGGAGAACCCCGAGGTGGTGTTGACCGTGAGGGGGGTCGGCTACAAGGCCGGACCGCCGTGATCCGTTTCTCCCATTCTCGGCGGCGAATCAACGGCAAGTTCTCTCCCGTGCTGCGTTGGTTTCGTTCGCTGAGTACGTCGCTGGGCCATGCCTGGCGTCGATCACTACAGCTACGCGTCGTCGTGTCGACGTTGACGCTGTCCTTGGTGGTTATCCTCATCCTCGGGGTGGTGTTGACCAGTCAGATCACCGATCGACTACTCGAAGCGAAGCTGTCCGCCGCCACCGAGGAACTCGACCGTTCGCGGACCACCGTCGAGGGCAACCTGGCCGGAGCCGACGATTCGAGCGGGCTCGCGACGCGCCTCGAACGAGCCAGAGCAGCACTGACCAATCAGGACCTGGACGCCGCGTCGACCACCGGGTCGGCGGGATCGTTCGACCCGGTCCTGATCGTCGAAGGCGACGCCACCCGCGCGGAGGCCTCGGTCGGTCCGGTCGATCAGATCCCGAACAGCCTGCGCGACTTCGTCAAGAAGGGCTTGATCAGTTCGCAGTATGCGACGGTCACCGACAGTGACGGCGGATATACCGGCTCTGCGCTGATCATGGGATCTCCCACCGGATCCGACATCTCGGCTCTGCAGCTCTATCTCATCTTCCCGTTGGCCAGCGAGGATCGCACGCTCTCTCTGGTGCGCGGCACGTTGTTCATCGGCGCGGTGGTGCTGCTGGTACTGCTCGCGGCGATTGCGATGCTCGTCGCACGTCAGGTGGTCCTGCCCATCCGTTCGGCGTCGAGAATCGCGGTGCGGTTCGCCGACGGCAGGCTCAAGGAGCGCATGCCGGTCCGCGGCGAGGACGACATGGCCAGACTCGCGATGTCGTTCAACGAGATGGCCGAGAGCCTCTCCAAGCAGATCACCCAGCTCGAAGAATTCGGTAACCTGCAGCGCCGATTCACCTCCGACGTCAGCCACGAACTGCGCACCCCGCTCACCACCGTGCGGATGGCCGCAGACCTCATCCACGACGCCAGCGACGACCTCGAGCCCGCACTCAAGAGATCCTCGGAGCTGCTGGTCAACGAGCTCGATCGGTTCGAGACCCTGCTCGGCGACCTGCTCGAGATCAGCCGTCACGATGCGGGCGTCGCCGAACTGGCCGCCGAGCAGCTCGACCTGCGCATGTGCGCGCGAGCGGCCGTGTCGACCGTGCGGCACCTGGCGCGCGAGACCGGTACCGAAGTGATCGTCGACATGCCCGAGACCGCAGTGGTCGCCGAGGTCGACCCCCGACGGGTGGAACGGATTCTGCGCAATCTGCTGGCCAACGCACTCGACCACGGCGAAGGCAAGCCGGTCCTGCTGCGGCTGCGCTCGGACGCCGATGCGGCAGCATTCGTGGTGCGCGATCAGGGGGTCGGTCTGCGACCAGGAGAAGAGAAGCTGGTGTTCAACCGGTTCTGGCGCTCGGATCCCTCCCGCGTCAGGCGATCCGGCGGCACCGGCCTGGGGCTGGCGATCAGCGTCGAGGACGCCCGCCTGCACGACGGTAAGCTCGAAGCGTGGGGAGCAGTAGGCGAAGGCGCATGCTTCCGACTCACCCTGCCGCTCGTGCGCGGGCACAAGGTGATCGGATCCCCACTGCCCCTCAAGCCCAGCACCAAGAAATTCGCACAAGGACAACCGATTCCCGCGATAACCGCCCCCAAGACATCCGCGCCGAGGACATCCGCGTCGGAGCCTGCGACGTGACCTTCTCGTTTCGTCGCAGCACCCGCGTGCTGGCGATGTGCGCGCTCGTCGTCGCCCTCGTCGGCGGATGCGCGAGCCTTCCCGAGTCGTCCAGCCCCCAGGCCATCGGCACCTTGACCGCCGGTGCCGTGCCCACCAGTGCTCCGGCTCCCGAGCCGGGACGCGAGCCCGATCGCTTGTTGGACGACTTCTTCGAGGCCAGCGCCGTCTCGGCCAACCGGCACCAGGCCGCCCGCCAGTTTCTCACCGAGGAGGCGTCGGGAACCTGGGACGACGGCGCACGCACCGTTGTCGCGGACCGGATCGACACCCTGTCCGGACCGCGTACCTCCGACACCGCGCAGTTCACGATCCGCTCGGCGACGGCCGGAATGCTGGCCTCCGGCGGCGAATACCAGGCCGGCTCGGACACCTTCGACGCCGCGATCGAGATGGCGCGAGTGGACGGGCAGTGGCGCATCTCGAAATTGCCGCCCGGCGTCGTCATCGATCGATCCGCGTTTCTGAACACCTATCAGCAGCGATCGCTCTACTTCGTCGATCCGCTCGGTGGCGTGCTCGTGCCCGATGTCCGGTGGACCAGCGGATCGCAGGACCAACTCGCCAACCAACTCGTGCAGCTGCTCATCGACGGCCCCAAGTCGGCGCTGTCGGCCGCGGTGAGCAACGAACTGTCCGAGGATGTGAGCATTCGCGGGCCCATCACCAAGGCCGACGGTCAGACCGCGCAGGTGGGGGTGGGGCTCGGTGGCATCAAGATCGACTTCGGCGGCCTGCAGAACAAGGGTGACCGCGACCGCGAACTGCTTGCTGCTCAGGTGATCTGGACCCTCGCCTCGGCCGAGGTGGCAGGGCCGTACGTGTTGCTCGCCGACGGCCAACCCATCGACACCACCAAGCCCGACGGGTGGACGACCGCAGGCGTCGACTCGTTCGATCCGCTGGGCAGCACCGACGACAGTGTCGGACTGCATGCACTGGCGTCCGGCACATTGCTTCGCGTCGACGAGGCGGAGACCACTCCCGCTCCCGGGTACTTCGGGCAGGCCCGCAACCTGCGCTCGGTGGCGCTGTCCAACGACGGCACACTCGTGGCAGGCGTCGCGGACACCGGACGGCCTTCCCCTGCGCCGTCGAGCACGCTCATGGTCGGCAGCTACGACGGCGGCGCGTTCCCCGTAGCGGAGGGGCAATCGATCACGCGGCCCACGTGGGGGGCCGACGACAACGCGGCGTGGGCGGTGATCGACGGCACCAACGTCATCCGCGCCGCCCGCGATCCTTCCACCGGTCAGGTATCGGTGATACCGGTCGAGGCCACCGCCGTCACGACACTCGGCAACCGGATCACCGAACTGCGACTTGCCCGAGACGGAGTGCGAGCGGCGCTCATCGTCGACGGCGTCGTGTACGTGGCGACGGTGGTGCGCGAGCCCTCGGGCGTGTACTCCCTGACCGAGCCCAGGGCCGTGGCCATCGGACTCGGTAGCGACGCCACGAGTTTGGACTGGAGTACCGGCGACACCATCGTGATCGCGCGGGTCGCCACCGACACACCGGTGGTCCAGGTGACCGTCGACGGATCCCGGATGGATCCGCTGCCCTCACGCAATCTGACCACTCCGGTGCTGGCGGTCGATGCCTCGCCGGAAACGGAGTACGTGGCCGATGCACGGGCCGTGTTCGCCCTCAACAATGCCGATCCGGTCGGCGACCGGTACTGGCGCGAGGTCACCGGATTGGCCGGAGTCAAAGCAGTGCCGATTCTGCCCGGCTGACGTCGGCCGGGGATGTCTGTCGGTGGGCCCGGGCAGACTCTGCATCCATGCGGACGCTCCTCGATCTGGTTCTGCCCCTCGAATGCGCCGGGTGCGGTGTGCCGGGGGAGCACTGGTGCACGGTGTGTTCCCTGGCCCTGTTCGTCCCGCCCATCGCCGTTCGACCACGAGTCGATCCCGGTGTGCCGTGCTGGTCCCTGGGTACCTACAGCGGGCCGCGCCGCAGTGGTGTGATCGCCCTGAAGGAGCGAGGTCGACGGTCGGTGGCCCGGCCTTTCGGGCGAGCGCTCGCCGAGGCCGTCGGACATCTTCGCGACGCGGGTGAGATCGATCCACCCGAGCTGAGTTCGCTGATTCTGATCTGCGCGCCCTCTCGGGCTCGTGCGGCCCGCGCTCGCGGGGGTGATCCCGTTCTGCGATGCGCTCGAATCGCTGCCGAACAGTTGGCACCGGAGCGAGTGCTCGTTCCCGAGTTGCTCCGCATGACCGGCGGAGTCCGCGATTCGGTCGGACTGTCGGCCGGGCAACGCCAGCACAACGTGGCGGGCCGGATCGAGGCCGTCGGGGTGGCTGGTCCGCGAGCAGGCGCACGTGTGACGGGGTCGGCGGACTTCACCGTTCTGCTGATCGACGACGTCGTCACCACCGGCGCGACGTTGGCCGAATCGGCAAGAGTGCTAACCGATTTCGGAGTGCCGGTGGCCGGCGCGCTGGTTGTGGCCAGTGCGTGACGGAAAGGAAGGGGGACACGCCGACAACCAATTCGGGGTGAACGGTGGCACACGAGTCGATGACCGACTAACGTCGCGGACACGCACCGACTGGACCAGATATGAGGTGATGCCCCGGACTCGAGATGCCGGAAGGTTCCCCATTCGGCATGCACACTTGCCACGTCCAACAGTGGGCGTGGCCGATATCGGGAGGTACGCGTGACGACCCCTTCACAAGCCTCGGTTTTCTTCGACGAGAAGCCCTCGGAAGAACCCGCCAAGAGCAATGCGGACGTCGTGGTCAAGGGCCGCAACGTCGAGATACCGGATCATTTCCGGATATACGTCTCCGAGAAATTGGCTCGCCTCGAGCGCTTCGATCCCTCCATCTACCTGTTCGACGTCGAACTGCAGCACGAACGAAATCGCCGCCAGGCCAAGGCATGTCAACGCGTGGAGATCACCGCGAAGGGCAAGGGCCCGGTCGTTCGAGCCGAAGCGTGTGCCGACAGTTTCTATGCCGCACTCGAAGCGGTGACGTCGAAACTCGAGAGCAGGCTCCGGCGCACCAAGGACCGTCGCAAGGTCCACTACGGCGAGAAGAGGCCCGTGTCCGTTGCCGAGGCCACTGCCGAACTCGCCGAGGACGACACGCTGGCACTCGATCCCGAGACGAAACTCGACTCGTTCGAGGACGACAAGAGCGGTCCCGGGCACATCGTGCGAACGAAGATCCACTCGGCCGCACCGATGAGCGTGGACGACGCACTGTACGAAATGGAACTCGTCGGTCACGATTTCTTCTTGTTCCACGACAGCGCAAGCGATCGCCCCTCGGTTGTGTACCGACGGCACGCCTTCGATTACGGCTTGATCAGACTCACCTGACCGGACCGCCCGGGACGGCTCGACACGTTCGCCGTCCGTGAAATCTTTGCACCGCTGCAGGCTCGACACCGGAGACTCGATCCCCACGTCGAGCCTGCAGTGCTGTGTCGGTGTTGTCCGAATGGCCGACCGGCGATCTCCGACGACCGATAGTCGGGCTGCCGGGTTCGCAGCGACACCGCCTACCATGGACGCGTTCGGGTTACCCGCCGCGCAGAAGTCGTGGTGACGACCCGTGAGCTCGTGCAGTATGCAGTGTTGTTCGTACCAGTACCCGTGAACCGAGGATCGAGGACGAGAAAGCCCGTGCCGTCGCTGTCGTTTTCCAAGCTGCTCCGTGTCGGTGAAGGTCGCATGGTCAAGCGGCTCAAGAGCATCGCCGACCACGTCTCGACCCTGTCTCCGGACGTCGAGAGCCTCTCCGATGACGAACTGCGCGGCAAGACCGCGGAGTTCAAGGAGAGGTACTCCGCAGGCGAGACCCTGGATCAGCTCCTGCCCGAGGCCTTCGCCGTGGCCCGTGAGGCGTCCTGGCGAGTGCTGTCGCAGCGACACTTCGACGTTCAGGTGATGGGCGGTGCCGCCCTGCACTTCGGCAACATCGCCGAGATGAAGACCGGTGAGGGCAAGACACTGACGTGTGTTCTCCCCGCCTACCTCAACGCCATCTCCGGCGAGGGTGTGCACGTGGTGACGGTCAACGACTACCTCGCCAGGCGCGACTCGGAGTGGATGGGCCGCGTCCACCGTTTCCTCGGTCTCTCGGTCGACGTGATCCTCTCCGGCATGACCCCGGTGGAACGCCGCGCCGCGTATGCCGCGGACATCACCTACGGCACCAACAACGAGTTCGGTTTCGACTACCTGCGCGACAACATGACGCACTCGCTCGACGACCTCGTCCAGCGCGGCCACAACTTCGCCGTCGTCGACGAGGTCGACTCGATCCTCATCGACGAGGCCCGCACGCCGCTGATCATCTCGGGACCGGCCGACGCGTCGAGCAAGTGGTACGGAGAGTTCGCCCGTATCGCGCCCATGCTCAAGGTCGACACCCACTACGAGGTCGACATCCGCAAGCGGACCATCGGTGTGCACGAGGCAGGCGTCGAACTGGTCGAGGATCAGCTCGGCATCGACAACCTGTACGAGGCCGCCAACTCGCCGCTGGTGAACTACCTCAACAACGCGATCAAGGCCAAAGAGCTCTACACGAAGGACAAGGACTACATCGTCCGCGACGGTGAGGTCATCATCGTCGACGAGTTCACCGGCCGCATCCTGGTGGGACGCCGCTACAACGAGGGCATGCACCAGGCGATCGAGGCCAAGGAAAAGGTGGAGATCAAGGCCGAGAATCAGACTCTGGCCACGATCACTCTGCAGAACTACTTCCGCCTCTACGACAAGCTCTCGGGCATGACGGGTACCGCCGAGACCGAGGCCGCCGAGCTCCACCAGATCTACGGCCTCGGCGTCATTCCGATTCCGACGAACCGTCCGATGGTCCGAGTGGACAACGGCGACCTGATCTACAAGACGGAAGAGGCCAAGTTCGACGCCGTCGTCGACGACGTCGTCGAGCGGCACGGGAAGGGCCAGCCGGTCCTCATCGGCACGACGAGCGTCGAGCGCTCGGAGTACCTGTCGAAGCAGTTCACCAAGCGCGGCGTCGCGCACAACGTGTTGAACGCGAAGTTCCACGAGCAGGAGGCGACGATCATCGCCGAGGCGGGTCGGCAGGGCGCGGTGACCGTGGCGACCAACATGGCCGGTCGTGGCACCGACGTCGTGCTGGGCGGCAACCCGGACATCCTCGCCGACCTGAAGCTGCGCAAGCAGGGCTTGGATCCGGTCGAGACCCCCGAGGAGTACGAGACCGCCTGGGAGCCCGCGCTCGAAGAGGTCAAGGCACAGGTCAAGGCCGACGCCGATACCGTGCGCGAGGCCGGTGGGCTGTACGTCCTCGGTACCGAGCGGCACGATTCGCGCCGTATCGACAACCAGCTTCGAGGCCGCTCCGGTCGTCAGGGAGATCCGGGCGAATCGCGTTTCTACCTCTCGCTCGGCGACGAGTTGATGCGTCGATTCAACGGCGGCGCACTCGAGTCGATCATGACCCGGCTCAACCTGCCCGACGACGTCCCGATCGAAGCCAAGATGGTGTCCAAGGCCATCAAGAGTGCTCAGACGCAGGTCGAGCAGCAGAACTTCGAGATCCGCAAGAACGTTCTCAAGTACGACGAGGTGATGAACCAGCAGCGCACCGTCATCTACGAGGAGCGCCGCCGCATCCTCGAAGGTGCCGATATGGAGGGCCAGGTCGAGGGCATGATCACCGACGTGATCACCGCCTACGTCGACGGTGCCACCGGCGAGGGCTACGTCGAGGACTGGGATCTGGAACAGCTCTGGACCGCGCTGAAGACTCTCTACCCGGTGGGAGTCGACCACAAGGTGCTCGCCGGTGAGAACGAGGACGGCGAGAAGGGCGACCTGAGCCGCGACGAATTGCGTGAGGCGTTGCTCGAGGACGCGCGATCTGCGTACGCCACCCGCGAGGCCGAGATCGACGGTATCGCCGGCGAGAACGGGATGCGCGAACTCGAGCGCCGAGTGCTGCTGTCGGTACTCGATCGCAAGTGGCGTGAGCACCTCTACGAGATGGATTACCTCAAGGAAGGCATCGGCCTGCGTGCGATGGCGCAGCGCGACCCGCTGGTCGAATACCAGCGTGAGGGCTACGACATGTTCCAGGGCATGCTCGACGGCCTGAAGGAGGAGTCGGTCGGATTCCTGTTCAACCTGCAGGTCGAGGCGACGCCGGCTCCGACAGGACCTGCGGCCTCGGCGGGTCTCGCCGTGGCTCCGGGACTGTCCTCTCCGGTGGGCTCCGGCCGCCCGGCAGCGACACCCGCCGCAGCACCCGCGCCGACGGCACCCGCACCGACGGCTCCGGCACCGACGGCTCCGGTACCTTCCGCTCCTGCAGTGCCCTCGGCTCTGCGGGCGAAGGGTCTCGACGAGCAGGAAGAGCAGAGACTGACCTTCTCCGGTCCGGCCGAGGGCGGTGGCACTGCCGTTCGCCGCTCCGGCTCGTCTCCGTCCGGCAGCGAGTCCGCCGCCGAGGGCACCCGCCGCGAGCGTCGCGAAGCAGCGAGGACTCAGAGCAAGGCACCCAAGAAGGCAGCTCGCTCCAAGCGCAAGAGGTAGTGCACGACGGCCGCGTCGCCACTGGGCGACGCGGCCCTCACCCCACTCGCAGCGACGTGACCGTCCACCCGGGGCGGCGCGGGTCGATCGCCAGCTCGATTCGGCCTGCGAACGCGAACGTGCGCGGGCCGCGGGTGTAGGAGCCGAAGATCTCCGCCGAGACATCCGACTGATACGCAACATGGACTCGTCGCACTGCTGCGAATCCGAGTCGTCTGCCCGGCGGCGGGTTCCGCACTATGGTCCGCACCAGATCGATCATCGACGCAGTGAACAACGGCGCCAGCTGGTCTGCGCTGCGTCGTCGATCGATCACCTCGATCATCATGCGCATCGCGCGGTCGGCACTCGAACGTGCATCGACGGGCACCGGTGGCCGGCCGGGAGGCTCGACGCGTGGTCGAGAACGGCTGCTGCGTACGGATGGTCGGTGTCGGGCCGGCCGCGGTTCGGTGGCTGCCGCCGGGTCCCACGTGTGCACGGCGCCGGAGCTGAGCGGCGGCTCGAACGGTGCGGCACGCGAGAGAAAGCAATGATGTTCGGCGCGGAGTCGCGGGCCCGTGTCCGACGTGTCCGTGATGTCCGGCGGGTCGTTCGATTCGATGACGCTCACACCGACATTGACGGTCCGAGAGCGCGTTCGGTTCCCGTCCGCACTCTGGATCGGCCCGCGACACGGTCCTCGACCGACCCCGAGACCGACAAATGTCCGCCACGTACTCTAGGTTCGAGCACACTGCGCGCTCGGCCACAGGAATCGGCGCGTACTTCACGCGAGGACGGGGACTGGAACACGCGATGGCGACCAGGCTGACAGCGCAGGATGCGTCGTTCTACTTTCTCGAGGCCAGTAGCAGCCCTATGCACCTCGGGTCGCTCGCCATCTTCCGGACTCCGCGCAGTGGATTCAGCTACGACCGACTGCTGTCGTTGGTCGAGCAGCGGTTGGCATTGGTTCCCCGGTACCGGCAGAAGGTGCGTGAGGTCGCCTTCGGTCTGGCTCGGCCGGTGTGGGTCGACGACGCGGATTTCGACATCACCTACCACATCCGGCGATCGGCACTACCCAAGCCGGGTTCGGACGATCAGTTGCACGATCTGATCGCGCGGCTGACCTCGCGCCCACTCGATCGCACTCGGCCGCTGTGGGAGATGTACCTGGTCGAGGGGTTGTCGAAGAATCGCTTCGCCGTCTTCACCAAGTCCCACTCGGCGCTGGTCGACGGCGAACACGCGCTCGACATCGGTCAGGTCATCCTGGATGCGAGCAAGAATCCACCGCCGATGGCCGAGGAACTCTGGATGCCTGCGCGCGAGCCCAAGGATTCGGCGTTGGTCATCGATGCGCTGACCGAGTTGGTGGTACGTCCGGGGGAGAGCGTCGAGGCTCTGCGCGGCGCGGTCCACGGGGCTGCCGGTGTCGCGGGTGAAGCCTTGCGGGCCGCAGCGAAGGTCGCGGCGGTGCTGCGCACCGCGACCCAGAGTGCACCGTCGAGTCCGCTGAACGCCCCGATCTCGCGAAACCGCAGATTCGCGGTGGCCAAGACCGAGCTCGCCGACTACCGCAGAATTCACAACAGGTTCGACTGCTCGATCAACGACGTGGTGCTCGCTGTCGTCACCGGGGCACTGCGCAATTGGTTGCTCTCTCGGGGCGAGCCCGTGACGGCCTCCTCGACGGTGCGGGCCATGGTCCCCATGTCGGTGTACGTGTCGGCCGATCGGGTCGGTTTCGGAGATGCGGCCGACCGGCCGGTCGAGCCGGCCGAGGAAGATCGCAGCGAGGTCTCGTCGTTTCTGGTCGACCTGCCCGTCGGTGAATCGAATGCCGTGGTGCGGCTCTCGCACATTGCGCACGCCACCGAGGCGCACGCCAAACAGAGTCGCGGAGTCACTGCACAGACACTGATGCGCATCTCCGGATTCGCCCCGGCGAGCCTGCACGCGATGGGTGCGCGAGCGGGCAGTCGGCTCTCTCAGCGGGTGTTCAATCTGATCGTCACCAACGCACCAGGACCCCAGTTCCCGCTGTACGTGGGCGGTGCGCGCATGCTCGAGATGTATCCGGTGTCGCCGCTGTTCGAGAACCAGGCGATGAGCATCGGGTTGACGTCCTACGACGGCTACGTGTTCTTCGGGCTCAATGCCGATCGAGGTGCCATGCCGGACGTGGACGTCGTCACGGCGCTTCTGCACGAGGCGCTGGAAGAGTTGGTCGACGCCAGCAACGAATCGAGAGTGTGAGGTCTTCTGCAATGCGTGTCTACGTTCCGGCGACGCTGGAGTTCTTGAAAGTGTTGTCGGCAGAGGGCGAGTTCAGCCCGGTCTCGCGCACGGCCTTCGCGGTGACACCGACGCTGCGTGAGGCGTACTCGTCCGGCGACGACGAGGAGCTCTCCGAGGTGGCGATGGGGGAGGCCGCTCGGGCCTCTCTGCGTCTGATCGCTGCTGCAGTCGACGACGAGACCGACACCGGGACGGTCGCCGAAGGGGTGGTGTACCGGCGGGCGGTGATCGCGGCCGATGTGGACGATCCCACTCTGCGCCCCGATCTGGACGATGCCGTAGTCCGGCTCAAGGAACCGTTGCGGATGGATCAGGTCGCATCGGTCCATGTCGATCTCGAAGGGGCCGAATCGGCGGTCGCGAAGGCCGTTGCCGCTGTCGATGCCGCGGACATGGGTGACGTGGACGCGGAGTTCGTGCTCGGAGACGCCGAGGATCACACGCTCGCGTGGTACGCCCCGCAAGAATTGTCGTTTCTGCTCGAACTGCTGTAGCTCCGCGGTGTTCGTTCGCGCACTATCGACACCGGCACAGGTGTTCCCGGACCCGAACCTACGGTAGCGTAACCTCGATGACCGCAAGCGGTTCAGTATCTCGATCGAGGGGATGGAACACCCGATGGATCTGAAGAAGTGGCTGGAGGCTCCGGCGGCCGGTATATCGGCCCCCAAGCGTCCCAGGCTGAACATGGTGCGTGGTGCCTTCACCCGCATCACCACTCCCTTGTTGCCCGACGACTACCTGCACCTGGCGAATCCTCTCTGGTCGGCACGCGAACTCCGTGGCCGGATCGTGCGGGTGGAGAAGGAGACCGCCACGGCGGTGACCCTGGTGATCCAGCCGGGTTGGGGCTTCAACTTCGACTACCGGCCCGGCCAGTACATCGGGATCGGATTGCACCTCGGCGGGCGATGGCACTGGCGGTCCTACTCGTTGACCTCCCCACCGAACTGGGAAGACAAGCTGATCTCCATCACCGTCAAGGCGATGCCGGAAGGCTTCCTCTCCTCGCACCTCGTCGGCGGTGTGCCTCAGGGAACCATCGTTCGGCTGGCCGCCCCGAAGGGCAATTTCGCGCTGCCCGTGCCGCCGCCGAACAAGATCTTGTTCGTCACGGCAGGCAGCGGCATCACGCCGATCATCTCGATGCTGCGGGCATTGGATCGGCACGGCGACATGCCCGACACCGTGCACATCCACTCGGCACCCACCGAGGACGAAGTCATGTTCGCCGCCGAGATCGCCGCGCTGGAGAAGTCCCATCCCAACTTCACCTCGCACGTGCAGTTGACGCGATCGGACGGCAAGTTCGCACTCGCCTCTCTCGACGAGCTCTATCCCGACTGGCGCACGCGCGACACCTGGGCGTGCGGGCCGGCAGCACTGCTCGAAGAAATCGAGAAGACCTGGAAGCGCGAGGGAATCGAGGACAGGCTTCATCTGGAGCGGTTCGAGATCTCGCGCGCCGACACCTCCGGTGCCGGCGGCACCGTCACGTTCTCCAGGTCGGACAAGAAGACCACCGTCGACGGCGCGACCAGTCTGCTCGAAGCCGGCGAGAACGTCGGCGTTCAGATGCCGTTCGGTTGCCGGATGGGTATCTGCCAGACGTGTGTGGTGCCGTTGACAGCAGGACATGTCATCGACTTGCGTTCCGGTAAGGAACACAGCGAGGGCGACCGCGTCCAGACGTGTATTTCCGCAGCTGCGGGCGACTGCACATTGGAACTGTAGGTCTGTTTTTCGCACACTGCCTTCTCAGGCTGTTCGGTTACGCTTACGTAGGTTGCCCACGTCGAAACCCGATATTTCGGGCACTGCACTCAACTGTTGGAGGACCCGGTGGCCATCACCGACATCAAAGAGTTCGCTCATCTCAGCGAAGCGGACATGGAAGCGTTCGGTCGTGAACTGGATGCGATTCGTCGAGACGTCGAAGACAGCCGCGGCGAGCGCGATGCCGCCTACATCCGTCGGACCATCAGGCTGCAGCGGCTGCTCGAGCTCGGTGGCCGTGCGGTGCTGCTCGGCAGCAAGTATCGGCCGGCCTGGATCGCAGGCACGGCGATGCTCAGTGTCGCCAAGATCATCGAGAACATGGAGCTCGGCCACAATGTGATGCACGGGCAGTGGGACTGGATGAACGATCCGGAAATTCATTCCACGTCGTGGGAGTGGGATCAGACCGGACCGTCGGAGCAGTGGAAGCGCGCTCACAACTACTCGCACCACACGTACACCAACATCGTCGGCATGGACGACGACATCGGCTTCGGCATCCTGCGGATGACCCGCGACGAGCCGTGGAAGCCGATCAACCTCGTTCAGCCGCTCGCCAACATCGTGCTGGCCACCACCTTCGAGTGGGGCATCGCGCTGCACGACTACGACGCGCAGAAGCAGCTGGACGGCGAGGACGAGAAGGGTCTGCTGAAGTCTCCGGCCAGCCGCGCCTTCGCGCGCAAGATCGCCAAGCAGGTCGGCAAGGATTTCGTCCTGTTCCCGGCACTGTCCGGCCCGGCGTGGAAGTCCACGTTGACGGCCAACGCGACGGCCAACCTCGTCCGGAACCTGTGGGCGTACGCGGTGATCTTTTGCGGTCATTTCCCCGACGGGGCAGAGAAGTTCACGATCGGGCAGTTCGAGACCGAGACACGACCCGAGTGGTACCTGCGTCAGATGCTGGGCAGTGCCAACTTCGAAGCCGGTCCGGTCATGGCGTTCATGAGCGGCAACCTCTGCTACCAGATCGAGCACCACATGTTCCCGGATCTGCCGAGCAACAGGTACTCGGAAATCGCCGAGAAGGTGCACGCTCTGTGCGAGAAGTACGACCTGCCGTACACCACGGGGTCGCTCGGCAAGCAGTACCTGCTGGCGCTGCGAACCATCCACAAGCTGTCGCTGCCCGACTCGTGGTTGCGGGCCACGTCCGACAACGCTCCCGAGACGTCCTCGGAGCGGCGATGGCGCGTCGGCGATTCGCCTGCTGTTCATGCGCTTCGGATCGATCCGCTCACCGGGCAGCGTCGAGGACTGCGTTCGGCGATGCAGGAGGCGCGCGTGAGCTTGCGCAATGCCAAGAAGGAAGCCAAGCGTCAGGCAAAGGCTCTTCGTCGTTCGGGCGACCGCGTTCGGTTGTGAATCGTCACACAGATTTCCGCCCGTAACCTACGGAACCGTAAGTTACGATACGGTAGGTGACGGAATTGCACATGGCCTGATACGCGAGCTGTGTGTTCACGACTGCCAGGAGGTTGCTTCCCATGGCGATTACGGACGTCAAAGAATACGCGCATCTGACCGATGCCGACATCGAGGCGTTGGGCCACGAGCTCGACTCCATCCGGCGTGACATCGAAGCGTCCCGCGGTGAACGCGACGCCCGGTACGTCAAGAACACGATCCGCCTGCAGCGCTCTCTCGACATCGGTGGCCGGGCCGTGCTCTTCGCCAGCCGCCGTCGTCCGGCGTGGCTCGTCGGCACCGCCATGCTCGGGGTCGCGAAGATCATCGAGAACATGGAGCTCGGCCACAACGTCATGCACGGCCAGTGGGACTGGATGAACGACCCGGAGATCCACTCCACGTCGTGGGAGTGGGACAACACGGGGCCGTCGGCTCACTGGAAGCAGACGCACAACTACATCCACCACAAGTACACCAACGTGCTCGGCATGGACGACGACGTCGGCTACGGTCTGCTGCGCGTCACACGCGATCAGCGGTGGAAGCCCTTCAATATCGGCAACCCCGTCTACAACCTGTTGCTGCAGCTGTTCTTCGAGTACGGAGTGGCGCTTCAGCACCTCGAACTGGGCAAGGTCGCCAAGGGTCGAGTGCCGCGTGAGGAATTCGAGCAGAAGCGGCGCGAGGTGCTCGAGAAGGTCGGCAAGCAGATCGGCAAGGACTACATCCTGCATCCGTTGCTGACCGGTCCCGCCTGGAAGAGCACGTTGACGGCGAACATCGTCGCCAACATGATGCGCAATGTGTGGACCAACACCGTCATCTTCTGCGGCCACTTCCCGGACGGTGCGGAGAAGTTCACCAAGTCCGACATGGAGGGCGAGACTCAGGGACAGTGGTACCTGCGTCAGATGCTCGGCAGCGCGAACTTCAATGCAGGTCCCGTCATGGAGTTCATGAGTGGCAACCTCTGCTACCAGATCGAGCATCACCTGTTCCCCGACCTCCCCAGCAACCGTCTGCGGGAGATCAAGGTGCGAGTGCTGGAACTGGCGGAGAAGTACGACCTGCCGTACACGACCGGTTCGATCGTTCACCAGTACTTCCTGTCCTGGCGAACCATCGCGAAGCTGTCGCTGCCGAACAAGTACCTGAAGGCGACCAGCGACGACGCTCCCGAGACCGCGTCCGAGCGCAAGTGGGCCGACGCGCCCGCAGGCCTGTTCACCGTCGATCCCGAGACCGGCAAGCGTCGTGGTCTGCGCACCGCGATCGCAGAGACGAAGAAGCGCAAGGGAATTCGTAGGCTGGTCGGTAGGGCCGCGTAAGCCCTCCGCCGAGTTCGAGCCTGGTGGCAACCGATTCCGAAGCGGAGTCCGTTGCTACCAGGCTTCGTTCGTTCGAACGGCTTCGAGGAGCAGGCGCACGGCCGCGACGCGTCGACCGGCGTCCGAAGTGAGTGCGTCGAGAGCGCACTCGGGATCTGCCGGTGGGCCGAGGTGGGTGCATCCTCGGGGACAGTTCTCGATCGTGTCGGCCAGATCGGAGAACGCTGCGACGACGTTCTCGGGGGAGATGTGTGCCAGTCCGAACGACCGGATACCGGGAGTGTCGACCACCCAGCCGCCGCCGGGCAGCGGTAGCGCCACCGACTGCGTCGAGGTGTGACGACCCTTGCCGACGCCCGAGACCACCCCGGTGGCGCGATAGGCGTCGGGCACCAGCCGGTTGACGAGCGTGGACTTTCCGACGCCCGAGTGACCGATCAACGCGGTCACCGAGTTCGTCAGCATCGCGGTCAGCTCCGTGAGGTCCTCGGATTGGCCCGCTAGCACCACCGGGACGTCCAGATCGGCGAAGGCCGCAGTGAACTCCTCGGGGGCGGCGAGATCGCTCTTGGTCAGGCACAGAACGGGTTCGAGTCCGCCGACGTAAGCGGCCACGAGTGCTCGCTCGACGAAGCCGGTGCGAGGAGGAGGGTCTGCGAGCGCCGCGACGATGAGCAGCCGGTCGGCGTTGGCCACCACCACACGTTCGAACGGGTCGGTGTCGTCCGCGGTGCGACGCAACACCGTCCGCCGCTCGGCCACGCGCACTATTCGGGCCAGGGTGTCGACCTTGCCGGACAGATCTCCGACGATTCCGACCTCGTCTCCCACCACGATCGGAGTTCGGCCCAGCTCGCGGGCACGCATCGTCACGACCGGCCGTGCCGGGTCACCGTCGAGCACACAACCCCATCGGCCGCGGTCGACGGACACCACCATGCCTGCTTCGGCGTCGTTGTGTTCGGGTCGAGTCTTGGTTCGTGGACGCGAACTCTTGCCCGGTCGGATCCGAACGTCGGACTCGTCGTACCGGCGCGCGGTCAGGAGCCGACCCCGCTCGGTGTCGATGCGGACAGCATTGCGTCCCAGAGCATCTCGAAACCGGGGAGTGTCTTGGCGGTGGTGCCGATGTCGTCCACCTCGACCCCGGGTACCCGCAGTCCGACGATCGCGCCTGCGGTGGCCATCCGGTGGTCTGCGTAGGAATGCCAGACGCCTGCGTGCAGCGGTGCCGGATCGATGCGAATGCCGTCGTCGGTCTCGACTGCGCGTCCGCCGAGTCGAACGATCTCGGTTGTCAGTGCGGCGAGTCGGTCGGTCTCGTGGCCACGCAGGTGGGCGATGCCACGCAGAATCGACGGCCCCTCGGCCAGTGCGGCGAGCGCCGCGACCGTCGGGGTCAATTCGCCGACGTCGTGGAGATCGAAGTCGATGCCGCGCAACGTATCGGGGCCCTCGACGGTCAAGACGCCTGCGGTCAGGTCGACTCGAGCGCCCATCCGGGTGAGTATCTCGCGGAAGACATCGCCGGGCTGAGTGGTCGATTCGGGCCAATTCGGCACGCGCACTCGGCCTTTCGTCACCACCGCTGCAGCGAGGAATGGGGTGGCGTTGGACAGGTCCGGCTCGATGCTCCACTCGATCGGCGCGACCGGCCCGGGATGAACCCGCCAGGTGTTCGCGTCGCCGCCGGACTCGGGAGTGTCGACTCGGACGCCCGCACGCCGCAACATGTCCACTGTCATGTCGATGTGCGGCATGGACGGAACGGGCTTGCCGGTGTGGTGGATTTCGATTCCCTCGTCGAATGCCGCCGCGGAGAGCATCAGACCCGAGACGAATTGTGAGGACCCCGAGGCATCGATGTCGACCGACCCGCCGCGCAGCGAACCGGTGCCGCGCATCGTGAACGGCAGCGCGCTGCCGTCGATCTCGGCCCCCACCGCGCGCAGAGCGTCGAGAATGGTGTCGAGTGGACGGATACGTGCCTGCTCGTCGCCGTCGAACGACACCTCGCCTGCGGCAAGGGCAGCCAGGGGCGGCACGAAGCGCATGACGGTACCCGCCAGACCGCACTCCACGGCTCCTCCGTGCAGCGGTGCCGGAGTCACGCGCAACGCCGTCCTGTCGTCGTCCGCGGCGATGATCTCGATTCCCAAGGTTGCCAGGGCGTCGATCATGAGATCGGTGTCACGGCTGCGCAGGGCACCGGTGATCGTCGACGAGCCGGTGGCGAGCGAGGCGATGATCAGTGCGCGATTGGTGATCGATTTCGATCCGGGCAGAGTGACTGTCGCGTCGACGGGTGCGACGGCGGCGGGGGCTGTCCAATTGCTCACCCGTCCATCTTCTCTCATTCGCTGTCAGTGCGCGGCGATGGGCGCGGATGTTGCGCCTGTGAGCCGCACCAGATCGGCTGGTGCGAGTTCGATTTCCAGTCCGCGGCGACCCCCGCTGCACAGGATCGTCTCGAAACCGAGAGCCGAGACGTCGATCGCGGTGGGCAGGGGCTTGCGTTGGCCGAGTGGTGAGATACCGCCGAAGACGTACCCGGACGAGCGCTCGGCGGCAGCCCTGTCGGCCATCGTGATCTTTCTGGTGGACAGTGCTGCGGCCGCGGCCTTGAGCGAGAGCATGGCCGTCACCGGGACGATCGCCACCGCCAGCGAGCGATCTGCTCGTTCGACGACGAGCGTCTTGAAGACTTGGTCGGGCCGAACGCCGAGCCGCTCGACGAGGATCTGTGCCGCCTCCTCGCCGTAGGACTGCGCCCGAGCATCGTGGTCGTACGAATGCACGGTGTGCGCCACCTTCCGTGCGATGAGCAGCGCGAGAGCGGGTGTGGACGCAGCCATTCACCGGACTCTAGCGACCGCGCGGGAACACCGCGGCACGACGGTGTGTTGTGCAACAACAGATACGGATGCAGGCGGAAGGAAAGACGAATGGCAGTGCTGACCGCGGGACGTCCCCTCGCGCTGAAGGGGGTGATCTCTTCGCAGAAGTCGACTTCGGGCGCGGTAGCCTGGGCGGTGGAAGCTATCGAAGGGATCAGCGTGACAGAAGCCAGCAATCCCGTCGCTGACGTGGACGACGAGAAGGCGATCGCGGAGCGCAGAGCTGCCGAGACCGAGGCACAGTTGACCGAGCGCTTCGAGCGCGACGCGTTGCCGATGCTCGATCAGCTCTACGGCGCAGCTCTGCGAATGACGCGCAACCCCGCCGACGCCGAGGATCTGGTTCAGGAGACGTTCGTGAAGGCCTACTCGGCTTTCCGGTCGTTCCGTGAGGGCACGAACCTCAAGGCGTGGCTGTACCGAATTCTCACCAACACCTACATCAACTCCTACCGCAAGAAGCAGCGTCAGCCCGCGCAGTACCCGACCGACGAGATCAGTGACTGGCAGCTCGCCGCCACCGCCGAACACACGTCCACGGGGCTGCGTTCGGCCGAGGTCGAGGCCCTGGACGCGCTGCCGGACGACGACATCAAGGCCGCGCTGCAGTCTCTTCCCGAAGAGTTTCGAATGGCTGTGTACTACGCCGACGTCGAGGGGTTCCCGTACAAGGAGATCGCCGAGATCATGGGCACTCCCATCGGCACGGTGATGTCGCGTCTGCACCGCGGACGCAAGCAACTGCGGGGCCTGCTGGCAGGGGTTGCGCGGGAGCGTGGTTTCAACCGGGACGGCGCAGTCGACCGGCACGAGCAGGAGGTAGTCCAGTGACGGGCACCGGAAGGATCGACGACGGCGACGCACAGTTCGAACGCCTCGACTGCTCGGCCGTGATCGCGGACGTGTGGGTGATGCTCGACAACGAATGCGACGAAGCGAGCCGATCCCGTCTGCAGAAGCACATCGACGAATGTGGATCCTGCTTCGAGGCCTACGGAATCGAAGAGAAGGTCAAGCGGCTGATCTCACGCAAATGCGGGGGAGACCAAGCGCCGGCCGGGCTGCGCGAACGGCTCAGCGTCGAGATTCGACGGACCGTGCTGATTCGCCAGACCGACTCCGAGTAGTCGCAGGTCGCACAACGACGAGGGGCCGAGAAGCAATCGCTTCTCGGCCCCTCGCGGCTTGTGGCAAACCGTCAGCTGTTCGGACGTTTGCCGTGGTTGGCCTTGTTGCCCTTACGAGCACGCTTCTTACGTCCACGCTTTCCCATGATGGGCTCCTCTCGTTTGTTCACTACAGTCTCCCACGTGTGATTGGCTTACTGTGACGGGCCTGGTCTCCGATGGGTGGCCGGCGCAGTTCGTGGTGACGTGAGAGAGGGGTTCGCCGGTGTCCGAGGACGTTCGTGCGGAGATGGTGTCCACGGTATTTCAGGTGGTCGTGGCCCGAGGCGACGCCGTCGAGGTCGGTGACACCCTCGTGATCCTGGAATCGATGAAGATGGAAATTCCCGTGCTGGCCGAGACCGCAGGGACGGTCACGTCGGTGGACGTCGCGGTCGGCGACGTCATTCAGCAGGGCGACCTCATCGCCGTCGTGTCCTGAGCATCGGTCCCCGTGAGATCTCGTGTCGACCCTCAGTGACCTTCTGGCCGAACACACCGACCTCCCCGGTGTCGCGGTCGACCATCTTCAGCGCGTCGTAGGCGAGTGGCAGCTGCTGGCCGATCTTTCGTTCGCCGACGTGCTGCTGTGGGTCGGCACCGACGACGTGTCCAGTGGGACTGCCGACGTGCTCTGTGTGGCCCAGTGCCGGCCGACAACCGCGCCGACGGTCTTCACTCACGACATCGTGGGAACGACGATCTCCGAATCCGAGCACCCCGACGTGATGGTCGCGCTGCAGCAGCGGGAAATCGTGCACGGAGGAGTCGTGACGCGGACCGAGAGCATTCCGGTGCGCTGCGGAGAGCACGTCATCGCGGTGCTGACCCGCGACACCAATCCCGCGCAGCTTCGACCGCCGAGTGCCCTCGAGGTCGCTTATCGGGAATGTGCCGACGACCTGTGTCTGATGATCAGTGAAGGGACGTTTCCCACCCCGGAGGAGCGCACCGATGTGAACTCGTCCCCCCGCGCAGGCGACGGATTCATTCGCGTCGATACCGAGGGGCGGGTGGACTACGCCAGTCCCAACGCCCTCTCGGCATACCACCGGATGGGATTGACGACGGAGTTGTCCGGTCGAGATCTGGCGTCGGTCACGCGGTCTCTGGTCACCGACCCGTTCGACTCGCAGGAGGTGGCCGATCACATCCGATCGTCGCTCAGCGGCAACGTGGGCCACCGGATGGAGGTCGATGCGCGCGGTGCCACCGTTCTCGTGCGCACGCTGGCTCTGCAGCCCCGGGGGAGGTCTGCCGGTGCGGCCGTGTTGATCCGCGATGTCACCGAAGTGAAGCGACGCGATCGTGCTCTGCTCAGCAAGGACGCGACCATCCGGGAGATCCATCATCGGGTGAAGAACAACCTGCAGACGGTGGCTGCGTTGCTCCGGCTGCAGTCTCGTCGACTCGAGAACGAGGAAGCGCGCACGGCGTTGTCCGAGTCGGTCCGTCGGGTGACCTCCATTGCACTCGTGCACGAAATGCTGTCGATGTCGGTGGACGAAGAAGTGGACCTCGACGAGATCGTCGATCGTCTGGTGCCGATCATGCTGGACATCGCGACGGTCAATCCGAGGGTTCGAGTGGTGCGCGAGGGCAAACTCGGAGTCTTCTCGGCCGAACGGGCGACGCCCCTGGTGATGGTGCTCACCGAGCTGGTGCAGAACGCGATGGAACATGGATTCGACGCCGGGTCGGCCGGTGTCGTCCGAATCGGAGCCGACCGGTCCGCGAAGTGGCTGGACGTGGTCATCCATGACGACGGTCGCGGGTTGCCCACCGGGTTCTCCCTGGAACGCTCGGACGGTCTCGGGTTGCAGATCGTGCGCACGCTGGTCTCGGTGGAGCTGAACGGATCGCTCGGCCTGCATCCGGCGGCGGGTGGGGGAACCGACGCGCTGCTGAGGGTTCCTCTCGGACGGCGTGTGCCGAGGCCTTGATGCACGTTCGGTGAACAGTGCGTAACGGGCTCTTCGCGGTACGCAGACGGCCCGTGGAACGCAGAAGGCCCGGTATCCGCCGTGGCGGATACCGGGCCTTGCCGATTGCTGGTTGCGCGTCCTAGACGGAGCTGCGTGCGCGCGTACGTGCGTTGCGTCGCTTGAGTGCACGGCGCTCGTCTTCACTCATTGCGCCCCATACTCCTGCGTCCTGGCCGGATTCGAGTGCCCAGGACAGGCATTCAGCGGTGACGGGGCACCGAGTACAGACGACTTTGGCATCGGCGATCTGCGCGAGCGCCGGACCACTGTTTCCCACCGGGAAAAATAGTTCCGGATCTTCATCGCGACAAATAGCCTTGTGGCGCCAGTCCATCCTCTGCTCCTTACCGGGCGCCGAAGCGCCGTTTCGTTTCTCTTCTGTTCACGAGTGGGTAACCAATGTTTCCGCACTGTTGCTTGTGAATGCTTTCACGAACTCAGGTGAAGTCAAGGGGTACGCGCGTGACCGTGGTCAAGCTCACTCTGTTAGGCTCGCTTTAGCCTTCTGCGCTCCTTTGTACCCCGAGTGAACAGATTTCGCTCGTGATTTCGCGAGAACTACGCTGTGTGCCGCCCCATATGCCCAGGGACAAGCCCTCTCAGCGGCTCGGCGCAACCACTTCCAGCGCGTCGGGAGTCGAGAAGAACTCCGCCTCGGTGCGTTCACCCAGGTAGTCCCCGTCCATCTGCAAACCGACCGGCTCCGCCGAAGAGATTCGGACACTCGGTACATCGTCGATCCGAATCAGCTTGCGGGACTTCGGTTCTGCCCCCTTCGCGAGCAACTGGCGAGACACCCGCAGCGTGGGAAACAGAGCAGTGGAGCACATACCGAACACTCCGAGACCCGAATCGAAACCGGTACCCGGATTCGTGTGCACCGGCCGCTCGTTCAGATACGTCCACGGACTCGAATTCGACACGAACGCATAGTGGACACCCTCGAACGGATCCTGCCCGGGGACCTCGACCGTCAACCGAGCAGGCCGTCGCTTGTGCTTGAAGAACTCCTGCACCGCCGACCGCAGATAACGCGTCGCAGAGACCGGCTTGCCATCCTTGCGACTGGCATCGATGGCCCGACACACATCCGCATCGAGTCCCATACCCGCATTGAACGTGAACCAGCGATTACCGGAATGCCCCAACCCGATCGTCCGCCGTGCCCGCGCATCGAGCAGACCGATCAACTGATTCGTCGCCGCAACCGGATCCGCCTCGATCCCCAGCGACCGCGCGAACACATTCGCACTACCGCCCGGAACGACCGCGAGCGGCGGAATCGCACCGATCGTCACCGCCTGCATCGACGTCGGCAACGGCACCCCGAGCAAACCGTTGATCACCTCGTTGACCGTCCCGTCACCACCGTGAACGATCACCAGACCCATCCCGTCCTCACGGGCACCCCGAGCAAGCTCCGACGCATGATCACGATGAGTCGTCTGCGCAACCGTCACCCGCACCCGACTCGACAACGCATGAGCCAACAGATCCCGAGCCGCAGCCGTCGTAGAAGTCGCATTGGGATTGACGATCAGCAGCGCACGCACGAGGACTGACACTAACCGGGTCGTTCCGCAGGCTCCACTCCGGTCACCTGGGTCGTTCCGCAGGCTCCACTCCCGGCTTGCCTAGGTCGTTCCGCCGGCTCCACTCCCGGTTGCCTAGGCTGGACGCGTGTCCACCTCACCCGAGAACCTCACCCCTCCGGCCACGTTCAGATCCGCCGGGGCGCTCGTCGCAGCGCAGGGCGTGGCGTCGTTGGTGGCCGCGATAGTCCTACTCGTCCGAGCGTTCTCCGGAGAAGGGGACAACGCCGTGGCCAACGGCTACGGCACCGCGGGGTGGTTCGGCGTCCTCGGTATCGGAGTGGGGGCGGCGGGCGTCGCCCTGATCCTCGGAAAGCGGTGGGGACGGTCCATCGCCACCGTCGTACAGCTGCTGCTGCTCCCCGTCGTGTGGTCGCTGTTGACCGGATCGCATCAGACCGTCTACGGCGTCGCCCTCGGAGCAGTGGTCGTCGCCGTACTCGTGTTGCTGTTCAGCCCGCCGTCCTCCCGGTGGATGGCCGCCGAATACAGCGACGTCGACGACGAGCTCCGTTGAGATAGTCGTTCAACGCGCCCGGGTGGCCAGTTCTGCCAATGCGTCCTCGCTCAGGCGGAACGTGGTCCACTCGTCCTGCGGCTCTGCCCCGAGCGATCGGTAGAAGCCGATCGACGGGGTGTTCCAGTCCAGAACCGACCAGGCCAACCTCGTGTACTGCCGATCGACGCACTCGGCGGCCAACGCGGCGAGCAGTGCGGTTCCGAAGCCTTCTCCCCGCGCAGCGGGCTGCACGTAGAGATCCTCCAGATAGATTCCGTTGACACCGTCCCAGGTGGAGAAGTTCAGGAACCACAGCGCGCACCCCACCACCGTCCCCTCGTGCTCGGCGACGTGTGCGAACACCGACGGCTGCGCCCCGAACAGCGCAGACCGAAGCTGCTCGTCTCGAACGGTGCACAGCGAGGACGACTTCTCGTACGCGGCGAGTTCGTGCACCAGAGCGGTGATGGCGGGAACATCGGCCTCGGCGGCGCGGCGAATCATCCTGGGTTTCCTTTCGGTGCCGTGGCGGCGGTGAGAATCGACGGGTGCACGTTGTGCGCCACGAGCTGGCGAAACGAATGCTCGAAGCCGAGCAACGAATAAGCAGCGGGCGAGAGGGCGAAGCGTTTGCCCTCGGTGATGGGTGCCTCGGTCCAGCCCGCGATCAATGCGCGCGAGAAGTGGCCGTGGCCGACCAACACGACGTCGCGGCCGCTCAACAACGGCAGGACGACCGAGAGCACCAGCTCGACGCGCACGGCGATGTCGCCGATGGATTCACCGCCCGGGCACGGATGCGTCCAGACGGTCCAGTGCGGCACCGTCTCGTGGATCTGCGTCGAGGTGATGCCCTCGTAGTCGCCGTAGTCCCACTCCGACAACGCATCCCACGTTCGATCGACCTGCAGGCCCGCGAGCTCGGCGGTTCGACGAGCGCGCTCTCGCGGGCTCGTGATCACCAGGGGATCACGCAATTTCAGTAGTCGGAGGAGTGATCCGGCCTCGACGGCCTGTTGCTCGCCGGTACTCGTGAGAGGGACGTCGGTGTTGCCGGTGTGCTTGCCTGCCAGCGCCCATTCGGTCTCGCCGTGCCGGAGTAGAACGACTCTGCCGGCCTCGACGCCGCCGTGTGTGGTCATGCAACGATCATGCCTGCCCGCAGGATGTGGCTCTTGTCATAGGTGGCCTGCGGATGTGTCCGATTTGTCGATTGAGTACGGACCTACCGGCCGGTTACTCTCGTTGCGATTCTTCACTTTCTCGGGCGACACAGGTCTGCCCGTCGTGCCTCACAGCTCCTTCTCATCGCCTGGAGAACCATGACCGACCTGCACAAGCCCGCGTCGCCCGATGCTCCGGAGAAGCTCGACGGTGCGTTGTTGAAGATCGCCGGGGTCGTCGTCCTCGGGGCCATCATGTCGATTCTGGACGTCACCGTCGTCAGCGTCGCGCTCCGGACGTTCACCGACGTCTTCGACACCACCTACGCCAACGCCGCGTGGACGATGACGGGTTACACGCTCGCCCTGGCCACCGTCATACCCCTGACCGGGTGGGCTGCCGATCGGTTCGGAACCAAGCGCCTCTACATCACCGCGCTGGTGCTGTTCGTCCTCGGTTCGGTGCTGTGCAGCTTCGCCTGGGACATCACCTCGCTCATCGTCTTCCGAGTGCTGCAGGGAC
Source organism: Rhodococcus sp. NPDC076796 (assembly GCF_040702765.1). NCBI lineage: Bacteria > Bacillati > Actinomycetota > Actinomycetes > Mycobacteriales > Nocardiaceae > Rhodococcus > Rhodococcus sp. NPDC076796. The sequence goes on along the minus strand of NZ_JBFBMS010000003.1, from coordinate 679,337 downwards.
TCGGCGGCGGCATGCTGATGCCGCTGGGCATGACGATCATGACGCGCGCCGCAGGCCCCGAGCGGATCGGGCGCGTGATGGCCGTGTTGGGCGTCCCGATGCTCATCGGGCCCATCGCAGGACCCATCCTCGGAGGCTGGCTGATCGAGGCAGCGAGCTGGCACTGGATCTTCCTCATCAACCTGCCGATCGGCATACTCGCCCTGATCGCGGCCGTGGTGATCTTCCCCAAGGACAACCCGACCCCGTCCGAGTCCTTCGACTTCCGCGGCATGCTGATGCTCTCGCCCGGCCTCGCACTGTTCCTCTACGGCGCGTCCTCGGTCGTCGAAACCGAAACCATTCTCGCGGTCAAGGTGCTGGTCCCGGTCATCGTCGGGCTCGTGTTGATCGTCCTGTTCGTTTTCCATGCCCTGCGTGTGCAGCATCCGCTGATCGATCTACGGCTGTTCGGGAACAGATCGCTCACCGTGGCCGTGATCACCACGACGCTCTTCATGGTCGCCTTCATGGGTGCAGGTCTGCTGTTCCCGAGCTATTTCCTGCTTCGCGGCGAAACGACGTTGACGGCCGGGCTGCTGCTCGCCCCACAGGGCATCGGCGCGATGATCGCAATGCCGATCGCCGGAGTGATCGCCGACAAGTTCGGTCCCGGCAGGATCGTGCTGGTGGGCATGGTGCTCATCACCGCAGGGATGGCGGTGTTCACGCAGGTCGGCACCAACACGTCCTACACGCTGCTCATCGGCGCACTGTTCGTCATGGGCCTCGGCCTCGGTTCGACGATGATGCCCATCATGACGGCCGCCCTGCAGACGCTGACCGACGACACAGTTGCACGTGGCTCGACGTTGATGAACATCGTTCAGCAAGCGGCCGGCTCGATAGGTACCGCGCTGATGTCGGTGGTGCTGACCGCTCAGCAGAAGCCCGCACTGACTGCGACCAGCCAGGTCGAGGCGTTCGACATCTCGGCCAGAGCGTTCGGCACCACCTTCATGGTCGCGCTGGTTCTGATCGTCGTCACGTTCGTTCCCGCGTTCTTCCTGCCCCGGACGAAGCACGTGACCGAGCGGTCCGCGGCACCGATCGCGCTGCACTGACGCGCCCGAGAGATGCCGAACCCTCGCTCATCGGCTCGATGTAGGCAAGGATCAGGGCCGTGACGACAATTCTCGCGGTAGCGAATCAGAAGGGCGGCGTCGCCAAGACCACCACGGTGGCTTCGCTCGCGGCTGCGCTGCATGCTCTCGATCGACGAGTCCTGGTGGTCGACCTCGACCCGCAGGGCTGTCTGACGTTCTCGCTCGGACACAACCCGGACAAGCTCGATTCCTCGGTGCACGAAGTGCTGACCGGGGACGCGAAGGTCGAGGACGTCCTGATCGAGACCGCGGAAGGGATCGTGCTGCTGCCGGCGACGATCGATCTCGCCGGCGCGGAAGCGTTGCTGTTGATGCGTGCGGGTCGCGAATTCGCACTCAAGCGGGCGCTCGCACCGATCCTCGAGGATTTCGATGTCGTCGTCATCGATTGTCCGCCGTCGCTGGGAGTGCTGACCCTCAACGGCCTCACCGCCGCACAGTCGGTGCTGGTGCCCCTGCAGTGCGAGACTCTCGCGCATCGCGGGGTCGGGCAGTTGTTGCGAACGGTGTCCGAGGTGCAACAGATCACCAACCCCGACCTGGCGCTGCTCGGTGCCCTGCCCACACTGTTCGACGCCCGCACCACGCACAGCAGGGACGTGCTCGGCGATGTCTCGGACCGCTATTCGTTGCCGGTGCTCGCGCCGCCGATTCCGCGGACCGTACGCTTCGCCGAGGCCAGTGCATCGGGCGCGACGGTACTTTCGGGCCGAAAGAACAAGGGTGCGCAGGCCTATCGAGAACTCGCCGAGAATTTGCTGGCGTACTGGGACGGCGAAGCCGATCTGAAGACCTACGATCCGGCGGAGTAGAACGAAGCTCGTGCGAACGAGTCAGCCGAGCGCGACCACGTCGGAGCCGCGTTGCTCGACGACCACATCGCCGATCACCGACATCTGTATCGGGCCGTCGTAATCGCCTCGGTCGACCGGAATGTCGGCCGCCCTGACACCGGTGGAGAGATCGACCACCGAGATGCCGTCTGGCACGGGTACGAGGAGTCGTCCGGCCATGACCGCTCCACTCCCGAGGGCTCCGGGGACGGTCCACAGAGGACCGAGGTTGTTGGAATCGAAGGCCTGGACTCCCGCGCCGGTGAACCAGGTGAGCACCGAACCTGCCTTCGTCGCAGGGAAATTGGGGGAATCCGGGGTAGGGGAGGAGCCGGCCGGGAGAGCGAATTCGGATATTCGCGCGGCCGCGTCGTCGTAGAATCCCACCCGGTCGGGTGCGCCGTTCTCCGCTGGAATGTACAGCGCGACAATGCTGCCCGTGATCGCGACGATCCGCCCGGCAGTCGGTGCGCCGGACTCGGGTAGGAGTTCCGGTACCACCGTCGACCCGTACTCCTCGGGTTCACTCGCGTCCTCGGGCGCAGGATTGATCAGCGACAATCTGGCAGCGGCCTCTCCCGGGCACTGTTCGAGCACGGCCGTACGTGAGTTCGTCGACGCCGAGGACAGTAGTGTGCATCCGGTTCTCGGCTGACTACCCGGATTGACCGGGGCATCGACTCGACCGTATTCGAGGGTGCGCACCAGGTCCGACCGCCACAGTTCCATGCGGGTGTCGCCCCTCGACGTCACATAGGTGCCGTCGGAGGACAGTCGGACCGCATCGTCGGCGTCGGATGTGCGCTGGGCCTTGCGTTCTCCGGTGGGCCCGTCGAGTTCGGTCACCTGAGAGCAGCCGCGGTCGTCGCGGTAGACCGCGACCGCGGTGTTCCACGACGCGACCACCGAGCAGAGCGGGAGATCGCGTGTGTACGACCAGGATTGCTCACCCGACCGTGGATCGCGGCCGAGGACGGAGCCCCCGTCCGCAGTCACCACCGTGGATCCGGTGACGACAGGAAGCGGGGTTCGCGTCGAATCCGTCGCTGCACTCGGCGCGCGCCACAATTCCGTGAGCGCAGTAGGCACCGCGGTCGCGGGTTCGGCCTGAGGCAGTGGCTCCTCGGCCGGGATCGAGGTAGTTCCGCGAGCATCACCGGTGAACCACGCGATGCTCGCGGCGACAACCACCACCACTGCGATGACGGCGGCGACGACGAGGTCGGTTCTCGTCCGACGTTCTGGAGCCAGCACGGCGGGAGATTACTCCGATGCGCTCGCAGTCGACGGTCCGGCATCGGCGGACGATCCACTGGGGCGACGACGCCTGCGGCGGCGCGGAGCAGTCTTGGTGGCCGTGTCGGTGGTCGCTGTGTCTGCCGTATCCGACTGTTCGGCAACCGAATTCGCGGCGGAAGTGGATTCGTTCGTGGTCGCGGAGGATCCGGCGGCGTTGTCGCCGTCCTGTCCTGCGCGGGTGCGCCTGCGACTGCGCGAGCGGCGCGGCTTGGTCGACGACGACGCGTCGGCCGCAGGCGCTGGCGTGCTCGCCCGGCCGTCTTCGTCCGCCTTCTCCGGGGCGCGCGAGGGTGCCTTGCGCACGGTGCCGGTGGCGTCGGTGGCGATACCGAGGTCGGTGAACAGGTGCGGCGAGCTCGAGTAGGTCTCGACCGGATCCGGCATGCCGAGATCGAGCGCCTTGTCGATCAGCTGCCAACGGGGGATATCGTCCCAGTCGACCAGAGTGACCGCGATGCCGGTGCGTCCTGCGCGGCCGGTGCGGCCGATGCGGTGCACGTAGGTCTTCTCGTCCTCGGGGCACTGGTAGTTGATGACGTGGGTGACGTCGTCGATGTCGATACCGCGGGCTGCGACGTCGGTAGCAACCAGAACGTCGATCTTGCCCGTCCGGAACGACTTGAGGGCTTTCTCGCGCTGGACCTGGCCGAGGTCACCGTGCACGGCACCGACCGAATATCCGCGTTCGGCCAGTTCGTCGGCGACCTTCTGGGCGGTGCGCTTGGTGCGGGTGAACACCATCGTCGCGCCGCGACCTTCGGCCTTGAGGACCTTGGCAACCATCTCGACCTTGTCGAGGGCGTGGGCCCGGTAGACGTGCTGAGCGGTGCGGTCGTGGACGGCCGAGGACTCCGCCTCTTCGGCGCGGATGTGTGTCGGCTGAGTGAGGAACGTCCGAGCCAGGGTGATGATGGGGCCGGGCATCGTGGCGGAGAAGAGCATCGTCTGACGCTTGTCCGGAACCATGCCGAGGATGCGTTCGATATCGGGGAGGAACCCGAGGTCGAGCATCTCGTCGGCCTCGTCGAGAACCAGGACCCCGACCTTGCCGAGGATCAGGTGGTTCTGCTTGGCGAGGTCGAGCAGTCGGCCCGGGGTGCCGACGACGACGTCGACGCCGTTCTGCAACGCGCTGATCTGCGCCTCGTACGGACGGCCACCGTAGATGGAGAGCACCTTGACGGGGCCGTTCGCGCCGCTGAGGTACTTGGACGCGTTCTCGAGGTCGGAGCTGACCTGAACGCACAGTTCACGCGTCGGCACGATCACCAGGGCGCGGGGGGTGCCGTCGAGCGGGGAGGTGCCGGAGTTGTCCGTGGCGAGTCGGTGCAGCAGGGGCACGCCGAAGCCGAACGTCTTGCCCATTCCGGTACGTGCCTGACCGATGAGGTCGTCGCCCGCGATGGCGAGCGGCAGCGTCAACTCCTGGATGGCGAACGTGCGCTCGATTCCCATCTCGGAGAGCGCGCGAACGATGGTGGGGTCCACGTTCAGCTCGGCGAAAGTCGGTGGTACGTGCGTGTCGTCCAGCTGCGCCGACAACGTGGTGTCGCCGGTGTCGGACTCTTGGTCGATGACTATCTTGCTCAGGGGACTGGCCTTCCTCGTGTTCGAACGTGCGCACGAGGAAGGGCATAGGCCTATTGCCGGCCGAAGTCGATGCCCTCGATCCGATGTGATGTCGCCGTCAGCCTCAGCGCGGCCGCGAACTGCGATGTCCGCTGCGGCGAAGCTGTCGAGGCGACCCGGATCAGGTGCGCACACATTATCGATGACCGTCGCGTGCTTCTTCGGTCCGTTTCATCGGTCCGCGAGCGACGATCGAGCACCATGGTAGCTTGCCGAACGGAATTCTCCATTGTCGGCAGGTCACGGCAGGTCCGGCGCGCGCCGCGACGAGGCACCCGGCACCGGACTACGATTGCCACATGGGAGCCCATTCGTCGGAGCCGTCGTCCGCAGTTTCACCCACCACCCTCGTCGAGTCGGGCCGAGTCGAGCCGGCGATCGCGCACGATCATCCCGGTATTCCGGATCTGTTCGCGGTGCTCGCCTACGGTGAGATCTCCGCGTTCTATCGCCTGGCGGAAGACGCTCGAATGGCTCCGTCCATGGAAGGTCGCGTCGCGCTGGCGAGCATGGCCGCTGCGGAGATGAGCCACTTCGAGACGTTGCAGAAGGCCTTGTCGGACCGCGGTCTCGACGTGTATGCCTCCATGGATCCGTTCGTTCGCGCCCTGGACGAATACCACGAGTCGACAACTCCGTCGACGTGGTTGGAGTCGTTGGTCAAGGCGTACGTGGGCGACGGCATCGCGGCCGATTTCTACCGGCAGATCGCGCACAGTCTCGACCCCGACGTGGCCGAGATCGTTCGCGACGTGCTCGCCGAGACCGGACACTCGGAGTTCGTCGTGCACGAGGTGTCCGACCGGGTTCGTGCGAGCTCGCAGGACAAAGCACGACTGATGCTGTGGGGTCGTCGTCTGCTCGGTGAGGCCATCACCCAGGCGCAGTTCGTGCTCGCTCGCCGCGAGTCTCTGACCGACCTTGTCATCACCGCGTCGGGCGACCTCAACGGAGTGGTCGCACTGTTCGATCGCATGCAGGAACAGCACGCGGAACGGATGTCCTCACTCGGCCTGGACTGATCGCTGTGGCCGGTGTTCGCCGACAGCACAGGGCGGTGTTCGCTGACAGCACAGGGCGTCGGACGTCTGGGGCGACGCCGCTGCACTAGCCTGGCGTGAGCAGAGTTGTCGAGAGTTCGGAGGTTGACCGTGGAGGTCAAGATCGGTGTTTCGGAGAGTTCCCGTGAGCTCGTCGTGAACAGCACGCAGTCCCCGGCCGAGGTCGAAGCGCTCGTATCGACCGCCTTCGCCGGTAAGGACGGAGTGCTGTCTTTGGAGGACGAGAAGGGACGCAAGTTCTTGATTCAGGCTTCCAAGGTGTCGTACGTCGAGATCGGTCCGTCCGATGCTCGGAAGGTCGGCTTCGCGACCGCCTGAGGCGGCTCGGAACGCACTACACGCCCCTCACTCGCATCGAGTGAGGGGCGTGTTGCGTTCGTGGGTCCGGACCTACGGTGCCTGTAGAGGAACGTGTGACAGACCGCCCCAGGCCAGCGACACCGTGGTGTCGACGGCGTCTTCCTTGGAGATCGGCCGGTCGGCTTCGAGCCAGTACCGAGCGGTGAACTGGCTGGCACCGACCAGGCCGACAGCCAGTACGCGGGCCCGGTAGGGATCGAGTCCGGAGTCGTGGGCAACCAGGTCGAAGACGGCGTCGACACACGCTTCGGTGGCCTGCTCGACGCGCGCATTGACCTGCGGGTCACCCATCAGATCGGACTCGAAGACCAGGCGAAATCCCTGTGTGTCGGTGTCGACGAAGTCGTAGAACGCCAGCACCGCGGCACGAACGCGCTGCCGATTGTCCGTGGTCGAGCGCAGGGCCTGGCGTACTCCTGCGATCAGGGTGTCGACGTAGCTCTGCAACACCGCCAGATACAGCTCGAGTTTTCCGGGGAAGTGCTGGTACAGGACCGGCTTGCTGACGCCTGCGCATTCTGCGATCTCGTCCATTCCGGATGCGTGATATCCGCGGGTCACGAATATTTCGCTCGCAGCAGCGAGCAGTTGCGCCCGACGGGCATCGCGCGGCAACCGTGCGCTGCGGCGATTGCCGGTGGTGGCCGGCCGGTCGGAAGACCGCCGGTCGTCGAGATCTGTCATAAATTCTGTTCCCATCCGCGTCGACAGCTGCGCTCGTCTTGGTTCGACAACGAACGGTCCGGCATGAACTTCCGGCGGGTAGCCGTCGGTTCGGACCGTTCGTAGCGCAGATCACGCGCAACGATACTCGTGGCCGACTGCACCCACGGGATCCTGGGGGACCGTTGCGGAAAGTGCGCAATACCGGATCATGTCGAGCGGTTTGTTCGTACGATGTTTCCGTACCGAAAACCCGATAGTTCCGTTCCCGGTATCGGCGTGCCGAGCAGCGGGCGGTGAGGATTGTGAGATCGTGATCGAGTGACTGACCGAGGCGGGCCGCGTATCCGCGGTGGTGTGCAGTCGGGCGGCGTCGACGGCAATGACGACGATCGGTCGGACGACTTCCCACGCACCGTGGGAAGTCGCGGGTCGCATCAACCGCTCCGGGCGCAGTGGGACCCGACGCAACGCGAGGTCAAGCAACGCAGTCGTCGACCGGATCGTGACATCAAGAAGCAGAGCAAGCTCGGAAAGTTCGCGTCCACGTACGGGTGGCGGGCGTACGCGGTTCCGATTCTGATCGTGGTGACCGCGCTCGTCGTGTTCGATGCCGTGCGTACCGGTGACCCCGTCACCGGCACTGCAGCGCAGTCCACCAACGCCGATCCCGGATTCGGCACCTTGAGTTCGGATACGACGTCGGGTACCGGGATCATCGGTGTGCCGCCGCAGGCCGACGGCAACTTCGCGGCGTCGATCTCGTCGGGTGAACTACCCGACGGTGGTCCGTTCGCGGTGCAGGGAGCCGGAACGTGGCGCACCGTGCCGGGCGCCACCGAGCAGGTGGGTCAGGGGACCGAGCGGGTGTTCACCTACACGGTCGAGGTCGAGGACGGCGTGGACACGGTCGGGTTCGGCGGGGACGAGTCGTTCGGCCGTCTCGTGGATCAGACGCTCGCCAACCCGAAGAGTTGGACCAACGACCCACGGTTCGGGTTCCGGCGAATCGATCAGGGCGACCCCGACTTCAGGATCTCGCTGACCTCGCAATTGTCGATTCGGCAGGCCTGTGGCTACGACATCCAGCTCGAGGTGTCCTGCTACAACCCCGGCATCGAGCGAGTGGTGCTCAACGAGCCGAGATGGGTGCGCGGAGCGATCTCGTTCCAGGGCGACATCGGCTCGTACCGTCAGTACCAGATCAATCACGAGGTCGGCCACGCGATCGGTTATCAGCAGCACCAACCGTGCGAGACCGACGGTGGGCTCGCTCCGGTGATGATGCAGCAGACATTCGGGACGTCCAACGACGACATCGCGCGACTGGACCCTGCGGGCGTCGTTCCGATGGACGGCAAGACGTGCCGATTCAATCCGTGGCCCTACCCGCGAGGCTGATCGGCTGGGTTCAGGACAGGCCGGGGGATTAGATTCGAACGTGGCGCGCCGGGTATTCGGTCGCCGTGTCGAGTCGAGGAGCGTCGCTGCGTCGTGGTCCACCTACCCCCGCTGGTCGAACCCGCAGGCGAACTGACGCCCGAGGACGTCGCCCGATACAGCCGGCACCTGATCATTCCCAGTGTAGGAACCGACGGTCAGAAGCGACTGCGCAACGCCCGCGTGCTCGTCGTCGGTGCCGGGGGACTCGGCTCACCTGCGCTGCTGTACCTCGCAGCCGCCGGTGTCGGAAGTCTGGGCATCGTGGAATTCGACGATGTCGAACTGTCGAACCTGCAACGGCAGATCATCCACGGTCGGTCCGACGTGGGTCGTCCGAAGGCCGACAGCGCCAGGGACTCGATTCTCGAACTCAACGACGGCGTCGACGTGACGCTGCACCGTGTTCGGCTCGACTCGTCGAACGCACTCGAGCTCTTTCGGCAGTACGACCTCGTGCTCGACGGGACCGACAACTTCGCCACCCGATACCTGGTCAACGACGCCGCCGCATTGGTCGGAATCCCGTACGTATGGGGCTCGATCTACCGGTTCGAGGGGCAGGTGTCGGTGTTCTGGGATCAGGCCCCCGGCGACGCAGGCATCAACTATCGCGACCTGTACCCCGAGGCTCCGCCGCCGGGCATGGTGCCCTCGTGCGCCGAAGGTGGGGTGCTGGGCGTGCTGTGCGCGTCGATCGGGTCGGTCATGGTGACCGAGGCCATCAAGCTGATCACCGGAATCGGCGAGACGCTGCTGGGTCGATTGATGATCTACGACGCGCTGGCGATGAGCTATCGAACCGTCGGTCTGACTCGGGACCCGCATCGAACGCCGATCACCGAGCTGATCGACTACGAGGCATTCTGCGGAGTGGTACCGGCCACCGAATCCACCGGCGAGTCGATCACCCCGGCGGAGCTGCACGCGATGATGGAGTCCGGTCGCGAGATTGCCCTCATCGACGTGCGTGAGCCGGTGGAGTGGGACATCGTCCGCATCGATGGTGCGCGTTCGATACCCAAGGATCGCATCCTGTCGGGGGCGGTGATGGCAGATCTTCCGCAGCACATCCCCATCGTGCTCTACTGCAAAACCGGCATCAGGTCCGCGGAGGTGCTCTCCGCCCTCGTCGGTGCCGGTTTCTCGGATGCCGCCCATCTGCACGGCGGAATAGTGGAGTGGGCCAAGCAGATCGATCCCGGTTTGCCCATGTACTGATGCGGTCCGTGTTAGCGCGTCGTCCGCAGTGGCACCGCGATCGGCGGTAGCGTGGCGCTCGTGAGCTCTGTCGAACCTCCTCAGCACGTGATCTCTACGTTCGGGCTGCGCGATGTCGAGCCTGCACCTCTCGGTGCGGACTGGGACGGTGGATGGCGTCTGGGTGACGTCGTGCTGTCTCCGGTGGCAGACCATGCCCGCGCCGCGTGGTCGGCGAAGGTGCGCGAGACACTGACCGTCGACGGGGTTCGTCTCGCGAGGCCCGTGCGCTCGACCGACGGCCGATACGTCGTGTCGGGCTGGCGCGCAGACACGTTCGTCGCCGGCGAACCGGAGCCCCGTCACGACGAGGTGATCTCGTTGTCGATGCGGTTGCACGCGGCGACCGCGCAACTCGAGCGACCCCGATTTCTGGTTCAGCCTCCCGTGGCTCCGTGGGCCGATGTGGACGTGTTCGTTGCTGCCGACAGAGCTGCCTGGGAAGCGGTTCCGCTGCGCTCTGCTCGCGGCGCCGGCGCTCCCGAGCCGTCGTCCAGTGATGGCAAGAGCAGCCTGGAATTGGTCAAACAGCTTGCGACACTGCGCAAGCCCGTCGAGTCACCCGACCAGTTGGTGCACGGTGATCTGTTCGGAACGGTGTTGTTCTCCGGAAGCGATGCTCCCGGGATCAGCGACATCACCCCGTACTGGCGTCCCGCGCCCTGGGCTGCCGGGGTGGCCGTGGTGGACGCACTGTCCTGGGGTGATGCCGACGACGGTCTGGTCGGCCGCTGGGACGATCTACCGGAATGGCCGCAGATGTTGCTGCGCGCGTTGATGTTTCGTCTCGCAGTACACGCGCTTCACCCGCGATCGACGTCGGAGGCCTTCCCCGGCTTGGCGCGAACGGCAGATCTGGTGCGCCTCATTCTGTGAGTTCCGCTGCGCGAGCTGGTAATTCCGCTGCGCGAGCTGGGGATTCGGAGAGTTCGTGGAACAGTGACCTCGCGGCCTGCATCGCACGGGCTGCGTCGCCGTCGATGACCGCCGCCACGAGCGCGGTGTGTTCGTCGACGTAATCGTCGTCGTGCTGGGTGGCGTGGTGGCGCATGGCGTCGTGGATCACCGGCAGCAGCGAATCGTAGAACTCCAGATAGATGGCGTTGTGGCTGGCCGCGACGATGGCGCGGTGCAGGCGTGCGTCGATCCGAACGGCATCGGCCAGCGGAGTCTCGCCGGACCACGCCGCGTTGCGATCGGCCAGCGCGGCCAGCATGGCACGGATGTCGGCGTCGTCGCGTCGGTCGGCCGCAAGAGCCGCCGCAGTGACTTCCAGGGTTTCGCGTAGCTCGGTGACGTCGCGGTGTCGGGCGTCCGAGAAGTACTTTCCCAGGGTTCCGCCGACGTCGGAGCACGTCATGACGAATGTGCCCGAACCCTGCCTGCGTTCGACCATGCCTGCATGAACCAGTGCCTGTACTGCTTCGCGCACGGTGTTGCGCCCGGTACCGGTCATCTCGCACAGTTCGGTTTCGGTGGGAATGCGGGTACCCACCGGCCATCGCTGCGACGTGATCTCCGCGCGCAGCGCAGCCGTTACCTGGGAAATCAGGCTCGATCGCTGGACCTGCCGCACGTGGGCTCCTCATGCCGGGGACGTTGCAGCGTCGATAGTAATACTTTGCACCCAATGATCCGGTCATCCTATGATTGCGCGGTGAGTGCGCCCACCGTCCCCGCCGGCCGAATCGTCGGTACCTCGCTCCTGCGCGGGCGAATTCTGGTCTTCGCCGCCATCGTTCTGTCTGCACTGACGCTCCGTGCGGCAGTGACGTCGATCAGCCCGCTGTTCGGCAGGATCGGCACCGACCTCGAGTTCGGTGACACGGTCGTCGGCGTCGTCGGAATGTTGCCCCCGGCGATGTTCGCCGTGTTCGGTCTGGCAACACCGTTTCTCGCCAAGCGCACCGGTCTCGAGCGGGCCGCGTTGCTGGCCATGGCGCTGACCACCATCGGCATGGCCACCCGTGCATTCGCGCCGAACACCGTCTCGTTGCTCGCCCTGTCCGCGATCGCCCTCGCCGGAATGGGAATCGGGAACGTCGTCATCCCGCCGTTGGTCAAACGGTATTTCTCCGATCGCCTCGCTGTGGTCAGCACCATCTACATCTGCGCCATGCAGATCAGCACCATGATTCCGCCCCTGCTCGCGGTCCCCATCGCCGATGCCAACGGGTGGCGGCTCTCGATCGGCGTCTGGGCGATCGTCGGCGTTGCCGCCGCACTGCCGTGGCTCGGCGTCGTGATATCCCGACGCAGCCGTGACGAGAAGGACGTCTCGGGCGAGGCCGGTTCGGCGGCAGTGCACACCCGGACCGGCGGCCGGATTCATCACTCGTCGCTGGCGTGGGGAATGGTCACGATGTTCGCGATGACATCGCTGATCACGTACTCCATGCTCACCTGGCTGCCGACGCTGTTGATCGACTCGGGTATCGGCGAAGGGCTGGCCGGCGCCTCGGTCGCCGCGTTCGGTGCGATGGGCTTGGTCACCTCGCTGGCCGCGCCGACCCTCTGTGCCAGACTGCGCAATCCCTTCGGCCTCGTCGTGGTCGCCGCGGTGTGTTACCTCTGCGGGTTTGCGGGACTGCACTGGTCGCCTGCCGCCGGTACGGTCGTCTGGGTGTGCCTGGTCGGGCTGGGCACGATGACCTTCCCGATGTCGCTGACGCTGATCAACCTCAGGACGCGCACCGCGGTGGGATCGTCCTCGCTCTCGGGATTCACTCAGGGGCTCGGCTACGTGGTGTCCTCGACCGGCCCGATTCTGTTCGGGCTGTTGCACACGCAGTCCGGCGGATGGGGACTGCCATTGACGCTGCTGACCGGATGCGTGGCGGTTCTGCTGGTCGGAGGGTTCCTGTGCTGCCGACCGAGGATGCTCGAAGACACCTGGTGACGCACAGCGACCGTTGACGCTTCATCTCACGTCGGTGCCGGTGAGCGCGTGAGACCAAGTTAATCTTTCGCGTCACCGCACGCAGCGCCGCTGCAACATGGCTTTCCTATGTTCGGTCCACACACCGATCAGGAGGCCACACGTGACCAGCCTTTCTCGCAGCGCTTCGGCAGATGCCGGCTCAGCCACCACGGCGACGGTTCCGCCCGGAACAGTCCCCGTCTCCGTCAACCATCACATCGCGCACTGGAATTCCGAGGACGTCGAGGCCTGGGAGGCCGGCGGCAAACAGATCGCCAAGCGCAATCTGATCTGGTCGGTCATCGCCGAGCACGTCGGATTCTCGATCTGGTCGATCTGGTCGGTGATGGTGCTGTTCATGCCGTTGTCGGTCTACGGCATCGACGCGGCGGGCAAGTTCTTCCTCGTGGCCGTCCCCACCCTCGTCGGCGCGATCCTGCGGATTCCGTACACCTTCGCCACGGCCAAGTTCGGCGGGCGGAACTGGACCATCTTCAGTGCTCTGGTGCTCCTGATCCCCACCGTGCTCACCATGTACTTCATGCTCAACCCGGCGTCGTACACCACGTACATCATCGTCGCGGCGTTCGCCGGACTCGGCGGCGGTAACTTCGCATCCTCGATGACGAACATCAACGCGTTCTATCCGCAACGCGAGAAAGGATGGGCGCTCGGCTTGAACGCGGGCGGCGGCAACATCGGTGTGCCCGTCATCCAGCTCATCGGCTTGCTGGTCATCGCCACCATCGGTAACACCGCCCCCGAGATCGTGTGCGCCGTCTATCTCGTCTTCATCGCGCTCGCCGCTGTCGGTGCCGCGCTGTACATGGACAACCTCGACAACCAGAAGACCAACGGGCGCTCCATGATCGACGTGTTGAAGTTCTCGGACTCGTGGTGGATCGCCTTCCTGTACATCGGCACGTTCGGATCGTTCATCGGCTTCAGCTTCGCGTTCGGCCAGGTACTGCAGATCAACTTCCTCGCCGGACTCACCGACGGCGGACCCTCGACTCCCGCTCTGCAGGCGCAGGCTTCGCTGCAGGCCGCACAGATCGCTTTCATCGGACCGTTGCTGGGATCGCTGTCGCGTCCGTACGGCGGCAAGCTCGCCGACAAGATCGGCGGCGGCAAGATCACCCTCTACACGTTCGTGGCCATGACGTTCGCCACCGGAGTTCTGGTCGCGGCCAGTACCTGGGACGATTCGACTCCGGGGGCGGCCAGCGGCACGGTGATGGTGCTCTTCGTCGTCGGATTCATCGCACTCTTCCTGCTCTCCGGAATCGGAAACGGATCGGTCTACAAGATGATCCCCGCAATCTTCGCCGCGAAATCGGTTGCGCTGCAGGGAATGACGGTTGACGAGCAGCAGCACTGGTCACGCAAGATGTCCGGCGCACTGATCGGCATCGCCGGTGCGATCGGCGCTCTCGGCGGAGTCGGAATCAACCTGGTGCTGCGGGCGTCGTACTCGGGCACCGCGAAGTCCGCCACGACGGCGTTCTGGGTGTTCCTCGTCTTCTACGTCGTGTGCGCCCTCGTCACGTGGGCGATCTACCTGCGCAAGACCAACTCCGCCGATGCCGACGCTCCGGTAGCCGTCTGAGGATCCATCACCGGCAAGAACGAAACACAGTGCACGGCAACGTAGATCGGAAGGACCCGCAATGAAGAACGCGGTAGTGGTAGGTCACGGGATGGTAGGACACCGATTCGTCGAAGCGTTGCGTGCGCGCGACGAGGCGGCCGAGTGGAAGATCACGATCCTGTGCGAGGAGGCACTGGCGGCGTACGACAGGGTGGGACTGTCGTCCTACGTCGGTGCCTGGGACCACAAGGAACTCGCTCTGGCGGGCAACGACTATCCCGGTGACACACTCGTGGAGATGCGCACCGGAGTACGGGCCGAGCGCATCGACCGTGACCACCGCACCGTCGTGACCTCGGCGGGAGACACGGTCGAGTACGACGCTCTGGTCCTCGCCACCGGTTCCTACCCGTTCGTACCGCCGATCACCGGACACGACCTGCCCGCGTGCTTCGTCTATCGCACCCTCGACGACCTCGACAAGATCCGTGCCCGCGCCGATGCCGCGGGACCGGGAGCCGTCGGTGTGGTGGTCGGCGGTGGCCTCCTCGGTCTCGAAGCGGCGAATGCGCTGAAGAAGATGGGTATGACCCCGCACGTCATCGAGTTCGCTCCACGATTGATGCCACTGCAGGTGGACGAGGGCGGCGGCGCGCTGTTGGCTCGCCTCGTCACCGAACTCGGGTTGAACGTCCACGTGGGAGTGGGTACGTCGTCGATCTCCGAGAACGACAGCGCAGGCCTGACGGTCGAACTGAGCGACGGCAACACCATCGACGCCGCGCTGCTGGTGTTCTCCGCCGGTGTTCGTCCGCAGGATCGGCTGGCCCGCGAGAGCGGCCTCGAGGTCGGTGAGCGCGGCGGCATCATGGTCGACATCGGTTGCAGTACCTCCGACCCGGCCGTCTACGCGATCGGCGAATGTGCCGCGGTCGAAGGTCGGTGCTACGGCCTGGTCGCTCCCGGATATTCGACGGCGGAGGTCGTGGCCGACCGATTGCTCGGCGGCGCAGCGCAATTCCCGGGTGCCGACATGTCCACCAAACTCAAGCTGATGGGCGTGGACGTCGCGAGCTTCGGCGACGCGATGGCGGCCACACCGGGTGCACTCGAGGTGGTGTTCAGCGATGCGCCCAAGGGCACGTACGCCAAGCTCGTCGTGACCGACGACGCGAAGACCCTCCTCGGCGGCATCCTCGTCGGCGATGCTTCCGCGTACTCGCTGTTGCGTCCGCTCGTCGGACGGGAATTGCCCGGCGACCCAGGGGCCCTGATCTCACCGGCAGCCGAACAGGTCGGTATCGGTGCGCTGCCCGACGACGCCGAGATCTGCTCCTGCAACGGCGTGAGCAAGGGTGCCATCTGCTCGGCGATCGCTGATGGAGCCTGCGATCTGGCGGCCGTGAAGAGCTGTACCACCGCGGGTACCACCTGCGGCGGATGCCTGCCGTCCATCAAGTCGTTGCTGGCGGCATCGGGGGTCGTGCTCTCGAAGTCGTTGTGCGAGCACTTCGCTCAGTCCAGGGCCGAGCTGTTCGAGATCGTTCGGGCCACGAACACCCGCACCTTCTCGTCGCTGATCGCCAAGTACGGCACGGGAACCGGCTGCGACATCTGCAAGCCCGTCGTGGCGTCGATTCTCGCGTCGACGTCCTCGGATCACATTCTCGACGGCGAGCAGGCGTCGTTGCAGGACACCAACGATCACTTCCTGGCCAACATCCAGAAGAACGGCACGTACTCGGTGGTGCCTCGGATGCCCGGCGGCGAGTGCACGCCCGAGCAGCTCATCGTCATCGGTGAGGTCGCTCGCGACTTCGGGCTGTACACCAAGGTGACCGGGGGCCAGCGCATCGACATGTTCGGTGCCCGAGTGGAGCAGTTGCCGGCGATCTGGAAGCGCCTCGTCGACGCAGGGATGGAATCGGGCCAGGCATACGGGAAGTCGTTGCGGACGGTCAAGAGCTGCGTGGGGTCCACCTGGTGCCGCTACGGCGTCCAGGACTCGGTGGGGATGGCGGTCGATCTCGAGAACCGCTACCGGGGTCTACGGTCGCCGCACAAGATCAAGTTCGGCGTCTCGGGTTGCGCGCGAGAATGCGCCGAGGCTCGCGGCAAGGACGTCGGAATCATCGCCACGGAGGGCGGCTGGAACCTGTACGTGGGCGGTAACGGCGGTCAGTCACCCAAGCATGCTCAATTGCTGGCCTCCAACCTCGACGACGCCACCCTGGTCAGCTACATCGACCGTTACCTCATGTTCTACGTGCGTACCGCCGACCGGCTGCAGCGCACGGCGCCGTGGCTCGAATCGCTCGACGGGGGACTCGATCACCTCCGTGCCGTCGTGTGCGAGGACAGTCTCGGGATCGGTGGCGAGCTCGAGGCCGACATGGAACGCCACGTCGCCGGGTACAAGGACGAGTGGGCCGGCGTGCTCGACGACGACGAGAAGCTCGGTCGGTTCGTCTCCTTCGTCAATGCTCCGGACGAGGCCGACCCCACCATCGCGTTCGACGAGTCCGGGGCGCGCAAGGTACCCGTGCTGATGGGAATGCCACGTATCGGCGCGTGAGCCGACGCGGGAGCTGACAACCGGCAGGTCACGAGACTGAGTGCATGTGCACAGACGAGTAATCGCGACTTAACGGGCCAGAAACACAAGCAACGTGGAATAGCTGATCAGGAGGTGCGCCATGACTGTCATCGATTCATCAACAGTGAAGTCACCAACAGCGGTACCGAACGACCTCGCTCGTGATTGGACCCCGGCCTGCACGCTCGACGCGCTGATTCCGGGGCGCGGAGTGGCGGTGCTCCTGCGCGGCGGCACCCAGGCGGCGCTGTTTCTGCTCGACGACGGACGACTGTTCGCGGTGGGCAACATCGATCCGTACGGGCGCGCAGCAGTGATGTCACGCGGACTGGTGGGAGACCGAGGGGGCGAACCCACCGTCGCGTCGCCGTTGCTCAAGCAGGTCTTCTCCCTGGCCGACGGGCGCTGCCTCGATGACCCGCAGGTCACCCTCGGATCGTTCGAGGTCTCCTGCGTCGAGGGCGTCGTGCTCGTCCGCGGCGGATCTACGTGAGCGAAATCGCCGGGGCAGCAATGCCTCTGGCCGGGTTCACCGTCGGGATCACCGCGTCGCGTCGGGCCGAGGAGTTCGCGACTCTGCTCGAGCGGCGCGGGGCCACCGTGATGCACGCCCCCGCAATTCGCATCATCCCACTGGCCGACGACGCCGAACTCGAACGCGTCACCGCCGCCGTCATCGCTGACCCACCCGAAATAACCGTAGCCACAACAGGAATCGGATTTCGTGGCTGGATCGAGGCAGCGGACGGGTGGGGACGGGCAGAAGAACTGGGGCGCGCCCTCGGCACGTCCAGGCTGCTTGCTCGCGGCCCGAAGGCCAAAGGAGCCATTCGAGCAGCCGATCTGCGCGAGGAATGGTCGCCCGCCTCGGAATCCTCGGCGGAGGTACTCGAACATCTGCTCGCCGAAGGAGTCGAGGGCACCCGCATCGCAGTGCAGCTGCACGGCGCGACCACCGAATGGGAGCCGGTCCCCGACTTCTGTGAGGTGTTGCGCTGTGCGGGAGCCGAAGTGGTTCCGGTGCCGGTGTACCGCTGGACCGCACCCGACGACCAGAGCCCGATGGACCGGATGATCGAAGCCGTCATCGTCGGGGATCTCGACGCCCTCAGCTTCACCTCGGCACCGGCGGTGGCGTCGATGCTGATGCGCGCCGACGAGAACGGCGTACTCGAACCCCTGCTGCAATCGATGCGATCGAGGGTGCTGCCGGTGTGCGTCGGACCGGTCACGGCCGCGCCCCTCGAACAACTCGACGTGGCCACCACACAGCCCACACGAGCGCGTCTGGGGGCACTCGCGCGGCACATCGCCGAGGAACTGCCGAGGCGCACCGGTCGGCTGCACGCAGGCGGACACGTGGTCAGTGTCCGCGGTAAGTGCGTGGTGGTCGACGGTGAAGTTCGACCGGTGTCCCCGGCAGGCATGGCGCTGATGAAGACGCTGGCCCGCAATCCCGGACGCGTCGTCTCCCGCGAGGACCTGTTGGCGTCGCTGCCCGGCGGAGGAGGCGACACCCACGCGGTGGAAACCGCGATGACCAGACTCAGGTCCTCGCTTGGCGCGCCGAAAGCGATCCAGACCGTGGTCAAGCGTGGCTATCGCATCGCACTCGATCACATCGAGACCGAAACCGATTGCGATTCCGACGAGACGGCCGCGCGTGCGGCCGTCGTAGAAGGGGGAAAGTACTGATGAAACCGACTCTGGTGTTGGTTGCACACGGCACCCGAAACCCCCGTGGTGTCGAGATGATCGCCGCACTCGCCGATGAGGTGTCGACACAGATCGGTACCACGCGAGTGGCCTTCGTGGACGTGCTCGGGCCGTCCCCGGCCGAGGTACTGCGCGACACCGCCGAGTCGGCGGTGGTGGTTCCCGCTTTCCTTGCGTCGGGCTACCACGTGCACACCGATGTTCCGCGAGAGATCGCCGACAGCGCTCACACGTCGGTCGCGGTCACCCGCGCTCTCGGACCCGACCTCGTGCTGGCCGAGGTCATGCTCGCCCGACTGCGCGATGCCGGATGGCAGGCGGGCGACTGCATCGTGCTCGCAGCCGCAGGATCCTCCGACGCTCGTGCGTTGGAAGAACATCGGCGCGCGGCAGCGATGCTGGCCGACGTCGCTCGGGTCCCGGTACGCATCGGCTACGTCGCCACCAGTACCCCCACCGTGTCCGACGCGGTGTCGACTCTGCGAGAAGCCGGGCACCCACGTGTGTTCGTGGCGTCGTATCTGTTGGCGCGCGGGCTCTTCCACACTCGTTTGGCTGACGCCGGTGCCGACGGTGTCGGTGAACCGCTCGGAGTACATGCCGCGATCGTCGATCTCGTGGTCGCGCGTTACCGCGAGGGTGTTCGCTCTCTCGCTGAATCTAGCGGTGCGGCAACGGAAGAATTGTCACCGGCTCGTCGGCGCTGACCTCGGCCGGAATCACCGCCAGTGCGTCGCGGCCGACGAGGTGCGCCAGGTGCGCCGTGCGGACCTGGCTGTCTGCTCGCCACCGCGTGCCGTCCGCGGTGACCGGCACGATGCGAGGAGTCGAGGATCGAACCTCGGCAGCATTGGACAACAGGCCGATCCGCGAGGGGCGCACCGTTCTCCCGGTCAGGGCATCGACGATGGCGGGCGCGGTGAGCATCGCGGTGCCGACGGCCGCCAGCGGATTTCCCGGGAGGCCGAGCACCACCGTGCCGTCGGGCAGTGCCGCGGTGATCTGAGAACCGCCGGGACGCATCCGCATCCGCCCGACGACGGTCTCGGCATCGAGGCCGGCGAGGGTCGCGCGGAGCTGATCTGCGGCCCCACCTCCGGTTGCCCCGACGACGATGATCACGTCCACATCCTGGGTTCGGGTCAGCACGTCTCGAAACCCCGTCGCGGTGTCCTCGAGCAGCGTCACATCGACGACGGAGATGCCGCAGTGTGCCAGGTACTCCGGCAACACCGATCCGAGAACGTCCCTGGTCTCGCCGGGAGCGAGTGGGCCGGTGGATCGAATCTCGTTGCCGCTGATGACCACTCGTCCGCGGACCGGACCGCGCACCGCCACCTCGAACACCTCTGCGCTGGCGGCGAGCGACCGTACGGCGGCATCGATGGGGGTGCCTGCTGCGACGAGTTCGGTACCGGGCAGCCAGTCCTCGCCGCGTCGACGCGTGTCGTCGGACTGCGGGGCCGTCGGCATGCGCCGAGCCGAACCGTCGGGCTCGCGGGTCATGTGTTCGTCGCGCACCACCGATGTCGCCCCGGGCGGAAGCGCAGCGCCGGTGGCGATGCGCACGGCCGTTCCTTCGGTGAGTCGGGCGACGTCGGAGCTTCCGGCGTACGCGATGTCGGATCGCAGCGTCCACGGTTCGGTGCCGCAGACGGCGTAACCGTCCATCGCGGAGATGTCGACTGCCGGCAACGCGGTCCGGGTCACTAGCGGTTCCGCGAGGACGGTCCCAGCACTGTCCGGCAGGGGAATTCGCCGGATCGGCAGGACGGAGAGCCGGCTCCGAATGCGTTCGAGTGCGTCGCTCACCTCTAGCGTCTCCGACGGTCGTGCGGCGAGGCGGGCGGCGAGAAGATCGGCGGGGGTGTCGCAGTCCTCGACACCGGACACTGCGATCACCAGATGATCGGGCGGCAGGATTGTGCGCATGGGCGCACCCTCCACCGAATCCAGCTGTGCCAGCGCGGAACGCAGTGCGGATTGTCGCCAGATCCCGAGCAGGAATTGCGTGCGGCCCGCACTGTCGCGGGCAAAGACGGCTTCGGTCTGCGACTGCGATATGGAACCGATCAGCAATTCGACCGCGGCAGCGTCGAGAAAAGGAAGATCCGACGCGACGACCACCACCAGATCTGCAGTGCGCTCTGAATCTGCACAGTCGTCGAGTGACCGCAGTCCCGCGGCGAGGGCGGCGACGGGACCGCCGCCTGCGGGTGACTCACGAGTCTGCACCACGTGCTCGGGCACTCCGGTACGGGTCGGACCCACCAGAACCGTTCTGCGACAGACCGATACTGCGTCCACAGCGATATCGACCATGCGACGCCCGCCGACGGTCATGGCAGGCTTGTCGACCTCCTGTGGCGCAGTGGGGTGCTCGGGATCTGCCATCCTCGATCCTCGACCGCCGGCGAGGACGATCGCGTCGCAGGCCGGCGTCATGGTGCGGGCACTGTCATGTCGGCAGCGGCACGTTCTGCAGTCGAACCTGCCCACGCGCGATGGTCTTGCCGCTGTCGGAGGCGGTGATCGTGACTACCCACAGTTGCTGAACGCGGCCCTGCTGCAACGGTTCTGCGACTACGTCGACGCGGCCGCCCTTACTGGCGCGGAGAAAGTCGGTGCCGTTGTGGACGCCGACCGCGAACTCACCGCGATCCTTGACCGCCTCGCTGGCACCGATGCTGGCGGCGCTCTCGACGGCAGTGGTGTAGACGCCGCCGTGGACGACGCCCCACGGAGTGAAGTGTTCGTCCGTCAAATCGATGTGCCCCGACACCCTGGTGCCCGAGACCTCGTCGACGACCAGGCCGGCGGAGGCAACGAAGCTGCTCGCCTTCGACAGCGCGTACTTCGCAGTGGGGCGTGGGTCGAACTGCTCGAGTGCGTCCCTGATGTTCATTCTCCGAGATTAGTGGTCGGCGGCGGTGGCGGTGGGAGCGCCCCGAAGTCGAATCGAATCGAGGTCAGTGGCACGCGCCCGTCGTGTATCGGTACGCCTTCGGTGCGCAGAGTCTCGAGCTGTCGCGAGGCCAGGTGCGGGGCCGGCTTTCCACTCGCGCCGAGGACTCGATGCCAGGGCAGGTCCGCAGAATCGGTGCGCATGATCCAACCGACGATGCGAGGGCTCGACAGGTCTGCGGCGGCCGCGATGTCTCCGTAGGTGGCAACGAACCCCCGGGGGATCGACGCGACCAACGCGCGAACTCTCTCGACCTGGGCTTCGGTGATCGGGGCCATCTACAGCAGGGATCGCACCAGTTCGGCGACCTCGACCGGCTTGGCCTGGCCGACCATGTGATCGCAGTCGAGTTCGACGGTACGCAGGTTCTCGCCCAGCCGGTCCCGCAGCGCCGAAAGGAATTCCTCTGTGACATAGGGAGGTTGGACGCGCATCGCCCGCACCACGACGGTCGGGATGCTCTCGGCCGGTACGACCAGCGGGCGGGCCAGCTCGCCCCACGTCGCGACGACGGCCGGAATGGACATCCGCCACGCGACCTTCCCGCTTTCGGCCGGAACCAGATGTTCGGCGACCTCGCGGTCGAGGAGTTCGGTCGGCACGTCGGCCCACGCTCCGTGGATCTTCTCCGAGCGCGCTTCGTCGGCGTCGGTGTAATCGGGGAACTTCGCGGTCGCCTCGGCCACTTCGAGCAATTCCTCCGGCGGCAACGCGATCGCGGGATCGAGCAGCACCAGGGCGCGTACCGCTTCGGGGAACCTCTGCGCGAGGTGCACGGCCAACGCGCCGCCGTACGAGTGGCCTAGGACCACCACCGGTCCACGCGAATGGGCGTCGAGCACGGATTTCAGAGCCGTGACCTGAGCGTCGATGTCCCAGGGCGGCGTGGACATCGAATGCCCGTGACCGATGAGGTCGGGTGCCAGAATCCTGGCCTCGGGTAGGTGGTTCTCGGCGAGATCCCACCACCGGGCACCGTGTCCGGTGACACCGTGGATGGCGAGGATTTCGGGACCGTCTGCGGGTCCGAACGTATGCAGATTCAACTCGGGCACGTCGACCACTATGCCGTATCGCGCTAGGACCAGCGAAACAACCGGATCGCGCATGCGGTTCCGGCGATCACCGCGATCACGAGCCCGATGGGTCCGACGATGTCGACAGGCGTTCCGGCCCAAGCCGATCCCAGCGCAGTGACGGTGGCACCGAAGGGGAGTACCTCACCGACGGCCGCAACAGGCTCCGGCAGATCCGCGACCGGTCCGAACAGTCCGCCGGTGGCACCGAGAGCCAGAAACAGGGTCAGGCCGATCGCGACGGCCGAGTTCGCAGTGGGTGCGACGGCAGCCACCACGATCCCCAGCGAGTACATCGCGGCGGCACCGAGCACCACGATGGCCGCAACCAGGATGGGGTTGTGCGGGGGCGTGATTCCGAAGAGCAGGGCGCCAGTGGACAGAGCGATACCGATTCCGAGTGTCGCCTGGACGGCGCTGGTGATCACCTGCGCAGCCAGCACCTGCGCCGGTCGGATCGGTGTCGTCGACAGTCGCTTCAGCACGCCGGACTTGCGATAGAGCGCAAGAAAGCTCGGCATGTTCACGATGCCGATGACGGCGATGATCATGGTCAGGGCGAGCGGCAGGACGAACCGATCGAACGCGGTGATCGCGCCAGGACCGACGATCTCCGCCGAAGTACCCGAGCCGTTCATCACCAGTACGAGAACCGGGAGGGCGATGGGGACGATCAGTCCGGCCGTGTCCCGGATGACCATGCGCATTTCGGCCCCGACGAGTGCGCCGGTGGCGCGCAGGCCCGGACGAGGTGCTGCGTCGATGTCGTGTGTGGTCATGCCGAGCTCCGTTCCGTCAGCGTCAGGAATGCGTCTTCGAGGGTGGCCCGGTGGTCGCCTCCGAGGCCGGCGTCGACGATCAGAGATTCCGGTGTGCCGGTGGCCACGACGGACCCTCGATCGAGGACGGTGATGCGATCGCACAGGCGGTGTACCTCGTCCATGTGATGGCTGACCAGCAGGATGGTGACACCGTCTGCGCGGAGGTCCTCGATCAGTCGCCACACGGTGCGTCGTGCATCCGGATCGAGTCCGGTGGTGAGCTCGTCGAGCAGGACGACCCGAGGGGAACCGATCAGGGCGAGGACCACCGACAACCGCTGTTGCTGGCCACCGGACAGCCGCTCGTAGCGCACCCGGCGGTGCTCGTGCAGGCCCACCGCACGGACGAGAGCGTCTCGATCGGCAGGTCGACGGTAGAAGGAGGCGAACAGATCGACCAGTTCGGCAACGGTGAGCGCGGTGTGAAGATCGTTGGACTGCAGCTGTACTCCCAGAACGGCTCGCACTCGATCGCGCTCGGTGAAGGGGTCGAGTCCCAGAACTCGCACGGCACCCGAGCTCGGTTTACGAAGGCCCGCAACGGTTTCGACCAGAGTCGTCTTGCCGGCGCCGTTACGCCCGAGCAGGCCGTGTGTTTCGCCTTCGGCCACTGTGAGGCGCACTCCTGCCAGGGCTGTCCGCCCCCGATACCGCTGGGTGATGTCTCGAACGTCGATCGCTGCCATCCGATGCTCCCTCCTCGATCGTGTCGATTTCGACGCTAGATCCGCCGTGGCCTGCGCACAGGTGCCGATGGTCATCGATGGTGATCGTGACTTTCGGCAGGGGGTGTGCGGGCGGACCTGGCGATAGGGTCGACAGAATGAGACGCCTCGGACCCGACGTTCTGGCCGGTGCGTTCGTGTCCGCGCTCGCGGTCGCGATGGGCGCTCTCGTCGTCTTCGATCGGTCGATCGCCGACGGCCTCTCGGCTCCGCGTTGGGTCTGGGCTGCGCTGTTCGCAGCCTTCCTGCTCGCGCAGACCGCGGGCATGTGGTGGGAAGACCGGCTGCCGGATCGTCTCGTGCGCGCATGCTTCGCCGCACAGGTGGTGCTGGCACCGGTTCTGGTGCTGACCGCCCCGACGGCAGGTTGGTTGCCCATTCTGCTGGTCTTCACCTCGACGTTCGCCGTGTATCGGGTGTCCGGCTCGTCGGTGGCGGTCATCGTTGCGGTCTTCACCTGCTGTGTGGGGGTGTCGGTTGCGATCCGGGGTGGACGGATCTCGGAGATCGCGCTGATCGCATCGATCTACGGTGCGCTGCAGGTGGCCAGTGCGTTGTCGGTGACCGCGCAGCTGCGGCAGGCTCGGTTGCGTCGGGAACTCGCGGTCGCGCATGCCGAACTGCGCACCGCCAGTGCGTTGTTGGACGATTCCTCCCGTGCCGACGAGCGGTTGAGAATCGCGCGAGAGTTGCACGACGTGCTCGGTCACCAGCTCACCGCACTGAGCCTCGAGCTCGAGGTGGCATCCCATCAGGTGCCCGGGCCCGCACGCGAGCACGTCGTTCGGGCTCGAACCATCGCACGTGACCTGCTCGGCGACGTCCGGGCGACCGTCGGCGAGGTGCGCAGCAGGACTCCGGTGCTGGGGGAGTCGCTCGATCGTCTGGTTGCGCAGCTGCCCGAACCCGTTGTGCATCTGACGGTCGACCCCGACATTCGGGTCGACGAAGCTCGCGCGGTGGCGGTGGTGCGCTGCGTGCAGGAGATGATCACCAACACCATTCGCCATGCGAATGCCGAAGAGATGTGGATAGAGGTGACTGCGGATCCGGCCGGTGCGCTGTCGGTCTCGGTGCGC
The DNA here is from genome assembly GCF_040702765.1 of Rhodococcus sp. NPDC076796. Classification (NCBI taxonomy): domain Bacteria; kingdom Bacillati; phylum Actinomycetota; class Actinomycetes; order Mycobacteriales; family Nocardiaceae; genus Rhodococcus; species Rhodococcus sp. NPDC076796. The sequence goes on along the minus strand of NZ_JBFBMS010000003.1, from coordinate 654,158 downwards.
GACGACGGCCGGGCGTCGGCCGATTTCGAGCCGGGGCACGGGCTGCAAGGTATCCGAGAACGCATCGAAGGACTGGGCGGCACGGTCACGTTCTCGGTCGATCGCGGTTTCGCGGTCCAGGCGACGGTGCCCGCACCGTGATCACGGTCTTGATCGTCGACGACCACACTCTGGTTCGGCAGGGTATCCGCAGCCTGCTCGAACTGGACCCCGACATCGAGGTGACCGGCGAGGCGGACGACGGCGCTGCTGCGGTCGCGTCGATCGAACTCGATCCTCCCGATGTGGTGTTGCTCGATCTACGCATGCCGCGGTTCGACGGACTGTGGACGCTGCGGGCATTGCAGGACAGAGGAATCACGGTTCCGGTCCTGGTGCTGACGACGTTCGACGACGACGAGTTGGTGCTCGGGGCGCTGCGTGCGGGCGCGAAGGGTTATCTGCTCAAGGACGTGACCTTCGAGCGGCTCGGCGGTGCTGTACGTGAACTCGCGGCCGGGCGCACCTTGGCGCAACCTGCCATCACCGAGAGATTGCTGGACGCTTTTCGGACCGGGAAGCACGGCCCGAGCGACGTCGGAGTCGCCGACACACTCACAGCCCGCGAGATCGACGTCCTACGGCTCGTCGCAAGCGGGTACACCAACAGGTCGATTGCCGATGCATTGCATCTGGCCGAGGGAACCGTCAAGAACCACATGTCTTCGGCCATTCTCAAACTGGGTGCGAACGACAGAACGAGCGCAGTTCTGCGTGCGCTGCGCGACGGGCTGCTCGACTGACCGTTGTCCAGGGCTCCGTCCGGGCGACGGTCGATGTGTCGGTGGCTCGTGATTGCATCTGTGTCATGAGCTCGGACGGCAGACACGGCGCGACGGTCACTCTCGTCCGTGCACCCAAGGTGGCTCGCCCGGCACGGGAGTGGAACGGCCCGGCAGCGCGGCTGCTGGCGTCGACTCCCGACGCGGCAGCCGAGGCCGCGAAAGGCGCTCCGCGATGGAATCCGTGGCAGATCCTGGGTGGCCCCGGCACGGGTAAGACCTCCCTTGTCGCGGATTACGCCGTCTCGCGCATCGTCACCGGTGATCCGGAGTCGGTTCTGGTGCTCACACAGTCCAAACGGGCGGCAACCGCGGTGCGCGAGGTCATCACTTCGGGTCTCTTCAGTGGCGATCACGCACTACGAGCGACCCGTGAACCGTTGGTGCGCACGGTGCACTCCTACGCCTTCGCCGTGCTGCGGCTGCAGGCCTCTCTGTACGGCAATCCGCCACCGCGCTTGCTGACCGGTGCCGAGCAGGACGCCGTGGTGCGCGAGATGCTGCGCGGCGATCTCGAGGACGGGGCAGGCGACTGGCCGGAGCGACTGCGTCCGGCACTGGGCACCGCGGGATTCGTCACCGCGGTGCGAGACATGATGCTCAGGTCCGCCGAACGCGGGATCGGTCCGGAAGACCTCGTCAAACTCGGTCGCAAGCACGGCAGACCCGAGTGGGTTGCCGTCGGGAGGTTCGCCGCCGGATACGAGCAGGCCATGTTGTTGCGCGGTGCCGTCGGAGTGGAAGCGGCCGGAGCCACTGCACCTGGTCTGGACGCCGCCGAGCTGATCGGTGCCGCGCTCATGGCCTTCGCCACCGATCCCGAACTGCTGCGCAGCGAACGCGCCCGCATCCGGCACCTCGTCGTCGACGACGCGCAGCACCTCGATCCGCAGGCAGCACAGCTGGTTCGGCTGATCGGCACCGACACCGAATCCACCGTCGTCGCCGGAGATCCCGATCAAGCCGTGTTCACCTTCCGGGGTGCCGACCCCACCTTCGTGGCCGACCTGGTCGAGGTGGATTCGCCGCGTCGCGTGCTGCTCACTCGCAATCACCGGTCGGTGCCCGAGGTCGCGGAGCTGACCGACATCGTCGCCGGACGGCTGCCCGGGCTCGGTCGGCACCGATGTCCCGAACCGGTGGGCACCGCCCGATTCGGTGCACCGGCAGCGCGAGTGCACGTCGTGTCCTCGCCAGCGAAGGAGGCGGCGATCATCGCCGACGCCATGCGTCGGGCCCACCTGATCGACGGCATGCCGTGGTCCGAGATGGCGATCGTGGTGCGGTCCGTGCCGCGCACCCTCGCACCGTTGCGGCGGGCTCTGCACGGCGCAGGGGTTCCGATGATCACCCCGACTTCGGAGCTGCCGCTGCACCGGCAGCACGGGGCAGTGGGTCTCCTGCTGGTACTACGGGCGATCTCCGACCCGAGCTTCGACGGTGAAGATGCACTCGCGTTGCTCTCCGGGCCGATCGGCGGAGCCGACCCGGTGGGTCTGCGGCGATTGCGCCGGGGAGTGCGCAGGCTCGAGCTCGCATCGGGCGGCGAGCGCGACTCGGCCGAGTTGCTCAGAGTCGTACTCACCGACGACGCTCGGGGGAGTGCCGGTTGGACGAACGGACTCTCGGACGTGGAGTCCGCCCCGTTGCGCCGAGCCCTCGGTGTCATCCGGAAGGCGCGGGCCCTCGCCCGCACGGGCCGCGGTGTCGAGGACGTGTTGTGGGCGGCGTGGCAGGCTTCGGGCCTCGAGCGGCGTTGGGCCGCCGCGTCCGCCTGGGGTGGTTCGGCCGGTGCCCAGGCCGACCGCGACCTGGATGCGGTGGTGGCACTGTTCGATGCGGCGGCAGCATACGTCGACAGGTTGCCGCGGGCACAGATCGGTGGATTCCTCGATTACATTGCGCAGCAGGAGATTCCCACTCTGAACTCACACCGCCCCACGGTTCGGGCCGACGCGGTGACGCTGCTGAGCGCGCATTCTGCCGCGGGTCGGGAATGGGAGCTCGTCGCGGTTGCCGGGGTGCAGGAAGGGCTGTGGCCGGGTCTGCGGTCACGCGGCAGCCTGCTGGGCACCGACACTCTGGTCGACCTCGCGTCCGGCAAGGTCGATGCCGCTGCAGCGCTCGATGGGCGACTGTCGAAGTCGGCTCCGTTGCTGGCCGAGGAGCGCACGCTTTTTCTGGTGGCGTGCAGCCGCGCTCGATCGACCTTGCTCGTCACTGCCGTCGATTCCAGTACCGGAGATGCCGATCTGGTCCGGTCGCGATTCGTGGACGAACTACGCGGCGTCGACGGCGGAGAGGAGTCGGATCTCGCACCCGAGCTCCCCGGGCCGGAGACTGCACACCGAGTGTTGGCGCTGCCCATGCTGGTGGCCGAACTGCGGAGTGTGGTGTGCGATCCGGCTGTCGCCGAACAGGATCCGGACAAGCGAGCCCGAGCGGCCCGGCATCTGGCCACCCTCGCCGACGCCGGTGTCCGCGGCGCACATCCCGACGAGTGGTTCGGGGTGGCAGGGCCCAGTACCGACGCGCCGCTGTGGCAGCTCGGCGACGGTCCGGTGCCGCTGTCGCCGTCCACGGTGGAACAATTGACCACCTGTCCGCTGCGGTGGATGCTCGAACGTCACGGCGGCAACGACGGCACCAACACCCATGCGGTCACCGGCACGCTCGTGCACACTCTCGTCCAGGCAGTGGCCGGTCGGATACCGCCGGAGCAACTCCGGCGTGCCCTCGAAACGGCATGGGATGCAGTGGATCTCGGATCGCAGTGGTACTCGCGGCACGAGCTCGACCGAACCGGGGCGATGCTCGGGACCTTCGAGGCCTGGCTGCAGGGCAGTCGAGGCGAGCTCACCGAGGCCGGAGTCGAAGTGCGCGTCGACGGCATACTCGACGCCCGGTCCGAGGACGAGCCTGCGGTGGCGTTGCGCGGTCGCATCGACCGACTCGAGCACGATCCGGACGGTCGGCCGGTGATCATCGACGTCAAGACGGCGAAGACCGTCATGTCGAAGGAGGACGCACGTAACCACCATCAGTTGGCCACCTATCAGGTCGCGGCGGCAGCCGGTGCCATCGAGGGCGAACCCGCGGGCGAACCCGGCGGAGCGCGGCTGGTGTTCGTGGCCAAGCCCCACAACAAGGACGGGGCGACGCAGCGTGTCCAGGAAGTGCCGACACCGGAGAAACTCGAGGAGTGGCGAGACACCGTGCACCAGGCCGCATCGGCAACGCAGGGACCCACGTTCGAGGCGCGGATCAACGACGGTTGCAGGCACTGCCCGGTCAAGTCCAGTTGCCCGGCACACGAGACGGGTAGGCAGGTGACCGAACAATGACGACAGCGACGAAGACACGGACCGGTTCGGCGCGGGTGTCGCCGGTCGAACTCGCCCGGGCGCTCGGGCAGAAGCATCCACCGACCGACGAACAAGCCGCTGTGATCGCAGCGCCGCCCGGCCCGACGCTCGTCGTCGCGGGGGCAGGTGCGGGCAAGACCGAGACCATGGCTGCCCGCGTGGTGTGGATGGTGGCCAACGGTTTCGTCGACCCCGACCAGGTTCTGGGTCTGACCTTCACCCGAAAAGCCGCACAGCAGTTGACCTCTCGGATCAGAGCTCGACTGGCTCGGCTGGCCGGATCCGATCTGGTGCGCGCACTCGACCCCGGTCTGGGATTGCGCGAGCGAATCCTCGGTGCCGAGCCGGAAGTGAGCACCTACCACTCCTATGCAGGCCGATTGCTCACCGAGCACGGCTTGCTGTTGCCGATCGAACCGTCCGCGACACTGCTCTCGGAAACCGAACTGTGGCAGCTGGCCCACCGGGTCGTCAGTACCTGGGACGGCGACCTGGACACCGACCGTAACCCCACGTCGGTGACCGAGGCGGTACTCGCGCTCTCCGGTCAGTTGGCCGAGCATCTGGTCGATCCCGAGGATTTGCGGCTCGCGCACGTGGAGCTGGAGAAATTGGTGCACACGCTCGGGCCGGGGCCGCGACAACGCGGTGGCCCCACCAAGGAGTTGCTGAACATCCTCGACGCACAGCATCAACGAATCGGGTTGCTGCCGTTGGTGGAACGGCTGGCGCAGACTCTGCGGCGCGAGGGCGCACTGGATTTCGGCTCGCAGATGTCGATGGCGGCGCGGGTCGCTGCCGAGCACGCCGAGGTGGGCATCGCAGAGCGGCTACGCTTCCGGCTCGTGTTGCTCGACGAGTACCAGGACACCGGCCATGCCCAACGCGTTCTGCTGTCGTCTCTGTTCGGATCCGGTAGCGACCCGCAGTTGGCCCTGACTGCCGTCGGCGATCCGATGCAGTCGATCTACGGGTGGCGCGGCGCATCGGCAGCGAATCTGCCTCGGTTCGCCACCGATTTTCCGAAGGCGGACGGAAGCCCCGCACCTCGGCTCGAATTGCTCACCAGCTGGCGAAATCCGCCCGAGGCATTGACGCTGGCCAACCTGATCACCGACCCATTGCGCCGCGTCGGCGTGCCGGTGCCGACTCTGCGGGCCCGCCCGGGTGCGGTTCCCGGTGATGTCCGACTGGCCGTCACCGACACCGTTCCGGACGAACGAGAGTGGATCGCCGACCGGATCGCGGGGGAGTACCGCGCTGCCCTCGAGCAGGATCGGCCGCCGCCCACCGCTGCGGTTCTGGTGCGCCGCAACGCCGACGCCGAGCCGATCGCTGAGGTGCTGCGCAGCCGCGGATTACCGGTGGAGGTCGTCGGGCTCGGTGGGTTGCTGCACGTTCCCGAGGTGGCCGACATCATCGCGATGCTGCGGCTGGTGGCCGACCCCACTGCGGGTAGCTCGGCGATGCGCATCCTCACCGGCTCTAGGTGGCAGATCGGGCCGACGGATCTGCGGGCACTCTCGCAGCGCGCCCGAGAACTCGAGATCCGCGGCGGGTACGGCACCGCGGGTCGCGTCGACGACCCGCAGGCACTCGACGCTGCGCTCGGTAGCGCCCTGCCCGGCGAGCAGTCGGAGCAGGCCGGTCTGGCCGACGCCATAGCCGATCCCGGTCCGGCCGAACGGTACTCGGAGGTGGGGCATCGCCGGATCGTCGCCCTGGCGGGCGAGCTGCACCTGCTGCGCGACCGAATCGGTCAGCCGCTGACGGAATTGGTCGGCGACATCGAGCGGATCATGGGCATCGGTGTCGAAGCTCAGGCCCGCACGCCGATCAGCACCGAAGGCGCGGTCGGTCGTGAACATCTCGACGAATTCGCCCATGTGGTAGCCGATTACGCCGACAATCCGACCGCCACGGTCACCGGGTTCCTGTCGTTCCTCGCCGCCGCGGCGACGGTCGAGGACGGCCTCGCCCCCGGTGAGGTCGACGTCGCCCCACATCGAGTTCAGGTGCTCACCGTCCATTCTGCGAAGGGCCTCGAATGGGAGGTGGTAGCGGTCCCGCACGTGGCGAAGGGTGTGTTCCCGTCCTCGAACGCCTCCTCGACCTGGCTCGGGGCGATGGCCGAGCTGCCGCCGTCGTTGCGCGGTGACCGCGCGCTCGACGGCGAAGGCTCGGAAGGGGTCCCGGTCCTCGAACTCGACCGGCTCCACAATCGCAAGGACCTCGAGGACGCCGTCAAGAGCCACAAGGATGCGCTGGCGAGGCGTCGACTCGCCGAGGATCGCCGACTGTTCTACGTGGCACTCACCCGAACCGAACGGGTGCTGCTCGTATCCGCGCATCATTGGGACGAGACCGCCACGAAGCCGCGTGGGCCGTCGGAATTTCTCGACGAGTTGCACACGCACATCGAAGAATTCGCCGACATCGCGGTGATCGAGCAGTGGGCACCGGCCCCGGAGGACGGGGCGTCGAACCCACTCGGGGCCGTGCCGCACACCGCGTCCTGGCCACGCGATCCACTCGGTCCCAGACGAGGAGCGATCGAGAGCGGAGCGCAGGAAGTGCTGCGCGCGCTGGCAGATATCTCGGCCACACCGGGCGAAGAGAGTGACGGCGTCCAGGACCGAACCCCGGAGGGCCCCGAGAACTGGGCTGCGGACGTCGACACTCTGCTGGCCGAGCGGGCCGCGAGATCGGTCGCGGGAGTCGACGTGGCTCTTCCCGGCAACCTGTCGGTGACGCAGCTGGTCGACCTCGCGGCCGACCCCGATGCGTTGGCGTCACGCCTGCGGAGGCCGCTGCCGTTCCCGCCGAACCCGTTGGCGCGCAGGGGAACTGCGTTTCACGCCTGGATCGAACGGAGGTTCGGCGCGACTCGACTGCTCGACCTCGACGAATTGCCGGGCTCGGCCGACACCGGGGCATCGGTCGACGTGGACCTCGAAACCCTCCAGCAGGCGTTCCTCGAATCGGAGTGGTCGCTCCGCAGCCCCGTCGAAGTGGAGGTGCCGTTCGAGACCTCCGTGGCGGGAACGGTACTGCGAGGACGCATCGACGCGGTGTTCGCGGACCCGGACGGCGGCTGGACCGTCGTCGACTGGAAGACGGGCGCAGAGCCGACGGCGTCGGAACAGCGGGCGGTAGCGATGCAGCTCGCGGCCTACCGGTTGGCGTGGGCCGAGCTGATGTCCATCGGGCGCACCGAACCGGTACCGCTCGAGCGAGTGCGCGCAGCGTTCCACTATGTGCGCAGCGGTCACACCATTGCGCCCGAGAACCTACCGGACGCAACGGAATTGGCCCAGCTGCTGGAGGGCCCGGTCGGTCCCGAGCAGGCGGGAGCTACGGTGCGTTCCGACGGGCTTTCAGAGCCTCGGTGACCAATGGAATCTGCAGTGGCAGACGGGCGATCATCGCGGCTTTGAGAGCCGGCGAGGTCTTCGGGCTCTGCACGTACTTGTATGCCAGGTTGATGTTGGCGGGGAACACCACGACGAACAGGGCGGCCGCGAGTGCGCCGCCCAGTCGACGGGTCCGCGGTGCGGCCAGCGTCGCAGCCACGGCGAGTTCGGCGACCCCCGAGACCTGCGTGTAGGTCCGCGCCGAACCCGGCAATGCGGTCGGTACCTGGGCATCGAAGAACTTCGGAGTGACGAAGTGGAGAACTCCGGCTCCGGCGAGCAGTCCCGCGAGACGCAACGCGGCTGCCTGACTCGATCTCTTTGTCATACGCATACCGTGCCACACCCTGCGTCGTCGGCACGGAAGCCTGGCATGGGGTTACGCTGCGTGCCGTGAATGATCTCGACTTCGGTGAGTACTTCGGCGGCCGACGTGGCAGGTAGGTTGCGAGCGCGCCTGAGTGACAGTGGCGCGCTGACCGACAAGCCCGACTTCGCCCTCGTCGGAGTGCTCCGGGTACCGGAACTGGAATCGAGTCCGTGGCGCGCCATCTACAAGCGGGTGCTGATGGCGTTGGGAATTCTGTTCCTGGCTGCGTTCGTGGTGTACCTCGATCGCGATGGATACAGCGACACCCAGGACGGTGAACTGTCCTTCCTCGACTCGTTCTATTACGCGACGGTGTCGTTGTCCACGACGGGATACGGTGACATCGCACCGATGAGTCCGTCGGCGCGACTGGTCAACATCCTGGTCATCACACCCCTTCGGGTCCTTTTCCTCATTCTGTTGGTCGGTACCACGCTGTCGGTTCTCACCGAGCGGTCCCGGCAGGCATTCAAAATTCAGCGATGGAGACGCAGCGTGCGCAATCACACCGTGGTCATCGGTTTCGGCACCAAGGGCCGTACCGCAGTCGACGCGATGCTCGGAGACGGCGTGTCGGCGTCCGACATCGTCGTGGTCGACACCGATCAGATGGTGCTCGACACCGCGTCGGCGATGGGCTTGGTCACCGTCCACGGTTCGGCGACGAAGTCCGACGTGCTCAGGCTCACCGGTGCCCAGCACGCGTCGGCCATCATCGTGGCGACCAATCGAGACGACACCGCAGTTCTGGTGACTCTGACCGCCCGCGAGATCGCTCCGAAAGCGAAGATCGTCGCCGCCATCAGGGAAGCGGAGAACACGCACCTGCTGCGTCAGTCCGGTGCCGATTCGGTGGTCGTCTCGTCCGAGACCGCGGGACGTCTGCTCGGGATCGCCACGTCGACCCCGTCCGTGGTGGAGATGATCGAGGATCTGTTGACCCCGGAAGCGGGCTTCGCGATCGCAGAGCGTGAAGTCGAGCGTGACGAGGTCGGCGGATCTCCGAGACACCTCACCGACATCGTTCTCGGAGTGGTGCGGGCCGGCAAACTGTTCCGAGTCGGCACTCCCGAAGTCGACGCGATCGAGGCGTCCGACCGACTGCTCTACATCCGTCGCGTGGGCGACTAGCCACAGCCAAGTAGGGTCGTGCGCGTGCCGAAATTCCAACTCGCTCACCCACCTCGACTGTCCCGATCGCCACTGAACAGGGCAGAGGAACTGCGCCGAGACACCGCAGCGTTGGCGGCGGGTTGGCCGACTGCTCGGGTCCTGAACGTGGACGGCAGAGGCAGATTCCCGGTGGACGAGAACGGCCTCGTGCTCGGCCCTGCCGCGGACGTCGCTGCCGAGCCGACGGCCGATGCGGTCTTTCTCGGAATTCACGGCGATCGACACCTGTGGGCGCGCCGGGTGGAGGTCGTGGCAGGCGCGGTCGGCGACCTGCGTACCGACGGTGATCGATTGGACAGCAACGCGTTGTCGATGGTGACCGGTGCCCTGGCGATCCTCAACTGGCATGCGAGCGCGCAGTTCAGTTCACTCGACGGTGCGTCGTCCGTTCCGTCGAGCGCGGGGTGGTCGCGGACGAGCACGTCCACCGGTCACGAGGAATTCCCGCGTACCGATCCGGCGGTGATCTGTTTGGTTCACGATGGTGGCGATCGAGTGCTGCTGGCCCGAGCACCTGCCTGGCCCGAGCGTCGGTTCTCGGTGCTGGCGGGTTTCGTCGAGGCCGGTGAGTCGCTGGAAACCTGTGTGACACGGGAGATCAGAGAAGAAGTGGGCCTCGACGTCTCCGCTATCGAGTATCTGGGGAGCCAGCCCTGGCCGTTTCCACGGTCGGTGATGATCGGGTTCTCCGCCGTCGCCGACCCGGAGCAACCGCTGCATTTTCAGGACGGTGAGATCGCCGAGGCCCATTGGTTCGATCGAGCAGAGGTTGTTGCCGCACTCGAGCTGGGCGACTGGGGATCGGATTCGACCTCCCGGCTGCTTCTTCCTGGCTCGATCTCCATCGCCCGTGGAATGCTCGAGGCGTGGGCGGCGACGGCCTGACGGCTGGTCAGAGCGACAGCGCGCGCTTGACCTCGGCGAGAGTGGGATTCGTCGCCGTCGAGCCGTCGGCGAACAGCACGGTCGGCACCACATGGTTGCCGTTGTTGACGCTGCCGACGAAGTCGGCCGACTCGGGGTTCTGCTCGATGTCGATCTCGGCGTACTCGATTCCGGCCTGGTCGAGCTGGGTCTTGAGCCGGCGGCAGTAACCGCACCACGTGGTGGAGTAGACGGTCAACGCGGCCGGGGTCTGTGGGGTGTTCTCGGTAGTGGTCACGCCAACAGTCAACAGGAGCGCCGACGCGATTGTTCCGGCCGACACCTGCATCGGCCGTTGGCCACCCGCTTCGGCCCCGGGTGGAACTGTCGGTACGCACTGACACAATGGACCCCATGGCTGACGACGCGATGACCGCCGGACTCGATCCGGAGCAATCCGCGGCGGTACTGGCTCCCCGCGGCCCGGTCTGCGTCCTGGCCGGTGCGGGCACGGGCAAGACCCGCACGATCACCCGACGCATCGCCCACCTCATCTCGGCCGGTCACGTGTCCTCGGGGCAGGTACTGGCGGTGACGTTCACTGCGCGTGCGGCCGGTGAGATGCGCGGCCGCCTGCGTGAGCTCGGCGTCGGGGGAGACGGTCCTCCGGTGCAGGCTCGCACGTTTCACGCCGCGGCCATGCGTCAGCTCAAGTACTTCTGGCCGCAGGTGGTCGGCGACACCGGATGGCAGCTTCTCGATCGCAAGTTCACCGTTGTCTCGCAGGCGGCCAACCGGGCCGGTGTGTCGACGTCGACGGACGCCATCCGAGATCTCGCGGGAGAGATCGAATGGGCCAAGGGATCGTTGATCGCACCCGAGGACTATCCGCGCATCGCGGCGAGCAACCGCCGCGACGTTCCGATGGACGCGACCAAGGTCGCTGCCGTGTACGCCGGCTACGAGGAGCTCAAGTCCCGCGGCGGCGACTCGATGTTGCTCGATTTCGACGACCTTCTGCTGCACACGGCCGCTGCCCTCGAAGAACATTCGTCGGTGGCCGACGAGTTCCGTGAGCGCTACCGCTGCTTCGTCGTCGACGAGTACCAGGACGTGACGCCGTTGCAGCAACGGGTACTCGACGCCTGGGTGGGCGAGCGTGACGATCTCACCGTCGTCGGCGACGCGAACCAGACCATCTATTCCTTCACCGGCGCGTCTCCGCGGTATCTCCTCGACTTCTCACGGAAGTACCCCGAGGCCACCGTGGTTCGGCTCGAGCGCGACTACCGGTCGACGCCCGAGGTGGTGTCGCTGGCGAACCGCGTCATCGGAGCCGCCCGCGGTCGCATCGCCGGCACCCGACTGCAATTGATCGGTCAACGCGAGCCGGGACCGGAGCCGGAGTTCTTCGAGTACGACGACGAGCCTGCGGAAGCCGACGGTGTGGCGCGTGCGATCAAGAGGTTGATCTCGAAGGGCACCTCGCCGGCCGAGATCGCGATTCTGTACCGCATCAACGCACAGTCGGAGGCACACGAGCAGGCGTTGACCGAGCTGAAGATCCCCTATCAGGTTCGCGGCGGTGAGGGGTTCTTCACCAGGCCCGAGGTGCGGCAGGGAGTCAACGCGTTGCGGCAGGCAGGCGGTCGCGACGATCTGCCCGACGGCGCGCAGGCGGGCGAGGGACTACCGGCTCTGGTGCGAGCGGTGCTGGCTCCGCTCGGCCTGACGGCAACCGAGCCGACGGGTGCACAGGCCCGCGAGAAGTGGGCATCGCTCGGCGGTTTGGTGCAGCTCACCGAAGAACTTCTGGTGCACGAGCCGGACCTGACCCTCGAGAAGTTGTTGGGGGAGCTCGCCGCACGTGCCGAGGCGCGGCATCCACCGACGGTCCAGGGCGTCACTCTCGCCTCGCTGCATGCGGCGAAGGGACTCGAGTGGGACGCGGTGTTCATCGTCGGTCTCGCCGACGGCACCCTGCCGATCTCGCACGCGATCGGCAACGACCCCAGTGCCAACAACGAGGCGGCCGTCGAGGAGGAACGCAGGCTGCTCTACGTCGGTGTCACGCGCGCCCGAGTCCACCTGCATCTGTCCTGGGCACTCGCCCGCAACGAGGGCGGACGCAAATCGCGGCGCCGGTCGAGGTTTCTCAACGGTCTGATTCCCGAGGACTCGCCCGCCTCGCGTATTGCCGCGCCCGCGGCCAAGAAGTCCGGTCCCAAGTGTCGGTTGTGCGGCAAGCCCCTGATCGGCACGTCTGCGACCATGCTCGGTCGATGCGACAGTTGTCCGTCGAACGTCGACATCGCCCTGCTCGATGCACTGAAATCGTGGCGACTGGACAAGTCCCGCGAACTGAAGGTGCCCGCGTACGTGGTGTTCAGCGACAACACGCTGACGGCCATCGCGGAGCAGCAACCGCAGGACGAGCGTGGGCTGGTGGCGATTCCGGGAATCGGGGCCAAGAAACTGGAGCGGTTCGGCGAAGAAGTTCTCACCGTGGTGCGGGCCTCGGACACGTGACACGGAGGTACGGAAATCTCCGCGAAACCGCAGGTAGAAAATAACTTGTGCAGATATCGGCAGGGGGCTTAGTCTGTTTCACGTGCCGCGGGAGATCGCGCACTGTCCAATCCGCCAACGAGACCAGAACAGGAGCTGAAGAAAATGATCAACACATTGCACGCCGCCGTTGCCCACGCAACCGTCGCGTTCAGCCCTGTCCTCGGCACGGCACCTTTCGGAGTTGCCCCCCTCGGCACTCATGCCGCCGCCGCAGGCTCTGTTGCGCAGACGTGGATTCGTTCCTCCGCTTTCGGCCCCATGCAGGAGTCCGCATATGCGGCCTCGGGGTCGAATTCCGCCCAGGTCGCCCTGGCACCAGGAGCGAAAGCCGTTGCTCAGGCAGCCCGACGTCACCGCGCACCTTGTGCGTCCGTGCTCGACAGCAGACACCGACTTCACTGTCGGTAGACGCTTCGACAAGCCCCACCAGGCCACGGACCCGCACACGCGGACCGTGGCCTTTCTCGTTCAGGTAGTTCCTCTATCCGAGCGTGAGGCCGACAGGTTCGCATCACCCCTCGAACCGATAACGACGCCGCACGAAAAGTAGAGGAGACCGACGTGTCAACCGCCACGATCCGGACGACATGCCGACCAGAGTCCGAGAGTGCCTACGCTGCACAGTGTTCGACCGAATCGGTCGAGCTGGCACTGTCGGTGCCATGCCGAGCGGCGAACCCCGACATGTGGTTTGCCGACACCCCCGCCGAACTCGAGCAGGCCAAGGCGCTGTGCGCCGAATGCCCCATCCGGCGTACCTGCCTGAGCGCGGCCCTCGACCGCGCCGAGCCGTGGGGCGTGTGGGGCGGTGAGATCCTCGAGCAGGGTGTCGTCATCGCCCGCAAGCGTCCCCGCGGACGGCCGCGGAAGAACGCAGCATGATCCACGAGACCGGTGCCCGGTTTCGCCGAACGAATCAGTCGGCGAAGCCGGGCAGCCACTCGGTGAGGATGGCCATGTACGGCGCGTAGGCGTCCAGCTGCGCGCAGATTCCGACCAACCCGCCGAGGACTCGGAAGATCATCACGTACTCGGCAGGCATGTTCAACGCGCGAACGGTGCGGAACTGCGCGCTGTTGAAATCCGTAGCGGTGCCCGCAGCTTTCTGCAGCCAGGCCCGGGTGAAGTGGAACGATTCGGTGTGGATCGGATCGGTGAAGGGACGCAGATAATCTTCGATCTCCTTCTCCGTGACGGTGCGGCCCGGCACCACGAACCCGCTCTCGGTGAACAGTTCGACGAGTTCGTCGAACTTCTCGTCGCGTGCGAGCGAGACCATCCGACCCAGGACGGGCGGGAGACCGTCGGGCATCGGAGCGCAGGCACCGAAATCGATGACGCCCATGCGTCCGTCGTCGAGCATCATGAAATTGCCCGGATGAGGATCGGCGTGCAGCAACTTCGCGCGCGCCGGAGACACGAATGCGAACAACGCGAGCAGTTCGCCCGCCTGGTTACGTTCCTCGGCCGTTCCGTTCGCGATCACATCGGCCAGCGGCCGACCCGTCATCCATTCGCTGACAACGACTTTGGGTGCGCTGGCGACGATCTTGGGAATGGCGAACTGGGGATCGCCTGCAAATTCCTTGCTGAAGGCGCGTTGATTCGCCGCTTCGATGCGGTAGTCGAGCTCGTCCTCGGTACGGGCCGTCAATTCCTCGAGCACCGGCTTGACGTCCGTGCCCGCGAGCACCGTGCTGAACAGGTTCGCGAACCTGTTCAGCGTCTTGAGGTCGGAGCGCAATGCGTCGTCCGCGCCTGGGTACTGGATCTTCACCGCGACATCGCGTCCATCCGACCACGTTGCTCGGTGCACCTGTCCGATGCTGGCCGAGGCGATCGCAGTGTCGTCGAAATCGAGAAAACGTGACCGCCACGCAGTTCCGAGTTGCTGGTCCAACACCCGATGCACGGTCTTCGCGGGCATGGGCGGTCCCTGCGCCTGCAGCTTGGTCAGTGCCTCGCGGTACGGCTCCGAGAACTCCTCCGGAACGGCCGCTTCCATTACCGAGAGCATCTGCCCGAGCTTCATGGCACCGCCCTTGAGCTCCCCGAGGACGGAGAAGAGCTGTTCTGCTGCTTTGGCGGCCATGTCCGCATCGATTTCGTCGCGATTGCCGCCGGCGAGCTTCTTGCCGAACCCTACGGCAGCACGACCGGCCATTCCGAGGGGAATGCTGGCCAGTTTTGCAGTACGAGTCGATCCACGGCGCGGTATGTCAGACACAGCTCCATCATGGCTGAACCTTCCGACAATTGCTCGGACCGCCCCGCACCGACTCCTATCGGTCGAGGTGAACTCACTTTCGGTGCGTTCGGTCAGTGCCAGCAATCGCAGTGCGGATGCTTCGACCACAGCCGTTTGTGCACGGTGGTTCCGGCCGCTGCGAAGTCCAGTTCCATGGTGCAGTCGGCGGTCTCGGGAAGGGCGCCGTCGGAACGGCCGATGAGGTTCTCCAACTGAGCGAACGCGAACGCTGCCGTGGCCAGCACCGTCGCGCTGCTGGCTTGGCCGACCGTGCCGAGCAGTTGGGCGGACAGATGCGGCCACTCCGGCTCGAAGTCGCAGCGCGTCAGATCTGCACACCGCAGGCAACTCGTCCGACCGGGCACCACGAAGGGCCCGACGATGCCCTTCCCATCTCGTAGCCGCACCTGCAGATGTGGGATGCGCAGACGCACCAGATCGGTCACCAGTCGAGGTTCTGCAACCAGATCGTCGGCGAGTACCACGACGTCGTAGCTCCATGACCTCACCACCGAGTGCGGGTACCGAGTCGGAGTCAGACTCGTTCGGCTCACCGTGACACCGGTTCGACTCAGACCGGAGGCCAACGCGTCCGAGATCGGACCCCGCCCTACGAGGTGGACGGTCTTCACCGCCCCCGGTCCGGTCTGCGAGGCCTGCAGCGAGGCGTCGGGCACCACCGGTTCGCTCGTGCCGTGCATCAGCAACCCGGAATCCTCCAGCTCGCCGAGCATCGCCGATGTTCGATTGGCGGACAGCCCCAATGTCATTGCGTGACAGACGATGTGAGGTCTGGAGTGGCCCGCGGCGAGGAGTCGGAGAATTTCGAGTATCGAGCCCGGCTCGGCACCGGGAGGTGGAGTGACGACGACGCTGGTCTCGGGATTCCAGCCCAACTGAACGGTGCCGTCTCGACGCGGCAGAATTGCTACCGCAGGATCGAGTCGAACGGTCGGTGTGATCATGGAACACACTCTGGCAGCGCCGACAGCGAAGAACGCCCGCTCAGGGCACGTTATCCACAGGGTGGAAGTGCCTCCGAGCAGGCGTTCGACGACCTTGATCGAAGTGGTGCGAAACCGGCCGGGTCAGGTTGTGGATGAACCCTTCTCGGGATCACCGTCGGTGCCCTTGTCGTCGTTCCCGGCGGCGCGCTCTTCGGCCTCCTTGGCTTCCATGGCTTCGAGCTGCGCGATCGGGTCGTCGAAGCTCGACGTTCCACCGCCGACGACCCGGTCGATGAACCCCGCGGGGTTGTCCAGGTCCGACGAGTCGGGCAGCAGATCGGGGTGTGCCCACACGCCGTCACGTCCCTCGATGTCGGCTGCGGCGAGGAGCTGACGCCACAGATCGGCTGCTTCGCGGACCTTGCGGGGCCGCAGTTCGAGGCCGACCAGCGTCGCGAAGGTCTGTTCGGCAGGGCCGCCCGACGCCCGGCGGCGCCGGATCGTTTCGCCGAGCGCGACGGCACCGGGCAGGCGGTCGCCCAGAGCGGCTGCAACCACCGTCTCGACCCATCCCTCGACCAGGGCGAGCAGTGTCTCGAGACGCTCGAGTGCGTGCTTCTGCTCCGGCGTCGTCTGTGGCTCGAAGGCACCCTGCTGCAGGATCGCCTCGATCTTCGACGGATCGGTCAGCGCGGACGGGTCGAGCCCGGCGGCGGCCTCTTCGATGGCCGAGAAGTCCATCCGGATGCCGCGCGCGTACTCCTCGACGGTGGCCAGAACCCGCTGCCGCAGCCACGGGACGTGGCTGTAGAGCCGCTGGTGGGCGGCTTCACGAGCGGCGAGGAACACCAACACCTCACGGTCGGGCTGCTCGAGTCCCTCACTGAACGACGCGATGGCCGACGGCAGCAGCGCCGCCGTTCCCGACGGTCCGAGGGGCAGGCCGATGTCGGTGGACGTCAGAACCTCCTTGGACAGCTGGCCGAGAGCTTGGCCGAGTTGCGAACCGAACGCCATCCCGCCCATCTGCGTCAGCATGCCCATCATCGGCCCGGCCATCTGCTGGGCCTCGGCGGGCAGTCCCGATGTCCACATGCCCGAGATCTGCTCGGCGACGGGGTCGCACAGGCGCTTCCAGGTGTCGATCGTGTTGTCGAGCCAGTCGACCGGTGTCCACGCAACGGTCTTGGTGGCACCGGCCGGCAAAGTCGTCGCCCCGTCCAGCCACAGCTCGGCCAGGTGCGCGGCGTCGGTGACGGCCTCTCGTTCGCCTGCCGACACCGGGCTGAAATCGCCCATCTGCTGGCGTGCCAGCTGCTTGGCCAGGTCGTAGTTCACCGGTCCCGACCCGGTCCCGCCTGCGGCTCCCATTCCGCTGAGCATCTGGCCGAACTGAGTGAGCATCTGGCCCAGCTGTGCGGGGTCGAAGCCCTCGCCACCGAAGCCGAAACCGGCAGGGTTGCCCGAGCCGTCCGGATCTTTCTTCTTGTCCGGGTCGTCGTCGGAGGCACCGAAACCAAAATTGCTCATGACTCAACGGTACAAGCCCGACGAACGGAGAGAGTGGTGGATCGTCACGCTGACGGCGAACAGTCCGGGCCGTGAGAAGTCGGCGCGGACGCACTCGGCAGGGGCGGTCTGCACAGTCGACCGTATTCGGATCTAGTGTCTACGGAGTGAACCGAAGGATCGCCACTCTCGTCGCTGCGCTGTTACCCGTGGTGGTGCTGGGCGTCACCGGCTCGGTCGTCACTGTTCCGTTCGCCGCTCTCGGCCCCGGCCCGACGTACAACACCCTCGGTGACGTCGACGGGGTGCCCGTGGTGCAGATCGACGGAACCGAGGTCGATCCGACCGCGGGCCACTTGAACATGACGACCGTGGCCGTGCGCGATCAGCTCAACCTGTTCGAGGCTCTCGGCTTCTGGGCCAGCGGCAGGCAAGGACTGGTTCCGCGCGAGGAGGTCTATCCGCCGGACAAGTCGAAGGAAGAAGTTCAGGAAGGCAATCAGGCGGACTTCGAGGAGTCGGAGTCCAGCGCCGAACTCGCCGCGCTGCATCATCTGGATCTGCCGGTGTCGCTGGCGGTGGCCAGCGTGGCCGATGACGGGCCCGCTGCCGGCGTGCTGAACGTGGGGGACACGCTCGTCTCGGTCGGCGACACCCCCGTGTCCACGGCGTCGGCGGTTCGTGAGGCGGTCAGCTCCCGAGCCCCCGGTGATTCCGTCGAGATCGAGTACGTCCGTGACGGCATCACACAGACGGGTTCGGTGGTACTCGGAGCCCGGCCCGACGACGACGCGTTGGGGTACCTCGGCGTCACGCCCGAGGAGCAGCCCGATGTGCCGTTCGAGGTGAAGTTCAACCTCGCCGACGTCGGCGGACCGTCGGCCGGACTGATGTTCAGCCTGGCCGTGGTCGACAAGCTCAGTCCCGGTGAGCTGAGCAACGGAGAGTTCGTCGCGGGGACGGGAACCATCGACGCCGAAGGCACGGTCGGCCCCATCGGCGGTATTCCGTACAAGCTGATCGCCGCCCGCGAGGCCGGAGCCACCACGTTCCTGGTGCCGGACGCCAACTGCGGTGAGGCGCAACAGAACGTCCCCGACGGCCTCAGATTGGTGCGTGTCGAATCGTTGGACAGTGCTGTCGACTCGCTGCAGGCGATCGGCTCGGGCGGCGACGCGCCGTCCTGCAGCTGACCCAGCCCGGCCGCTAGTCGTCGTCGACGACGTCGAACGTCGCGTAGAGGCCGTGCACGACGTTGGGGGCCAGGTCCGGCGCGATACGAAGGTCGATGGGCGCGAATGGATCGGCGTCCTCGTCCGGGTGCAACTGCAGCAGAGTCAAGGACGGACCGTCCTTGAGTACGGCGACGATCAACCGAGCATCCCGTTTCTCGGGATGGTTCTCGGCAGCCGAGCGCGCGGCCTCGTCGGCCGCATCGGGATCGGCGAGCAACGGCATCAAGGCATCGTCGAGTGTCGATTCGGCGGCGGGGGGAAGGACCACGATCTCCTGGACCAGTGCGCATCCGACGACACCTTCGGGCCATGTGGAGGTGGCCAGGAACTCGTCCAGGGCGGGGGAGCCGCCGGTGATGTCCTCGGGCAGCGAATGTTGCTGAATGGGAGTCAGTGCAGCGCCGTCGGCAAGATCGTCGAGGAGTCCGGGCTCTGCCGCGGCGAGCGCTGCGGTGGGTACCAACGCGAACATCTGCGGGGCCTGGTGCCAACCACCTGCCTCGACGAAATCCGCCACTTCGCGAGCACATCGAGCCAGAGCCTCGGCCACTTCCTGCCCACCCGACTCGGGGTCGAACTCGTCACCGAAATGGTCTTCGCCGGGCAGTCCGTTGCTGTCGTTGCTCACCGCACTATCCTCGCATCCGGATGGTTCCATGGACGCCGACGCTCCTGACCTGCGACCAGCAGTGGCCGCAGTACGGGCGTCGCAGCCGTAGGATCAACGTACGTACAGTAGGGCGAAACGGACATGCGGCGCACGACGAGTGCGCCGAAGAAGTCATCTGCGGCGCCGGTCGGCGTCGCCCGAAGTTGGAGTGTGGCACGTGGGCATGAGGCCCCCCACCGGTATGCCGTCCTTGTCGCGGCGAAGCCGGATCTTGCTCGTATTGGCCTTGGTAGCAGCAGGTCTGCTTCTCATCGGTCCCCGTCTGATCGACGTCTACACGAACTGGCTGTGGTTCGGTGAGGTCGACTTCCGCGGCGTGTACACCACTACTCTGCTGACGCGGTTGGTGATCTTCCTCGTCGTTGCCCTGGCCGTCGGGCTCATCATCTTCGCGGCACTGCTGTTGGCGTACCGCAATCGGCCGGTGTTCGTCCCGGTCGCCGGTCCCAACGATCCGATCGCGCGGTACCGCACCACGGTGATGAGCCGGCTGCGCCTGTTCGGCATCGGAATTCCGCTGGTGTTCGGATTCCTGTCCGGCATGATCGCTCAGGCCAACTGGGTGACGGTGCAGCTGTTCCTGCACGGGGGAGACTTCGGGACCACCGATCCGCAGTTCGGCCTCGACGTCGGGTTCTACTCGTTCGACCTCCCGTTCTACCGGTTCGTCCTCAACTGGCTGTTCGTGGCCGTCGTATTGGCCTTCCTTGCGAACCTGCTGACGCAGTACGTGTTCGGTGGTATTCGCCTGGCCGGACGCGAGGGTGCACTCACTCGTGCTGCGCGTATTCAACTGGCGGTGATCGCGGGCAGCTTCGTTCTGCTCAAGGCCGTCGCATATTGGTTGGACAGGTACACGTTGCTGTCGAGCAGCCGCAAGGAACCCACGTTCAGCGGTGCCAGCTTCACCGACATCAACGCGGTGTTGCCGGCCAAACTGATTCTGCTCGCGATCGCCGTGATCTGTGCGATCGCCTTCTTCGCGGCGATCTTCCTCCGTGATCTCCGGATTCCGGCCTTGGCCACGGCATTGCTGGTGCTCTCGTCCATCCTGATCGGAGCCGTCTGGCCGCTGGTGATGGAACAGTTCTCGGTGCGCCCGAACGCGGCGGAGAAAGAGAGCACCTACATCCAGCGGAACATCACCGCGACGCGGGATGCGTACGGAATCGGCGACGACGTCGTCGAGTACCAGGACTACTCGGGAGAGAGTTCGCAGAATCCGCGCGAGAGCGAGGCGGACAGGACCACCATCGCCAACACTCGTCTGCTGGACCCGAACGTGTTGTCCCGCACCTTCACCCAGCAGCAGCAGCTGAAGAACTTCTTCGGTTTCCCCGACACACTCGACATCGACCGGTACGAGATCGACGGGCAGCTGCAGGACTACATCGTCGCTGCTCGCGAGCTCTCGCCGCAGTCCCTGACCGGCAACCAGACGGACTGGATCAACCGGCACACCGTCTACACGCACGGGAACGGCTTCGTTGCAGCTCCTGCCAACAGGGTCAACGCAGCTGTGCAGGATCCGACCGCCGAGGGTGCCAACAGCAACAGCGGCTACCCGATCTACACGGTCAGCGACATCGCGTCGCAGGATTCCCAGCAGGTCATTCCGGTCGATCAGCCCCGTATCTACTACGGCGAAGTCATCGCCGCAGCGGATCCGGACTACGCGATCGTCGGCGCTACCGGTACCGGGGACCGCGAGTACGACACCGACGAATCCAACTACACGTACACCGGTTCGGGTGGCGTCTCGGTGGGCAATTGGTTCAACCGCCTGGCGTTCGCTGCGAAATACGCAGAGCGAAACATTCTCTTCTCCGGAGCTATCGGCGACGACTCGAAGATTCTGTTCGATCGCGATCCTCGTGATCGAGTGCAGAAGGTTGCGCCGTGGTTGACCACCGATACCGATTCGTACCCGGCGGTCGTGGACGGCAAGATCGTCTGGATCGTCGACGGCTACACGACGTTGAAGGACTACCCGTACGCTCAGCGGGCATCGCTGGACGGTCTGACCGTGGACAGCGTGGAGTCGACGACAGGTCGGCCACTTCCACGCGACGAGGTCTCGTACATCCGAAATTCCGTCAAGGCGACGGTCGACGCGTACGACGGCACAGTGACGCTGTACCAGGTCGATGACACCGATCCCGTGTTGAAAGCATGGATGGGCGTGTTTCCGAATTCGGTCCAGCCCGAGTCCGAGATCACGGACGAGCTCCGTTCGCACTTCCGCTACCCGGAGGACTTGTTCAAGGTTCAGCGAGAAATGCTGGCGAAGTACCACGTGGACAACCCCAACGAGTTCTTCACCAACAACGCGTTCTGGTCCGTACCGAGTGATCCGACCAGCAACAGCGGTGCCGGCAGTGATTTGAATCAGCCGCCCTACTACGTCCTGGTCGGCGATCCTGAGACCGGAGAGCCGTCGTTCCGGCTGACCAGCGCCATGGTCGGGTTCAACCGAGAATTGCTGGCTTCGTACATCTCGGTGCGGTCCGATCCCGACGACTACGGCAAGTTCACGGTTCTGCAATTGCCGACGCAGACGCAGACCCAGGGCCCGCAGCAGGCGCAGAACTCGATGACCTCCGACGCGCGGGTGGCATCGGACAGAACGCTGCTCGAGCAGTCGAACGAACTGCAGTACGGCAACTTGCTGACGCTCCCGATTGCCGACGGCGGAATCCTGTACGTGGAACCGCTGTACACCTCTCGGAAGAATGCTTCGACCTCGACGTTCCCGCAGTTGACGAAGGTTCTGGTCAGCTACCGGGAGCCGGGGGCTGAAGGTGGCGTCCGCGTCGGGTACGCGCCCAGGTTGTCCGAGGCGCTCGATCAGGTGTTCGGAGCGGGAACAGGCGCGGCTGCCACTGCTCCGGGTGGTGCTCCCGAGGATCCACAACCGGCCGAATCGGGAGGTACCTCAGGCGCTGAGGCCACAACGCCGGCTTCCCCGAATTCGGCTCCGTCCACCGGCGGCTCGGCAACACGGGACGCTGCGGTCACAGGGTTGAATGCCGCGCTCGAAGCCGTGCGCACTGCGCAGCAGAGCGGAGATCTCGCAGAGCTCGGCACCGCGCTCGAAAATCTGCAGACCGCCGTCGACACGTACAACGGGGCCGGCAACTGATCGGTTCGGGTCAGGTCTGCTGACCCGAACCCGTTGATACGAGCGAAAGGGCCGCCTCACCGAATGGTGAGGCGGCCCTTTCGTCGTTCGTCACCTGGCTTGTGCGCGCGGCGCAGCGGCAAGGTGAGAGGCAGTTCTACGAACTGCCGGGTGATCAGCGTCCGATGGGCGCGAGCACCGGGGCGTTGGCAGCAACGAGGTGCTGGAACTGCGTGCTCAGGCCGTACTGGTCGGCGAGCTTGGACGCTGCGTCGAACGCGCCCTGTGCAGCCTGCGTGGCCGCTGCGGCCTCGGGAGCCACGGCCGGTGCCGGAGCCGGTGCCGGAGCCGGTGCCGGCTGAGGTGCCGGTGCGGGAGCTGCCTCGGGCGCGGGAGTGGAGGCACCGGTGCTCAGCTGCTTTCCGCACGTGGGCCATGCGCCCGGTCCCTGAGTCTGCAGGGTGTTCTCCGCGACGCGGATCTGCTCGGCCTTGGATGCGTTGGCCGGTGACCCGGTTCCGCCGTTGGCCGTCCACGTGCTCTGCGAGAACTGCAGGCCACCGTAGTAGCCGTTTCCGGTGTTGATGCTCCAGTTGCCGCCGCTTTCGCACTGTGCGACCGCGTCCCAGTTGTTCGGGGCTGCGTTGGCGGTTCCGGCAGAGACGCCGAGGGGGATGGCTACGGCGGCACCGGCGACAACGGCAAATCCGAGTGCGCGCTTACCGAAATTGTTCTGAGTGGTCATGCGGGGTGAATCCTCTCCGCGCTCGACTGGCGCGACTGGCCTGCAATCACCTCGCCGGGTATATATGGCGTTCGTGACCAGGCGCTTCGTATCGTCGCGGCTCTGCCCCCGTACGTATTGGGGACCACACCCGCGGGGCAGAGCGAAGGAAGCGGCGGGGTGGTGCAGGCCCAGCGGTTTAGGGCCGTCCGTGAAGGTAGTCGAGGATCTGCTCACCGTCACTGAGCCGGAATGGGATGACTGGTGTCCACATGCTGGGATGAAAGGGGGTATTTTCCCAGCTCAGACGCGCTCGTGGCGCTATTGTTTCTACTTCGTAACCCGAACGTTATGTGACTCGAAACACGCACCAAAAGAGACGCGGAGCACTATTTCGAACCGCCTCCGGCGTGATATTCGCGCGTCGCGATGCGCTCGTTCGGGTGCGCACGACCGCAGAGAAGTCACGTGATTTGCATTGGCTGTACGCACGGTAGTAACTTCGTAGTTGCAACGCGGGGTGGAGCAGCTCGGTAGCTCGCTGGGCTCATAACCCAGAGGTCGCAGGTTCAAATCCTGTCCCCGCTACCACCGAAGAAGACCCAGGACGAGTGTCCTGGGTCTTTTTTCCGTTCCCATGTGTGCATGAACGGCCGCTCGGACGAAGGGCGAACGCGATACCGCCGAAAGGACGACTCGTATGATTCTTCCCGCCGTTCGGGACCCTCGCCTCATCACTGTGCAGCGCGGCGGACTTCTGTCCGACGACGACCACCGGAGCCTCGCGCTCTGGGCGGCCGAGTGTGCGGAACACGTTCTCCCTTTGTTCGAGACGGTCGAACCCGCCGATTGCCGACCGCGCGAGGCGATCGAGGCCACCCGGGCGTGGGTTCGCGGCGAACTCGCGATGATGGCCACCCGCGCCCTGGGCGGCCACGCCATGGGAGCGGCACGGCCGCTGGCCGGTTGCTCTCGCTTCGCCGCATACGCCGCGGGCCAGGCAGCCTGCGTGGCTCACGTACCCGAACACGACCTCGGAGCGGCCGCCTACGCCATCAAGGCAGCTCGGGCGGCGGCAACTGCCGGCCGGGAGATGAGTGCGGGTAGGGAAGAGCTCGAGTGGCAGCGCGACCGGCTCCCGAACAGCGTGCGGCAGCTGGTGCTGGAAGACCAGAAGAGAAGAAACAGTATCTGTTGGTCCGTGTTCGACTGATCCCGCTACGTCACCGACACCGTGAAGAAGTCACGAGGCACGATTGCCGCACGCACATCTTCCGGGGTCAGTGGTGACGCAGGTATCAGGGAGGCGTCGGGCAGGAACCTGATGGTGGTGCCGGTGTGCTCGGTCGGTTCGGTCGCCACCAGCTCGGTCACGGGAACTCCGTGCTCGTATCGTCCGGTCCATGCACCATCGACCCGCCGGTTGGTGTGTTCGAGCATCTCGGACAATGCCGCGACGGTGGACATCCCGCGTCGGGCATGGCCGTCGTCGAGCAGAACGGGTCGAGTTTCGTCGAAGAAACGAACATCTTTCGTGCTGACGACAGGCTTTCGTACCGCAACGCCGTCGTCGAGTCTGGTGTCGGTGCCTCGACCGGTGTCGGACACCTCGATCGTCCCGTCCGAGTGCACAGTCACGGTCGCGTGACCACCGCCCTGGTGTTCCGCTTCGTCCGCCGCGTACGCGAGTACCTCGAGAACGAGGTGCAGGACTCCGCCGGGCGCGTATTCGCCGGGTCGAGACCTGATGTGCGACAGATGATCCAGATCGACGTCCACCGACCAGTCGTGTGTCGTCGTGGTCCAGGTGTGACGACTGGACATCGGGGGTTCAGTCCGAGACCTGCTCGCGGCCATCGTCACTGGTGACTGTTTCGGAATGGGCGGTGTCTTCTGCGTCTTCTGCGTCGTCGTCGGCGGCATCGGCGGTGAGATCGACCGTGTCCACACCCTCGAGCGCCGTCAACTCCTGCTCCGCCTCCGCGATGAAGCCCTTCGCGTTCTCTTCGATCTTCTTGACCCACTCGGCCATGACGGTCACACCCTTCGCTCGATCGTGTACCACCGGTCTACCAGACTTCTTCCCCCTAGGATCCACGGTGTGCGAACACGAACCTCGCGTCTCGATCTCGACGAACCGGTCGTCACCGATCTCGATGCGCTGTACGCGATCTGCAGCGACCCGCAGTCGTGGACCCACTTTCCGAGCCTGCGGCACACCGATCCCAGCGTGACCGAACGAATGTTGCAGGGCTGGTCCGAGCAGTGGCGGCGGGATGGATTGGCCACGTGGATCATTCGTGAGCGCGGCAGCCGCACGGTAGGTGGCTACGGCGGGTGCTCGAAGCGGCAGAACACGTTCTGGAATCTCGGCTATCGCCTCCATCCCGACGCACAGGGCAAAGGGTATGCCGCGGAGATGTGTGAGATCGCAGTCGAGTGCGCGCACCGAACCGAGCCCGAACTGCCGATCGTGGCGTACCTGCTCGAACACGACGTCGCGTCGGCCCGGGTGGCCGAACGCGCGGGCCTGGAGTTGATCACCCGTGGACCCGATGTCGGCAATCCCGACGCCGACGCTGTTCGCCTGGTGTACGCAGACCGCTCGTTGACGGCAGATCAGGTGGACGTGGTTCTGTCGGCCTGACCGCGGCAGGTGGTCACCTCCTCGAGCCGACGTCGGAGCAGGCGCTTCTCCGGTGCGGTTCGGGCGACATCCAACGCTCGGCGATACTCGATCGCCGCCTCCTCGAACCTACCGAGTCGTTGCAGCAGATCGGCTCTCGCCATGGGATAGGGATGATAACGACGCAACGACGCCTCGCCGGCAAGCCGGTCCAGCTCTCGAAGGCCGGGTCCGGGGCCGTCGCGCATCGCCAGAGCAACAGCCCTGTTCAGTGCGACGATTGCACTCGGTGTCCGTGTCATGAGGACGTCGTACAGCGCAACGATCTGGGGCCAGTCCGTGCTGTCGGCGTCCGGTGACTCGTCGTGCAATGCAGCGATGGCGGCCTGCACGGCGTAGGGACCGCCCCGGCCGCCGCCGAGGGCCTCGAGCACGAGTTCCTTACCCTCGGCGATGGACTCGGCGTTCCAGAGTCGCCGGTCTTGATCTGCCAACAGCACGATCTCACCGTCCGGTCCGATTCGAGCGTCGCGTCTGGCGTCGACCAGCAACATCAGCGCCAGTAGACCGGTCACCTCGGGCTCCGCAGGCAAGGCGGCGTGCAGGAGTCGGCCCATCCCGAGTGCCTCGTCGGTGAGGCCGATTCGTCCGACGTGATCACCCGCCGTCGCCGAATAGCCCTCGGTGAAGATCGAATAGACCACCTCGAGCACCATCGGCACCCTGCCTGCCAGCTCGTCCGGGCCTGGGAGGCGAAAGGGGATCCGTGCGGCCCGAATCTTGTTCTTGGCTCGAACGATTCGCTGCGCTGCCGTGGCCGGAGGGATGAGCAGCGCCCGGGCCACCTCGCCGGTGGTGAGACCGGCCAGGCATCGAAGAGTCAGTGCGAGCCGGTCACCGGCAGCGAGGGCCGGATGCGCGCAGGTGAAGAACAACTGCAGTCGGTCGTCGGGCAGAGCATCGTCGAGCGAATTCAGGCGGCTCGGTTCCCTGCGATCTGTATCCGATTGCAGCACTCCGACTTTCGCGGCCAGACTCTGGTCGCGGCGCAGGCGATCGACCGCCTTTCTGCGGGCAGTGGTGAGCAACCAGGCACCAGGCCTGACCGGGACGCCATCGACCGGCCAGTGTTTCAGGGCCGATTCGATGGCGTCCGAGGTCACTTCTTCGGCGAGGTCGAGGTCGCGATACCGCTGCACCAGCGAGGCGAGCAGAATCGAGCGCTCGGCTCGGAAGACCGATTCGAGCGCCCGATGAACCCCGGGATCGTTCACCGAAGAAGCCTGCGTGTCGGGACTGCGACGGTCAGAATTCGGCAAGGGGTCGCACGATCACCGCGCCGCCGTCCTTGGAGCCCGGGCATCGGGCCGCCCACTCGAGTGCAGCGTCCAGGTCGGGAACGTCGATCACGTCGTAGCCGCCGAGCACCTCGTGAGATTCGGCATACGGTCCGTCGGTGACGGTGCGTTCTCCGGTGGCGGCGTCGACGCGCACAGCCGTGGCTGTCGTGAGGTCGGCCATCGCGTGACCGGAGACGTGAACGCCCGCCTCCTTCATCTCTTTCTCGTAGGTCATCCAGTCCTCGACACTGCTGCAGCCCGGTGCTGCGCCGGGCGCGGTGTCGGCGTTGATCAAAAGGATGTACTTCATGGTGCGCTCCTGGGTTCGGTACCTCGTTGTCGCGGCGCGAGTCGCCGTACACGATGACGACGTTCGACCGACCACGATATCGACACCGGTCCCGGAATTTTCTTTCTCACGCACGAAAAACGGCACCGGACTCGAGGTCCGATGCCGTTTCGCGGTAGTTCCTGGGCTCGACGACGAGCCAGGTGTCACTTCAGTTCTGCAGAAGACTTTCCGAGTACACGACGAGCAACGATCAGCTGCTGAATCTGCTGCGTTCCCTCGAAGATGTCGAGAATCTTGGAGTCGCGGCTCCACTTTTCGAGCAGCGGGCGCTCGGAGTAGCCGTACGTGCCGGCCAGTTCCACTGCCTTGAGGGTGATGTCGACCGCCGAGCGACCCGCCTTGGCCTTGGACATCGAGGCCTGGAGGGAGTTCGGCTCCTTGTTGTCGGCCATCCACGCCGCACGCAGTGCGAGCAGATGTGCTGCCTCCCAGTCCGCTTCGAGGCGCAGGAACTCCGCGGCCGCCGCGTGCTGGTTGTAGGCGGGTGTCTCGTACGAGATCTCGACTCCGGCGTCCACCAGGATGGACCGCAGCTCTTCGAGTGCTGCCCGTGCGACGCCGATTGCCATGCCTGCCACCAGTGGGCGGGTGTTGTCGAAGGTCTGCATGACGCCGGCGAAGCCTTTTTCGACGTTCACCTCGGCGGTGCCGAGAAGGTTGTCCTTCGGGATGCGGCAATCCTCGAGCAGCAGGGCTGCGGTGTCGGACGCCTTGATGCCCAGCTTGTGCTCGAGGCGGGCAACCGACAGGCCCGGAGCGTCACGCGGTACGACGAACGACTTGATGGCCGCGCGGCCGAGAGACTTGTCGACCGTTGCCCATACGACGACGTGGGTGGAACGCTCACCGGCGGTGACGTAGATCTTCTCGCCGTTGAGTACCCACTCGTCGCCGTCGAGGACAGCAGTGGTGGTCACGGCTGCGGAGTCCGAGCCGAAGCTGGGCTCGGTGATGGCCATCGAAGCCCACACCTTGCCGAAGCGCTCGAGCTGTTCGTCGGTGGACACCGCCGCGATGGCCGAGTTGCCGAGGCCCTGGTAGGGGATCGACAGCGTCAGGCCGACATCGCCCCAGCAGGTCTCGATCACGTTCACCAGAGCGGACATGTTGCCCCCGTTGGCGTTCGCGGTCTTGCTGGGCTTGGCCGACTCGCTGTCCTTCTCGCGGCCACCGGCGGCTCCGCCGATTTCGCCGCCGGCGTCGGACATGCCTTCGACCATCGAGGCCATGGTGTCGAGTTCGACCGGATACTCGTGCTCGGCGAGGTCGTACTTGCGGGAAATCGGGCGGAAGATCTCGGCAGCGACCTGGTGAGCCTGATTCGCCTGCGCCCGAAGCTTCTTGGGAAGTTCAAGATTGATCATCGTGTATGTCCTTGGGTGAGTGCCATGGAATTCGGGGCGGCGAGCTAGATGAGAACGATGCCCTCGGCGACGCCGACGGACCGCAGATCGCGGTACCAACGCTCGACCGGGTGCTCCTTGGTGAAGCCGTGACCGCCGAGCAGCTGCACGCCGTCGGAACCGATCTGCATGCCCTTCTCGGAGGCGAGCCGACGCGCGAGCGCCGATTCACGAGCGAACGACAGTCCCTGCTCGGCCCGCGAAGCGCCGCGCAGCGTGACCAACCGCATGCCGTCGAGTTCGATGGCGATGTTGGCGACCATGAAGGCCACGGCCTGACGGTTGCTGATCGGCTCACCGAAGGCGACACGATCGTTGACGTACGGAACGACGTAGTCCAGTACGGCCTGGCTCGTACCGACGGCCAGCGATGCCCAGCCGAGTCGCGCGAGACCGATGGCAGCGCTGTACTCGGCGGCCCGCTGGTCTGCGTCACCGTCACCGAGCAGTGCCGACTCGGGAACTGCGACGTCGGTCAGGATCAGGCGACCGAGGCCGGCTGCGCGCAGGCCCATGCTCGGGTCGGCTTCGACGACGAGGCCCTTGGAGTCGGACTCGACGATGAAGAATGCCGGACGGCCTTCGAGTTCTGCGGCGATCACGAACAGCTCGGAGCTGCCGGCAGCAGGCACGAGGCTCTTGACTCCGTTGAGCTTGTAGCCGCTGGGGGAGCGAACGGCCTTGGTCTGCAACGCGTACGGATCGAACAGTGCGCGCGGCTCGTTGACGACCACTGCTGCATTGGGCACCTTCTCGCCGACGAATGCCGGGAGGTAGGTCTTCTGCTGTGCGTCGGTGCCCCACTGGGTCAGAGCCACGGCGACGCCGCTGGGCGCGAGGATGGGCAATGCCAGGCCCATGTCGCCGTGGGCGAGTGCCTCGGCGACGAGGGAGTTGGTGACCGCGCCACGCTCGGTGGCGGCACCGTCGAGTTCCTCGGGAACGTTGATGAGCGTGATGCCGAGCTCGGCGGAGCGACGAACCAGGTCCTCGGGTGACGAGGCACTGTGGTCTGCGTCGAAGGCGGCCGGGCGGAGGATCTCCTCGGCGAACTCCTTGACCGTCTCGACGATCATGCGCTGTTCGTCGTCGGGCGTCAGGTCGAAGTAGCTCAGGTTCTTGGCGGCACCGTCGTCGAGACGCTTGGGCTTGCCGCCACCGGTGACCTTGGCGAACGTGCGATTGGCAGCGCCGAGGGTCTTGAACCCGGTCTTGGTGCTCTCGTACGTCACCCGGTCGATGGTCTGGCGGAGGTTGTACTTCTCCGCCAGTTCCGATCCGGTGATGGCGGTCAGAACGCGCATGGCGGTTCCGATGGCATCTCTCTTGAACGGGTTGAGGCCAACCGCAGAAGTATCGCGGGGCACCTTCGGGGCCTTCGCGTCGACCACACTGTCTTGCTTGCTCATGATCACCAGTTCCTCGGCGTCGGGCACGGACTTCACAGATCTTACTCCCGAGTAAGTTAGCTGTCTACTGTCGAGTAAGTACCGGTGGTCTCGACACCCGCGCGACATTTCGTATCACCCGTCGTATCGGTGTGACAGGCTGTTCGCGTGCATCCGATCGCTCAGGTCTTCGCCGCCGTCGCCGCGGCCCTTCACGTCGTCATCTTCGTCATGGAAAGCGTGGTGTGGTCCAGGCCCGCGGTGTGGGGGCGCTTCGGCGTCGCGAGTCAGAACGACGCCGACGTCGTGAAACCGATGGCCTTCAATCAGGGCTTCTACAACCTGTTTCTCGCCATCGGCATCGTGGTCGGGCTGATCGTGGGCGGGTCTGCAGGCCACGCCATCGTCTACTTCGCCTGCGCCAGCATCGTCGGCGCAGCGCTCGTTCTGGCCACCGGCGGCGCGAAGTATTTCCGAGCCGCCTTCGTCCAGGGCATCACGCCGCTGATCGCGCTGATTCTGGCTGCAGTTCTCTAGGCGAGATTTTTCGCGCTGGGGGACAGGTGCGCGAGGACCTCGTGGTGCAGTAGGCCGTTGGTGGCCACTGCGCTGCCGCCGTGTGGGCCTGCGCTGCCGTCGAGTGCGGTGAAGTCGCCCCCGGCCTCGCGTACGAGGACGTCGAGCGCGGCCAGGTCCCACAGCGAGACCTCGGGTTCGGCGGCGATGTCGACTGCCCCCTCGGCGACAAGGCAATACGAGAAGAAGTCGCCGTAGCCGCGCACCCGCCACACGGCGTCGGTCAGATCGAGGAACCGATCCCTGATGCCCAATTCGGACCACCCGCTGAGGCTGGAGAAACTCAGACTCGACGACGCCAGCGAATCGACCCTCGAGACCTCGATCCGGCGCGGGGTGCCCCCGTCCGATGCCGTCCAGGCACCCAGATCGAGCGCGGCCCACCAGCGTCGGTTCAAGGCAGGTGCGCTGACGACTCCGACCCGGGGTACGCCGTCGTCGAGCAGGGCGATCAAGGTGGCCCACACCGGTACGCCGCGGACGAAGTTCTTGGTGCCGTCGATGGGATCGACGACCCACTGGCGTCCGCGCAACGTCGGCGTGCCGCCGAACTCCTCGCCCAGCAACGCGTCGGCGGGGCGGTGTGATCCGAGAGAGCTGCGGATCGTCGTCTCGACGGCCAGATCCGCGTCGGACACCGGTGTCAGATCCGGCTTGGAATCCACCGAGAGGTCCATGGCGAGAAATCGTCGGCGAGTGATGGCGTCGGCCTCGTCGGCGAGTCGAAGGGCGAGAGAAAGATCCTCGGAGTAGTCGGTCACCGCGTAAGACTAACGACGGGTACGGCCGACTGTGCCTGCCGATACTCGGGGGCGGTCGGGCGTGGGTTCGCGTGCCGGTAACCTTGACTCTCGTGCATCCCGACGTTTCTGCAGACCTGGCCGAGCTCGACACCACTCTGTCCACCGTCGAGTCGGTTCTCGACGTCGAGGAACTGCGGCGACGCATCGACGAACTCGAGCACCAGGCCGCGTCACCGGACCTGTGGAACGACCAGGAACACGCGCAGCAGGTGACCAGCCAACTGTCTCATGCGCAGGCCGAACTTCGCCGCGTCGAAGAGCTCCGCCAGCGCCTCGAGGACATGCCGGTGCTGTACGAGCTCGCCGAGGGTGAAGAGGGTGAGGCAGCCGCGTCGGCCACTGCCGATGCCGACGCCGAACGCGCGTCGCTCCGGGAGGACATCGCAGCCATGGAAGTACGGACCCTGCTGTCCGGTGAGTACGACGCGCGCGACGCGCTGGTGAACATCCGGTCCGGCGCAGGTGGGATCGACGCCGCCGACTGGGCGGAGATGCTCATGCGCATGTACATCCGCTGGGCCGAGAAGCACGGCTACGGCGTCGAGGTCTACGACACGTCCTACGCCGAAGAAGCAGGCATCAAGAGCGCTACGTTCGCAGTCAAGGCCCCGTACACCTACGGCACGTTGTCGGTCGAGCAAGGAACGCACCGTCTCGTCCGCATCAGTCCCTTCGACAACCAGGGGCGTCGCCAGACCTCCTTCGCCGAGGTGGAGGTTCTTCCGGTCGTCGAGACCACCGATCACATCGAGATCCCCGAGAACGACATTCGTGTGGATGTCTACCGCTCGTCCGGACCGGGCGGGCAGTCGGTCAACACCACCGACTCCGCCGTTCGGTTGACGCACATCCCGACGGGGATCGTCGTGACCTGCCAGAACGAGAAGTCGCAGCTGCAGAACAAGGTGTCGGCGATGCGCGTGCTGCAGGCCAAGCTGCTCGAGGTCAAGCGCAAGGAAGAGCGCGCCGAGATGGACGCGCTCAAGGGTGACGGCGGTAGCTCCTGGGGTAACCAGATGCGCTCGTACGTGCTGCACCCGTATCAGATGGTCAAGGATCTGCGTACCGAGTACGAGGTGAACAATCCGTCTACTGTTCTCGATGGGGACATCGACGGATTTCTGGAATCGGGAATTCGCTGGCGAATGCGAGGGGAGCAGTAGATGACCGGTCATTGCGCAGGCTCCACTCCATCGATCCGATGACTAGCTGGTTCAACCCGACGCTCGACCTGAAGCTGAACGCCCTCGGGATCGTCCTGTACATCCTCGGCGGAATGCTGGCGGCGCGATTCGTCACCTGGACCGGGTCTCGGATCACCGCTCGAATCGACCAGAACTACCAGCACAGCGATGCGCTCGTGCGGTCCGAGGCTGCCAAACACCGGCATGCGCTGGCGCAGGTGATCACCTGGGTTCTGGTCACCATCATCTACATTCTGATCACCATCGAAGTGCTACGCCGATTCGGTTTCGGGGTCGGTGGTCTCGTGGCCCCCGCGACGGTCATCGGTGCTGCTTTGGGCTTCGGCGCTCAGCGCGTGGTGCAGGACATTCTTGCTGGGTTCTTCATCATCACAGAGCGCCAGTACGGCTTCGGTGACGTAGTGCAGATCGCGGTCATGGGCTCGGCCGAAGATGCCGAGGGCACGGTCGAGGACGTGACACTGCGAGTGACACGGGTGCGCAGTGTCGACGGTGAGGTCATCACCGTCCCCAACGGACAGATCGTCAAAGCGATCAACCTGTCGAAGGACTGGGCGCGTGCCGTCGTCGACGTTCCCGTGCCGAGCACTGCGGATCTCACCCAGGTCAACGCGCTGCTCCGCGCGGTCGGCCGCGAGGCCTTCGCGGACACCCGGCTGCGGCCCCTGTTGCTCGACGAACCGACCGTGATGGGTGTGGAGAGCATCGAGGTGGGACAGGTCAACGTTCGTCTCGTTGCGCGAACTCTGCCCGGCAAGCAGTTCCAGGTGGGACGAGAACTTCGCGTCCGCGTCGCTGCCGCGCTACGACCCGAGGGCATCAGCGTCGCCCCCGACGTCAGTACTGCCGGGGTCGCACCGGACGCGTCGGGACGAGATCGGACGGAGGACCAATGAATACGCCCGATACCGGAACCGAACGCCCTCAAAGGAACTGGCGACAGTGGCGCATTCCGGCCAAGATCTACGGCCGCGTCCGCACGTCCACAGTGGCATTCGGCATCTGCTTCGTGCTCACTGGATTGTGGTACGGCCAGGTCAGCGCCGAGATCGCGGAGAGGGACAGTGAACAGATTCAGGGTCCTACAGCCGTGGATTCGTCCGAGCTCACCCCGTACACCCAGCCGCAGTCCGAGCCCAGTTTCTCCGGTAGTTCGACCACGACACCGACTCCCACCGCCACCTCCGGTGCCGAGCAGTCGGGAAGCGTCGACGAATCCGGCCAGTCGGCGACCACGACGACCCTGCCGCCGACGACCACCGCGCCGTTCGGTGTCCCGCTGCCACCGGTGATTCAGTCGCTGATACCCAGCCAACCAGCGCCGACGCCGTCTCGGTGATGCATTCTTTACCGTCTCTCGGGACTCGCCGCGACGCCGGAGCGGTTCCGGCGGTTACCGGCGAGTAAGGACTACACTGGCGACCCGTGATCAGCACCTCGAATGTCTCGAAGTCCTACAAGACCTCCACCAGGCCTGCTCTGGACAAGGTGACGGTCTCCATCGACAAGGGCGAGTTCGTGTTCCTGATCGGCCCGTCGGGTTCGGGCAAGTCGACGTTCATGCGGCTGCTCCTCAAGGAGGAGACGCCCACGTCCGGTGACATCCACGTCGCCGACTTCCACGTCAACCGGTTGGCGGCCCGACGCGTCCCTCGGCTGCGGCAGAGCATGGGCTGCGTGTTCCAGGACTTTCGCCTGCTGCAGCAGAAGACCGTCGTGGAGAACGTGGCGTTCGCGCTCGAGGTGATCGGCAAGCCGCGGTCGATGATCAAGCGCACCGTTCCCGAAGTGCTCGACCTCGTGGGGCTCGGCGGCAAGTCGGATCGTCTGCCCAACGAGCTGTCCGGTGGTGAACAGCAGCGAGTGGCCATCGCGCGCGCGTTCGTCAATCGTCCGCTCGTGCTGCTCGCGGACGAGCCGACCGGAAACCTCGATCCCGATACCAGCCAGGACATCATGCTGCTGCTCGAGCGCATCAACCGCACCGGAACCACGGTGCTGATGGCCACCCACGACAACCACATCGTCGATTCGATGCGCAGACGCGTCGTCGAACTCGACAACGGACGAGTCGTTCGTGACGAGGCCCGCGGGGTCTACGGCGTCGGTCGCTGACGCCGCCGCAGATTCAGGACCGCACAGACTTCACGACCGAACGAACCGAAGGGCTCGGATTCCGCGATGCGCGCAAGTTTCATCTTCAGCGAGGTCTTCACCGGCCTTCGCCGCAACATCACCATGACGATCGCCATGATCTTGACGACCGCAATTTCCCTCGGCCTGTTCGGCGGCGGACTTCTCGTGGTGCAGATGGCGGGAAAAACCCAGCAGATCTTCCTCGATCGGGTCGAGGTGCAGATCTTCCTCACCGACGACATCTCCGCGACCGATCCCGACTGCGCCCAGGAGACCTGCGCCACCCTGCGCTCCGATCTCGACAACACCCCGTCGGTGGTGTCGGTGCAGTACCTCAACCGTGAGGACGCGGTGAAGGACGCCACCGAGCGCGTGTTCAAGGATCAGCCGGAATTGGCCGAGCTGGTCAGTGCCGACAGCTTTCCCGCGTCGTTCAAGGTGCGTCTGAGTGATCCCGAACGGTTCGGGGTGATCAACGACAACTTCGAGAATCGACCGGGTGTGCAGAGCGTGCTCAATCAGCGCGACCTGGTCGAGCGCTTGTTCAGTGTGCTCAACGGTGTGCGCAA
Organism: Rhodococcus sp. NPDC076796; assembly: GCF_040702765.1. NCBI lineage: Bacteria > Bacillati > Actinomycetota > Actinomycetes > Mycobacteriales > Nocardiaceae > Rhodococcus > Rhodococcus sp. NPDC076796. The sequence continues at coordinate 618,729 of NZ_JBFBMS010000003.1, read as the reverse complement.
CGCTGCCTTCGCCATTGCCACGGTGCAGGCCATCGCCGCAATCCTGTTGATCGCCAATATGGTTCAGATCGCCGCGTTCACCAGGCGAACCGAGGTGGGCATCATGCGCTTGGTCGGTGCCACTCGTTGGTATACCCAGCTGCCCTTCTTGCTCGAGGCGGTGGTGGCGGCGTTGATCGGCTCGGCGCTGGCCATCGCGGGCCTGTTCACCGCCAAGAACATGTTCATCGACGACGTGCTCTCGGATGTGTATCAAGCCAACATTCTGGCCCGGATATCGAACAGTGACGTGCTGCTCGTCTCGCCGTTCCTCGCTCTGGTCGGAGTCGGAATGGCCGCGGTGACGGCGTACATCACGTTGCGCCTGTACGTGCGCGAATAAATCCGCTTGCCGTTCGGTTCTATGCTGGAGCGGTTGCCCGTGGAACCGCTCCACGCGGCGAACGCTCGAGAAAGGGCCCTGCAGTGAGAGAGAAGGGCCGCAAGGCCATCGCGACCAATCGCAAGGCGCGGCACAACTACTCCATACTCGACGTCGTCGAGGCCGGAGTTGCCCTCGTCGGAACCGAGGTCAAGAGTCTGCGTGACGGCAAGGCCTCGCTGGTCGACGCCTTCGCGACCGTCGACGACGGTGAGATCTGGCTACGCGGACTGCACATCGCCGAGTACACGCTCGGCAGCTGGACCAACCACGCGCCGCGGCGAAACCGCAAACTGCTCCTTCACCGTCGCGAGATCGACCGCCTCGCAGGCAAGGTGAAAGAGGGAAACCTGACGTTGGTGCCGTTGTCGATGTACTTCTCCGACGGCAAGGTCAAGGTCGAGCTGGCACTGGCCAAGGGTAAGCAGGATTACGACAAGAGACAGTCGCTGGCCAAGCGCACCGCCGAACGCGAGGTCACTCGCGAGCTCGGTCGTCGCGTGAAGGGCATGCGCTGACCGCTGTTCTGCTCGCTCTGGTAGCCGCCGTCGGCTACGGGGTGAGCGATTTCGTCGGCGGTGTCGCGTCCCGCCGGGTCGCCGCCCTCCGGGTGGTCATCGTGTCGTACCCTCTGTCACTGGTGATCGTTCTGCTCGTCGCACCGTTCGTCGGCGGCACCATCGAGCTCCAAGCGATGCTCTGGGGGCTGGCCTCGGGTGTCGCAGGTGGCGTCGCGGTGTGGTGGTTCTACCTGGCCCTCGCTGCCGGCCCGATGGCCGTGGTCTCACCGGTCACCGCCGTGCTGGTAGCCGGGATCCCGGTGCTGGTGGGGCTGTCGATGGGTGAGCGTCCCGGCGTCATCGCGTTCGTCGGTATCGCTGTCGCACTTGTGGCCGTGGTGCTGGTGAGCAGGGAATCTCCGGATGAGGTGACCGGCGAGGTGGCCGGTGGACGTGAGATGAAGTTCACCCGAACGGTCGCCTGGTTGACGGTCGGTTCGGGGGTGACGTTTGCGTTCGCGTTCATCTTTCTGCACCGGATCGGGGACGGCAGCGGGCTGTGGCCGCTCGCGGCGTCGCGCGCATCGGCAACCGCGGTGGTGTGGATCGTGGCCCTGGCGTCCGGCCATTTTTCACCTCCGCACGGGAGCGTGCTCAAATTGGCGGCCTTCGTCAGCGTCCTCGACGTCGTCGCCAACGCTGCGATGATCTACGCCTACCAGGATGGTCTGCTCTCTTTGGTGAGTGTGATCGCGTCGCTGTATCCGGCGGCGACGGTACTGCTGGCGATGGTGATGCTGGGCGAGCGAGTCGGCACGTTGCAGAAGATCGGAATGGTATTGGCGCTCGGTGCGATCGCGATGATCGCGCTCTCTGGTTGAACCGCATCGCGCGGGGGTAATGACTCCGGTTATGACAGCTTTCGACGCTTCCTCCGACACCCCCGCGCCCGAGAAGTCGCCGCGCGTCCTCGTCACCGGTGCCACGGGATACCTGGGCGGACGGCTGGCCCCGCGACTCCTCGAGGAGGGGTACACGGTCCGCGTGCTGGCGCGCACGCCCGCCAAGCTCGATTCGGTGCCGTGGGCGGCCGATGTCGAGATCGTTCGGGGCGATCTGAGCGATCGAGAATCGTTGAAGGAAGCGCTCAGCGGAGTCGACATCATGTACTACCTGGTCCACTCTATGGGGACCGCCGGGCACTCGGACTTCGCCGATACCGAACGCGACAGCGCCGAGAACGTCGCAGCCGTGGCGGCGGAATGCGGTGTGGGCCGCATCGTCTACCTCGGCGGTCTGCACCCGCCGACCGGTGAGCTCTCGCCACACCTGAAGTCCCGAGCCGAGGTGGGACGCATTCTGATCGACTCGGGGGTGGCGACGATCGTGCTGCAGGCCGGCGTCGTGATCGGATCCGGCTCGGCGTCGTTCGAGATGATTCGGCACCTCACCAATCGGCTTCCGGTGATGACCACACCGCGGTGGGTACACAACCGCATCCAGCCCATTGCCGTGCGCGACGTGTTGCACTACTTGATCGGGGCCGCGAGCGCGCCGATCACCGAATCCAGGACCTTCGACATCGGTGGTCCCGATGTCATGCAGTACGGCGAGATGATGAACATCTACGCGGACGTGGCGGGTCTGCGGCAGCGTCGGATCATCGTTCTGCCGGTTTTGACTCCGCGACTTGCCGGCCACTGGATCGGGCTGGTGACTCCCATTCCGCGTGGGCTGGCGATGCCGCTCATCGAATCACTGCAATACGACGCCGTCGGCCACGAAATGGATATCGACGCCGTCGTACCGCGTCCGGACGGCGGCTTGACCGGCTACCGAGATTCCGTGAGATTGGCGCTGCGCAAGATCGACGACGGTGAGGTCGAGACTCGCTGGACCGATGCCACCGGTACCGCGGCGCCGTCGGATCCGCTGCCGTCGGATCCGGCATGGGCAGGCGAGGTCGTCTACACCGACACCCGGGTCGCCCGCAGCGCAGCGAAGTCGACCGCGATCAGGCCCGCGCTCGAACGATTGGCCGACGCCGACGTTCTCACCGGCTGGCATCGCGACGTCACCGGGCCCGACGCATCCGCGTCGGGCACCGAGCACACCACTCGGCTCAAGTCCTCCACTCGACTTCCCGGCGAGGCCTGGCTCGACCTGACGGTCGGGGGAACTGCGAAGCAGCCGACGATCGAGCAGCGGTTGGTGTTCTTCCCGCGCGGTCTGGCCGGTCGTGCGGTCTGGTACGCCTCGCTGCCTGCACGCCTGGTGATGGCGCGTCGGATGTTGCGCACGGTGGTGCAACGAGTCGACGCCGATGCGGCCTCGAATTCTGCGGATCGCCGTGTCGGCCGTTAATGGAATGAATGTGTCCGGGCGAGGCGTTACACTGAACAGCCCGGACACGGTGTTCGGGAACATACGGGGCTGAACGGTTTCGACTTTGTATGTTGAGTCAGGGGAAGCGTGTCGGTGCAGGCGAGAGACCACCGTAAGCGTCATCGCAACCTTATAAGCGCCGATTCCAATCAGCGCGACTACGCACTCGCTGCCTAAGTAGCGACTGCGTGTCTGTCAGTCCGGGCTCGCCCTCGGTCCGGGTACTGGCATCAGCTAGAGGGCTCACCGATTCATCCGGCCGCGGGATGATGAGGAACATCAAACAGTGGCTGGGATCGTCATCCTGACTTGTTCGCGAGATCGGGAGATCCAAGTAGAGGCATAGCGGACTGCACACGGAGAAGCCCTGGCAATGCAGCAGAGGACCCGGGTTCGATTCCCGGCAGCTCCACCGACGAAGACCGGGCCGAGAGACACACTCTCGGCCCGGTCTTCTTTCTGTGTCGGCCAGGTCACAATCGACTCGGTCGAACCCATCCCACCCGAAGCGACCGCGGTGCCGAATAGTGGTCATGAGCAACGAGCCCATCCCAGTTCTGCGGACCGGCAGGCGGGTGCACGCGCCGTCACTGGTCGTGCTGGTCCTCGGCGGAGGAAAAGACTCGAGTTGGGCCCGCAGTAGGCCCTGGCATCTGGCCGGACTGAGGATGTGGCCGTTCACGTTCATGCTGCGGCGCTCAGGACGCGACATCTCGGTGCAACAACTGCAGTACCGATTCCGTGGTTGGAACGCCCCCGATCGAAGCCCCATCGAAGATGCGCGGTGGGCGCTCGATCGCATACACGCCGAGTATCCCGACGTTCACGTGGTGGTCGTCGGCCATTCGATGGGTGGCCGCACCGCTGCTGCTCTGATCGACGACCCTTCGGTCGTGGGAGTGGAGCCTGCAGAAACGACCCAGAAAATCGTGGGTGTCGTCGCCTTGGCTCCGTGGTGGCCGGATGGTACAGAGGTCGACACACTCGCCGCAGATCGAGCGTTGCTGGTGGTCCACGGAACTGCCGACAGGTGGACCGATCCTCGAACGTCCCGACGGGCGACCGAACGTGCGGCGGCGCGCGGGGTGGACGCTCGCTACCTCCCAGTGCCGGGTGGGCATTTCATGCTGCGCAATCCGCGGGTCTGGTCCAGGGCGACGCGTGACTTCGTTCTCGGTATCGCCGCCGATGCGCGGGCCGACTGCATCGGTGAACCGTCGTGACGCGGCGTCGTATCGCGGTGGTCGGGAGCGGCATCGCCGGCCTGACGGCTGCCTACGCACTGTCGAAGAACTCGTCGGTCACGTTGTACGAGGCGGACTCTCGGCTGGGCGGTCACGCTGACACCCACTACGTGGACGGCCCCGACGGACGGGTGGGCGTCGACACCGGGTTCATCGTGCACAACGACCGGACGTATCCGACGCTGCTTCGACTGTTCGACGAGCTCGATGTACCTACGCAGGATTCGGACATGAGCATGTCCGTGCGCTGCGACGGGTGCGGCCTCGAGTACTCGGGAGGCCAGGGCATGCGCGGAATCCTCGCGCAACGCACGGCGGTGTTCAAGCCTCGATTCGTCTCGATGTTGTTCGACGTCAAGCGTTTTCATCGCCTGGCCAACGAACTGCTGGACAGTGCCGAACCGGGGGAGTCCGAGACGACCCTCGCACAGTTTCTCGCAGATCATTCGTTCTCCACGTACTTCGAGTCCCACTTCATGACGCCGTTGGTGTCCGCGGTGTGGTCGTGCGATCCGTCCACTGCTCTGGCATACCCGGCCCGCTACCTGTTCACCTTTCTTCGGCACCACGGAATGCTCACCGTCACCGGGTCTCCCACCTGGCGCACCGTCACCGGTGGATCCATCGAATACGTTCGCCGGGTTGCGCAACATATCGACGAGGTGTTGCTCGATACCCCCGTGCGCGCGGTCTACAGGTCCGAGGACTGCGTGCAGATCCGGGACGGCCACGATCACCTACGCACGTTCGACGCGGCCGTGATCGCGGTGCACCCCGGTGCCGCGCTGAAGATGCTCGCGGAACCGACTGCGCTCGAGCACAGCATCCTGGGAGCGATGCCGTACTCGACCAATCACACGCAACTGCACACCGATTCGTCTGTACTGCCGAAGAATACGAGAGCACGGGCGTCGTGGAACTATCACCTCCCGTCGTGCGCGGCCAAACCCGACCGGGTGCTGGTCAGCTACGACCTGACCAGGTTGCAGCGCCTGGGCGAGACCGATCGAAGAATGCTGGTCACCCTCGGTGGAGCGGATCGTATCGACTCGAATGCGGTGCTCGACGAGATGACCTACGAACACCCTCAGTACACCCCTGAATCGGTTGCAGCTCAGCGTCGACTTCCAGAATTGGATACCGACACAGTGGCATTCGCAGGTGCTTACCATGGCTGGGGATTTCACGAGGACGGTGCGTTGTCGGGAGCGCGGGCCGCACAACGGGTGGGGGCCACGTGGCTCTGAAGTCTTTTCTGCCGACCACCCGCGCACACGGGGCGGCTCTGTATCGCACTCGGATCGACCACGTTCGACGTGCGCCGATCCGAAACACGTTCTCGTACAAGAGTTACAGCTGGTTCGTAGACCTCGACGCACTCCCCGAACTGCCCCGGATGCTGCGACCGCTGGCCTCGTTCGACCCCAGTGACCACCTCGGTGACCCCGACGCCACCCTTCGCGAGAACGTCGATGCGTTCCTGGCGGAGAACGGTATCGACCTCGGCGGCGGGCGGATCACGATGTTGGCCAGCGCGCGGGTGTTCGGTCACACGTTCAACCCACTGAGTGTGTACTGGTGTCACGATCACGACGGAGAGCTCCGCTGCGTCGTCGCGGAGGTGCACAACACCTACGGCGAGCGATACCGGTATCTGCTGCACACCGATCATCGTGGCGCGGCCCGCACGACCAAGGAGTTCTACGTCTCGCCGTTCAACGACGTCGACGGCGAATACTCCATGCTGCTACCCGAGCCTGACGCCGCACTTCGGCTCTCGATCGTCCTCGAGCGGCCCGGTCAGCCCCCGTTCGTGGCGACCGTCGACGGCCGTCGACGAGAGGTGACGACGCGGTCGATTCTTCGCACTGCACTCGAGATCCCGTGTGCGCCGTTGCGGGTGGTGATACAGATCCGCTGGCAAGGCATTCGGCTCTGGGCGCGCGGTCTGAAGATCGTGCAGAAACCTGCCCCTCCCGGGGCGCGAGAATTCCAGAAGGAAGGGGCCCACAGATGACAACTGTGTCGAAGGCCGATTCTGTGTCGAACCCGTACGGTGGTTCCACTGGCGGTCCCAACCCGCTGGTCGATCCGCGGGTCTGGCCACAGATCGCCCATGTTCCCGGTGGCGTGAAGGTAGCGGCCGCCGCACCCGTCGCCGACTTCCTCTTCCGCCGCGCGGTCGCGCGATTGCAGGTCCGGGTCGCGATGCCCGACGGCGAGGTGATCGGGGCCGGCTCGGCCGATGCACCGTTGATGACCGTTTATCGACCACACGACTTCGCCGCACGGGTCGGCGAGAGCGGGCTCATCGGATTCGGTGAGGCATACATGGCCGGAGACTGGGATGCCGAGGATCTCACTGCCGTGCTCGAGGTCTTCGCCCGTCGAATGGCGTCGCTGATTCCGAAATCGCTGCAGCGCCTCCGAGGGCTCTATATTCCGAAACCTCCACGGAGCGAGCGGAATACGACCAAGAACACGCGATCCAATATCTCCCGCCACTACGACCTGTCGAACGACCTCTTCGAACTCTTCCTCGACGAGACGATGACCTACTCCAGTGCGTTGTTCGCCGCATCGGGAAGCGACGACCGTGAGGAGCTCGCCGACGCTCAGCGCCGCAAGATCGACCGGCTACTGGACCGGGCGGGCGTCGGCGCGGGAACCAGGGTGCTCGAGATCGGTACCGGATGGGGCGAGCTGGCCATTCGTGCGGCCGCTCGTGGTGCGACGGTCCGGTCGGTGACCTTGTCGACCGAACAGCAGGAGCTGGCGCGTAAGCGCTGTGCCGCTGCCGGTTACGGGGACCGGATCCGGATCGATCTCCTCGACTACCGCTTGGTCGACGGCGAGTACGACGCGATCGTGTCGGTCGAGATGATCGAGGCCGTCGGGCATCAGTACTGGGCGACGTACTTCGAGACGATCGATGCGCTGCTCGCGCCGGGTGGGCGGGTTGCCCTCCAGGCCATCACGATGCCGCACGACCGAATGCTGGCTACCCGAAACACGTACACCTGGGTACACAAGTACATATTTCCCGGCGGGTTCCTGCCGTCGGTGCGGGCCATCGAGGAGGTGACCGAGCAGAGCACCTCGCTTCGGGTTCGCGAGCGTCTGTCCATGGGCGATCACTACGCCCGAACCCTCGCTCAGTGGGACAGAAGTTTCCGTGAATACCGCAGCGAGGCCGAGGGCCTCGGTTTCGACGAGGTGTTCGCACGGATGTGGCACTTCTACCTGTGCTACTCGGAGGCCGGATTCCGATCCGGGTACCTCGATGTTCAGCAGATCGTGCTCGACCGAAGGGACAACCGATGACCACCTCGACACTTTCCGCGGACCGGACCGATCGCGGTGTCGGTGTCGCACATCGGATTGCCGAGCTGATAGAACCCTTGGTGGGTGGTCCGCTTCCCGTTCGGCTGCAGGCGTGGGACGGATCCGTCGCAGGCGATGCCTCGGCCCCGAGAGTGCTGTTGCGGAGCCCGAGCGCTCTTCGCCGATTGCTGTGGAGCCCCGGCGAACTCGGCGCTGCGCAGGCATACGTCACCGGGGAGCTGGACGTCGACGGCGATCTCGCCGCGGCCCTCGATCACGTCTGGGGTGTGGTGCGTGAGCGCCGACTCTCGGCGCTACGACCGGGGCCGGCGTCGCTACTGCGGTTGGCGAAACTGGCCAAGGATCTCGGAGTGTTCGGCCGCCCACTCCCGCCGCCCGCATCGCAGGCCTCGGTGAAGGGGCGGCTGCACTCGGTACTGCGTGATCGCGCTGCGATCAGCCACCACTACGACTTGTCGAACGACTTCTACGAATTGGTACTCGATTCGCACATGGCGTACTCGTCGGCGTACTGGACCTCGGATTCGCCGGACTACACCCTCGACGATGCCCAGCGCGACAAACTCGACCTCGTATGTCGAAAGATCGGGCTCGACAAGCGTGCAGGGCAACGCTTTCTCGATGTCGGCTGCGGCTGGGGGTCCCTGAGCCTGCACGCGGCTCAGGAGTACGGCGCGCAGGTCGTCGGAGTGACCATCTCGCGCGAACAGAAAGCCTTCATCGACAAGCGAATCGCCGACCGAGGACTGCAGGACAAGGTCGAGATCCGAATACAGGACTATCGAGAGATTCCGGACGGGCCCTTCGACGCGGTGGCGTCGATCGAGATGGGTGAGCACGTGGGGGAGGCCAATTACCCGACCTACACCACCGCGCTGCACACCAACGTCAAGCCGGGTGGGCGCGTGCTGATTCAGCAGATGTCGCGGCGGGAAGGCGACAATCCCGGCGGCGGAGCATTCATCGAATCGTTCATCGCGCCGGACATGTACATGCGCCCGGTCGGGCGGACCGTCGCAATGATCGAGGAGGCCGGACTCGAGGTTCGCGACGTCCACGCCCTTCGGGAGCACTACGTGCGGACCGTCGATGTCTGGACGGAGCGCTTCGAGGCGCGCTTCGACGACGTGGTGGCGATGGTCGGGGAAGAGGTCGCTCGCGTGTGGCGGCTGTACCTTGTCGGCGGCGGGATGGCGTTCCGGGACAACAGGATGGGCGTCGACCAAATTCTGGCGGTCCGGTCCGAGAACGGACCGTCCGAGATGGAACCGGTTCGGCCGGTGTGGGTGTGCCCGCGGTGAACTGGTCCGACTTCCTGAGCGTATCGCTGGCGAGCCTCGGCGGTATCGCTCTCCTGATGATCGCCACCGCCCTCATCGGCGCGCGTATCGGACGCCACAACGTCGTGGACGTGACGTGGGGCGGTGGGTTCGTTCTGATCGCGCTGATCTCGGCTGCGACCGGAACAGGTGACTTGTGGCGTCGAGTACTACTGCTCGTCCTCGTCGGTGTGTGGGGGCTTCGTCTTGCCGTGCACGTCTTTCGACGCTCGCGCGGTCACGGTGAGGATCCGCGCTACACCGAGCTGCTCGCCAAGGCCACCGGCAACGAAACCCTGTATGCCCTGCGGAAGATCTATCTCACGCAGGCAGCTGCATTGTGGTTCGTGTCCCTGCCGCTGCAGGTATCCGCTGTCGCACACGGATCCGTTCTGCCGGTGGTCGTACTCGGCGTACTGGTCTGGATTCTCGGATGGACGTTCGAGGCAGTGGGCGATGCGCAGTTGACGGCCTTCAAGGCCGACGCGTCGAACAAGGGCAGGATCATGGACCGCGGATTGTGGTCGTGGACCAGGCATCCGAACTACTTCGGTGACTCGTCAGTCTGGTGGGGATTGTTTCTCGTCTCGGCGTCGGCGTGGCCCGGAGTGTTCACACTTCTGTCGCCCATTGCGATGACCTACTTCCTGGTGTTCGCCACCGGCGCACGTCTGCTCGAGCGGAGCATGGAGAAGCGGCCCGGCTATCGCGAGTACCAGCAGCGAACCAGCTATTTTCTCCCGCGGCCACCGAAGCAGCACAGCAAGTAGCTCGCGGGTGCGGCGGCGGCGTTAGGGTTGGTCGAGAAGTTCGGTTTCGTCGATCAACGAGGAGGCGCATCGTGGCGCACGAGAGAGCTGGAACCACTGCACTGCCGGAGGATCTGGTGGATCTTTCGCAGCTCGTGACCGCGTACTACTCGCGGGTTCCCGATGTGACGGAACCGAGTCAGCAGGTGGTGTTCGGCACCTCAGGACATCGAGGGTCCAGTCTGGACTCGGCGTTCAACGAGGCGCACATCGTGGCGACGACGCAGGCGATCGTGGAGTACCGGTCCGCGCAGGGCATCACCGGGCCGCTGTTCATCGGTCGGGACACTCACGCGCTGTCCGAACCCGCGTGGACGACGGCGTTGGAAGTGTTGGCGGCCAACGGTGTCGACGTGCTGGTCGACTCGGGCGATCGGTACACGCCCACCCCAGCGGTCAGTCACGCAATTCTTCGGTACAACGAGACCGGCCCGTCGGCGCAGGCCGACGGCATCGTGGTGACTCCGTCGCACAATCCGCCGCGGGACGGCGGATTCAAATACAACCCTCCGCACGGCGGTCCGGCCGACAGTGACGCCACATCGGTCATTGCTGCGCGCGCGAACGAGCTTCTGCGCGATGGTATTTCGGGCATCAAGCGGGTGACCCTCGCACAGGCGTTCGCGGGGAGCGTCTCGCGCTACGACTTCCTCGGCACCTATGTGGACGACCTGCCGAACGTGCTCGATCTCGACGCGATCCGCGCGGGTGGGGTGCGTATCGGAGCAGATCCGTTGGGCGGTGCGAGTGTCGATTACTGGGATGCCATCGCCGAGCGGCACAATCTGGACCTGACCGTGGTGAACCCGTTGGTGGACGGCACATTCCGCTTCATGACTCTCGATACCGACGGCAAGATCAGGATGGATTGCTCGTCGCCGAACGCGATGGCGTCGCTCATCGCTGCCCGCGATCGGTTCGACATCTCGACGGGCAACGATGCCGACTCCGACCGCCACGGCATCGTCACTCCCGACGGTGGCCTGATGAATCCCAACCACTTCCTCGCCGTCGCCATCGACTATCTGTTCACCCACCGACCCGATTGGTCACCCACGGCGGCAGTGGGCAAGACGTTGGTGAGCTCGTCGATGATCGACCGGGTCGTCGCAGGTCTCGGTCGTCGCCTGCTCGAGGTTCCGGTCGGATTCAAGTGGTTCGTTCCGGGTCTGCTCGCCGGTGAGCTCGGGTTCGGCGGCGAGGAGAGCGCCGGTGCGTCGTTCCTCCGACACAACGGCCGAGTGTGGACCACCGACAAGGACGGAATCGTGCTGGCGCTGCTGGCGTCCGAGATCACCGCCGTCACCGGATCCACGCCATCGCAGCGCTACGGCGAGTTCACCGCGAAGTTCGGCAATCCGACGTATGCCCGCGTCGACGCACCTGCCACCCGTGAGCAGAAGGCCGTTCTGGCCAAGCTGTCGCCCGACCAGATCACCGCCACCGAGCTGGCCGGCGAACCGATCACGGCGACGCTGACCGAGGCTCCGGGCAACGGAGCTGCCCTCGGTGGCCTGAAAGTGACGACGGAGAGCGCCTGGTTCGCTGCGCGCCCGTCCGGAACCGAGGACGTGTACAAGATCTACGCGGAGTCGTTCCAGGGCGAGGAGCATCTGGCCCGGGTTCAAGCCGCCGCACGTGAACTGGTGTCCTCCGCACTCGAGAGCTCGTGACCGACTCACCTCCACCCGACCACGACAGTTCGGCTCCCGAGCCCGCATTCCAACCCGGCGGCAAGCTCCCACCGGAGATCTGGGTACTGGTGTCGGCGGCGTTCGTCATCGCGCTCGGATTCGGTATCGTCGCGCCCGCTCTGCCGCAGTTCGCCCGAGAATTCGGCGTCGGCTACACGGCGGCGTCGGCGGTCATCAGTGCTTTCGCGCTCATGCGGTTGTTGTTCGCACCCGCCAGTGGTGCTCTGGTGCAGCGGCTCGGCGAGCGGCCGGTGTACCTGATCGGACTGCTGATCGTTGCGGTGTCCACCGGTGCGTGCGCTCTGGCTCAGACGTATTGGCAGCTGCTGGTGTTTCGCGGACTCGGCGGCATCGGCTCGACGATGTTCTCGGTGTCGGCACTGGGATTGCTGATCAGGATCAGTCCGCCGACCAGTCGTGGCCGCATCTCCGGCCTGTATGCGACCGCCTTCCTGTTGGGAACCATCGGCGGCCCGCTCGTCGGCGGCGCGCTCGTCGGATTCGGTCTGCGGGTGCCGTTCGTCATCTATGCCGTGGCTCTCGTGATCGCCGCGGCCGTCGTGTATTTCACCCTGGGCAATTCCGACCTCGTCAAGCCGGAGAAGGGCTCGGCACCGCCCACCATGTCGTTGCTCGCCGCGCTGCGGATCCCGTCGTATCAGGCCGCGTTGGCGTCGAACTTCGCCAACGGTTGGGCGGTCTTCGGTGTCCGGGTGGCTTTGGTGCCGTTGTTCGTCGTCGAGGCGATGCAGCGATCCGAGGTATTCGTCGGTATCGCGCTGACCGTGTTCGCAGTGGGAAATGCCCTGGTTCTCACCACTGCCGGCCGCCTGTCCGATGTGCGCGGACGCAAGCCCTTCATGATGGGTGGGTTGGTGGTGTGCGGTCTGGGAACCGTCGTGATGGGGTACGTCCACGATCCCGTGCTGTTTCTCGTGGTGTCGTTGATCGCCGGAATCGGATCGGGTCTGATGAGCCCTGCCCAGCAGGCCTCGGTTGCCGACGTGATCGGCTCGAAGGCTCGCGGCGGGCCCGTGCTGGCCGCATTCCAGATGGCGTCCGACGTCGGCGCGGTCATCGGCCCGATCGTGGCCGGAATGATCGTCGAACAGGTCTCCTTCGGTCCGGCTTTCGCCGTGACGGGAGCGCTGCTCCTCCTGGCGGGACTCTGGTGGTCGCGAGTTCCGGACACACTCGGGCGCGAGCGCACCTGACGGGCGCAACCGTAGTATTCGCTGTGTGAGCCAGAAGAAGATATCGAGTACGAAACACACACCCGAGGCAACCTCCAACACGATGACCTACGTATTGGGCGGCATCGCATTCGTCGTAGTGGTGATCGTCATCGGGGTGGCGATCATGTGGCAGAGCGGAAGCGACGCTCCACGCAACGACGGCTACGGCACGGTCAAGAATCCTGCGGTCGAATTGTCGTTGCCGGGTGACGGGGTGGTGCAGCTGTCGCGTCCGGAAGCGCAGCGTGTCATCGATGTCTTCGAGGATCCGATGTGCCCGTTCTGCGGCGACCTCGAAGTGAAACACGGCCAGGAGTTGGCTCAGAAAATCGACGACGGTGTCGTCTCGGTGAATTACCACCTGGTCAATTTCCTGGATCCACAGTCGGCGTCGGGTGACTATTCGACGCGTGCCGTCGCGGCGTCGCACTGCGTGGCAGCGACGGAGAACGCGCGGGTCTACTCCGCATTTCACGCCGGGTTGTTCGACCCGGAATTTCGCCCCGAAGAAGGTGGTGACTCCGACCGAACCGATGCCGAACTAGCGGAGCTCGCTCGTTCCTCCGGAGCGAGCGAGCTGGCAACGGAGTGCATCGTCAGCGGCGCACAGCGAGACGCCGCGGTGGCGGATGCGAACACCGGACGGGACGCGCTGGCCGCGTCGGGTGCCCGCGGAACACCGGGGGTACTGGTCGACGGTCAGGTTGTCGATGCGCTCGGTGACTCGGAATGGCTTGCGTCGATCAACTGATCTCGGGGCGTGGGTGCGGCCGGTACTCGAGGATCGGTACCGGTCGCACCAGGTGATTTGTTGCTGCTGCGACCGATGGTGTAACTTCGTTCGAGCAACCGCATGAGCGGGAGCACGCAGTAACTCGGGGCTATGGCGCAGCTGGTAGCGCACCACACTGGCAGTGTGGGGGTCAGGGGTTCGAGTCCCCTTAGCTCCACCGAGAAGCAAGCTCCATAGAGAGCAAACCAAAAAGCGTCGCCCTCGGGCGACGCTTTTTTCGTGTTCGGTGTCACCGAGCGCCGAATCGGCATCCGTTCGTCGTGCCCGGAGCCGATTCGGCTGTCGACGGCTCAGTGAGCGGCGTCGAACGCCTGCTCGACCTCGGCGGGGATTCTGCCTCGCGCCGAGATATTGTGGCCGTTCGCCTTGGCCCATTCTCTGATGGCCTTGGTCTGATTGGCGTCGCGCTTGGCACCGGTTGCGGGAGTGCTCGACTTCTTCGTTCGCTTTCCACCGACCTTGGTGGAGTGCTCGATGTAATAGTCGAGCTTGCGGTGAAATTCCTTCGCGTTCTTGTCGCTCAGGTCGATTTCGTAGCTGACTCCGTTGACCGAATAGGTTATGTGTTCGCCACCGGATTCGATCGGTTTTTCGTCGATGTCATCGACTAGTTGCACATAGACTTTTCTGGCCATGCTGAAGCTCTCCAATGATGCAGGGGATGATGCGGGGATGTCCAGATCGAACTGATGCGACTATACGGCTGAACAATGTGTTTATCCATGCGGGTCGGGGGATTGTTACTCGATTCGCAGAATTCCCACAGAAATCACCTCGTCCCTTCGACGAAACCGACAAGGTGATTGCGAGAAGCATTCTCTCGGCGGTCCTGTTCGTCGTTATCCGTGAGAAAGACGAACTGTCCGGTTTGAATACGTATTGCCATCCTCGGGTCGGTTCGAGTTCGATCGAACGGAGATCTGCAGGCGACGCTCGGGATCTCCGTATTTCGACAACGAATCGGTCACGAAACGCAATCGTTTCACTAACGAAAGATCACTCGATACGCGTCGACGGTGATATCTGCTTCACTTGATGCGCAAGTGTCTGTTGTGACGTGTGGTGTCCCGTGATTCGGTGACCCGTTCGGATCAGCGGTGTCCGAGGGGCCGAGAGGGGAGTTGCGCAGCGAGTTCCACCGCCTGCGCCAGACGATATGAAATCTGCACCGATGACCAGGTCGGCTCTGACGGCGCTGATATGCGCCGGAATTCTCGGTGCCGGGGTGCTCGTGTCTGCGCCCGCCACCGCCGAACCGGCCGCCACAGGTAGCGAATTGTCCGGCAAGACGGTCTTCCTCGATCCGGGCCACCAGGGCACCGCACATTCGGAGAATCTGCAGCGACAGGTGGACGACGGGCGGGGCGGCACCAAGGATTGCCAGACCACCGGCATGACCACCCTGGACGGCGTGCCCGAGCACACCATCAACTGGAAAGTCAGCGAGCTCGTCCGATCCAGCCTGGAGAGTCTGGGTGCAACGGTGAAGACGAGTCGAGCAGACGACACCGGCTGGGGCGGATGCGTGGACGACAGGGCGCGGGCCGCCAGCGAGTCCGGGGCCGACGTGGCCGTGAGTATCCATGCGGACTCCACGAGTGCGACGACCGACGCCGACAAGCACGGGTTCCATCTGATCGTGCCCACCCTGCCGATTCCGAGCGCGGCTGCCGACGCTGCCCAGTCCGAGGGTGGACGTTCGGCATCGACGCTGATGCGGGACTCCTACGTGCGCGCCGGCTTCGAGCCTGCCAACTACGCAGGGGTCGAGAACGGGATACAGGAGCGATCCGATGTCGCCGGGCCCGCGCTGACCACGGTGCCCCTCGTGTTCGTCGAGATGGGCAACGGATCCAACCCCGACGACGCAGCTCTTCTCGAGAGCTCGGACGGTCAGCTCGAGCATGCGATCGCCATCTCGACGGGAATCATCGATTACCTGCTCGGGGCCGAAACCCCGTCCACGACAGCGGACACCGCCACCACGCCTGCGGCCACCACGACTGCGACAACCGCCGCCCCCGCCGCGACGGCGCCCAGCGACGCAGGCCCCGCGACCGAGGGGCGTAGCGCGTTGTCCCGGTTGCTCGAGAGCGTCTCCCCGTACGTGAACTCGTTCGGCGTCGACGGTCTGGAAGGACTCGCGACCCCGGACAACGTGAGCAGTGTGTCGACGTTCGCGCAAGGCCTGCTGAAGCAGATTCTCGCCGACAGGTAGTCTCGGACGCCGTGGCGCGTCGACGAATTCCGGTGGTGATAGTTGCGGGCTTTCTCGGCGCAGGCAAGACCACCCTCCTGAACCACCTGCTGCGCAACGATTCCGGCATCCGCATAGGGGTTGTGGTCAACGACTTCGGGGCGATCAACATCGACTCGATGCTCGTGGCAGGCCAGGTCGATTCGATGGTCTCTCTCGGTAACGGCTGTATCTGTTGCGCCGTCGACATCAGCGATATGGACGCGATGTTCGACGCCCTCGCGCACCGCCGGTCCGCCATCGACGTGATCGTGGTGGAGGCCAGCGGCCTGGCCGAACCCCGCAATCTCATCAGAATGGTCCGGGGTAGCGAGAACGAATTCATCGTCTACGGCGGGCTCGTCGGGGTGGTCGACGCGGTCGAGTTCCCGCAGACCCGCGCGCGGCA
The DNA here is from genome assembly GCF_040702765.1 of Rhodococcus sp. NPDC076796. Classification (NCBI taxonomy): domain Bacteria; kingdom Bacillati; phylum Actinomycetota; class Actinomycetes; order Mycobacteriales; family Nocardiaceae; genus Rhodococcus; species Rhodococcus sp. NPDC076796. The sequence continues at coordinate 602,339 of NZ_JBFBMS010000003.1, read as the reverse complement.
TCCCGAGATCGACCAGCACCTGCAATTGGCCGACCTGGTGGTGCTGAACAAGTCCGATGCGGTGACCGAGTCCGAACGCTCCGCGGTGGTGTCGACGGTGCAGTCCGTCGTAGCAGATGTGCCCGTCGTGCCGGTGGCTTTCGGTCGCGTCGACCCGTTGCTGCTGTTCGATCGGCGCGAGGATCGATCGGTGGATTCGGCAATGGCGGTGCAGCTGTCGTTCGACGAACTACTCCGCGAGAACCACGATCACGACCACGATCATCACCTGCACGCTAAGTACTCGCACACCGAGTTCGTCAGTTCGGATCCGGTCGAACCTCGACGACTGATCGAGTTCCTGGAGAATCCTTCCGGAAATCTCTACCGCATCAAGGGATTCGTACACTTCGACATTGCCGGCCACACCCAGAAATTCGTGGTGCACACGGTGGGCCGACACATCCGATTCGAGGCCGCGTCGTGGGCCAGGGGTGAGCCCGTGCAGACCTCACTGGTGCTGATCGGTACCGAGCTCGATGCACCGGCCGTCGAGCAGCGGTTGCGTGCCTGTGTGCGAGGACCGGACGACGCCGACGACGCTTCCGCCATGCTTCCGGTCCATCGCTACCTCGACACCGGTTAGTTCCTCAGAGCCCGACCCACTCGGTACGTCCGCCCTCGAATCCCTGACGCTTCCAGATCGGGACCTCGGCCTTGATGCGCTCGACGAGTCGGGCGCAGGCCTCGAACGCTTCGGCGCGATGAGCCGAGCCGACGGCGGCAACGAGTGCGAGGTCGCCGACCCGCAGATCGCCGACGCGATGCACTGCGGCCACCGCCAATCCGGTCTCTGCCGAAACCTCCGAGCAGCACCGGCTCAGGAATCGTTCCGCGTCGGGGTGTGCGCGGTATTCCAGAGTCTCCACGGCATGTCCGCCGTCGTGATCGCGCACGATTCCGCTGAACAGAACGACGGCACCGTGACGCGAATCCTGCACTGCTGCCTCGACTTCGGCAGTGCTCAGCGGTTCGTTCGAGATACGGGCGACGAGCTCACTCGTCATGGGGGCCTCCTCCGGCGATCTGGGCCAGCACATGGTCGAGGAGCGGGTCGAGAACGGAGAGTCCGTCCTTCACGCCACCCGGCGAGCCCGGCAGATTGACTACGAGTGTGCGTCCGATCAGACCCGAGACACCGCGGCTGAGCACCGCATGAGGCGTCGCAGATGTTCCGCGGGTTCGGATCGCATCGGCGATCCCCGGCATGTCGATGTCGAGCAGTGCTGCCGTCGCCTCGGGGGTCGCGTCGGTGGGGGATACACCGGTGCCACCTGTGCTGACGATCAGCGACGGTTCGCCGCGTAGGGCGTCCTGCAACCCCGCAGCGATATCGGCATCGGCGTACACCAGTGGGCCACGCACGGCGAAGTCTCGATCGGTCAACCAGGACGCGATGGTGGGGCCGGTGGTGTCCGGTCGAGTGCCGTTCGCGCCGCCGGTGGAGGCCACCAGAACCACCGCGGACCGTGAGGAGTCGAATATCGGTGCGGCCGAGGACTCTGGGGAGACCTCTGCGTCGTCCCGTTGCCAATGCCCGTGCTTGCCACCGTCTTTGGTGAGCAACCGGACACCGTTCATGGTCGCACCGGGATCGACGGCCTTGACCATGTCGTGCAGGGTCAGGCCGGCGACGGCGACCGCGGTCAGTGCTTCCATCTCCACCCCGGTGCGTCCGGTGGTGCGGGCTGTTGCCTCGACCGTGATGGACGACTCGGTGAATCCGAAGGAGATCTTCACCGAGGAGAGGGCGAGCTGATGACACAGCGGAATCAGTTCCGACGTTCGCTTCGCTGCCGAGATGCCGGCGATGCGGGCGGTGGCCAGGACGTCGGCTTTGGGCATGTCGTCGGCGCGCACGAGCGCGATGACCTCGGCGGTGGTGACGAACTCACCGGTGGCGACGGCCGTGCGCGAGGTTTCCTTCTTGTGCGCCACATCGACCATGCGGGCGCGGCCCTGATCGTCGAGATGAGAGAGTTGGGGTTGCTGGGCATCGGTGGTCACAGCGGCCACACCTCCACGTCGGATCCTGCAGCGAGTTCGGTTGTCTCGGAATCGATATCGATCAGCACATCGGCCCATGCCAGTGCCGCGACCAGGTGCGAGCCGGGGCCGGCGACGAGCTCGACCCGACCGTCGGCGCGCAGTCGGCCACGGAGCAGCTGTCTTCTACCGGGCGGTGACACGATCGGTTCGTGCAGCGCCGCGGTGGTCGAGAGCACCGGAGGCAGACCGGCAGCTCGCCGAACGATGTTGCGCGCGAACATGATGTAGGAGACGACTGTACTGACGGGATTGCCGGGAAAGCTGAGCACGGGAACACCGTCGAACATCGTGATGCCCTGCGGTCCGCCCGGCTGCATCCGAACCGACCCGAAGTTGCCGCCGAGCGGCCGGAGCACGTCCTTGACCACCTCGAAATCGCCCATCGATACTCCGCCGGACGTGATGATCAGCTCGGCCGATTCCGCTGCGGCGTCGAGGATCTCGCGGAAGCGGCTCGGCTCGTCGGAGCTGCGCGAGACGGAGACCACCTCGGCACCGCTGGCGCGCAGGTGTGCGGCAAGGGTGATGCCGTTCGAGTCGTAGATCTGACCGGGCGTCAGCGTCGACCCGGCGTCGACCAGTTCGGCACCGGTGGTCACGACGGCCACGCGAGGACGTGAGCGCACGTCGACCTCGCCGAAGCCGACGGCAGCGAGAACGGAGATGTGGCGGGGTTCGAGCACACGGCCCGACTCGACCAGGACTGTTCCGACGCGTACGTCGCTGCCCTGTTCGCGTACGAATTCACCTGCTGTGCGGCTTCTTTCGATGGTCACCGAACCGGCCGCCGGTACCGAGGTGTCTTCTACGGGGACGATGGCGTCCGCTCCGTCCGGAATGGGGGCACCGGTCATGATCTTGGCGGCGCTGCCCGAGGCGAGAACTGCCGATTCCGTCGGGCCTGCGGCGATGATCGTCGAGACCGGAAGCGTCACCGGGGTCGTGGCCACGGATCGAGAATCCACGGCGTAGCCGTCCATCTGCGAGTTGCGGAACAGCGGCAGATCGACCGGCGATCGCACGTCGTGGAACGAGACGCGTCCCAGCCCGTCGTCGAGAGGAACTCGCTGAGCAGTTCTCGTGGTCAGTGCCGCGAGCAGAGTCTCGACCGCGGCGGCATGTTTCTCGACCGATGCAGCGGTCACTGTGCGGATCCAGTGATCGCGTGCGTGTGCTCAACCCTCATGGGTGCCAATCCTAAGCACGCCGATCCGTCCGCTCGGTGTGGGCTGCGGCATAATGGGTAGACACATCGACGACAGACATGATTTTCGACGGAGACGAGGTACGAGGTGACGGTGGACAGTGTCACCTCGCTGGGCATTCCCGGGTTCGGCAGCACCACGGGTTCGGTGGCACGCAGTGCGAACTCCGTCTCCGACCGGCCGGACGTGCCGCACCTGATCGATCGTTTCGGTCGAGTGGCCCGCGACCTGCGCATCTCGATCACCGAGAAATGCTCGTTGCGCTGCACCTACTGCATGCCGGAGGAAGGCCTTCCGGCGATCCCTGCGGCGGCACTGCTGACACCCGCCGAGATTGCCCGAGTGGTCTCGGTGTCGGTACGTCTGCTGGGCATTCGGGACGTGCGCTTCACCGGAGGCGAGCCGCTGATGCGCCGCGATCTCGACGACATTCTGCGGCTGTGCGCCGATGTGGCCGAGGGTGTTCCGCTGTCGATGACCACCAACGCCGTCGGTCTCGAACACCGGGCACAGTCCTTGGCCGACGCCGGGTTGACCCGAGTGAACGTCTCGCTCGACTCCGTCGACCGCGAGGATTTCGCGCGCTTGACCCGACGAGACCGGCTGCCGTCCGTGCTCGCCGGAATCAGGGCAGCGCAGCGAGCCGGGATCGGACCGGTCAAGGTCAACGCCGTTCTGATGCGCGACACACTCTCCGGTGCCGTCGATCTGCTGCGCTGGTGTCTCGACGAAGGCGTGGCTCTGCGCTTCATCGAGCAGATGCCGCTCGATGCCGATCACGAGTGGGCTCGCGCGAACATGATCGATGCCCAGACCTTGCTCGACGAACTGTCCACCGAGTTCGACCTGCGTGAGGTGGGGCGCGTCGATCCATCGGCCCCGGCCGAGGAATGGAGCGTCGACGGTACCGACGCCACCGTCGGCATCATCGCGTCGGTGACTCGCTCGTTCTGCGGTGATTGCGACCGCACCAGAGTGACTGCAGAAGGAACGATTCGATCCTGTCTGTTCAGCGACGACGAGACCGATCTGCGGGCAGCTCTGCGCGGCGGTGCCACCGACGACGAACTGGCAGCGGTGTGGCGTGGGGCGATGTGGAACAAGTGGGCGGGTCACGGCATCGACGCCGACGACTTCGTACCTCCCACCCGCAGCATGGGAGCCATCGGTGGGTGAGACCCAGGTGGAGGTGCGGTACTTCGCTGCAGCGGTCGACGCGTCGCACTGCGAGTCCGAGTACCTGACCGTGCCGACCGGAGCCACCCTCGCAGATCTGCGAGAGCTGATCCTGTCCCGGCACGGCGCGCCGATGGAGCCGATTCTCAGGGTGTCGGCGTATCTGGTGGGAGAGGACCTCACCCGCGATCTGGAGCGCGTGATCGGCGGTAGGGTCGACGTGCTGCCGCCCTTCGCCGGCGGCTGAGCGCACCCGCTTCGCCGCGCCACGGACAGGTGGCCGCCCGATTCAGCTGCTCCTCTTCCACCAATCGTCGAACGGCGTCACGGGCACCGTCCGCTTGTGCCGAGTTGCGAGGAACATCTTCTCCAGCTTGTCGGCGATCTCGTCGGTGACGTCCTTGCCCTCCAGATAGTCGTCGATCTGTTCGTACGTCACGCCGAGCGCTTCCTCGTCGGGTAGCGCAGGTCGATCGTCTTCGAGATCGGCGGTGGGAACCTTGCGCCAGGTGCTCTCGGGTGCACCCAGTTCGCGCAGCAGCGCCGCACCCTGACGCTTGCTCAGGCCGGTGAGCGGAGTCAGATCGACCCCGCCGTCACCGAACTTGGTGAAGAAGCCGGTGATCGCCTCGGCGGCATGATCGGTGCCCACGACGACGTAGCCGAGTTCACCGGCGAGGGCGTACTGCGCGACCATGCGCTGGCGAGCCTTGATGTTGCCGCGGACGAAATCTCGGATTTCGGCACTACCCAGCGCATCGGCCGTCGCGGCCGCTGCGGCGTCGGCGGCGTCCTTGATGTTCACCGTCACCGTGCGGTCGGGATCGATGAACTTCAGAGCGATCGATGCGTCGTCCTCGTCGGCCTGCACGCCGTAGGGGAGGCGAACGGCGACGAACTCGGCCTCGTGTCCATCGGCTCGGAGCTCCGTCGCTGCCTGTTGGGCAAGCTTGCCGGTGAGCGTGCTGTCCTGCCCGCCACTGATGCCGAGCACGAATCCCGAGGCCGGAGTCGACGCCAGGTAGTCCTTGAGGAAGTCGACTCGCCTGCGGACCTCCGTGATCGGGTCGATGGTCGACTGCACGGCCAGTTCGCGCATGATCGCCGTGCGCAATTCCGAGTTGATGTGTCCCATCACGTCATCCTAATGACGAGTGCCGGTATCGATCTCGCGCCGTGCGTAGTGTCGGTGGTCGTGAGTGGATCCTCCGATACTTTCGTCAAGCGAAATCGCCAGGCACACCCCGACTTCTACGCCGCCGAGGCCACCGGGCTTCGATGGCTCGGCGAGGCGGCAGCCCCTGTCGTCGGAGTTCTCGGGCATGGCCGGACGTACATCGAACTCGACCGGCTGGTCGCGGCCCGTCCCACGCCGAGCGCAGCCGAACGATTCGGACGCACACTGGCCGCGATGCATTCCGCCGGAGCCGACGGGTTCGGTGCGCCACCGGTGGATGCCGACGGCGTCGCTTTTTCGGGTCGGCTGTTCATCGGTGCTCGGCCCATGAGCAGCACCGTGCACAGGTCGTGGGGTGCCTTCTACGCGGCCGAACGAGTGTTGCCGTTTCTCCGAAGCGCGATCGACGCAGGCACCGTGACGCCCGGGGAGGCCGCGACAGTCGAATCCGCGTGCGGACGCATCGCGGACGGCGACTTCGACGATGCGGAGCCGCCGAGCCGTATTCACGGTGATCTCTGGAACGGCAACGTGTTCTGGACCGATGCGGGCGTCGTACTGATCGATCCGGCAGCGCACGGTGGGCACCGCGAGACCGACCTGGCGATGCTGGCGCTGTTCGGTTGCCCCCACCTCGACGTCGTCGTCGACGGTTACGAGACGGCGCAGCCGTTGCTGGCCGGGTGGCGCGAGCGCATACCGGTGCACCAGTTGCACCCGCTCGCCGTTCATGCGGCCGGTCACGGCCGCTCGTACGGCACCGCGCTGCACGCGGCGGCCGCGGCCGTGCTCAGGCTCTGAGCGCCGGAGCTACCGAGTGCGAGTTGCCCGGCGTACCAGGTCTTCCCAGCCGTCGGCGAGGCGATCCATCGGCATCCCAAGATCTCGGTACTGGTGGAGCACCAGGGTGGCTTCGAGAGGTGTGAGCAGCCAGTACGCGAGCAATTCGAGATCCCCGTCCACCTCGGCTGCGCGGAGCAGCGACAGGACGTGGGTGAAGTTGACCATGTGCGCCGGGGCGGAGTATCGCGCGTCGTCGGCGCTCTCCGCGGCGCGCAGTACTTCCCCCTGGACGTTGACGAATTCGAGTCGAGCTCGGCCGAAGGCGACGAGTCGATCGATCGGGTCGGCCCCCGGCCCGATCGGCGGGTCGCCGAACATGAAGGAGTGCTGCAGTTTCTTCTCGGTGTGGTCGAGCAGCGCACGCATCAGCCCGGCCCGGTTCCCGAAGCGACGGAAGACTGTGCCCTTGCCCACTCCGGCCTTGGTGGCCACTGCGTCCATGGTGATGGCGTCGGCTCCGACGGTCGCCACCAGATCCGTTGCGGCGTCGAGGAGCAGGCGGCGGTTGCGCGCTGCGTCGCACCGTTCGGATTCCTCGCCCGCTATGGGCAGCATCGGGCCGGTCACAGTCGAAGCCTACCTTGCCGGGAACATAAATGGACCACGGTCCGTTTGGATGGTAGGAATTGACACGACGATCACGTCATCCGAACTTGCGAAGGAATAACCTCATGTCAGACGCTCATGTACTCGTTCTCGTCGGAAGCTTGCGCGCCGAGTCGGTGAACAAGCGGATCGCCGAGACTGCTGTCACAGTGGCTCCCGCCGGTGCCGAGATAGTGGTCTACGACGGACTCGGAGATGTCCCCTTCTACAACGAGGACATCGATGTCGAGGGGTCGGTGCCCGCGGCCGCGCTCGCTCTGCGGGCCGCTGCCGAGAAGGCTTCGGCGTTGTTGCTGGTCACGCCCGAATACAACGGCACCATCCCGGCCGTGCTGAAGAACGCGATCGACTGGCTCTCGCGCCCGTACGGTGCGGGTGCCATGGTGGGCAAGCCGGTCGTCGTCATCAGCGCGTCGATCAGTGGTAACGGAGCCAAGTGGGCGCACGAGGACACCTGCAAGGCCGTGCGCATCGCAGGCGGAACCGTTCTCGAAAATGTCCAGCTCTCCATCGGCGGCATCGCGGAGAAGTTCGGTTCGGCCCATCCGCGTGAGAACGTCGAGGTCTCCGGTGAGATCGGCCACGTCGTCGCCGAATTGGTCAAGGCCGCCGACGAACTCGTGAGCGCGTAACTCACGTCGGTTATGAGAATCGTTTTCATGTAGGATGGCTGCATGAAGGTGAGAAACTCATTGAAATCGCTCAAGAACAAGCCCGGGGCGCAGGTGATACGACGTCACGGCAAGGTGTTCGTGATCAACAAGAAGGAACCTCGATTCAAGGCGCGTCAGCGCTGACGACAGTGTGATCGCCGACGAAGGACCCTCGGAGAAATTCGAGGGTCCTTCGTCGTGTCGGGGGAGGGTCGGCGGTCGTCGGCACCGGTCACCGTGCCGGGCGGAGTTCCGTTGTGATGAACAACATGCCGGTGCTGTGACCCGCGACACGCCGAAACTGACCGATATTTGCGGCTGGGCAACGCCGTGACCAGCGAATACCAAGCATGTTGTTCGCAACATCTCGTGTTCTAGGCAGATGTCGGACACTAGGTGTAGTGTTTGACCGACCGAGAGGCCACAACTCGAAGAACGTGCACAAACGGGTTCGAGCAGGTCGAAGTCGCCCTGAGCGGGAGATGTTCTCGGTGCCACACGCAGAGCACATCGGTCGCGTCGGTGCACCCGATGGCGACAACGGAAAGAGGGACACCATGAGCATCACCGTTTACACCAAGCCCGCCTGCGTTCAGTGCAATGCCACCTACCGCGCCCTCGACAAAGCCGGTATCGAGTACTCCGTCATCGACATCTCGCAGGATCCCGAAGCGCGTGACTACGTCATGGCCCTCGGCTACCTGCAGGCCCCGGTTGTCGTCGCCGGTGACGATCACTGGTCCGGCTTTCGCCCGGACCGCATCAAGACCCTCGCAGCGAACGCTGCTTGAACAGTACGAGAAAGTGAGTGAGCGGTGAGTTCGCAACCGCAGTCCTCCCACTCACTGGTCTACTTCTCCAGCGCGTCCGAGAACACTCATCGCTTCGTCTCGAAGCTGGACATTCCTGCCACACGTATCCCTCTGCGTGATCCGGACGGCACCTTTCGTGTCGACTCTCCCTACGTTCTCATCGTGCCGACGTACGGGGGAGGGACCACCTACTCCGGGCGCGACACCAACTACGTCCCCAAGCGAGTGATCAAGTTTCTCAACGACGAGCACAATCGTTCGTTGATCCGAGCCGTCATCGCTGCCGGAAACACGAACTTCGGTGATTCCTTCTGCTTTGCGGGAGATGTCATTTCGCAGAAGTGCGCCGTTCCGTATCTGTACCGCTTCGAATTGATGGGCACCCCCGAGGACGTAGTGCGGGTCCGCGAGGGACTGGAGGACTTCTGGGAACGTGAAGTCCGACGCGCCGCCCACACGCACTAGAGCACCACACACCACATACCCAGTAGGAGCATCGCCGTGGCACCGACCATCACCGACGCAGGACCCGTACCCACCACCGTCCGCGGCGACGGCGACATGGATTACCACGCGCTCAACGCGATGCTCAATCTGTACGGCCCCAACGGTGAGATCCAGTTCGAGAAGGATCGCGAGGCTGCCAATCAGTACTTCCTGCAGCACGTCAACCAGAACACCGTGTTCTTCCACGATCTCGACGAGAAGCTGGACTACCTCGTCGAGGAGAACTACTACGAGCCCGAGGTTCTGGACCAGTACTCTCGCGAGTTCGTCAAGTTCCTGATCAACCACGCGTACTCGAAGAAGTTCCGGTTCCCCACGTTCCTCGGGGCGTTCAAGTACTACACCTCGTACACTCTCAAGACGTTCGACGGCAAGCGTTACCTCGAGCGTTTCGAGGACCGGGTGTGCATGGTGGCGCTGACACTGGCCGCCGGCGACGAGGCTCTGGCCACCGATCTGGTCGACGAAATCATCGCGGGGCGCTTCCAGCCCGCGACGCCCACCTTCCTCAACTCCGGCAAGAAGCAGCGCGGCGAGCCCGTGTCCTGCTTCCTGCTGCGTATCGAAGACAACATGGAGTCCATCGGCCGCTCCATCAACTCGGCCCTGCAGCTGTCCAAGCGCGGTGGCGGAGTTGCGTTGCTGCTGAGCAACATTCGCGAGGCCGGCGCGCCCATCAAGCGCATCGAGAACCAATCCTCGGGTGTTATCCCGATCATGAAGCTGCTCGAGGACTCGTTCTCGTACGCCAACCAGCTCGGTGCACGTCAGGGCGCAGGCGCGGTGTACCTGCACGCGCATCACCCCGACGTCTACAAATTCCTCGACACCAAGCGTGAGAACGCGGACGAGAAGATCAGGATCAAGACGCTCTCGCTCGGAATCGTCATCCCGGACATCACGTTCGAGCTCGCGAAGAAGAACGAGGACATGTACCTGTTCTCGCCCTACGACGTCGAGCGCATCTACGGCGTCCCGTTCGCAGACATCGACGTCTCCGAGAAGTACTACGAGATGGTCGACGACAAGCGGATCCGCAAGACCAAGATCAAGTCGCGCGAGTTCTTTCAGACGCTCGCCGAGTTGCAGTTCGAGTCCGGCTACCCGTACATCATGTACGAGGACACCGTCAATCGCGCGAACCCGGTGAAGGGCAAGATCACTCACTCGAACCTGTGCTCGGAGATCCTGCAGGTCTCGACGCCGTCCACGTTCAACGACGACCTCTCGTACAGTCATGTCGGCAAGGACATCTCGTGCAACCTCGGCTCGCTGAACATCGCCAAGACGATGGACTCGCCCGATTTCGGTAAGACGATCGCAGTGGCCATTCGCGGCCTCACCGCGGTGTCGGATCAAACGCACATCTTCTCTGTGCCGTCGATCGAGCAGGGCAACAACGATTCTCATGCGATCGGCCTCGGGCAGATGAATCTGCACGGCTACCTGGCGCGCGAGCGAATTCACTACGGTTCGACCGAGGGCATCGACTTCACGAACATCTACTTCTACACCGTGCTGTTCCATGCGCTTCAGGCGTCGAATCAGCTGGCGAAGGATCGTGGTCAGTACTTCAAGGGTTTCCCCGACTCCAAGTACGCGTCGGGTGAGTTCTTCGACAAGTACACCGACCAGGTCTGGGAGCCGGCCACACCGAAGGTGGCGAAGTTGTTCGCCGACTCGGGCGTATCGGTTCCCACCCAGGCGGATTGGACGACGTTGAAGGCGTCCGTGCAAGAGCACGGGATCTACAACCAGAACCTGCAGGCCGTCCCGCCGACCGGTTCCATCTCGTACATCAACAACTCCACCTCGTCGATTCACCCGGTGGCGTCGAAGATCGAGATCCGCAAGGAAGGCAAGATCGGTCGCGTCTACTACCCGGCTCCGTATCTCGACAACGACAACCTGGACTTCTACCAGGATGCGTACGAGATCGGGTACGAGAAGATCATCGACACCTACGCTGCCGCAACGCAACACGTCGATCAGGGCCTGTCGTTGACGCTGTTCTTCAAGGACACCGCCACCACCCGCGACATCAACCGCGCGCAGATCTACGCATGGCGCAAGGGCATCAAGACGCTGTACTACATCCGCCTGCGCCAGTTGGCCCTCGAAGGCACCGAGGTGGAGGGTTGCGTGTCCTGCATGCTGTAGCCGACCCGGTCGGTCGACCTGTGGCGAATACCGCGATACCGCGGTGCGCTGCGGAGCATAATCAGGCATGGACACCGAAGCGGACGACGAGGTCGAATCCGATATCGATGTGAAGATTGCTCGGAAGGATGTACGTCCTTCCGAGCAATCTTTGCGTGGTCGCCACGCCCGCAGGCGCGTGCCCCGCAGCGGGTTGGGCGTATGGGATCCGGTCTCGCGTGGTCACGATGCGCTCGAAACGGTGCTCGCGCAGAACGTCATTCGGGTGCCGGAGCTGCTGCCGATCCGCTATGCCCGAATGTCCGCATCGCCGTGGACTTACTTCCGCGGTGCCGCAGCCGTGATGGCAGCCGACCTCGCGTCGGGTCCGCACACCGGCCTCGAGGTCCAGCTGTGTGGCGATGCCCACGTGTTGAACTTCGGATTGTGGGCCACTCCCGAACGAAACCTGTACTTCGACCTCCGCGACTTCGACGAAACGCTGCCCGGCCCGTTCGAGTGGGACCTCGAACGGCTCGCGACATCTCTCGTGGTTCTCGGGCGCGAGAACGGGGTCGACGCGCGGCGTTCCGATCGGGCGGTGTCAGCGATGACGGCGGCGTACTGCAGAAAGATGAGGGCATACGCGAACACGCCGGAGATCGACATCTGGTACGACCGCATCGACGTCGCAGGTCTGCTCGGTCACTTCTCGTCGGGCATCGCTCGCCACGCAGAGAAACTCATCGAAACGAAAGCCGAGCGCCGTACCAGCCGCGGGGCGTCCCGCAAGTTCACCGAGACGAGGGACGGACGTCGACGAATTCGCGAGGACGCACCTTTTCGCACTCATGTGGGTGACTCCCAGATCGAGCTGGTGCAGGCGGTGATCGCCGGCTACAGCGAGTCGGTCGACGACCACATCTGGAGTCTGCTGTCCAGATTCCGAGTCCTCGACGTCGTTCGGCAGGTGGTCGGCGTCGGGAGCGTAGGGATGCGGGTCTATCTGGCTTTGCTGGAAGAACGGCGGACGTCCGATCCGTTCTTCCTGCAGATCAAGCAGGCAGGTCCGTCGGTGTTCGAGCAGTTTCTCGAACCGAGCCGGTACGACAATCACGGTGCCCGCGTGGTCAACGGACAGCGAATGCTGCAGAGTGCGACCGACATGTTCGTGGGATGGACGGCAGTGGGGGACATGAACTTCTACGTTCGGCAGTTCCGGGACATGAAGGTCATTCCCGACGGCGAGATCATCGGGCCGTACCTCACCGAATTCGCTACCGCATGCGGTGAGGTTCTCGCGCGAGCGCACGCCCGTAGTGGTGATGCGGAGGCGATCGCCGACTACCTCGGCCGCGGAGGCAAAGTCGATCGGGCGATGGTGGCCTTCGCCAACGCCTACGCCGATCAGAACGAGCGTGATCACGCGCAGTTGGTCGCTGCCATCGAAGCCGGAACCGTACCGTGCTCGGTGGGGTGGTGACGGACCGGAGCAGGCGTAGGGGTCATCCCTGCGGGCAACACTCCCGGCACACTTTGTAGTGCCTACCGAAGTTGTCGGACACAACGGGTAGTGTTCGTATCAGCGACTTTTCACGTAGCTCCGTCCCAGTTCTTCGCTCATCGACCTGTAGGTAGGCACCCATGGTAAAGCTCATCGATCGCGTCTCCGCGATCAACTGGAATCGGGTCCAGGACGACAAGGACTCCGAAGTGTGGGAGCGCCTCACCAGCAATTTCTGGCTCCCCGAGAAGGTGCCGGTATCCAACGACATTCCTTCGTGGGCAACTCTGACCGCCATCGAGAAGCAGTTGACGATGCGCGTGTTCACCGGGTTGACGCTGCTCGACACCATTCAGGGCACCGTCGGCGCTGTCAGCCTCATCCCGGATGCCATCACTCCCCACGAGGAAGCGGTGTACACCAACATCGCGTTCATGGAGTCGGTGCACGCCAAGAGCTACAGTTCCATCTTCTCCACCCTCAGCTCCACCCGCGACATCGACGATGCATTCCGCTGGTCCGAGGAGAACGTCAACCTCCAGCGCAAAGCCGAGATCGTCCTGAACTTCTACCACGGTGACGATCCGCTCAAGCGCAAGGTCGCGTCGACGCTGCTGGAGTCGTTCCTGTTCTACTCCGGCTTCTACCTGCCGATGTACTGGTCCTCGCGGGCCAAGCTCACCAACACCGCGGACCTGATCCGGCTGATCATCCGCGACGAGGCCGTGCACGGGTACTACATCGGCTACAAGTACCAGAAGGGTCTCGAGAAGGTCAGCGAGGCGCAGCGCGAGGAGCTCAAGAACTACACGTTCGAGTTGCTGTTCGAGTTGTACGACAACGAGGTCGAGTACACCCAGGACCTCTACGACGAGATCGGCCTGACCGAGGACGTCAAGAAGTTCCTGCGCTACAACGCCAACAAAGCGCTGAACAATCTCGGCTACGAGGGCCTGTTCCCCAAGGACGAGACGGACGTCAACCCGGCGATCCTGTCGGCGCTCTCACCCAACGCCGACGAGAACCACGACTTCTTCTCCGGCTCGGGTTCCTCGTACGTCATCGGCAAGGCCGTCAACACCGAAGACGAGGACTGGGACTTCTGAGCCCGCCCGCGCCGTTCCGGGACGCTCACGAATTCGGTGGGCGTCCCGGCGGGCGAATGTCCTCGGCGTCCTTGGGCATTCGGCCCTTCTCGCTCAGAGCACGGCGCAGTAGGAACTCGATCTGAGCGTTGGTACTCCGCAATTCGTCGGAGGCCCAGCGGGCGAGGGCGTCGTGCACCGCTGGGTCCAACCGCAGCAGAATCTTCTTACGTTCGACGGCCATGGCTCACTGATACAGCGATCCGGTGTTGACGACAGGTTGCGTGTCGCGGTCGCTGCACAGCACCACGAGCAGATTCGACACCATCGTGGCCTTGCGCTCCTCGTCGAGCTCGACGACGTGCTTCTCCTCGAGCTTCCCGAGCGCCATCTCCACCATTCCGACGGCACCTTCGACGATCTGCTGACGGGCGGCGATGACCGCCCCGGCCTGCTGACGTCGCAACATGGCCTGGGCGATCTCCGGGGCATAGGCCAGCCGGTTGATTCGGGTTTCGATCACCTCGACACCGGCCGAACGTACCCGTGCGTGCACCTCCTCCGACATGGCGGCGGTGATCTCGTCGGCGTTCTCCCGCAACGACATTCGCCCTTCGGCGTCGTACGGGTAGCTGCCGGCGATGTGCCGGACGGCCGACTCGGTCTGGACGGCGACGAACTCCTCGTAGTCATCGACCTGGAACGATGCCAGTGCGGTATCGGCAACCTGCCAGACGACGATGGCGGAGATCTCGATCGGATTGCCGTCGGCGTCGTTGACCTTCGATTGGCCGGTCTCGTGATTGCGGATACGCGTCGAGATGGCCCTGCGGTACGTCAACGGATTGGTCCAGCGCAGACCCGGTGTCCGCAGGGTGCCACTGTACGAACTCCCGAGAAGCTGAAGAACGCGAGCCTGATTCGGTTGCACCAGCGTCAGACCCATGAGTGCAGGCAATGAGAGAACGAACAGGACGACCCCGGTCACGACGAGCCAGACGACGGTGAACACGAGTCCGAGCGCGAACGCGGCGATTCCGCCGAGGAACAGTGCGAGGCCGATGCCGAGCATCGACCAACCGGGCAGATCCCAACCCGGGCGCTCGGCGATGGTGGTGGTCGGGGTGCCCGTCGGCTTCTCGGCGACGGTTGCGGGTGCGGACATGAGAACCTCCCTCTCGATGGTGATACTAAAGTGATATCACATTTAGGATCGACGAGCGGCGTATCGGCGAAATCGGGCACTCGTGTTCGGCGGGCGAGTCAGCGCCGGAACCACGCCGACGGCTCACCGGCGATGGCCTTCTCGATCCGCAATCGTGAAGTGGCCGTGAGGTTTTCCGGGAGTGCGTCGAGTGCGAACCAGGCGACGTCGAGATTCTCGTCGTCGGCCACATGAGGGGTGCCGCCGGTGTACCGAGCGAGAAACGTGATGTCGAGATACTGCGCGACGTCGCCGTTGGGGTACGCGATCGGCTCCGTCACGTCGACGCTCGTCAGACGCACGATCGAGGCGTCGACTCCGGTTTCCTCGCCGATCTCGCGCAGGGCGGCCGGGGCAGGTTCCTCGCCCGGTTCGAGAATTCCGGAGACCACGGCCCAGGTGTTGTTGTCCGCTCGCAGGGTCAGCAGCACACGCCGGTCGTCGTCGAGAACGACAGCGCTGACACCGGACAACCACAGCGGCGACGTACCGACGACACTGCGCAGGGCGCGGACGAACTCGGGAATCGGCATCGCGTCAGGAGACGTAGGCGTTGAGGGAAGCGGACAGATCGTCCAGAACGGCCCGCGCAGCGACGACGCCGCTGCCCGACCACACCGTGTCGTTCACGGCGAACACGCGACCGTCGGTGACCGAACCGAGAGCGTGCCACGCGTCACCGTCCATCACCTCGCGCCCGAACGTCTCGCCGTCGGGGCCCGCGAATCGCACGTAGACGATGTCTCCCTCGACCGGCGAGAGGTCGTCGGTCTCGACCGAGAATGCGGCGTCGCGCTGGCTCTGGGGCCGGCCGACTCCGACCTCGGCGAGTATCTGCCCCGCGAACGAGTTCGGTCCGTCCACCTCGATGGAGTCCGCATCGAATCGAACGACGGACGCCTGGGTCTGGGTGGCGTCGATCTCGCGACCGACCCGTTCGGCATCCGCGGAGAACGACGCGAGTGCCTCGAATCCCGCTTGGCCGCGACCGAGCGCCGCCGCGGATTGCAGGAAGGTGTCCTTCCAGCCCAGCCCGGTTGCGGTGAAGACGGTCGGGGCGATGGTCGTCAGTTCGTCGTAGGTGTTGGATCCGAGCGAATCTGCACCCAGGATCAGATCGGGGTCGAGGGCGGCGATGGCATCGATGTCCGGTGCGCCCACGGGGCCGACGGACGGGACGGACGCCAATCCGGTGCCCAGGTACAGCGGTTGATCGCCGTCACCGCGGAAATCCGGGTCGATCGTGGCCGCCCCGACGACCCGCTCCCAGATTCCGACTGCGCAGCTCGCGTCCAGGCCTGCGGCATCGAGCACGACGATGCGCTGCGGGTCGGCCGGGAGGGCGCTGATGCCCTCGGCATGTCCCACGGGTCGGGTGTCGCCCTCGATTCCGGTCGGGTCGAGTGGTGCGAGCGCGGGGCACAGTCCCACGGTGTCCCGGTTGTTTCCGACCACTCCGGCACCGGCGATGTTCGTGGTGGTGCGGATGATGGTGGATGCGTCGTCCTGCGCCTCGGAATCGGAGCAGCCGGCCAGCGCCATGGCGGCGGCAAGGCACACGGCGGCGACGGCGCCGATCCTGCGCGGCGCACACGAACGGGGGACTCGTGGGTGGAGTGGCAACGCGGGACTTCCTTCGACGGGTCGGGTGGTCTCACACAGTATCGGAAGGCGGGCGTCGCAGAACACCCGAACGGACGCCGTCGAGCGTCCGGAATCTGCAACTCTCGCGGCGTTCTCTACGGCGTCGGAAAGGCCGACAGCGCAGGCAGATCGCGCGATCCGGGCATGCTCGATCCGGCCCAATACGACACACGGTAGGACCGGTTCGGCAAGCGTCGGTCCGACGGTCTACGATTCGAGGAGCGCACGACTAGATGACGTCGCCTCGTGGTTCGAGGTCCGACGCGCAATCAGGAGGATCTGTGACTGCCCTAGCGCCTAGGCCCGCTCCCGCGGTGGATGCTGCTCGGCCGTTCCCGCCGCGGACGGGACCGAAGGGGTCGTTCCTGCACAAAGCGGTGACGACCACCGATCCCAAGGTGTTGGGAATCATGTACATCGCGACATCGTTCGCGTTCTTCCTGGTCGGTGGACTCATGGCGCTGCTGATGCGCGCCGAGTTGGCCATTCCGGGAATGCAGTTCCTGTCCAACGAGCAGTACAACCAGCTCTTCACCATGCACGGCACCATCATGCTGCTGCTGTACGCGACTCCGATCGTGTTCGGATTCGCGAACTACATCCTTCCGCTGCAGATCGGCGCTCCCGACGTCGCGTTCCCGCGGCTGAACGCCTTCTCGTACTGGCTCTACCTGTTCGGCGCGTTGATCGCCACGGCCGGATTCATCACCCCCGGCGGTGCCGCCGACTTCGGGTGGACCGCGTACACCCCGCTCACCTCGGCGCTGCACTCGCCCGGTGTCGGTGCGGACCTGTGGATCATGGGCCTGGCCGTCGGTGGTCTCGGTACCATCCTCGGTGGCGTCAACATGATCACCACCGTGATCTGCCTGCGCGCTCCCGGTATGACGATGTTCCGTATGCCGATCTTCACCTGGAACATCCTGGTGACGTCCATTCTGATCCTGCTGGCGTTCCCGCTGCTGACGGCCGCATTGCTCGGTCTGGCGGCCGACCGACATCTGGGGGCGCATCTGTTCGACCCGGCGACCGGCGGAGTGCTGTTGTGGCAGCACCTGTTCTGGTTCTTCGGTCACCCCGAGGTCTACATCATCGCGCTGCCGTTCTTCGGAATCGTCTCCGAGGTGTTCCCCGTCTTCTCGCGTAAGCCGATCTTCGGCTACTCGGGTCTGATCTACGCGACGATCGCGATCGCCGCGCTCTCCATCGCGGTGTGGGCGCACCACATGTACGCCACGGGTGCTGTGTTGCTGCCGTTCTTCTCCTTCATGACGTTCCTGATCGCGGTGCCGACGGGCGTGAAGATCTTCAACTGGGTCGGCACGATGTGGCGAGGCCAGGTGACACTGGAAACGCCGATGCTGTTCTCGATCGGGTTCCTGATCACCTTCGTCTTCGGCGGACTGACCGGTGTTCTGCTGGCATCGCCGCCCATCGACTTCCAGGTCACCGACACGTACTTCGTGGTCGCGCACTTCCACTACGTGGTGTTCGGCACCGTGGTGTTCGCGACGTACGCCGGCATCTACTTCTGGTTCCCGAAGATGACGGGCCGGATGATGGACGAGGCTCTGGGCAAGTGGCACTTCTGGCTGACGTTCTTCGGATTCCACGCCACGTTTCTGGTGCAGCACTGGCTCGGAAACGAGGGCATGCCGCGTCGCTACGCCGACTACCTGCCCTCGGACGGGTTCACCGAGTTGAACGCCATCTCCACGATCGGTGCCTTCATCCTCGGTGCCTCGACACTGCCGTTCGTGTGGAACGTGTTCAAGTCCTACCGATACGGCGAGGTCGTCACCGTCGACGATCCGTGGGGCTACGGCAACTCGTTGGAGTGGGCCACCTCCTGCCCGCCGCCGCGACACAACTTCACCGAACTGCCTCGGATCCGTTCCGAGCGTCCGGCCTTCGAGCTGCACTACCCGCACATGGTCGAACGGATGCGCGCGGAAGCGCACGTCGGGCCGGGAGCGCACGGCGGTAAGACCACCGCAGTCCTCGAACAGGCCCGTCGGGCTCCGATCGCCACCAGCGATCACGAAGGGTCCGGAGACCCGGACCCCAAGTAGTCCACAGCAGCAGCGAGAGCCCCTCCCGGCTACCGGGTGGGGCTCTTCGCTTGCGACAATCTCGTGGCGTGTTCGGGCTTGCTCGTCCACGACAGGTGACACGAAGACCTATTCGGCCGCTGGCCGTGCGCGAAAGGGAGATCCGGTGACTTCGAGCGACACCGCAGTGCTGGTGACGGTGACGGGACCCGACAAGCCGGGCGTCACATCGGTGCTGTTCGCAGCACTGTCACGGCACAACGTCAGCCTCCTCGACGTCGAGCAGGTGGTCATCCGCGGCAGACTGACTCTCGGCGTTCTGCTGTCGTGTCCCCGCGACCCCGAGGCTCTCCAGGAAGAGCTCGAGGACGCGATGGCGACGGTCGGCGTTCACGTCGATGTCGAGATCGACACCACGCGGGGTGGCGGTCAGAGCCTGGCCACCCACGTCGTCGTCGTTCTGGGCCGACCCGTGACAGCTCGCGCTTTCAGCACCATCTCCCGTGAACTCGCCCGACAGGGCGCGAACATCGATTCCATTCGCGGGATTGCCGACTATCCCGTCACGGGCCTCGAACTTCAGGTGACCGCGAAAGACACCTCGCCGGATGCCGACCTGCGACTGCGGACCGGTCTGGCGGCCATCGCAGCCGGAATCGGCGTCGACATCGCCGTGCAGCGCGGCGGAATCGCACGGCGATCCAAGCGGCTGATCGTGTTCGACGTCGACTCCACGCTCGTTCAGGGGGAGGTCATCGAAATGTTGGCAGCCCGCGCCGGACGCGAGGACGAGGTGCGCGCGGTCACCGAAGCTGCCATGCGCGGTGAGATCGACTTCGCGGAGTCGCTCGAACAGCGGGTCGCCGTGTTGGCAGGCCTCGACGAATCCGTCATCGACGAAGTGGGCGAAAGCCTGGAACTGACGGCAGGGGCCAGGACCACCATCCGCACCCTCCGACGTCTCGGGTTCGCCTGCGGCGTCGTATCCGGAGGATTTCGCCAAGTCATCGAGGGACTCGCGCACGAACTCGAACTCGACTACGTCAAAGCGAACACCCTCGAGATCGTCGACGGCAAGCTCACCGGCCGGGTTATCGGAGAAGTGGTCGATCGTGCTGCGAAAGCGACCGCACTGCGTGAGTTCGCGGCACAGTCGGGAGTGCCGATGGAGCAGACCGTCGCCGTCGGCGACGGAGCGAACGACATCGACATGCTGACGGCCGCGGGCCTCGGGGTCGCGTTCAACGCCAAGCCTGCGTTGCGAGAGATCGCCGACACGGCCATCTCGCATCCGTATCTGGATGCAGTCCTGTTCATCCTCGGCGTCACCCGCAACGAGATCGAAGCTGCGGACGCGGTCGACGGGGGAGTCCGCCGCGTCCCGATCCCATGACCGGCGATCCGATGACCGGCGATGCCCCGGACGATGTGGTCGTCGAGACTCCGGCCGAGGAATTCTCACCGGACAACACGTTCGACTCGCGCCACGCCGAGCTCGCTCGTGGGTACGGCGGAGCCGAGGACCCGGCAGATCCGTCGCAGGTTCTGGCCATGCCGTTGGTGTTGCACATCCCCAAAATCGATCCGCCCCTGCGTAGCGAGTTGCTCGAGGCAGCTGCCAGAGCAACCGTTGCGCTGTGCCTGGACCCACGAGTGGGCGTCGGCGCGTCGTGGAACGTGGCCTTCACCGAGTGGACGTCGGCTCGCATCCGGAAGGTTGCCCGACGTGCACGTGGAGCACAGTGGCGTGCGGCGCAGGATGTTCCGGGTGTGACGGTCGACGTCGGGGGAGCCTCGGCACGCGCTTTCGTGCCCGGTCGGGTCGGCGATCTGGATCCGCGGATCAAGCGGCTGCAGATCGGTGGGACCGACGTGTCGGCCGAAGACGAACCCTCGGTCTCGGCCGGCCCTGTGCTGTGGATCGACGCCTCCCTGTCCATGACGGTGGGCAAGGCAGCCGCTCAGGTGGGGCACGCATCGATGCTGCTGGCGGGTGCGATGAGCACAGCGCAATGCCGCGAGTGGGCTGTGTCGGGCTTCGCATGTTCGGTCCGATCAGCGAACCCGGAACAATGGACGCGTGCGTTGGACGAGGTTCGCGCCGGACGTGCCGTCGCGGTGCGGGATGCGGGCTTCACCGAAGTGGCACCCGGTTCGACGACCGTGATTGCCGTTCCCTAGATCTGGGGTCCACTGTCGTACAAGTGGCTATGCCGAACATATCCAGTAGCCCCGAGACTGGAAGCATGTTCATCTCACCACGTCGTGTTGTCGCCGGTCGCCGGCTTCCTTCTCGGTTGGCCGCCCTGTACGTGGGGCTGTGGCTGTACGGGGCGTCGATGTCGTTGATGATCGCCGGTGGACTGGGCGTCAACCCGTGGGACGTCTTTCACCAGGGTCTCGAGAGTCACCTCTCGCTCAGCTTCGGAACCATCACCGCGATCACCGGCGTGGCCGTCCTGCTGATGTGGATCCCGCTGCGGCAGCGTCCTGGCCTGGGCACCGTGAGCAACGTGGTGGTGATCGCCGTTGCGGTGGACGCGACGTCGGCGGTGTTGCCGCATCTCGACGGGCTTCCGATCAGAACCCTGGCCATGGTGTCGGGCATCGTGGTCAATGCGTTCGCGACCGCGCTGTACATCGGTGCCGGGATGGGGCCCGGGCCACGAGACGGACTGATGACCGGTCTGGTGGCCAGGACCGGATGGTCGATTCGCCTCACCCGCACCGGAATCGAGTTGTCGGTGGTGCTCACCGGTTGGTTGCTCGGCGGGACGCTCGGCGTCGGGACGGTTCTCTATGCGCTCGGAGTCGGTCCGCTCGTGCAATTGTTCATGGCTCATCTGCCTGCGCTGCGCAGTACCAGGACTGTCGATCCGGTCACCGATATCGTCGAACCCGGTTCCAGCGCAGTGGTATCCGAGGGCACTCCGTCCACACGTGAGGAATCGAGGACCGGAACGAACCGCGACGACGACCAACTCGGGCACGCCAGAGTGATGTCGGCGGGGCCGCCGGAATGGAGGACGAGGAGCGAACTGGCGTCGTCCACCTGCCCGCCGTCGGAGGCATAGGAGCGGACGTCGGAACCGTCCACCCAGGCCTGAATGGTGCGCACCGAGTCGTCGTTCCATCGTTCCGTGTCGAATTCGACTCCGGCGCAGTCGAACCAGACCAGATCGGGTCGGCCGGTCGGTGTCGCACGGCCGGTGAAGAACTCCTGCTGACGTAGTGTCGGAGCGCTCGCTCGGACACGGAGCAATCGACCCACGAAGCGGATCATGTTCTGGTCCGCACTGTCCCAGTCGATGGCCCACGCGTCGGCCGCCGGTGCATCCTCGGCGACGCAGTACGCGTTGTTGTTGCCTCCCTGACTGTGTCCCAGTTCGTCGCCGGCAAGCAGCATCGGTGTACCGGTGGAGAGCGTCAGGGTTGCCAGTAGTGCCCGTACGTGGCGTCCCCGAGCCTCGACGACGGCCGGATCGTCGCTCGGCCCCTCGACGCCGTGGTTGACCGAGGAGTTGTTGTCGGTCCCGTCCCTGTTCTCTTCGCCGTTGGCCTCGTTGTGTTTTCGCTCGTAGGACACCAGATCTCGGGCGGTGAACCCGTCGTGCGCGGTGACGAAGTTGATCGACGCCCACGGCAGGCGCCCGCCGCCCGCGAAGAGATCTTCCGAACCGGCCAGGCGCGAGGCCAATTCGCGGACGCCGTGCTGGCCCGCCCAGAAGCATCGCACCGTGTCGCGATAGCGATCGTTCCATTCAGTCCAGGCCACTCCGAAGTTACCGACCTGATAGCCGGCGCCGGTGGCATCCCACGGCTCGGCGATCAACTTGACCCGAGCCAGGACCGGGTCGGTGGCAATGGCGGTCAACAACGGTGCGCGAGAATCGAATCGCCAACCACCGGGCCGGCCGAGAGTGCTGGCGAGGTCGAATCGGAACCCGTCGACACCCATGTCCTCGACCCAGTACCGAAGGCTGTCGCACACCATCCGCACGACCGCGGGCGACGCGGAATCGAGGGTGTTGCCGCAGCCGGTCAGATCGACGTCCGATCCGCGTCCGTCGAGTAGGTAGTAGCCGGGCGCATCGAGTCCACGCCAACTGATCGAGGGGCCGTCGACCGCGGATTCGCACGTGTGGTTGTAGACGACGTCGAGGATCACCTCGATCCCGGCAGCGTGCAGTGCGTCGACCATGGTGCGAAATTCGTCCACCTCGTCGCCGGGAACAGCGGCGAAGCGTGGATCCGGTGCGAAGTACGCACCCGTCGAGTACCCCCAGTGGTTTCGCATACCCCGGGCGCGGACGCCGGGTTCGGTGAAGGTGGTGTGCACGGGCAACAATTCCACCGACGTGATGCCGATGCGCGCGAGATGTTCGAGGACCGCCGGCTCGGCGAGCCCCAGGTATGTGCCGCGAAGATGCTGGGGCACAGCAGGATTGCGGGCCGTGAAGGATCCCACGTGCAGCTCGTAGAGGACGGTGCGGTCCCAGGGCACCTCGGGCCGCGCGGGACGGCCCACGCGATCGGCAGCTGCGCGGACGACGCCGAGCGGGAGGTGCCCGAGCGAGTCGCGAGAACTGGGCGCGCCGAACGGGTCGTCCTCGTAGGCGAGCAATGCCGATGGGTCTCCGAATGCTCCGGTCACCTGGCGTGCCGCTGGATCGAGCAGAATCTTCGCGCCGTTGAACCGGCGCCCGGAGTGCGGATCCCATCTCCCGTGGGCCCGGAAGCCGTATCGGTCACCGGGCCGCACTCCCGGGACGAAGGCATGTCGAACTCCGAACGTGCGGGTGGTCAGTTCCACTCGTCGCTCACCGCCGTCCGGATCGATCAGGCATACCTCGACTCCATCGGCCTCGGGTGCATGGACTGCAAATTGAGTGCCAGTCGGCGATGCAGTGGCACCCAGTGGGAACGGTGATCCGGGCGGGTTCGAGGCGGACTCGCCGCCGGCGGTCCGGTGGGAGCTACGAGGCAGATCGTCATTGGGCGACACGCGTGCACATCCTGCCGTGAATGCACGGTCGATGTGCGGGAAGATAGGCGTCGTGTCTGAACCGGATCCCGACCTGCTCGTAGATTTCACCGACGTAGTCGTCCGCCGCGGCGGTGCGACCCTGGTGGGACCCGTCACCTGGAAGGTGGAACTGGACGAACGGTGGGTCGTCCTCGGCCCGAACGGTGCCGGAAAGACGTCCCTGCTGCGTATCGCTGCGGCCGAGATCCATCCCACGTCCGGCGTCGCCCACGTTCTCGGTGAGGTCATGGGCAAGGCGGACGTCTCCGAACTCCGACCGCGGATCGGCTTGTCGTCCTCCTCGCTGGCGCAGCGCATTCCGTCCGACGAACTCGTGTCCGATCTGGTGGTGTCCGCCGGGTATTCGGTATTGGGTCGTTGGCGAGAGAAATACGACGCGGTCGACACCGAGCGCGCAGTCGAAATGCTCGAGAGCCTCGGTGCCGAACATCTCGCCACCCGCACCTACGGCACGCTGTCCGAAGGCGAGCGGAAGCGGGTTCTCATCGCGCGCGCTCTGATGACCGATCCCGAACTGCTGCTGCTCGACGAGCCGGCGGCAGGCCTCGACCTCGGTGGACGCGAGGAACTGGTGGCACGCCTGACCGACCTCGCGGCCGATCCCGACGCCCCCGCCACCGTGCTGATCACCCACCACGTGGAAGAAATTCCGCCGGGCTTCAGTCACGCGTTGTTGCTCAAGGAAGGTGGGGTGGTGGCCCAGGGGCTGGTCGACGACGTCATCACTGCGGAGAACCTGACCGAGGCATTCAGTCAGTCGATCGCGCTCGATCGCGTCGACGGTCGGTTCTTCGCGCGGCGGACCCGCGCTGCCGGGGCGCACCGCCGATAGAGCGGACCGAGCGACCGGGCTGCGCAGCGCAGCGGTACGTTGCCTTTCATGAGCTCGAACAGTGCTGCCGATCACGTGCAGGCGCGGGACGCCTCGACGGTCATCTTGATTCGTGACGGTCGATCGCGGCCCGACATCGAGGTGTTTCTGCTCGAACGCGTCGGTGGCATGGCGTTCGCGGGTGGCATGACGGTGTTTCCCGGTGGCGGCGTCGACCCTTCGGACGCGGCAGCGGATGTTCGCTGGGCCGGTCCGCCGCCCTCGTGGTGGGCCGAGCGGTTCGGAATCGACGAGGGCAAGGCGCAGGCTCTGGTGTGTGCTGCGGCGCGCGAGACGTTCGAGGAGTGCGGCGTGCTGTTGGCCGGCTCGACGCCGGATTCGATCGTGGCCGACACCGCTCCGTTCGCTGCGGAGCGGGGTCGGCTCGAGCGTCGGGAGGTGTCGTTCGCCGAATTCCTCACCGCCCACGACCTGGTGCTGCGATCGGATCTGCTCCGGCCGTGGTCGCACTGGATCACCCCGGTGGGCGAAGCGCGACGGTACGACACGCGGTTTTTCGTCGCAGTGCTGCCCGAGGGCCAGAATGCGGACGGGGAGACCAGCGAGGCAGCATCGGTGAGCTGGCGTTCGACCGGTGACGCACTGGCGGACTGGCGGTCGGGAAACACCATCCTCCTGCCGCCGACCTGGAGCCAACTGGACGCACTGTCTCGATTCGACACCGTCGCCCAGGTCGTCGATCACGACCGCGAGATCGCCCCGGTCCTACCGATTCTCACTCGCACGGACGGGACGGTCCGGGTGCTCTTCGACGGCGACGATGCGTACTACGCCGGAACGCGACATCCCTGGTCGGATCGCTGATCCTCGGCCCGGTAGCCTTTCGGCCCATGGCTGAGTTCGTGAATCTCGAAGTATCCGACGGTATCGGCACCATCCGGCTGGATCGTCCGCCGATGAACGCACTCGATCGGCAGATGCAGGAGGAAATCCGAGCAGCCGCCCGCGAGGCCACGGTCAATGCCGACGTCAAGGCCGTCATCGTCTACGGCGGCGAGAAGGTCTTCGCCGCCGGTGCCGACATCAAGGAGATGGTGGCGTTGTCCGCGGCCGAGATGGCCGAGATCGCCGGAGATCTGCAGTCCGCCCTCGGCTCGCTCAGCACCATTCCCAAGCCCGTGGTTGCGGCCGTGACCGGATACGCACTCGGTGGTGGGCTCGAGGTCGCACTGGGCGCGGACCGCAGGATCGCCGGCGACAACGCGAAGTTCGGTGTCCCCGAGGTGCTGCTCGGTGTCATCCCCGGCGGCGGCGGAACGCAGCGGCTGGCTCGGCTGATCGGCCCCAGCCGTGCGAAGGACATGGTCTTCACCGGCCGCTTCGTCGGTGCCGAGGAAGCATTGCGCATCGGATTGGTGGACGAGGTGGTGGCACCGGACGAGGTGTACAACGCCGCCCGCGCCTGGGCCGTGCAGTTCACCACGGGTGCATCGCGAGCGCTCGCAGCGGCCAAGGCGTCGATCGACCAGGGGCTCGACGTCGATCTCACCACCGGTCTGCGGATCGAGGCTCAGCAGTTCGCGGCCCTGTTCGCCACCGAGGATCGCACCATCGGGATGACGTCCTTCGTGGCCGACGGCCCGGGCAAGGCGACCTTCACCGGACGGTGATTCGGCAGCCGTCCACAGAGAAAAGTTGTTCCACAGCTACCGGATAGTAGGCTCGCCTGATGACTGCAAGCCCCCACGACGGTGTCAATCGATCGATCTCGAACTTGATGCCTTCGGCGTCGTCCGAGGCCGAAGACCGCCAGGTCGATCCAGCCCCGAATCCGCACGCCACCGCCGAGCAGGTCGAGGCTGCACGGTCGGACACCAAACTGGCGCAGGTGCTCTATCACGACTGGGAAGCCGAGACCTACGACGACAAGTGGTCGATCTCCTACGACGAGCGCTGCATCGACTACGCACGCGGCAGGTTCGATCAGGCGGTCTCCGGTGACGCGTCGGCGCACTACGCACTGCCGTACGGCCGCGCGCTCGAACTGGGCTGCGGTACCGGGTTCTTCCTGCTCAACCTGATGCAGGCCGGCATCGCAGACAAGGGCTCGGTCACCGACCTCTCGCCAGGCATGGTCAAGGTCGCACTGCGCAACGCCGAGCACCTCGGGCTGGACGTCGACGGCCGCGTCGCCGACGCGGAGACGATTCCCTACGACGACAACACGTTCGATCTCGTCGTCGGGCACGCCGTCCTCCACCACATCCCCGACGTCGAACAGTCGCTGCGCGAGGTGCTGCGGGTGCTCAAGCCGGGCGGTCGCTTCGTTTTCGCGGGCGAACCCACCACGGTCGGCAACTTCTACGCACGCTGGCTCGGACGCATCACCTGGGAGGCGACCACCCGCGCAACCAAGCTCCCGTTCCTGGCGAGCTGGCGCAAGCCACAGGAAGAGCTCGACGAGTCCTCGCGAGCAGCGGCACTCGAAGCCGTCGTCGACCTGCACACGTTCGATCCGACCGATCTCGAGCACATCGCGCTCTCGGCCGGTGCGGAGTCCGTGCAGGCGAACACCGAGGAGTTCGCCGCCGCTCTGCTCGGCTGGCCGGTGCGGACATTCGAGGCCGCAGTACCCGCGGGCAAGCTGGGGTGGAACTGGGCCAAGTTCGCTTTCGGCGGTTGGAAGACACTGAGCTGGGTCGACGAGAACGTGCTGCAGCACGTGGTACCGCGCGGGCTGTTCTACAACGTGATGATCACCGGCATCAAGCCTGCACCTCGCGATTGACAGGCAGTGATGCCGTAGGTCTCGATTTCGGGGCCTGCCGTGGGGTATGACTTCACCGGTGCCGACCTCGATTTCCTGCACAGCGAGGTCGGTATCGAGGCGCTCGACGCCGCCGACGGGCTCGAGTTCAGTGCGAGAACGACGGTGCGAGATATCTCCTCGATGCGGGAGCGTTTTCCTGCCCACGCGGGTGCACTGATCGAAACCGTCACCGTCCGCCGCAAGGCGCGGGTGAAGCTGCTCGACTCCGACCGATGGTGGGTCACCGACGAGGCGGTGCAGCAGGCCACGCCGACTCTGGTCGCGCGCAGGCGGGCCGCTCGACTCGCCGGACGACGCGTGCACGATGTCACGTGTTCGATCGGCAGTGAACTGTCCGTCCTGATCGGCACGGCCGAGTTGGCGGTGGGCAGCGATCTCGACCCGATTCGGCTTCGGATGGCCGCACACAACGTGCCGGACGCCACCGTGTTGCGGGCCGACGCACTGACCCCGACGACGCGGGAGACCGTCGTGATCGCCGACCCCGGCCGCCGAGCGGGTGGGCGGCGACGCCACGACCCGGCGGCGCTGCAACCACCCCTACCGGACCTGTTCGACGCCTATCGAGGCCGAGACCTGGTTGTCAAGTGTGCGCCCGGTCTGGATTTCGACGCTGTCGACTGGGCCGGCGAGATCGAGGTGGTCTCGCTCGACGGGGGAGTGCGAGAAGCGTGCCTCTGGTCGGAAGGTTTGAGCGAGAACGGTGTTCGGCGTCGGGCGGCTGTTCTTCGATCCGACGGCAGCGTTATGGAATTCACCGATGCAGAATCCGACGACATTCCGGTTCGGCCGCCGGGGCGCTACATCGTCGATCCCGACGGGGCGGTGGTCAGGGCCGGTCTGGTTCGGCACTACGGTGCCAGATTCGGTCTGTGGCAACTCGATCCGAGAATCGCGTATCTGACCGGCGACACGGTCCCGGCCGGGGTGCGCGGCTTTCGGATTCTGGAGCAGTTCAAGTTCTCGGAGAAAGTGCTTCGGCAACAACTGAATCGGATGGACTGCGGTTCGGTGGAGATTCTCGTCCGCGGAGT
This sequence comes from Rhodococcus sp. NPDC076796, assembly GCF_040702765.1. Taxonomy (NCBI): domain Bacteria; kingdom Bacillati; phylum Actinomycetota; class Actinomycetes; order Mycobacteriales; family Nocardiaceae; genus Rhodococcus; species Rhodococcus sp. NPDC076796. The sequence goes on along the minus strand of NZ_JBFBMS010000003.1, from coordinate 573,902 downwards.
CGATGTGGATCCGGCGATATTGCGGCCCAGGCTCAAACTTCGCGGATCCGTGGCGTTGTCGGTGGTGATCGCCCGAGTGGATCGATCCGCGGTGGCGTTCGTCTGCGCTCCAGGATCTATCGGTCAGCCCGTGTAGGTGAAGATCTCGCCGAGGTAGCTTGCGGTGACGACCTGACCGTCCGGGCCGATCGACGTGCCGACGGTGGTGCCGACGACGTCGGGAACCGGCTGTACATCCACCGTCTCACCGGTCGCTGCGTCGAACGTGAGCAGCGCCAGTCCGTCGTCCTCACGAACGACGGTATGGCCGCGTCCGTCTGCGGATTGGGCTGCGCTGCCTGCCTGTTCGACGTCGTCGCGGACCCAGACTCGCTCGGCCGAATCACCGTTGTCGCGCAGGCCGACGAGGGTGCCGTCGCCGCCCGACGGCACGATCGTGCCGTCCGAGGAAATCGAGGGACTGGCACCGATTCCGAGCCCGGTGCCCTCGGTCCACTTCTGTCGCCCGTCGGCGGTGTCGAACGCGGTCAGCCTGCCGTCGACATCGGCCAGGTAGACCGTCGACCCGTCCTCGGACAGCACCGGACTCGACGCGACACCGGCGGGCAGCAGGTCCGAGGACCAACGTTCGACGAGACCGGGAGAACCGTCTCGGTTGTACTGCAGGGAAACGAGCTGTGGCGCAATCGAACCGGGACGCCACAGCGTCAAGTAGATCGTTCCGGTCGCACTGTCGACCGCGGGCGCTGCGGGCACGGGGCATTCGGATCCGCCCGAGCTGCACCGGTCGAGTCCGGTGTCGACCGGCAGGAAGTCGGTATTCGGGTCGGTCAGGAAATTCGGCGTCGGAATCAGATCCAGAATCGGTACTCGAAGTTGACCGTTCTGCGAATCCAGAACACTGACCTGCCCCATCTGGGTGATCGAGAGCACGCTGCCGTCCCCGAGGAACTGCGCAGACTTGGGCACTCCGTACACCGGTGTGCGCCACCGCAGTTGGCCGTGGTCGTTGTACGAGTTCAGGCCGCCGTCGTCGCCGATGTAGACGTTGATCGCCGAATCGACGGTCGGCGTTGCAGTGACGACGGAGGGCCCGACGCGATTGCACCAGCGTTTGCGTGCCGAGTCGATCTCGAACGAGAAGACGTTGCAGCCGGATTCGGTGGCGGCAGTGACGAACATCTGACCGGTCGACCCGATGGACACCGGGGAGGTCACCGTGCCGCCGGTGGGGCGCGTCCAGTCCAAGGACAGAGGAGTCGACACCGACACTGCGGTGGCGCCGCTGTTGTGGGAGTTCGCGTGCGCTGCAGGCCATGAATCGGGAGAGAGTGGTTCTATGGCCGGCGTGTCGGTGCCACAACCGCTCACGGTCACCAGCGCCAGCGCTGCTGCGAGCGCAGTGACCCTTCTGCCGGTCCTGCCCTTGGCCCTGACGCCGCGCATCGATCGCTCCCCATGACTCGAGTCCGTGCCCGACATGGTGCCGGGGCGTCTGTGTTCGTTCTGCCGACGAGCAACAGTCGACAGGCAACCCTAGCCCGCGCAAGGGTGGCGGCAGAGAGCGGGCGAACGAGAAACTAGGGTGAACGTCCATGACGAGTATGTGGAACGCGCCGCTGCGGACACGCTGGCGCGGGTCGAGACGACGCGACACCGAACAGGCGCGGTTCCTCACGCGCGCGTCCCTCGACTGGGTTCTCGCCAACAAGGCGTACACGCCGTGGTACCTGGTCCGCTACTACCGCCTCGCGAAGTTCAAGCTGGCCAATCCGCACGTGATCCTCAAGGGCATGGTGTTTCTCGGCAAGAACGTCGAGATTCATTCCACTCCCGAGCTCTCGCGCCTCGAGATCGGACGCTGGGTACACATCGGGGACGGCAATGCCATTCGCTGCCACGAAGGTTCGCTGCGGATCGGCGACAAGGTGGTGTTCGGCAAGGACAACGTCGTCAACACCTACCTCGACATCGAGATCGGCGCGTCGACGCTGGTGGCCGACTGGTGCTACATCTGCGATTTCGATCATCGGATGGACGATGTGAACATGCCCATCAAGGATCAGGGAATCGTGAAGGGACCCGTGAGAATCGGTCCGGACACGTGGATCGCGGCCAAGGTGACGATCCTGCGCGAGACCCGCATCGGCCGGGGCTGCGTGCTCGGTGCCCACGCCGTGGTCAAGGGTGAGATCCCGGACTACAGCATCGCGGTCGGTGCCCCGGCCAAGGTCGTCCGCAATCGCAAGGTCGCCTGGGAGGCCGGTGCCGCCGAGCGCGCGAAATACATTGCTGCGCTGGAGGACATCGCCCGCAAGAAGGCTCTCGGACAGGCCGAGGCGGTGCGGGAGAACTGACCCTCCTGTTTTCAGGTACGGCCGGGGAGAGCGCGCTCGACGATGTGCGGGCGAGCCAGCGGATGCCGAACTTTGCGTTTGGCTTCCCGATAGACCTCGGCCGTCGATTCCGCGACGTGCTTCCAGTCGAAATCGACGGTGAGGCGCTCGCGGGCGGCCACGGCCCGTTCCTGCGCGGCGTCCGTGTTGTCGAGAACACGCCGCACGGCGGCGGCCAGCCCGCCGACGTCGCCGGGCTCGAAGGACAGGCCGGTCACGCCGTCGACGATGGCTTCACCCAGCCCGCCTGCGGTGGACGCGACCAGCGGGGTGCCCGCAGCCGCTGCCTCGAGCGCGATGATGCCGAAAGGTTCGTATCGACTGGGCAGGACGATGGCGTCGGCCCCGTGCAGCCAGCCGAGTAGTTCGGTGTGGTCGAGATTGCCCAGGAACGACACTGCGCGGGCCACCCGGTGCGTGCGCGCCAGCCCTGCCAACCAGGCGAACTGTGTTCCTTCGCCGGCGATGTGCAGGGTGGTACCCGGGTGGCTTCGTCGGATGCGGGGCAGAGCTGCGATGGCATCCTGGATGCCCTTCTCGTATTCGAGTCGGCCGACGTAGAGCAACTTGGCCGGCTCCGATCGAGGCTCTCGTCGCCGAAAGTGCCAGGTGGATCGGTCGATTCCGTTGCGAATCACCTTCACCGCCGACTCCGATACTCCGAACAGAGTGGTGACCTCGTCCTTCATCGATGCCGAGCAGGTGATCACCGCATCGGAATCGTTGGCGAGCCACCACTCGACGGAGTGCACCTGGCGGTTGACGGGGCCGGAGATCCAGCCGCTGTGGCGTCCGGCCTCGGTGGCGTGGATGGTCGAGACGAGTGGTACGTCGTAGAACTCGGCGAGGGCGATCGCCGGGTGCGCAACGAGCCAGTCGTGAGCATGAACGACGTCGGGTTGCCAGCCGTCGCCCAGACCCGGCTTTCCCAGCGCGACGCCGGCACGGACCATCGCGTGCCCCATCGCGAGGGTCCACGCGAGCATGTCCTCCCCGAAGACGAAGTGAGCCGGGTCCTCGGCGACGGCGACGACGAGCACCCCGTCCTCGATGTGGTGGGACGTCGGGTGGGTGGCGGCGTCGGTTCCGGTGGGTCGACGCGACAGAACGACGACCTCGTGCCCGCATCGGACCAGTTCGGTGGCCAGGTGATGCACGTGCCGACCGAGCCCGCCGACCACCACGGGTGGGTACTCCCACGACACCATCAGAATCTTCATCGACGCCCCCCTGCACCTTCTCGCTCGCCGTCACCGTGTGCACCGGGCAGCCTGCGCGCATCCAACGCAGGAAACAGTCCGTCCGCTCGGTTCCATTGCCGAGCCAGTTCGTTCGCCCGGGCAGGTGACCCACCTGCGGCCGCGGCCGCGATCTCGCGCAGCGCATGTGCATGGACGTGCGCGCGCTCCCGTGCGTAGCCTGCGGCGGAATCCTTGCTGACCATGAATGCCCAGTCGCTGGCCACGGCCATCAGTGTCTCACGCAGTATCTGATCGTTGACCCGATTGCGTAGTTCGGGCCCGCCGGCGCGACGCTGTACATCTCGGGCGGTGTCGACGGCGTCGAGTGCGGTCCGAGATACCTCGGAATTGAGCGCGACCAGGTCGGCGACGTCGTCGCCCGCCCACACTCGCCAGTCCTTGCCCGATCCCCACGACGAATCCTGCAGTTCCAGTGGCGCTCCGACGTAACCCTGCTCGCGGGCGTCGCTGAGCGTGCCGACGGTGATGCCGGCCGCCGGAAGCGCGCGCATGAGCTTGCCGAGCCACTGTGGGCCCTCGTGCCACCAGTGTCCGAACAGCTCGGTGTCGAATGCCGCCACCACCAGGGCGTCGCGACCGATCCGCTCGGATTCGGAGATCAATCGCCTGCGAACCACATCGACGAAGTCGGCGACGTGACGGTCCACCGTCGTCGCGGCCCGCTCGGGATCGTAGGGAGCCTTGTCGTTCGACGCGACCGAACGGCCGGTGACCCGGGCCGGTTTGAGACCGGTGGCGTGATCGTAGGTGTGGAAATCCCGATAGGAACCGTGGCCAGGATAGCCGGACTTCGGTGACCAGACGCGGTAGCTGACCGGCAGATCGCGTCCGAATGCGACGACATCGGAGTCCCAGACCGGCCTACCGAGGGAGGTGTCTCCGCGCATTGCGGGCCCGTCGACCATGAAGTGCGAGACCCCGGCCGCGGCGTAGTCGGATTCCATGCCGGGGGTGAATCCGCATTCGGGTGCCCAGATACCTCGGGGCGTGGAGCCCCACCGGGCGCGGGCGTCGAGCAGACCTTCTCGGAGCGAGAATTCGCGTAGTCGGGGATCGAGCAGCGGCTGGAACGGGTGCGCCAACGGTCCACCCAGTAGTTCGACGGTTCCGGTTTCGATCAGCGGCCGGAGTACCGCGGACCCGCCGTGCCGCCACCGGGACTCGAATCGATCGAGCGCAGCGGCAGAACCTCGGTGTTCACGAACGGACAGGTCGCGGTTCGTTGCTTCGTGGGCTCTGAGCTGCCAGTTCGCGAGCCAGTGGTGCATTCCGGACAGGCAGTGCGGATCGTCGAGTTGAGCAGCCAGCACCGGGGTGATCCCCAGCGACAGCACGTTGCTGTGGCCGTCGTCGGCCAGCTGCTCGAGTGCCGCGGTGAGCGGTAGATAGCAGTCGGCCCAGGACTGATACAGCCATTCCTCGCCTACCGGCCAGCGTCCGTGGTTGGCCAACCACGGCAGGTGGGAGTGCAGAACGAGAGAGAACATGCCCGGCACGGTGGCACCGGATGTCACCCGATCACCGTGCTCGAGCTCTTGCGGGCGACGGCGACCAGGTCGAGGCTGTCGTCTATGCGGTCGGCGGCGATGTCGAAGTCCTCGATCGAGATGGCCGCGACGTCCTCGGTGAGTTCGGTCGGCCAGGGTTCACCGGCCAGGGCTCGTTCGATCTGCGCGTCGATGAACGAACCGCCGTGCTTGGCGTCGAGTGCGGCCAGCGTGCGTCCGTGCCGGACTCCGGTGAGTTCGTCGACCTCGAGCCGTGCGTCCACGAGAAGCTCGGTGAGTTCGGCCGCGTCGAGTTCGCGAGTGTGGAACGGATTGAGCGGGGTGTCGCGGCCGGGCGAGAAGGTGATGCGGTTGGGAGTGCTGATCAGCAGAATGCCCCCGGGCGCGAGCACCCGGTGCACTTCGGCGAGGAACGCACCTTGATCCCAGAGGTGCTCGATCACCTGGAAATTGACGACCACGTCGATCGAGGAATCGGCGACGGGAAGGCGGTCGAGGTTGCCACGCAGCATCGTCACCCTGGGGTAGCGGGCATGCACGTGTGCGGCGGCCGACGCGTCGTAGTCGAGACCGAGAACCTTCGTCGCGACATCGGCAATCATGTTGGCTCCGTAGCCTTCTCCCGATCCCGCTTCGAGTACCGTTCGGTCGCGGCAGCGCTCGACGAGTGCGCGGTAGACCACCTCGTGGCGGCGGAACCAGTAGTTCTCCTCGGCGATCCCGGGCACGGTGCGCTCCCCGGTGAGGGGGAGTGGTTCCGGTGCCGGTGCCTGAGCCGATGAATCGTTCACCGACGAAAGGTTAGTGGAGGCGCAGGAGAGGTAAGCCAACGTGGTCTCCATAACAGTCGGGGTACAGATGTATGGTCGGACAGGCAAGGAGGTAAGTTACCCACCAGTAACTACGGTGAGGTAACCTCGTCCCAGACCGTAGAACTGCACGAACCGTTAGAACACTCACGATCAGCAGAACATGACCAGGAGGTCGACGCAGACCCATGACGAACATCGTTGTTTTGATCAAGCAGGTTCCAGACACGTGGTCCGAGCGCAAGCTCACCGACGGTGACTACACCCTCGATCGCGAGGCTGCCGACGCCGTCCTCGACGAGATCAACGAGCGGGCCGTCGAAGAAGCGCTGCTCATCAAGGAAGCCCAGGGCGGTGAGGTCAAGGTTCTGTCCGCAGGCCCCGATCGCGCCACCGATGCCATCCGCAAGGCCTTGTCGATGGGTGCAGACAGCGCAGTGCACCTCAACGATCCGACCCTGCACGGCTCCGACGCGATCCAGACCGGATACGCGCTGGCCGCAGCGCTCGGCAATGTCGCATTCGAGAACGACGAGCCGGCCGATCTCATCATCGCAGGCAACGAGGCCACCGACGGTCGCACCGGTGCCGTTCCCGCGATCATCGCCGAGTACCTGCAGATCCCGGCCCTGACGCAGATGCGCAAGCTCACCGTCGCCGACGGCAAGGTCACCGGCGAGCGGGAGACCGACGAAGGCATCTTCGGCCTCGAAGCCGCGCTGCCCGCCATCGTGAGCGTCACCGAGAAGATCAACGAACCGCGCTTCCCGTCGTTCAAGGGCATCATGGCCGCCAAGAAGAAGACGGTGCAGACCATCACGCTCGCCGACATCGGTGTCGAGGACGGCATCGTCGGCGTCGACAACGCGGGAACGACCGTCACGTCGTCCACCCCCAAGCCTCCCAAGACTGCAGGCGAGCGGCTCACCGACGAGGGCGACGGCGGCGACAAGATCGCCACCTACCTCGTCGGCCAGAAGATCATCTGATCCCGCCCCACCGAGCAATCGAAGACAAACGAGGAGCAAGTCATGGCAGAAGTACTCGTGCTCGTGGAGCACGTCGAGGGAACACTGAAGAAGGTCAGCCACGAGCTGATCACCGCCGCTCGTGCGCTGGGTGAGCCGTCCGCGGTCGTCACCGGCCCGGTCGGCACCACCGACAAGGTCGCCGACGCGCTGACCGAAGCCGGTGCCGAGAAGATCTACGCCGCCGAATCCGACGCAGTCGACGGATTCCTCGTCACCCCGAAGGTCGACGTGCTGTCGGCACTCGCGGAGTCGGTCTCGCCGGCAGCGATCATCACCGCGGCCACGATCGAGGGCAAGGAAGTTGCGGGTCGACTCGCAGCACGCCTCGGCTCGGGCTACCACAACGACGTCGTCGCACTGAACGGCGACGGCAGTGCCGTCTACTCCATCTTCGGTGGCGCGTTCACCGTCGAGGCCAAGGCCAACGGCGACGTTCCGGTCATCTCGCTGCGCCCCGGTGCAGTAGAGGCCGAGCCGAAGGCCGGAGCGGGTACCCGCGAAACCGTCGAGGTCCCCGCGCAGGAAGAAGGGGCCGTCAAGGTCACCTCGCGTGACCCGATCGTCGGCGGCGACCGTCCGGAGCTCACCGAGGCATCGGTCGTCGTCTCCGGCGGACGTGGTGTCGGCAGTGCCGACAAGTTCTCCGTCGTCGAGGAGCTCGCCGACTCGCTCGGTGCCGCAGTCGGTGCCTCGCGCGCCGCTGTCGACTCCGGCTACTACCCCGGCCAGTTCCAGGTGGGTCAGACGGGCAAGACCGTCTCCCCGCAGCTGTACGTCGCACTGGGTATCTCCGGAGCCATCCAGCACCGTGCAGGCATGCAGACCTCGAAGACGATCGTCGCGGTCAACAAGGACGAGGAAGCGCCCATCTTCGAGATCGCCGACTACGGCATCGTCGGTGACCTCTTCAACGTCGCACCGCAGCTGACCGAGGCAGTCAAGAAGCACAAGGGATAGCTTCGATCGCTGTTCCACACAGGCCCTCACCGCCCGCGCGGTGGGGGCCTGTCGTGTCGAGTAGCGCAACCTTGTTCACGCAAACTCTTCCGACACGTTTCCCCGACGATGCCCGGTAGTCTTCCCCGCTCGTTAGACACACCTCATGACCACTTCCGTCATGAGCTCGACTGCATCGATCGTCCCGGCCACCGACCGCTACTCGCTGGTGTTGTCCACCGACCCGGAACACCGACTCGCCGCGCAGCGTCTGCGCTACGAGGTGTTCGCTTCCGAGCCGGGGTTTTCCATTCCCACCGACACCGACGGCCTCGACGCCGATCGGTTCGACGAATTCTGTGATCACCTGCTCGTTCGTGACCAGTGGACCGACACGTTCGTCGGCTGCTACCGCATGTTGCCGCCGCAGGCTGCAGTGTCCGCAGGCGGGTACTACACGGCAACCGAATTCGATATCTCCGCACTCGATCCCGTCGGCATGAATATCGTCGAAATGGGAAGGGCTGCAGTGCACCCCGATCACCGGTCCGGGTCCGTACTCGGGCTGATGTGGGCCGGAATCCTGCATTACCTCGATGTGACGGGATACGAGTGGGTGATGGGCTGCGTGTCGGTGCCCATGCAGTCGGTGCCCGGGGACCCCATCGGGGCCAACGTTCGCAGTGTTCGAGACCGGCTGTTGGGCAAGCACGCAACGCCGCTCGACCGTCGGGTCCGGCCGTACTCTCCGGTCGTCGTAGACGGCGTGGATCTGATCGACATCGAACCCGCGAAGCGAACGTCGATGCCACCGTTGATGAACGGCTACCTGCGACTCGGTGCCTCCATCTGCGGTGAGCCGGCGCACGATCCCGAATTCGGTGTCGCCGATTTCGTCGCGCTGCTCGGCTTGCACGAGACCAACACTCGCTATCTCGACCGCTTGCGTTCGGCAGCAACGACATTCGAGTCCGGTGTCCGGTGACACAACCGATCGTGCACGCGTGGATGCCGTCGTCGCCGTGCAGTGACGGCTGTCTGCCGAAGAATCCACCGACGGTGGGACGAATCGTCCTCGCACTGCGAATCGTACTGGCGTTGGCGGCGTTCGGGTTGCTGCCGGTGTTGGTCGTCCTCGGGGTTCCCTTCCCGCGGGTTCGCCGGTCGCTGACGCGGATCGGTGCTCGCACCCTGCTGTTCGCCATCGGAATCGACCTGACCCTGCTCGACGCCCGCTCGGAGCGGGAACGCTCCCGAACCGCCGCAGGTGCACTGCACGTCGCCGGTCACATCTCCTGGACCGACGTCGTTGTGCTCACCGCGGTACAGCCGTCGACCTTCGTCGCGCGTGCCGACCTGATCGACTGGCCGGTGCTCGGTCGCCTCGCGCGGGCCATGAAGGTACTTCCGATCGATCGAGCTCGACTGCATCAGCTCCCCGGCGTCGTCGATCAGGTGGCCGATCGTGTCCGCGCCGGCGGATCGGTCGTCGTCTTCCCCGAGGCCACCACCTGGTGTGGTCGCGCCTACGGCTCGCTTCGGCCTGCGCTGCTTCAGGCCGCGATCGATTCGGAGACCTGGGTGCAGCCGATTCGGCTGCGCTACCTCGACCGGACCGGCGAGCAGACCACCGCCACGTGCTTCGTGGGAGACGAAACGATCGGCGCATCCATCGGCCGGATCTTCCGACTGCGCGGACTGCGTGCCGAGGTGGAGTTCACGGCCCCGGAGGCACCCGGCGGCGATCGCCGCGACCTCGCTCGACGATGCGAGGTGGCGATTCGACGCGATGACGTCTACGACCCCACCGTGCACGAGGTGATGGCCGAGGCCGAACGCAGCCCGATGCCGCCGACGGTTGCGGCGGCCTGACCGAGCATCGATCACCGTGACCGCGGACCCACCTCGCGCAGGTAGGTCCGCGGCCACGGCAGCGGGTATCGTCTAGCCTGTTATGCCTTCTGTGCGCAGTACGACTGCTCCCGTCCCGCCGCGGCCACCGGTGTACCTCGATCACGCAGCGACGACCCCGATGCTGCCGAGCGCGATCGAGGCGATGACCTCTGTGTTCGCCACGGTGGGCAACGCGTCCTCGCTGCACACCTCAGGTCGGTCCGCTCGGCGTCGAGTGGAGGAATCTCGCGAGTCGATCGCCGCGGACCTGGGCGCGCGCCCGTCCGAGGTGATCTTCACCTCCGGCGGCACCGAGAGTGACAACCTCGCCGTCAAGGGCATCTTCGCGGCCCGTCGAGACTCCGATGCAGCACTGACCAGGATCATCGCCAGCTCGGTGGAGCACCACGCGGTGCTCGACGCAGTCGAGTGGCTCGTCGCACACGAAGGTGCGAGTGTCACCTGGCTCCCGGTCGACACCGAGGGGCGGGTCACCCCGGATACGCTGCGCGCCGAGCTGGCCCTGCATGCCGACGAGACTGCGCTGGTCACCGTGATGTGGGCCAACAACGAGATCGGCACCGTCATGCCGATCGCCGAGTTGGCAGCCGTGGCCGCCGAATACGGGGTCCCGATGCACAGTGACGCGGTCCAGGCGGTGCCGCATCTGCCCGTCGGATTCTCCGCGAGCGGTCTGTCCGCGCTCAGCATCGCCGCACACAAGTTCGGTGGACCGCAGGGCGTCGGAGCGCTGTTGCTCGGCCGCCAGGTCCCGTGTGTTCCGCTGTTCCACGGCGGGGGACACGAGCGAGACGTTCGTTCGGGCACCCCGGACACTGCAGGCGTCGTCGCGATGGCTGCTGCGTTGCGGTCGACCGTCGAGAACTCGGCGCGGCACCGCGCAGAACTGAGAGCACTGCGCGATCGGTTGATCGTCGGAATCAGAGACGCCGTTCCCGACGCCGTCCTCAACGGTCCGGAAGGCGACGACCGGCTGGCCGGGAACGTGCATTTCACCTTTCCCGGGTGCGAGGGTGATTCGCTGTTGATGCTCCTCGACGCGGCGGGCATAGAATGCTCTACGGGCTCGGCGTGCACTGCAGGCGTGGCCAGCGCCAGTCATGTACTGATTGCGCTCGGGTGCGATCCGGCCGTCGCCCGCGGATCACTGCGGTTCTCGCTGGGGACCGGCTCGTCCGAATCGGACGTCACCACTGTGCTTGCGGCTCTGCCGCAGGTCGTCGAACGTGCTCGCGCCGCCGGACTGGCCGGCGTCGGAGCTCGAGGAGGAAATCGCTGATGCGTGTTCTGGCTGCAATGAGCGGCGGAGTCGACTCGGCCGTTGCCGCGGCCCGCGCCGTGGACGAGGGCCACGACGTCGTCGGCGTGCACCTGGCTCTGTCGACCGCTCCCGGCGCTCTGCGCACCGGTTCGCGTGGTTGCTGCTCCAAGGAGGACGCGGGTGACGCGCGTCGAGCTGCCGACGTACTCGGAATCCCCTTCTACGTATGGGACTTCGCCGATCGCTTCAAAGAGGACGTCATCGACGATTTCGTCGCGTCCTATGCCGCCGGTGAGACCCCGAATCCGTGCCTACGCTGCAACGAGAAGATCAAGTTCTCCGCTCTGGCGGACCGCGCTCTGGCACTGGGCTTCGATGCCGTGGCGACCGGGCACTACGCGCAACTGCACGACGGCGTCCTGCGACGTGCCGTGGACGCGGACAAGGACCAGTCGTACGTGTTGGCAGTGCTGAATCAGGCGCAGCTCTCGCGTGCGATGTTCCCCATCGGAGACACCCCGAAGTCCGAGATTCGTGAGGAGGCTGCCGAGCGTGGGTTGGCTGTTGCCGACAAGCCGGACAGTCACGACATCTGTTTCATCCCCTCGGGCGACACTCGCGCATTCCTCGGCGCGCGGATCGGTGTGCGCCCGGGCAAGGTCGTCGACTCCGAGACCGGAGCCGAACTGGCCGATCACGAAGGCGTGCACGGGTTCACCATCGGACAACGCAAGGGCCTCGGCGTGGAAGGACCGGCCGCGGACGGCCGTCCCCGCTACGTGACCTCGATCGAACCCGACAGTGGCACGGTCATGGTCGGCTCGGCGCAGAAGCTCGACGTCTGGGCGATCAGCGGAGATCGCGCGGTGTGGACCGAAGGTACCGCTCCGACCGGCCCCATCGAGTGTGTCGTTCAGGTCCGCGCACACGGCGGACTGACCGAGGCCGTCGCCGAGGCAGCGGGCGACGGTATGGAAATCCAACTGCGGGCTCCACTGACCGGTGTGGCCAAGGGGCAGGCAGCGGTGCTGTACCGCAAGGACATTCACGGAGACATCGTCATCGGCAGCTCGACCATCTCGGGCACTCGATCCGAGCGCGAGTGACCCCGGGCGTCTTCGCTGGACTGGCGACCGGCATCGGCTCGTGGCCGGGCACCGACATCCGTGAGGCTGCGGCGGTCGTCGTCGGGGAGTTCACCGAGCTTCCACACGTCGTCGAACTTCCGGCGCGCGGCTTGGGTGCGGACATGATCGGACGCACCGGAGCCATCATGGTCGACGTCGAACTCGACGTGCGCACCTCCGGCTATCGCGTCGTGCCGCGTCCGATGCTCGCCGGTCGCCGGGCGACCGATTTCCTGGCCGAGGACCTCGACGTGCTCGAGGAACTGTGGGAGGTGTCGGGGCTTCGCGGCAGCGGCCGCACCATCAAGGTCCAGGCCGCCGGTCCGTTCACGATGGCAGCTCAGGTCGAACTTCGGCACGGGCATCGGGCCCTGACCGATCGCGGGGCGCTGCGGCATTTCGCCGAATCCCTCGGCGAGGGACTGCGCCTGCATTGCGCGGAGTTGACGCGTCGGCTCGGAGTCGAGGTTCTCGTTCAGCTCGACGAACCCAGTCTCGCAGCCGTTCTGGCCGGCAGCCTGACGGGAATCACCGGGCTCGATTCGGTGCGGGCAGTCCCGGAACCGGATGTTCTCGACCTGCTCGATTCGTTGATCGAGACGATCGACCTCCCCGTTGCGGTGCATTGTTGCGCCGGCGACGTTCCGTTCGATCTGCTTCGCCGGTCGCGCGCCGTTGCGGTCGCCGTCGACGCGACTGCGCTGCGCCGCAGCGACTTCGACGGAGTCGGCGAGCTGCTGCAATCCGGCAAGACGCTGATGCTCGGGTTGATTCCGTCCGAAACGCCCGTGCGGCCACCCCATTGGCGCGAACTGGCCGAGCCGGGTGTCAATTTGATCGACCGACTCGGTTTCGACAGATCGGTTCTCGCCTCCCGGATCTCGGTGACGCCTGCATGTGGATTGGCCGGCAGCACACCGGAGTGGGCCCGTCGCGCAACAGGACTCGCCCACGACGTGGCTGCCGCGTTCGCGGATTCACCCGATTCGTTGTGAGATCACACAGCAGGTCGGAGTGAAACATCGCGGACTTCGGGCCGATCGAGCCCACTACCATTAGGACGCCGAACAGATGTGACACTATTCACATGGCCGTTGGGGGTCTGTTGAATACGTGGGAGTTCGGAAAATGGCATCAGGTGGTCGCGACTTCGACGAGGTTGCCTCCCTCCGGCGTTCCGGCAGGCACCGTCGAGGTCTCGTAGCGAAACTGGCCGCGGCCACCTCCGACTGGTATCGAGCGCCGCACGATTTCGAGTGGATCCTCAATCACAGATCGACCCGTCCGCTGACCGGGATCATCCGTGCCGTGTTCGGTACCGCCACCTTGATGTACGCCGTCACCTCGATCCTGATGCTGTTCAGCGACCTCGGGCCTCAGGGCAGTGTGGCGATCGGCTGGGTTCTCTTCGTTCTCGTCACTCAGGTGTTCGTCGCCGCACGGTGCGTGCTCGGGCCACTCCCGGGGAAGAAGTTCTTCGTCGCGTTTCTGGCCTTCGGGGACATTCTCACGACCTCGGTGCTGATTCTGTACGCACCTGTCGCGTCCCTGATCGGAACGGTGCTGTTCGCCGTCACGGGAGCGTTCTGTACCTACTTCCTCAGTCCGCGACTGCTGGTGGCGCATCTGGTGTGGACCGCAACGTTCATCGTCGGCTTCGGTATCCGCACCTTCGTGTCGGTGATGAACGACGAGGTCGACTACATCGACGGACCCGCCGTCGCGACCGCGACGGTGGTTCTCCTTCTGGCGACGGTGGGAGTACCCGTGTTCGCTCAGGTGGCCTGGACGACGCTGTCCAACGACGCCAAGCGGTCGGTTCTCGACCCGTTGACCGGGGTCTACAACCGGCGCGGCATCGACAGCGAACTGCTCGACCTGTGGCACCAGGCCAGCAAGGCGGGCATGTCCATGGCCTTCCTGGTTGTCGACATCGACAAGTTCAAGGCCGTCAACGACCGATTCGGGCACAGCCGCGGCGACGAAGTGATCGTGCGGGTCGCCGATCGGCTGCGCCGCTTGGTCCGGCATCAGGGCGGAGTGCTCGCCCGAACCGGTGGTGAAGAGTTCCTCGTCGCCATGGTCGGTGATGCGCGGGGGATGGTCGATCTCGGCTTCGACGTCGTTCGGGTGCTCTGGGACCGCCGCGACGACATTCCCGTCACCGTCAGTGTGGGAATGGCGTTGTTGCGCGAGGACTCGGCTCTGTGGGACGTGGGCAAGTCCGTGGTCGGCAGAGCAGCTCGAACGGCGGACGCGGCGATGTACCGGTCCAAGCAGTCCGGTGGAAACAGTTTGGTCATCGACGAGATCTGAGGACTCGAACCGACGTCGCTCGATGCGCCGGTGTGCTCGGGAGAGACCTCTGCGATGATCGTGCGATGTATCGGCTATCGGATGCCCAGCGACGTGGACTACCTGCCGGAGTGCTGTTGTCGGTGATGGCCTCTGTGCTCGGGGGCATCTACGCCGATTCCTTCCTGACCGGCTTCGCGTTGACCGCCGGTATCTGCGCGGTGGCGATCATCGCCGCCACGCTGTTGCTGGGTCTGATGGGGCGGTAGTCGCTGCGCTGCAGCGGGTGCTGCTCTGTCGGTGGGTTCGGATAATCTTCGACACGTGCCCGAATCGACCGAACCGCCAGCAGGAAACGACGAGACCGCAGGGACCGTCGGTGTCGAACTCGATGCCGCGTCGGCCGATCGCGAGCGATGGCAGATGCTGGCCGAGGAAGTGCGCGGTCATCAGTTCCGCTACTACGTGCGCGACGCGCCGCTCGTGTCCGACGGTGAATTCGATGCACTGCTGCGTGAGCTGAACGAGCTGGAAGAGGCGCACCCGGATCTGCGCACGGCGGATTCACCGACACAACTCGTCGGGGGCGGCTTCGCGACGGAATTCACCGCCGTGGACCACCTGGAACGAATGTTGAGCCTGGACAACGTGTTCGACCACGACGAGCTTCGGGCCTGGGCCAAACGGGTCGAGATCGAAGCAGGGCCGGATCTGGAGTACCTGTGCGAGGTCAAGATCGACGGCGTTGCACTGAATCTGGTGTACGAGAACGGCACCCTCGTGCGCGGTGCCACCCGAGGTGACGGACGTACCGGTGAGGACGTGACGCTCAACGCACGCACGATCGACGACATCCCGGACACTCTGACGGGTAGCGAGCAGTACCCCGTGCCGGAGTTGTTGGAAGTGCGCGGCGAGGTCTTCTTCCGGTTGGAGGACTTCCAGGCGCTCAACGCCTCACTCGTGGCGGAGGGTAAGCCCCCGTTCGCGAATCCGCGGAATTCGGCGGCGGGGTCGCTGCGACAGAAGAATCCGGCGGTCACCTCCAAGCGGCGTCTGGGAATGATCTGCCACGGCTTCGGTCGCATGGTGGGTTTCACCCCCGAGTCGCAGTGGCACGCCTACGAGGCGCTGCGCGCCTGGGGTCTGCCCATTTCCAGCCATACGACCCGCGTGCAGGGCGTCGACGCCGTCATCGAGAAAGTCGTCTACTGGGACCAGCACCGACACGACGTCGAACACGAGATCGACGGCCTGGTCGTCAAGATCGACGACATGTCGCTGCATCGTCGACTGGGAACGACGTCTCGCGCGCCGCGGTGGGCCATCGCGTACAAGTACCCACCCGAGGAAGTCACCACCACGCTGCTCGACATCCGGGTCAGCGTGGGCCGGACGGGCAGAGTGACCCCGTTCGCGTACATGACGCCGGTTCTCGTGGCCGGCTCCACTGTGTCGCTGGCGACGCTCCACAACGGCTCGGAGGTCAAGCGTAAGGGCGTTCTGATCGGTGACACCGTGACCATTCGCAAAGCGGGAGAGGTTATTCCGGAGGTTCTCGGTCCCGTCGTCGCCGCCAGGACCGGTGACGAGACCGAGTTCGTCATGCCCACCGAGTGCCCGGAGTGCTCGACGCCCCTGGCTCCGGCCAAGGAGGGTGACGCCGATCTTCGCTGCCCCAACTCGCAGTTCTGCCCGGCGCAACGTCGCGAGCGGGTGTTCTTCGTGGCCGAGCGGCAGCGATTCGACATCGAGGGCCTCGGGTACGAGGCCGCATCCGACCTGTTGGCCACCGGGGCCATCGAGGACGAAGGTGATCTGTTCTCGCTCACCGAGGACGACCTGATGAAGACGGCGATCTTCCGCACCAAGTCCGGGGCGTTGTCCGCCACCGGTCGAAAGTTGCTCGACAACCTGGCCACCGCACGGAACCAGCCGCTGTGGCGAGTGCTGGTCAGTCTGTCCATTCGGCACGTCGGTCCGTCGGCAGCCCGCGCATTGGCAGGGGAGTTCGGCAGTCTCGAGCGAATCCGGGCGGCGTCGGTCGAGGAACTCTCGGCGGTCGACGGGGTTGGCGGCACCATCGCGGCCGCAGTCTCCGAGTGGTTCGAGGTCGACTGGCACCGCGCCATCGTCGACAAGTGGCGGGCCGCGGGCGTGCGGATGGAAGACGAGCGTGATGCCTCGATCGAGCGCAATCTCGAGGGGCTGTCGATCGTGGTCACCGGGTCGCTGGCGTCGTACTCACGTGACGAGGCCAAGGAAGCGATCCTGCTGCGAGGCGGGAAGGCTGCAGGTTCGGTGTCCAAGAAAACGGCGTTCGTGGTCGTCGGCGAAGCTCCGGGGTCCAAGCACGACAAGGCAATCGAGCTCGGCGTGCCGGTGCTCGACGAAGCGGGATTCACTCTGCTGCTGACCGAGGGGCCCGATGCGGTGGCTCCGACCGAAGCAGAACCTGGATCGACGGACTGATCGGGCCGGGACGCGTCAGTTCAGTACCGTCGCGACGATGCCGGCGAGATACCCGAGTCGGGCAACCTCCGAGGGCCTGAACTCCGGGCCCCCGGGCCTGCCAAGCATCAGCACGGTGCCGGTGGTGCCGAGGGGAGCAGCGGCGATCTTGGTGTCCATGTCACGCCATACCTGAGGCACCCACTCGGCGTCGGAATCGAGAGCGGCAGGGGCGTTCAGCGGAAACCACGGCAGCTCGGCGGCGTGCGTCTCGGGAGCCCCCGAGCTGCCCACCAGACGGAACGGGCCGTGCGCGTTGGTGGCGACGACGGTGCTCCACCCCACTCGAAGGACACGGGGGGCTCCGTCGACGAGCACCTGAAGTCGATCGTCGGACGCCGCGGCGACCCGATCGATCAATTCCAGTTCCCGGTGCGTGTCGAGGACGCCGGTGTACGGGCGGATGGAATCGACCCGAACATCGGTGAGGTTCTCGGCAGCGGTGATCAGCGTGTCGGGAAGCGAACCCGGAGCAACATCGACCACCAGATCGTCGACCGCGTATCCGTCGCCGCGTTCGATGACGTCGAGGGAGAGGATGTCCGCCCCGACCGAACCGAGCGCGACGGCCAACGATCCGAGGCTGCCCGGCCGGTCCGGCAGTTGGACGCGGAGCAGGTAGGACATGTCACGCTCCCTTTCGACTTCTAACGTACTTCGGCCACCCCAGCGTCATCGGTCGTTGCTGGCGAAAGAAAGGGAACACGATGCACCCCGGCGCGAGCAATCCTTGCATCTTCGACCTGTCCGGTACGTCGCGCAACGCGGGCCGTGACAATTCCGACACCCGCTGTGCCCACGAGGAGTGCGCGAAAAGCCCGCGTAACACTACGCACTAGGCTGGACCGCGTTCGCGAACCCGTGAGGTTCGCTCTGCACGAATACGGGGCCGCTTCTGCAGGCTCCGCTCCTACCGTCTGAAAGGGGTCTACGCGGTGCCAGACATCTCCCGCGACGAGGTCGCTCACCTCGCCCGGCTGTCGCGCTTGGCTCTCAGCGACGCCGAACTCGACGAGTTCGCCGGCCAGTTGGACTCGATTCTTCATCACGTCAAGGCAGTGGCGGAGGTGGCGACGGACGACGTACCGCCGACGGCCAACCCCAGTGACATCGTGAATGTGACGCGTCCCGACGTGATCGTTCCCGGCCTGACGCCGGAGCAATCGCTGTCCGGTGCACCGAACGCCGAGGAGGGCCGTTTCGCGGTGCCGCAGATTCTGGGAGAGAGCGAATGACCGACCTGACGAAGCTCGACGCGTCCGAGCTCGCCACCCGTATCCACGCGCGTGAGATCAGCGCCGTCGAGGTGACCCAGGCCCATCTCGACCGGATCTCCGAGGTCGACGGAGACCTGCACGCATTTCTGCATGTCGCAGCAGCCGAGGCACTCGCAGCGGCGACCGACGTCGATGCGGGATTGTCTGCGGGACACGCACCTGCCTCGGCTCTGGCGGGCGTGCCGCTCGCCCTCAAGGACGTGTTCACCACCACCGACATGCCGACGACGGCCGGATCGAAGATTCTCGACGGGTGGATGTCGCCGTACGACGCGACGCTGACCACGAGGCTGCGGGCCGCGGGCATTCCGGTGCTGGGCAAGACCAACATGGACGAGTTCGCGATGGGTTCGTCCACCGAGAACTCTGCCTACGGACCGACCAAGAACCCCTGGGACACCACCCGCATCCCCGGCGGCTCGGGCGGCGGCAGTGCTGCGGCGCTCGCGTCGTACCAGGCCCCGCTGGCCATCGGTACCGACACCGGTGGATCGATCCGTCAGCCGGCGGCACTGACCGGCACCGTGGGAACCAAGCCGACCTACGGCAGCGTCTCGCGCTACGGACTGATCGCCTGTGCGTCCTCCCTCGATCAGGGCGGCCCGTGCGGTCGCACCGTGCTCGATACCGCGTTGCTGCACGAGGTCATCGCCGGATACGACGCGCGGGACTCCACGTCTGTGGAGACGGCAGTTCGACCGGTGGTCGCAGCGGCACGGGAGGGTGCTCGCGGTGACCTGACGGGCGTGCGCGTCGGTGTGGTCAAGGAATTGCACTCGGACAAGTACCAGCCCGGTGTGATCTCGTCCTTCGACGCCGCGGTGGCGAGTCTCACCGAACTCGGTGCCGAGGTGGTCGAGGTGTCGTGCCCCAACTTCGTGCACGCGTTGGCTGCCTACTACCTGATTCTTCCGTCGGAGGTGTCGTCCAACCTGGCTAGGTTCGACGGCATGCGGTACGGATTGCGGGCGGGTGACGACGGCAAGCACAGTGCCGAGCAGGTCATGGCCACCACGCGCGCGGAGGGGTTCGGACCGGAAGTCAAGCGTCGCATCATGATCGGGACGTACGCCCTCTCCGCGGGATACTACGACGCCTACTACGGCTCCGCCCTGAAGGTGCGCACGTTGATCGCCCGCGACTTCGATGACGCATACGAGAAGGTCGACGTGCTGGTCTCGCCGACGACCCCGACGACGGCATTCCCGTTGGGGGACAAGGTCGACGATCCGATGGCGATGTACCTCAACGACCTGTGCACGCTGCCGACGAACCTCGCGGGTCACTGCGCGATGTCGGTACCGTCGGGTCTTGCCTCCGAGGACGGACTGCCCGTGGGTCTGCAGATCATGGCTCCGGCGTTCGCGGACGAGCGTCTCTACCGTGTCGGTGCCGCATACGAGGCCGCTCGCGGCGCTCTGAGGTAGTTCGAGGTGCTGCATCGGTGGGCCGTCGATCTGGCTCATCTGCCCCTGCTGTCCGGTGCAGTGCCCGCGGTCGCGTCGACTGCAACCGCTGTCGTGACGGCTGTGCTGCTCGTCGCTGTCGTACTGCGGGTCAGGCGGGGCCGAGCACTGGGAACGGTGTTCGGCCCGCTGAGTGCTCTCGGTCTCGTGGCGTCGCTTCTGGTCGCGGCGACGGTGCTCACCAATCTGACCGTCACTCGATACCCGACGGTGGCCGTGGCGCTGGGCCATCGACCGGCAGTCCAGACCGAGGGCACCGGCAGGTTGATGGATGTGGACGTGCCCGGCACGGTGTCGCACTTCGCCGCTCGACCCGCGACCGTCTACCTTCCGGCGTCGTACGACGCCGGAGCGAGCGACCTACCGGTGCTGGTGCTTCTCACCGGCCAACCCGGCCATGTCGTCGACTGGATCGAGGGTGGTCGTCTGGCCCAGACGATGGACGCCTTCGCAGCACGTCACGGCGGTGCGGCCCCGATCGTCGTGGTGGCCGACGGCCTGGGTGACACCGAGGCAAATCCGATGTGCATGGATTCGGACCTCGGAAATGCCGCGACGTACCTGTCCGTCGATGTGCCGCACTGGATTCGGTCGAACTTTCGGGTGTCCTCGGATCCGAGAGCCTGGGCGGTGGGCGGCTATTCCTACGGGGGAACGTGTGCGCTGCAATTGGCGGTGACGGCACCGTCGGTGTACCCCACCTTTCTCGACATCTCCGGTGAGGACGAGCAGCGCCGGGGGACGAGAAGCGAATCCGTCGCAGCGGCATACGGCACGGACACCCCGGCGAACGAAGCGCGTTTCGAGCGCACGACGCCGCTGAACATACTCTCGCGCAACAGCTTTCCCGATTCGGCCGGTGGCTTCGTCGTCGGTGCCGACGACGAAGAATTCCGGCCGCAGACCGAGCGCGCGTTCGAGGCTGCAGTGGCATCCGGTGTGGACGCGCACTACAGCGAGTTGCCCGGTGGCCACTCGATGCAGGTGTGGGCTCCGGCGCTGGAGCAGGAAATGGACTGGCTCGGTGGGCGTTTGGGGCTGCTCGGCTGAGCGCCCGGGCTTGTCGTCACCGACACCGCGGCATGCTCGTACCTTGGTCGGTGCCGTACCGATGGCCGTGACCGGCACCGACATCGAGGGCGGCCGCCAGATCGACGGACGTCTGGACGAAACTCACGAAGGGCAGCCACATCGGCGTCGGTGCGTCGGGTCGGGTGGTCGACGTGTCAGGCGGTGACCACAGTAGGTCGGCAGACCACCGAACGACGGGGTCCGAGGAATTGGCGAGTACCGTTGCGCCGTCGGTGTCGACGGCTCCGGCGGGTGGACCCGCCCATACGGCACCGCAGATGCGCGGATCCGTATGCCGGAGAGACAGATACGCGTCGCTTCCCGCTACCGAACCCAAACTCTGGCCGTACACGATGATCTGCGGCGGTGTCGAGCTCGTGGCCGCGCGTGCTGCGACTGCGCGGGCAACCGCATCTGCCGACCGCCGTGCGTCGTCCTCGGCGAACACGAACGTCGCCCAGCTCGGTTTGTTCGAGTACTGCACCGCCACGGTCGCGACGTCCCCGCCGAATCTGCTTTCGGCACCGGTGACGGCATTTTCGTCCACCCAGCCCGATCCGGTCGGTATCGCAACAACCACGACACTGCGATCGAAAGCGCCGGCGCGTTCCATGTCCGCTACGGCCAACTCGACCCGCTGATCGAGGGTGGCAGCCGAGTCGAGCCCCACATAGGTACGTACGGTGCTGGGGTCGAGGCCGCCGGTGGTGAATTTTCTGCCCTCTCGGCCGAGAGTGCGCCACGGCACGAGTGAGTTCGGACTTCCTGATCTCGCCACAGCCACGGGTGCGGTCACCGCGTCGTCCAGCGCCGAGTTCGAGGCCGCGAAAGAACTGGACATGGCCGACCAGAGCGCGGGCACGGCAACGAAATACGACAGCACGCCGACGACACCGATCAGGACGACCGATCGAATGCTGCCCATCGCAGTGCACATTCTCCGGATAGCAAGACCGATTACCCACAGGGTGAGAGCAACGCATGTCGCTCCACCGACTACGTCGACGGCATAGTGCCAGTCCACTGAGGGCGTACCCATCGAAACTCGTAACCGGTTCTGCCACTGAATATTCGAGAGAATTGCACCCGTCGAGATCAGTGCTCCAACGCCTGCTGTCCAGGCCTGCGCTCGGAGTCGAGCAGGTCGCCGGGTGCCGAGTGCGCGCCGAGCCGACCACGCGACGGCGAGGGCGATTGCCATCGATACGCCGGTCAACAGAGCCTGGGTGACAGCTGGACGGGGGAGCAGCGCAGGGGCCGACGACGCCAACATCGCGGCAGTGAGAGCGACGGAGGTCCCGACGCGCGGTAGCCGTACGCCCGTCGACGGCTGGGGTTCGATGTCGGATCGTGCAGCACCGATTCGTCCGGAGGCTCCGGTGACCGAGGTGATCATGCGCGTTCGCCGATCTCGGGTACCGACACTCGCCTGCGCAGGTATCGGCCCGCCGACAGGGCCGACAGCGCAATCAGTGCGATGCCCGCGCCGACCGACGCAAAGGGCAACGCGGGTTCGGCCACCGGTGCGCCGAAGGACTGTCGCCAGGAATTGACGTCGACGGCCGCGGCAGCCACCGATGCGGCGGCGTCGCAGACCTGGCGAGGCCCGTCGTCGGCCCGGTCCGTGCAGGCGGCGTGCATACGCTCTTCCAGCTGGGCATCGATCGATCTGCGCCACTGCGGGTCCACTGTCGTTCCTGTCGCCGCGGCGTACCGAATCAGGTCGTAGCCCAGATCGTGGGCCCTGCATGCGGAATCGAAGTCGGACGGCAGCGGAACGGGCGACGAACAGTCGCCGTGTGGGTTCTCTGCCATGTCGTCCTGCACCCGAGGCCGGTACCCCATCACCGACCCGAAGTCGTCGGGGATGGTCAGGGCGGCGGTGTCCGCGGACTCGGTGACCAGTGCGTGCACCGAGACCGCGACAGGTGAAGTGAAGTCGGCAGCGGGCGGTGTCGATGCCGCGCCGGTCGTTGCCGTCACCGCTACGATCGCTGCAGCCGTGCACATCACGGCGCGAGAAGTGTTCCTGTTCATGGCTTTCGACGCTAGGGAGCGATGTACCCGTCGAACATCGGACCGAAGTCTCGTTCTGCAGCGCCCGTGGAGGGCGTTCGGGGAGCGACCCGAGACCCCGGTAGTGGATCGAACTGATACTCAGGTATGACGACCTGGTCGGCTCACACTCCTTAAGCTCGGTCCGTGCGTAAGAACAGAGCGACAGAACCCGGCACCGGCGTAGTTCGGCGTCGAGTGCCGACTCGCATTGCCGGCTTCCGCTCGATCGACGTACTGATCGTGGCTGTCACGGCGGTGCTGTATTCGATCTCGTGGCCGACATTGCCGTTGACACATGATGTTTCGGGACCGTTGCTGCCGATCGTCGGCGCGCTCGCCGCGTTTCCGTTCGCGTTGATCCGCATCAATCCCGCACTCGGGTGGGCGGTCTCGGCGCTGTCCGCACTGGTGATTCCGGTGGCGTTCGATCGCGTGCCGGGCTACGACTATCCCTGGCAGGTAGTGCACATTCTCGTTCTGCTGTCGTTGTTGTTCGCCGTCGCTCTGAGATCGCCGCCGTCGCTGCTGCTCGTAGCCTGGTTGTCCAGCGTGCTGGTGTTCTTCACCTGGATACCGGGCTCGGACAGCTGCACGGCATGTTTCGAGGATTCCGAAGGCAGGGTCGGCTGGTCGGTGGGTCTGACCGCAGTCGTGGTGTTCGGACTGTTGATCCGCTGGCTCGTTCTCTCCCGCAGGCAGCTCGCGCAGCAAGAGGAAGTCAGTGAACTCGAGCGCACCCGACGCACCGTTCTCGAGGAGAAGGCAAAGATCGCCCGGGATCTGCACGACGTCGTTGCACACCACATGTCGATGGTCGTCGTGCAGGCGCAGAGTGCGCCGTATCGGCTCGATGACGTATCTGTCGCCGCAGCAAAGGAATTCGAGTCGATCGCAGTTACCGCACGGGAAGCGCTCAACGAGATCCGGGGGATGCTGGGGGTGCTGCGCAGCGACGGACAGCAGTGGCAGGACGCACCGGCACCGAATGCACTGGACCTCGAACGTACCCTGCAGGCGAGTCGCAAGGCAGGTATGGATGTGCGGTGGACTGTCACCGGTCCGGTCGATTCGATCTCCGACACAACAGGTTTGGCGCTGTACCGAATTCTGCAGGAGTCGCTGTCCAATGCTGCCCGGCACGCCCCCGACGCCGCGGTGACCGTCGACATCACGGTCGGGCCGAGCACGGTGGTCATGACCGTGGTCAATGCGCCGTCACCGAGCAAAAGTGTCGGACGCACCGCTGGAGCCGATACCGGTGGGCACGGGATTGCGGGTATGCGCGATCGTGCGCGCGCGGCGCACGGCTGGCTGCATGCCACCGCTCTGCCCGACGGCGGGTTCGAGGTCGCGGTGCACGTTCCGAACGGCATGCCGATCTCGACGGCACCGGTTGTCCGGAACGATCTCGCCTAGGCTGTTGCGCGTGGCTACAACGGTGTTCATCGCCGACGACCAAGCAATGGTGCGGCAGGGGTTCGGTGCGCTTCTCGGTGCTCAGGCCGACATCTCGGTCGTCGGAGACGCCGACAACGGCAGGACCGCGGTCAGCGAGGTCGCCCGGTTGTTGCCCGACGTGGTGCTGATGGACGTTCGGATGCCCGAGATGAACGGTCTCGATGCCGCTCGCGCAATTCTCTCTGCGTCACTTCCGTCGCCGGTGCGCATTCTGATGCTGACGACGTTCGACATCGACGATTACGTCTACGAGGCCCTGGCACTCGGTGCTAGTGGCTTTCTGCTCAAGGATGCACCGGCCGAGGAGTTGATCAGAGGTGTTCGGGTCGTCGCCGCAGGCGACGCGTTGCTGGCACCGTCGGTGACGAGACGGCTCATCGCCGACGTCACCTCCAGGCGGGGAGCGCGGCGACACACCTCTGGGCGTCTGAGCGATCTGACTCCGCGGGAACGCGAGGTTCTCGAACTCGTCGCCACCGGCATGTCCAACTCCGAGATAGCGGGTTCACTGTTCCTGGCCGAGCAGACCGTGAAAACGCACGTGGGCAAGGTTCTTGCGAAGCTCGGACTGCGCGACCGCGCCCAGGCGGTGGTACTGGCGTACGAGACCGGTGTCGTCACCCCGAAGTGAGGACCGAACGATACCGACGCGCGCAGCATCCCACGCCCGATTAGGCTGACGTCCGTCACCGGGTCCGCTTCACGGACCTGCGAGCAGAGAGGCGAAAATCGATGCGCATCGGAGTTCTGACCGGAGGCGGCGATTGCCCAGGGCTCAACGCGGTGATTCGCGCAGTCGTACGCACCGCGGACGCGCGGTACGGCTCCACTGTCGTCGGTTTCCAGGACGGATGGCGCGGGCTTCTCGAAGACCGTCGGGTGCAACTGCGCAACGACGACCGCAACGACCGGTTGCTCACCAAGGGCGGCACGATGCTCGGCACCGCGCGCACCAATCCGGATGTGTTGCGCGCCGGACTCGACCGGGTCAAGCAGACTCTCGAGGACAACGGCATCGACGTGTTGATCCCGATCGGTGGCGAAGGGACCCTCACCGCGGCAGCGTGGTTGTCGGAAGAGGGTGTGCCCGTGGTCGGTGTGCCCAAGACGATCGACAACGACATCGACTGCACCGACGTCACATTCGGCTTCGACACGGCGCTGACGATCGCCACCGATGCGATCGACCGCCTGCACAGCACCGCAGAATCCCATCAGCGCGTGATGCTCGTCGAGGTGATGGGTCGGCACGCGGGGTGGATCGCTCTGCACGCCGGCCTGGCGTCGGGTTCGCACATGACGCTCATCCCCGAGCAGCCGTTCGACGTCGAAGAAGTGTGCACGTTGGTGCGCAAGCGTTTTCAGCGTGGAGACTCGCACTTCATCTGTGTCGTGGCCGAGGGTGCCAAGCCGATGGAGGGCTCGATGAAGCTTCTCGACGGCGGTATCGACGAGTTCGGCCACGTTCGATTCACCGGGGTTGCCCATCAGCTCGGTGTCGAGATCGAGCGCCGCATCAACAAGGAAGTACGTACCACGGTGCTGGGCCACGTCCAGCGCGGTGGAACGCCGACGCCGTACGACCGTGTTCTCGCAACACGATTCGGCGTCAACGCGACCGATGCGGCCCATTCGGGAGACTTCGGCAAGATGGTCTCGTTGCGCGGCACCGAGATCGGCCTGGTGTCTCTGGCCGAGGCCACCAAGCAACTCAAGCGGGTACCGCAGACCCGATACGACGACGCCGCCGCGTTCTTCGGGTGACTCCGGTGCGACGGCGTGAGCCGTCAGATGCGACCGGCAGCCTCTTGGATTTCGGCCTCACGTTCCTCGGTCTCGCGGCGTAGTTCGCGCCGTCGCCGCGCTGCCTCGAAACGCTGAGCACCGACCTCGGTGGTCGGCGTCAACTGAGGCAGTGTCTTCGGCTTGCCGTCGTCGCCGATCGCGACCATGGTGAAGTAGCAACTGTTGGTGTGGCGTAATTCACCGCACTGAATGTTCTCGGTTTCCACTCGGATGCCGACCTCCATGGAGGTGCGGCCGGTGTAGTTGACCGACGCAGAGAACGTGACCAGTTCTCCGACGTGGATGGGTTCGCGAAACACGACGCGATCGACCGACAGAGTCACGACGTAAGCCCCCGCGTAGCGACTGGCGCAGGCGTACGCCACCTGGTCCAGGAACTTCAGGATCGTGCCGCCGTGGACGTTGCCGGAGAAGTTGGCCATGTCGGGTGTCATCAGCACGGTCATGGCCAGTGTCTGTTTCTCTGGTGGAGTCACCCGTGCACGGTAACGAGTGCACGTGGTTACTCGCGCGTCGTACGGGAGTGGAGCCTGCAGGAACGACCCAGGTCGACGGTGCATAAACTACTGACCATGACTGCTGCAACCGTCGATTTGATCGATTACGACGATGTGCTCGCCAAGTTCGACCCCGTGTTGGGCATGGAGGTCCATGTGGAGTTGGGCACGGCGACCAAGATGTTCTGCGGCTGCCCCACCGAGTTCGGTGCCGAGCCGAACACGCAGGTGTGCCCGGTGTGCCTGAGCCTTCCCGGCGCGCTTCCGGTGGTGAACTCTGCTGCGGTGGAGTCGGCGATTCGGATCGGGCTGGCGCTCAATTGCTCGATCACCCCGTGGGGACGGTTCGCTCGCAAGAACTACTTCTACCCGGATCAGCCGAAGAACTATCAGATCTCGCAGTACGACGAGCCCATCGCGACCGAGGGCTACCTCGATGTGCTGCTCGACGACGGCAGCACGTTTCGAGTCGAGATCGAGCGTGCGCACATGGAGGAGGACACCGGTAAGTCGACGCACGTCGGCGGGGCGACCGGCCGCATCGAGGGCGCGTCGCATTCGCTGCTCGATTACAACCGTGCCGGTGTGCCGTTGGTGGAGATCGTGACCAAGACCATCACGGGAACCGGTGCCCGTGCGCCCGAGGTCGCACGTGCGTACGTCACCGCGCTGCGTGACCTGTTGAAGTCGCTGAACGTGTCCGACGTGCGGATGGATCAGGGCTCGTTGCGCTGCGATGCCAACGTGTCTCTGATGGCGAAGACGGCAACCGAATTCGGCACGCGCACCGAGACGAAGAACGTCAACTCGCTCAAGAGCGTCGAGGTTGCCGTTCGGTACGAGATGCGGCGTCAGGCAGCGGTTCTCGAATCGGGCGGAGAGGTGACGCAGGAGACTCGGCACTTCCAGGAGTCGGACGGCACCACCACTGCAGGCCGCAAGAAGGAAACCGCCGAGGACTACCGCTACTTCCCCGAGCCCGACCTTGCGCCCGTCGCTCCCGACGCGGCCTGGATCGAGGAGCTCCGGACGACGTTGCCCGAGCTGCCGTGGTTGCGCCGCGGTCGGATTCAGAAGGAGTGGGGCGTCTCCGACGAGGAGATGCGCGACCTGGTGAACTCCGGTGCGCTCGAGCTCGTCGCGGCGACGGTCGAGGCGGGTGCGTCGGCACAGGCGGCGCGGTCGTGGTGGGTGTCGTACCTGGCTCAGCAGGCCAACATCGCCGGCGTCGAACTGACCGATCTGTCCATCACTCCGGCTCAGGTTGCCCAGGTGGCCGCGTTGGTGGCCGACGGCAAGCTCAACAACAACGGTGCCCGTCAGGTGGTGGACGGGGTGCTGGCGGGTGAAGGCGAGCCTGCGCAGGTCATGGCGGCGCGCAATCTCGTACTGGAGAAGGACGACACCAAGTTGCAGGCGGCCGTGGACGAGGCGCTCGCAGCGAATCCCGGTGTGGTCGAGAAGATCCGCAGCGGCAAGGTTCAGGCCGCCGGGGCCATCGTCGGTGCGGTGATGAAGGCGACACGCGGTCAAGCCGATGCCGCTCGCGTCAAGGAACTCGTACTCGAGGCCTGCGGCCAGCCCTGATCACGGCCGAGAAAGACTGCGGCCGAGCGCGATACGCGCTCGGCCGCAGTCGTCTCTCGCTCAGTCGAAGCCGCCTCCGCCGCCGCCGGGGAACGGCACCTTGACGACGCGGTCGTCGGTGGGTCCGACGGTCGGCCCGTTCTTGTTGACGGTGCCCACCAGGATCTGGCCATCGGCCGAACTCGTCGCACCGTTCAACTGGCCGTACTCGTCCTGGATGAGCAGTGTCGGTTCGGCCGAGACAGCTCCGGTGTTCGGGTCCGTGGTCAGTGCTGCAACAGCTTTGGCCGTCGTGAGGGCTACTGCCACTCCACCTGCGCCCGCTGCGCATCCGGCAACACCGGGACGGTCCGGCCACGTCCACACCGGGTTGAACACCGCACCGAGAGTGTCGATGCGCTGCAGGCGATCCTCGAGCGCCGTGCGGTCGGTGACGTAGATGTTTCCGGTGCCGTCGGTGCAGACGTCGCCCGCCGTACCGATGCCGCTCAGTGCGATCTGCGGGCGCGGCGGGTTTGTCGTCGGAGACAGCGAGGTGACCCGTAACAGCTTGCCGGACAGGGAGTTCGGGCTCGCAGCCGCAGCTGGATCGCCATTGTCGCCGGTGAGCACGAGTAGTTCGTTCGGTGTGTAGAAGTCGATCGCTCCGCGATTGCCCGTCGCGCCGCGGGGGATGCCGGTCAGGATGTCCTTGGGTACGTCGCCCTGAGCGAGTCGGACCACCCTGGTGTCCGCGGATGTGGTGATGAGGGCGTAGAGCAACCCGTCCTCGATGTACGTCGGAGACAGCGCGATGTCGAGAAGGCCGCCGTCACCGGTGCCGTCCACGTCGACTCGGGCCACCTCGACCGGCGTCCGGCCTGCAGCGACCTCCATGATGCGACCGGTGCGACGCTCGGCAACCAGTGCCGACTGTCCATCGGGGAGCGCAACGAGCCCGCCCGTGGTATCCAGACAGGTCGCGATCACCGCCGAATCGGGGTCGACGCAGGGACCGGACGGCGGGGGCGGTGCGCCCGGATCGGACGGCGGTGGCGTCTCGCTGGGGGTGGTCGGCTCCAGTTCGGCCGCACCCACCTCAGGCGCAGGAGTGAACGGCGTCGCGTTCGAGTCGTCGAAACGGGCGCACCCGGCGAGCAGGGCAGCGGTCATCGACAGGGCGACGACGGCAGCGGTTGCAGTTCGTGGCGACGCTCCGACCGGCTTCATACTTCGAACGTTACGGAACGTCGGGGGAGACTCGCCACGCGGCTGTGAGCGTCGACGTCGGTGAGGAGCGCTCATCGGCTCTACTGTGGAGAGGTGACCGATACACCGCGCGACCCCAACCGGCCGGATCCGTCGTACGAACCGGCCGAGAGCCCGTACGACAATCCCACGGAGAAGATTCCGCCCTCGCGCTCTACCTCCGAGACGTCGGCGTCCGAGCACACCGACGCCTCGGGTACGCCGACCACGGCGTTCGGGGCTCAGCGCTCGGACCGACTGCCGCGAACCGACGACGAACTCGATTTTCCGTACTCGTCTTCGTCCGACGCACGCTCGGCCGATGCGCAGCCAACGGAGAAGATGCAGACCTATCGACCCTCTGCGTTCGCCGATACGCCGACCGACCGTCCGTCGACGTCGGACAGCACGTCGTCGAGTGCGTACTCCGATCACTCCACCGAATACCTCGGGACCACCCCGGCCGCTGCGCCTGCGGCGGCCCTCGCCCCGGAGCCCGAGGTTCGTACCGAGACCGTCGAGGTTCCCGCACGCCGCGGCAGCACCGACCTTGGTCTGTTCGTCCTTCGCGTCACCATCGGAGCGGTGTTTCTCGGTCACGGACTGCAGAAGCTCGTCGGACTGTGGGACGGCCCCGGTCTCGACGGATTTCAGAACCTGCTGGAGAGTTCGGGATTCCGCTACTCGGAAATCCTCGCGATCGCGGCCGCGGCGGGCGAAACCCTCGGTGGAGCACTGCTGATCCTGGGTCTGGCAACACCACTGGCAGGCGCGGCCGTGCTGGCCACGATCATCAACGCCTGGTGCTTCAAGCAGGCCGTCGAGCCCGGATTGCAATTCTCCGGCACCGGCGGCGTCGAGTACGAGACGGTCCTCGGCTTCGCTGCGGCCGCGATCATCCTCACCGGTCCGGGACGCATCGCGTTCGACGGCCGACGAGGATGGGCAACCCGGCCGCGGATCGGTTCGTTCCTCGCGCTCGCCGTCGGCATCGCCGCAGGCGTGTGCATCTGGATCTTCCTCAACGGGGCCAACCCCGTCGTCCGCTGACCTCGGACACGCACCCGACCACGTGAGCGGAACCTCGTAGCCTGCTACGAGGTTCCGCTCACGTGTTTTTCAGCCTCAGGGGACGTAGCGAACGGCACCCTTGTCCGCCGATGTCGCCAAGGCGGCGTATGCGCGCAGAGCAGTGGTGACCGTGCGCTGGCGATCGACGGGCTGCCACGGCCGCTCGGACGCGTTCATCTTCGCGCGTCGCGTCTCGAGGGTCTCGTCGTCGACGAGGATCTCGAGGGTGCGAGTGGCGACGTCGATTCGGACCTGGTCGCCGTTCTCGACGAGCCCGATCACACCGCCCGCAGCGGCCTCGGGGGAAATGTGCCCGATGGACAGTCCCGAGGTTCCGCCGGAGAAGCGGCCGTCGGTGATCAGGGCGCAGACCTTGCCCAGTCCGGCACCCTTGAGGAAAGCCGTCGGGTGGAGCATTTCCTGCATACCCGGACCGCCCTTGGGTCCCTCGTAGCGAACGACCAGCACGTCACCGGGCTGAATCTTCTTCTGCAGGATGGCCGAGACGGCTTCTTCCTGCGACTCGACGACCAGCGCCGGTCCCTGGAAGGAGAACAGGTCCTCGTCGATGCCCGCGGTCTTGAGGATCGCACCGTCGACGGCGATGTTGCCGCGCAATACCACCAGGCCACCCTCGACCGTGTAGGCATGCTCGAGATCGCGGATGCAGCCGCCTGCGGCGTCCGTGTCGAGCGAGGACCAGCGGTTGCTCGTGGAGAACGGTTCGACGGTGCGGACACCGCCTGGGGCGGCGTGGAACAACTCGACGGCCTCGGCGGACGCTTTGCCGGACCGGATGTCCCAGGTGTCGAGCCATTCGTCGAAGCTCTTCGTGTGCACGGTCGAGACGTCGGTTTCGAGCAGGTTCGCCCGTCGCAATTCGCCGAGGAGAGCCGGGATTCCGCCGGCGCGGTGCACGTCTTCCATGTGGTAATCGGAATTGGGGGAGACCTTCGACAGGCACGGGACCTTGCGACTGATGGCGTCGATGGAGTCGAGGTCGAAGTCGACCTCGCCTTCCTGTGCAGCAGCGAGGGTGTGCAGCACCGTATTGGTGGATCCGCCCATCGCCACGTCGAGTGCCATGGCATTGCGGAACGCGGCCGGAGTGGCGATGTTGCGGGGGAGGACGGATTCGTCCTCGTCGCGGTAGAACTTCAGCGCTGCCTCGACGATGGTGGTGCCTGCGCGTGTGAACAGCGCGCGGCGGGCCTCGTGAGTGGCCAGGGTTGAGCCGTTGCCGGGCAATGCCAGGCCGAGCGCCTCGGTGAGGCAGTTCATCGAGTTCGCGGTGAACATGCCCGAGCATGACCCGCACGTGGGGCACGCGCTGCGCTCGACCTCGTCGAGGCCCGCCTCGGACACGGCGTCGTTGGCGCTGGCGGAGATCGCGGTGATCAGGTCGGTCGGTGCCTGCGCGACGCCGTCGACGACCACCGCCTTGCCTGCCTCCATCGGTCCACCGGAGACGAAGACGGCCGGGATGTTCAGGCGCATCGCGGCATTGAGCATGCCGGGAGTGATCTTGTCGCAGTTGGATATGCAGACGAGTGCGTCGGCGGTGTGGGCGTTGGCCATGTACTCGACGGAGTCGGCGATGATCTCGCGGCTGGGCAGCGAGTACAGCATCCCACCGTGGCCCATGGCGATACCGTCGTCGACGGCGATGGTGTGGAACTCCCGGGGAACGCCGCCTGCAGCTCGGACGGCGTCGGCGACGATCTCGCCGACGTTCTTCAGATGCACGTGGCCGGGGACGAACTGGGTGTAGGAGTTCGCGATGGCGACGATGGGTTTTCCGAAGTCCGAATCGGTCATTCCGGTGGCGCGCCACAGCGAGCGTGCGCCCGCGGCATTGCGTCCGACAGTGGTGACCCGTGAGCGTAGCGGCGGCATAGTGCGTTGTCCTCGTTCGTTGCAGCGGTTTCTCGCATCGACGAGATTACTCGCCGCCGACTACTGCTCCTTCGGTGCCTGCTCGCCGTCGACCTCTGCGTCGTCGGCTTCCTCACGGTCTCGGTCCTCTGCAGCGGCGGCGGCCGCGGCGTAGGGGTCGGTGATGCGGCCGCCGCTGGCCGCGGCGAGTTGGGGGAGTAGATCGAATCGCACCAGCGGCAGCGACTTCTCGCTCTTGTCGGTCAGGACCACACGCGCCCACCGGCGGTCCGGGAAGTGCAGACCGGCCACCGATTCCCAGGCGATCACATCCGAACCGACGAACCGTCGAGCCGTGATGGCCTCGGGAGAGATGACCGTGCGCACTCGAAACACCCAGATGCACGCGACGATCGGAAGGATCAGCAGCCATCCCATGGCCAGGGGCCAGCTGGCGGCGGTCAGTCCCGTGCCGAACAGCAACAGGCCGACGCCGAGGAGTGCGAGGCGCGGGACTCGAATGACCTGCGCTGTCGATGGTTGCGGACCCTCGGCACCGTTCGGTGACTCGGGTGCGGTGTGGGATGATGGCCGAGGTGGTTCGGACTGCTGCGAAGACGACACCCATTCATCTTCGCATTGCATCTACGCGATCTCACATAATGGGATTGCGTCGTGACGAGTTTGACTCTTCCCTGAGCGCGCGCCTACCGTCGAGCGCGTGAAGCGGAATTGGATACTCGTAATCGGCCGGCGCGTCAACGCCTGAGCCGGTTGTTCAAACTCGCATCGACGCGCCACCCTCGTACAGCTCACGCTGACGGGGGTTTTTTCTTGCCCAGAGATCGCCCAGCAATTTCACATTCCTGAGGAAGCAATCAGTGAGCGCACCAACCGCACGCCCAGGGCCCACGACCCGTAAGTCGGGGACAACCTCCAGCCCGTCGACCAGCCCGTCCGCAGAAGCGGCGACCAACGGATCGCGACGCCACGTCGCACCGGAGAAGGTCACCGGCGCACAGTCAGTTGTTCGGGCCCTCGAAGAACTCGACGTCGACACCGTATTCGGCATTCCCGGTGGCGCGGTTCTGCCGGTCTACGACCCACTCTTCGACTCCGTGAAGGTGCGCCACATTCTGGTGCGCCACGAGCAGGGTGCCGGCCACGCCGCGACCGGCTACGCCCAGGCGACCGGCAAGGTCGGCGTCTGCATGGCGACGTCCGGTCCCGGCGCGACCAACCTCGTGACCCCACTCGCCGACGCTCAGATGGATTCGGTTCCCGTCGTCGCGATCACCGGTCAGGTCGCCCGCAGTCTCATCGGCACCGACGGTTTCCAGGAAGCCGACATCTCGGGTATCACGATGCCGGTCACCAAGCACAACTTCCTCATCACCGACGGTGCCGACATTCCGCGCATCATGGCCGAGGCGTTCTACATCGCGTCCTCGGGCCGTCCCGGTGCAGTGCTCGTCGACATCCCCAAGGACGTCCTGCAGGCGCAGACCACGTTCTCGTGGCCGCCGGAGATGCGTCTGCCCGGCTACCGTCCGGTCACCAAGCCGCACGGCAAGCAGGTCCGCGAGGCAGCCCGCTACATCGCCGACGCCAAGCAGCCGGTGCTGTACGTCGGCGGCGGCGTCATCAAGGCCAACGCCTCGGCAGAACTGCTCGAGCTCGCCGAACTGACCGGAATCCCTGTCGTGACCACTCTGATGGCCCGCGGTGCGTTCCCCGACTCGCACAATCAGAACCTCGGAATGCCGGGCATGCACGGCACCGTCGCCGCGGTGGCCGCTTTGCAGCGGAGCGATCTGCTGATCACGCTCGGTGCCCGGTTCGACGACCGAGTCACCGGCCAGCTCGCGTCGTTCGCTCCGAGTGCCAAGGTCATCCACGCCGACATCGATCCGGCCGAGATCGGCAAGAACCGCTACGCGGACGTGCCGATCGTCGGCGACTGCCGTGAGGTCATCACCGAGCTCATCGAGGCGCTGCGGGCGGACCGGGCGACCGGAACCACGCTCGATCTCGAACAGTGGTGGGTGTACCTGAACGGCATCCGCAAGACCTACCCGCTGAGCTACGACCGCCCGGCCGACGGATCGATGTCACCGGAGTTCGTCATCAGCTCGGTCGGCAAGTTCGCCGGCCCCGACGCGATCTACTGCGCAGGCGTCGGTCAGCACCAGATGTGGGCCGCGCAGTTCATCAACTACGAGAAGCCGCGTACGTGGCTCAACTCGGGTGGCCTCGGCACGATGGGGTACGCGGTCCCGGCCGCAATGGGTGCCAAGAGGGGCCTGCCCGACGCCGAGGTGTGGGCCATCGACGGCGACGGATGCTTCCAGATGACCAACCAGGAACTCGCGACCTGTGCGGTCGAGGGCATCCCGATCAAGGTCGCGCTCATCAACAACGGCAACCTCGGCATGGTCCGCCAGTGGCAGACCCTGTTCTACGAGGAGCGCTACTCCAACACCAATCTCGGTACGCACGGGGCCGTCCGCATCCCCGATTTCGTCAAACTCGCCGAGGCGCTGGGTTGCGTCGGGCTGCGATGCGAGCGCGAAGAGGACGTCGATGCAGTGATCGCTCAGGCGCGAGCGATCAACGATCGTCCGGTCGTCATCGACTTCATCGTCGGAGCCGATGCACAGGTGTGGCCGATGGTCGCTGCCGGAACCGGCAACGACGAGATCATGGCCGCCCGCGGAATTCGTCCGCTGTTCGACGAGGACGAGACCGTGGGCAGCGAGCCCGGCCTCGACGAGGCCATGGAGCGCGAGCAGGCCCCGCACCCGCAGATCGACGACGTGAAAGGCACCGACAAGTGAGCACGAGCCATACCCTCAGCGTCCTCGTCGAGGACAAGCCAGGTGTGCTGGCCCGCGTCGCCGCGCTGTTCTCGCGCCGTGGATTCAACATCTCCTCGCTTGCCGTCGGCGGCACCGAGATTCCCGAGATATCGCGGATGACGATCGTGGTGACCGTCGACGAATTCCCGCTCGAGCAGGTGACCAAGCAGCTCAACAAGCTCATCAACGTCATCAAGATCGTCGAGCAGGACGACGACTCCTCGGTGGCTCGCGAGTTGGTGCTGATCAAGGTCCGCGCCGACGCCAGTGTGCGCAGCGAGGTCATCGAAACGGTGAACCTGTTCCGCGCCAAGGTGATCGACGTGTCTCCCGAGGCCGTGACGGTCGAGGCGACGGGCACCCGCTCGAAGCTCGATGCGTTGCTGAAGATGTTGGACCCCTATGGAATTCGAGAAATAGTTCAGTCGGGAGTCGTTGCCGTCGGACGTGGACCGAAATCGATCACAGCGTCGCGCTGAGCGACGGACGTGATTTTCAGCGAAATCGAAGAGGAAAGGTTACAAACAGTGGCAGTCGAGATGTTCTACGACGACGATGCTGATCTGTCGATCATCCAGGGCCGCAAGGTCGCTGTGATCGGTTACGGAAGCCAGGGCCACGCGCACTCGCTGAGCCTGCGCGACTCCGGTGTCGATGTACGCATCGGCCTGGCAGCGGGCTCGAAGTCCCGCGCCAAGGCGGAGGAGCAGGGCCTCAAGGTCGGCACTCCCGCCGAGGTGTCCGAATGGGCCGACGTGATCATGGTGCTCGCACCGGACACCGCGCAGGCCAAGATCTTCTCCGAGGAGATCGAGCCCAACCTCAAGGACGGCGACGCGCTGTTCTTCGGCCACGGACTCAACATCCACTTCGACCTGATCAAGGCTCCGGAGTTCGTCACCGTCGGCATGGTCGCACCCAAGGGCCCCGGCCACCTCGTGCGTCGCCAGTTCGTCGACGGCAAGGGTGTTCCC
Source organism: Rhodococcus sp. NPDC076796 (assembly GCF_040702765.1). Lineage (NCBI taxonomy): Bacteria > Bacillati > Actinomycetota > Actinomycetes > Mycobacteriales > Nocardiaceae > Rhodococcus > Rhodococcus sp. NPDC076796. The sequence goes on along the minus strand of NZ_JBFBMS010000003.1, from coordinate 537,627 downwards.
GCGCTCATCGCCATCGACCAGGACCCCAAGGGCGAAGGCCAGGCACTGGCCCTGTCCTGGGCCAAGGGCATCGGTGGAACGCGTGCAGGCGTCATCAAGACCACGTTCAAGGAAGAGACCGAGACCGACCTCTTCGGCGAGCAGGCCGTGCTGTGCGGCGGCACCGAGGAGCTCGTCAAGACGGGCTTCGAGGTCATGGTCGAAGCCGGATACGCGCCCGAGATGGCGTACTTCGAGGTGCTGCACGAGCTCAAGCTGATCGTCGACCTCATGTACGAGGGCGGCATCGCTCGGATGAACTACTCGGTGTCCGACACCGCGGAGTTCGGTGGCTACCTCTCGGGCCCGCGCGTGATCGACGCAGGCACCAAGGAGCGCATGAAGGCCATCCTGGCCGACATCCAGTCGGGTGAGTTCACCCGTCGCCTGGTCGCCAACGTCGAGAACGGCAACACCGAGCTCGAGGGCCTGCGCAAGGCCAACGCCGAGCACCCCATCGAGGTCACCGGCAAGAAGCTGCGCGACCTGATGAGCTGGGTCGATCGCCCGATCACCGAAACGGCCTGATTCTCATCGAATCACGTTCTCACGCATGCTGATCGAAGGGCACCCCTGCATCCGTAGGGGTGCCCTTCGGTGCGTGAACCAGGTGGCGTCACAGTTCGACGTCTCCGGCCTCTAAACTGTTTCTGCTGCACCAGCTCCGAACTTTCACCGACAACAGTCTCGAACCGACATAGGGAGTTTTTCACGTGAGCCAGCCAGGCCGTCCTGTCGTTCTGATCGCCGACAAACTTGCGCCGTCCACCGTCGAGGCATTGGGCGACGGCGTCGAGGTCCGTTGGGTCGACGGCCCGGATCGCCCCGCGCTGCTCGCCGCGGTTCCCGAGGCCGACGCGATCCTGGTGCGTTCCGCGACCACGGTCGACGCAGAGGTTCTCGCCGCCGGAACCAACCTCAAGATCGTCGCCCGCGCCGGTGTCGGCCTGGACAACGTCGACGTACCTGCAGCCACCGAGCGCGGTGTCCTCGTCGTCAACGCACCGACGTCCAACATCCACACGGCGGCCGAGCATGCGGTGACGCTGCTGCTGTCGGCCGCGCGCCAGATTCCCGCTGCCGACGCCACTCTGCGTCAGCACGAGTGGAAGCGCAGCAAGTTCAACGGTGTCGAGATCTTCGGCAAGACCGTCGGCGTCGTCGGACTCGGCCGCATCGGTCAGCTGTTCGCACAGCGTCTCGCTGCGTTCGAGACCCACATCATCGCTTACGACCCCTACGTCTCGTCCGCGCGTGCCGCCCAGCTCGGCATCGAACTGGTGAGCCTGGACGAGCTGCTCGAGCGCGCCGACATGTTCTCGGTTCACCTGCCGAAGACCCCGGAGACCAAGGGAATCATCGGCAAGGAAGCCCTGGCCAAGACCAAGCCGGGTGTCATCGTCGTCAACGCCGCTCGCGGTGGACTGGTCGACGAGCAGGCCTTGGCCGACGCCATCACCAGTGGACACGTCTTCGCCGCCGGAATCGACGTCTACGCCTCCGAGCCGTGCACCGACAGCCCCCTGTTCGAGCTGCCCCAGGTCGTGGTCACCCCGCACCTCGGTGCGTCGACGACCGAGGCCCAGGACCGCGCGGGCACCGACGTCGCCAAGTCGGTTCTGCTTGCTCTCGCAGGCGAATTCGTGCCCGACGCGGTCAACGTCAAGGGTGGCGCAGTGGGCGAGGAGGTGTCGCCGTGGCTCGAGATCGTGCGTAAGCAGGGTGTGCTGCTCGGCGCTCTGTCCACCGAACTTCCCACGTCGCTGTCGGTCGACGTACGCGGCGAACTCGCCACCGAGGACGTCGAGATCCTCAAGCTCTCGGCGCTTCGTGGACTGTTCTCCGCCGTCATCGAGGACTCGGTCACGTTCGTCAACGCTCCGTCGCTCGCCGAGGAGCGTGGCGTCACCGCCGAGGTCACCATGGCGTCCGAGAGCGAGAACCACCGCAGTGTGGTCGACATCCGCGCCGTGTACGGGGACGGTTCGGTGCTCAACGTCGCGGGCACGCTGACCGGCACCACGCAGGTCGAGAAGATCGTCAACATCAACGGTCGCAACTTCGACCTCCGTGCCGAGGGCAAGAACCTCATCGTCAACTACGCGGATCAGCCCGGCAGCCTCGGCCGGATCGGCACCCTGCTCGGCGATGCAGGCATCGACATCCAGGCCGCCGCGCTGAGCCAGGACTCCGAGGGCGACGGTGCAACGATTCTGCTGCGCGTCGACAAGGACGTTCCGGAGGAACTGAGCGCGAGCATCGCCACCGCGGTCGGCGCGTCCACCATCGAACTGGTCGACCTGTCCTGAGCATCGCTCGCAGTCGATCGAACGACGTCGAAGAATCACGAGGAGTGAGATGAAGCTGGCCGTCATCGCCGGGGACGGAATCGGGCCCGAGGTCGTCACCGAGGCGCTTGCCGTGCTCGACGTGGTTGCACCCGGTGCCGAGAAGACCGAGTACGACCTCGGTGCGCGTCGCTACAACGCAACCGGAGAACTGCTGCCGGACTCGGTGTTGGCGGAATTGCGTGAGCACGACGCAATTCTGTTGGGAGCCATCGGAGATCCGTCGGTGCCGAGCGGCGTGCTCGAGCGTGGACTGCTGTTGCGAGCTCGGTTCGAGCTCGATCACCACATCAATCTGCGCCCGGCCAAGCTGTACCCCGGAGTGGTCGGCCCGCTGGCCGGTGACAAGCAGATCGACGTCGTGGTCGTGCGCGAGGGCACCGAGGGTCCGTACACCGGGAACGGCGGAGCGCTTCGGGTCGGCACACCGCACGAGGTGGCCACCGAGGTCAGTGTCAACACCCGCTACGGCGTCGAACGGGTGGTGCGCAACGGTTTCGAGCGGGCTCTGACTCGGCGCAAGCATCTGACGCTGCTGCACAAGACCAATGTGCTCACGTTCGCCGGCAGCCTCTGGGCTCGCACGGTGGAGGAGGTCGCGGCCGAGTTCCCGGACGTCGAGGTCGCGTACCAGCACATCGATGCCGCGATGATTCACCTCGTGACCGACCCGGGCCGCTTCGATGTGATCGTCACCGACAATCTGTTCGGAGACATCGTGACGGACCTGTCGGCGGCGGTGACCGGTGGAATCGGTTTGGCCGCAAGCGGAAACATCGATGCGACCGGTACCAATCCGAGCATGTTCGAGCCCGTGCACGGCAGTGCTCCCGACATCGCAGGTCAGCAGAAGGCCGATCCGACGGCGGCGATCCTGTCGGTGTCGTTGTTGCTCGATCATCTCGGCGATGCGGCAGGAGCGGCGCGCGTGGAGGCCGCTGTCGCAGCGGATCTCGCCGAGCGAGGAACCACCACCGCGTCGACCAAGGACATCGGCGCGAGAATCGCAGCGCGCCTGTAACCCTCACGCCACGACATGCCACGGTGGGCCGACAGCCCACCGTGGCATGTCGTGTATTACGGGCACGTCACCTTCGGCACGTCATCGTGCGCGGTCTGCACTCTCGTCGGAAGGTTCGTCCGAGGGCTGGGGAGCCGGATCGTCGGGGACGATCGGCACCGAGAGTGCGGGGAAGACCGCCGACACCAGGAATGCGACTGGGAAGCTGATCGCCGCGATTGCCCCGAACACCGGCGGTACAGCCGATGCGAACACGTACTGACTCGTGTTCTGCACCCCGAGAGTGCGTCCGCTCCAATACGGTCCTGATATCTCTGCAACAGCGGTGAACGCAAGACCGTTCGGGGCAACGGTGGCGACGGACGCGACGACGAGCAGGACGATGGCGGCGGGGGAGTCGAACCAGTCGGCGATGCCGAGCCCCAGCATGCTGACGGTGGCAGTAGCCGCAATCCACCGTAGGGGCCGCATGCGGCTACCGACACGATCGGACAGCGCTCCGACGCTCATCCGGCCCAGTGCACCGAGGATCTGGGTGATGGTGACGAGGACGCCTGCGGCCGCAGCAGTCCATCCCCGGTCGGTCATCAGCCAGACGAGTGCAAATGTCCAGACCACGTACTGCGGAACCACCAACAGGATGGACGTGGCATGAATGCGCCACAGTTGGCTGCTGCCTCGGTACGGATTGTCGAGCAAACCCTGCGCCGCCGCATCGATACGATTCGGCCGGGGAGGGTCGACGACTGCCAGGCACAGCAGGGCGCTCGCAGCGCACACGGCAGCGGGTACGAGCAATGCAGCTCCGACGCCGTGGTCACGGGCGATGGGTGGGATGGTCAGTGCGGCAAGGGCAACGCCGAGGGGCACCGACATCTGTCTGATGCCCATTGCCAGTCCACGGCGATGCGGCGGGAACCACCCCACCACCACGCGTCCGCTCGCGCTGTTCGCACTGGCCGCTGCCATACCGCCGATCAACAGCAGGACGGCGAGCACCGGGATGGAGGTGCTGACCACTGCGGCGAGACTCGCGGCGGCCGTGAGCCCGAGACCGATCACCAGAACGAGACGTTCGCCGATGCGGTCGACGAGCACGCCCCATGCGATGAGGGTCGCCATGATGCCCACGGTGGGCATCGCAACCACGAATCCTGCAGTCGCAAGGCCGAGTCCCCGGTCGTCGTGCAGGGCGGGAATGAGAAATGCAGCACCGTTGATGAAGACGGCGCCCGCAGTCTGCGCGAGCATCCCGAGCACGAGCATGAACCACCGTCGCGTCTCGCCGATGCTGGACAACTGCTTCGTGGCACTCATTCCGGCCTTTCGTCTCAATATATGGACTCGCAATCTTGCTATGTGGATCAGCCGTGAACATTACACCGGCGAAAGATCTGCGGATAGGACGGCGTCGACGTGCGGAGAACGACGGTCGATAGACTTCCGGCATGCGTCTCGGTCGAATTGCAAGTCCTGATGGTGTGGCATTCGTGAGTATCGAAGGTGAGGGTGACTCGCAGACTGCGAAGGAAATCGCCGAACATCCCTTCGGCACACCAACATTCACGGGTCGGTCGTGGCCTCTGGCCGATGTGCGACTGCTCGCGCCCATCCTCGCCAGCAAGGTCATCGCCATCGGTAAGAACTACGCCGCGCACGTGGCAGAGATGGGCGGTGAGGCACCGAAGGACCCCGTGATCTTCATCAAGCCGAACACCTCCATCGTCGGCCCCGGTGCGGCCATCGTGCTGCCACCGTCCTCCAGCGAGGTGCACTTCGAGGGCGAACTGGCGATCGTCATCGGCCGTCCGTGCAAGGACGTCCCCGCCGCCAAGGCGTACGAGGTGGTGCTCGGATACACCGTCGCCAACGACGTCTCGGCCCGTGACCACCAGAAGCACGACGGACAGTGGACTCGCGCCAAGGGGCACGACACCTTCTGTCCGCTCGGTCCGTGGATCGAGACCTCGCTCGACCCAACCGATCTCGAGATCAAGACCGAGGTCGACGGCGTGGTCAAACAGCAGAGTCGCACTTCGCTTCTGCTGCACGACATTCCGAAGATCATCGAGTGGGTTTCCGCGGTGATGACGCTGCTCCCCGGAGACGTCATTCTCACCGGAACCCCCGAGGGAGTCGGACCCATCACCGACGGAGACAGCGTGTCGATCACCGTCGAGGGAATCGGTACCCTGACCAACCCCGTCGCAGCGAAGAAGTAGGGCGAGCATGACCACAGCAACAGATGTCCGCGTTCGGTTCTGCCCGTCGCCCACCGGTACCCCGCACGTCGGTCTGGTCCGAACCGCATTGTTCAACTGGGCGTTCGCCAGGCATCACGGCGGCACCTTCGTCTTTCGTATCGAGGACACCGACGCCGCACGCGACTCCGAGGAGTCCTACGCCGCCCTGCTCGACGCGTTGCGCTGGCTCGGCCTCGAATGGGACGAGGGCCCCGAAGTGGGTGGCCCGTACGAGCCCTACCGTCAGTCGTTGCGCCGCGACCAGCACGTCGCCGTCGTGCAGCAGTTGCTCGACGCCGGCGAGGCGTACGAGTCCTTCTCCACGCCCGAGGAAGTGGAAGCCCGTCACAAGGCGGCCGGGCGCGACCCCAAACTCGGCTACGACAACTTCGACCGCGACCTGACGCCCGAGCAGCGACAGGGCTTTCGGGACGAGGGGCGCGGGGCCGTCGTGCGGCTGCGGATGCCAGATCACGATCTGACGTGGAACGACCTGGTGCGCGGGGAGACCACGTTCAAGGCGGGGACCGTACCGGATTTCGCCCTGACCCGCGGCAACGGAGTTCCTCTGTACACGTTGGTCAATCCGGTCGACGACGCACTGATGAAGATCACCCACGTCCTGCGCGGCGAGGACCTGCTGTCGTCGACGCCTCGTCAGCTCGCTCTCTACGAGGCACTGATCAGGATCGGTGTCGCCGAACTCACCCCCGAGTTCGGGCACCTGCCGTTCGTCATGGGCCAGGGCAACAAGAAGCTGTCCAAGCGTGACCCCGAATCGAATCTGTTCATCCACCGTGATCGTGGGTTCGTGCCGGAAGGCCTGCTGAACTACCTCGCACTTCTCGGGTGGGGCATCTCGGACGATCACGACGTCTTCTCGCTCGACGAGATGGTGGCGGCGTTCGAGATCTCGTCGGTCAATTCCAATCCGGCACGCTTCGATCAGAAGAAGGCCGACGCGATCAACGCCGAGCACATCAGGATGCTGGCGGCAGACGATTTCGCGGCGCGACTGCGCGAATACCTCGTCGCACAGGGCCATCTCACCGAGCCGGTCGACGAGAAGATCTTCGCCGTCGCGGCCGATCTGGTGCAGACCCGCATCGTCGTCCTGTCGGACGCCTGGGGACTGCTGAAGTTCCTGTTCGTCGACGAGGCGGACTTCGAGATCGACCCTGCAGCCGCGGCGAAGAACCTCGGTGCCGATGCGGCACCCGTTCTCGACGCCACGATCGAGGCATTGACGGCGTTGCAGACCTGGACGACGGCCGACCTGGAGGCGACTCTCAAGGACGCGTTGATCGAGAAGCTCGAGCTCAAGCCGCGCAAGGCTTTCGCCCCGATTCGGGTGGGAGTGACCGGGTCGCACATCAGCCCGCCGCTGTACGAGTCCATGGAACTGCTCGGGCGCGAGAAGACTTTGGCGCGCCTGGCTGCAGCGCGCACCCAGGTGGCGTGACGGCGCACGGTCGCCGGCGCACCCCGGTCCTCGGGGACAGCCTCGAATGAGTGTCTCCGATCGACTGGATCGACTTCAGCGCAGGCGGCCGGTTCTCGGGTTTCCCATTGCGGTGGTGTACAAGTTCGTCGACGATCAGGGCGGCTACCTCGCCGCCCTGATCACCTACTACGCCTTCGTCTCGCTGTTTCCTGCACTGTTGCTGTTCTCGACGGTTCTGGGCATCGTGTTGGCCGGTAGTCCGGAACTACAACAACAGATCCTCAACTCGGCGCTCGGTCAGATCCCGGCGATCGGCGACGAACTGGGCCGCCCCGAACGCATCGGTGGCGGCACCGTCGGTCTCGTGGTGGGTGTTCTCGGCTCCCTGTACGGCGGACTGGGGGTGGCCGTGGCGCTGCAGAACGCGATGAACACTGCGTGGACGGTGCCGAAGAACCTACGGCCCGATCCCATTCGGGCCCGGGTGCGCGGACTGGGTCTGTTGAGCACGGTCGGTCTGGCCGTCCTGGCCATCACGGCACTCAATGTGCTCAGTGCCGCAGGATATTTCGGTCCGGAATCCGGGCTCGTGGTGTTCGTGGTCGGCACATCCTTCTACGTCGGCGTGTTCGTCGTGGCGTTCCGGCTCGCCACGGCGAGACCGGTGTCGATACCGGAGGTTCTTCCCGGAGCCGTTGTTGCCGGTCTGATCTGGCAGCTGCTGCAGACCTTCGGCAGTGTCTACGTGAAGTACGTCGTCAGCAACGCGACCGTCACCAACGGTGTGTTCGCCGTCGTACTGGGACTGCTGGCGTTTCTGTACGTGACGTCGGTGTCGATCGTGATGTGCATCGAGATCAACGTGGTTCGCGTCGACCGGCTCTTTCCGCGAGCGTTGCTGGCCCCGTTCACCGACGACGTCGAACTGACCGAGGGCGACAAGCTCACCTACACCGGGCAGGCAGAAGCGCAACGCAGCAAGCCGTTCGAGGACATCGACGTGACGTTCGTGGGCCCGCCGCGAGGTCAGTCCGAATCCGGCTCCGAACCGGCAGCCGAAGCGCCGTAGAAGCGGTCGATTCTCGTCTCCATCGGAAACCGGACGGCCGTGTCGCCGAACATCAGCCGAGTTGCCGACAACGCCGATGCTGCAATCGCTTCGGCGGCACGATCGGAATCTGCGACGGGACAATGCACCACCACTTCGTCGTGCTGAAAGAACACCAACTCGCTGTGGGTCCGGGAACTATGCTCGCTCCTGCGGGCTCCGCTCCCGGCCAACCGACCACGGAGATCGGCCAGCAAGCACAGCGCCCACTCGGCGGCGGTGGCCTGCACGACGAAATTGCGAGTGAACCGGCCCCGCGCGTGTGCGTCACCGGTAGACCACCACTGCGCCGAGGGCGGTGGGCAGGCCCGTCCCAACCACGAACGAACGACCTCGCCCCGTTCACCGGCGCGGGCGGCCTCCTCGACCAGTGCGACGGCACCGGGAAACGAGGCCCGTAGTCGCGTCAGCAGAGCGCGCGCCTCACCCGAGGTCGCGCCGTACAGCACCCCGAGAACGGCGACCTTGGCGTGACTGCGATCGCCGCCGAACGATTCTGCCGCCACCGGTGCGTACAGATCTGCGGTGCCTGCAGCGGCGACCATGCGGGGATCGCCGGACATCGCAGCGAGGATGCGTGGTTCGAGCTGACCGGCGTCGGCGGCCACGAAGGTGTAGCCGGGATCGGCGATCACGCTGGCGCGCAGGGGTTTCGGAATTTGAAGGCCGCCTCCGCCGCGACTGGCCCACCGGCCCGACACCACAGCGCCGGGAACATAGACCGGACGGAAACGATCGTCGCGAACCCACGCGTCGAGCCATGCCCACCCGTTCGCGGCGTGCAGCTTCGAGAGATCACGGTGGCGCAACAGCAGCGGAACTGCCGGGTGGTCGATGTCGCGGATGACGTGCGCGCGAGTCGATGTCAGTTCGATTCCGACGCGCGCGAACGCGGCCACCAGCTCCGCGGGCGAGGCCGGGTTGATGCGTCGGCCGAACGCCGAGGAAATCTGGTTCTCGAGTTCCACGAGAGCCGGGGGAGGGGATCCGTCGAGCGGCCGAGCGCCGAGCATCGTGTCGAGATGACGGCGATGCGCGGAGGCCGAGAATGGCAACCCGTCGAAGGTCATCTCCGCTGCGGCCAGGCCTCCGGCCGACTCGGCCGCTGCCAGCAGGTGCAGTGCGCGATCGTCACCGATGTCCCGAAGCTGACGCCGATACTCGGTGAGCACTGCCGCGGGATCGGAGTTCGGGTTCGCGTCGAACAGACCCGGTCGCAGGTCGGCGGGAGCCGACGGGACAGTCGCGGAGCCGGCCCGCATCGCCAGAATTGCACCGACCAGTGCGAGATCGTGACAGCGGCGTACGCGAACCCCTCGTTCGAGCAACCGAGGGTAGATCCGGCTCGTGTCTTCCCATACCCACCTCGGCCGTTCGTTTCGCTCGAGCTCGGCTACGGCCGCGACCGGATCCTCGACCACTGTGGGATCGCTCTGCGTCGAGCCGTCGTCGGCGAGGTACGTCAGCACGGCCTGCTCGCCCTGAGGAACGAGCAGAACCTTCATCGGACTCGGCGGGGTCTGCGATCGGTCACGGAGAACAAGTGTGCTCCACTCGTCGGACGAGGCGTAGAGGGGGCTCGCGGGTCCCGGTGAGACAGTGCCTCAGACCGCTCGCGACCCGTCCACGGCGCGGTTTCGGTGGCTCTGAGCAGCCGATTTGGAGAATGGGTAGTCACCTTTGATAGTCTCTATCCCGGCTCGAAACGCAGTGCACATCGATCGTGATGAGCAATTCGATTCAAGTCCATTGGGGTATGGTGTAATTGGCAACACAGCGGTTTCTGGTACCGCCATTCTAGGTTCGAGTCCTGGTACCCCAGCGAGCAGGTGAAGGCGATTTTGTCGCCGAGGCCGAGGCAGTTAAGCTGGCTCAGCACTACAAGCTCGATCAACACTGCAGGTGAAGTTCCTGGCCCCGTCGTCTAGCGGCCTAGGACGCCGCCCTCTCAAGGCGGTAGCGCGGGTTCGAATCCCGTCGGGGCTACAACAGTCAACACCCTCTCGATCCGCGGATCGAGAGGGTGTTGTCGTTTCGCTGCGAGCGTCTCAGACGCTCTTGCGGCGGAACATCTTCTGATGGTCGGCCGGACCGTGGGCGTTGTTGACCTTCGGTCCACCGTCCTTGTGTTCGACGGAATTGTGGGACTTGCTGTTCTTCTGTTCCAGAACCTCGCGGAACTTCTTCTTCAGTTCTTCACTGCCGGATTCGGGCATGGGTGACTCCTCGCAGTCGACGACCGGCCGGGTAGGCCGCTCGAGACGAAGGTACCCCACTCTCGCAGCTCGATCAGCTCGTTTTCCTCGGGCCGACAGGTTTGCGGGTTTCCCTCAGAGTCGCTTGTGCAGAGCGTCCGCGGCCGCCAGGAGATCCGCAGCCCAGCGCGCCCCGGGCTTGCGTCCGATTCGATCGATCGGTCCGGACACCGAGATCGCCGCCACCACAGTGTCGTTGCTGTCGCGCACCGGCGCGGCAACACTCGCCACGCCCGGTTCGCGCTCGCCCGCACTCTGTGCCCAACCGCGCCGCCGAACCTCGAGGAGAATGCGCTCGCTGAATTCTGCATCGGGCAGAACTGTTCGTTGGGTCTGCGAATCTGCCCATGCAAGAAGGACTTTGGCACCCGATCCTGCTGTCATCGGCAGACGTGCGCCGACGAGCACGGTGTCTCGAAGTCCGGTCGGCGGCTCCATGGATGCCACACACACCCGCACCGTCCCTTCGCGCCGATAGATCTGCACACTCTCACCGGTGATTTCGCGCAGCCGTGGAAGTACCGAGGCGGCAGCATCGAGCAGGGCATCCGATGCGCTCGCCGCAAGCTCTCCCAGTCCCGGCCCGGTCCGCCACAGACCGTCGGCATCTCGTACCAGAAGTCGGTGGATCTCCAGGCCGACCGCGAGGCGGTGGGCCGTGGCCCGGGGCAGGCTCGTTCGAGCGCACAGATCATTGAGATTGCAGGGCTTCTCGGCCACCGCGTGCAGCACCGTCATCGCCTTGTCGAGGACACCGATACCGCTCGATTTGTCGACGAGGCCGTTGGGGCTATGCTGTCTCATAGAACGATATTAGCCTCCCGCATGCTGAGATTGCACAACTACGAGATCTTCGGTGCGCGCCAGGGGCATGATGTCGAGACGATCACGCGAGGTGGACCAGCCCGTCCACCGGCGCGACGACGACAGGGAAGACGAGGTCCGCGACAGCGATGTCCGAAACACCGAAGACTTTGGCGGAGAAGGTATGGGACCAGCACGTGGTGGTCCGAGGCGGCGGAGAAGGCGGAGCGCGTGAGCCGGATCTGATCTACATCGACCTCCATCTGGTGCACGAGGTGACGAGCCCGCAGGCGTTCGACGGACTCCGGTTGGCCGGCCGTGGACTCCGGCGTCCCGATCTGACGATCGCGACCGAGGACCACAACGTCCCGACAGCCGACATCTTCGCGCCCATCGCCGATCTGGTCTCGCGCACACAGGTCGACACCCTTCGACGCAACTGTGAGGAATTCGGTGTTCGGCTCTACCCGATGGGCGATCTCGATCAGGGCATCGTGCACATCATCGGCCCACAGTTGGGTCTCACCCAGCCCGGCATGACCGTGGTGTGCGGAGACAGTCACACCTCGACGCACGGTGCCTTCGGCTCGATCGCGATGGGCATCGGTACCAGCGAGGTCGAGCACGTCATGGCCACGCAGACCTTGTCGCTGCGTCCTTTCAAGACGATGGCGATCACCGTCGACGGTGAGCTGGCCCCCGGTGTGACGAGCAAGGACCTCATCCTCGCTGTCATCGCACAGATCGGCACCGGCGGCGGTCAGGGCTACGTCCTCGAGTACCGCGGTGAGGCCATTCGCAAGCTGTCGATGGAAGCGCGAATGACCATCTGCAACATGTCGATCGAAGCCGGAGCGCGGGCAGGCATGATCGCACCCGACGAGATCACCTACGAATACTTGAAGGGGCGCCCGCACGCTCCTCAGGGAGCCGACTGGGACGCGGCGGTCGCGGCGTGGAACGAACTGGCGACCGATCCGGATGCGGTGTTCGACAACGAGGTCCACATCGACGCCGACACGTTGACGCCGTTCGTCACGTGGGGAACGAATCCGGGTCAGGGTGCGCCACTTGGCGATACGGTGCCCGACCCGGAGGCGATGGTCGACGAGAGCGAGCGGGTCGCAGCCCAGAAGGCTTTGCAGTACATGGGTCTGGAAGCGGGCACACCCATCCGCGAGATCGCCGTCGACACCGTGTTCGTGGGTTCGTGCACCAACGGTCGAATCGAGGATCTGCGGGCCGTTGCATCCGTTCTCGAAGGGCACCGGGTTGCCGACGGAGTGCGAATGCTGGTGGTACCCGGTTCCATGCGGGTGCGAGCGCAGGCCGAAGAGGAAGGTCTGGGCGAGATATTCACGGCCGCAGGAGCGGAGTGGCGTCAAGCCGGTTGCTCGATGTGTCTGGGAATGAATCCGGACCAACTGGCGTCGGGTGAAAGATCGGCGTCGACGTCCAACCGGAATTTCGAGGGTAGGCAGGGCAAGGGCGGTCGCACCCATCTCGTGTCACCGTTGGTTGCGGCGGCAACTGCAATCCGCGGAACCCTGTCCTCTCCGGCGGATCTCGCCTGAACGCGTCTTCGCTCGGATCGATCGAACTCATAGGAGCACATTCGATGGAAGCTTTCACTCGACACACCGGTATCGGAGTTCCGCTACGACGGTCCAACGTCGATACCGACCAGATAATCCCCGCGGTCTACCTCAAGCGCGTCACCCGGACCGGATTCGAGGACGGGTTGTTCGCCGCCTGGCGCTCGGACCCGAACTTCATCTTGAACCTCGAGCCCTACAACCGAGGTTCGGTGCTCGTTGCCGGGCCCGATTTCGGTACGGGATCGTCACGCGAGCATGCCGTCTGGGCGCTCTCGGACTTCGGATTTCGGGTTGTGATCGCCTCCCGCTTCGCCGATATCTTTCGCGGAAACTCGGGCAAAGCCGGGCTGCTGGCCGCCGAAGTGGACCAGTCGGACGTCGAATTGCTGTGGAAAGCCTTAGAAGAACAGCCCGGTCTGGAAATAATTGTCGACCTCGTCGACAAGACCGTAACGGCTGGAACGTTGGTGGTGCGCTTCGCGATTGACGACTACACGCGGTGGCGTCTGCTGGAGGGTCTGGACGACATCGGATTGACATTACGCCAGGTAGAGGCCATTACGGAGTACGAAAAGTCAAGGCCGTCATACAAACCCCTGACCCTTCCGGCGCGGATCGAGACACCCACCGAAAGCTGACCGAGCAGCGGTCCGACACGCTTTGCGGCCGTGAATCATTCCGCGACACCAGAATGAAAATTGGCGTGGCGCATAGACTCTTGACGACTTGGGGTTTACCGTTGTAGTAGTCGGTCCGACGATGGGCCACCATATAGCGGAGGAAATCCATGAACAAGGCAGAGCTGATTGACGCCCTGACCGAGAAGTTGGGGTCTGATAGGCGGAGCGCCACAGAGGCTGTCGAGAACATCGTCGACACCATCGTGCGTGCAGTACACCGCGGCGAGAGTGTCACGATCACGGGCTTCGGCGTGTTCGAGCAGCGTCGTCGCGCAGCGCGAGTTGCCCGTAACCCCCGCACCGGTGAGACCGTTCGCGTGAAGCCGACCAACGTCCCGGCATTCCGTCCGGGTGCACAGTTCAAGGCCGTCATCGCGGGTGGACAGAAGTTGCCCGCCACCGGTCCTGCCGTCAAGCGCGGTGCGGCTGCGGCTCCGGCCAAGAAGACTGCGGCTGCGAAGAAGACGGCTGCGAAGAAGGCGGCCGTGAAGACGACCGCCCGCAAGGCAACCACCGCTGCCGCCAAGAAGGCAGCACCGGCCAAGACCACGGCTCGTAAGGCAGCGGCTCCCGCAAAGGCCGCCGCCAAGAAGGCAGCTCCCGCGAAGACCACCGCGCGCAAGACCGTTGCGAAGAAGGCTCCGGCCAAGACGACTGCGCGCAAGGCTGCAACGACTGCTGCTCCCGCCAAGAAGGCTCCGGCCAAGACAGCGGCCAAGAAGACCGTTGCAAAGAAGGCTCCGGCCAAGAAGGCTCCGGCCAAGAAGGCACCCGCGAAGCGCGCAGCGAAGAAGTAGAGCCTGCAGGCTCCACTTGCACGTGTGACAGCGTTGATACCGCAGAAGGCCCCCGACTCGAAGATCGAGTCGGGGGCCTTCTGTCGTAAGTGTCGAGCCGCTCAGCCGTCGGCGGTGAGGGTGGGCAAGGGACTGGCGATGTGGTCGGCAGAGATGAGCCTGCCGTCACGGCGCGAGAGCACCCATACGCTACCCTTGCGGTTCCTGTTGGCAGGCAACGTGATTCCGTCTTTCTCGGCCCACCAGCGCATCAAGTCGGGGATCACTTTTCCCTGGCTGCAGACCACGGGGGTGCCGGGCAGTTCGGCGATGTCGCGAGCGCGATGTCGCCCCTTGCGAGGGTCGTCGGCGTACCCTTCCTCGGACAGCAGGTGCTCGGGAGTGATGTCCACCCCCAACGATTCCGCGAACGGAGCGACCGTCTGGACGCATCGAGCGCGGTCGGCTGCATAGACGGCATCGCCGCCGAATGCCCGAAGCAACGAGACCAAGGATTCGGCCTGTCGACGTCCGGTCCTGTCGAGTGGACGATCGACGTCGTTGCCCTTGTACCGCGAGCGCGACCCGGCACTGCCATGCCGAACCAACAGCACCGTGGAGGTGTCGGCGGGCTTGGCCACGAACCGCCGAAGGATCTTGTGGTCCATGGGATACGAGAGTTCGCGGCCGACCTCCTCGGGCGCTACCCAGCGAATTTCGTCCACCTCGACATTGGGGACGAACTCGCCCCCGGTGACCTCGGCCGCCCAGTAGAGAACCTTCTTGACCCGACGGTGCCCAGGGATCGGGTAGGTGACGTAGGACAGCGACCGTCCCAGTCGTGAGTCGAATCCGGTCTCCTCCTTGACCTCTCGGACCGCTGCGTCGACAGCTGTTTCACCGGGATCGAGCTTTCCCTTGGGGAACGACCAGTCGTCGTATTTGGGCCTGTGCACCAGGGCGACCTCGACGCCCGAGTCGCCGCTCGGTGAATGTCGCCACAGGATCGAGCCCGCCGCAAAGATGTTGGCGCGGGGAGAGCCGTCGGAAGTGCCCATCAGGACGCCTGATTCCTCCGACTGCGCATCAAGTCCACCTGATGCTCACGAACTTTCTCACCCTGAGCCGGTGACGCGACCCAGCCGCCGTCCGGTCCCAACTCCCAGCATCGAGTGGTGGGGTCGAGGGCAGAATCGAAGATCTCGCTCAGCTGGTTCGCCAGTCGAGGATCCTTGACCTGAGCCATCACCTCGACTCGGCGATCGAGGTTGCGGTGCATCATGTCTGCGCTGCCGATCCAGAACTCGTCCGCGCCTTGGAAGTGCAGAACTCGCGAGTGTTCGAGGAATCGGCCGAGGATGGAACGGACTTCGATGTTCTCCGACAGACCGGGAACTCCTGGCTTGAGTGCACAGATTCCGCGCACCACCACCTTGACCGGAACCCCTGCCATCGATGCTCGGTAGAGCGCGTCGATGACCTGCTCGTCGACCAAGGCGTTGGCCTTGAGCCGAATTCCGGCGCCGCGGCCCTCCTTGAGGTGTTCGACTTCGGCCTCGATGCGTTCGACGATGCCGCGCCGCACCCCGTACGGGGCCACGAGAAGATTGCGGTACTTGGACTTTCGCGAGTATCCGGTCAGTGAGTTGAACAGATCGGTGAGGTCGGCCCCGATCTCGGGCGACGACGTCAGCAGACCCACGTCCTCGTAGATCCGTGCTGTCTTGGGGTTGTAGTTGCCGGTACCGATGTGGCAGTACCGGCGAATGACGGACCCCTCTCGGCGCACGACCAGGCAGGTCTTGCAGTGTGTCTTGAGGCCGACGAGCCCGTACACCACGTGCACGCCCGCCTTTTCGAGCTTGCGTGCCCACTCGATGTTGGCCTGCTCGTCGAAACGCGCCTTGATCTCGACCAGTGCCACGACCTGCTTGCCCGCTCCGGCGGCATCGACGAGCGCGTTGACGATCGGGGAATCTCCCGAGGTCCGATACAGCGTCTGCTTGATGGCGAGCACCTGCGGGTCGGCCGCGGCCTGCTCGATGAAGCGTTGAACGCTGGTGGAGAAGGAATCGTAGGGATGATGTACCAGGACGTCGCCGTCGCGCAGGGTGGAGAAGACGCTCTTGGGGGTCTCGCGCTCACCGAATGCCGGGTGGGTGGCCGGGACGAAGGGGGCATCCTTGAGGTTGGGACGGTCGACGCTGTAGACCTGCCACAAGCACGACAGATCGAGCAGTCCGGGGACCTGAATGACGTCGCCCGGATCGACATCGAGTTCGCGAAGCAGCAATTCGAGCATGTGCTCGGTCATGTCGTCGGCGATCTCGAGGCGGACAGGTGAGCCGAAGCGCCTGCGGGCGAGCTCTCGCTCGAGTGCCTGCAGGAGGTCCTCGTCGCGGTCTTCCTCGACCTCGAAATCGGCGTTGCGCGTGATACGGAACGCGTGAGACTCGACGACCTCCATCCCGGGGAAGAGAACATCGAGGTGAGCCGAGATCAATTCCTCCATCGACAGGAAGGCGTCGATGCGGTGGTTGCCCTCGCCGCGCTTGACCCGCACGAAGCGATCCACGTTGTCGGGAACCTTCACACGGGCGAAGTGCTCACCGGTTGTGGAGTAATCCTTCACTGTCACAGCAAGATTCAAGCTCAGACCGCTGATGTACGGGAAGGGGTGGGCCGGGTCGACGGCCAGTGGCGTGAGAACCGGAAAGACTTGCTCGGTGAAATATTCCGACAGTCGAGCGCGCTCGTCGCTGTCCAGATCGGACCACCGGATAATCGCGATTCCCTCGGCGGTGAGCTCGGGAAGGATCGAATCGAGCAGCACTCGCGCATGTTTGAGCGCGAGCTCCTGGGTGCGCTGCCCGATCACCGCGAGCTGCTCGCGCGGAGTCATACCGTCGGCGGAGCGAACCGACAGACCGGTTTCGTCACGGCGCTTTAGGCCGGCAACCCGAACCATGTAGAACTCGTCGAGATTCGACGCGTAGATCGCGAGGAACTTCGCCCGTTCGAGCAGAGGGAGCGACGAGTCCTGCGCGAGCGCGAGAACCCGTGAGTTGAAATCGAGCCAGCTCAATTCCCGGTTGAGATAGCGATTTTCGGGGAGCACGGTGCCGGCGTCCACCGATTCGGGTGTAGCAGCCGGTAGCGCGGAGGGGATACTCGGCATAGTCGCCGCGATCGGAGCGCTCCATGCCGGATCCGAACCGGTGGCCTTTCCGGTCTCGATCGGCGGATCCTGGTTCGCTGGCTGCACGTCGTCTTTGCTCACCGCACGATCATCCCCCAAACCCGGCGTGGGTGAAACTCCGATGGCCGAACTCGGGTCCGTGTTCACTCGACTGCCGTGCCGGTCCGCACGCTCATGCAGTCGTCGCAGATGCTTCGTCACTCCACCCGAGCGAGTGGAGGACGGCCGCCGTGGCCGGTCCGACTCCCAGACGGTGCGCTCTGCGGACGTCGTCGGCGGTGTCCACGTCCAGTCGAAGACCCGGCCACGCGCCGTCGAGTTCCCGTGCGCCCGACGCGGTGTGGCGGCGTGCGGAGTCTCGTCCGAACAGTGGTGCCAGCTCGTCGGGGGAGTCCTTGAGGATCAGTGCGGCGGTCCCCGTGCCGTGATGGTCGACCACGAGTGATCTGCCTCCCAGTCGGGCACCGCTGTAGGCCTGGGCGAGTTCTGCCGAACGCATCGCCGGAAGGTCTGCTTGCAACGCGATGACGTCGACGCGGTGTGCGGGGACGGTCTCGCGCCCACCGACATCCGCGTCGACGTGACCGTGCCGCAGTACGTGCGAAGCTGCCGCGAACGCGTGATTGAGGCGTTCGTCCGGTAGCAGCGCAGGATCGCGGACCGGTTCGTCGAACACTCGTGCACCGATTCTGCGGGCGGTCTCTGCGACGAGAGGATCCGGGGTCACCACCGTGACCGAATCGACCACCGACACCGCGTCTGCGGCCGCCACGGTGTCGCTGAGCATCGCGAGCACCAATCGTGTCCGGTCGGGTGCCGAGAACTCCGCCGCCAAGCGCGACTTCGCCGCGGTGAGATCCTTCACCGCGATGAGAACCCTGACGGCGCGGCGGGCAGGGTCCGGCGACGCGCCGGCCCGGTCGCCGTGGTCGTCTCGTGATGCACCCATGGTGCTCGATCCTGCCAGCGTCATGGATCTGTGCCGACTCCGACCGCCCGAGCAGGTCTGCGAGTTAGGGTGATGCGCGCGTGGACAGGGCATCGGCGAAGTAGGCGAGGGGTTGGCGGAATGAGCAGAGCAGCGGTATTGGGGTCAGGTTCGTGGGGAACCGCATTCGCCAAGGTGTTGGCCGATGCCGGAACGGACGTCACCATGTGGGCCCGCCGCGAGGAACTCGCTGCATCCATCACCGACGACCACGAGAACAAGGACTACCTTTCGGGAATCGAGCTGCCGTCGTCGATCCGCGCGACGAGTGATCCCGTCCGCGCACTCGACGGAGCCGACATCGTGGTGCTGGCCGTGCCGTCGCAGAGTCTGCGGGCCAATCTCGAGGCGTGGACCGACTCCATCCCGCCGCACGCAACGCTGCTCTCCCTGGCGAAGGGAATCGAGACCGGAACGCTCATGCGGATGAGCCAGGTGATCTCTCAGGTCACCGGTGCGGATCCCAGCCGGGTCGCGTGCCTGTCCGGGCCGAATCTCGCGCGCCCGATCGCCGAGGGGCAGCCTGCCGCAACCGTCATCGCGTGCTCCGATTCCCAGCGTGCCCTCGAGATTCAGAAGTCCTGCGCCACCGGATATTTCAGGCCTTACACCAACAGTGATGTCATCGGTGCCGAGATCGGTGGTGCCTGCAAGAACGTCATCGCCCTCGCTTGCGGGATGGCCGCAGGCGTCGGATACGGCGAGAACACCCTCGCGTCGATCATGACCAGGGGTCTGGCCGAGATCATCCGCCTCGGAGTAGCACTCGGTGCCAAGCCGTCGACGCTGTCGGGCCTGGCCGGCGTGGGCGACCTGGTCGCCACCTGCTCGTCACCCCTCTCGCGCAATCGCACGTTCGGAGAACGACTGGGTTCGGGTGGCTCCCTCGAGAGTGCGCAGGAAGCAGCGCACGGGCAGGTTGCCGAGGGCGTCAAGTCCTGTACCTCGGTGCGTGCGCTCGCCGAGAGCTACGACGTCGAGATGCCGCTGACCGACGCCGTGCATCGGGTGTGTCACGGCGGCATGTCCGTTCCGGATGCGGTCGGGCACCTGCTGGGGCGTCGTATCAAGCCCGAGTGAGGCAGTGATCGCGGTCTCGCCGCGAACAGGGCGAATCCGCGTTCGATGAGCCGCGGCGGTACGGTTTCTCATCGTGAGTACTCCCCGCATCAAAGTTGCCGTCGTCTTCGGTGGCCGCAGCAGCGAGCACGCTGTGTCCTGTGTATCGGCAGGTAGCGTGCTGCAGAACCTCGATCCGGCCAAGTACGAGGTGGTTCCCGTGGGGATCACCGCGGACGGTGCCTGGGTACTCGGCTCCTCCGACGTCGAAGCGCTGACGATTCACGACCGGGTACTGCCGACCGTCGACAAGACGGGAGCAGCGCTTGCTCTCAGTACGGACCCGGGTCACGCCGGCGCTCTGCTCGCCCTCGGCGAGGGGGAAGGCGGGACGGTACTCGCATCCGTCGACGTCGTGTTCCCGGTTCTGCACGGACCGTACGGCGAGGACGGCACCTTGCAGGGCCTGCTCGAAATGGCCGGCGTTCCGTATGTCGGGCCGGGCGTGCTGGCCAGCGCTGCAGGGATGGACAAGGAGTTCACCAAGAAGCTGCTCGGTGCCGAGGGATTGCCGATCGGTCGCCAGGTGGTACTCCGGCGCGCCGTCGACGACCTGACGGCCGCCGAGCGTGAACGAATCGGCCTGCCCGCATTCGTCAAACCGGCCCGAGGCGGATCCTCCATCGGAATCTCGCGCATCACCGCGTGGGACCAACTCCCCACCGCGATCGCCGTTGCGCGCGAACACGACCCCAAGGTGATCGTCGAAGGCATGATCCACGGCCGCGAGGTCGAGTGCGGGGTGCTGGAATTTCCCGACGGCACCGTGCGCGCGAGCGCCGTCGCCGAGATCCGAATTCCCGACGCGGACATCGACGATCATGCTTTCTACGACTTCGACACCAAGTACCTCGACGATGTCAGCGAGTTCGACATCCCGGCTGCCCTCGACGACGCCACGAGCGACCGCATTCGTGAACTCGCCGTCGCCGCCTTCCGCGCGTTGGACTGCCAGGGACTGGCGCGCGTGGATTTCTTCGTCACCGAGAACGGTCCGGTCATCAACGAGATCAACACGATGCCCGGTTTCACCTCGATCTCGATGTACCCCAAGATGTGGGCGGAATCCGGCGTCGACTACCCGACGCTCATCGCCACCCTGATCGACACCGCTCTCGCCCGCGGTACCGGTTTGCGTTAGAGCTGTTGCGGCCCAGCGCTACTGCAACGGAGCGGGGTCGAGAGGCTGTTGAGGCAGCGCGTCCGACACGGCCGAGGACGCATCCTGCAACGGGGTGGGGCCCGAGTCGCCCGGAATCGTCAGGGCAACGTAGACACCGCGATCGACGACGAACCATGTGCTGGCGTCGATCCCGTCGTCTGCTCCGGACACCTCGAACCACTGAACGCCGTTGATCACCTGCAAAGGTGCAGCCACATCGAACCCGATCGGCCTGGGCAGACCGCAGCGCAACACGACCGGCTCGGCGTTCTCCTCGGCCGAGACCCACGCACGGACTCCGACCGGTGCCGGGTCGGCCAACTCGGCTCTCGTGTAGTCGCCGAGGTTCTCGGGCAACGCGTCGAGCAGGGACGTGCACTGCTCACTCGCGGCATCGGGGGAGTCGACCGGGCCGAGAGCGACCGGATCCTGGACGGGTGAGCGGTTGACCGCGATGGCCGCAACCAGAACTCCGACCACCAGCGCGACCGGTAACGCGATCGCGGTGGCGATGACCGCGGGATGGCGCTGCTCGCGAGTGGCCTCGGTCTCGGCCGAGCTGTCTTCGGTGCCGGCGTCGTTGCCGGTGTCGGGTGACGTCACGAGCTATCCGACGGACGTCGTCGACTGCGGGGCCACCGGGCAGGTCAGGGTGCGAGTGATGGCGTCGACCTTCTGGATACGGGAGACGATCTCGGCGATCTCGGCGTCGGAGGCACCGTCGGCGCGCGCGATCACGTCGTAGGGCCCGACCACTGCCTCCGCCGACACGACACCGTCGACGGCCTCGATCTGCTGTGCGACGGCCGTCGCGCGGCCGACCTCGGTCTGAACGAGAACGAATGCTTGCACCATCGGTGGTCCCTTTCCCCTGCCGGACTTCTCGACTGTAGGTTGGTTCGACTACGTTCTCTTCGCACGTAACCTGCCGCATCGGTGCTGTCCCGACCGCCGCTAAAAGGTACCGCAGGCGCGGCGCGCGCTCCGCGTGAGACCGTCGCGCACGCACCGCGTTCTCAGGGAGGAACATCATCGACGACACCGTCATCGACTCGGCCACCGGCAGCGAGCGCACCGTCGCGCAGGTCGGCGAATTCGACGTCATCGCCCGCGCCATCGCAGATCGTGCACAGCCACCGTCGACCATCGTCGGGCCGGGCGACGACGCAGCCGTTGTCGCCGCGTCCGACGGTCGGATCGCGGCATCCACCGATATGTTGGTGCACGGCAGGCACTTTCGGCTCGATTGGTCGAGTCCGATACAGATCGGCCGCAAGGCGATCGCGCAGAACGGCGCGGACATCGCCGCAATGGGCGCGCAGTGCTCGGGTTTTCTCGTCTCTCTCGGCTGCCCGGCCGACACGCCGGTGAGTGTGACCGACGGCCTCAACGAGGGCATGTGGCTCGAGGCAGTCGCTGCGGGATCGGCCGTCGTCGGTGGCGATGTGGTGCAATCGCCGGAGCTGGTGATCTCGATCACCGCGCTCGGCGATCTTCAGGGCAGGGCTCCGGTCCTTCGATCGGGGGCACGTGCCGGTGATGTGATCGCGTACGCGGGACGGCTCGGCTGGTCGGCGGCCGGACTGGCTCTACTGCTCGGCGACAGGGACAGAACCGGGCACGACGCCGTGTTGGACGCCCACCGAGTGCCCGTCCCTCCGTATCGCGCCGGGATCGAGGCCGCAGAGGCGGGAGCGACCTCGCTCACCGACGTCTCCGACGGGTTGGTGGCCGACCTCGGCCACATCGCCGACGCGTCGGGCGTGCTGCTGGATGTCGATCCCGCCCTGCTGGACATTCCCGTCGAAGTGCGGTCGGCGGCAACGCTGATGGGGCACGATCCGCTGGACTGGGTGCTCACCGGAGGGGAGGATCACGCGCTCGTCGGCACCTTCCCCGACGTTGCCGCCGTTCCCCGGGGATGGACGGTGATCGGCCGCGTCGAGCACGGAGACGGTGAGCCTGCGGGTCGAGTGACGGTCGGCGGAGAAGTCCATGCGGGTAGATCGGGATGGTCGAGTTTCGAGAGCGAGTGAACACGGATCGGGTCCATCGCGTCGGCTAAGTTGCAGAGATGGCTATCTACGCACTCGGTGATCGAGAACCCGACATCCACCCCGACGCCTACGTCCATCCCGACGCCGTCGTCATCGGAGCGGTGACCTTGGCTGCCGGATCGTCGGTGTGGCCCACTGCAGTTCTGCGGGCCGACTACGGCACCATCTCGATCGGCGAGGGCACCAACGTGCAGGACGGAACCGTGGTGCACTGCACCCCGATAGACGCAACGGTCATCGGTTCCGGGTGCGTACTGGGCCACAATGCGCACGTGGAAGGTGCGACCATCGGGGACAACTGCCTCATCGCGTCGGGCTCGGTGGTACTGAACGGATCGAAGATCGGAGCCGGCTCGATCGTCGGTGCGGGCGCGGTGGTGCCCTTCAAGTTCGTTGTGCCCGAACGTTCGATGGCGCTCGGTGTGCCCGCCAAGATCCGCGAGGGCTACCAGGTTCCCGACGGCCACGTCGACATCAACGTGCAGATGTACTCGGCCAACGCCGCGTACTACCGCGATGCGCTGCGCCGGATCGACCGGTGACGCCTCCGCCGCTCGCCGATACCGTCGAATCGGGATGGGCACGCGCCCTCGCTCCGGTCGAGACGAATGTCGCTGCGATGGGCGACTTCCTACGAGCCGAGCTCGCCGCCGGACGGCACTACCTGCCCGCGGGCGAGAACGTGCTGCGCGCGTTTCGCTACCCCTTCGATCGGGTCCGTGTGCTCATCGTCGGCCAGGATCCGTATCCGACGCCGGGACATGCAGTGGGCCTGAGCTTCTCGGTCGCGCCGGACGTACGACCCGTACCGCGGAGTCTGAACAACATATTCAAGGAGTACTCGGACGATCTGGGTTTGCCCACGCCCAGCAACGGTGACCTCACGCCCTGGGCGGACCGAGGTGTGATGTTGCTCAACCGCGTGCTCACCGTCGAACCGTCACAGGCGGCCTCGCACCGGAAGAAGGGGTGGGAAGCGGTGACGGAGCAGGCGATTCGCGCACTCGTCGCCCGCGCCGAGAATCCCGATGAGCCCGGGCTGGTCGCGGTTCTCTGGGGCCGCGACGCATCGACTCTGAAGCCGATGCTCGGATCGGTACCCATCATCGAATCGGCGCACCCGTCACCGCTGTCCGCCTCACGCGGGTTCTTCGGATCCAAGCCCTTCAGTCGCGTGAACGAATTGTTGGTCGAGGGCGGAGACGAACCGATCGACTGGACGCTGCCGTGATCGGATCAGGAGAAGTCGGGCCGACGCTTCTCGATGAACGCGTCGACGCCCTCGACTCCGGCAGGAGATGACGCAGCCGCCGAGATCGACGCCGACTCGGCGTCCAATTGTTCTGTCAGCGTTGTCGATTCGGACGCTGTGAGCAGTCGCTTGATTCCCTGGTACGCCGATGTCGGCCCGTTGGCGAGGGTTCGAGCGAGGCGCTCGGCCTCACTGTCGACGATGTCGTCGCCCACCAACCGGCTGAGGATTCCGAGCCGAACTGCGTCCTCTCCGTTGATGATCGAGTCGTTGAGTAGGATGTCCATCGCTCGGCCCGAACCGACGATTCGGGGGAGTGTCCAGGACATTCCCCCGTCCGGTGTGAATCCGATGGAGGGGTACGCAGGGCGCAGTTTGGTCGAGGGCCCACCGATGGCGATGTCGGTGAGACAGACCAGGCTCATGCCTGCCCCGGCCGCCCAACCGTGGACACCGGCGACGACAGGAACGGTGACGGCGGACAGTTCGCGGACGAAAGCATGGAAGCTGTCTGCGACGGATCCGACGAACGCACCACGGTCGTCGGCTCCGGCGAAATCGCGCACGTTTCCACCCGCGCAGAAGTTGGGACCGCGGCCGATGAGAAGGACGCTGCCGATCTCGGTGGTACCGGCAACGACGGACCGAAGGGCCGCCGCACCCTCGTCGATGCCCTGGAGGTCGAGAGAGGCACCACCGGCCTCGGTGGCAACGACGATTCTCAGCACACCGTCCTCGACAGTGACTTTGCTGGGACTGTAGTCATCCGAATCAATCACGCCCGAGACTCTAATGGACGTCCAAGTGTTCGACTGCATCGACAACTGTGCCCCGCCTCCGAATACGGGGGCGGGGCACAGTTCTCGCACGCGAGGGACGCCGTGGAGGAAAACGAAGAGCGAGGCCGAAATCAGCCCCGGACCACCTTGCCTGCCTTCAAGCAGGAGGTGCACACGTTCATGCGCTTGGAGTTACCAGGCGCAACCTGAGCGTGAACGGTCTGGATATTCGGGTTCCAACGACGGTTGGTCCGTCGGTGCGAGTGCGAGACCGACTTACCGAAGCCGGGCCCCTTGGCGCATACGTCGCAGACGGCAGCCATAGTCGCGAACTCCTTGATAGATGTTGATCGATACATGTGGTCGAAGACATCGAAACGAACTACGAGCAGATGCAAGCATTGCAATGCGTGAAGATCGCCTCGAGGCAACCCTGCAAGAATAGCGGCGTCGCACGCAATCACCAAACCGCCACGGCAGACGCTGCGTGAGGGCTCACGGACGGCGCACCACCGATCATGCCCGACTAAGCTTCGGGCACTGTCCGCGAGGGAGTTCGGACGAGGTAGCGGACGTGACGCGGGGGGAGGCTGCTCGAGGTGGTCGACGTACTCGAATCGATCGATGCCGCGGCCCTGCGACGGTGGGCCTACCGCTGCGTCGATTCCCTGACCGCGCGGTGCGACGAGATCAATGCACTCAACGTGTTCCCCATCCCAGACTCGGACACCGGCACCAATCTCATGTTCACCTTCCGTGCCGCGGTGGAGTCGATGCGCGCGGCCGGGCCCACTGCGGACGCCCGCGCCGTCGGCCGGGCACTGGCCGTGGGGGCAGTGGCGGGTGCGCGGGGCAACTCGGGAGTGATCGTCTCTCAGCTGTTGCGCGCTGTTGCCGAGGCTGCAGCGGACGGCCCGCTGGACACGGTGTCGATCCAGGCGATGTTGCGACGCGCGAAAGTCCTGGTCGCGGCAGCGGTCAGCGTTCCCGTCGAGGGCACGATGCTCACTGTTCTGGCCGCGGCCGATCGCGAAGCCTCAGCCCACG
Organism: Rhodococcus sp. NPDC076796; assembly: GCF_040702765.1. Lineage (NCBI taxonomy): Bacteria > Bacillati > Actinomycetota > Actinomycetes > Mycobacteriales > Nocardiaceae > Rhodococcus > Rhodococcus sp. NPDC076796. Next base: position 511,708 of record NZ_JBFBMS010000003.1, on the reverse strand, counting down.
ATGCCAATGTCAGCCTCTCCACGCTGGTGGTCGACATTGCCGAGGCCACCGCTCGCGCGGTCGACAGCACGACGGACCAACTGGCCGAGCTCCGGGAGGCGGGGGTCGTGGACGCAGGCGCTCTCGGTCTCTCGGTGATCGTCGATGCGCTCGTGGAGGTGGTGATCGGCCGCACTCCGCCGCGCCGGCGATACCGTCGCCCACACGAGCACGAACGCCGCACGGTCGGCGATGCGTCGAACGTCTCGTCGGACTGCGGCGGTGCACCCGAGGCGGTGTCGGTATTCGGGTCGAGCCGCCCCCTCGGGTACGAGGTGGTCTACGTCGTGCACGGCCCCGACGACGCGAGGGCGGCGGAACTTCGCCGGGCTCTGGCCGACATCGGAGATTCGGTCGTGGTCGCCGGTGACGGTTCCGGGGCCTGGTCCGCGCACGTGCACACCACCGACCCCGGTGGTGCCGTCGATCGAGGAATCGCGGCCGGAGATGTTCGCGGAGTGCGTATCTCGTGTTTCGGTCTCGCTGAGTTCGCCGGAGCGGTGAGCTCCGAAGCGCACGACGAAGCAGCGTTGTCGGTGGGTCGCGATATTTTGGCGCTGGTGGCCGGTGACGGTGCCGCGGATCTCTACGTTCAGGAAGGCGCGACGGTGGTGCGGTGCGACGAGGCGATCGACTCCTCGGTGCTGCATCGAGCGATCGTCGGGATGAAGCATCGCGAGGTATTGGTGTTACCGAACGGCGCGTTGTCCGCGCAGGAACTCGTTGCCGTCGGCGCAGCTGCCCGAGCGGACGGAAAAGACGTCGTGATGTTGCCGTGCTCGGCGATGGTGCAGGGTTTGGCCGCGCTCGCCGTACACGACGCCGCCCGGGCCGCAGTCGACGACGCGTTCACGATGTCCGAGGCCGCGGCGGGCACGAGGTGGGGTTCTCTGCGTATCGCACAGGAGCGATCGCTGACGTGGGTCGGCACGTGCGAGCCGGGCGACTGCATCGGGCTCGCAGGTCAGGAGGTGGTGATCGTCGCCGCTCGTCCGCTCGATGCGGGGTGTCGGTTGCTCGATCAGCTCCTGGCCACGGGAGGGGAGTTGGTGACAGTGCTCGTCGGGGCCCAGGCATCGGATGGCTTCGGTGATCGGCTGGCCGAATACGTGTCGGGAGCACATCCCGGAGTCGACGTGGTGGTCTATACAGGTGGGCAGCCGGGGGATCTCGTGCAATTCGGAGTGGAATAGGGAATCTCGACAATGGCAACGCTGGTGGACCCGCTCGATCACGTCCTCGGAGCCGCGGCGGCGACGCCGCTGGCAGACGTCTTCGGTATTCACACCGTCGAGGAACTGCTTCGGCACTATCCGCACCGCTACATGACGCACGGTTCGGAGCTGGGGGAGAAGGAGCCGCCCGAGGGCGAGCACATCACCATCGTCGCCACGATCGAGTCCGCGACGCTGCGTTCGATGAAGAACCGCAACGGTCAGTTCCTCGCAGTGACACTCGCCGCCGACGGACAGCGAATCGACGCCACCTTCTTCAGTCCACACAAGCTCAAGCACGTTCTGGTGCCCGGTCGCCGAGGAATGTTCTCGGGCAAGGTCAAGTACTTCGGCAAACGGTGGAATCTCACGCACCCCAGCTACGTGATTCTCGGCGGAGACGACAACGACGGTGCCGTCGTGCCTGCAGGACGAATCGTCGGCGGCGGCACCCTGGCCGGACTCGCTCGTGGCTCGGTCGATTCCTCCGGAGCCGTCGACATGTCGGTGTTCGATCGAGCATTCGTGCCCATCTACCCGGCCGCGAAGGACGTCGAGAGCTGGACCTTCATGCGCTGCGTTCGGCAGGTGCTCGACCAACTCGACGACGTGGTCGATCCACTGCCCGAGTCGGTACGTGCGCAGCGCGGTCTCGTCGACATCGACACCGCGCTCCGGTCGGTCCATTTCCCGGATACCGCACAGGACAAGGACTCTGCGCGAGAGCGGTTGAAGTTCGACGAGGCGCTCGCCGTTCAGCTCGTCCTCGCCGACCGCCGACGCGACGCATCCACCCGGGTGGCAGCGCGATGCCCACCGATCACCGACGGTATCGCCGCGGAGTTCGATCGGCGTCTGCCGTTCGAGTTGACGGCCGGCCAGCACCAGGTTGCAGCCGAGATCGCTCACGATCTGTCGGCACCACATCCGATGTCGCGGCTGTTGCAGGGTGAGGTCGGCTCGGGCAAGACGATCGTTGCGCTGCGGGCGATGCTGCAGGTGATCGATGCCGGTCATCAGTGTGCGCTGCTGGCACCGACGGAAGTTGTCGCCTCGCAACACGCGCGCTCTATTCGGTCGATGCTCGGGAGCCTCGCGGCCGGCGGGGAACTCGGATCGCACGAGCTGGCCACCAAGGTCGCCTTGTTGACCGGCTCGATGTCCACGGCGGCCAAGCGGTCCGCGCTGCTCGATGCCGTCACCGGTGACGCGGGCATCGTGATCGGCACCCACGCCCTGATCGAGGACCGAGTCGAATTCCTCGATCTCGCGATGGTCGTCGTCGACGAACAGCACAGGTTCGGCGTCGAGCAACGAGATGCGTTGCGCGCGAAAGCTCGCGACAACACCAGTCCGCACCTGCTGGTGATGACTGCGACCCCCATCCCACGGACCATCGCGATGTCGACCCTCGGTGACCTCGAGACGTCGGTGCTCACCGAACTGCCCCGCGGCCGGTCGCCCATCGTCAGCAACGTGGTACCCGCCAGGAGCAAGCCGGGCTGGGTGGAACGAGCGTGGCAGCGAATTCACGAGGAAGTGGCGGCCGGTCGCCAGGCCTACGTGGTGTGCTCCCGCATCGGTGACGACGAGGACGCGGAGACCGGGAAGAAGAGCGCTGCGAAGAAGAAGAGCGCGAGCTCGGAGGACGGCCCCGAGACGACGGCTGCGGTGGACCTGTACGAGACCCTCTCCACCGGACCGATGCACGATCTGCGGGTGGGGCTGCTGCACGGACGACTGTCGGGAGACGACAAGGACATCACCATGTCCGAGTTCAACTCCGGCGAGATCGACGTCCTGGTCTGTACCACCGTGGTCGAAGTGGGAGTGGATGTTCCGAACGCGACGGTCATGGTCATCATGGATGCGGACCGATTCGGCGTGAGCCAACTGCATCAGTTGCGAGGCCGGATCGGCCGAGGCGGGCACCAGGGCCTGTGCATCATGATCAGCTATCTCAGCCCCGCGGGCGGATCCTTCGCCCGGCTCGAAGCGGTGGCAGCGACCAACGACGGTTTCGAGTTGGCCAAGCTGGACCTGGCCACTCGTCGTGAGGGCGACGTTCTCGGTGCTGCACAGTCGGGCACGGTCAGTGGGTTGCGGCTGCTCTCGTTCATCGACGACGAGGACATCATCGCCGACGCACAGGACTGTGCACGGTCCCTGTTCGCGCGGGACCCGTCGCTGGCGAACGATCCCGGCATCGCGTCGATGATGCGGTCGGCTTGGCGATCGGATCGAGTCGACTATTTGCAGAAGTCCTGACCTAGGGACTCACTGCACCGTTTCAGTGGAGCAAATCGAGCACATCGTCTCGCATGATGAGATCAGTACACCTCGGTGACTGACGCTGCCGGGTAAGTTGAGCCAATGTTCTCCAAAGTTTTGGTTGCCAACCGCGGTGAAATTGCTATCCGCGCCTTCCGTGCCTCCTACGAACTCGGGGCCTCGACAGTTGCGGTGTTCCCGTTCGAGGACCGGAACTCGGTGCACCGGACGAAGGCCGACGAGGCGTATCAGATCGGGGAGAAGGGGCATCCCGTTCGCGCGTATCTCTCGGTCGACGAGATCGTCGCCGCTGCCAAGCGCAGCGGTGCGGACGCGGTGTACCCCGGGTACGGATTCCTTTCCGAGAACCCGGATCTGGCCGCAGCGTGCGCCGAGGCAGGCATCACCTTCGTCGGCCCGTCCGCCGACGTGCTCGAGCTGACCGGCAACAAGGCGCGGGCCATCGCGGCGGCCAAGGCTGCAGGACTTCCGGTGCTGGCGTCGTCGGAACCGTCGTCCGACGTGGACGAGTTGGTCGCGGCGTCCGAGTCGATGACGTTTCCGTTGTTCGTCAAGGCGGTCGCAGGCGGTGGCGGCCGCGGTATGCGCCGAGTGGCCGAGCCCGAGCAGCTGCGCGAATCCATCGAAGCTGCTGCGCGCGAGGCGGAATCGGCCTTCGGTGATCCGACGGTGTTCCTCGAGCAGGCCGTGATCGATCCCCGGCACATCGAGGTTCAGATCCTCGCCGACGGCCAGGGCAACGTGGTGCACTTGTTCGAGCGCGACTGCAGCGTGCAGCGTCGGCATCAGAAGGTCATCGAGCTCGCTCCGGCTCCGAATCTGCCCGAAGGACTGCGTGAGAAGATCTGCGCCGACGCCGTCGCGTTCGCGAAGGAGATCGACTACTCGTGTGCCGGTACCGTCGAGTTCCTGCTCGACACCCGTGGCAATCACGTCTTCATCGAGATGAATCCGCGAATCCAGGTGGAGCACACCGTCACCGAAGAGGTGACCGATGTGGATCTGGTGCAGTCCCAGCTGCGGATCGCCTCGGGAGAGACGCTCGCGGATCTGGGTCTGCAGCAGGAGAACATCGTGCTGCGCGGTGCGGCTCTGCAGTGCCGCATCACCACCGAGGATCCGGCGAACGGATTCCGGCCCGATGTCGGACGCATCACCGCCTACCGCACGCCGGGCGGTGCCGGCGTACGCCTCGACGGCGGAACCACACTCGGCGCCGAGGTCGGTGCCTACTTCGACTCCATGCTCGTCAAGCTCACCTGCCGCGGCCGCGACTTCGACACCGCCGTGGCTCGTGCCCGACGAGCGTTGGCGGAGTTCAGGATTCGTGGTGTCGCCACGAATATTCCGTTCCTGCAAGCGGTTCTGGTCGATCCCGACTTCACCGCGGGCCGCGTCACCACCTCGTTCATCGAGGAGCGCCCCGAACTGCTCACCTCGCGTTCCTCGGGCGACCGCGGCACGAAGATTCTCGCCTATCTGGCCGACGTGACGGTCAACAAGCCGCACGGCGAGCGTCCGTCCCCGGTGTACCCGCACGACAAGCTCCCGTCGGTGGACTTCTCGGCTCCGATTCCCGATGGTTCGAGGCAGCGTCTGCTCGCGCTCGGACCCGAAGGCTTCGCCCGCGATCTGCGCAACCAGAAGGCCCTCGGCGTCACCGACACCACGTTCCGTGACGCACATCAGTCGTTGCTGGCGACGCGAGTGAGGACGAGTGGACTGCTCGGTGTCGCCCCGTACGTGGCGCGCACGACGCCCCAGTTGCTCTCCATCGAGGCGTGGGGCGGAGCCACCTACGACGTGGCGCTGCGATTCCTGCACGAGGATCCGTGGGAGCGACTGGCGAGCCTTCGAGAGGCCGTGCCGAACATCGCAATTCAGATGTTGCTGCGCGGCAGGAACACCGTCGGCTACACCCCGTATCCGGAGAAGGTGACCCGCAGCTTCGTTGCCGAGGCCACCGACACCGGCATCGACATCTTCCGTATCTTCGACGCGCTCAACAACGTCGATCAGATGCGTCCGGCCATCGATGCCGTCCGCGAGACCGGCACGGCGCTCGCCGAGGTGGCACTGAGCTACACGGGGGATCTGTCGAACCCGAACGAGAACCTCTACACGCTCGACTACTACCTGAAGCTTGCCGAGCAGATAGTCGACGCAGGCGCGCACGTGCTCGCCATCAAGGACATGGCCGGACTGCTTCGCGCACCTGCAGCCAAGACGCTGGTGACGGCACTGCGCTCGAACTTCGATCTGCCCGTGCACGTACACACGCACGACACACCCGGTGGACAGCTCGCGACGTACCTCGCGGCCTGGGAGGCCGGGGCGGACGCCGTCGACGGTGCCAGCGCGGCGATGGCAGGCACCACCAGCCAGCCTGCGTTGTCCGCGATCGTTGCGGCTGCCGCACACACCGAGCGCGACACGGGTCTGAATCTGCAGGCCGTCTGCGACCTCGAGCCCTATTGGGAAGCCGTGCGAAAGGTGTACGCGCCGTTCGAGTCCGGGCTGCCGGCACCGACGGGTCGCGTCTACACCCACGAGATCCCCGGTGGACAGCTCTCGAACTTACGGCAGCAGGCCATTTCGCTCGGGCTCGGTGATCGGTTCGAGACCGTCGAGGCCAATTACGCTGCAGCCGACCGCATGTTGGGCCGTTTGACCAAGGTGACGCCGAGCTCGAAGGTCGTCGGCGACCTGGCTCTGGCTCTGGTCGGTGCAGGCGCGTCCGCCGAGGAATTCGCCGAGAATCCAGGTCGCTACGACATCCCCGATTCGGTGATCGGATTCCTGCGCGGCGATCTCGGTACGCCTGCGGGTGGATGGCCGGAACCGTTGCGCACGAAAGCGCTGGAGGGTCGCGGCGAGGGCAAGCCGGTGACACCGCTCACCGACGAGGACGAGAAGAACCTCGACGGCACCTCCGCTCAGCGCCGCGAAACTCTCAACCGTCTGCTGTTCCCCGGTCCCACAGCCGAACTCGCTGCTCACCGCGAGAAGTACGGCGATACCACGCGGCTGTCGGCCAATCAGTTCTTCTACGGCCTGCGGCAGGGCGAGGAGCATCGGGTGGCACTGGAGAAGGGCGTCGAACTGCTGATCGGGCTCGAGGCCATCTCCGACCCCGACGAGCGTGGGATGCGCACCGTGATGTGCATTCTCAACGGACAGTTGCGGCCGGTGTCGGTGCGCGACCGATCCATCTCGAGCGAGGCCCCCACGGTGGAGAAGGCGGACCGATCCAATTCCGGGCACATCCCGGCACCGTTCGCCGGAGTCGTCACACTGTCCGTCGAAGAGGGACAGAAGATCTCGGCCGGAGACACCATCGCCACGATCGAGGCGATGAAGATGGAGGCTGCCATCACCGCTCCTCGCGGCGGATCGGTGACCCGGCTGGCGATCTCGGGTGTGCAGCAGGTGGAAGGCGGCGATCTGCTCGTCGTCATCGGTGGGGGGTCGACGGGCGAAGAGGCCGGCAGCGAATGACGCGGATCGTGGCGGGTGTCGCGGGTGGTCGGCGACTGTCGGTCCCCGGCCAGGGCACCCGACCCACCTCCGAGCGAGTTCGCGAAGCGCTGTTCAGCTCGCTGGAGAGTCGGATGGAACTGGGTGGTGCCGCGGTGCTGGATCTGTTCGCGGGATCGGGAGCACTGGGGCTCGAGGCACTCTCGCGCGGCGCGTCGTCGGCGGTACTGGTCGAGTCCGACGCCCGAGCGGCGGCGGTGGTGCGAAAGAACATCGAGTCGGTGGGGTTGCCCGGTGCCTCGGTCCGGTGCGCCCCGGTGGCTTCGGTGCTGGCGGGGGCTGCGGATGCGGCGTACGACCTGGTGTTGGCCGACCCGCCGTATGCCGTCACCGATACGGCCGTCGCCGGTCTGTTGGACAGACTCGTCACCGGAGGATGGCTCACCCCCGATGCGGTCGTCGTCCTCGAGCGGTCGTCGCGTTCGCCGGAGACCCGATGGCCGACCGGCCTGGTTCCGGAGAAGTCCAAGAAGTACGGCGAGAGTCGGATCGAGATCGCGTCACGAGTAACGAGCGAGCCCGGGATCGGCTGATAGGTTCGCGGACATGACTGGCGCACTCTGCCCTGGATCCTTCGACCCGGTGACCAACGGTCACCTCGACATCTTCGAGCGTGCCGCCGCCGCCTTCGACGAGGTGGTGGTGACGGTGATGGTGAACAAGAGCAAGAAGGGCATGTTCAGCATCGACGAGCGGATCGAGATGCTCGAGGTCGCAACGGAGCATCTGCCCAACGTCAGGATCGGCTCGTGGTACGGACTGTTGGTCGATTACGCTCGGCAAGAAGGCTTTTCGGCGATCGTCAAAGGTCTGCGCAGTGCCAACGACTTCGACTACGAGTTGCAGATGGCGCAGATGAACAGAACGTTGACCGGTGTGGACACGCTGTTTCTCCCGGCGAATCCTGCGCACAGCTTTCTGTCGAGTTCGTTGATCAAGGAGGTCGCGACCTTCGGGGGAGACGTCACCGGCATGCTGCCGCCCTTCGTTCAGGACCGCCTGCTTGCCCGTATCGCCGAGCGGGCAGCAGAGTAGTTCGAGGAGCGACACACCGAGCCGGTATAGCGCAGACACACGCGTCGGCGGGCAGACTGAACAGCGCAGCACTGCGAGTGAAGACCACGCAGTGGCAGATTCGACGATTGGGGTAACCGGTGTACCGCGTATTCGAGGCGCTCGACGAGCTCGTCGCCATTGTCGAGGAGGCGCGCGGCGTTCCGATGACTGCCGGGTGCGTCGTCCCTCGCGGCGATGTCCTGGAACTGCTCGACGACGTCCGCGACGCCATCCCCGGCGAGCTGGACGACGCCCAGGACGTACTGGATCATCGCGACAAGCTCGTCGGCGATGCCAGGGCCACTGCGGAGAAGACGGTCGGCACGGCCAATGCCGAGGCCCAGGACACGGTCGAGAACGCACGGGATTCGGCCGATCGCATTCTCGCCGATGCGAAAGCTCAGGCGGATCGCATGGTGTCCGAGGCGTCGGCGCACGCCGACCAGCTCGTGGCCGATGCCGAGGCGGAGGCCGAGCGAACGGTGCTCGAAGGCCAGCGCGAGTACGAGTCTCTGACCGTTCGCGCCCGCACCGAGGCCGATCGGATGATCGAGTCCGGAACGGCGTCGTACGAACGGTCGGTCGCAGACGGTACTGCCGAACAGAACCGTCTCGTGTCGGAAACCGAGGTCGTTCAGGCGGCCCACGCCGAGTCGGCTCGGGTGATCGACAGCGCTCACGCCGAATCCGATCGGATGCGCAGCGAATGCGACGTCTACGTCGACACCAAGCTCGCAGAGTTCGAGGAGTTCCTCAGCGGCACCATTCGTTCGGTCGGCCGCGGGCGTCAGCAGCTGCGAACCGGTTCGGGCGTGCCGGAATACGGTAGCGAGCCGTACGGTGAATCCCCGTACGGGAGCCCGGAGCAGGGACGTCGCAGCCGCCACTGAACGGCAGCGATTTGCCCTCGTATGCGCGTATGCGTATCGTTGTGGGGTTGCTTACCGACAGTAGGCATACCGACAGTAAGGAAGAACAGCCGTGCCCCCGCCCAAGAGAACGACCCGTCCGGAATTGGACGACGGATTCGTTCTGGACATTCTCAACCTCGGTCGTCGACCCGGGTCGACGAAGGCCATCGAGCGGACGGTTCCGGCTCCTTCCCGAATCGGCCTCGATGCCATTGCCATCGAAGCCGGTGTTCCGGTCTCGCTCGATCTGCAGTTGCAGGCGGTCTCGGAGGGCGTTCTCGTCACCGGCTCCGTACGAGCAGCCACGGCCGGGGAGTGCACACGCTGCCTCGACCCGGTCGGTGGCAACGTCGACGTCTACTTGACCGAGTTGTTCGCTTACCCGAACAGCATCACCGAGGAGACCACCGATGCGGACGAGATTCACCGCATCGTCGACGACCTGATTGATCTCGAACCCGTCATTGTCGACGCGGTCGGTCTGGAGCTTCCACTCCACCCCGTTTGCAGCGACGAGTGCGAGGGATTGTGCCCAGAATGCGGCGTTCGCCTGGCGATTGCTGAATCCGGCCACAGTCACGATACAATTGATCCTCGCTGGGCTGGTCTTGCAGCCAAATTTGGCGTGGATCCAGAACCGAGCACAGAACTTGTGAACAACGAAGCCGAGGAGAAGTAAGTGGCTGTCCCGAAGCGCAAAATGTCGCGTTCCAACACGAGGTCGCGTCGTGCACAGTGGAAAACCACTGCGCCCACCCTCGTGACGTGCCCCAACCGCGGTTGCGGCGAGAAGACTCTGCCCCACATCGCGTGCCCCTCGTGCGGCACCTACAAGGGCCGCCAGGTCGTCGCAGCGGTCTGATTTCCGCTTACGTGACAAACGAAGTAGTGGATCGGCACAACAGCGGTTCACAGAAGAATAGCTCCACTGCCGTCAGCGGCGGGGACGACCGAGAGTCGCTCCTCGCCGCTATCGGTGTCTCCCTGTCGGAACCGTTGTTGACGTTGGCTCTGACGCACCGGTCGTTCGCGTACGAGCACGGTGGTCTGCCGACCAACGAGCGCCTCGAGTTCCTGGGCGATTCCGTCCTCGGCCTTGCGGTGACCGAGCACCTCTACGCGGTGCACCCCACCAAGTCCGAGGGCCAGCTGGCCAAGATCAGGGCGAGCGTGGTCAACATGCATGCCCTGGCCGAGGTCGCGCGTGGACTCGGCGACGGCGGACTGGGTCGTCACCTGCTGCTGGGCAAGGGCGAGGAACAGACCGGTGGACGCGACAAGCCGAGCATCCTTGCCGACGGCATGGAGTCGATGCTGGGTGCGATCCACCTGCAGCACGGCATCGACGTCGCGCGCACCGTTGTTCTGACGCTGTTCGCAGGCCTCCTCGATCGAGCTCCCAAGCTCGGTGCAGGGCTGGACTGGAAGACGAGCCTGCAGGAATTGACCGCCGAACGTGCACTCGGCGTTCCCGCGTACGAGATCTCGTCCACCGGACCCGATCACGACAAGGAATTCACTGCCACCGTGTTGGTCGGCGGATTCCCGCGCGGCGTCGGTATCGGTCGGTCGAAGAAGGAAGCCGAACAGAAGGCCGCCAGTCTGGCGTGGAACACGCTGTCGAACAACGACACTGCGATTTCGGCCGAGTCTGCAACCGACGAATCCTGATGCCGGAACTGCCCGAGGTCGAGGTCGTCAGGCTCGGTCTGGAATCTCATGTCGTCGGCAGGACGATGCAGTCGGTCGAGGTGCTGCACCCCCGCGCCGTGCGGCGTCACGATCTCGGTGGTCTCGATCTGATCGGCCAGCTGCGCGGTCAGCGCGTCTCCTCGGCTCGGCGGCGCGGGAAGTACCTGTGGCTGGTGATGGAACCCGGCGATTTCGCGACCGTCGTGCACCTGGGTATGAGCGGACAGATGCTGGTGCAGCCGCCGTCTGCTCCGGACGAGAAGCACCTGCGCATCCGGGCTCGACTCGACGACGGCACCGATCTGCGCTTCGTCGATCAGCGCACCTTCGGCGGCTGGGCGCTCGCCCCGATCGTCACCGTGGACGGTACCGAGGTACCCGAACCGGTCGCCCACATCGCCCGCGACCCGATCGATCCACTGTTCGACGCCGAATCGGTGGTGAACGTGTTGCGCGGCAAGCACACCGAGATCAAGCGAGCACTGCTCGATCAGACCGTGCTCTCGGGCGTGGGCAACATCTATGCCGACGAGGCTCTGTGGCGCGCGAAGATCCACGGTAATCGAATCGCGGAGACCCTGACGCGGCCGGCGCTGCGGCGTCTTCTCACCGCAGTGCACGCGGTGATGGGCGAGGCCCTGGCGCAGGGCGGAACCTCGTTCGACGCGCTGTACGTGAACGTCAACGGACAATCCGGCTACTTCGACCGTTCCCTCGACGCCTACGGTCAGGAGGGCCTGCCCTGCTCCAGGTGCGGAGCCCCGATCAGACGCGAGAAGTTCATGAATCGCAGCTCGTTCAGCTGCCCCACCTGCCAGCCGCGACCCCGCCACGTGCGCGGCTGACAGAGCACAGGTCATTCCGCAGGCTCCACTCCTGTTTCAATAGGTCATTCCGCGGGCTCCACTCCTGAACAGCCCGCCTAGTATTTCCGTCATGGCAGAACAGAGCACGCCGACCAACCTCTGGGTCGAGCGCACAGGCACCCGTCGCTACACCGGCCGCAGCTCCCGAGGAGCCGAAGTGCTCATCGGGTCCGAGTCGGTGGAGGGCGTCTTCACCCCCGGCGAGCTGCTGAAAATCGCACTCGCCGCCTGCACCGGCATGAGCTCGGACCTACCGCTCTCGCGTCGACTGGGCGATGACTACTCCGCCACCGTCGAGGTGTCCGGTGCCGCCGATCGCGAGAACGAGCGGTATCCGGAACTGAACGAGATACTCCGAGTCGACCTCAGCGCGATGGACCCCGAGGCGCAGGAGCGTCTGCTCACGGTCGTCGAGCGCGCCATCGACAAGGTTTGCACCGTCGGGCGGACCCTGAAGGCCGGTACGACAATAAACCTGGACATCGACGTGGACGCCTGATGAAAGCCAGGGCAGCCGTGGTAGTCACAGGTCTGCTCCTCGGCGCGGCGACCGCCCTGGCTCCCACCGCGGGCGCGTCGAGCAGCTGCACTCCGTGGTCGGTGAGCACGGTGGCGTCGGGATTCGGGATGCTCGAGAATCTCGAGTTCGACGGCCGCGGTTCGATGATCGTCTCCGAGACCTCGCCTGTCGGACCCGGCGCGCTGCGTACCGTGGCGCCGAACGGTGACCGGGGCACACTCGTTGCCGACGTCGAGTCGCCGGGCGGACTGGTCCGCGACGGCGACACGCTGTATTTCACGACCGGAAACAGCGCTGCCGCAGGGCTTCTCGATACCCGAACCGGCACCGTCGGCACGATCGATCTCGGTACAGGGGTCCGGTCGACGTACGCGTCGGGCCTGGCGATGCCCAACGGTCTGGCGCGATCGGAGTCGGGTGATCTGTTCACCACTCGCAACCTGGGCACCCTCTCCGGCCTGACGCGCGTTGCGGTCGACGGTTCGGTGTCGACGGTGCGTACCGACCTGGGATCGGCCAACGGCATCGGCATCGGCGAGGGAAAGATCTACGTGGCCAACACGTTCGATCTGGAGACGACGCTCACCGTGCTCGACGAGAAGAATCCGTCCGGACCAGCCGCGCGTATTCGCATCGACGGTGTCGGACCGCTGGCGATGTCGGACGACCTGACCGTCGGCGACGACGGAACGGTCTATCTCGCACAGAATCTCGCCGGCAGGGTAGTCCGTATCGACCCGGAATCCGGGGCGTCCTGTGTGATAGCGACCGGCGTTCCGCTGACCTCGTCGGTCGCCTTCGGCGGGGCCGGATTCGACGAGGAAGCGTTGTACGCCACCAGTTTCGACGGAACCGTCCGAAAGTTGGCTCGCTCGTGAACGACGAACGGTTGACGGCGTGGGTGCACGGGCTCGTTCAGGGCGTCGGGTTCCGGTGGTGGACTCGCTCGCGCGCACTCGAACTCGGACTCGTCGGTCACGCGACCAACCACGCGGACGGACGAGTCCTGGTGATAGCGGAGGGCCCACGTGAGCGTCTAGAGGCACTCCTGGAATTACTCCGAGGCGGAAGAACCCCGGGCACGGTCACGCTGGTCGTGGAGAGTTGGGACACCGCCCGCGGAGATCTGACGGGCTTCGTCGAACGCTGATCGTCCGTTGCGGGAGGCTCGGCGCACTTTCGGGCAGCGTGCCGGTAAAGTACGGACGCTATGTATCTCAAGAGTCTGACGCTGAAGGGCTTCAAGTCCTTTGCTTCGGCGACGACTCTTCGTTTCGAGCCCGGAATCACCTGTGTCGTCGGGCCCAACGGCTCCGGCAAATCCAATGTCGTGGACGCCCTGACCTGGGTGATGGGTGAACAGGGTGCCAAGGCGTTGCGCGGTGGGAAGATGGAAGACGTCATCTTCGCGGGCACGTCGGGTAGAGCCCCGCTCGGCCGCGCCGAGGTCACTCTGACGATCGACAATTCCGACGGCGCACTGCCGATCGACTACTCCGAGGTCTCGATCACCCGGCGTATGTTCCGCGATGGCGCGGGTGAGTACGAGATCAACGGCAGTTCGTGCCGATTGATGGACGTCCAGGAACTGCTCAGCGACTCCGGTATCGGGCGCGAGATGCACGTCATCGTGGGGCAGGGCCGGCTCGCCGCGATCCTGGAATCACGGCCCGAGGACCGGCGAGCCTTCATCGAGGAAGCAGCCGGGGTACTCAAGCACCGCAAGCGCAAGGAAAAGGCCGTCCGCAAGCTCGACGCGATGCAGGCCAACCTGGCGCGGTTGACCGACCTCACGACCGAATTGCGCCGCCAACTCAAGCCTCTCGGAAGGCAGGCCGAGGTTGCGCGTCGCGCGCAGACCGTCCAAGCCGACCTGCGCGACGCCCGGTTGCGACTGGTGGCCGACGACCTGGTGGCCAGGCGCGAGGAATTCGCGAACCAGACCCAGGACGAGGAAGCGGCGCGTGAGCAGTACGCGATGGTGCAGGACGCCCTCGAAGCCGGCTCGGTGGCACTCGGCGAACACGAGCAGGCCGTAGCACGGCTGACCCCCAGCGCCGAGGCGGCCGGGCAGACGTGGTTCCGTCTGTCGGCCCTGGCCGAGCGCGTCAACGCGACGGTTCGAATTGCTCACGAACGAGCTCGACACCTCGACGCCGTGCAATCCACCGGTCGGGGACAGGACCCGGACGAGCTCGAAGCGCAGGCCGAGCGGGTCGCCGAAGAAGAAATGGAACTCGTCGAAGCCGTCGAAATGGCACGCGAAACCCTCGAAGCGGCCCGCGAGCAACTCGCCGAGCGCGAGGCTGCGGCATCGGCCGCCGAGCGTGCCCACCTCGCCGCGGTGCGCGCAGTGGCCGACCGCCGCGAAGGTTTCGCGCGCCTGTCCGGCCGGGTCGACACCTTCCGAACCAAGGTCGAGTCGATCGACTCGGAGGTGGAGCGCTTGTCGGTGGCCATCGACGAGGCCCGAGAGCGCGGCGAATCGGCTCAGCGTGAGTTCGAGAGTGTGCAGGATCAGATCGGCACCCTCGATGCGAGTGAACTGAGCCTCGACACCAACTACGAACGAGCCGTCGCCGCGCTTCGACATGCCGACGCCCGAGTGACCGAACTGCAGGCCGAAGAACGCATCGCAGGCAAGAAGGTGGCGTCGTTCGAGGCCAGGATCGAAGCGCTCACGATGGGCCTCGAACGCAAGGACGGTGCCGGGTGGCTGGTGGAGAACCAGCAGGACGGTCTGTCGGGCCTGCTCGCAGGCCATCTCACGGTCGAGCCGGGATACGAGATCGCGGTGGCAGTGGCCATGGGGCCGGCCGCCGATGCCGCACACGCCGAATCGTTCGATGCCGCGCGTGATGCCGTGCTCGCGCTGCGTGCGGCCGACGGCGGCCGCGCGTCCATCGTGCACGGCAGTGTCGTTGCAGCACAATCGGTTCGACGCCCGGACCTCCCGAGTGGGGCTCGGTGGGTGCTGGACCTGATCGAGTATCCGGACCGGTTGGCCGGGGCCATGGCGGCCCTGCTCGACGGTGTGGTCGCCGTCGATTCGCTCGACGCTGCCCACCGTCTCGTCTCCGATTCCGGTGAGCTGCGTGCGGTGACCAAGGATGGCGACGTCGTCGAAGCCGGTTGGGTCACCGGCGGCTCGGACCGTCGCCCGAGCACCCTCGAGGTGCAGTCGGCAATCGACACGTCGACAGTGGAGTTGGCGGCGGCGGTCCGCCGCGCGGAGGAGCTCGACGCAGCGCTGTCGGGAGCGTTGGAAGAGCAACGGGATCGGCGCGAATCGGCCGAGCAAGCGCTCGCGGCGCTCAACGAATCCGACGCTGCGATGGCCGCGGTGTACGAACAGTTGGGCCGATTGGGTCAGCTGGCGCGTTCGGCTCATGCGGAGTCGGCGCGATTGACGACGCAGCGTAGCTCTGCCGAGGCCAGTCGAGAAGAAGCGATTGCGCGGCTGGCCGAGCTCGAGGAAAACCTGCGGACGGCCGAGGACGAGCAATCGGGTTTCGCGGGAGACGGCGAGAGCGGTGACGCGGCGACCACCATGGAACGGGAGATGGCGGCAGCGGCGCTGACCGAAGTGCGTGCCGTGGAGGTCGAAGCTCGGTTGAACGTGCGGACCGCCGAAGAGCGCGCACAGTCCGTACGAGGTAAGGCAGATTCGCTTCGACGGGCGGCGCGAGCCGAGCGTGAGGCCAGGGCGCGAGCCGAGCGCGAGAGCGCAGCGCGGCGGCATGCGGCCGCGGTGGCGGCGGCGGTCGGAGAATCGGGCGAAGAAGTCGCCGCGCGGTTGGCCACGGTCGTTGCGGCCGCGGCACGGAGGCGCGACGAGCTCTCCGCCGAACGAGCAACGCGCACAATCGAACTCGACAAGGTCAAAGAGCAGGTTCGAGCCCTGCAGGGCCAGCTGGCGTCGATCACCGACGCCGTGCACCGGGACGAAGTGGCCCGCGCACAGGCCGCGCTGCGGATCGAACAGCTCGAGACGACGATTCTCGAGCAGCACGGCATCGGCCTCGACGATCTGGTGGCCGAGTACGGGCCCGATGTGGCCCTGCCGCCCACCGAACTCGAGATGGCCGAGTACGAGGCGGCAAAGGAGCGGGGCGAGCAGGTGGTGGCACCGGCCCCGATGCCGTTCGACCGCGCCACGCAGGAGCAGCGCGCCAAACGCGCCGAGCGTGACCTCGCCACCCTCGGCAAGGTCAACCCGCTGGCCCTCGAGGAGTTCGCTGCCCTCGAGGAGCGCTACAACTTCCTGTCCACTCAGCTCGAAGACGTCAAGTCCGCGCGCAAGGATCTGCTCGGCGTGGTCGCCGACGTCGACGAGCGGATTCTGCAGGTCTTCACCGAGGCCTGGCTCGACGTCGAACGGGAATTCACCGGAGTGTTCGCCAAGCTCTTTCCCGGCGGCGAAGGACGATTGATCCTGACCGACCCGTCGGACATGCTCACCACCGGAATCGAGGTCGAGGCACGCCCGCCCGGCAAGAAGGTCAAGCGGCTCTCGCTGCTCTCCGGTGGCGAGAAGTCGCTGACCGCGGTGGCCATGCTGGTGGCCATCTTCCGCGCCCGACCGTCACCGTTCTACGTCATGGACGAGGTCGAGGCTGCACTGGACGACACCAACCTGCGTCGACTGATCGGACTGTTCGAGCAGCTCCGCGAGAAGTCGCAGTTGATCGTCATCACCCACCAGAAGCCGACGATGGAAGTGGCCGATGCGCTGTACGGCGTCAGCATGCGCGGCGACGGCATCACCACCGTCATCTCGCAGCGGTTGAACCGAGAACGTGTCGCAGTGGACGCACTGCAGCCGGATACAGCCGAGCCGGAAACAGCCGAGCCGGAAACGCCCGAGTCGGGCGCGGCACCCGTCGTCGTCGAGCCCGACACCATCTCCTGAGATTCGTCCTTACGGAGCTACTGCTGCGGGTAGAGCTGCTCGGCGTAGGACGGCCCGTAGTACTCGCGCAGTTCCTCCACCGTCTCGGGTGCCTGCGGAATCAACGCCTTCGTCAGCGTGGCGACGTCGGGGATGGCGTCGGCATCCCAGGTCTCGGGCTGCCACAGCTTGGATCGCATGAACGCCTTCGCGCAGTGGTGGAACACCTGCTCGATGTCGACGACCAGGCACATGATCGGGCGATGCCCCTTGACTCGGAGCTCGTCGAAGAACGGGGCGTCGGTGACCAGGGAGGCTCGACCGTTGATGCGGAGGGTGTCGCCGCGGCCGGGTACGAAGAAGTTCAGCCCGACGAACGGGTTCTCGAGAATGTTGCGATAGCCGTCCATCCGGCGGTTACCCGGCCGGTCGGCGAGAGCGATCGTGGCGTCGTCGAGGACGTGCACAAGACTGCCGGGCGGATCGCCCTTGGGAGAGACGTCGCATCGCCCACTCGCGTCGGAGGTCCCGAGGAGGCAGAACGGTGATGCAGCGAGCCACTGCACGTCCAGTGGGTGCAGCGCGCGTCGGTCCTTGTTGGCGGCTCGAAAGCTCGGCTCGCCGAACATCTCGGTCAGTTCTGCGGCGTCGCGCACCCTGGTCCACTCCATGACCGTGAATGCTATCGACACCGACTCCCGGGCGGGAAGCGCATTTTTCACGGTCGGTGCACCACCGGTGACGATCTGCCGCGATCGCCTGAGAGGATGTTCTACGTGAGTAACCAAGCGTGGATCATCGTCGCGGCGATCGCTGCCGTCCTGCTCGTCGTCCTCGTCGTCGGGCTGGTGCTTTCCCGTCGCCGGAGAGTGTCCCTCAAGTCGGACGAGGCAGCGCGAATCGAGGACGCGGCTGCCAAGGACAGATCCGGTGGCTACACCGCGGGCAGCGGTTTCTCCTTCAGTCAGGGAACGGCGACGGCCGAGCCCGTAGTCCCGAAGGCCCCCAAGCCGGCCGAGCCGAAGCCGATCGAGGCCGAGCCGGTCGAGAACATCCCCGTCGACTCCACCCCGGTCGAGCCGCCGCCGGTGGTTCCCACGCCTGAACCGGTCGAATCGGAAACCGTCTGGATCGAGCCGGAAGTGCTCGAACCCGAGGCCCCGGCGACCGATGTCACCGTCGCCGAGCCCGTTGCGCCCGAGCCTCCGGTAGCCGACACCGTTGCTCCTGCGCCTCGCCGCTTGGACACCATCGACCCGACCGAGGGACGGCTCGACCGTCTCCGTGGCCGGCTTGCACGATCTCAGTCCGCGGTGGGCAAGAGCCTGCTTGGCCTGCTCGGCGGCGGTGACCTGGACGAGGACTCGTGGGAAGAGGTCGAGGACACCCTGCTGATCGCCGATATCGGTTCGGCGACCACCGCAGAGATCATGCGCACGCTGCGTGAGCAGATGGCGGCGCGCAGTATTCGCACCGAAGCCGACGCCAGAGCTCTGCTGCGCGAGATCCTCGTGGCGCAGCTGCACCCCCAGTTCGACCGGTCGATTCGTGCTCTTCCCCACGACGGCGCGCCCGCTGTGTTGCTGGTGGTCGGAGTCAACGGCACCGGCAAGACCACGACCACGGGCAAACTGGCTCGCGTGCTGGTCGCGGACGGGCGGCGGGTGTTGCTCGGTGCCGCCGACACGTTCCGCGCAGCTGCGGCCGATCAGTTGCAGACCTGGGCCGAGCGAGTGGGTGCCGAGGTGGTCCGCGGCAAGGAGGCCGCGGATCCGGCCGCTGTCGCCTTCGACGCGGTGAGCAAGGGGATCGAGAACGGCGTCGACGTGGTTCTGATCGACACCGCGGGACGGTTGCACACCAAATCGGGTCTGATGGACGAACTGAGCAAGGTCAAGCGAGTCATCGAGAAGCGGGCCCACGTCGACGACGTTCTGCTCGTTCTCGACGCAACCGTGGGCCAGAACGGACTGACGCAGGCCCGTGTCTTCGCCGAGATCGTGAACATCACGGGAGTCGTTCTGACCAAGCTCGACGGAACCGCGAAGGGTGGCATCGTTTTTCAGGTGCAGCGTGAGCTCGGAGTGCCCGTCAAGCTCGTCGGTCTCGGTGAAGGTGCCGACGATCTGGCACCGTTCGAGCCCGGGGCTTTCGTCGACGCACTGCTCGGCTGATGCTGACTCTCGAGTAGTTCGCAAACCGGGGCAAAAGCACAAACGCCAGCACGAAACCTTTTTGCAACAGAATTCGGTCATGCGTTCACATATCCGAAACACGCGAGTGTCACGGATGAAACCTCGTGAAACCACTCTTCTTGCGTAACGGCGCGCCAACCGGTGTGCAGGAGAATGGAGGGTGTACGTGAGTCCCGAGGATATGTTGGCCAACTCCGGCAACGCCGCGTGGATGCTGATGGCAGCATCGCTGGTACTGCTGATGACGCCGGGCTTGGCGTTCTTCTACGGCGGTATGTCGCAGTCGAAGTCCGTGTTGAACATGATGATGATGTCGTTCGGAGCGATGGCTGTCGTCTCGATCATCTATTTCCTGTGGGGCTGGTCCATGTCCTACGGAACCCAGGACATCGGCGGTGTCTTCGCCAACCCGTTCGAGTTCTTCGGACTCAAGGATTCGATCACCGATGCGGACGGTAACTACATCGTCGGCGCTTGGGGTTACGCAAACATCATCGATGTGGCATTCCAGGTCACCTTCGCCATCATCACGGTGGCACTGATCAGCGGCTCGATCGCCGGTCGTGTCAAGTACGGCACCTGGCTCGCCTTCGCCGGCATCTGGGTCACGCTCGCCTACTTCCCGCTGGCCCACATGGTCTGGGGCGGCGGACTGCTCTCCGGATCCGAGAACGGCCTGGCGGCAATGATCTTCGGAACCACCGACGACGGTGACGGTGGGCTCGTCGCCAGCGTTGCTCCGATCGACTTCGCAGGTGGCACCGTGGTGCACATCAACGCTGGTATCGCAGGCCTGATTCTGGCGATCATCATCGGCAAGCGCGCCGGCTTCGGCAAGGTTGCCTACCGCCCGCACAACCTTCCGTTCGTCATGCTCGGCGCAGCACTGCTGTGGTTCGGCTGGTTCGGATTCAACGCAGGCTCCGCCTTCGCCGCCGACGGCATCGCCGGCGTGGCCTGGGTCAACACCACCGCAGCCACCGCAGCCGCGATCGTGGGCTGGCTCATCACCGAGCGCATTCGCGACGGACACGCCACGAGCCTCGGCGCTGCCTCGGGCATCGTCGCCGGTCTGGTCGCCATCACCCCGGCCGCAGGTGCACTCACGCCGGTCGGTGCCATGATCCTCGGCGTCATCGCCGGTGTGCTCTCCGCACTGGCTGTCGGACTGAAGTTCAAGTTCGGCTACGACGATTCGCTCGACGTCGTGGGCGTTCACCTCGTCGCAGGCCTGTGGGGAACGATCGGAATCGGCTTCCTCGCATCCGAGACCGGCCTGTTCTACGGCGGCGACTACAAGCAGCTCGTCGTGCAGATCGTCATCGCACTGTTCGCCCTGGTCTTCACCGCCATCGTCACCGCGGTCGTCGCGTTTGCGCTCAAGCCTCTCGGCTGGCGCGTATCGGACGAGGAGGAGGCCAACGGCATCGACGAAGCCGAGCACGCCGAGACTGCATATGATTTCGCCTGACAAGGTAGAGATAGACGTGAACGCTGCACCGTACGACAACGGGCACTCGAGGTCTTGTGAAGGGAAGCAAAAATGAAGCTGATCACGGCAATCGTCAAACCGTTCACCCTGGAGGACGTCAAGACGGGGCTGGAGCAGGCCGGCGTACTCGGAATGACAGTCAGTGAAGTTCAGGGTTACGGCCGCCAGAAGGGCCACACCGAGGTGTACCGAGGTGCTGAGTACTCGGTCGACTTCGTCCCGAAGGTCCGTGTCGAGGTAGTCGTCGACGACGCCGCTGTGGAGAAGGTCGTCGAGGTCATCGTCGAGGCCGCTCGCACCGGCAAGATCGGTGACGGCAAGGTCTGGGTTTCCCCGGTCGACTCGGTCATCCGAGTGCGCACCGGAGAACGTGGCGCTGATGCACTCTGACCCCAAAGGGTCTCGGGCCGTGGGCCCCGGTTCTGGCGCGAAAGCGTCAGGGTCGGGGCCTTCGGTCTCCACGGGCTCCGCATCGAAGGGCACGAGCGATGCTGCAGCAGATCTCGCTCGGGCCAGAAAACAACTACTCGACGGCGGAACACGCAATCGTCGCCTCGATGCACCCTCGCTGCGGCAGGCTCTGGTCGATCTCCACGAGTTCTGGCTGACCACCAAAGGTGCCGAGCTCGGGATCAAACCGGACTCCGGTTTCGCGATCGTCGCCGTCGGCGGTCTCGCTCGTCGTGAACTGCTGCCGTATTCGGATCTGGACCTGATACTGCTGCACGACGATCTCGACCCACGCATCGTCTCCGATGTCGCCGACAAGCTCTGGTACCCGCTGTGGGACGCACACATCAAGCTCGACCACAGCGTGCGAACGGTGCCGCAGGCTCTGCAGGTCGCTGCAGCCGACATGACGGCATCGCTCGGAATGCTCGAGGCGCGTCACATCGCCGGTGACGTCGAATTGAGCAATCTCCTCATCGGCGGCGTACGTCGCCAGTGGCGCAACGGTATTCGAGGGCGTTTCGACGAGCTGATCGAGCAGACCCGCGGGCGGTGGTCGCGCAGCGGTGAGATCGCACACCGCGCCGAACCCGATCTCAAGAGCGGCCGCGGGGGACTGCGCGACGTCCAGTTGCTCGACGCTCTCTCCATTGCGCAGTTGACCGACGGTATGCCCGGGCTCGGACCCGAATCGCCCGGTGGCGGTTTGGCGTTCGCGCACGGCCGTCTGTTGGACGTGCGCACCGAACTGCACCGCGTCGCCGGTCGAGCACGAGATCAACTGCGGGCACAGGATGCCGACGAGATCGGTGCCGCGCTCCGAATCGGTGACCGCTTCGATCTCGCTCGCGTACTGAGCGATTCGGCCCGCACCATCAGCTACTCGGTCGACGTCGGGCTGCGCACTGCCGGCAATTCGCTTCCCAGACGTGGCCTTTCGCGACTGCGTCGAGTTCCGGTCCGGCGGCCACTGGACGAAGGTGTCGTCGAACACGGCGGGGAGGTCGTTCTCGCCCGCGACGCTCGACCGAACAAGGACCCCGGCCTGATCATGCGCGTCGCCGCCGCCTCGGCGCAGACCGGCATGCCGATGTCTGCCTCGACCTTGAACCGGCTGTCCGACAGTGCGCCCGAGCTTCGGGAGCCGTGGCCCAAGGAAGCCCTCAACGATCTGCTCGTGTTGCTCGGATCGGGTCGCAAAGCCATTTCGGCCATCGAAGCGCTCGACCGAACCGGACTGTGGGGCAGGCTCATTCCTGAGTGGGGCGCGGTACGCGATCTACCGCCGCGAGACGCCGTGCACACGTGGACAGTCGATCGGCATCTGGTCGAAACTGCCGCCTACGCAAGCGCATTGACCACCCGAGTTGCGCGCCCGGACCTCTTGGTGCTCGGCGCGCTGATACACGACATCGGCAAAGGACGCGGCGGCGACCACAGCGTCGTCGGCGCCGATCTGGCCATCCAGATCGGCAACAGGCTCGGACTGTGGCCGTCCGACGTGGCACTGCTGACGGCGATGGTGAGATACCACCTGCTGCTGCCGGAGACCGCCACCAGACGCGACCTCGACGACCCCGCAACCGTGCAAACCGTCGTCGACGCCCTCGGTGCCGACACCATTCTCCTCGAGCTGCTTCACGCACTGGCAGAGGCGGACTCGCTCGCCACCGGCCCCGGGGTGTGGGGCGATTGGAAGGCCTCGCTCATCCGCGAGCTCGTGCGTCGCTGTCGATTGGTGATGGCGGGGGAGACCCTTCCCTCCCCGGATCCACTCGACCCGGCGCACATCGAACTCGCAGCGCGGGGAGGCGTCCACGTCGACATCGCGCCGACCGATGGGCTGCACACCTTCGTCGTCACCGTCATCGCCCCCGACACGCCAGGGCTGCTCTCCGACGCCGCGGGAGTACTCGCACTGCATTCGCTGCGTGTGCTCTCGGCCTCCCTCGGCAGTCACGAGGGGTCGGCGATCAACTCGTTCGACGTCGCGCCGCTGTTCGGAGCCCCACCACAGGCCGGTCTGCTGCGGCAGGAAATAATCCGGGCTCAGGCCGGCGAACTCGACCTCGTCGCCGTGCTCGACGCCAAGGAGCGCGATGCCAGAGCCGAAACCGTCGAGGACGACGCAGAGGATTCGGCAGTCCCGGTTCTCTACGCTCAAGCTCCGCCTCGCGTGCTGTGGTTCGACGACAACGAACCAGGTCAGGTAGTACTCGAACTACGAGCAGAGGACCGGCTCGGTCTGCTCTGCCGATTGGCCAGTGCAATCGAGCAGCAGGGATCGGACATCCGGTGGGCCCGCGTCTCGACCCTGGGCAGCTCGGTGGTCGACTCCTTCTGCATCGACCTTTCGGGGGCGGACAGCAGGGCGGTCCGCGAAGACCTCGAGCGAGCGATCCTCGCGGTCGTACCCGCCCCGGAACCGCCCAAGCCCCCGGAAAAGCCGGAAGGCACCTGACCGCGGGTCGGAATGCGACAGCAGACCGACTCGCGGTGGTGACTTTTCACGAACTTCCGGCCGACGGGCCTGCCGCCGATGCCGATTTGTTACATTCGTCCCCAACGCAGAAACGACACTCTCATCCGTTCCTGCACGCTCCGCACTGCCCGAACCACGTCGTTCGGCAGGCTCCAATCTGGTCATTCGAGAGGCACGAACTGTGGGATCCCACCGACGGTCGACCGTCCACACACCGACCGACATCACAGCGCGTCCGGCGCGTGGCAGGCACCGCGCCGTGCAGGACACCCCCGACCTCGGTCGACGGGCGGCAACCATCGTCGCCGCGACCGGCGCGATCGTCGTCGGCGCGACGTCGATGGGTGCCGGTACCGCCGCGGCCGCACCGATCCCGGAGGCACCCGCAGCCGGACTCCCGTTTGCCGTACCGGAGGGTCTGTTGCCCGCGGGATTCGAGCTTCCTCAGTTCGAGCTTCCGCAGTTCCTACCCCCACAGTTCGCGCCCCCGCCCCCGCCGTCACAGCCCGCACCCCCCGAGGCCGCGCCTGCCGAAGCCGCGCCTGCTGCGGAATCCGCGCCGGCACCGACCTCCGACCCACTGGCCGCGTTCGGAGTCACCGATCCCGGTGCCGCCGCCCAGCAATGGCTCGACGATGTCGGCCTGGGGCAGGTGGGAGTCGGTGTCGAGTCACCCCTCGAGAGCCTGCGCTCGCTGAAGAAGGGCACAGTGCAGCCCGTGGCAGGGGTGTTGACGTCCAACTTCGGCTCGCGATGGGGCACTCAGCACAGTGGCCTCGACATCGCGGCACCGATCGGGACGCCCATCTACGCCGCCGCCGACGGCACCGTGTCCGACGCAGGACCGGCATCCGGCTTCGGTCTCTGGGTCAAGGTGCGGCACGACGACGGCACCGAGACGGTCTACGGACACGTCAACGACTTCTCCGTTCATCCCGGCCAACGCGTGTCGGCCGGCGAGCAGATCGCCACCGTGGGCAACCGTGGCCAGTCGACAGGCCCACACCTGCACTTCGAGGTGCACGATCCCTCCGGCGTCAAGGTCGACCCCGCGCAGTGGCTCGCGACCCGGGGTGTGGCAGTGACGTGGAACGATTCCGCGCGCAAAGCCTGACCGGTCGGGATCGACACGTTCGACACGACAGTCGAACGCCCCAGCGACGACGCGGCGTGCTGCCGCTAGTCTGGTGACCGTGCCGGATTCGGCTCGTTTTCGGTGATCGGCTAGCTCAGGAGTGCAATCGGTGTTCGAATCCCTTTCCGACAGGTTGACCGGGACTCTCAAGGACCTGCGTGGCAAAGGTCGACTGTCCGGCGCGGATATCGACGCCACGGCCCGTGAGATCCGTCTGGCCCTGCTCGAAGCGGACGTGGCACTGCCCGTCGTACGTGAATTCATAGGCCGCATCAAGGTCCGGGCCAAGGGTGCCGAGGTTTCGGGTGCCCTCAACCCGGCCCAGCAGGTGGTCAAGATCGTCAACGAGGAACTGGTCGGCATCCTCGGCGGCGAGACTCGCAGGCTCGTCTTCGCCAAGAACCCGCCCACGGTGATCATGCTCGCCGGTCTGCAGGGTTCCGGTAAGACGACGCTGGCGGGCAAGCTCGCGAAATGGCTCAAGGATCAGGGCCACACCCCACTGCTCGTCGCGTGCGACCTTCAGCGTCCCGGTGCCGTGAGCCAGCTGCAGATCGTGGGCGAGCGGGCCGGAGCCGCCGTCTTCGCGCCGCATCCGGGCACGTCCATCGGCGGCGGCGAGAATGCACTCGGGGTCTCGGCTGCCGATCCCGTCGAGGTTGCCCGGTCCGGCATCGCCGAGGCTCGCAGCAAGCAGTACGACGTGGTCATCGTCGACACCGCAGGCCGCCTCGGCATCGACACCGAGCTGATGAGTCAGGCCGCAGGGATTCGTGACGCGGTCCAGCCGGACGAGACACTGTTCGTTCTCGATGCAATGGTCGGTCAGGACGCCGTCAGCACGGCCGAGGCGTTCCGTGACGGCGTCGGCTTCACCGGTGTCGTTCTCACCAAGCTCGACGGTGATGCTCGCGGCGGTGCCGCGCTGAGCGTCCGTGAGGTCACCGGCCAGCCCATCATGTTCGCGTCGACCGGTGAGAAGCTCGAGGACTTCGACGTCTTCCACCCCGATCGCATGGCCAGCCGCATCCTCGGCATGGGCGACGTGCTGAGCCTCATCGAGCAGGCCGAGCAGCACTTCGATGCCGAGCAGGCCGAGGCGACGGCCAACAAGATCGGCTCGGGACAACTCACGCTCGACGACTTCCTCGAGCAGATGATGGCCGTCCGCAAGATGGGGCCGATCGGAAACCTGCTGGGCATGCTGCCCGGTGCCGGTCAGATGAAGGAACTCGCCAACGTCGACGAGAAGCAACTCGACCGGGTTCAGGCGATCATCCGGGGCATGACGCCGCAGGAACGTACCGACCCGAAGATCATCAACGCGTCCCGGCGGTTGCGTATCGCGAACGGTTCGGGCGTGAAGGTCTCCGACGTCAATCAGCTGGTCGACCGGTTCTTCGAGGCTCGCAAGATGATGTCGGCCATGGCCGGTCGGATGGGCATGCCGGGCGCACGCAAGCAGGTGCGGAACAACAAGAAGGGCAAGAAAGGCAAGAAGGGCGCTCGCGGTCCGACGCAGCCGAAGATCCGCGGTGGATTCCCCGGCATGCCGGGCGGAATGCCCGCAGGCATGCCGGACCTGTCGTCCATGCCCAAGGGCCTCGACCAGTTGCCGCCGGGACTCGAGGGCATCGATCTCTCGCAGCTGAAACTGCCCAAGAAGTAAGCGCGCGCACGTGTCGGCCATGCGGGTGCGGGGCCGCGGACTGCCGGACGGGACGGAGATCGACCTCTGGATCGACGGAGGCGTTCTGTCGACCGAGCCGATTGCGGACGCGGATTTCGTCCACGACGGCGGTTGGATTCTGCCCGGTCTGGTCGACGCCCACTGCCATGTCGGAATCGAATACGGCGGGGGACACACCGACCTGACGGGGTCGATCCTGCAGGCCGAGACCGAGCGAGGCGTCGGCGCGCTGCTGTTGCGCGACGCCGGGTCACCGGTCGACACGCGTGCGCTGGACGAGTACGAGGACCTTCCTCGCATCATCCGAGCGGGCCGCCACATCGCATCACCCAAGCGATACATCCCGGGTCTGGCGATCGACATCGAGGACGAATCGCAACTGCCCGAGGCGGTGGCTCAGCAGGCGAGATTCGGCGACGGCTGGGTCAAACTCGTCGGCGACTGGATCGACCGGTCGGTGGGAGATCTTCGACCGCTGTGGAACGACTCGATCCTCGTCGACGCCATCCGCGCTGCCCACGCCGAGGGCGCGCGGGTGACAGCCCACGTGTTCGGCGAGGATGCCCTGCCCGGACTGATCGCGGCGGGAATCGACTGCATCGAACACGGCACCGGCCTGACCGACGAGACCGTCGAGATGATGGTCGATCACGGCACCGCTCTGGTACCCACGCTGATCAACATCGAGACGTTCCCCGGCATCGCCGATTCCGCCACCCGGTATCCGGTCTACGCCCGGCACATGCGGGCGCTGCACCAACGCGTCGCCGAAACCGTCGGACGAGCCCACGACGCGGGCATTCCCCTCTACGCAGGTACCGACGCCGGTGGTTCGATCGCGCACGGCCGCATCGCCGACGAGGTCGCCGCACTCGCTGCCGTCGGACTCTCGCCGACCGACGCACTCGGTGCTGCCTGCTGGGACGCCCGGTCGTGGCTGGGTCGGCAGGGGCTCGAGCACGGCGCTCCCGCAGATCTCGTCGTCTACTCCGAAGATCCGCGAGGGGGACCGGAGGTGTTGTCCAACCCGGATCTGGTGATCCTGCGCGGACGCGTGACCGACCGGCGCAGCCGCACGACGAGTGGACCGGCGGGCCGACGGTGACCGATCCGAGAAGCGATGCAGCACAGCCCGAACCGGACCGTCCCAGCTGGGCCGGCATGGCACCGATGAATCACGTTCAGCAGCAGGGATCGGGGTTGTCCGAAACCTACTGGCGAGCCGAGCAGGCCGCGCTCGAACGCAGAAGCGGTCAACGGTGGGGACTACCGGCCGCGGCGTTGGTGCTGGGGCTCAACCTGGTGGGATTCCTGATGCTCGGGCTCGTCGTGACGTCGGACGCCTCGGCCGTGTTCGTGGTGGGCATCATGATTCCGAGCCTGCTTGCTACGGGACTGGCAGTGGCGATCTCGATGACTCGGGGCAACGGCCCCGTCGTCGACTTCGGCCTCCCCAGGTCCACCCCTGAATTCCTCGGTCATCTCCGATCCGGGTTGGCGTGGGGTGGCGTCGCGGTGGTCGGTGGCCTCCTGCTGGCGCTGATTCTGTTGTCCGGTATCGAGTTGGACGACCCGATGCCGTTGGGCAACGTCACCGACTTTGCCGTCGGCTGGAAAATCGCTCTGGCCGTGTGGATCTGGCTCGGTGCGCCGATCTGCGAGGAAGTGATGTTCCGCGGCATGCTGTGGGGAGCGCTGGAGAAACGCACCCGCCCGATGCCCATGGCGTGGTTGGGCAACCGATGGGTCGTCCTGGCGATCACCGCGGTGTTGTTCGCGATCTGGCACCGCGAGTGGTGGCGCTTCGTGGTGCTGTTGTGGGGAGGATTCGCGATCGGCATCGCACGAATGCGCTCCGGTTCGATCGTCGCGTCGACCACGGCACACTCGGTGAACAACACCCTCCCTGCCCTGGTGATCCTGCTCGCGTGACAGGAGTGGTTCTGCAGGCCCGATTCACCGATCGCGCTGCCCGTCTGGCACAATGAACAGCTGTTCGCCCGTCTTCCGGTTACGTACCGCGCGGCGGTCACAACAACCCTCAACGCAAAACCGGGCTCGCATGCCGTGCGAACCGCTGAATTGCGCCGTGACCAACTTTCGAAAGGCTCCACCAGAACATGGCTGTCAAGATCAAGCTCATGCGTATCGGCAAGATCCGCACCCCGCACTACCGCGTCGTCATCTCCGATGCTCGCACCCGTCGTAACGGCCGTGCGATCGAGACCATCGGCACGTACGAGCCCAAGCAGGACCCCAGCATCATCGAGATCAACTCCGAGCGGGCTCAGTACTGGCTCGGCGTCGGCGCACAGCCGACCGAGCCTGTCGAGGCACTGCTCAAGATCACCGGTGACTGGCAGAAGTTCAAGGGCCTCCCCGGCGCCGAGGGAACCCTCCGCCTCGCCGAGCCGAAGCCGTCCAAGCTCGACCTGTTCAACGCCGCACTGGCGCAGGCCGACTCCGAGCCCCAGGGCGAGGCCACCACCGCCAAGAAGAAGAAGGCTCCGAAGGCCGACGACGCCGCTGCGGAGACCACCGACGCTGCAGCAACCGAGACGGCAGACGCGCCGGCCGCCGAGGCTGCTGAGAAGTGAGTGCCGTTGTCGCCGATGCCGTCGAACATCTCGTTCGCGGCATCGTCGCCAATCCCGATGACGTTCGCGTCGAGATGATCACCGGCCGTCGCGGCCGCACCGTGGAAGTCCACGTGCACCCCGACGATCTGGGCAAGGTCATCGGACGTGGCGGTCGTACCGCAACGGCGCTGCGCACGCTCGTCTCGGGAATCGGTGGTCGCGGCATCCGCGTCGACGTGGTCGACACGGACGCCTAGGTCACACACCCATCATGGAGCTGGTCATCGGCCGTGTCGCGAAGTCGCACGGCATCAAAGGCGAAGTCGTCGTCGAGGTTCGCACCGACAACCCCGACGACCGTTTCGCCGAAGGAACCGTTCTCTCGGGACGTAAGCCCCGATCGAACGCGCAGCCGGCCTCGTACACAGTGGACGCCGTCCGGGAACACTCCGGGCGGCTTCTGCTGCGTCTGAACGGTATCGACGACAAGACGGCCGCCGACCAACTACGCGGTATCTTGTTCGTCGTCGAATCCACCGACCTTCCGCCGTCCGACGACCCGGACGAGTACTACGACCACGAACTCGAAGGCCTCACGGTGATCCTGACCGACGGCACCGTCGTGGGAACGGTCCGTGAAGTCCTCCACTCTGCAGCGGGGGAGCTGCTCTCCATCACGCCGAGTCCTGGTTTCGGCGAAGCCACCCGCGCCGAGATTCTCGTGCCGTTCGTTGCGGCCATCGTGACCTCGGTGTCGTTGGCCGACAAGACGATCGAGATCGATCCGCCCGAGGGTCTGCTGGATCCGGAGTAGATCGTGCGCCTCGACGTCGTCACCATCTTTCCCGAATACCTCACACCACTCCGAACTGCGTTGCTGGGCAAAGCAATCGACCGCGGCCTCGTCTCGGTCGAGGTCCATGATCTGCGATCGTGGACTCACGACGTGCACAAGGCCGTCGACGATTCGCCCTACGGCGGTGGACCGGGAATGGTCATGAAGCCGACAGTGTGGGGAGACGCACTCGACGACGTGCTGACAGACGATTCTCTCCTCGTCGTCCCCACTCCGGCCGGTGTGCCGTTCACCCAGCGGACAGCCGAGCGATGGTCCTCCGAGCGGCATCTCGTATTCGCCTGCGGCCGATACGAAGGCATCGATCAACGTGTGTTCGACGACGCCGCGCGCCGCGTCCGTGTCGAGGAAGTCAGCATCGGCGATTACGTACTCATCGGCGGCGAAGCGGCCGTCCTCGTCATGGCCGAGGCCGTGGTGCGACTGATGCCAGGGGTTCTCGGCAATCAGCAGTCGCACCAGGAGGATTCGTTCTCCGACGGACTGCTCGAAGGGCCGAGCTACACCCGCCCCGCGCAGTGGCGCGATCTCGACGTTCCGCCGGTACTTCTCTCGGGTGATCACGCGAAGATCGCTGCGTGGCGTCGAGAGCAATCACTGGACAGGACCGCCGAGCGTCGTCCGGACCTGTTGCAGGACTGACGAATTCAGCTGACGGTGCCGTCGGGGAAGAGCATCGAGACGAAGCCGGTGAGAGTATCCCTTGCATGCAGTGCGCTGGCGTCGTCGCTGACGTCGACGACGGCGGTGTCCGGATAGCGTTCCATGTCGTCTGCGTAGAAGATGTCCTCGCGTGACGACAGCGCCAGAACGTAGCGGTTGTCGAGACCGATCGTGCCTGTCGACAGGTGTACCCACCGATCGGACACGCAGCACATCCAGCCCTGCTTCACAGCGTGCACGCTTTCGCCGGGCAAACCGTCGACGATCCCGAAATGTTGCTTGTAGCCGTCCGCGGCTATCGGTGCCGAACGACGCAGCATTCCGATCACCACGTCCGTCGACGCAGTCGTCAGGCCGCCGCTGCCGTTGAGCAACCCCGCGTAGTAGCCGACCAGGTCGCTGGGCGTGGTCTCGGTGTTGTACCACTGGTCGTCGCCGGGAGCTGTGGTGCTTCTCAAGCCGTAGCGAGCCGCGACCGTGCGCACGATCTCGGACGAGCCGTAGCGATACCAGAGCGTGTACGCGGCGTTGTCGTCGGACAATTCGAGCATGCTGGTCATGGTGGCCAGGTCGTCGGCCGAGACCGGACGGTTCTCCGACTGCGCTCGGAACAACACCTCGTCGGCGATGAAGAGTTTGGACACCGACGCGGTTTCGACCTGAACATCGGCGTTGCTGCTGTAATACGAGCCTGTCTGACGATCCAACAGCGCGAAATCGACATCGGCACCACGGGCCTGGGCCGACGCGACCGCCATCGGGATACGCGATTCGAGGGCTACGCCGTCGACCTTCTCCATATCGGGAAAGGGCGATGCCGACGTCTCGGCCATGTTCTGCGAGGCGGAGTCACCGATCTGATCGTCGGGAGGAACCGAGCACCCGGCCAACAACAGGGAGGCGCAGGCTGCAGCCAGGAATCGAGACCCCCTGACCATCCGCGTATCTCTCCCACACGTTGAACCGCTGACCGACTTGTCCCACAGTAGCGGTAGGGTCCATCGCCGTGACCACTGCTCTGAAATCTGTGAACAAGCGCATAGCCGAAGAACTCGACGTTCGTGAAGAACAGGTTCGTGCCGCCGTGGAGCTGCTCGACGGCGGGTCGACGGTCCCGTTCATCGCGCGCTACCGCAAGGAAGTCACCGGCACCCTCGACGACACGCAACTGCGTCAGCTCGACGAGCGGCTGCGGTACCTGCGCGAGCTCGACGAGCGCAGAGACGCCGTCATCGAGTCCATCCGCTCGCAGGGCAAGCTCGACGACGCACTGGAGCAGTCGTTGATGCTGGCCGACACCAAGGCGCGCGTCGAGGACATCTATCTGCCGTTCAAGCCCAAGCGTCGAACCAAGGCTCAGATTGCGCGGGAGGCCGGGCACGAGCCCGTCGCCGACGCCCTGTTCTCCGACCCCACCACCGACCCGGCTCAGTTCGATCAGGAGCAACTCGACGGCGCACGGGCCATTCTCGTCGAGCGTTTCGCCGAGGACGCGGATCTGGTGGGTGAACTGCGCGAACTGATGTGGACGTCCGGCAAGCTCGTCGCGTCGGTTCGCAAGGGCAAGGAGGAAGAGGGTGCCAAGTTCTCCGATTACTTCGAGTTCTCGGAACCGTTCACGAGCCTGCCCTCGCACCGCATCCTCGCCACGCTCAGAGGCGAGAAGGAAGAAATACTCTCGCTCGGCTTCGAGCCCGAGCGTGACGAACCGACCCCCGGGGAGCCGAGCGTCTACGAGGGTCGGATCGCGACCAAGTTCGGGATCGCGAATCGAGGACGGCCCGCCGACAAGTGGCTGCTCGATACCGTCCGATGGGCGTGGCGCACCAAGATGCTGGTGACCGTCTCCCTCGATACCCGCATGCGACTGCGCCAATCCGCCGAGAAGGACGCCGTCGACGTGTTCGCGAGCAACCTCAAGGACCTGCTCCTCGCCGCGCCGGCGGGCAACCGCACGACCATGGGCCTGGACCCGGGCTTCCGTACCGGCACCAAGGTCGCCATCGTCGACGCCACCGGAAAGGTCGTCGACTTCGACACCATCTACCCGCACAAACCGCAGGGCAAGTGGGATCAGGCGGTGGCCACCCTCGCCGGCCTGGCCGCCAAGCACAAGGTCGAATTGATCGCCATCGGCAACGGCACTGCATCGCGTGAAACCGACTCTTTGGCAGCAGAACTGATCGCCAAGTTCCCTGCCGCCAATCTGACCAAGGTGGTGGTGTCCGAGGCCGGAGCGTCGGTGTACTCCGCCTCCGCCTACGCCTCGAGCGAGCTGCCCGAACTGGATGTGTCGATCCGCGGTGCCGTCTCGATCGCCCGCAGATTGCAGGATCCGTTGGCCGAGTTGGTCAAGATCGATCCCAAGTCCATCGGTGTGGGGCAGTACCAGCACGATATTTCCGAAACTCTGCTGGCCCGATCACTCGGTGCCGTCGTGGAGGACGCGGTGAACGCCGTCGGCGTCGACGTCAACACCGCGTCGGTTCCGTTGCTCTCGCGGGTCTCCGGTATCGCCGGCTCTCTTGCCGAGAGCATCGTGGCGCACCGCGACCAGAACGGTCCGTTCTCCAGCCGCAGCACGCTCAAGGACGTTCCGCGCTTGGGCCCCAAGGCTTTCGAGCAGTGCGCCGGATTTCTCCGCATCTCGGGCGGCGCGGATCCACTCGATCGGTCGAGTGTGCACCCCGAGGCCTATCCCGTCGTGCGGCGCATCGTCGGCAAGGCCGGCGTCGGAGTGCGGGAGGTCATCGGCAACACGACACTGCTGCGCTCACTCGACCCAGCCGAATTCGCCGACGACCGATTCGGTCTGCCCACCGTCACCGACATCATCTCCGAACTCGAGAAGCCGGGACGCGACCCTCGTCCGGAGTTCAAGACCGCGACCTTCGCCGCCGGTATCGAGAAGGTCGCCGACCTGAAGCCGGGCATGACGCTCGAGGGAGTCGTGACCAACGTGGCGGCGTTCGGGGCATTCGTCGACGTCGGTGTGCACCAGGACGGGCTGGTGCACGTCTCGGCGATGTCGCACAACTTCGTCAAGGACCCGCGCGAGGTCGTCAAGTCCGGCGACGTCGTGCGCGTCAAGGTGATGGAGGTCGACATCCCCCGTCAGCGCATCGGTCTGAGTCTGCGGCTGGACGACGAACCCGGTGCGGCAGGCGGCAAGGACGCCGCCCGCGGACAGCAGGGTGACCGTCCTCGAGGCCAGGGACGGGCCGCGGGGGCGAATCAGGCCGGCCGCGGGCGAGACGCACGCCCGCAGCGGGATCGCCGAACGGCCGGGGGCGCAGGTGCGGCGACACCGGCTGCTGGTTCGATGGCCGACGCGTTGCGGAAGGCGGGTTTCGGAAAATAGCGAGCGGCACCTCGGTCGTTGCTGCCCTCGGCGGTCCCGGACGCGAATAGTCTGAAACGCGATTCACCGGTCGTTCGGCCGTTCGGCAGGAAGGACGTGAGGCACACGTGAGGTGGTTGCAACACGGGGTCATCGATCACGGCCGCCTACCGCTGCTGTGTTTCCTACTCGGACTGTTGGTGGGATTCCTGCTGATTCGGCTCAGCGTCAGGATGATTCGCGCGGATGTGAAGTGGTGGCCGGGAAACATCACGCCCGGCGGTCAGCACATCCACCACGTCGTGTTCGGAATCGTGCTGATGCTGCTGGCGGGGATCGGCTTGA
Source organism: Rhodococcus sp. NPDC076796 (assembly GCF_040702765.1). NCBI lineage: Bacteria > Bacillati > Actinomycetota > Actinomycetes > Mycobacteriales > Nocardiaceae > Rhodococcus > Rhodococcus sp. NPDC076796. Next base: position 477,463 of record NZ_JBFBMS010000003.1, on the reverse strand, counting down.
TCGCGGTGTACGTCGACGGTTCCGAGTCGGTAGGGGCGGTGCTGGCGGCGATCTTCGGTATCGGCGCGGCTCTCGTCCTCGACGAGTTCGCGTTGATCTTCTATCTCCGTGATGTCTACTGGTCCGAACAGGGCCGCACGTCGGTGGACGCCGTGTTCGCAGCAGTGGCGTTCACCGGCCTGCTGCTGCTCGGCTTCCACCCTCTGGAGTTGTTGAGTCCGGCCGATTTCCGGGCCGATCCCGACCCGTGGGTGCGCGGCACCGTGGTGGTGTTGGCCCTGGCCAATCTCGCGCTCGGGGTCATCGTCCTGCTCAAGGGGAAGATCTGGACCGGACTGCTCGGGCTGTTCGTCCTGCCGATCCTCGTTCTGGCCGCAGTGCGGTTGAGCAGGCCGAGCGCACCGTGGGCGAGGTGGCGCTACACCACCAGGCCGAAGAAGATGGAACGCGCTCTGCGCCGAGAGAAGCGGTGGCGACGGCCGATCATCCGGGCCAAGATCTATCTCCAGGACGCGATCGCCGGCAAGCCGAGCGTCGTGCATGCGCGTGAGGCCACCGAGGACGAATTGTCGCGGACGGTATTACCTGCGCCGATGGCGAGCGGAGCGGCTGCAGGCCGAGAAGCGCCGATTTCGTCGAACGCCTGATGGTCTGGCACAATGGTCGGGTTGCCTCTAGCAGGCACGGACCTCACTCGGAGTACGAACCAGTCGAGCCGTTGCATCAGCGAGCCGCTCGGTTCCTCTACTCATGCGCAGAACGCAAGGATGGCACAACCGATGAACACTCTGGACTTTCTCGACAATCAGTCGCTGCGTAGCGACATCCCCGATTTTCGCCCCGGCGACACGCTGAACGTGCACGTCAAGGTCATCGAAGGCTCGAAGGAGCGCATTCAGATCTTCAAGGGCGTCGTCATCCGACGTCAGGGCGGTGGCGTTCGCGAAACGTTCACGGTCCGCAAGGTCTCGTTCGGCGTCGGCGTCGAGCGCACCTTCCCGGTGCACAGCCCCAACATCGCGCAGTTCGAGGTCCTCACCCGTGGTGACGTCCGTCGCGCCAAGCTCTACTACCTCCGCGATCTGCGTGGCAAGGCCGCCAAGATCAAGGAAAAGCGCTGACCGGTTCCGCCCGGACACATCAGTTCACACCATGCCGCGTTGCCCGTCAGGGCGACGCGGCATGGTGCTTTCCGCCCACGCTCGTCCCGCCTTTCACCCCGCCGACGAGCGGATCGACCGCCGCGAACCGCCGGTGCGCAGACCGTCCGGCCGTGCGGGCGACGGTTCCGGCTAACCTGATCACGTGACGCAGTCCCCACAGGATCCAACCGACGAGCCCGACGACGAGTCTTCACGTAAAAAGCGTCGGGAACGCAAGCCCCGATCGTTCTGGCGTGAGCTTCCCATTCTCATTCTGGTAGCGCTGGTACTGAGTTTTCTGCTCCAGACATTCGTCGCCCGGGTGTATCTGATCCCGTCCGAATCGATGGAGCCGACCTTGCACGGCTGCACCGGCTGCACCGGTGACCGCATCGTGGTGGAGAAGATCGGATACCGGTTCGGTGACCCGAAGCCCGGTGACATCGTCGTCTTCCGTGGCCCGGATTCGTGGAACGACGAATTCGTGTCTCAGCGGTCCGACAATTCGGTGATTCGTGGGGCACAGGAAGTCGGCTCGTTGATCGGAGTTGTCGCTCCCGACGAGAACGATCTGGTCAAGCGCGTCATTGCCACCGGCGGTCAAACCGTCGAATGCTGCGACGACCAGGGTCGAGTTCTCGTCGACGGACAGCCGTTGGACGAGCCGTACATTCAGATGGATTTTCCGTTCACCCCGGGGACGATGACGTGTGACACCGAGTTGAAGTCCGGACGATGCTTCGACCCCGTCACCGTGCCGGACGGCAACATCTGGGTCATGGGTGACAACCGGAGCAACTCGCGAGATTCCCGGTACCACGTCACCGACGAGTTCACCGGCACCGTTCCCCTCGACAACGTGATCGGTAAGGCCGTGTTCATCGCGCTGCCGCCGTCACGAACCGGCATCCTGGATTCTCCCGACATCCAGGGTCGATGACGGCAACCCCTCGACGTGCGCCGCGTGCGCGCGCAACACTGACTCGGTCGTCGTGGCCGCCGCGTCCGATCATCCGGCGAGCGGCCGGCTTACGGACGATGGAATCGGCGCTGGAGCGCAGTGGTCTCGGACCCGTCGCGGGAGTCGACGAAGCGGGACGAGGAGCATGCGCCGGTCCGCTGACCGTCGCGGCGTGTGTTCTCGGTGCGCGGGCTCATGCAGCTCTCTCGGACCTGGACGACTCGAAGAAGTTGACCGAGCGACGACGCGAGGAGCTCTTTCCCAAGATCCAGAGGCTGGCACTGGCGTGGAGCGTGGTGTCGATCGATGCGGCCGAGGTCGACCGCATCGGAGTCCACGTGGCGAACATCGAAGGAATGCGACGCGCGGTTGCCGGGCTCGGCATGACCCCGGGCTACGTACTCACCGACGGCTTTCGAGTACCCGGTCTTCCGGTTCCGTCGTTACCGGTGATCGGCGGCGACGCCACCGCGGCGTGCATCGCCGCGGCGAGCGTGCTGGCGAAGGTCTCCCGGGATCGATTGATGGTTCAGCTCGACGAGACGATTCCCGGCTACGGATTCGCCGTGCACAAGGGGTACAGCACGCGCGCGCATTCCGCCGCGATGACGGCACTCGGGCCCAGCAGTGAACATCGAATGTCCTATGCAAATGTCGCAGCGGCGGCCGCGGGGCTCTCTCGTGACGCCGTCGACGCACTGGGGCGAATGGACTGCCGCGACGCAGGTGCGCGATGATTGCTGTTCACGCCCGACTGGAGGATGAAAGAGACCGATGAGTGCCGAAGATCTCGAAAAGTACGAAACCGAGATGGAGCTCTCGCTGTATCGCGAGTACCGGGACATCGTGGGTCAGTTCAACTACGTAGTCGAAACCGAGCGTCGGTTCTATCTGGCGAACTCCGTCGAACTCATTCCGCACAACGCCGACGGTGAAATCTACTTCGAATTGCGAATGTCCGACTCGTGGGTGTGGGACATGTATCGCCCCGCCCGTTTCGTCAAGCATGTCCGGGTGATCACCTTCAAGGACGTCAACATCGAAGAGTTGGACAAACCAGATCTTCGTCTGCCGGAATAGCTCTCCTCGTCCGGTGCGGAGTAGCTGAGGCTCCCGAGCGTCGGACTCGAGTGACCGTGCCACGCCCGGCGTAGGAGCGGAGGGCTGCGAACCGCCTGATTCGATGCGATCGTTGTTGTTCCGGTTGTATTGCCACACGAAAAGCTGGACACCCGGCCAAATCGGTCCGCATGTTCTGTTTTCGTGCTCGATGTCGCGGAAATTCGTTCGCGGTCGAACGGTGCGCGTGGTTGTGCCCGTGAAACCGATTGCGTCACAGCACTATTCGATTTCATCGATTACGCACTCGAAAAGCTGATCAATTTCTGCACCGATATTCGTCGATTCGACACGTTGCGAAACGCCTGCAGTTCTTTGCGTGAATACGAGAATGGGTGGTAGAACTTGAATATCACATCCCCCAGACGTGTAAGAGGTACGAGATGGCACGCAAGACACTTGTGCAGATGATCGACGATGTAGACGGATCGGTCATCAAAGACGGCCAAGGTGAATCCATCGAATTCGGCATCGGTGGAAACCAGTACCGCATCGATTTGAATCTCAAGCATGCCAACGAATTGCACGAACAGTTGGCATTCTGGATCGAGCATGCCGAGAAGATTTCCGGACGCCGCACCCGTAAGGGCGGCGCTGCAGCAGCACCGGTTCGCGGCAAGGTCGATCTGCAGGACATTCGAGCGTGGGCACGCGAGAACGGCCACGAGGTCAGTGCCCGTGGCCGCATCAGCCAGGATGTGCAGGCAGCCTACGAGGCTGCTCACTGACCGTCCTCGCCGAACGAGGCATGAAGTCTCCGCACCACGTTTTTCGTATCGGTACCTTCGTTGTCGGTACCGATACACCGCATCAGCTCCGTCCGAATTCGGACGGAGCTTTTTGCGTATCGGGTCTGCTCTCTCCCGTTGACTCGGACACCCTCGAGCCCTAGCACGGCGGTCCGACACAGCGGACGAATCGCCGCCGGCAATCGAACGGTTCGTCCACAGTCGAGTAGTTGTCCACAGGGCAATCTCCCACCTGCACTTTCTTCGGTTCTCCTCTTTTCGGTCGTGTCACCGTCGAGTCGACCGAATCGGCCGCAATGCACGGTCGGAGAGTGGAGGAACGGCGGACATGGCAACCAACCAGGAACTCGGTGCACGCGGTGAGGAACTCGCGGTGCGCCATCTCGAGGACATCGGCCTGGATGTGATCGAGCGGAACTGGCGGCATCGATCCGGCGAACTCGACATCATCGCGCGCGAAGGCGACACAGTGGTGTTCGTCGAAGTGAAGACTCGATCGGGAATCGGATACGGAACTCCCGCCGAAGCGGTGACGTACACGAAACAGACTCGAATCAGAGGGCTCGCGCTGCGGTGGCTTTCGCTGCAGCAGGGACCGTGGGTGCAGATCAGGTTCGACGTGATCGCAATAGTGGTCGGTCGCAACGTCGAACCGGTCATCACGCACGTTCGGTCCGCATTCTGATGCCGCTCGGACGGGCCCACTCGGTCGCGGTCAACGGGGTCGACGGTGTGCTGGTGGAAATCGAAGCCGATATCGGGCAGGGCCTGCCCGGTACGCATCTGGTCGGGTTGCCCGACACTGCTCTCAACGAATCGCGCGATCGGGTCAAAGCAGCGGTGAAGAATTCGGGTGGCACGTGGCCGGACAGCCGGGTGATTCTCGCGCTCTCGCCCGCGACTCTGCCGAAGGGCGGATCGGTGTACGACCTTGCACTCGCATTGTCGGTTCTCGATGCCGCGAAGGCGATTCCGCGCGGATGCCTGTCCGACACCGTGTTTCTGGGTGAGTTGGCACTCGACGGCAGGCTGCGTGCAGTTCGTGGGGTCCTGCCCGGGGTGCTCGCGGTCAAGAGTGCGGGCTGGCAGCGGGTGATCGTTCCGCTGCAGTGTCTGCCCGAAGCGGGCTTGGTGGACGGAATCGAGGTGCTGGGTGCGGGTTCGCTCGGGGACGTGGTGGCCTGGCTTCGTGGTGAGCAGGCCCTCGAATCACCCATCCCGACCGAGTGGCACGAGGAGATCTACCCGGACCTCAGTGATGTCGCCGGGCAAGCAGATGCGCGATGGGCCCTGGAGGTCGCCGCCGCAGGCGCACATCACATCATGCTGACCGGGCCACCGGGAATCGGAAAAACGATGCTCGCGCAACGTCTTCCGGGGATTCTTCCGCCGCTGACCGAATCGGAAGCGCTCGAAGTGACAGCCATCCACTCGGTGGCGGGCCTGTTGACCACGGCGCGGCCGCTCATCACGTCACCGCCTTTCATCGCGCCGCACCATTCGACCTCGGTGAGCGCATTGGTCGGGGGCGGAACCGGAATGGCCAAACCGGGAGCGGTCAGCCGCGCACACCGCGGAGTCCTGTTTCTGGACGAATGCGCCGAGATGAGCGTTCGGGTGCTCGAGGCACTGCGTACTCCGTTGGAGGACGGCGAGATTCGTATTGCTCGTCGCGACGGTGTGGCCAGGTATCCGGCCAGATTTCAGTTGGTTCTCGCAGCCAATCCGTGCCCGTGTGCGCCGGCGCGGCAGGTCGACTGCGTCTGCCCGCCCACAGCGCGACGCAAGTATCTCGGCAAGCTGTCCGGGCCGTTGCTGGACCGCGTCGATTTGCGCATTCAGATGATGGGTGTCGCGACAGGCGCATTGGTGGACGAGGTCGGTGAGGGCACGAGCGAGATTCGCGCGCGTGTGACCGGGGCCAGGGACGCCGCTGCGCAGCGGTGGCGGGAGTTCGGTTGGAGGACCAATGCGGAGGTTCCAGGACCCGCTCTGCGTCAACGATTTCGATTGGCGCGCTCGACGCTCGCTCCGGTCGAGCGCGCATTGCGCAACGGATCGCTCACCGCACGCGGTGCAGACCGCGCCATTCGGGTGGCGTGGACGCTGAACGATCTCGCCGGCGGCTCGGTCCCCGGTGCCGACGAGGTCGGAGCCGCGTTGGACTTCCGGGACAGGGGAGTGGCATGACGGACGACTCGCGCCGACTCGCCTGGGCGTATCTGTCTCGCGTGGCGCAGGGCCCGCACCGACCGGTGGTCGATCATGCCGCAGCTCACGGTCCCGAATCGACGGCAGAAGCAGTGCGGGCCGGCGGGTTGGGGGAGCGACTTGCGGTTCGCGCCCACATCGACACCGCGGCAGCAGACCTCGATCACATCGCTGCGCTCGGAGGCCGATTGATCACGCCGGACGACGACGAGTGGCCGGCATGGCGTTTCCTCGGATTCGACGGCCCTGGTATGACGGCAGGGGTGGACACCTGTCCACCGATTGCGTTGTGGGCGCTGGGAACTCGGCCCGTGGCAACGATCACCGAGCGGTCGGTGTCCATTGTCGGGACACGCGCGTCGAGTCCGTACGGTGATCATGTGACGGCGGAGATATCCGCCGATCTGGCGCTCGACGGCTGGACCGTCATCTCGGGAGCGGCGTTCGGCATCGATGCCGCGGCACATCGAGCGGCTCTCGGAGTCGAGGGGACGACGATGGCGGTACTCGCCTGTGGCGTCGATCGTGCGTATCCAGCGGGCCATTCGCGGCTGCTGCGGCAGATCGCGGCTCACGGCCTGGTTCTGAGTGAATACGCGCCGGGCACGACCCCGGCGAAGCATCGTTTCCTCGCTCGCAACAGGCTCGTCGCGGCACTCGGATCGGCTGTGGTGGTCGTCGAGGCCGGGTGGCGCAGCGGTGCTCGCAACACGGCGGCCTGGGCAGCGAAACTGGGTCGGCCGGTGCTGGCGGTCCCGGGACCGGTCACGTCGCCCACGTCCACGGGCTGTCACCGCATGATCCGGGACGGCGAGGCCGTGCTGGTGTCGAGCTCTCACGACGTGGTCGCCGAGGCAGGCGCTCTCGGGTCCCCGGAGGAATCTCGGCCCGACCTCTTTCGCGAGACCGATGCGCTCTCGGACACCGCCCTGTTGATCTACGACGCGTTACCGGCAACCGGATCACTGTCGAGTCGAGAGTTGTCCGAGCACTCCGGTGTGCCGCTGAGCAAGGTGCGCGCATCCCTACCGGTACTGGAGATGGACGGATTCGTGGCCAGCGACGAGACCGGATGGTTCCGCGTGGTGCGTGGATGAGCGCACCACGACCCCGAGCCCGAACGGTAGGGTGTTAGGTAATGCTTAGTCGATGCATCGGGTATCGGCGTCGTTCGCTCGAAGAGGGGTCCGAAGTGCCACGTAAGAAAACCACCCTGTCCGTCCTGCGCACCGAAGCGCTCACTCCGCACATGCACCGGGTGTATCTGGGTGGGGCCAACTTCGACGACTTCGATGCGATCGACGAGACCGACGCCTACGTCAAGTTGTTCTTCGGGACCGATGACGAACCGATCATGCGCACGTACACCGTTCGCTCGGTCGACACCGGCGCGCGGGAGATCGCCATCGACTTCGTGGTGCACGGCGACGAGGGAGTCGCGGGGCCGTGGGCCACCCGGGCGAAGCCGGGGGACGAGATGTCGTTCTTCGGCCCGTCCGGTGGGTACGCCCCGCGCCCCGACGCGGACTGGCACCTGTTCGCCGGCGACGAATCGGCGATTCCGGCGATCGCTGCTGCCGTCGAGGCGCTCCCGGAAGACGCCGTCGCCAAGGTTTTCATCGAAGTTGCCGACCGGCACGACGAGATCTATATGGAGACGCTCGCCGTCGTCGATGTGACCTGGGTTCACCGGGGTGCGTCCTCGAACGAGGTCGGAGACGACCGGGCCGGAGACAACGCGCCCCTGATCGCAGCGGTGAAGGAAACGGAATGGCTGCCGGGGCAAGCTCAGGTCTTCGTGCACGGAGAAGCGCAGGCCGTCATGCACAACATCCGGCCCTACATCCGTAAGGAGCGCGGGGTCGGCGCCGAGTGGGCCTCGATCTCGGGCTACTGGCGCCGCGGCCGAACAGAGGAGACGTTCCGGGTGTGGAAGCGCGAACTCGCACAGGCCGAATCCGGAGTCGACGCCTGATCCGGCGACAACCCGTGCCGGACGGCGTGTCCGGTTGTCGCGCGGCCTGCCAGCGCCCAAGCTGAGCCGATGACCGATTCGCTGCCGCCTCACCTCGACATTCACGTCGAGGAGTTCGCCGAGCACCTGCGACTCGGTCGAGAGCGATCCGAGCACACCATCCGGGCCTATGTCTCCGATGCTCGTTCGTTGCTCGCTCACTTCGCGGAGTCCTCGCCGAATGCGACGATCGCCGACCTCGACCTCCGCGCGGTCCGTTCGTGGTTGGCCACGCACTCGGCCGCCGGGTCGGCCAGAACGTCGATGGCGAGGCGAACCTCGTCGGCGAGGACCTTCGGGAAGTGGCTCGAACGGGTGGGAGCGGTGGCGGCGGCACCGGCGGAACGCCTGGCCGGACCGGCAGGCCACCGCACGTTGCCCGGTGTTCTTCGCCACAGCCAGGCGGCGGACGCATTGGCCGCTGCCGAATCGGGTGCCGCCGAGCTCGACCCCATCGCGCTGCGGGACAGGCTCATCGTCGAGCTGCTGTACGCAACCGGCGTGCGCGTCGGGGAGCTGTGCGGACTCGATGTCGACGACGTGGACACCGAGCGTCGCCTGATCCGCGTGATCGGCAAAGGCAACAAGGAACGCTCGGCTCCCTACGGTGCGCCGGCCGCGCATGCGCTAGAGAACTGGCTGGTCAGCGGCAGGCCCGAACTGGCCTGCAATCGATCCGGTGCGGCATTGCTGTTGGGACGTCGAGGTGGACGGCTCGATCAACGGCAGGCCCGAACGGCGGTACATGCAGTACTGGACACCGTCCCCGGTGGTCCCAGTCTCGGCCCGCACGGCCTGCGTCACACAGCGGCAACTCACCTGCTCGAAGGAGGAGCCGATCTGAGGGTGGTGCAGGAGCTGCTCGGTCACGCCTCGCTGGCGACCACTCAGATCTACACACACGTGTCGGTCGAACGGCTGAGGGCCGTGCACGATCAGGCTCATCCCCGAGCGTGAGCCGAGCGTCGACGGCACAACGTTTGGTAGCGTCGTGACCGACTGACTACACCGAATACGGGGGACCGTGGACCGCGACCGACCGCAAGGTACTTCGGAGACGTGGTCCATGCATGTCCGTAACGGCTCTGCCGCCGACCATCAGAATCCCCCTGCTCGGTCGGACAGCGCACGCGACAACGGCAGCGGGCCCGTATCGTCGGATTCGATGTCCACTCCCCGCTCGACGCCTCGGCAGCCGCCGCCCTGGCAGACACCCGACTCGGGCGACCGCCGGCCCCTGCCGCCGCGATACAACCCGCCGGTGCCGCTCGAGCCCGGGCCACCGGCCGTGCAGCCGGACCGGTACCTGCCGGTGCCGCCGCACACCGAGGATCCTCGAACGCAGCCCGATCGATGGTCACCGCAACCGTGGTCGGGGGCACCCAACGCGTATCGACCCAACAGTCAGGATCTGGGCGCGGATTCGTTGCTCAAGCGCCCCAAGCGAGCGTCGAACTCGGGCTGGCGGCGAGGTGTGCACCGGCTCACCGGCGGCGTCATCAACCCCGGCGAATCGACGGCGGAAGAGCGGTACCGAAACCAGGTCGAACGCATTCGGCAGCCGGTGCTCGGCGACTACCGGATCGCGTTCCTGTCACTCAAGGGTGGCGTCGGCAAGACGACGACCACTCTCGGTCTCGGGTCGACTTTCGCGTCGCTGCGCGGAGATTGCGTCATCGCCGTGGACGCGAACCCCGACTTCGGCACCCTGGGGGAGCGAGTTCCGCGTCAGACGTCGTCGACCGTGCGTGATCTGCTGGCCGCCGCACCGCACATTCGTCGCTACTCCGACATCCGCGAGCACACCTCGCAGGCACCGAGTCGACTCGAAGTGTTGGCCGGCGAGCGCGACCCGGCCGCGTCGGAGATGTTCGGCGAGGAGGACTACCGAGCCGTCATCGACATGCTGCAGGTGTACTACAACCTGATCCTGACCGATTGCGGTACCGGGATCATGCACTCGGCGATGAACGGGGTGCTGCAACTGGCGAATGCGCTGGTTCTGGTCAGCTCGCCCGCGGTCGACGGTGCGCGCAGTGCTGCAGCGACCCTGGACTGGCTGGAGCTGCACGGCTACGGCCATCTGGTGGAGCGGACCGTGGTGGTGATCAGCTCGGTTCGCCCGGGTTCGTCGGCGGTGGACATGAACTTGCTGCAACAGCACTTCCTCGAGCGCTGCCGCGCCGTCCTGGTGGTTCCGTTCGACGAGCACCTCGCCGAGGGTGCCGTGGTCGATCTCGACCAGTTGCGTCCCCAGACTCGAAGCGCGTTCGTCGAACTCGCCGCCATGGTGGCCGACGACTTTCCCGCGGCGTCCGGCAGGCACTCCGGCCCACAGCGCTGACGATCATCTGCCCTCGTCGTCGAGGGGTTTCAACCTGATCGGACTCGCGCGCACCAACGCCGTGGGATCGAGATAGTCGCGACCACGTCTGATGCCCCAGTGAAGGCACGTCGACGAGCAGCTCTCGTGCCCCGATGCCAACGAACCCAGCACGGCCCCTCGCCGGACGCGCGCGCCGGGGGTGACCGAGGCCAGCACCGGTTCGTACGTCGATCTCAGTCCGCCCGGATGATCCACCGATACGACGGGCTTGCCCGCGACCGACCCGGCGAACACCACGGTGCCGACGGCGACGGCCAGTACCGACTGGCCTTCCTCCGCGGCGAGGTCGACACCACGGTGGCCCGGCAGCCAATTCTGCTCGGGACGGTCGAACGGGGTGACGACCTGCGGCTTTGGAGCCAGCGGCCAGGCGAATGCGCCTGTCTGCGCCGCTGCGACCGGCGTCGAGAGCGCTACTGCGGTCGCGAGGCACACCGCGAGTGCGCGGCGCGGGAGAGAGATGTTCACCCGTCGACCATCTCCCGGATCCGAGCGACCGAACGAACCCGGAGGTGATTTGTGGACAAGGAATTTCTTTGTCCACAGGCCTCGGAAACTCTTGACAGTCGGGCCTGGTTATGACGGGGGCGGTGGCAGGTCTACACTCGTCACTTGCGGCCTGTGCGTGCACGGGTCGACTTCGCGCGTCCGTTTCCATCGCATCGTCTGCTTCGAGCAGAATCACCGATACGAGAACCGGTTGTCGGCGGTCCTGAGATCTTCGTGGTGTCAGGTCCGGCAACTTCAGCGGCCGCCAGGGCAGAGGTCACCGACACTCTGCGTCAACCGCACCATCGAAAGAGAGTTCTTCAGCCATGGCTGTAGTAACAATGAAGCAGCTGCTCGACAGCGGCACACACTTCGGACACCAGACCCGTCGCTGGAACCCGAAGATGAAGCGATTCATCTTCACCGACCGCAACGGCATCTACATCATCGACTTGCAGCAGACTCTGACCTTCATCGACAAGGCCTACGAGTTCGTCAAGGAGACCGTCGCTCACAACGGCACGGTTCTGTTCGTCGGTACCAAGAAGCAGGCGCAGGAGTCCATCGCCGCTGAAGCAACTCGCGTGGGTATGCCCTACGTGAACCAGCGCTGGCTCGGTGGCATGCTCACCAACTTCCAGACGGTCCACAAGCGTCTGCTCCGCCTCAAGGAGCTCGAGGCAATGGAGCAGACCGGTGGCTTCGAGGGTCGCACCAAGAAGGAAATCCTCATGCTCACGCGTGAGATGACCAAGCTCGACCGCACCCTCGGTGGCATCCGGGACATGTCCAAGGTTCCGTCGGCCATCTGGATCGTCGACACCAACAAGGAGCATCTCGCGGTTGCCGAGGCGCGCAAGTTGAACATCCCGGTCATCGCGATCCTCGACACCAACTGCGATCCCGACGTGGTCGACTACCCGATCCCGGGTAACGACGACGCGATCCGTTCCGCTGCGCTGCTGACCAAGGTCGTCGCATCCGCAGTTGCCGAGGGCGTGCAGGCGCGAGCAGGTCAGAACACTGCATCCGACGCCAAGCCCGAGGTCGCCGCAGGCGAGCCCCTCGCCGAGTGGGAGCTCGAGCAGCTCGCTCAGGCTTCACCGGCAGCCGATGCCCCCGCAGCGGACGCTCCGGCAACAGAGGCTCCCGCAGCCGATGCCCCGGCAGCAGAAGAAGCACCGGCAGCAGAAGAAGCACCGGCCGCTCAGGCTTGATCGAATTCGGTCCCGGTTCACCCTCAGGGGTGGGCCGGGGCCGCTTCGGTATGTCAGGGTTGTGGTCGGTACGGCTCCGTAGTGAGCCCGTCGATCACGGCCCGAGAACAGCATTTTTCGTCAACGCCCGTACCCAGACTTTGAGGAGGCTCGCCCACGATGGCGAACTACACTGCCGCCGACGTCAAGCGGCTCCGTGAGCTCACCGGCTCCGGAATGATGGACTGCAAGAACGCGCTCGCCGAGAACGACGGCGACTACGACAAGGCCGTCGAGTACCTGCGTATCAAGGGTGCCAAGGACGTCGGCAAGCGCGCCGAGCGCAACACCGCCGAAGGCCTCGTCGTCGCCGAGGGTGGAGTGCTCGTGGAGATCAACTCCGAGACCGACTTCGTGGCCAAGAACGACGAGTTCCAGACGTTCGCCGCGTCCGTTGCGGCGACGGCTGCAGCAGGCAAGCCGGCCGATGTCGATGCCCTCAAGGCGCTCGACCTGAACGGCAAGACTGTCGAAACGGCTCTGAACGAGCTGTCGGCGAAGATCGGCGAGAAGCTCGAGCTGCGTCGCGTCGTGTCCTACGACGGCAACACCGCGACGTACCTGCACAAGCGCAGCGCGGACCTGCCGCCTGCTGTCGGCGTGCTGGTCGAGTACACCGGTGACGGCGATGCCGCCGGCGACGCTGCGCGCGCTGCCGCGATGCAGATCGCGGCCCTCAAGGCCAAGTACGTCACGCGCGACGAGGTCCCCGAGGATCTGGTTGCCGCCGAGCGTCGTATCGCCGAGGAGACCGCTCGCGAAGAAGGCAAGCCGGAGCAGGCTCTGCCGAAGATCGTCGAAGGTCGCGTCAACGGATTCTTCAAGGACGTCGTTCTCACCGAACAGAAGTCGGTGCAGGACGGCAACAAGACCGTGAAGGCCATTCTCGACGAGGCAGGCGTGACCATCACCCGCTTCTCACGGTTCGAGGTCGGTGCCAGCTAGTCTGCACACCGGTTCGGTCGAGGCGATGCCGTTCATTCGATTCCATCGAGTGGGCGGCATCGCTCGTGCGCAGGGCAGGTGGGTGTGCATGTCGGAGCCCTGTCCACCACCCGGGCTTCGATAGGGCAGGATGATCCAAGAGGAAACCGTAGTGTTCGACGAGTACCGAGGAGAGCTATGACCGATCCGGCCCCTGACCGTCCCGGGTTCCGACGCGTGATGCTCAAACTGGGTGGGGAGATGTTCGGAGGCGGCCAGGTCGGTCTCGATCCGGATGTCGTGAACAACGTTGCCGAGCAGATTGCCGAGGTGGTGGCCACCGGAGTGCAGGTCGCCGTGGTGATCGGCGGTGGCAATTTCTTCCGTGGTGCGGAACTGCAGCAGCGCGGCATGGACAGGTCTCGCTCGGACTACATGGGCATGCTCGGTACCGTCATGAATTGCCTTGCGCTGCAGGATTTCCTGGAGAAGCAGGGAGTGGCAACCAGGGTACAGACGGCAATCACCATGGGTCAGGTCGCCGAGCCGTACCTTCCGCTCCGCGCGCGACGGCACCTGGAGAAGGGTCGCGTCGTGATCTTCGGAGCAGGCATGGGCATGCCGTACTTCTCCACCGACACCACCGCTGCGCAACGCGCGCTGGAAATCGGTGCCGAGGTGTTGTTGATGGCCAAGGCAGTCGACGGCGTGTATTCGGCCGATCCGCGCCTCGACCCCGATGCGACGATGTTCGACACCATCACGCACCGCGAGGCCATCGAACAGGGACTCAAGGTTGCCGACGCGACGGCCTTCAGCCTGTGCATGGACAATCAGATGCCGATGCTGGTGTTCAATTTGCTGATTCAGGGAAATATTGCTCGCGCTGTGTCCGGTGAGAAGATCGGCACGCTGGTCACGTCGTGATCGTTGCCGACGGTGACGTGAGCGAATCGAAGACGAAGACGATGGAGGACAGATCGTGATTGACGAAGCTCTCTTCGACGCCGAAGAGAAGATGGAAAAGGCCGTATCGGTTGCACGTGACGATCTGTCCTCGATTCGCACCGGACGTGCCAACCCCGGAATGTTCTCCCGCATCGTCATCGAGTACTACGGTGCTCCGACGCCGATCACTCAGTTGGCCAGCATCAGCGTCCCCGAAGCGCGCCTCGTGGTCATCAAGCCGTACGAGTCCAGTCAGCTCGGACCCATCGAAACCGCGATTCGCAACTCCGACCTCGGTGTCAATCCCACCAACGACGGCAACCTCATTCGAATCGGAGTTCCGCAGCTCACCGAGGAACGTCGCCGCGAGTTCGTCAAGCAGGCCAAGGGCAAGGGCGAGGACGCGAAGGTGTCGATTCGCAACGTTCGCCGAAAGACGATGGAAGAGCTCAAGCGAATCCAGAAGGACGGCGAAGCAGGCGAGGACGAGGTCGTCCGCGCCGAGAACGATCTGGACAAGACCACTGCGAAGTACACCGCCTCCGTGGACGATCTCGTCAAGCGCAAAGAGGGCGAGCTGATGGAGGTCTGACTCGACCTCGACAGCTGCTTTTCACGACGGACGACGATGAATTTCGAGGAGATGACGACAGTGGTGGGACCGGATCGGCAGGAGGGCAGCGGTACGCCCGCTGCCTCGTCCGGGGTCGCCGCAGCGAAGTCGACGGGCAAGGCAGGCCGGAATCTGCCCGCCGCGATCGGAGTCGGCGGGTCGTTGGGAATCGGCCTGATTCTCGTCCTCGTCTTCGTCCCGCTGGTGTGGATCGGGGTGGTGGCCGTCGCGTTGGCCGTCGCAACCTACGAGGTGTCGAAGCGCCTTCGTGAGGGCGGCGTTCTCGTGCCCCGCATTCCTCTCATCATCGGCGGTCAGGCGATGATCTGGCTCGGCTGGCCGTTCGGGGCAGTCGGTGTACTCAGCGCAGCGGTCGGCACCATCGTGGTCTGCATGGTGTGGCTGCTGCTGCGGCAGGGATTCGGAACCGCTCCGAAGAATTACCTCGAAGAACTCTCCGTCACCGTCCTGGTGGCATGTTGGCTGCCTCTGCTGGCCTCGTTCACCGTGCTGATGGTGCTGCAGGACAACGGCGCAGGCCGCATCCTGGTGTTCGTCATCGGCGTCGTGTGTTCGGACATCGGCGGCTACATCGCGGGTGTGTTGTTCGGAAAGCACCCGATGGCACCGGCCATCAGCCCGAAGAAGTCCTGGGAGGGGCTCGTCGGGTCGCTCATCTTCTGCATCATCGGATGTCTACTGACCGTCACGCTCATCCTCGAGGCCAACTCGATGATCGGCATCCTTCTCGGTGTCGTCCTGGTGGTGACCGGCACGTTGGGCGATCTGATCGAATCGCAGGTCAAGCGTGATCTTCGCATCAAGGACATGGGCACCCTGTTGCCCGGCCACGGCGGCATCATGGACAGGCTCGATTCGCTGTTGCCCTCGGCTTTCGTGGCATGGCTCGTCTTCACCGTGCTTCTCTGAGCAGACTGCTCTCGGGCGTGCGCAGTGATCTCACCGGGGTGATCCCCAGCCCGAACATCTGGAACTGGCCGCACCTGTACGAGGCGGAGAACCGCGCTCAGGACGTCGACGGTGCTCTGTTCGATTCGATCCGGTCGGTGGCGGACTGGACAGCGAAGACGGTCGTCGACGTCGGCTGCGGAAGCGGCTTTCATCTTCCGATGTTCGCGTCCGATGCCGAACGGGTACTGGGCATCGAGCCGCACGAACCACTCGCCGCCGCGGCGAGAAAGCGTGTCGCGGACCTGCCGAACGTCGAGGTGAGGACCGCGCAGGCGGATTCCCTCCCGATCGGCGACGGCACCGTGGACGTCGTCCATGCGCGCACCGCGTACTTCTTCGGACCGGGCTGCGGGCCGGGAATCGTCGACGCCATGCGAGTGCTCGTGCCGGGAGGAGCGTTGGTCGTCGTGGATCTGGACGCGACCGCCTCGCCGTACGGAGATTGGATGCGGGCGGATCTACCGCACTACGACCCGTCGACGGTCGAGGCGTTCTTCGAGGCACAGGGTTTTGCGCTCACCCGCGTCGACACGAGGTGGTCGTTTCCGAATCGACGCATACTGCGCGATGTGCTGGGAATCGAGTTCGGACCACGCGTTGCGCGCGACGCCATGAAGTCGGTGGACGGTGTCTCGTTCGACGTCCGGTATCGAGTTCACGTTCGATACAAGCCGACCGGAATCGAGCTGCGCTAGCGAGCCGGTGGGACTCGGGAGACGCACCTCGACTGCGGGGACGTCAGGAGGCGGCGGAAATCCCGAAGATCTCGGCCAGCTCGTTGATCTTGAGTGCCTTCGCCAGGCGAGGCAGGTCGCTTCCGTCCTTGACGTGCGCTCCGTCGGCACCGAGGGCATCGATGACGTCACGAGCCCACGACACATCTGTGGGCGACGGGGCGAGCTCGCGGTTGACGATGGCAGCCTGCTCCGAATGCATGCACAACTTGCCCGTCATGCCCATCGACAGGGTCAGGGCGGCATCGCGTCCGAGGATGCTGTCGTTGGCCGTCAGCGTCGGCCCGTCGATCGGTCCTGGAATGCGCGCCGCGCGTGAGGAGACGACGAGGCGCGAACGGGGGTAGGCCATCGCCAGCGGATCGTCACTCATGCCCGTGTCGCGGCGGAAGTCGCCGCTGCCGAAGGCGAGACGGAACGTCGAATCTGCGCGAGCGATCTCGGTTGCGGCTTCGAGTCCCATCGCCGACTCCACCAGTGCCAGGATCGGGGTGCCGGGTGCCAGGCGAGCAGCCGTGGCTTCGACCTGGCCGCCGCTCTCGGTCTTGGCGAGCATGACGCCGACCAGTCCGGGCAGACCGGACAATGCGGCGAGGTCATCGGCCCAGTAAGGGGTCGTTGCATCGTTGATGCGGACCCACGCCGAGTTACCTTCGCCGAGCCACCGCACGACCGCTTCGCGCGCGGCCGGCTTCTTGGCCGGAGCGACTGCGTCTTCGATGTCGAGGATGACGGCGTCGACTCCCGACGCAACGGCATCGCCGAAGGTTTCGGGCTTGGTGGCCGGAACCAGCAGCCAGGACCGGGCGCGGTCGGGGGCAACGCCGGATGCCACGGGCGTCTCCATGAAAGTTGTCACGTCATGCTCCTCGAGTGAAGTGGGGCACCTCCAGCCTGATCGATTCAGTCGCTGCGCGCCACCTTCTGTACATAGTGTTCACGATTCGTGTCGCTACTTCTTCTTCGCTGCGCGTCGGACCTGAAGGATTCGGGCTCCGCCGACCATCGCCATCACCAGTGCGCCCGCGATTGCGGCCAGCAGCATGCTGATGCCCAGTGGCAGATCGAGTTGCCAGACGAAGATCTGAACGGTGACGGAGTCGAGATTCTGCACGATGAACACGAGCAGAATCACCAGAACCAGGGCCCCGACCACCAGGCCGGTCCACAGCGCAGCGGTGCGGGTGTGGGCGATGTCGGACGAACTGCTCGCCTGGGGCTCCGGGACGAACTCGGGATCCGGCGCGGAATGACCGTCCGAATCCGGAGTCGTGATCGGAGCGAGGTCACCCGAGGCGCTGTGGTCGCCGGGGTGAACCGCCTTGGATGTGTCCAGCGGTGTCTCGTGGCTGTCGTCTGCTCTGGTGGCCATGTCGATGATCCTTTCGCACGTGAAGGCCGAATGCACGTGCATTCGGCCACGACCTCGATACCCATCGGGTAACGGACGGAAACAGACGCGAATAGGACTGCGAGGCGATCGGGTGGACAATGGAGGTATGAGTGAGGCCGCCGACGCAACGAACACTTCGACCGAGCAGACGAGGCCGAATCTCCCCCTGGTCTTCACCGACCGACGTCGCGGCATGCCGTCACGCCACCTCGCCGATCTCGACAGAGAAGGATTGCGCGAGGCCGTGAAGGCACTCGGTCTACCTGCGTTCCGCGCCGATCAATTGGCTCGGCACTATTACGGCCGCCTCGAAGCAGACACCACCAAGATGACCGATCTTCCCGCCGAGGCGCGCGAGAAGGTGGGAGCCGACCTCTTTCCGACCTTGCTCACGGCGATCAAACATCTGGCGTGCGACGACGGTGATACCCGCAAGACCCTGTGGAAAGCCAACGACGGAACTCTGCTCGAGAGCGTCCTGATGCGCTACCCGGACCGCGCGACGCTGTGCATCTCGAGCCAGGCCGGTTGCGGGATGGCCTGCCCGTTCTGTGCCACCGGTCAGGCCGGCCTGACCCGGAACCTGTCGACGGCCGAGATCGTGGATCAGGTGCGTTCGGCGGCTGCGGACATGCGCGACGGCGTGGTTCCCGGCGGTGAGGGTCGTCTGTCGAACGTGGTGTTCATGGGGATGGGCGAGCCGCTGGCCAACTACAAGCGGGTCGTCTCCGCAGTGCGCAAGATCGTTTCGCCTGCGCCCGACGGGCTCGGCCTGTCGCAGCGTTCGGTGACGGTGTCGACGGTCGGTCTGGCACCGGCCATCCGCAAGCTGGCCGACGAGGGATTGTCGGTGACGCTGGCGGTGTCGTTGCACACGCCCGACGACGAACTCCGCGACACGTTGGTTCCCGTCAACAACCGTTGGTCGGTTGCCGAGGTGCTGTCCGCAGCGCGGTACTACGCCGACCAGACCGGTCGTCGGGTCTCGATCGAGTACGCGATGATCCGAGACGTCAACGATCAGCCGTGGCGAGCCGACATGCTGGGCAAGAAGCTGCACAAGGCGCTCGGCTCGCGGGTCCACGTGAACCTGATTCCACTCAATCCGACTCCGGGCAGCGAGTGGGACGCCAGCCCGAAGCCGGTGGAGCGAGAATTCGTTCGACGGGTGATCGCGCAGGGGGTCTCGTGCACCGTCCGCGACACCCGCGGTCAGGAAATCGCCGCGGCGTGCGGTCAGCTGGCAGCCGAGAACTGAATCGGTTGCTAGCGGGGCTTGCGGCGGACGATCACGTCTCGCACGACGAGGCCGACCAGCGTCACCGCGAATCCGATCAACCACAGATCCTCGACCTTGCCGGTGTGGTTGCCGATCATCATGAACAGCAGGAACGCGGCGACGACGAGGGCGGCCACCCGCATCGCGCGGTTCGATTCACCACTCCAACCCCACTCGGCGGACGGCACGTCCGGCACCTCGTTGCGGGTATCGACGACCGGGTCGTACGAAGCGGATTCCAGTTCGGTATTTGCCACCGGTCGGTCCTCTCGGGTGATGAATTCTCGAAGTCGTCCTTCACGAGGCGTCGAGCCTGCCGCGTTCGGACAATATTGGCATACGACCGCCCGTCGTAGCCATCAGGGTTGGGTGCTCACCCGGCGCGACTGCCGACTTCGGTGAGAGACTGCGGCGGTGACGTCCGAGCGCCTTCCGCATCCGCTGACCCAGTTTCCGCTTAGCTACCCCCGAGACATGGTGGGGTACGGCCGCACGCCGCCGCACGCGCAGTGGCCGGGTGAGGCCAACATCGCGGTCCAGTTCGTCCTCAACTACGAGGAGGGTGCGGAGAACAACGTCCTCGACGGTGACACCAAATCCGAGACGTTCCTGTCGGAAATGATCGGGGCACAAGCCTTTCCGAACCGTCACATGAGCATGGAGTCGCTGTACGAGTACGGCTCGAGGGCCGGCGTGTGGCGGGTGCTGCGGGCGTTCGAGAAGCGAGACCTACCCCTGACGGTGTTCGCCGTGGCGAAGGCCATGGAACGAAACCCGGAAGTGGTTGCCGCACTGGCGGAATTGGGACACGAGATCGCCTGTCACGGACTGCGGTGGCTGTCCTATCAACAGATCGACGAGAACGTCGAGCGCGAGCACATGGCCGAGGCCGTCGCCATCCTTCAGGGCCTCACCGGCTCGGCCCCGCTCGGGTGGTACACCGGACGTGACTCTCCGAACACCCGGTCGCTCGTCGTCGAGCACGGCGGATTCGTGTACGACTCGGATTCCTACGCCGACGATCTGCCTTACTGGGAGAAGGTCACTCGTGGCTCAGAGGTGGTCGATCATCTGGTGGTGCCCTACACCCTCGACACCAACGACATGAGATTCGCCTCGCCGGGCGGTTTCTCGACCGGGGACGAGTTCTACGCGCATCTGCGGGACGCGTTCGACGTGCTCTACGCCGAGGGGGAGAACGGCAGCCCCAAGATGCTCTCGGTCGGACTGCACTGCAGGCTGGTCGGCAGGCCGGCTCGCATCGCCGCCCTCGAGCGTTTTCTCGATCACGTTCAGTCTCACGACAAGGTGTGGGTCGCAAAACGAATCGACATCGCCGAGCACTGGCGCGCGGTGCACCCACCGGTCTCCTGATCGGGGGGAGTTCTCGATCAGCGCGGCGACCGGCACGCTGTCGCCAACGCAGTCAGATATCGGTCGGTGAACAGGGCCTGGACACGCTTGCCCACCGGACCGCCGAGCCTGGTGTACCAGCGGCCAGGGTTCGAGAACGCGGTGATGTGCGCGGAGACGGTTCCGTCCTCGGGGGAGTAGTCGACGTGGAACAGTTCCTCGCCGGATTCGGGATGGCCGTCGAGCGTGCCGTAGGCGAAGCCCTGTCGGTTGGCCTCGTCGATGACGTAGACGACCCGGCACGGGATACGGATGGGTCCGAGCGTGAGAACCACCACGGCGTCGGGGACGGCGTGGTCGTCGCTGGAGTGGACCTTCAGCCCGGTGCCGCGATGCATGTCCCAGCGCATCAGCGCGTCGGCTGCAGCCACGAAGTCCTCGACTCCGGATCCGATGACCCGCGACTTCTCGACGTGGTGGTAACCGGCCGGGAGCCTGCCGCTCGTTGCCCCCACATCGGCGTAGTTGAACGATTCCGCGCGATACTTCGAGACGTCCATGGCCTCCAGCGTGCCAGCTACGGCGGCGCATAGGGGTTTCTCAGGCTCGGTAGGCAACAATGGACCGGTGCCAGACCACCGCGTGCGAACGACCACCTCCGATCGCCCCGAGCCGATTCGCGTGTTGCTGTTGGGCAGCACCGGCTCGATCGGAACCCAAGCGCTCGACGTCATCGCCGCCGACCCGGATCGCTTCGTCGTCGTCGGTCTTGCGGCGGGCGGCGGAAACCTCGACCTGCTTCGCCGTCAGATCGCCGAGACCGGTGTTCGGCGGGTCGCCGTGGCCGACCCCGCCGCTGCCGCCGAGCTCGACTTCCCCGGGGTTCTCAGCGGGCCCCGTGCGGTGACCGAGCTCGTCGAGTCGACGCAGGCCGACGTGGTGCTCAACGCGCTGGTGGGTTCGCTCGGTCTCGAACCGACGTTGGCGGCGCTGAAGACCGGTGCCCGGCTGGCGTTGGCCAACAAGGAATCGCTGGTTGCCGGCGGCGAACTCGTGCTCGCCGCCGCCGCCCCGGGACAGATCGTTCCGGTGGACTCGGAGCATTCGGCGCTGGCGCAGTGCCTGCGCAGTGGCCACCGAAGCGAGGTGGATCGACTGATCCTCACCGCATCGGGTGGACCGTTCCGGGGCTGGAGCGAAGCGGAACTGAAGTCGGTCACCCCTGCTCAGGCCGCGGCCCATCCCACCTGGTCGATGGGTCCGATGAACACGTTGAACTCGGCAACCCTGGTCAACAAGGGCCTCGAGCTGATCGAAGCGCACCTGCTGTTCGGGGTGCCCTACGAGAAGATCGACGTCACCGTGCATCGGCAGTCCATCGTCCATTCGATGGTCACGTTCGTGGACGGATCCACCATTGCGCAGGCCAGCCCGCCGGATATGAAGCTGCCGATCGGGTTGGCGCTCGGGTGGCCGGATCGAGTGCCGGACGTCGCGCGTGCGCTCGATTTCACAGCAGCGTTCTCCTGGGACTTCGAGCCACTCGACGATCGAGTGTTCCCTGCCGTGCAGCTGGCCCGCGAGGCCGGAATCATGGGTGGGTGCATGACGGCGGTGTACAACGCGTCCAACGAGATCGCCGCCGACGCGTTCCTGGCCGGCCGCATCGAATTTCCCGAGATCGTGCGCACGGTGCGTGCGGTTCTGAGCGACGGCGGCGGGGACTGGTCGGCGGTGCCGACTACCGTGGACGACGTCCTCGCGGCGGATTCCTGGGCTCGCGCACATGCGCGTGAGCTCCTGAAACAGAAGGGCCTTTAGACTCACATGCTGTTCGCTCTGGGTGTGGTGCTGTTCGCCGTCGGCATCGGTGTGTCGATCGCACTGCACGAGGCGGGACACATGTGGACCGCGAAAGCGCTCGGCATGAAGGTCCGCCGGTATTACATCGGTTTCGGCCCCAAGATCTTCTCTTTCAGGCGAGGCGAGACCGAATACGGACTCAAGGCGATCCCGGCCGGCGGATTCTGCGACATCGCCGGAATGACGGCGATCGACGAACTCGCTCCCGACGAGGTCGAGCGGGCGATGTACCGCCAGAAGACGTGGAAGCGCATCGTCGTCATGGTCGGCGGTATCGCGATGAACTTCGTACTGGGAATCGTGCTGATCTACGCACTCGTACTCGGGTGGGGCACGCCCGATCGGGTGACGCCCACGACGACGGTTCAAGGCGTCGTCTGTGTCAGTCCGACACAGACCGAGGACGGTGAACTCGCGCCGTGTTCGGGAGACGGTCCGGCTGCTGCATCCGGACTGCGAACGGGCGACATCATCACTGCAGTGAACGGTGAGCCGACCGAGGTCTGGTCCGAGGTCGTTCTCGCCATCCGGGACTCGACCGGGTCGGTCGAGCTGACGGTCGATCGCGACGGTGCTTCGCAGACTCTCAGTGTTCCGATCCTCCAGGTTCAGCGATACATCATCGATCCTGACACCGGAGCGACAGAATCGACGACGGTCGGGGCAGTGGGTATCACCGGCGGTCCTCCGCCGAACATCAGGTACAACCCGATCGAGGCGGTGCCCGAGACGTTCGTCTTCACCGGCGACATCTTCGTGGAGACCGGCAAGGCGCTCGTGCAGTTGCCGACCAAGGTGCAGGCGCTGTGGGAGTCGATCTTCGGTGGTGAGCGCGGCCTCGATACGCCGATGAGTGTGGTCGGAGCCAGTGTCATCGGCGGCCAGGCCGCGGAGAACGACAACTGGCCGACGTTCATCGGTCTGCTCGCGTCGTTGAACTTCTTCCTCGGCGCGTTCAACCTCGTGCCGTTGCTGCCGCTCGACGGCGGCCACATCGCGGTGACCATCTACGAGCGCATCCGCAATCTGTTCCGCAACCGCCGGGGTCTGCCCGACGGTGCGCCGGTGGATTACATGAAACTGATGCCCGTCACCTACGTGGTCATCGTCGTTTTCATCGGGTTCTCCTTGTTGACGCTCACGGCGGACATCGTCAACCCGATTCAATTGTTCTAAGTAGACTCGTCAGTCGTAGCTAGGAAAGAAGGCCACTCGTGACCGTGTCAGTCGGATTGGGAATGCCAGCACCGCCGGTGCCCGTACTCGCGCCTCGCCGTAAGACGCGGCAACTGCAGGTCGGATCGGTGGGAGTGGGCAGCGACAGCCCCATCTCGGTGCAGTCGATGTGCACCACCAAAACCCATGACATCAATGCCACGCTGCAGCAGATCGCAGAGCTGACGGCGTCGGGCTGCGACATCGTGCGTGTGGCATGCCCCACACAGGACGACGCGGATGCGCTGTCGATCATCGCCAGGAAGAGCCAGATCCCGGTGATTGCAGACATTCACTTCCAGCCCAAGTACATCTTCGCCGCGATCGACGCAGGCTGCGCTGCGGTGCGCGTCAACCCGGGCAACATCAAGGAATTCGACGGACGCGTCAAGGAGGTCGCCAAGGCGGCCGGCGACGCGAACATTCCGATCCGCATCGGCGTCAACGCCGGATCGCTCGACCCTCGCCTGATGAAGAAGTACGGCAAGGCGACGCCGGAGGCGCTCGTCGAGTCCGCGCTGTGGGAGGCGGGTCTGTTCGAGGAACACGGATTCGGTGACATCAAGATCTCCGTCAAGCACAACGACCCGGTCGTCATGGTCGCCGCCTACGAGCAGCTGGCCGCGCAGTGCGACTACCCGTTGCACCTCGGCGTCACAGAGGCAGGCCCCGCCTTCCAGGGCACCATCAAGTCCTCGGTGGCGTTCGGTGCCTTGCTGTCCAGGGGAATCGGCGACACCATCCGCGTCTCCCTGTCGGCGCCGCCCGCCGAGGAGATCAAGGTGGGCAACCAGATTCTGCAGTCGCTCAATCTGCGTCCCCGCAAGCTGGAAATCGTCTCCTGCCCGTCGTGTGGGCGTGCGCAGGTCGACGTCTACACCCTTGCCGACGAGGTAACCGCAGGCCTGGAAGGCATGGAGATTCCGCTTCGCGTCGCCGTCATGGGCTGCGTCGTCAACGGTCCGGGAGAAGCGCGCGATGCCGACCTCGGCGTGGCGTCGGGCAACGGCAAGGGCCAGATCTTCGTCAAGGGCAAGGTCATCAAGACCGTGCCCGAGGCACAGATCGTAGAGACCTTGATCGAGGAAGCAATGCGCATCGCCGAGGAATACGACAAGGATGAGACTGCAGACGGTGGCGCACCGGTCGTGACCGTCAGCTGAGCAGGTTCGACCGATTCGGTGTCCGGTTTGCCGCTCTGCCACCGGCGGAACAGGTTCTCTGGAATGATTCGGTACACGCTCGGTCGGTGTGTATGCGGTAGGTGGGTCAGGAGGTCGGTAGGTGCTCAAGCTCCTCGGTGCGAAGCCTCTCGGTAATCGGGACGTTGCGCATGTTCTGCGGGTGCTCGACGCCGACCCGGTTGCTACCTGCATGGTCGCCGCCCGGGTGCAGGAATCCGGACTGGATCCGAGGTCGTTCCACGGGGAGATGTGGAGCCGGGGCGGACCGGACGAGTCGTTGTGTTTCTACGGTGCCAACCTCGTTCCGCTGCTCGGATCGAGTGACGATCTGCGGTCGTTCGCCGATCGTGCGTGCCGCGGCCCACGGCTGTGTTCGTCGCTGGTCGGTCGAGCCGAACTGACATTGCCGCTGTGGGAGATGCTCGAGACCGACTGGGGGCCCGCCCGCGAGGTTCGCGGTGAGCAGCCGCTGCTGGCCACGTCGGTTCGATCGTCCATCACGCCCGATCCGCACGTACGCCTCGTTCGGCCCGAGGAACTGGACGTGTATCTGACTGCGGCAGTGGCGATGTTCATCGAGGAGGTCGGAGTCGACCCGAGACAGAACGACGGCGGCCGCGGATACCGGCGACGGATCTCGAGTCTGATTGCCGCGCAGCGTGCGTGGGCTAGATTCGAGGACGGTCGGGTGGTGTTCAAGGCCGAGATCGGATCGCAGTCGGCGACCGTGGGGCAGATCCAGGGAGTATGGGTTCATCCCGATCGGCGCGGGCACGGTCTCGGTGCGTCCGGTACCGCGGCGGTGGTGAACTCGGTGGTCCGCCAGAGCCGCACAGCCAGCCTGTACGTCAACAGTTTTAACTACGTCGCTCGGCGCGCATACGCGAAGATCGGCCTGACCCAGGTGGCGACCTTCACGACGGTGCTCCTCGACTAGCTCGAGCGTCGCTCGATCGGGTTGCGGCGAACCGCGATTCGTTGCGGCAGCCGAAGGCAGCGCCCTATTACGATGGGGCGCAATGAGATCACGTGGTGCAACCGAAGTGCGGTATCGAGTCGGAGCGGTATCGGTGGTCGCAGCCGTCATTGCTGCCGCCCTCACCGGATGTACCCCCAAGCCCGACGGCCCGGAGCCGGCCGCTCAGGCATTTCTCGCCGCATTCGAGGCCAACGACATCGCCGCCGCGGCCGCGGACACCGACAAGCCCGACGCGGCGGCCACGGCACTCACCGAGGCGTGGACCAATCTCCAGGCCGAGGCTCTGGAAGCCGAGACGACGTCGGTGCAGGTCCAGGGGGACACTGCCACGGTCGGCTACACCTACACCTGGCAGCTTCCGAAGGATCGGGTGTGGACGTACGACGGTCAACTGAACATGGGCCGCAGCGAGGGGGAGTGGGTGGTGCGCTGGACGGCGTCGGACATCCATCCCAAGCTCGGCGACACCCAGACGATGTCCTTGCGGTCCACAGCGGCACCGCGTGCACGAGTCAACGAGCGCTCCGGCACCGACGTGCTGGTGCCCGGGGTGGTGCACCGAATCAAGTTCGACGCGGCGAATGCGAACAACGTGGTGGCCTCGGCGACGGCGCTATCGACGTTGCTGACGCCCTTCGATGCGTCCATCACCGCGCAGTCCATCGTCGAGTCCGCCACCTCGGTCGACGGCGACTACCCGGTGGTCCTGCTTCGAGACAGTGACTACCAGCCCATCTCGGCCGCACTGACCGAGATCCCTGGAGTCACCGCGTCCGACGAATCGGATCTGGTGTCCACCGACCCCACGTTCGCGCCGGACCTGGTGGGCCAGGTCAAGAAGGCCGTCATCGACGAGGTCGACGGCAAGGCGGGGTGGAGCGTGGTGACCACGAACCGCAACGGCGTCGACATCGATGTCCTCACCGATACCCCGCCGGAGCCCTCTCCGTCGTTCTCGATCAGTCTCGATCGCAACATTCAGGTCGCGGCACAGCGAGCGGTGAATGCGCGCACCGAGCAGGCGATGACGGTGGTCATCCAGCCGTCGACCGGTGCCATCCTGGCGGTGGCACAGAACCCGGCAGCCGATCGGGACGGGCCGGTCGCGTCGGCCGGTCTGTACCCACCCGGATCGACGTTCAAGATCGTCACCGCCGGTGCCGCCATCTCGAGCGGACTCGCGACTCCGGGCAGTACTGTTCCGTGTCCGGGGCGGATCGTGATCGGCGAGCGCAGCGTGCCCAACTACAACGAGTTCGCACTGGGTGACGTGACGATGAGCACTGCGTTCACCCGATCGTGCAACACCTCGTTCGCCAAGCTGGCCAGCGAGATGGCCCCCGACGCATTGACCGTCGCGGCCTCTCAGTTCGGTGTCGGCCCGGACTACGACGTCGTCGGATTGCCGACCGATTCCGGTTCGGTGCCACCGGCCGAAGAGCTCGTCCAGCGCACCGAGGACGGCTTCGGTCAGGGCCGAGTGGTCGTGTCGACGTTCGGTATGGCCCTGGCCGCCGCGACGGTGGCTCATGGCTCGACGCCGGTGCCGAACCTCCTGGTCGGACGCGACACCGTGATCGACGGAGACCATCCGCCGATCGAACCGGCGATGGTGGACGGACTGCGCGGGATGATGCGTTCGGTGGTCACCAGCGGCACGGCCGAACGCATCGCAGACCAGGGCGAGGTCTACGGAAAGACCGGTGAAGCGGAGGTCGACGGCGGTTCGCACTCGTGGTTCGTCGGCTATCGCGGAGACATCGCTTTCGCCACCCTCGTGGTGCGCGGCGGCAGCTCGGACAACGCGGTCGCGGTGACCCGAGAGATGTTCGAGCAACTGCCGCCGGGTTACTGACCGCGCTGCGGCGGCGCGTGGTTCAGGAAGGCAGAACGCCGAGTCGGCGGCACGCCACCACGGCTTCGTATCGGGTGTGCGAATCGGTTTTGCGCATCACACTGCGCAGGTACGACTTGACCGTCTCGGCACCGATCGACAGGCGCGCAGCGACCTCGATGTTGGTGCAGCCCAACGCAACCTGCGCGATGACGTCGATCTCGCGTGGCGTCAACGATTGCGAGACTTCCTGGGACCGCGGGTCGCGGGGTAGCTCCTGACCGAGTGACGCGGCCACACGCGCGGCGACTGCGTCGAGTCTGCGCCTGATCGATGCGTCGCCGATCGACCGGGCCAGATCGGACAGTTCCTCGTGGACGCTGCGCAGCTCGGCCGCACGCGAGACATCCGAGTCGAGCATCGACCGGGTCGTCGCCAGCAGACGGATCCTGCGGTCGACCTCGTCACGCACGGAGATCTCCTGGCCGAGCCGCCTGGCTGCGGTCGTCATGATGTCGCCGACACGATCTCCTAGTGGGCCGCGTTCGCGTAGCGCCGCGTACATCACTATGCGCGCGACTCCGGCCACGACCACCGGTACTGCCAGTATCGACTTGAGGCCCTCACCGAGCACCGGTCGATCGAAGTGATGGGTGATCGACATCGATGCGCCGTAATCGCTCACGGCCGCGGGCCTGCGCTGTTCCATGACCCGTCCGCCGAGGCCGGATCTGGGTGGGATGGCGAGTCCGTCCAGGCCGCGGGTTCTGGTTCCGTGGAACTCACTCAGGTACAGGGTCTCCGAGGAGACCTCGCCGCCGAACACGACGGGCACGTCGGACGTCGCTGCCACCTGGCGCAGCTCGGCGCGCAGGGCATCACCGTCACGGGGCCGCAACAGATTCGAATGGACCACGATGCTTCCTTTCTCGTGTCGGTTGCACGAGCGACGAACGTGATCCAGATCATATCCGCACCGGCGTGCGATGTTTCGACTGGTACGGGCACCGCGCTGCGGTTCGGGGCCCAATACGAGCCGACTACTCTGGACGCCATGTCTGTGACCGCCGAGAGCAAGCCCCGTCAGCCACTCGTACCAGGCGTCGTATCGCCCGTCCTTCCGGTGCCGAAGTCGATCGAGCGCCCCGAATACGCGTGGAAGTCGACCGTGGCTGAGGGTAGCGAGCCCTGGGTCCAGACCCCCGAGGTCATCGAGAAGATGCGGGTGGCGTCGAAGATCGCGGCGAGGGCGCTGCAGGAAGCGGGCCGGGCGGTGGCGCCGGGAGTCACCACCGACGAGCTGGACCGCATTGCCCACGAGTACATGATCGATCACGGCGCATACCCGTCCACGTTGGGCTACAAGGGGTTTCCGAAGTCCTGCTGCACCTCCCTCAACGAGGTCATCTGCCACGGCATCCCGGATTCCACGGTGATCCAGGACGGCGACATCGTCAACATCGACGTCACCGCGTACATCGACGGCGTCCACGGCGACACCAACGCAACCTTCCTGGCCGGCAACGTCTCCGAGGAAGCCCGCCTGCTGGTCGAGCGCACCCACGAGGCCACCATGCGTGCCATCAAGGCGGTCAAGCCGGGTCGCGCGCTGAACGTGATCGGCCGCGTCATCGAGTCGTATGCGCACCGGTTCGGCTACGGCGTGGTGGAGGACTTCACCGGCCACGGCATTGGTACCACCTTCCACAACGGTCTCGTCGTGCTGCACTACGACCAGCCGTCGGTGGACACCGTCATCGAACCGGGGATGACGTTCACGATCGAACCGATGATCAACCTGGGCACGATCAACGCCGAGATGTGGGACGACGGCTGGACGGTGGTCACGCACGACAAGAAGTGGACCGCGCAGTTCGAGCACACGCTCGTGGTGACCGAGACGGGCAGCGAGATCCTGACACTGCCGTGAGCGGAGCCTGCGTAGCGAATCGAGATCTGATACTGCCGTGAAAGGCGCTCTGTTGGTCGCCGGGACGACGTCCGACGCGGGCAAGAGTGTGTTGGTCGCCGGGCTGTGCCGGATGCTGTCGCGGCGGGGCGTGCGGGTGGCTCCGTTCAAGGCGCAGAACATGTCCAACAATTCGGTGGTCACGCTCGACGGCGGTGAGATCGGTCGAGCCCAGGCGATGCAGGCGGCGGCCTGTGGTCTCGAGCCGAGTGTGCGGTTCAATCCGGTGTTGCTGAAACCGGGCAGTGACCGGACGTCGCAGTTGGTGGTGCGGGGGCGGGCCGTGGCGCAGGTGAGCGCGAGCAACTACATCGAGCATCGGCAGTCGTTGCGCGCCGTGGTGGCGGACGAATTGGCCTCTCTGCGTGCAGAATTCGACGTGGTGATCTGCGAGGGCGCGGGCTCGCCCGCCGAGATCAATCTGCGCGCCACGGATTTGGCCAACATGGGGTTGGCGACGGCGGCATCGCTGCCGGTGATCGTGGTGGGGGATATCGATCGCGGGGGAGTGCTGGCCCATCTGTTCGGCACCGTGGCCGTGCTGTCTCCGCAGGATCAGGCGCTCGTCGCCGGGTTCGTGATCAACAAGTTCCGCGGCGATCCCGCTCTGCTGGCACCCGGTCTCGACCAGCTGCGCGCGTTGACCGGACGGCCGACGTACGGTGTCGTCCCCTTCGCCGACGGATTGTGGATGGACGCCGAGGATTCACTCGGAACCGTCCCCGATGCTCCGGTGGGGCGTCCGCGTCCACCACACGGCTCGCAGTGGTTACGCGTCGCGGCGGTGCGTTTGCCGAGAATCTCCAACACCACCGATGTCGAGGCGTTGGCCTGCGAGCCCGGGGTGTCGGTGCACTGGGTCACCGAACCGTCCCGGCTCGAGGACGTGGATCTGGTGGTCGTTCCGGGTAGCAAGTCCACCGTGTCGGATCTGGAGTGGCTGCGGCGCAGCGGTCTTGCCGATGCGATCGCGGCACTCGGGGCAGCGGGACTTCCGGTTCTGGGGATCTGCGGTGGGTATCAGATGTTGGGTCGAACGATCGACGACACCGTCGAATCCGGAGCCGGTTCGGTCCAGGGGCTCGGTCTGCTCGACCTTTCGGTCGAGTTCGCGGCCGACAAAGTGCTCGCGCAGGTGACGGGGCGATCGATACAGTTCGGCTCGAATTCCGTGTCGGGCTACGAAATTCACCACGGCCGGGTCGTGTGGAACGGCGACGATGCGCTTCTCGCTGCTGCGTCGGGTGGCCCGGAGGGCAGTGTGCGCGGCGGTGTCGTGGGAACCCACTGGCACGGCCTGCTCGAGTCCGACGACTTCCGGCGTTCGTTCCTCACCTGGGTGGCAGAGAAATCGGGCCGTGCCGGCTTCGTGGTGGCACCCGCTACATCGGTCGCTGCGATGCGCGAGCAGCAGTTGGACCTGCTGGCCGATCTGGTGGAGCACAACCTCGACGTCGACGCCATGCTCGACCTCATCGAGCACGGCGTCGATCCTGCGACGAAAAAGATTGTCACGCAGTTGCTTTGAGAAGGCCGAACCAGCTGGCCACGGACAGCACGGCGGTGATGACCAAGGGGATGACCACGAGTAAAAGTATGCGCGGGGTGTCGGTGAAGAAGCTGCCGATGTTCGGCCACCACTGTTGCCAGGTCACGAGAATCGATCCGCCGCCGAAGAATACGAGCGCACCGAGCCCGAGGGTGAACAATCCATTGACGCGGTACCGCCGATAGACGACGCCGATGAATGCGCCGATTCCGCCGATCACCAGCAGTCCGGTCACCAGGGCCGCCCATTGGAGCACAGGATTGTCGGTGGCAGCGCGGGCGATTCCGAACATTCGGATCTTCTTACCGAAACCACCCGTGGCGGACTCGACGGCCGACAGCACATAGATGATCGTGCCGATCGCG
The DNA here is from genome assembly GCF_040702765.1 of Rhodococcus sp. NPDC076796. NCBI lineage: Bacteria > Bacillati > Actinomycetota > Actinomycetes > Mycobacteriales > Nocardiaceae > Rhodococcus > Rhodococcus sp. NPDC076796. Next base: position 445,962 of record NZ_JBFBMS010000003.1, on the reverse strand, counting down.
ACGGATTGTGCGATACCCACCAACGCTGTCGCCGAGAGGAATTCGCGCCGGGTGATGCTCAAACCCAGCGCGTACGGAAAGACCTGCGTGATGGCGGAGAGGTAGAAGGCGAGGGCAAAACCGTACACAGCGAAGACTCCGCCGGTGAAATTCGATTCCGATTCGGTGTCCGGAACGACGGAGAACAGGCCGTACGTGACAACGAACACGATGGCGAGTATGCCCAGCGGCCAGGCGAATGTTGTTGCCCACGAGGTGTTGTGGATTCGAGCGACGTTCAGTATTCGTTTCATGACACTGCCTCCTCGGTGTCGGCGGTGGTCCGTTCGATGATCAACTGCTGCAACGGGACCGGTTCGATGGTGAGCCCTCCTGCGGCACCGTCCGATTTCTGCCGGTCGGTCAGTCGGCCGTCGATCGTGGCTCGAGCGCTCGCGCCGAGTGCCGTGCGATGCAGGGTTCGATGGCCCGAGACGAACGAGTCGACGGCTCCCGTCGGTCCGGTGATCTCGAACGCGCTCTCGCGTAGGTCGTCCGAGTCGGCGTCGAGCAGAATCTTTCCCTTGTCGATGAGAATCACGTGTTCGATCAGATCGCTGACCTCGTCGATGAGATGGGTGGACAGGATCACCGTCCTGGGATTTTCGGAGTAGTCGGCCAGCAATCTGTCGTAGAACAGGTGTCGGGAGACTGCGTCCAGTCCGAGATACGGCTCGTCGAATAAGGTCAGCGGTGCCCGAGATGCGAGTCCGATGACGATGCCCAGAGCCGACGTCATTCCGCGGGAGAGCTTCTTGATCTTGCGACCGAGGGGCAGGTCGAAGTCGCGCAGCAACTCGGCGGCGAAGTCGTTGTCCCAGTGCGGAAGAATGTGCGAGGCATGCGAAACGGCGTGCTTGACCTTCAAGTCGTCGGGGTACTTCTGGCTCTCCTTGACGAAGCACACGTGACTCAGTGGAAACGGGTTCTCCCACGGATGGTGCCCGAATATCGAGACCTCGCCCGCGCTCTGGCGCATCTGCGCGGTCATCATCTGCATGACGGTGGTCTTGCCTGCGCCGTTGCGGCCGAGAAAGCCGTAGATCTTGTTCTGTTCGATCTCGAAGCTCACGTCGTCGACAGCGGTGAACGAGCCGAACTTCTTGGTCAGGTGATGGGCCGACGCGACCACGCGGACACCTTCGCCGGTCGGATCGAATTCATGGATGCTCATCGCGCTGCCTCCCAGTTGTCGAGCATTGTCTTGAGTTCGTCGACGGTCATGCCGAGCTTGCGTGCCTCGGTGACGAGCGGGTCGATGTACTGGCGAGCGAAGAGGTCGCGGCGACGGAATCGAAGAGCGTCGCGAGCGCCTGTGGTGACGAACATTCCGATTCCTCGTTTCTTGTAGACGACGCCGTCGGCGACGAGCTTGGCGAGTCCCTTGCCTGCGGTGGCCGGGTTGATTCGATGGAACGCGGCCAGTTCGTTGGTCGAGGGGACCTGCTCTTCCTCTGCCAGGGAGCCGTCGATGATGGAGTTCTCGACCATCTCGGCGATCTGCAGGAAGATCGGCCTGCCCTCGTCCATCAGAACCACCGCCGATGCGTCGAGGTTGGTCGCCTCGTTGGTTCATTACTCATGTAACTAACCATAGAACCGATGTGGGGTCGGCGCAAGAGGCAGTACCGTCGTCCCCATGGAGTTCACGCATGTGAGTGCTGCGGGTGGGCAATGTTCGGTGCGGGTCGCAGGCCCGGACAGCAGGCACGCCGTTCTCTTGCTTCCCGATGCAGGCGATCCGGTGGATGTGTACGACGCCGTCAGTGAACGGCTGCACAATTCGGATCTGAAAACCGTTGCGCTGGAAAGCATCGACGGTGTCAGCGACGACGCGATCCTGACGGTTCTGGACGAGCTGAAGCTGTCGTGGGTGCATCTCGTCGGCAGCGGCGCGGGTGCGGAGTCGGCCTGGACGCTGGCTGCCAAGACCTTCGGTCGCTTCGCCAGCCTGATCGCGGTGAACCGTTGCCACCCCGCGATCGCCGACGAGCAGGGCACCGTGCGCGCCGCGGACTGCCCCCCGGTCGAGTTGCCGACGACACTGGTCGTCGGCTCCTCACTGGGCCGCGCATCCGCCGACGCGAGCGGTCGGTTCGTCTACTCGGACTTCCGCGTGGTCCAGCTCGACGGCGCCGCTAATGTCGTCGCCGACGAGCCGGCCGCGCTGGCAACGGAAATTGTGCTCCGCACCAGCCCCTGGTGACCGGAACTACAGGTCGAGTCCCAGCAGAGCGTTCTCGACAACCTCGGGCAGGCCGGGGTGAATCCAGTACTGGCCACGGGCCATGTCCTGGGCGGACAGGCCGAAGCTCATCGCCTGGATGAGGGGCTGAATCAGGGTCGGTGCCTGAGCGCCGATGATGTGCGCGCCGAGGATCTTCCCGGTGACCTTCTCGGCGATGATCTTGCACAGACCTTCGCTGTCCTCCATCGCCCAGCCGTAGGCGACATCCCCGTAGTTCTGGACCTTGACGGTGATGTCCAGGCCCGCGTCACGGGCTTGATCCTCGGTCATGCCCACCTCGGCGATCTGCGGATCGGTGAACACCGCCGCGGGAACGAATCGGTGGTCGTTGGTGCGCAGTGCGGCGGTGTCCCCGCGCCACGCGTCGTGCAGCAGGTTGTGCTGAACCACTCGTGCTTCCTGGTTGGCCACATGCTTGAGCTGGTAGGGCGACGAGACGTCGCCGAGAGCGAACACGCCCTCGGCGGTGGTGCGGCCGAACTCGTCCACCACGATGCGTCCCTCGTCGTCCATGTCGATGCCTGCCGTGTCCAGACCGAGACGGTCACCGTTCGGCTCACGGCCCACAGCGATGAGGAAGGCGTCGCCGACGACTTTGGTGCCGTCGGCCAGTTCGACTCCGTGCAGTGTGCCGTCGGTCACGGGCCGGGTCTCACCGGAGTCGAGATGGACGTCCCACTTGGCGCGGGCGAGATCGGTGAACCGCTGCGAGATGTCGGCGTCCAGCGCGCGGAGCAAGGTGTCCTTGCGGGCGACGATCGACACCTTGGAGCCGAGGGCGGAGAACACGTGCGCGAATTCCGCTGCGATGTAACCGGATCCGAGAATCACCAGATGCTCGGGCAGCTCGCGCAGACGCATCACGTCGCCGTTGGTGTGGTACTTCACGCCCGAATCGGCGAAGGACTGCGGCACCACCGGTCGGGATCCGGCAGCGATGACGATCTGGTCGGCGGTGATGACGGTGCCCGTGCCGGTATCGATCGTGCGCGGGCCGACGAAGGTGGCATGCCCCTCGAACAGGGTGACATTGGGGCTGCCCTCGGCGCGGTAACGCTTGCCGCCCTCCGAGATGGGGTCGATGCGGCCGAAGACGCGGTCGACGATGTCCGGCCAGCGCACCGCGTCCACATGGGCGTCGACACCGTATTTCGCGGAATCACGCACCGTCCGCGCGACTTCGGCTGCGTAGACGAACATCTTCGTGGGAATGCAGCCGACGTTGAGGCAGGTGCCGCCGAAGGTCGAGTTCTCTTCGAGCAGGGCGATCTTCTTGTCCTCGAAGCGCGAATCGGCGATGGAGTTGCCGGATCCGGAGCCGATGATCGCGACGTCGAAATGCTCGGTCATGAAATGTGCCCGCTCTCGGTGTGGTCCTTGCCCGACGCGTGGTCGGAGCTCTCGCTTCGATGCAACCAGTCGATCCACTCGTCCATTTCCTCGAAGGCCCGCGCTCGTGGGGCCTCGGTGGACAGGAAGACGTCGTGGCGGGCCCCCTCGATGGGCACGATCGTGGTGCGGTCACCCAGGCAGCCGGCCCAGCGGGCGATCTGGCGAACGTCCAGTACGGCATCTGCGGCGTCGACGGCGGAGCTGTACCGGCGTGAGAAGTGCGTCACTTTCGAGCGCAGAATCAGTGCGGGGATGCCGATGTCGAGGCCGCGATGGAGTTCGGCGTGACCGTGGCGGACGGCGCGGATCCAGCCGAAGGTGATGGGGAAGCCGGCGAGTGGCTTCCAGTCGAGGTCGTAGTCCCATTCGCCTTTCTCGGACGCAGCGAGCGACAGACCGTAGGTGTCGAGGCCGCCGCCGGGGACCTGCGCCTTGGACCGGAATCGGCCGATGACGTCGATCGCTGCGGTGCCGACGCTGCGAATGGCGGGCGGACCCTGCAGGTCGAACCACGGGCTGTTGAGCACCACGCCTGCCAGGCCGAGGCCTGCGGACCCGCCTTCTCGGCGGTTGAGGCGGTTCAGCCAGAGCGGCAGTACGAGCCCGCCCGTCGAGTGCGCCATGAGCAGCACCGGGGCGTCGGCGCGTTCGGCGCGGACCAGGGCGAGAGCCTCGTTGAGCTCGGTGTCGTACATCCCCAGATCCGTCACGAAGTGCGCGGTCTGACCCTCACGGCGCGAGCGTCCGCATTTACGCAGGTCCAGCGCGTAGAACGCGTATCCCTTCTCCGCGAAGTGCTCGGCGATGTGTCGCTGGAAGAAGTAGTCGGTGAAACCGTGGACGTAGATCACCGCGCGCTCGAAGTTCGCAGCGCCCGACGGTTGATACCGCACGAGAGTGGCCTCGACCTGCCCCTCGCCGTCCGGATCGTCACCGAGTGGAATGGTCGTCTGTTCGTAGCCGTCGCCGAGGACATCGGGCACCCAGGTAGTCACAGATCACAACTGTAGTGGGCGCCGCGGACGGCGTCCGAGGAGCACAATCGAGACCGGGTTGACGTGGTGTCCGATGGGGTAGGCCCAGCTAGTAACCTGACCGCACCGGGTGAGTAGCCCCTCTACAGCAGAGTTCTTCGGTCGATGCCGCCACCGGCCGAGATCTCGACAGACAAGGAAGTCGATTCTCCAGTGTCCAAAGATGAGCAGGGTAAGCGGATCAAGACCGACGTCGTTCTGGTCGGTGCCGGAATCATGAGCGCCACCCTCGGTGCGCTGCTCCGTCAGCTCGAGCCGAACTGGTCGATCGACGTCTACGAGCGGCTCGACGCGGCCGCGGCCGAGAGCAGCGACGCGTGGAACAACGCGGGCACCGGTCACTCGGCACTGTGCGAGCTGAACTACACGCCGCAGAACAAGGACGGCAGCGTCGATATCGCCAAGGCGCTCAACGTCAACGAGCAGTTCCAGGTGTCGCGTCAGTTCTGGGCCCACGGCATCGAGACCGGTGTTCTCTCCGACGCCAAGAACTTCATCAACCCCATTCCGCACGTGAGCTTCGTGCACGGGGCCGAGAACGCGAAGTACCTCCGGGCTCGGTACGAGGCGCTCGTGGGCAACCCACTGTTCGCAGGCATGGAGTACATCGACTCCAAGGACGAGTTCTCGGCGCGACTGCCGTTGATGGCCAAGGGCCGTGACTTCTCGGATCCGGTGGCGCTGAACTGGAGCCAGGAGGGCACCGACGTCGATTTCGGCGCACTCACCAAGCAGCTGCTGAACTACCTGTCGTCCGCGGGCGGCACCGTGCACTTCGGCCACGATGTGCGCAACATCACCAAGCAGTCCGACGGCACCTGGGACGTCAAGGTCGCCAACCAGCGCACCGGCGCGAAGAAGACCGTCAACGCCAAGTTCGTGTTCGTCGGTGCAGGCGGCGGCGCACTGCACCTGCTGCAGAAGTCCGGGATCGCGGAGATCAAGGGATTCGGCGGCTTCCCGGTCAGCGGCGAGTGGTTGCGGTGCACCGATCCGGCCCTGATCGAGCAGCATTCGGCCAAGGTGTACGGCAAGGCGTCGGTCGGAGCTCCGCCGATGTCGGTGCCGCACCTCGACACCCGCGTGATCAACGGCCAGCAGGGTCTGCTGTTCGGCCCGTACGCCGGTTGGTCGCCCAAGTTCCTCAAGCAGGGCAAGATCACCGACCTGCCCAGCTCGGTCAAGCCCGGCAACCTGATGTCGATGCTCGGAGTCGGCGTGACCGAACTCGGACTCGTCAAGTACCTGGTCAGTGAGTTGGCTCAGTCGCAGGCGGATCGTGTCGAGACGCTGCGCGAGTTCGCGCCCTCGGTGCTCGGCGAGAACTGGGAGCTCGTCACCGCGGGTCAGCGCGTCCAGGTGATCCGTAAGAAGGGTCGCGGCGGGGTGCTCGAATTCGGCACCGCCGTGGTCAACGCTGCGGACGGCACGATCGCGGGACTGCTCGGTGCCTCGCCCGGTGCCTCCACTGCTGTTCCGGCCATGCTGGACGTGCTGCAGCGTTGCTTCGGAGACAAGTACGACGCGTGGCAGCCCAAGCTCAAGGAAATGGTCCCCTCGCTCGGGGTCAAGCTGGCGCAGAACAGCTCGTTGTTCGACGAGGTCTGGGGCTGGACGTCGAAGACACTGGAACTCGAAAACACGCGTGAGCTCGCACAGCCCACGGGTGTGTGATAGCAAAAGGTATGAATACGCAAGCAGCAGCTCTCAAACGATCATGGGCACTAGACCTGTCCAACAGCACGTTGTACGACCTGTTGAAGCTGCGTGTCGAGGTGTTCGTGGTCGAGCAGGCGTGTGCGTACCCGGAGTTGGACGGGCGTGACCTGCTGACCGAGACACGGCACTTCTGGCTCGAACGGGACGGCGAAGTAGTGTGCACACTCCGCTTGCTCGAGGAGCACGACGACGGCGAGAAGGCGTTCCGTATCGGCCGGCTCTGCACGCAGCGTTCGGCCAGGGGACAGGGCCACACCACGCGAATTCTGCGGGCCGCGCTTGCCGAGGTCGGCTCTGCCCCGTGCCGGATCAACGCTCAGAGCTACCTCGTCGACATGTACGCCAAGCACGGGTTCCTGCCCGACGGCGAGGAAGTTCTCGAGGACGGTATTCCGCACACCCCGATGCGGCGGGGCGGCGGCACCGCCTGGAGCGAGGCCTGACCTTTCGTAGTACTGGACGAACGAATGCCACACCCGGTCCACACCGTGTGTGGCATTCGTTCGTTCGGCGGTAGTGTTCCGTTCGAAGTCGGTCGCGGAGAAGTCCTGTGTCAATCAGGCGCGGTCCCGCCACTGTGTTCAGGAGAATCTTCGATCAGGAGATTTCCCTGTCAGCCAGATCGCCGCCCGGCTTCGCGTATCTCGACCGAACGTCCGGCGCGGAACTCCGGGCACGAAGGGAATTGGCTGTGCAGCGAAGTGGGAGTGTTCCCGAACCGGGATATCCGTTCAGTGCGATCGTCGGTCAGGATCAACTGAGGTTGTCGTTGATTCTGTGCGCTGTGCACCCCGGTATCGGCGGTGTACTGGTGCGAGGAGAGAAGGGCACCGCGAAATCGACGGTGGTGCGCGCACTCGCGACCCTGCTGCCCGCCGTGGAGGACGAGGACGGCTCGCGCCCGGCGAAGCTCGTCGAACTCCCGGTGGGGGCAACCGAGGACCGAGTGGTGGGATCCATCGACCTCGAGAAGGTTCTGCGCGACGGCGAACGTGCGTTTCAACCCGGTCTCCTCGCGGCCGCGCACCGTGGTGTTCTCTACGTCGACGAAGTGAACCTGCTGCACGATCATCTGGTCGACGTGCTGCTCGACGCGGCCGCAATGGGCCGGGTGCACGTCGAGCGTGACGGTGTATCTCATTCTCACCCTGCGCAATTCGTGCTCGTCGGCACGATGAATCCCGAGGAGGGTGAGCTTCGCCCGCAGCTGCTCGACCGGTTCGGTCTGGCTGTGGAGGTGACGGCTTCGCGGGACGTGGACGTCCGAATGAACGTCGTCCGCCGCCGGATGAACTACGAGCGTGATCCGCACGCGTTCGCCGCCGAATTCCGCAACGACGACATCGCCGTGGCCGAGCAGATTCTGGCCGCCCGGAAGATTCTCGACGATGTGGTGTTGAGCGACAAGGAACTTCGGCGTATCGCCGCGCTGTGTGCGTCCTTCGACGTCGACGGTATGCGCGCCGATCTGGTGCTGGCTCGTACCGCGTCCGCCCACGCCGCCTGGCGAGGCGCGAGCGAGGTGGCCGAGGAGGACGTGCGGATTGCCGCCGAACTGGCTCTGCCGCACCGGCGTCGGCGCGATCCCTTCGACGAGCCGGGCATCGACGACAAGCAGTTGGACGAGGCCATGCGGGACGCCGCCGAACAGGCCGAGCAACAACCCGATCCGGAGCCCGACCCCGACGGCGGCGGGGGAGCGCCCGAGCCCGAGGCCCCCGACGATGACTCCCAGTCCCCGCCCTCCGATTCACCGTCCTCCGATTCGCGCGACGAGTCGAAGCAACCACCGCCGTCCTCGGGTACCGGCAGCGAGAAGCAGGCAGGCACTCCGGGTGCACAGTTCAGAGCGCGGTTGCTCGAGGTTCCCGGAGTGGGCGAGGGCGCGCCCGGCCGACGATCACGGTCACGGTCCTCGCACGGACGGTCGGTACGGCCCACCGTCGAGGCAGGCAAGGGTCTGCACCTGGTGGGCACCCTGTTCGCCGCGGCCGAGCAGCAGGTCGTCCGCGGCCGCACGTCCGGCCGGTTGAAGCTCGCGCCTGCGGATCTGCGGGGCGCGATCAAGGAGGGGCGCGAGGGCAACCTGATCGTCTTCGTCGTCGACGCCTCGGGTTCGATGGCTGCGCGAGATCGATTGTCCGCGGTGACCGGTGCGGTGCTGTCGCTGCTGCGCGATGCGTATCAGCGCCGCGACAAGGTCGCCGTCATCACTGTGCGCGGCACGGAAGCCGAGACGGTGTTGCCGCCGACGTCGTCGGTGGATGTGGCCGTGACGCGGCTGCGGAAGATGAAGACGGGCGGCAGATCTCCACTGGCGCAGGGCTTTCTGCAGGCACGTGAACTCGTTCTGCGAGAGCGTGTTCGAGATCCGTTGCGCCGCGCGTTGGTGGTTGCGCTGACCGACGGACGGGCCACCGGCGGTACCGATCCCGTCGGCCGAGCGCGCATCGCCGCCCGGCGCATCGCGTCGGACAAGATCGCCTCCGTCGTCGTCGACTGCGAATCGGGAATGGTCCGCCTCGGACTCGCGGCCGATTTCGCGGCGTGCCTCGGCGGCGGTTACGTGGCGCTCGCGGATCTGTCGGCCGAACAGGTCGCCGCCGTCGTTCGCGCAGCGGCGTAGGGGGTACGCGATGCCTCAGGGTGTACCGGCTCCCGGAACCGTTCCGCAGGACGGCCTCACGACGCGTCAGCGCCGCAACCTGCCCGTGCTCGCCGTGCACACCGGACCGGGCAAGGGGAAATCGACGGCCGCATTCGGAATGGCGTTGCGGGCCTGGAATCAGGGTTTCGACGTCGGCGTGTTCCAGTTCGTCAAGAGTGCCAAGTGGAAGGTCGGCGAGGAAGCGGCGTTTCGCACACTCGGCGAACTGCACGAGAGCACCGGGGTCGGCGGAGCCGTCGAATGGCACAAGATGGGCGAGGGGTGGTCGTGGACTCGCAAGAAGGGCAGCGACGTCGACCACGCCGAGGCCGCGGCGCAGGGCTGGCAGGAGATCGCCCGGCGAATCGAGCAGCAGTCGCACCGTTTCTATGTGCTGGACGAGTTCACCTACCCACTCAAGTGGGGGTGGGTCGACGTCGCCGAGGTGGTCGACGTCCTGACCCACCGACCGGGAAGCCAGCACGTCGTCATCACCGGACGCGACGCACCCCGTGAACTGATCGAGGCTGCAGATCTGGTCACCGAGATGGCCAAGGTAAAGCATCCGATGGACGCGGGACGCAAGGGTCAGCGAGGCATCGAATGGTGAGCGCGTCGTGTCCCGCAGTGGTGATCGCGGCCCCCGCGTCGGGTAGTGGAAAGACGACGGTGGCGACCGGGCTGATGGGCGCGCTGCGCAGCGCCGGCCGCACCGTCGCATCGTTCAAGGTGGGTCCGGACTACATCGACCCCGGATATCACTCGCTCGCGGCCGGGCTCCCCGGCCGCAACCTCGACGCGGTGATGGTCGGTGCCGACCGCATCGGGCCCTTGTTCCGACACGGCAGTCGGGGCTGCGACATCGCGGTCGTCGAGGGCGTCATGGGACTGTTCGACGGCAAGATCGACATGACCGGCCCTGGGGAGGCCTCCGCCGAGGGATCGACCGCGCGGGTGGCCGCCATGCTCGGTGCCCCGGTGATCCTGGTGGTCGACGCCCGCGGCCACAGTCAGTCGCTTGCCGCTGTGCTGCACGGGTTCTCGACGTTCGACGCCAGCGTCCGCATCGGCGGTGTGATTCTCAATCGCGTCGGCAGTCAGCGGCACGAGGACGTGCTGCGTCAAGCCTGCGAACGGGTGGGTGTTCCGGTACTCGGCGCGTTGCCGCGCATGAGCGAACTGGTGGTCCCGTCACGGCATCTGGGGTTGATCACCGCAGTCGAACACGGTGGTGCCGCAACCGATGCCGTGGAGGCGATGAGCGCTCTCGTCTCCCGGTTCGTCGACATCGAGGCAGTGAGCGCGCTGGCTCGATCGTCGGTGACAGCGCCGCAGTGGTCCCCGGAGAACGAGGTACGTACTTCCGAGGGATCGCCTGTGATCGCGGTGGCCGGTGGCCCCGCATTCACCTTCGGCTACACCGAACACGTCGAACTGCTCCGTGCAGCCGGGGCCGACGTCGCCGTGTTCGACCCGCTGCGTGACGGATTGCCGCCCGGCACAGCAGGAGTCGTTCTCCCCGGCGGATTCCCGGAGGAACATGCGGCCGCACTGTCGGCGAACGAACTACTGCTCGCCGACATTCGAGCAGCGGCAGCCCAGGGCTTGCCGATCCATGCCGAGTGCGCCGGATTGCTGTATCTGGCAAGGCGATTGGACGGTCATGCCATGGCGGGGGTCGTCGACGTGGACGCGGAATTCGGGAACACCCTCACTCTGGGATATCGCGATGCGGTTGCCCTCGAATCGTCCACTCTGTTCGACGCAGGCACCCGCGTCACCGGCCACGAGTTCCACCGCACGAAGCTCGTCGTGGGAGTGGAGCCTGCAGGAACGACCCGATTCGGGGACGTGCGCGAGGCGGCGTCGGCGGCCTGGGGCTGGCACAAGCAGACCGCCGACGGCAGAACTGCGGCGCGCGAGGGCTTCGTGCAGGGCGGCGTCCACGCGTCATACCTGCACACCCACGCCGCAGGCAATCCCGAGTCGATCACCCGATTCGTCTCCGCTGCCGTCGATTACGCGCGAGTGTAGAGCGGTCGCGAGAATGCGGGTGGTCGTCGGAATCGGTGCCCGTGCCGGTGTCGACGCTGCCGCCGTCGTGGCCGCGATCTCGACGGTGCTGCAACCGAACTGGCGTGTCGAGGCCATCGCCTCGATCGACCGAAAAGCAGAACTGGTGGCGGCGGTGGCGTCGAGCATGGGGGTTCGGGGAGTCACCTACTCGGCCGAGGAACTCTCGTCGGTGTCGACTCCCCACACATCTCGGCGGGTGTACGACGCCGTGGGAAGTACGAGCGTGGCCGAAGCCGCGACGCTGCTCGCAGGCTCGGCGCAGCAGTTGCTGATCCCGCGAACTGTCGGCGGAAAGGTCACCGTGGCGGTCGCCGCGGTGAGCGAGGTCGCGGCGAATTCGCCCGACTGACTGGCGAAAGCCGGCCGACGAGGGCACTGTGGATCGAATGACTTCCGACAGCATCGTCCTACTCGGCCCGATCGTGCGGTACGTCGGCACCGAGACGGCGACCCTGTGGTTCGAGATGGCCGAATCGGCGAACATTACGGTCGTCACCGACGCCGACGTCCGGGGTTCCGAACGAACGTGGGGAGTGCACGGCCACCACTACGCTCTGGTGCCGCTCGAGGGACTACCGGCCAACGCGACGGTGCACTACGAGGTGTTCGTCGACGAGCGTCGCGTGTGGCCCCCGGAGGGTCGGACGGCCGCCATCCACACCGTCGATGCCGATGGACCCGTCACGTTGGCCTTCGGATCGTGTCGACGGGGCGACAACTACAGCGACGAGTCCTTGAAGCAGATCGGGGCAGACGCCTTGGCCGGGCTGGGGAACACGCTGATCGAGGAGGATCCGAGTCGATGGCCGCAGGCGCTGCTGCTCCTCGGTGATCAGGTCTACGCCGACGACCCGTCGCCGGAGATCGTCGAACGACTTCAGGCGCGCCGAAGCTCGGGCGAGGGACCGCAGAGCGCCATCGGTACCGACGCGGAGAACGAGATCTGCGATTTCGAGGAGTACTCCTGGCTGTACCGGGAATCGTGGGGACTCGAGCCGGTGCGAACTCTGATGGCGAGCATCCCGTCGTGCATGATTCTCGACGACCACGATCTGCGCGACGACTGGAACTCGTCCGCGTCCTGGCGGCGGGACATCGTGACTCGGCCGTGGTGGAACGATCGAGTCATCGGCGCGTACTCGTCCTACTGGGTGTACCAGCACCTGGGCAACCTCTCGCCCAAGGAACTGGCGCAGGACGAGATGTACGCCGCAGTTCGGTCGGCCGATACCGACGCCGATCGTGAAAAGCTGTTGGCCGACTTCGCGTTACGCGTGGACCGCAAGCCCGAGACCGGCCGCTGGAGCTTCTATCGCGATTTCGGTGATACCCGGCTGATCATGATCGATTCGCGATGCTCGCGGAATCTGGATCCGGACAACCGAGAGATGGTGGACGAGAAGGAATGGGCGTGGGTACGCGAGCGCGCACTCGAAGTGACCCCGCGGCACCTGCTGTTCGGTTCTTCGTTGCCCTATCTCATGCTGCCTGCCCTGCACTACCTCGAACAATGGAACGAGGCTGTGGCGCAGGGGAGTTGGGGGTCCATGCCGGCCAAGGTGGCCGAGAAGATGCGGATCGGCCTCGATCTCGAACACTGGGCGGCCTTCACCAACTCGTTCAACGACATGGCGGCGTTGACGCGTGAGCTCTCGCGCGGCGAGAACAAACCCGCCTCGATCATGTGGCTCTCGGGCGACGTGCACTGCTCGTACGTGGCGAACGCGGACTTCGGGGTCGGCGGGCGCGAGGTACCGGCCACGTATCAGCTGACCATGTCGCCGTTCCGGAACCCGCTCGATCTGCCGATTCGCGCGGTCAACAAGCTGGCCATCAAGCGTCCCGCCGCCCGCATTCTGTCGAAACTGGCGCGCGCGGCACACGTGGGCCCGTCCGGTGTCGAGTGGGAGGCCGAGGCAGGACCCTGGTTCGACAACGGCGTCATGCTGCTGACCCTGCACGGCGACTCCGCTCGGTTGCGGGTGCACCACGCCCACGTCGACGACGCCGGTAAGCAGGTTCTCACCGAGACGTCGGCCCTGGCTCTCGCCTAGAGACACTGGCCCTCGCCTAGCGGACGAGTAAACGATTGGCCATCGCCGGGCCGATGAGGTTGGCTGGTTCGTTGTGGCCCACCTCGAACTCAACGACATCGTCTACTTTCTGCCCGACGGACGGCAGCTCCTCAACGGTGTCGGGTTTCGCGTCGGCGACGGTGCCAAGACCGCCCTGATCGGCCCCAACGGAACCGGCAAGACGACACTGACGCGCATCATCGCAGGCGACGAGACCCCCGACGAGGGGTCGGTGTCGAGCTCTGGCTCGCTCGGGGTGATGCGGCAGTTCGTCGGCCAGCTGCGAGACGACTCGACCGTGCGTGATCTGCTGCTGTCGGTTGCCTCCCCGGCCGTGCAGACGGCCGCTGCTGCCCTCGACGCCGCCGAGAACACGATGATCGAGGTCGACGACGAGAAGACCCAGATGAAATACGCGCAGGCCCTGTCGGATTGGGGCGATGTCGGCGGCTACGACCTCGAGCCGTTCTGGGACAAGGTCACCACAGCAGCACTCGGAATGCCGTTCGACCGCGCGAAGTGGCGCGCTGCGTCGACCCTCAGCGGCGGTGAGCAGAAGCGCCTCGTACTCGAAGCGTTGTTCGCCGGCTCGGACAATCTGTTGCTTCTCGACGAGCCGGACAACTATCTCGATGTGCCCGGCAAGCGCTGGCTCGAAGCGACCATTCGGGATTCCGACAAGTCCGTTCTGTTCATCAGCCACGACCGGGAGCTCATCGCCAACGCCGCGAACCGGATCGTGACGTTGGAACCGGGCGTCAGCGGTGCCACCTCCTGGGTGCACGGCGGCGGGTTCGCGACGTATCACGCCGCGCGCGAGGACCGGAATGCTCGGCTCGACGAACTGCGACGGCGGTGGGACGAGGAACTGGTCAAACTTCGGGCGCTGGTGCTGCGCCTGCGAGAGAAGGCCAAATTCAACGACGGGGTCGCCGCGCGATACCACGCGTCCCAGACTCGGTTGGCCAAGTTCGAGGAGGCCGGACCGCCCGAGGCGGTGCCGCTGAAGCAGCACGTCACCGTGCGTCTGCGTGGTGGCCGAACAGCCAAGCGCGCGTTGGTCTGTACGGGTCTGGAACTGACCGGACTGATGAAGCCCTTCGACACCGAGATCTGGTACGGCGACCGCGTCGCGGTGCTGGGCTCCAACGGTTCCGGCAAATCGCACTTCCTTCGATTGCTCGCCAACGGTGGCACCGATCCCGAGAAGGAGCACGAGCCGGTTCAGGAACTGGCGCTCGATCCGGTACCGCACACCGGCACCGCGGTGCTCGGCGCTCGCGTCCGGCCCGGCCTGTTCGCCCAGACCCACACTCGGCCGGATCTCGCGGGCAACACGCTCCTCGACATATTGCACATGGGCAACGAACACCGCGACGGCATGGGCCGGGAGGCCGCCGGTAGGGCACTGGACCGATACGGTCTGGCCCGAGCCGCCGAACAGTCGTACGACAACCTTTCCGGCGGCCAGCAGGCGCGCGTGCAGATTCTGCTCCTCGAACTCTCCGGTGCCACCCTGCTGCTGCTGGACGAGCCGACCGACAACCTCGACCTCATGTCCGCCGACGCACTCGAAGACGCGATCGCAGCGTTCGACGGCACCGTCATCGCCGTGACCCACGACCGCTGGTTCGCCCGCAGCTTCGACCGATTCCTCGTGTTCGGCAGCACCGGTCAGGCCTACGAATCCGATGAGCCCATATGGGACGAAAAGCGGGTGCAGCGCGCGCGGTAGCGTTTCCTCTCGTGAACGCGACTGACTCTCCCTATCTGGTCGGCCTCAATCTGGAAGGTCGACGCGTCGTCGTGGTCGGTGGCGGCACCGTCGCACAGCGCCGATTGCCGCTGTTGATCTCCTGTGGTGCCGTGGTACACGTCATCACTCGGGAGGCCACGCCCGCTGTGGAGGCGATGGCGACCTTCGGACAGGTGACGATGGAGTTGCGTGATTATCGGGAGGGCGACCTCGCCGACGCCTGGTACGCCGTCGCGTGCACCGACGAGGCCGAGACCAACATCGCCATCGTTGCCGAAGCTACTGCGTCCAGGATCTTCTGCGTCCGAGCCGACATCGCCAAGGACGGCACCGCGGTCACCCCGGCGTCGGCCGAGTGGGACGGGCTGACCCTCGGCGTCCTCGCCGGCGGCGAGCACCGTCGATCGGCCGCGGTCCGCAATGCCGTGATCGAAGCTCTGCAGTCCGGTGTGGTCGCCGATTCGGCACATGCGCCGTTGACGGGCGTCGCGCTGGTCGGCGGGGGACCCGGCGATCCGGACCTCATCACCGTCCGCGGGCGCAGGCTGCTCGCCTATGCCGACGTCGTGGTGGCCGATCGGCTCGCACCGCCCGAGTTGTTGGCCGAACTGGGGCCGCACGTGGAGGTCATCGACGCCTCGAAGATTCCGTACGGCCGCGCGATGGCGCAGGAGGCGATCAACCAGGCGTTGATCGACGGCGCGAAGGCGGGCAAGTTCGTCGTCCGGCTCAAGGGCGGCGATCCGTACGTGTTCGGTAGGGGATACGAGGAGCTCGAAGCGCTCGCCGCCGAGGGAATTCCGGTCACCGTGGTGCCCGGTATCACCAGCGCCATCTCGGTGCCCTCGTCCGCCGGGATCCCGGTGACGCACCGCGCCGTCACCCACGAGTTCGTCGTGGTCAGCGGCCACGTGGCACCCGACCACCCCGATTCGCTCGTCGACTGGGACGCGCTGGCCAAGCTCAAGGGCACCATCGTGTTGCTGATGGCCGTCGAACGCATCGGTCTGTTCGCCGACGTTCTCGTCGCCGGTGGCCGGCCGGCCGACACCCCGGTGATCGTCGTTCAGGAGGGCACCATGCGCACCCAGCGTGAAGTGCGCGCGACTCTGAGCACCGTCGCCGATGCGGTTCGCGATGCGGAGATAAGGCCTCCGGCCATCGTGGTCATCGGAACCGTTGCCGGTTTCTCTGTACACGCCGGTAACGTGAACGCCCGTGCCTGAATCATCGATGTCCGAGACCTCCAGCACCGAGATCAAGTACCCGGTGACGACCCGAGCGTTCGGGTTGGCGATCATCGTCCTGAGCGGCCTGCAGTTGATGGTGGTGCTCGACGGCACGGTCGCCAACCTCGCTCTGGCACCGTTGCAGGCCGATCTGGGTCTGTCCGATGCCGGACGCAACTGGGTGCTCACGTCGTATGCCCTCGCCTTCGGCGGGCTGATGCTCCTCGGCGGCAGACTCGGTGACGCCTTCGGTCGCAAGAAGATGTTCCTGGCCGGCGTCGTGTTGTTCACCATCGCATCCCTGCTGTGCGGGCTCGCGGTCAACGAGGCAACGCTGGTAGCGGCCCGCGCGCTGCAGGGCGTGGGAGCCGCGGTGGCGTCGCCCACGGCGTTCGCGTTGGTGGCGACCACGTTCGCGCCGGGGCCGGTTCGGAATCAGGCCATCGCGATCTACGCGGCCATGACGGGTGTCGGCTCCATCGCTGGGCTGATCATCGGCGGTGCGTTGACCGAGGTGTCGTGGCGGTGGATCTTCCTGATCAACGTGCCTATCGGTGTCGTCATCGTGGTGCTCGCGGTCGTCTCGCTGCAGGAGACGGTGGGGGCGAAGTTGCCGCTCGACGTACCGGGAGCGATTTTGGCGACGCTCGGCTGCACCGGAGTGGTGCTGGCTCTGAGCGAGGGCACCGAACTGGGCTGGACCAATCCGATCGTCATCGTCTCCCTGCTCGCCGGACTGCTCTTCCTCGGGCTGTTCCTGCTGGTCGAGCGTCGCGCAGACAATCCACTGCTCCCGTTCTCGCTGTTCGGCAGCCGAGACCGAGTGGCGACGTTCGTGGCCATCTTCTTCGCCGGTGGCGTGATGTTCTGCCTCGCTGCCTACGTGGCACTGTTCGTCCAGGACATCCTGGGATACAGTCCGCTGCACGCGGGCCTGGCGTTCGTGCCGTTCGCCTTCGGGCTCGGTGCCGCCGCATTCCTGGCCTCGCAGCTGGTGACGCGCATCGCTCCTCGTTGGCTGATCCTCAGCGGTGCCGTCATCATGGTCGGCTGGCTGATGGTGTCTGTCGCGACGATGAACGCGGACTCGTCGTACTTCCCCGGCCTGTTCTTCCCCGTCATCGGGATCGGATTCGGCGTCGGCCTCACGGTCGTGCCGCTCCCGCTGTGCGCCATCGCCGGAGTGAGCCCCACCGAGATCGGCCCGTTGACCGCTATTGCCCTGGTTGCCCAGACCCTCGGTGGGCCGCTTGCCCTGGCCGTGATCGGTGCGCTGGTGACCTCACGAACACTGTCGCTGGGCGGCATCTCGGGACCGGCGACGCTGATGAACGGCAACCAGCTCGATGCATTGAGCTCGGGCTACATGTTCGCGTTGTTCTGCTGCGCCGTCTGCGCCGTGGTCGCGGGAATCGCTGCGGTGTTCATCCGCTTCACCCCGCAGCAGGTCGCTCAGGCCCAGGCTGCGCAGGAGGATGCTCAGAAGGGCTGAGTCCTCTCTGACAAACCCGTTTCTGGTACCGGCGCACCACTATTGATCCACAGGGGTCGAGTTGTCCACAATCGGCGCTCGGCTCGGTTCTCGGACTCGATTTCGGCGCACTATCGCTGTATGCATCCTGACGCCAACGGTCTCATTTCCCGCGCCACAGCGTTGAGTGCCGGCTACACGAACACAGATCTGCAAAGGCTGTGCGTCCGAGGCGAACTGGTTCGGATCGTTCCCGGAATGTATGCACAGCGGCAGTTGTGTTCGACGCTCGATCCACGCGGAATGCACCGGTTGACGACCGTCGCCTCTCTGGCCACCAATGCCGACGCTGCAGTTGCCAGCCATGTCTCGGCTGCTGTTCGTCCGCGGGTTCGATCTGTGGAACACCGATTTGGACCGAGTGCACCTGACGATCCCCGACGGAAAAGGGCGCACGACTTCGCGATTGCACGTGCACTCGACGCCGCTTCCGGCGGAATTCGTGACGACGGAGATGGGAATACCGGTGACCTCGCCGGAGCGCACCGTGGTCGATTGCGCGCGGTTGCTCGATCTCGATCATGCCGTCGTGATCGGAGACTCGGCTCTGCGATCGAAGAAGGTGTCGATGGATCGGTTGCGGGCAGCGTTGGAGGTCTCGGCGCGCACGAACGGTATCGGCGCGGCTCGGCGGGCGGTCGCCGCAATGAACGGTCTGAGCGAAAGCCCCGGAGAATCCCTCAGCAGACTGCGGATGAAGGAGTACGGCTTCCCGAACCCAGTTCTGCAACAGGTACTGCGAGTGGGATCCCAGTTCCTTGCCCGAGTCGACTTCTACTGGAAAGGCTGGCGTGTGATCGGCGAATTCGACGGCATGGACAAGTACGCGACCGGAAAGACGTTGGCGCAGGGGAAGGTTCGCGAGGACGAGCTCCGGGACCGGGGAATGGAGGTGTTCCGGTGGACTTGGAAGGACCTGTGGCAGTTCGGCATGATGCGCGAGCGATTCGATCGTGCGTGTGCCAGGGCCGAACGTCGACGCTGAGTATGCCCACAGAATGTTCAGCTGCGCACCTGTACAGGTAGGCAACCGAATATTCTGTGGGCAAACGTCACCCGATGTGGGCGTCGTCGGCCGCGGCCTGGCCCGAATCCCATCCTTCGGCGTCCAGGCGTGGACCGCGCATCGGCTTCGCCGTCGGGAACAGTCGATCGAACTCGGCCTCGACGGCGACGGTCTGGGCAGCCAGAACAGGGAGCAGATCGGCCGATTCGACCGCGACCTCCTCCAAAGCGTGTGCATCGGCGTCGGTGAGGCGGTCTCCGATGCGGACGGCATAGGCGTAGAGGAACGCCTTGCCGAACGCCGCCGATCCGGCCTTCTTGCGCTTCTTGGCCTGCGGTGAATGTCCGAGGGCGCGCGTTGCCTGAACCAGCAGAGAGGTGAACAACAATTCGGTCTGTTCCACGTCCACCGGAGCTCCGACCAGGGTTGCGACGGCGAACTCCGGATCCCAGATCGCTTTGACGCGGTTGGCGGTTCCGACCACGTGCAGCAGCTGCGCCTTGGCCGGGGCATGCGGGCCGTCGACGTGAACGCGTCGGCCGTGAATATCGATGTGGCCCTGCGTGAGCAGCATGGTGTCGATGGAGTAGCGCGTCATCAACTCCTGCGCCTTGGCAGTCAGCGTCTCGGCCTCCTCCTCGAAATCCGTGGCGTCGGCCTTGGCCAGCAGACCGCGAATCTTGCTCAGCATCTTGGTGTTCGGTGAGTCGGAGCCGGCGACACCCGTCACCGTGGGACGAGTGCGCGGCCACTGGGACGGCTTGGGGCCGAGCTGAGGCCACCGGGGGAGTGTCTGCCATTGACCGAGCAGCGTGAGTACGTCGAGCCACTGATCACTGGCAGCGATGTAATCCGACTTACCGGACGAGGTCAGGTAAGCGGTCAGGAAATCGGGTGTGGCCTCGACCCGGGCCGCAACCTTGGGGAACTGCTCGCAGATCGTGGACATCTGATCCACCCAGTCCTGCGGGGCCCGGGCGTCGGCGTCGGTGAGATCGGCCTGATGCAGCAGCACCGCGGCAGCGAGATTGGCCACGGCCACCGTGTGCTGACGCCGCACGACGTGCACCAGATCCATGGGCTGCCAGCCGTTTTCGTACATCGTCTCGATCATGTTCGTCAGCGCCCGGGACCCGAGTTCGGTCGCGTCCATCGACACCAGTCGATCTGCGACGTCGTCGGCGACGCGTTGGCTCATGGTCTTGCCGACCGAGGCGTCGGCGCCGCGGCGGAGCAGTTCCGGAATCTCGCTCATTCGGTGAGCACGATCAATTCGGTGCTCGACGCCACTTCGACTTGCAGGCCGGCCTTGGATGCCACGCGGGCAACGGCTTTCACGTCCTTCGGCTCGGCGGTGGTCAGCGTCAATGCGCGTGCCAGCAGTCCCTTGTGATGCTTGTTGAAATGGCTGACCACCGATCGGCTGCCATCGGGCTTCTCGGTGAGCACCGTCGCGGTGATCGCGCCCGGAACAGGACCGAGCTGTTGATAGGTGCCCGATCGGAGGTCGACGACGATCCCCTCGTCCTCGGCTTCGATGGCGTCGGTGAGTTCGGGCTTCCAGTGTGATCGCAGCGTCCCGAAATTCGGCACGGTCGATCCACCGGAGAGTCGGTAGGACGGAATCGGATCGGAGGCACGGACGGCCCCGAACAGGGCCGAACCGATCCACAGCCGCGCGTCCGCCCGGGCGCGACCGGCCCGGGTGAACGACGCCGCGTCGAGGGCGTCGTAGAGCACGCCGGTGTACCGCTGCAGTGCTGGTGTGGTGGGTGAGGTCCACAACCGGGCGTTGCGTTCGATCTCGTCCACCTGGGTTGGGGCCAGGCCGAGCGCCGCGATCGACGCGTCGACGTCGGCGGACAGTTCCACCAGCGCATCGGCGAGCTTTCGGCGAAGCGGGGTCAGCGTGGGCAGCGACAGTCGGTCCAGATCGAGAGGTGCTCCGGAACCGCCGTCGGACTTCGTCTCGGAGGGAGGCAGCAGAATCAGCACGGGCTCGAGGCTACTCACTGTACGGCCGCCTGCTCACAGGCACTGTGTGAGCGACTAGTCTGACAACCCGTGATCACCCGTCTTTCGCAGTTGTTCCTTCGTACCCTCCGCGACGACCCGGCCGACGCCGAGGTCGACAGCCACAAGCTGTTGGTCCGCGCCGGTTACGTTCGTCGTATCGCGCCGGGCGTCTACTCCTGGTTGCCGCTTGGTCTGCGGGTGCTGCGGCAGGTCGAGCGTGTCGTGCGCGAGGAGATGAACGCCATCGGTGCGCAGGAGATATCTCTGCCCGCACTGCTGCCGCGCGAGCCGTACGAGACCACCAATCGGTGGACCGAATACGGCGACGCGCTGTTCCGGTTGCAGGACCGCAAGGGCAACGACATGCTGCTCGGTCCCACCCACGAGGAACTGTTCGCGCTGACGGTCAAGGCCGAGTACAACTCGTACAAGGACCTGCCGGTCACGCTGTACCAGATTCAGACCAAGTACCGCGACGAGGAGCGTCCCCGCGCCGGCATCCTGCGCGGCCGCGAGTTCGTGATGAAGGATTCGTACTCCTTCGACATGGACGAGGACGGACTGAAGAAGTCCTACGACGCCCACCGCGAGGCGTATCAGCGTATCTTCGCCCGCCTCGGCGTCAGCTACGTCATCGTCGCCGCCACGTCCGGTGCCATGGGCGGCAGTGCGTCCGAGGAATTCCTGGCCGAGAGCGACATCGGTGAGGACACCTACGTGCGCTGCATCGAGTCGGGATACGCGGCCAACGTCGAGGCCGTCACCACTCCGGCACCGGAACCGCTGCCGATCGAGGGGCAGCCCGCCGCCGTCGATCACGAGACCGGCGACACCCCGACCATCGCGACCCTGGTGGAGTGGGCCAACTCCGCGGATCTCGGACGCACCGTGACCGGCGCGGATACGCTCAAGAACATCCTGCTCAAGGTTCGCAACGCCGAAGGGAGTTGGGAACTGCTCGCCGTCGGCCTGCCCGGTGACCGAGAGGTGGACGAGAAGCGACTCGAAGCATCCCTCGAGCCTGCCGAGTTCGCTTTGTTGACCGACGCGGACTTCGCGGCCAATCCGTTCCTCGTCAAGGGGTACATCGGGCCTCGCGCATTGCAGGCCAACGGAGTTCGCTACCTCGTCGATCCCCGGGTGGTCGACGGCACGTCCTGGATCACCGGCGCGGATGTCAAAGGCAAGCACGTGGTGAACCTCGTCGCCGGTCGCGATTTCGTTCCCGACGGCACCATCGAAGCAGCCGAGGTGCGTGACGGCGACATGTCCCCCGACGGGCGCGGCCCGCTCGTCAGTGCTCGCGGAATCGAGATCGGGCACATCTTCCAGCTCGGCTACAAGTACACCGATGCGTTCTCGGTCGACGTCCTCGGTGAGACCGGCAAGCCGGTTCGCCTGACGCAGGGTTCCTACGGTGTCGGCGTCTCCCGTCTGGTCGCCGTGATCGCCGAGCAGATGCACGACGACAAGGGCCTGCGGTGGCCGTCGGAGGTGGCACCTGCCGATGTCCACCTGGTGATCGCCAACAAGGACGACGCTGCTCGCGCGGGCGCGGAATCGATTGCGACACAACTCGATACACAGGGCATCGAGGTCCTGTTCGACGACCGCAAGGCCTCGCCCGGAGTGAAGTTCAAGGACTCGGAACTGATCGGTGTTCCGCTGGTGGTCGTCATCGGCCGCGGCTGGGCCGACGGCAAGGTCGAGATCCGTGATCGCTTCACCGGTGAGAGTCGCGAACTCGACATCGACTCGGCTGTCGAGGAGATCGTGAAGGCTGTGCGGCACACACCGTAGGGGAGTCTCGCGATCTCTCTGCGCGGTCGTTTACCCGCTGGTAGCTTCGGGTCAACGACTATGAGAGGTCACCACGTGTCTCACTTTGCGCTGTTCGATCCCACAACCTTCGATCCGGCCGAGCTCGACGGCGACTCTCGTCGAGCGCTGCGCGCCTTGATCGAGTGGTTCGAGAATCGAGGCAAGGCCAGGCTGCTCGCGGACGATCTCGACGCAGTCTGGCCCGCGGACTTCATCGAGTTCGTCGCCGAGCAGAAGCTGTTCGCAACCTTCTCCACGCCCGCCGCCTACGCGGACGGATCGCCGAACACGCGATGGGACGCTGCTCGCAATGCAGCGCTGAGCGAGGTTCTCGGGTTCTACGGTCTGGCCTACTGGTACACCTGGCAGGTCACCGTTCTGGGTCTCGGGCCCATCTGGATGAGTGGCAACGACGACGTCAAACGGCGCGCCGCACGCGAGCTGGACCGCGGCGGTGTGATGGCGTTCGGACTGTCCGAGCGCGCACACGGAGCCGACGTCTACTCCACCGACATGCTGTTGACGCCCTCGACCGAGGACTCCGAACTCGAGTTCACCGCGTCGGGGGAGAAGTACTACATCGGGAACGGCAACGTTGCGGGCATGGTCTCGGTGTTCGGCCGACGCACCGACGTCGACGGACCGGATTCGTACGTGTTCTTCGTGGCAGACAGCGCGCACCCGGCCTATCGGCTTCGCGAGAGCGTCGTCCACGGGCAGATGTACGTCAGCACCTTCGCGCTCGAGAACTACCCCGTCCGGCAACAGGACATCCTGCACACCGGTGCCGACGCATTCTCGGCTGCGCTGAACACGGTCAACGTCGGAAAGTTCAACCTGTGCACCGGATCCATCGGCATCTGTGAGCACGCGTTCTACGAGGCGATCACGCACGCGAACAACAGAATTCTCTACGGCAATCGCGTCACCGATTTCCCGCACGTCCGCAGCGCATTCGTCGACGCGTACTCCCGGCTGATCGCCATGAAGCTGTTCAGCGCGCGAGCGCTGGACTACTTCCGTGCCGCCGGACCCGAAGACCGGCGCTACCTCCTGTTCAATCCGATGACCAAGGCGAAGGTGACCTCCGAGGGCGAAACGGTCGTCCGTCTGTTGCACGACGTCATCGCGGCCAAAGGGTACGAGAAGAACACCTACTTCCGTGAAGCCGCCCAGCTGATCGGAACACTGCCGAAGCTCGAGGGCACGGTGCACGTCAACGTGGCGCTGATGCTCAAATTCATGCCTGCGTACATGTTCTCGCCCACCGACTACCCGGACGTCGGTACCCGAACCGAGCCGGTCGACGACAGCTTCTTCTTCGCGCAGGGGCCCGCCCGTGGTGCTAGCTCGGTCCGGTTCCATGATTGGAACCCGCTGTACAGCAAGCACTCCGCGATACCCAACGTGGGACGGTTCTACGAGCAGGCCCAGGCGTTCAGGTCGTTTCTTCAGGACTGTGCGCCCGACGAAGCGCAGCAGAAGGATCTCGATTTCCTACTCGTGGTGGGGCACCTGTTCTCGCTCGTCGTCTACGGCCATCTCGTGCTCGAACAAGCCGACGAGATCTCGCCCGAGATGCTGGACCAGATCTTCGACTTCCAGATCAGAGACTTCTCCGGCTATGCCGTCGCGCTGTACGGAAAGCCCTCATCGTCTGCGGCGCAACAGCAGTGGGCCCTGGACGCGATACGCAAGCCGGTGGTCGATGCGAGTCGTTTCGAGGCGGTGTGGAACGAGGTCGCCTCCTACGACGGCCGGTACGAGATGCGTCCCTAGCTCGGACGCTCAGCCGGGATCGGCCGGAACCAGCGTGGTTCCGAACGCGCACACCGTCATCTCGTGCAGTCCGGAGCTGTCGTTCGGATGCTCGAGTGCCTGCATCGACATGAGGACGTTGAGCAGCATCCCGTGCGCGATGAACTGCCGGGCCTGATCCTCGGAACAACCCGTACCGTCACGTATCTGGCTGTAGATGGCGCCCATTCCCTCCCGGGCCGCCCGGCCGATCTCGGGTACCGACCCTGCGCCGAATCCGTGCATCATGACCATCAACAGGTCGCGATCGGCCACCAGATCGGCGTAGGCGGAACCGAGATTTGCCCAGGTGCTGTCGTCGTCGGGGTCGAGCGGGCCCGCCGCCAGCACGGCCTCGAACGCGGCCATGATGCCGTCGACGGAGCGTTGGAACACCAGACGAAACAACTCGACCTTGGTGCCGAACATGCGCACCACGTACGGCTGAGAGACACCTGCTTCCTTCGCGACCGCATCGGTACTGGTGCCGGCGTAGCCCCCGCGCGCGAACGCGCGCATCGCCGCGTCGAGAACGAGCTCTCGGCGGTCGGCCGCATCCATACGGGTGGCCTTGGGCTTGGGTGCAGAGGCGTCGGACATGTTGACAGGTTATCAGTCGATAACTTACGGTCTCGTTTAAGTAATCATTCGATGCTTACAAGTTCGAGACGGGACGACCGCAATGACCGCCACAGCTTCCCCACCTGCAGTGCAGCCCGCCACTCGGAACGTTCCCGTGTGGCTCGGCATCCTCGCAGCATCCCTACCGATGTTCATGGCAACACTCGACAATCTGGTGATGACCAGCGCGCTCCCGGTCATCCAGCAAGATCTGAACGCCTCCGTCGGACAACTGCAATGGTTCATGAACGCCTACACCCTCACCTTCGCGACGTTCATGCTGACGGCGGCGACGCTCGGCGACAGGTGGGGCAGACGCACGGTGTTCCTCGGCGGAATCGCTGTCTTCACCGCCGCCTCGGTGGCCAGCGCGCTCGCTGCGAGTCCAGCGATGCTCATCGCGGCGCGCGCCGTGCAAGGAATCGGTGCCGCCGCGATCATGCCGTTGTCCCTGGCCCTGCTCGCCGCGGTGGTGCCGGTGAGCAAGCGGGCAATGGCAATCGGGATCTGGGGTGGAGTCTCCGGACTCGGCGTCGCGCTGGGGCCGGTGGTCGGCGGAGCCGTGGTCGACGGGATCTCCTGGCAGGCGATCTTCTGGATCAACGTTCCGGTGGCCCTCGTCGCAGTACCGCTGGCGTACGTCGCGCTGAAGGAAACCGCAGGGCGCATCCAACCGCTCGATCTGCTCGGCGCGGTCCTCGCGGGCGGCGGCGTCTTCCTCCTGGTGTGGGCGGTGGTCCACGGCAACGACGACGGGTGGGCGTCGACCACGGTGCTCGCCGGCTTCATCGGCTCGGCGGTACTGCTCGTCGCCTTCGTTCTGCGTGCCTCGCGCACCCGGCACTCGGTACTGCCGCTGGCACTCTTCCGTTCGCGCAGCTTCACCATCGCCAACATCATCGGAATCACGTTCTCGCTCGGCATGTTCGGGGCGGTGTTCCTCCTCGCGCAGTACCTCCAGATCGTGATGAACTACACGCCGTTTCAGGCAGGCCTACGCACGCTGCCGTGGACTGCCGCCCCGATGGTGGTCGCACCGATCGCAGGTCTGCTCGCCGAGCGCGTCGGACTGCGTGGGTTGTTGGTCGCCGGCCTGTCGCTGCAGTCGGTCTCGCTCGTGTGGATGGCGCTGATTCTGGGACCCGACACCGAATACCTGTCCATGGTCCCGGCGCTGCTGATGGCCGGAGTGGGCATGGGACTGACGTTCGCCCCGTCCGCCACCGCAGTGCTGCGGGACATGAAGGACGACGATCACGCCACCGCGAGCAGTGCGAACTCCACCGTGCGAGAAGTGGGTATCGCGCTCGGCATCGCGGTACTGACAGCAGTGTTCATCGGAGCCGGTGGATCACTGACGCCCACCGGCTACACCGACGCCCTGGCACCCGCCCTGCTCGTCGGCGCAGGGGCAGTGGCGATCGGACTCGTGGCGGCGCTGTTCATGCCGGGGCGTTCCGCCGGACCGGCGGAAGCGCTCACGGTTGACCGGGAAATGCCGTCGACGACGGAGTGACGCCCAGAATTTGCTGCCACGTCGCGAGGCGAACCGCAGCGTCGGTCAACGCCTGCACGCCCATGTCGCGGGTCGCTCCCGATCGGCTGCGTTCGATCGACGAACGCCACGCGATGCTCGTGTCGATCTCGGCCTGCGCAGCCAACTGCGCAGCCGAGATCGCGTCGGTCACCGGGAAGGGGGACGCGTACGCCGGATCGGGCAGTGGCACAGTGACGCTCGCCGCCCGGAGTGCATCGATGGTGGCGTCGCGGCGAGCGCGATGAGCGGCAGTGTTCGACGCCACCACCTCGGCGCGCGTGGGGTTGGAGAACGCCGCGACGACGCCGTAGGCGAACACCGCCGCGTACTCGGCGTGCAGGGCATCGACCAGGCCTTGCTGTTCCGGACCGAGATCGCTCATGCCAGAACCACCAGGGCCGAGACCGTGCACGAGGCACTGATCGAACCGAGAAGGCCTGCCCGGTAACCACTTTCGTTGCGAGCTGCATCTGCTGCACTGCGAGCAGAGGAAGTCAACATCTCCCGCACGGCGGCGATATCGGGCGGCGGCGTCGTGGGAGCGGGTGTCGTGGTGGCCGTGGCCGACGACGTGTCGGTCGAGGCGCCGGTGGCTCGGGCGATCTCGGTCTCGAGCGCATCGGCGTGCTCGGTCCGCTGCGCCGCGACGATCCCGAGTGCGGCTGCGTAGTCGGCGATCACCGTCGCGGCCGCGGTGGCATCCGCGGCATCGGCGCGGGCTGCGCGCAACTGTGCGGTCAGTGTGTCGAGGGCAGGGCCCGAGATCGTCTCCTGGCCGCACGCGGCAACGCCGGACACGGCGGCCGCGGACAGAGCGGCGACACCGGCGAGTCGGAACAACCCGCGGCGGCTGAGCGCGAAGGGGACGGTCGGCGTTGGCACTCCGATATCGTGCCAGACCGCAGCGCTCGTACGCGCCGTGCCCGCGTGTCGCGGCGGTCGATCGTGGTCACGAGCACTGCCTGCGGGGCGGTAGGCTGTTGGTTCACCAAACGCAGTCCGGCTGCCGTACGCCGGATCGCCCACAACTACACACGAGGAGTTCGCGACATGCCTGTTCCGTCCAAGGAAAGGGTTGTCGAACTGCTCGCCGACCTCGTTCGAGAACGGGGTTACGACCTCGAAGACGTGAACGTTGTCGCCGCAGGAAAGCACAGTGCAGTGCGGATCATGGTCGATCGCGAAGAGGGAATCGACCTCGACGCGCTCCCGGAACTGAGCCGCGAGATCTCGGATGCCTTCGATGCCGTGACCGATTTCGGGGAAGCTCCGTACACACTGGAAGTCACCACCCCCGGAATCGACCGCCCGCTGACCGAGGCACGGCATTGGCGTCGGGCCCGCGGACGCAAGGTGCGTATCGAACTCGCCGACGCCAAGTTCGACGGTCGCGTCGGTGTGCTCGACGGTGACTCGGTCACCGTGGTGATCAAGGAGAAGGGTGTGTTGTCGACCCGGTCCGTTGCGCTGTCCGATGTTGTGAAAGCTGTTGTGCAGGTGGAGTTCTCGCGGCCAAGCGCCGAGGAGATGGACCTGGCAGGTGGCGTGGTCGGCAGTAGACCGTCACCCGCGAACACCGATGAGATCGTGGACGTGGAAGCACCGGAAGAAGGGTCGAACAAGTGAATATCGATATCGCCGCACTGCGTGCCATCGAGGCGGACAAGGGAATTCCGATCGAGATGGTGATCTCGACGATTCAGACCGCATTGCTGACGGCCTACCGGCACACCGAGGGACACCAGTCCAACGCGTGGATCGACGTCGATCGCAAGACCGGGTCGGTACGGGTGATGGCCAAGGAGCTCGACGCCGACGGCAATCTGATCTCCGAGTGGGACGACACCCCGGAAGGCTTCGGACGCATCGCGGCAACCACGGCGCGTCAGGTCATCCTGCAGCGCCTACGCGACGCCGAGCACGAGCGCTCGTTCGGCGAGTACTCCACGCACGAGGGTGAGATCGTCAACGGTGTCATCCAGCGCGACACGCGTGCCAACGCCAAGGGCACCGTCATCGTCCGTATCGGCAGTGACGCCAACGGAGCCGACGGCCTCCTGCCGCCCGCCGAGCAGGTGCCGGGTGAAAGCTACGAGCACGGCGAACGCATCAAGTGCTACGTCGTCGGAGTCGCCCGGGGCAACCGGGGTCCGCAGATCACCCTTTCGCGCACCCATCCGAATCTGGTGCGCAAGCTGTTCGCCCTCGAGGTGCCCGAGATCGCCGACGGTTCGGTCGACATCGTGGCAGTGGCCCGCGAGTCGGGGCACCGCTCGAAGATCGCAGTCGCGTCCACCGTGTCCGGTCTCAACGCCAAGGGTGCCTGCATCGGACCGATCGGGCAGCGCGTGCGCAACGTGATGAGCGAACTCGCAGGCGAGAAGATCGACATCATCGACTTCGACGAGGATCCGGCCACGTTCGTCGGAAACGCTCTTTCTCCGTCGAAGGTCGTCTCGGTGACCGTCGTCGACGCGGCTGCTCGTGCGGCCCGTGTCGTGGTTCCCGAGTACCAGCTTTCTCTGGCCATCGGCAAGGAAGGGCAGAACGCTCGACTGGCCGCTCGATTGACCGGTTGGCGTATCGACATCCGCAGTGATGCGGCGGCACCCGAGACGACCAGCGCGTAGGGCCGGAATGCGGAGTTCGGGGCAATACAGCGGTAGAGTGGTCGATGGTTCGGTAACGACCTCTCCGCCCAGAGGCATGAACGCGAGTATCCGGTAGTGACAAGCCGGCCTATTCGTACGTGCGTCGGGTGCAGGGAGCGAGTGCCGGCCGCCGATCTGTTGAGGATCGTGGTTCGAGAAGCTGGTTCGCACGAATTCGCTCTCGTCCCCGACGTCCGGCATTCGATGTCCGGCCGTGGTGCGTGGTTGCACTACAGCCGAGAATGCCTGCACAATGCGGAACGACGCCGAGTCTTCGGTCGTGCGTTTCGGATATCGGGAAATGTGGAATCGTCCGCAGTGACAGCCGTGCTCGACGAGTACGAACAGCTGCAGGCCGAGGACACGACAAGAGCAACACCCGTCGACAAGAACAGGCAACAGCACTGATGAGCACACCGTGAAGCACCAACGATGAACGTCCATCGGAGATAACCCGAGGTCGTGCGGGCACCAAGCCTCGCTCGGCCTCTCAGTGAGGAGAGCAGTGGCAGGCAAGGCCCGCGTGCACGAGTTGGCAAAAGAACTCGGTGTCACCAGTAAGGAACTACTCGCACGGCTCAAAGAGCAAGGCGAGTTCGTCAAGTCCGCATCATCCACAGTCGAAGCCCCCGTGGCACGTCGACTGCGTGAATCCTTCCCGTCCGACAGCGCGGACGCGTCGGCACCCGCCGCATCTGCACCGAACGGTCGCGCAGCGGCCGATCGCGCTGCAGGCAGCACCGCGAAGCCGGGCGCTGCGAAGCCGGGCGGACCCCGTCCCGGCCCCAAGCCGGCACCCCGTCCGGCAGAGCCGGAAGCACCCGCAGCGCAAGCTCCCGTGGAGGCAGCACCGGCTGCACCCGCAACTCCGGCTGCCGCACCCGCTCCGGCCCCGGCAGCACCAACCCCTTCGCCCGCAGCGCCCGCCGCTCCGGTCGAACAGGCTCCGGCCGCGTCGGCCACCACCAGCGACGCTGCACCCGCCCCGGCAGCTCCCAAGCCCGCAGGTCCCGGCCCCAAGCCCGGCCCCAAGGCTCCGCGTGTCGGTAACAACCCGTACTCCTCGGCTCCCGTGGAGCGACCGGCTCCCCGTCCCGCTCCCGGTGCTCCGCGCCCCGGTGGCGGACGACCCGCTCCCGGACAAGGTGGGCCTCGTCCCGCCACACCGTCCGGTGGCAGTCGTCCGGCTCCCGGGCAGGGTGGGCCCCGTCCCGCACCGGGCCAGGCCGGACCTCGTCCGAGCCCGGGCTCGATGCCTCCTCGCCCCAACCCCGGTGCCATGCCGACCCGTTCGGCGCGTCCCGGTCCCGCAGCAGGTCGACCCGGTCGTCCCGGTGGCGCTCCGGGTGGACGTCCCGGCGGCGGCGGTGGCGGTGGCTACCGCGGCGGCGGCGCTCCCGGCGCTCCCGGTGGTGCCCCCGCAGGCGGCGCTCCCGCAGGTGGTTTCCGCGGTCGCCCCGGTGGCGGTGGACGCCCCGGTCAGCGCGGCGCAGCAGCAGGTGCATTCGGTCGTCCCGGCGGAGCAGTTCGTCGTGGACGCAAGTCGAAGCGGGCGAAACGCGCCGAGTACGAGAGCATGCAGGCTCCCGCAGTCGGCGGCGTCAGGCTGCCCCGCGGCAACGGTGAGACCATCCGTCTCGCCCGCGGCGCATCGCTGTCGGACTTCGCGGACAAGATCGACGCGAACCCGGCCGCACTCGTGCAGGCCCTGTTCAACCTCGGCGAGATGGTCACCGCGACGCAATCAGTCAACGACGAGACGCTGGAGCTTCTCGGCGGCGAGATGAACTACGTCGTCCAGGTCGTCAGCCCCGAGGACGAGGATCGCGAACTTCTCGACAGCTTCGACCTCACCTACGGCGAGGACGCAGGTGGCGAGGACGATCTCGAGCAGCGTCCGCCGGTGGTCACCGTCATGGGTCACGTCGACCACGGCAAGACGCGACTGCTGGACTCGATCCGTAATACCGCTGTTCGCGAAGGTGAAGCCGGTGGTATCACGCAGCACATCGGTGCCTACCAGGTGCTGACCGAACTCGAAGGCAACGAGCGTCTCGTGACGTTCATCGACACCCCCGGTCACGAGGCCTTCACGGCTATGCGTGCTCGTGGTGCCAAGGCCACGGACCTCGCGATCCTGGTCGTCGCTGCCGACGACGGCGTCATGCCTCAGACGGTGGAAGCGATCAACCATGCGCAGGCAGCAGATGTGCCCATCGTGGTCGCGGTCAACAAGATCGACAAGGAAGGCGCGAACCCGGACAAGATCCGTCAGCAGCTGACCGAGTACGGCCTGGTTGCCGAGGAGTACGGCGGCGACACCATGTTCGTCGAGATCTCCGCCAAGCAGGGCACCAATATCGATGCCCTTCTCGAAGCGGTGCTGTTGACTGCAGATGCGTCGCTCGACCTGCGTGCCAACCCGGACATGGATGCTCAGGGTGTCGCCATCGAGGCGCACCTCGATCGTGGACGCGGACCGGTTGCCACGGTCCTCATCGCCCGAGGAACGCTCCGCGTCGGTGACTCGATCGTGGCGGGAGACGCATACGGACGCGTTCGCCGCATGGTCGACGAGCACGGCGAGGACGTCACCGAAGCGCTGCCGTCACGTCCCGTGCAGGTCATCGGCTTCACGTCGGTGCCCGGTGCAGGCGACAACCTGTTGGTCGTCGACGAGGATCGGATCGCACGTCAGATCGCCGACCGTCGAAATGCGCGCAAGCGCAATGCGTTGGCAGCCAAGAGCCGCAAGCGCATCAGCCTCGACGATCTCGATGCAGCTCTGAAGGAGACTTCGCAGCTCAACTTGATCCTCAAGGGTGACAACTCGGGAACCGTGGAAGCGCTCGAAGAGGCGCTGCTCGGTATCGAGATCGACGACGAGGTCGAACTGCGCGTCATCGACCGCGGTGTCGGTGGCGTCACGGAGACCAACGTCAACCTGGCGTCGGCATCCAACGCGATCATCATCGGCTTCAACGTTCGAGCGGAGGGCAAAGCCACCGAGCTGGCCAACCGCGAAGGCGTCGACATCCGGTACTACTCGGTGATCTACCAGGCCATCGACGAGATCGAGAAGGCCCTCAAGGGCATGCTCAAGCCGGTGTACGAAGAGGTTGCCCTCGGGCAGGCCGAGATCCGCGCGCTGTTCCGTTCCTCCAAGGTCGGAAACATCGCCGGTTGCCTCGTCACCTCCGGTACGATCCGTCGCAACGCCAAGGCGCGACTCATCCGAGACAGTGCCGTTGTCGCGGAAACCGTCACGATCTCCTCGCTTCGCCGCGAGAAGGACGACGCGACGGAGGTCCGTGAGGGCTACGAGTGTGGTTTGACGGTGACGTACTCCGACATCAAGGTGGGCGATGTCATCGAGGCGTACGAACTCCGTGAAAAGCCGCGCGACTAGAACAGATGCGGAGCCGTTCGGCTCCGCATCCGGTCGCGTCGGCTCGGTGGTGAAGCCAGGGGAGTGACACTGCGCTCCGACTTTCGAGCCGGTGGTGGTACGACAGATGTACCGCCACCGGCTTTGTCGTCGAAGCTGATCGAAGGACGTCAGCGTGTATCTGGGTGCTCTGGAGTTGGACGTGTTGTTGGGGGATGTGCGTTCGCTCGCCGAGAAACGGTCGATGGTGGAACCGGTCCTCGGTGATCTGCAACGGTTGGGAGTCTCGGCTGCCGAAACCGGTGAGCGAGAACGTATTCGGCGATCCCTGCTGGGGGTTGCCGCGGCCGGTACCGATGTCGACCTACTGCACGACAAACTGGACGAGTGCGAACGGCATGTCGCCGAACGCCACGATCTGGAACTGTTGGCAGTACGCCGGAGAATCTTCGGACCCGAGGATTGATCCGGGAAGTCCGCCGAGCCCTGCTCGGCAGACGTGAAGTGCACAACCGTCGGTACGTCGCAACAGAATCGACGTTCGGCCATGAAAGAGGAGTGTGATTGTCGTGGTGGATCAGGCCAGGGCTCGTAAGTTGTCCAAGCGAATCGCCGCCATCGTTGCAACGGCGATCGATCACGAGATCAAGGATCCACGGCTGGCATTCGTGACCATCACCGACACCAAGGTGACCGCCGACCTGCACGACGCCACGGTGTACTACACCGTGATGGGTGAAGATCTCGATACTCCGCCCGATCTGCAGGCGGCCGCTGCAGGACTCGAGAAGGCCAAGGGTGTACTGCGCTCGAAGGTCGGAGCCGGAACGGGTGTTCGGTACACGCCGACATTGACGTTCGTGACCGACACGGTGCCCGACACCGCACGCCACATGGAAGACCTCCTCGAACGCGCCCGAGTGGCCGACGAGGAACTGGCCCGCGCTCGTGCGAACGCCAAGCCCGCAGGCGACCCCGACCCATACAAAGCCCCGCGCGAAGTCGCAGACTCAGATGGTCATTCCGCAGGCTCCACTCCTGGATTGCATGGTCGTTCCGCAGGCTCCACTCCTGGATTGGATGGTCGTTCCGCAGGCTCCACTCCTGCAGACGTCGAGCCCGCCGAAGCCGACTGACATGTCCGATGGTTCGGGGTCGGTGTCGGAGACCGACGAGGATCTGGCCCAGGCGATCGAGATGCTCGAACGTGCATCGTCGGTGACCGTGCTGTGTCACGTTCAGCCCGATGCCGACACGATCGGTAGTGGGCTCGCGCTCGGTTCGGTACTCGAACGTCGCGGTGCGACCGTCCAGGTGGCGTTCGCAGCACCGGCGTCCCTGCCCGAGTCGATGGACGAGTTACCCGGCAGGCACCTTCTGGTCGACGCCGACCAGGTCACCGAGACCGTCGATCTGGTGGTCACGGTCGACGCCGGAAGTCGGGGTCGGCTGGGTTCGTTGGGCGACCGACTCGATACGGCGTCGGCCAGCCTCGTCATCGATCACCACCGCAGCAACACTCGATTCGGAACGCTGAACGTGGTGCATGCGTCCGCCGAGTCCACCACCGCCGTGATCGCGCGTCTGCTCGATCGGTGGGGCGTCGAGATCGATGCCGATCTGGCTCACCTGCTGTTCGCGGGCC
This sequence comes from Rhodococcus sp. NPDC076796, assembly GCF_040702765.1. NCBI lineage: Bacteria > Bacillati > Actinomycetota > Actinomycetes > Mycobacteriales > Nocardiaceae > Rhodococcus > Rhodococcus sp. NPDC076796. The sequence continues at coordinate 411,734 of NZ_JBFBMS010000003.1, read as the reverse complement.
TGGTCACCGACACCGGTTCGTTCCGCTGGGTTCGCCCGGGTTCTCATTTGTTGGCCGAAAGACTGTTGGCCACTGGGATCGATGGCGCTCACATCGCCCGCAAGCTGCTCGACACCCATCCGTTCGAGTGGTTGCCGATGCTCGGGTCCGTGCTCGGTTCGGCATCCTTGATTCCCGACGCAGCCGACGGACGAGGGCTGGTGTACGCCGTCATTCGGAGCGAGGATTCGGCCGGACTGCGGTCCGAGGAAATCGAGAGCGTGATCGACATCGTGCGCACCACCTCCGAAGCCGAGGTGGCAGCCGTGCTCAAGCAACAGGACTTCGGCTCGGTCTGGGTGGTCTCCCTGCGCTCGAAGACCGAGGTAGACGTCTCGGCGGTGGCGTGCGAACTCGGCGGCGGCGGGCACCGCAACGCGGCCGGCTACACCGCGACCGGTGACCTGCCCGACGTGATCGATGCGCTGCGCGGAGCACTTTCGACGTCGTGAGCTCCACTCCGGTCACCGCTCGAAAGATTCTCGGCCTGTCGCTGCCCTCCCTCGGCGTCCTTGCCGCCGAACCCCTCTACCTGTTGTTCGACGCCGCCGTGATCGGCAGGCTCGGTGCGTTGGCCCTCGCAGGCCTGGCTATCGGCGGGCTCGTGCTGGCCCAGGTCAGCACCCAGCTGACCTTCCTGTCCTACGGCACGACCGCGCGAGCGGCTCGGATGCACGGTGCCGGTCGCGAACGTGATGCCGTCGGCGAGGGTGTGCAGGCAACCTGGCTGGCCTTCGCGATCGGTATCGCCATCGTCGCGGTGATGCAACTCGCGGCCGAGCCCGTGGTGTCGGTGCTCACCGGCGGTGGCGACATCGCGGCCGAGGCGCTCGCGTGGCTGCGGGTGGCCTTGCTGGGTGTGCCGTTCATCCTGATATCGCTGGCCGGAAACGGATGGATGCGCGGAGTCCAGAACACGGTGACCCCACTGCGTTTCGTCGTGTTCGGCTTCGGTGTGTCGGCAGTTCTGTGCCCACTCCTGGTGCATGGGTTGCTCGGATTCCCGCGTCTGGAGCTGGTGGGATCGGCCGTGGCCAACGTGATCGGGCAGGGCGTCGCCGGTGCGCTGTTCGTCGTCGCGGTGGTGCGGGCGAGCACCGAATTGCGCCCGCGCTGGTCGGTGATGCGCGCGCAACTGGTGCTGGGGCGCGACCTGATCGTGCGCAGTCTGGCGTTCCAGGCCTGCTTCCTCTCGGCGGCTGCGGTCGCGTCGAGGTTCGGAGCGGCCTCGGTGGCCGCCAATCAGGTGGTACTGCACATGTGGAACCTGGTGTCGTTGATGCTCGATTCGTTGGCCATCGCCGCTCAGACACTGGTGGGTGCCGCCCTGGGTGCAAGCAGGACCGACGACGCGCGGGCACTGGCGTGGCGACTGACGGCATGGTCGACGGTGTTCGCGGTCGTCCTCGCCGGCGTGTTCGCTGTCGGGCGCTCGTTCGTCCCGGACTTGTTCACCACCGACGCGTCGGTCATCGACGAGATGCATGCGATCTGGTGGATCTTCGTCGCGATCATTCCCATTGCGGGAGTGGTGTTCGCGTTGGACGGAGTGCTGCTCGGCAGTGGTGACGCTGCTTTTCTGCGAAATGCGACCATGGCGTGCGCCGTCGTGGGCTTTCTGCCGTTCATCTGGTCGGCTCTGGTGTTCGACTGGGGGTTGGTCGGCATCTGGACAGGGCTCGGCGTCTTCGTCGGACTGCGGATGCTCGCGGTCGCGGGCCGGGTGCTGTCCGGTAAGTGGCTGGTGATCGGCAGCGACCGCCAACTACGCCACTGAGTGGTCTCGGTCAGGGCTGCGACGGCAATGCGGGGTGCAATGCCACCTCACGGCTCTTGACGACGAAGAACACGCTGCGGCCGGGCTCGAGCCCGAGATCCGATACCGCAGCAGGGGTGATGTCGGCGGCCATGCCGGGAGACCCGTCGGGTTGCGGACGTGACCGAACACGAATCCCGGAGCCCTGCACCTCCATCTCCTCGATCACCACCTCGAACACGTTTCGGGGGCTGGCGTGCGGTGCAGTCGGGTGTACCGACACGGCGGCGGGGGAGAACACCGCTACCAGTGGAGTTCCGGTGGCGTGCCGCCCGGAGCCGTGGACCGTCCCTCCCCATGTCGTGGTCAGGGACGTCGAGTCTTCGGCATCGACAGCCCGTCCCGAGATCAGGTTCACCCCGGCGATGCGGGCACCGAATTCGCTGCGAGGGGCGGTCAGGACGTCGGTGACCGACCCTCGCTCGACGACGCGCCCACCGTCGACGACCGCGACGGAATCGGCGAGCGCGACGACGTCGAGCAGATCGTGGGTCACGATCAAGGCGGTGCGGCCGCTCTCGCGCAACACAGTGCGCAGCACTCGCCGAATGCCCGGTGCCGTATCGACATCCAGCGCCGCCAGGGGTTCGTCGAGCAGCAGCAGACGCGGATCGGCCGCAAGAGCGCGCGCGATGGCGATACGTTGGGCCTGACCACCGGACAGCTGCGCAGGGCGGCGATCGGCCAGGTGGGAGGCCCCGACCGCGTCGAGCCAGGTATCGGCGACGGCTCGCGCGGTCGCGCGGTTCGCGCCGGTGCTACGCGGTGCGAAGGCCACGTTCGTGCGAGCGTCCATGTGAGGAAACAGCAGAGCTTCCTGAGCGAGGGTCGCGACGCCTCGCGCGTGGATCGGCACGACGGTGTTCGAGGCGGTGTCGGTCAACACGTCTTCGCCGAGTCGGACGATTCCGTCGTCGGGTGCCACGACGCCCGAGACGAGTTGCAGCAGCGTCGATTTGCCTGCCCCGTTCGGCCCGAGGATCGCGACCGTCTCACCCGCGCGGGCATCCAGTTCGAGATCGATTCCGCGGACGCCGAGGGTGGCCCAGAGGTGTAGTGAATTCACAGCGTTCCCGACGACCGTGTGCCGCGCGCGGTCACGACGACGAGTGCCGCGACGAGAATCAGCACCAGCGACAGCGCCACCGCTGCATCGGGATCGCTCTCGCGCTGCAGATAGATTTCCAGCGGCAGTGTCCTGGTCACGCCCTCGAGGGAGCCGGCGAAGGTCAACGTCGCTCCGAATTCTCCGAGTGCACGCGCGAAGGCGAGAACGGTTCCAGATATCAGCCCGGGAAGTATCAGCGGCACGGTGACTCGCCGTAGGACGGTCGTGGGGGTGGCACCCAGGGTGGCAGCCACCACGTCGTAGCGGTCACCGGCCGTGCGTAGGGCGCCCTCGACGCTGACGACGAGAAAAGGTAGCGACACGAACACCTGTGCCAACACGACGGCCGAGGTGGTGAACGCTATTCGAATCCCGAAGGCATCGAGGTGTTCGCCCAACAGGCCTTGGCGTCCGAAGGTGTAGAGCAGCGCGATGCCGCCGACCACCGGAGGCAGCACCAAGGGCAGGACTACGAGAGAGCGGAGTATCGAGAGCCCTCGAATCGAGCTGCGCGAGAGCACGATGGCCATCGGCACGCCCAGAAGCACACACACCATGGTGCTGGCCGTCGCCGTCTTCAGGCTGAGGATCAGCGCTGCCACAGCGGATTCGGAGGTGACGAGTCCGAGAAAGTTCGACCAATCGATTCGCGTGAACATCGCGGCCAGTGGCAACACGACGAGCAGTGCGCCCACGGCGGCCGGTGCGAATATCCACAGCGGTACTCCGACGGTCGGACGGGGCCGTGCCGTGGACCGCCCGCCGTCAGCGGCTCGAGCGGTCACGGTGCCGCGAAGCCCGCTCGACCGAGCACGTCTCGCCCGACGGGTCCGGCGACGAACTCGGTGAATGCGCGCGCTGTGGCGGGGTTGCCGGAACCGCTCAGGGTCGCGATCGGGTAGATGTTGACGGCCTCGCTCGACTCCTCGAAGGGCACCGTGGTCACGGCTGCGCCTGCCCCGGAAGCATCGGTGACGTAGACCAGTCCGGCATCGGCCTGCCCCGAGGTGACCTTGCCCAGCACGTCGGTGACCGAGGATTCCTCGCTCACGGCCGGGACGAGTGTGTCGGTGGCGGTCTCGACCGCGGCCGTCGCCGCGCCGCACGGCACCTGGGGGGCGCAGATCACGGTGAGAACGTCGGGGTTCGCCAGATCGGCGAACGATGTGATGCCGTCGGGGTTGCCGGGGGCGGTCACGATGGTCAGAGTGTTGGACGCGAAGTCGACGGGATCGCCCGCCACCAGGTCTTCGTCGACCGTCTCGGCCATGTTCTTCGTATCCGCGGAGGCGAAGACGTCGGCAGGCGCGCCGGAGATCAGCTGCGCGGCCAGATCGGACGAACCCGCGAAACTGAACTCCACCGAGGTGCCGGGGTGTTCGGCCTCGAAGCGAGTGCCGAGATCGGTGAACGTCGTGCGGAGCGATGCTGCGGCGAAGACCGTGATCTCGCCTCCGACCGCGTTGCCGTCCGAGGCCGCATCGGGTGTTGTCGAATCGAACTGCGAGCTGCACCCGACGAGCATCAGGGTGGCTGCAACCACGAGCGCGGATGCCGGGCGCGTTGTCTTCACGAACATCTCCTGCGTTCTACGGTGTCTCGACGATGACGGTGGTCGCCTTGACGACAGCGACGGTGACCTTGCCGGGCTCGAGCCCCAGTTCGCGAACCGATCGGGTACTCATCAGCGACACGATCGTGAACGGCCCGCACTGCATGCTCACCTCGCTCATCACCGCGTCCGAGACGACCTCGGTGACCAAACCCACGAGCCGGTTGCGGGCAGAGCTGCCGCCCGACGAGATCTCCGGCGGGGGGACGGCGTGTTCGCGTGCGTAGTCGGCCAGGTCCCGGCCGGCGATGACCTTGCGTCCGGACTCGTCCTCGAGCGCGGGGAGCGCACCGCTTTCGATCCATCTGCGCACGGTGTCGTCACTGACGCCGAGGAGGGCTGCGGCGTCTCGGACGCGGACCGGGGGCACGGTCATCGAGACGCAACCCGAGTCGAAACCCGCAAACAAGTCATGAACGGCACCATATACCCGAATCTGCGGGTGTTTCGACTCGATCCCGTTTTCGGTGAGCGGCACGGTCCGGCCGGTGACCGGGTTGCCGCGTCACCCCGCCCGGATACGCCGCGGAATCTGCATGGAGTATTGGGCGTTGGTACGTTCTCGGACGGTTCTGGCGATTCGACGCCGGCGGCCGAGCGCATCGGAAGGAATTTTCAGTGGCAGCGAAGCTGTGGGCAGTGAGCGACATTCACGTCGGACATCGGGGCAACCGACCCGTGACCGAGGACATCTTTCCCGAATCGCCCGAAGACTGGCTGATCGTTGCCGGCGACGTGTCGGAGAAGACCGACGACATCAAGTGGGCGCTCGAACTGCTCCGTAGCCGTTTCGCGAAAGTCATCTGGGTTCCCGGAAACCACGAGCTGTGGACGACGGTGAAGGATCCCGTCCAGATCCACGGGGCAGCCCGATACGAGTACCTGGTCAACCTGTGCCGCGAGATCGACGTCGTCACCCCCGAGGACCCGTATCTGCGGTGGGAGGGTGAGGGTGGTCCGGCGACGATCGTGCCGATGTTCCTGCTCTACGACTACACGTTCCTGCCGCGGGGAGCTCGGGACAAGGAACACGGACTGACGATCGCACGTGAGAAGAACGTCGTCGCCACCGACGAATTCCTGCTGTCCTCGCAGCCGTACGCGACGCGCGACGCCTGGTGCCATGCGCGGATCGACGCCACCAGGGAGCGTCTCGATGCGCTGGACACCTCCGTTCCGACCGTGTTGATCAACCACTTCCCGATGGTTCGGCAGCCGACCGAGGTGCTGTTCTACCCGGAGTTCGCGCTGTGGTGTGGGTCCACTCTGACGGCGGATTGGCATACGCGGTACAACGCGATCTGCTCGGTGTACGGGCACCTGCACATCCCGCGGACGACCTATTACGACGGCGTTCGCTTCGAGGAGGTGTCGGTGGGCTACCCGCGCGAATGGCAGCGCCGTGGCCTGCCGAAGAACGTTCTGCGGCAGATTCTTCCGGTCCCCGAGTATCCGCCGGGTGCGTTGAACAAGTGGGGTGGACACTTCACGGTGACGCCCGAGATGGAGGCCGAGGTCGAGAAGATGAGGGCAGGCAAGTGATCGAATCCATACTTCCCAACGGCGTCGTCTCGGCCGAGTTGTTCGCGGACCCACCTGGTTTGACGCCACATCCGCTCGAAGCCCCGCTGGTGGCCAAGGCGGTGGACAAGCGCAAGCGTGAGTTCACCTCGGCTCGACACTGTGCGCGCGTGGCGATGGAGAAGTTGGGCGTGGAGCCGGCACCGATCATGCGCGGTAAGTCCGGCGCCCCGCAGTGGCCGAAGGGTGTGGTCGGGTCGTTGACGCACTGCGACGGCTATCGCGGTGCGGTGTTGGCCTACTCGATGCAGGTGCGCTCGGTGGGAATCGACGCCGAGCCGCACGGTCCCTTGCCCGATGGAGTACTCGGGGCGGTGAGCTTGGAGTCCGAGCGTGAGTGGCTCGCGACCGTGGGACGTGAGGACGTGCACTGGGACCGAGTGTTGTTCTGCGCCAAGGAAGCGACGTACAAGGCCTGGGAGCCGTTGACCGGACGCTGGCTCGGATTCGAGGACGCGCACATCACCTTCGAGCGCACCGGCGCCGGTGACGACATCTCGGGAACGTTCCATTCCGAGCTGCTGGTGCCAGGGGAGACGGTGTCCGGGCCGCCGTTGCGGGCTTTCGACGGTCGATGGATGGTGGCGGGCGGTCTGGTGATGACCGCGATCTCGGTGATGTGACGACCGGCTCCGCGCGCCTGGCACAATGCTCTCTCGTGAGTGCTCGCGAAAAGATCTCGTCCGGTCTCGTCGGTGCCGGCCTGCTGGTGGTCGACAAGGGGCCGGGAGTGACGAGCCACGATGTGGTGGCGTCGTGCCGAAAATTGTTGCGCACCAGGAAGGTCGGCCATGCGGGGACCCTGGATCCCATGGCGACCGGCGTGCTGGTGCTCGGCGTGGAGCGTGCGACCAAGATGCTGGGATTGCTCTCGCTGACCACCAAGTCGTACACCGCAACCATCCGGCTCGGCCGGAGCACGACGACCGACGACGCCGAGGGCGACGTGCTGGCCGAGGTTTCGGCCGCGCACGTCTCCGACTCCGAGATCCAGGCCGCGATCGCCGCCCTGACCGGCGATATCGAGCAGGTGCCTGCCAGTGTCAGCGCCATCAAGGTCGACGGGCAACGTGCCCACAAACTGTCCCGCGCGGGTGAGGAGTTCACACTCGCCGCCCGCAAGGTCAGCGTCACTCGATTCGACGTGACGGCCAGGCGCGATGTGGTGGAGAACGAAGCCTCCTTCGTGGACCTCGATGTCGAGGTGGACTGCACGTCGGGGACCTATGTGCGCGCCTTGGCGCGCGACCTCGGCGCGGCGCTCGGCGTCGGCGGCCACCTGACCGTGTTGCGCCGCACTCGCGTCGGACCCTTCACCCTGGACCACGCGCGGACGCTCGATGATCTTGCCGAGGACCCGGCCGTGAGCTTGGACATCGACCAGGCGGCGCGAACGGCCTTTCCGCACCGGCAGATCGACGCGGGTGAGGCGGAATCGTTGAGCCAGGGGCGGTGGCTGGATCCGATCGGAATCGACGGGGTGTATGCGGCGGTCGATCCCACGGGGCACACCATCGCTTTGCTTCAGGAGAAGGGCAAGCGCGCCAGTTCGGTCATGGTCGTGCGACCCGCGACCTTGCGCGGGCACTGAAACACTCGGCACGGGTGCGGCACCGACCCGACGATCAGTTCGCCGGAACCATCCAGATCGCCTCGGCGGCGCGGTGGCCGAGGTCGATGGAATCGGTGGCATCGGTGCGAGCGAGCTCGATGGCGACGGTGCCTGCGTAGTCGCGTCGTTCGACCACCGTGATCGGCAGGTCCAGCGTGATGCCGACGGAATCGAAGTAACGCAGCATCGCCGGGTCGGAGTCGGAAATTCTGGCGACCCGGCCGGACTGTCCGTCGAGGTACTCGCTCAGGCGGGTCGCGGACGGAGTCTCGATCGCACCGTCGACCGACGGAATCGGGTCGCCGTGCGGATCCCGTTCGGGGTGGCCCAGTTTGGCGTCGATTCGATCCATCATCAGATCCGATACGGCATGTTCGAGAATCTCGGCCTCGTCGTGCACTTCGTCCCAGCCGTAACCCAGTTCTCGGACCAGATAGGTCTCGATCAGACGGTGCCGACGCACCATGCCGATGGCAGCCAGGCGGCCCTTCTCGGTCAGTGAGATGGCTCCGTAGCGGGCGTGGTCGACCATGCCCTGGTCGGCGAGCTTGCGAATCGCCTCGGACACCGTGGAGGCGGAGACACCGATGCGTTCGGAGAGCATCTTGGTGCTGACGGAATCCTCGCTCCATTCACTGGCCGTCCAGATGACCTTGAGGTAATCCTGCGCAACCGCGGACAGCTGGACGCCCTCGTCGGCCGGTGCGGGATCGTCTTTTCGTTGCGCCACGTCGCCGAGCTTAGGCAATCCAATGGAAAAAGACATCTCACCCGGCCGGAGCTACCGGCACCTGTCGGCGTTGTCGCAGGGCGCGGATCACGATGCCCTGCGATGGGCTCAGCAGGTAGGCAAGAACGAAGACGAGTCCTTGGGTGAGCACCACGCTGCCACCGGAGGACACATCGAGGTAGAAGCTGGCGTAGATCCCCACCAGCGCGCAGCCCACCGAAATCAGCGGGGCCAGCACCAGCATGCGGCCGAAGCTGTGGGTGAGCAGATACGCGGACGCACCGGGAGTGATGAGCATCGCCACCACGAGGATGACGCCGACGGCCTGGAGTGCGACGACGGTCGTCAACGCGAGCAGGGTCAGCATCACGGCCGAGATCACCGTCGGGTTGATACCGACGGCGCGGGCCTGGGTGCGGTCGAAGGCGAAGAGAGTGAAGTCCCGACGCTTGACGATCATGACGGCCAACGCGATACCGCCGAGCACGAACACCTGGACCATGTCTGCCTGCGAGACACCGAGCAGATTGCCGAACAGGATGTGGTTGAGGTCGATCTGACTCGGAAACTTCGAGATCAGGACGACGCCGAGCGCGAACAAGGTGGTGAAGACGACGCCGATGGCGGCGTCCTCCTTGACGATGGTGGTGTTGCGAACCACCCCGATGGCACCGACAGCGATGAGCGCGAACAGTAAAGCTCCGATCGCGAACGGTGCCCCGAACAGGTACGACAGCGCGACACCGGGCAGAACGGCGTGCGAGACCGCGTCACCCATCAGTGACCACCCGATGAGGACGAGCCAGCAGCTCAGGACCGCGCACACGATCGAGGCGGTGACGGTCACCAGCAGCGCCCGCTGCATGAAGGTGTACTCGAGCGGGTCCACGAGAAAGGCGACGATGTACACGGTTCAGCTCGCTTCCGTCGTCGGGGTGGCCGGAGTCCGGGTGCCCGCACCGAGTTGGTCGACCTTCGACGGGTCGATGCCGAAGGCCAACGCCAGGTTCTCCGGGCGCAGCACCTCGGCCGGAGAACCGTGCATCAGCACCCGTTGCTGCAGCAGGATCGCCTCGTCGCACAGCTCCGGCAGAGCATGAAGATCGTGCGTGGACACGAGAACCGAGGCTCCGTGTGCTGCGAGTTCGCGCAGCAATCGGGTGATGGTGGCTTCGGTCTTCTTGTCCACTCCGGCGAAGGGCTCGTCGAGCAACAGCAGCGACGCCTCCTGGGCAATGGCGCGGGCGACGAACGCGCGTTTGCGTTGGCCTCCGGAGAGCTGACCGATCTGTCGGTTCGCGAGTTCGGCGAGGTCGACGCGCTGCAGAGCCTCGTCGACGGCCAGTCGATCGGCTGCTCGGGGTGTGCGAAAGAAATTCTGCTTCCCGTATCGGCCCATCATCACCACGTCGCGCACGCTGATCGGGAATGTCCAGTCGACGGATTCCGCCTGGGGCACGTAGCTGACCGTGCCTGCCTTGCGCGCCTGAGCCGGGTCGCCGCCGAACACGGTGATCGAGCCGGAGTTCGGCTTGACCACTCCCATGACGGCCTTGAACAGCGTCGACTTGCCCGATCCGTTCATGCCGACCAACCCGCACACCCGGCCGGGTGCGAGCGTCAGACTGGCACCGGTCAGGGCCACGACGTCGCGGTATCGGACATCGACGGCATCGACCGTCAGCGCCGCCTCGTTCTCGTGCGGGGCCATGCGGTGCGGGGCACCAGTGTGCTGGGTCATCGTTCTCCTACCAGTGCGTCGGCGATCAACCGTGCGTCGTAGCGCAGAAGATCCAGGTACGTGGGGACGGGGCCGGCCGCATCGCTCAGTGAATCGACGTAGAGCTGTCCGCCGAACCGAGCGCCTGTGTCCTCGGCGACCTGCAGCTGCGCCTTGTCCGAGACGGTCGACTCGCAGAACACGGCGGGTACGTCGTTGTCACGAACGAAATCGATGGTGCGGACCACCTGCTTCGGAGTTCCTTCCTGCTCGGCGTTGACCGGCCACAGGTAGGCCTCCTGCAGATCGAAGTCACGAGCCAGATAGCCGAATGCGCCCTCACAGGTGACGAGCGCACGTTGACGAGCGGGCAGCCCGGAGAGGTCTGCCTCCAGTTCGGCACCGACCTCGCGGAGTTGTCCGATGTACGCGGTTGCGTTCGCGCGGTAGTCGTCGGTGTTTGCGGGGTCGAGCGCGACGAACGCGTCGGCGATGTTCTCGACGTACGTCTCGGCCACGACGGGGGACATCCACGCATGGGGGTTCGCTTTGCCCGCGTAGGCGTCGTCGCGGATGTAGATCGGGTCCACGTTCGCACTCACCACGGCGTGGGGTGCGGGGATGCGCTCGACGAATTTCTCGAACCAGGCCTCCAGCCCGAGCCCGTTGTCCAGAATCAGCTCGGCCTGCTCCGCGGTGCGTAGGTCTCCGGGTGTCGGCTCGTAGCCGTGGATCTCGGCTCCGGCTTTTGTGATCGATTCCACTCGCAGGTGGTCACCGGCGACATTGGCGGCCATGTCGGCGAGAACGGTGAAGGTCGTCAGAACCAAGGGTCTGCCGTCGTCGAGAACAGTCGGATCGTCCTCTCCGACGGCGCGGGCACAGCCGGTCGACGCTGCTACCAGTAGTCCCACCACGGCCCAGCTCGCGAGAATCCGCCGGGCGCGAGATCCACGCTGGCGAAGAAATAAGTTAGGCACACCGAAATATTTACCGTGGGGACACCTTTTTGTCCATACCTGGCGCGCGCGACACGCCTGTCCGAGAGTGACCGAGCGGCCGTCGGGCCGTAGGCTTCGCGGTGTGCAGAGATGGCGAGGTCTCGACGATGTACCTGCCGACTGGGGTCGGTGCGTGCTCACGATCGGCGTCTTCGACGGCGTTCATCGCGGACACGCACAACTGATCGGGCGAGCGGTGGCCGCTGCGAAGAAGCGCGGCGTTCCCAGCGTGCTCATGACGTTCGACCCTCATCCGATGGAGGTCGTGCGGCCGGGAAGCCACCCAGCTCAGTTGACCACCCTGACGAGGCGAGCCGAGCTCGCCGAGAAGCTGGGAATCGACGTGTTCTGCGTGATGCCGTTCACGCCCGAGCTGATGAAGCTCACCCCCGAGCGATACGTGCACGAGATCCTGATCGAACGCCTGCACGTTGCCGAGGTCGTCGTCGGTGAGAACTTCACCTACGGGAAGAAGGCGCTCGGCACCGTGCCCATGCTGCGCAAGATCGGCGAACGGTCCGGATTCGCAGTCGACGGAGTCAACCTGCTCGCCGAGCACGCCGTCACGTTCTCCTCGACGTACATCAGATCGTGCGTGGACGCCGGAGACGTCGCCGCGGCAACTGCCGCGCTCGGGCGACCACACCGCGTCGAGGGCGTCGTGGTGCACGGAGACGGCCGAGGTCGCCAGATGGGTTATCCCACAGCCAATGTCGCGCCGCCCATGTACTCGGCCATTCCCGCCGACGGCGTGTACGCGGCGTGGTTCACCGTGCTCGGGCCGGGCCCGATCATGGGGACGGTCACTCCGGGGGAGCGGCATCCTGCTGCTGTGTCGGTGGGTACCAATCCCACGTTCTCGGGTCGTACCAGGACCGTCGAGGCGTTCGTGCTCGATGGTGAGGCCGACCTGTACGGGCAGCATGTGGCAGTCGACTTCGTGGATCGACTGCGCGGTATGGAGAAGTTCGATTCGATGGAAGCACTCGTGGAAGAAATGGGGCGCGACGCCGAGCGAGCCCGCTCGATCCTGGCGGCGAGCACGGCCTGATAGGCTGTCCCCTCGGTGCTCGCTGCGGTCCGTGGCGGCTGTACCGGCTTCGATCCCGTGGTTTCGACCACCGGGCGCGTTGCTTCCTTTCACGCGGACGTCATTGATCAGGAGTAGTACCAGTGGCATTGACCACCGAACAGAAGAAGGCCGTTCTCGGCGAGTACGGCTTGCACCCCACCGACACGGGTTCGCCCGAGGCGCAGGTTGCAATGCTCACCAAGCGCATCGTCGACTTGACCGAGCACCTCAAGACGCACAAGCACGACCACCACTCCCGCCGCGGCCTGTTGCTGCTGGTCGGGCGTCGTCGTCGTCTGCTCAAGTACATCGCGAAGGTCGACGTCACCCGCTACCGTTCGCTCATCGAGCGTCTGGGTCTGCGTCGATAATCTTCACCGACGCGAGGATGTCACCGATGCACGGTTCGACGCGCCGGTGCGCACCCGACTCGCAGCAATAGTGCAGTAGCCAACGAGGCAGTGCTTAGACTGTTCCTCGTTGGCTTTCTGTGTTTGTACCGCAAGAACAGTTACGCCAGCACGAGAAAGCGGATGCACGGCATCCGCACACCGCCGTGTATGCCTGTCACGCCGTGGTGACGGTCTTCGGTAGTGGCCTTTCGGATACGAGATCCGGTGGGCTTCGATCGATGGCCGCCTCCGCGCAGCCGCGTCCCGAGAGAAGCTCGGAGATGGACGGCACAGGTATGCCGCCACAGCCAGGAGGGCTCGTGGTGTGTCCACGCGGGCACGGCAAAGACGAGAGGACGAGAACAGAACACATGTCGGAAACCACAACATTGGACGTCGAAGAAGGCGTCTACGAAGCAACTGCGATCATCGACAACGGCACGTTCGGCAAGCGGACCATCCGCTTCGAGACCGGCCGCCTCGCGCAGCAGGCCGCAGGCGCGGTCGCCGCGTACCTCGACGAGGACACCATGCTGCTGTCGGCAACGACCGCAGGCAAGCACCCCCGTGAGGGATTCGATTTCTTCCCGCTGACGGTCGACGTCGAAGAGCGCATGTACGCCGCGGGCCGCATCCCCGGATCGTTCTTCCGCCGCGAGGGCCGTCCGTCCACCGACGCCATCCTCACCTGCCGCCTGATCGACCGGCCGCTGCGTCCGACGTTCGTCGACGGACTGCGCAACGAGATCCAGGTCGTCATCACGGTCATGAGCCTCAACCCGGCCGATCTGTACGACGTCGTCGCGATCAACGCCGCATCGGCCTCGACGCAAATCGCCGGCCTGCCGTTCTCCGGCCCGATCGGCGGCGTTCGCGTCGCGCTGATCGACAAGCAGTGGGTCGCGTTCCCGACCAACGAGCAGCTCGAGAAGGCCGTGTTCAACATGGTCGTCGCCGGACGTATCGTCTCCGGCTCCGGTGCCGACGCAGACGTCGCGATCATGATGGTCGAAGCCGAGGCCACCGAGAACGTCATCGAGCTCATCGAGGGTGGCGCTACCGCCCCCAACGAGTCTGTCGTCGCCGAGGGCCTCGAAGCATCGAAGCCCTTCATCGCGGCACTGTGCACCGCGCAGCAGGAGCTCGCGTCCAAGGCAGCCAAGCCCACCGGCGACTACCCGGTCTTCCCGGCGTACCAGACGGACGTCTTCGAGGCCGTCGAGAATGCCGCGAAGATCCCGCTGAACGAGGCACTGACCATTGCGGGCAAGGCCGAGCGTGAGAGCAAGCTCGACGAGGTCAAGGCTCAGGTCCTCACATCGGTCGGAGACAGCTTCGCCGGCCGCGAAAAGGAGATCGGTGCCGCATTCCGCGCACTGACCAAGAAGTCGGTTCGCCAGCGCATCCTCACCGATCACTTCCGCATCGACGGCCGCGGCATCACCGACATCCGGTCGCTGTCCGCCGAGGTCGCGATCATCCCGCGTACCCACGGATCGGCTCTGTTCGAGCGCGGCGAGACCCAGATCCTGGGCGTCACCACCCTCGACATGGTCAAGATGGCGCAGCAGGTCGACTCGCTCGGGCCCGAGACGTCCAAGCGCTACATGCACCATTACAACTTCCCGCCGTACTCCACCGGTGAGACCGGACGCGTCGGTTCGCCCAAGCGTCGCGAAATCGGTCACGGCGCACTCGCCGAGCGCGCTCTGCTGCCGGTTCTGCCCAGCCAGGCAGAGTTCCCGTACGCCATCCGCCAGGTCTCCGAGGCACTGAGCTCCAACGGCTCGACCTCGATGGGCTCGGTCTGCGCATCGACCCTGTCGCTGCTCAATGCCGGTGTGCCACTGCGTGCCCCGGTCGCCGGAATCGCCATGGGCCTCGTGTCCGACGAGGTCGACGGCGAAACCCGCTACGTCGCTCTCACCGACATCCTCGGTGCCGAGGATGCGTTCGGCGACATGGACTTCAAGGTCGCCGGAACCAAGGACTTCGTCACCGCACTGCAGCTCGACACCAAGCTCGACGGCATCCCCTCCAAGGTGCTCGCCGGCGCGCTGTCGCAGGCCAAGGATGCGCGTACGACCATCCTCGAGGTCATGGCCGAGGCCATCGACACCCCGGACGAGATGAGCCCGTACGCACCTCGCGTCACCGCGATCAAGGTGCCGGTCGACAAGATCGGCGAGGTCATCGGGCCCAAGGGCAAGATGATCAACTCCATCACCGAGCAGACCGGTGCCAACATCTCGATCGAAGATGACGGCACTGTCTACGTCGGTGCAGCGGACGGCCCGTCCGCACAGGCCGCGATCGACATGATCAACGCCATCGCCAACCCGCAGCTGCCGAAGGTCGGCGAGCGATTCCTCGGAACCGTCGTCAAGACAACGGCTTTCGGTGCATTCGTCTCGCTGCTCCCGGGCCGCGACGGACTGGTGCACATCTCCAAGCTCGGTAACGGCAAGCGCATCAACAAGGTCGAGGACGTCGTGAGCGTCGGATCCAAGTTGCGCGTCGAGATCGCCGATATCGACAACCGCGGCAAGATCAGCCTCGTTCCCGTCGAAGACGACAACGCTGCTGCTCCCGCCGATGCTCCCGAGGCACCCGCCGAGGTCAGCGCTGAGTAAGAAGCAACCGAGCCGAACGGTACGTCCCCTCGGGACGTACCGTTCGGCCGTTCCAGAGAGCGCCGGCATCGACACCGGCGTGCAACGCACCACACTGCCCGGCGGTCTTCGGGTGGTCACGGAGTTCGTGCCAGGCGTTCGCTCGGCCTCGGTCGGTGTGTGGGTCGGAGTCGGTTCACGGGACGAGCAACCCAGTGTTGCCGGTGCAGCACACTTCCTCGAGCATCTGCTGTTCAAGTCGACTCCCACGCGCAGTGCGCTCGAGATCGCCCAGGTGATGGACGGTGTCGGGGGAGAGTTGAATGCGTTCACCTCGAAGGAGAGCACCTGCTTCTATGCGCACGTGCTCGACGAGGACGTGGCGCTTGCCATCGATCTGGTCAGCGATGTGGTGCTGCGTGGCCGGTGCCGATCCGCAGACGTGGACGTCGAGCGGCAGGTGGTCCTCGAAGAGATCTCCATGCGCGACGACGATCCAGAGGATCTGCTGGGAGATGCCTTCCTGGAAGCGATGTTCGGCGATCATCCGATCGGACGCCCGATCATCGGTTCCGTCGAATCCATCGAGTCGATGACCCGTGCGCAATTGCACTCGTTCCACGTTCGCCGCTACACCCCGCAGCGCATGGTCGTTGCGGTTGCGGGGAACGTCGATCACAAGCAGATCGTCTCGCTCGTGCGCCGAGCGTTCTCCGGCCACCTGGTCAAGGGCGTACGGCCGGCCGAAAGAAGGTCCGGCACAGCGCGATTGCGCAACGCTCCCACGTTGAGCCTGACCACTCGTGACAGCGAGCAAGCGCATCTGTGCCTCGGCGTGCGTGCGTTCGGCCGACACGAAGGGCATCGCTGGGCGTTGTCGGTGCTGAACTCGGCAGTGGGCGGTGGGCTCAGTTCTCGTCTGTTCCAGGAGATCAGGGAAGAGCGTGGTCTGGCGTACTCGGTGTACTCGTCGGTGGACACGTTTGCCGACAGTGGTGCCTTCTCCGTCTACGCCGGCTGTCAGCCGGAGAACTTGGGCGAAGTGACCACGGTGATCAGAGAAGTGCTGGCCAAGGTTGCGTCCGAGGGCATCACCGACGCCGAGTGTGCGCGGGCCAAGGGTTCGTTGCGGGGCGGATTGGTTCTGGGACTCGAAGATTCGGGCTCTCGGATGAACCGAATCGGTCGTAGTGAACTGAACTACGGCAATCACCGCGACATCACCGACACGTTGGCGCGGATCGACAGCGTCGGCAACGACGAGGTACGCGAGGTCGCCGCCGTGTTGCTCGACCGTCCTTTCGGTGCCGCGGTCGTCGGCCCCTACAAGAACGTTCGCCAGCTTCCGGCGTCGGTCAAGTCCTTGGTTCGGTAGCCTCGGCGATCACGTCGCGCACTGCGCGGCGGGTCAACTCCGGCACCGCCGAACGGTCGGTGATCGGCTCGAATGCGCGGGTGGAGTTGAGCGCTGCTATTCCGTGCACGGAGGTCCACAGTCGCAGGGCTGTGAACTGTGGATTCTCCGGCGCGACAGCATCGACCGCGCATTCGACGTTGACGTGCATGCCCGTACGGTCGACAATGCAGCATGAACAGCGATGGTCGTACCGTCCTTGTCACCGGTGTGGGTCGGCGCCGCGGAATCGGGTACGCCATCACCCGCAGGTTGCTGCAGGACGAGCGCGCCCGGGTCTTCGCGCAATCGTGCGATGCCTACGACGTGAGCGAACCGTGGGGAGCAAGCACACCGGGAGCGGTACAGGTGCTCACCGAGTTGTCCACCGCACCAGGTGGGCTCGGGCACCTCGACATCGATCTCTCCGATCCGGAAGCACCTGCCGCCCTGTTCGATGCTGCCGAATCCAGGCTCGGCACCATCGATTCTCTGGTGATCAACCATGCGCGGTCGCAGCTGGGTGATCTGGATTCGATGACCGCGGAGTCGCTCGACCTGACCTGGGCGGTGAACGTGCGAGCGTCGTTGCTTCTGGTGCAGGAATTTGCGCAACGGTACGTCGCACACCCTGACGGCGGACGCGTCGTGCTGTTCACGTCCGGCCAGGACCAGGGGCCCATGCCGACCGAGATTCCCTATGCCGTGAGCAAGGGTGCCATCGCGTCGATCACCCCTACTCTGGCCGATTCGGTGATCGACCGCGGCATCACCGTCAACACGATCAATCCCGGTCCTACCGACACCGGCTGGGCGAGTGCCGATCTGGACGAATTCGTCGGACGCCACATGCCGCGCGGTCGGTGGAACTCACCCGAGGAGGCTGCGGCAGTCGTGGCGATGCTGCTCTCGCCCGATTCGGGCTCGATCACCGGTCAGGTCATCGGAGCCGAAGGCGGATTCCGACGCTTCACGCCGTGAGGCTTCGGTCAGAGCTTCTTCTTGCGCAGCAACAACTTCCAGGGCACCAGTGCCGACTCGAGTTGAACCGACAGGCTCATCTTGGATTCGCCCTCGCTGCGCTCCTCGAACGTGATCGGCACCTCGGCGAGAGTGAGGCCGTGCTTGACGGTTCGGTAGTTCATCTCCACCTGGAACGCGTACCCGTTGCTCTGGACCGATGCCACGTCGATGGTGCGCAGGGTGCGCGCGTGCCACGCCTTGAATCCCGCTGTTGCATCCTTGACTCCGAGGCGCAGGATCGTGTTGACGTAGAAATTCGCCCATGCGGACAGGGCCTTGCGGTGCCAGGGCCAATCGGCGGCGACCGCTCCGCCGGGTACGTATCGCGACCCGAGGACCACGGCCGCGTCGGTGGTGTTCAGTTTGTCGATCATCGCCGGGATCACCTCTGTGGGGTGCGAGAGGTCGGCGTCCATCTGAATGACGATGTCCGCACCCTCGTCGAGCGCTCGCGTCATTCCTGCGACGTATGCGCGTCCGAGACCGTTCTTCTCGGTGCGGTGCAGAACGCTGACGTCGATGGGGCCGTCGATCGCCAATTTGTCGGCGACGTCGCCGGTGCCGTCGGGCGAATTGTCGTCGACCACCAACACGCCGAGCCCTTCCACCTGCAACCCGGCCAGTAGCTCGACGAGCTTGGGGAGGTTCTCACGTTCGTTGTACGTCGGCACAACGACGGTGGTCTTCGGGGCGACTCGTTCCGTACTCACCACCGTATGATCCGTGATTCGGGGTTCCGATCCAAATATCGGACACGATCGGCCGTGTCGGGTCGGCATCGTGGGTCGTTTTCGAGCGCGCGTCGATTCACGACCGAGTCGCGTCGACGAATACGCCGTCGCGCAAAATCGGAACGCAGGAACTCGAGTCGACCTCGGCCGCAATGTCCACGTCCTCCGGGTGTCCCATCCCGGCCAATTCGCGACCGGAGCCGCATTGCCGCAGCTCGGACCCCACGTCGTGCTCGACGGCTCGCCACGCGGCAGCGGCCGTTCTCGCCTCCGGGGAGACATCGGAAGCTCCGGCATCGAGCAGGGCGGCGATGACCGCACCGGCCCCCCACAGGTCCTCGACGGCAGGCCGAAGCGATCCGTCCGGCCACCGTTCCCCGGCCGCTATGACGGCTGTCACCGCACTCCGGTTTCTCGCCCAGATCCACTGCGCTACCGCGGATGCGTTTCTCAGCGACGCTCCCACACACAGCGGGGCCGTACTCGCGAGCTCGTGGGCGATGGTGGACCCGTTCGGTGACGGCAGCACCAGCCGAGCCGGGGCAGGCGCGGCCCGTACGGTGGCCGGGCACAAGCTGATTCGGCCTGGTGTGGCGGCCGACCGGCCCACTGCGAGGACTGCGTCGAACTGCTCGGCCAACTGCGTGGCCCGGTCGTCGCGCCACTGACTGGGGATGACGTCGATGCCCGCGTCGACAGCGACCGTGAGAGTGGTCGTGAAAGAGAGGACATCCACGACGACGGCGATGTCTGCGCCGTCGGCGATGGCATCGGCACCGCACAGACCCCAGTCGAAGCGGAGTCCGTACGCGTTCTGGGACAGTTCGGGATCGGCCGGCATGGCCGAACGGTAGCAAGTCCGGTGATACGTTCGGCGCGGGATCGAGTGGGAGAGGAAGGCATGCAGTTGGAACCGGACACCAAGGTGATCGTCCTCGTGGCCGGTCTTCTGCTGTTGTGGGCACTGGGGTTGGGGGTCGTCAAATATCACCAGATGTCGACGTCGCCGGATGGCACTGCGCATCGCTATGTCGACATCGCCCATCGGGCAGCATTGATGTACTCGTTCGCCGCCCTGGTGCTTGCTGTGTTGGCGCAGTTCAGCGCGTGGTCGGTCGCGGTGGATCTGATCGCCGCATCGGTGGTGCTGTTGTTCTTCGTCGCTGCCGTCGTGAGCTACACGGTGCACGGGTTTCGTCGGGACACCGAGAACCAGTTCGTGGATCCCGTTCCGGGGACGCATCTGTTCATGGTGTCGTTGATCGTCGGCGAAATCGGCGGTACAGCGGTGCTCGTGGCCGGTTTCGCAGTCCAGCAATTCGGTCCGAGCTGAGACCCTGAGCTACCGAGGGTCCAGGTACAGCTCGGCGGTCTCGGTGGCGACCGCGGACACTGCAGCAGCGAGACCGGGCTCGAGGTCCAGTGCGGCTGTGAGTCGTTCCCCGCGCAGCCCCTGCGTTCGGAGTAGCTCCCAGGCCTGTTCGACCAGGCGCACCGAGGTGGGATGGTCCAACTCGGGGCGGTTCGAGCGCAGTGCAGTCGCAGCCCAGTCCGCGTCGAACGTCCCGTTGGGTGGACCGAACACACGCTCACCGGACGAATAGCTCTTCGGCTCCATACCCTCCGACGCTAGCAGGATCCGAGGGCTGTGCAATCGTGACCGAATTGCGTCGGGACAGCACTACCGAACCGATCGGTTTCTTCAGTACGGTATGGCGATGTACGACGGCCACCGCAGGGCTCCACTCGCGCTCTGGGTCGTCGGATCACTGGCGCTCGGTCTTCTCGCCGGCTGTTCCGGCGAGGACGCCAGCGTGTCGGTCGAGGAGATCTCGGCCGGCACGAACTACACCACGGTCACGGGATCACTGGTCGTCGGTGATCCCATGTCCAATCCCGGGCCGACCGTCGAAGCGCTGCCGCCCGCGGTGACAGAGCTTCCTCCGAGTCTCGATGGCGCGCGATTCCCCAGTGCGTCGCCGGTCGGTGTCACCGACGTGGTGTTGGGGGCGTCGTCGACGGTCGAATTCCGGTTGGCGGGCAACGGGCCGGTGTCCTACACGGTGCGGTACGTCGACGAGGCCGTTCGCTACGCCACGAGTGAACCGATGGCAGTGTCGGGCAGATCCGTGTTGCAGGTCGATCTGTCGGGTACGTCGACGGACTCCGACGACACCTTCTCTCTGTACGCCGGGCCCGAACGGATCCGAAGCGATGCGGATTCCGCCGTCGTCTCGGTCGATTTTCTGGCCGATCCCGGCGGAATCTCGCAGGCCTTCGTCGGAGTTGCCACCGATCGACCCGAGTTCACGGTGGCCACCACCGAAGAACCCGCCGCGGTGATCGTCACCGTCGAGTCCTGACCGGCGCTGGAACGTCGAATGCACTTCGGCCGTGGCTGTTTCGATCCGTTTGCCGGGGACCGCGCGGTAGCATCGAGGTGTGTCCGACGCCACAGCGGGAGAGAGTCCATCCGGTGGCGTGCGCGTGCTCGTGTACAGCAGCAATGCGGCGACCCGTGCCCAGGTGCGGTCTGCGGTGGGAACTCGACCGGATCCCTCACTCGGTGACATCGAGTACGTCGACATCGCCACGGCGGCCGTCGTTATCGAGCACATGGATGCAGGCGGTGTCGCGTTGGCGATCCTCGACGGCGAGTCCTCGCCTGTCGGCGGTCTGGGTCTGGCGAAGCAGTTGAAGGACGAGATCCTCGACTGCCCACCGGTGTTGGTGCTGATCGGACGTCCGGACGACGCCTGGTTGGCCGAATGGTCGCGCGCCGAGGCTGCTGTTCCGCACCCGCTGGATCCGATCCGGCTCGGGCGCGCAGTGGTCGATCTACTGAGGCAGCACTCGGGACGCGTCGGTGTTCCGGTCTCTCGATCGCGGTAGATCAGACCGTCTTTTCCGATGCGGGCACCGTCAGCACGAACCGGTGGATCGAGCCGGCGATGACAGCTCCGAGCACGGGGAACACCACGAACACCCACAGTTGTGACAGGGCAGGGCCGCCGGCGAGGAGGGCTGGGCCGAAGGAGCGAGCAGGGTTGACCGAGGTCGAGTCGATTCCGATGCCCAGCAGGTGAACCACGGTCAGGGTCAGGCCGATCGGGATGCCGGCCGCCACGACGGGGTGAACGGTGGGGGCCGTGGTGGCCAGTACGACGAGGACGAGCAGGCCGGTCGCGATCATCTCGAACACCGCGACCGACGCCAGCCCGTATTCTCCGGGCGAGGAGCTGCCGAATCCATTGGTGCCCAGACCGTCCGAGGACATGTCGTATCCGGGTCGGCCGGACGCGACGAACAGTACGATCAGCGCGCCGAGCACTGCACCGACGGCCTGGGCGGCGATGTAGAACACAGCCTTGATCGGGGTGATGGCGCGCGCTGTCAGGGCTCCGATCGTCACGGCCGGGTTGATGTGGCATCCCGAGATCGGGCCGATCGCGTAGACGAGGGCGAGCAGTGTGAGCCCGAATGCCAGGGCGATGCCCGGGGTTCCGACAGTGTCGCCCGCGATGACGGCGGTGCCGACGCCGAAGATCACGAGCAGGGCAGTTCCCAGTCCCTCGGCGGCGAGCGCCGAGACGGAAATCGACTTCATCATTTCTCCTGTTGCATATCGGCGGCCGCGTTCGGCCGGGATCGTCGGGAGATTTGTCGTTTTCGTAGGACCGGATCGCATGGGGTCGATGAGTGATCTGAGTCACAGTGCCGAGATCGGGTGCCCCCTGCGCGTCAACGGATTACGAAACTGGACTCCTCGAAATCCCGCGAGATCGACACCGAACCCATACTGTGTGGTTCAGGTCACATTGGTACGGCCGTCGCATTTACTACGCGCCGGCGCGGTAGTCGATCGAGGGAGCAGATGCCGGGATGAACGCCTACGTTCCGATACTCGTTCTCGGTGCCATTGCGGTCGTGTTTGCGGTGTTCTCGGTGATGGTCGGAACCATGGTGGGGCCGGCGCGGTACAACCGAGCGAAGTTCGACGCGTACGAGTGCGGCATCGAGCCCACGATGCATGCGCCTACGGGCCAACGATTTCCGGTGAAGTTCTATCTGACTGCCATGCTGTTCATCATTTTCGACATCGAGATCGTCTTCCTCTATCCGTGGGCCGTCCACCTGGACGTCCTGGGCGCTTTCGGGCTGGTTGCCATGGCACTGTTCGTCGTCAACGTGTCGGTGGCCTACGTCTACGAGTGGCGGCGAGGCGGGCTCGGATGGGACTGACGTCCGAACACTGATCGGCGACGGCACGGTGCACTGTTTACACCTCGAGCGGATGCGAAAGAGCGTGATCGATGGGACTCGAAGAGAAGCTACCCAGCGGATTTCTGCTGACCACCGTCGAAGGGTTGGCCGGCTACGCACGCAAGGGTTCGTTGTGGCCCGCGACCTTCGGTCTCGCGTGCTGCGCGATCGAGATGATGGCCACCACCTCCGGTCGGTTCGATCTCGCGCGATTCGGCATGGAGGCGTTCCGTGCGTCTCCGCGCCAAGCGGACCTGATGATCGTGGCAGGCCGTGTCAGCCAGAAGATGGGGCCCGTACTGCGGCAGGTGTACGACCAGATGGCGGAACCGAAATGGGTCCTGGCCATGGGAGTCTGCGCGTCCTCGGGCGGAATGTTCAACAACTACGCGGTGGTTCAGGGTGTCGATCACATCGTTCCCGTCGACATCTACCTACCCGGCTGCCCACCTCGGCCCGAGATGCTGCTCAACGCAATCCTGGAGTTGCACAAAAAGATTCAGGAGATGCCGCTGGGTGTCAATCGCGACCAGGTGCGTGCGGCCGCCGAGGCTGCGGCGCTGGCGTCCACTCCGACCATCGACTTGAAGGGGCTGCTGCGATGACGGCGCACGGATCCCGCGGGATGTTCGGTGTCCGGGGGAGTGGCGACACCTCGGGCTACGGCCGGCTGCAGCCGCCGGTGGCATCTGCGGACACGGCTGTCCGGCCCTACGGCAGCTACTTCGACGCCCTGGTCGATCGATTGGCCGCTGTTCTCGACACCGGTGACGCGGCCGTGCCGTTCGAGGACGCCGTCGAGCGTGCGGTGATCTTTCGCGGTGAACTGACGCTGCATCTCTCGCGGGAGCACGTGCCCGCCGTGGCCCGTGCTCTCCGTGACGACGAGGAGCTGAGATTCGAA
This sequence comes from Rhodococcus sp. NPDC076796, assembly GCF_040702765.1. Lineage (NCBI taxonomy): Bacteria > Bacillati > Actinomycetota > Actinomycetes > Mycobacteriales > Nocardiaceae > Rhodococcus > Rhodococcus sp. NPDC076796. Next base: position 388,125 of record NZ_JBFBMS010000003.1, on the reverse strand, counting down.
TTGTGCACGGGGGCATCGGGTGTGCACTACCCGGATCAGGTCGGCCGGGAATTGCGCGCGGTCTACCATCTGGTGTCCATCACCCACGGACGCCGTCTGCGACTCGAAGTGGCTGTGCCCGATGCAGATCCGCACACACCCTCGCTGTGCGCGGTGTATCCGACCAACGACTGGCACGAGCGCGAGGTCTACGACTTCTTCGGCATCGTCTTCGACGGTCATCCCGCACTGACGCGGATCGAGATGCCCGACGATTGGGTCGGCCACCCGCAACGCAAGGACTATCCCCTGGGCGGAATTCCCATCGAGTACAAGGGCGCTCGGGTCGCGCCTCCCAACGAGCGCAGGTCGTACAACTGATGAGCGCAACGGACGAAACCATCTATGCAGTGTCGGGCCAGGACTGGGACGATGTGGTCGAACTGGCGCGCGGATCGACCACGGAACGCATCGTGGTCAACATGGGTCCGCAACACCCGTCCACCCATGGTGTGTTGCGATTGATACTCGAGATCGAAGGCGAGACCGTCACCGAGGCTCGGTGTGGAATCGGCTACCTGCACACCGGTATCGAGAAGAATCTCGAATATCGCAACTGGACTCAGGGCGTCACGTTCGTCACACGGATGGACTATCTCTCTCCCTTCTTCAACGAGACCGCGTACTGCCTCGGGGTGGAGAAGCTACTCGACATCACCGACGACATTCCCGAGCGCGCGACGGTCGTCCGGGTGATGCTGATGGAGCTCAATCGGATCTCCTCGCACCTCGTGGCATTGGCCACGGGCGGAATGGAATTGGGTGCCGTGACGGCGATGCTGTTCGGTTTCCGGGAACGCGAACTGATTCTCGACGTCTTCGAGGCCATCACCGGACTTCGGATGAACCACGCCTACATTCGTCCCGGCGGGTTGTCTCAGGATCTGCCCGCCGATGCGCTCGACAAGGTCCGCGAGCTACTGCGGGTTCTTCCCGGACGGCTACGCGATCTCGAACTCATGCTCAACGACAACCCGATCTGGAAGGCCAGAACCGAGAACGTCGGCTACCTGGACCTGACGGGGTGCATGGCCCTCGGCGTCACCGGTCCGGTGCTTCGCTCGACCGGACTTCCCTACGATCTGCGCCGGTCCGATCCCTACTGCGGCTACGAGAACTACGAGTTCGATGTCGTCACCGACACCGGATGCGACTGCTACGGGCGCTATCTGATTCGCGTCGAAGAGATGAAGGAATCGCTCAAGATCGTCGAGCAGACCCTCGATCGCCTGCGGCCCGGACCGGTGGTCATCGACGACAAGAAGATCGCCTGGCCGGCCGACCTGGTCTCCGGACCCGACGGTCTCGGCAATTCTCAGGACCACGTGCGCACCATCATGGACACCTCGATGGAATCGTTGATCCACCACTTCAAATTGGTGACCGAGGGAATGCGAGTGCCGGCAGGCCAAGTGCTGTCCACCGTGGAATCGCCGCGAGGCGAACTGGGCGTGCACATCGTCAGCGACGGCGGCACTCGGCCGTACCGAGTGCATTTCAGAGACCCCTCGTTCACCAACCTGCAGGCGGTTGCCGCGATGTGTGAGGGCGGCATGATCTCCGACGTCATCGCGGCCGTCGCCAGTATCGATCCGGTGATGGGCGGGGTGGACCGATGACCGCGCCACGCTCGGAGCCGGTGCTCGTCCAACTCGGAGCCCGTCCCGAGGAAGCCGTACAACTGGTCGGCCCCGACGCACGCGCGTCCTATCCCGCCGACGTCCGGGCCCGCCTGCGTGCCGACGCCGACATCGTGCTCGCCCGCTATCCTCAGGCCCGATCGGCGCTGCTGCCGTTGCTGCACCTGGTGCAATCCGAGGACGGATACCTCACGCCTGCCGGAATCGAATTCTGCTCCGACGTACTCGATCTCACCGGAGCAGAGGTGACCGCAGTCGCGACGTTCTACTCGATGTATCGCCGCGAGCTCACCGGCAACTATCGCGTCGGAGTGTGCACCAACACCCTGTGTGCCGTCATGGGCGGCGACGCCATTATGGATGCCCTGCGGGACCACCTCGATATCGACCACGGCGGAACCACGGCCGACGGTGCCATCACCCTCGAACACATCGAGTGCAACGCCGCGTGCGACTTCGCGCCGGTGATGATGGTCAACTGGGAATTCTTCGACAACAGAACTCCGGCGTCGGCGCGGGAACTGGTCGACGCGCTTCGCTCCGGTGCGCAGGTGACCCCGACCCGCGGCGCACCGCTGTGCACGTTCCGCGAGACCGAGCGAATTCTGGCCGGATTCGCCGACGACCGACCCGGGGCACTCGAATCCTCCGGCAGCGCAGGTGAAGCCACTCTCGCCGGCCTCCGGTACGCGCGAGAGCACTCGATGTCGGCTCCCCAGGCCGACGCCGGCTCCCCGGACGATCACCCCGATCTCGGTGCCGAAGCAGTGGCGGAGACGGTGCGCGAGAAACCCGCTCCGGCTCCCTCGGCCACCGTTCCACCGCAGCCGAACACCACCGAAACCGATCCGCCGACGAAGGGGAAGTGACATGGCCCTGACACCGGTGCTGAGCGAATTCTGGGACGAGAAGAACTCGTGGACCCTCGACACCTACCGCAGTCACGAGGGATATCGAGGGCTGGAGAAGGCCCTGGCCATGGACCCGGACGACGTCATCGCCTTCGTCAAGGATTCCGGGCTGCGAGGCCGTGGCGGTGCGGGATTCCCGACCGGAACGAAGTGGAGCTTCATTCCACAGGGTGACGGGAAAGCTCACTATCTGGTGGTCAACGCCGACGAGTCGGAGCCGGGTACCTGCAAGGACATGCCATTGATGATGGCGAGCCCACACACGCTGATCGAGGGAATCATCATTGCGGCGTACGCAATTCGGGCATCGCACGCCTTCGTGTACGTCCGCGGTGAAGTGGTACCGGTGCTGCGGAGACTGCAGGCCGCGGTCGCCGAGGCATACGCGGCCGGATACCTGGGCAAGGGCGTTCTCGGAACGGGATTCGATCTCGAACTGGTGATCCATGCCGGTGCAGGCGCGTACATCTGCGGCGAGGAGACGGCTCTGCTCGACTCGTTGGAGGGTCGGCGCGGACAACCCCGGCTGCGTCCACCGTTCCCCGCGGTCGCAGGCCTGTACGCGCGCCCGACAGTGGTCAACAACGTCGAATCGATCGCCAGCGTTCCGGTGATCCTGCGCAACGGAATCGAATGGTTCCGGTCGATGGGCAGCGAGAAGTCACCCGGCTTCACCCTCTACTCGATCTCCGGCCACGTGTGTCGCCCCGGCCAGTACGAGGCCCCGCTGGGCATCACCCTGCGGGAACTGCTGGACTACGCGGGCGGCGTCCGGCCCGGTCACGAACTGAAATTCTGGACACCGGGAGGATCGTCGACACCGATGTTCACCGGCGATCACCTCGACGTGCCACTCGACTACGAAGGCGTCGGCGCCGCCGGATCGATGCTGGGTACCAAGGCATTGCAGATCTTCGACGACACGACGTGCGTGGTGCGAGCGGTATTGCGCTGGACGGAGTTCTACGCACACGAATCCTGCGGCAAGTGCACCCCGTGCCGAGAAGGAACCTATTGGCTGGTGCAGATACTGCGCCGCCTCGACGGCGGAACCGGCACCGAAGCGGACCTCACCACACTGCTCGACATCGCGGACGGCATCGCCGGAAAGTCGTTCTGCGCCTTGGGCGACGGAGCCGCAAGCCCCATCGTGTCCTCGCTGAAGTACTTCCGCGACGAATACATCCGACACGTCACCGAACAGGGATGCCCCTTCGATCCACACCGATCGACCCTGATGGCAGAGGAGCTGACGTCATGACCGCAGCTGCACATGGTGGCTCCGCGGTCACCCACGTGGAGATGGTGACACTGACCATCGACGACCACGAGATCAGTGTTCCGAAGGGCACGTTGGTGATTCGCGCCGCCGAGCTGATGGGCGTGCAGATTCCGCGCTTCTGCGATCACCCGCTACTCGATCCGGTGGGGGCGTGCCGGCAATGTCTGGTCGATGTCGAGGGGCAACGCAAGCCGTTGGCGTCCTGCACGACGACCGTGGCCGAGGGCATGATCGTGCGCACTCAGGTGACATCGGAGTCGGCGGAGAAGGCGCAGCGAGGCGTCATGGAACTCCTGCTGATCAATCATCCGCTGGACTGCCCGGTGTGCGACAAAGGCGGCGAGTGCCCGCTGCAGAACCAGGCGATGGCTGCGGGTCGAGCAGAGTCCAGATTCGTCGAAACGAAACGTACGTACCCCAAGCCGATTCCGCTGTCGGCGGAGGTCTTGCTGGACCGGGAACGGTGCGTCCTGTGCGCGCGGTGCACTCGTTTCGCAGATCAAGTGGCCGGCGACCCGTCCATCGACTTACTGGAGCGTGGTGCGATTCAACAGGTGGGAATCTTCGGCAATGAGCCGTTCGACTCCTACTTCTCGGGCAACACCGTTCAGATCTGTCCGGTGGGAGCGCTGACCAACACCGAGTATCGCTTCCGGGCTCGCCCCTACGATCTCACCTCGTCACCGAGCGTGTGCGAGCACTGCGCAGGAGGCTGCGCTCAACGCACGGACCATCGACGCGGCAAGGTCCTTCGCCGACTGGCGGGGGACGACCCGCAGGTCAACGAGGAATGGAACTGCGACAAGGGACGGTGGGCGTTCAAGTACGCCACCGAACCCGATCGCATCACCGCGCCGATGATCCGCGACGAATCGGGGGAGTTGATCGAGACGTCGTGGTCGGCGGCGCTGGCCGCCGCGGCGGCGGGGTTGGCCGAGTCGGTCGGGCAGGCTGCGGTACTCGTGGGCGGACGATCCACGCTCGAAGACGCCTACGCCTACGCCAAGTTTGCTCGAACAGTACTGCACACCAACGATATCGACTTCCGCAATCGCAGCCACAGCGCCGAGGAGGCGGACTTCCTGGCCGGTCGAATAGCAGCGACCGGGCTGGGGGTCACCTACACCGACCTCGAGAACGCACCGGTGGTGTTGCTCGTCGGTTTCGAGCCCGAGGAAGAATCACCACTGGTGTTCCTGAGGCTTCGGAAGGCGCACCGCACGAGCGCGGTGGTGGTGGCGTCGATCGCGCCGTTCTCCACCCGGGGCCTACGAAAGCTCGACGGCGTTCTGCTGCAGTCGATTCCCGGTGACGAACCGGGGTGGCTCGATGCATTGCACGTCGGCGATCGTGGCACCGAATCGATTGCCCAACTCCTCCGTGAGCCCGGTGCGATCGTGCTCGTGGGCGAGCGGCTCGGCTCCGTTCCCGGAGGTCTGGCGGCGGCTTCGAAACTGGCGGACGACACCGGGGCGAGCCTGGCCTGGATTCCGCGACGCGCCGGCGAACGCGGTGCCCTCGACGCAGGGGCGCTGCCGAACGTCCTGCCCGGTGGGCGTCCCGTGGCCGATGCGGCGGCGCGCGCCGAGGTCGCCGCGGAGTGGGGAGTGCCCGAGCTGCCGGCGGAGGCGGGCCGCGACACCGCCGCGATCCTGGCCGACGCCGGACCGAATCGTGTCCTGGTCACTGCCGGAATCGATCTCGACGATCTGCCAGACCCCCGGGCTGCACTCGATGCACTGAACCGATCGGCGTTCGTGGTGAGCCTCGAACTACGGCGCAGTGCGGTCACCGAGCGGGCCGACGTGGTGTTCCCGGTGGCGCCGGTGGTCGACAAGCCGGGAACTTTCGTCGACTGGGAAGGTCGACCGCGCGCCTTCGACACTGCGCTCGGTGCCGGAGCGGTGATGCCGGATCAACGAATCCTCGACGCGATCGCCGCACAGATGGGCGTCGAACTCGCCGTGCCCGACGCGGCAGCGGCACGCGCTCAGTTGGCTCGCCTCGGTGTGTGGGACGGCCCGCGCACCGCGGTGGCCCGGGTGGCAACCCGAGCGGAGGTTCCGGCCCTCGGATCCGGGGACGCGATTCTGGCCACGTGGCGGATGCTTCTCGATGCGGGACGGATGCAGGACGGTGAGGACAATCTCGCCGCGACCGGTCGCGCGCCCACGGTTCGGTTGTCGGCTTCGACGGCCTCGGCCATCGGAGCGGAGACCGGTGACCTGGTGAGTGTGGTGACGGACCGGGGCTCGATCACGTTGCCGCTGACGATCACCGACCTGCCCGACTCCGTGGTGTGGGTACCGATGAACTCGCCCGGCTCGGCGGTGTATCGCTCGCTGGGGGTGCAGTCGGGCGCGGTGGTGAGCATTCGTCGGGATTCTGCGGAACGACCCGAGGGTGCAGGAGTGGAGCCTGCGGAACGACCGGAGGGAGGCCAGTCATGATCGTGGACGCGCCGACCGATCTGTCGATGTTCGGCACCGATCCATGGTGGTTGGTTGTCGGGAAGGCCTTGGCTGTCTTCGTGTTCCTGGTGCTCACGCCGCTGGTGGCGATCTATGCCGAACGCAAGATCATGGCGTGGATGCAGATGCGGGTGGGGCCCAACCGGGTGGGTCCGTGGGGTCTGTTGCAGTCGCTGATGGACGGCATCAAGCTGGCGCTGAAAGAGGGGATCACTCCGACCGGCGTCGACAAGCCGATTTACATTCTGGCTCCGATCATTTCGGTGGTGCCTGCGTTCATGGCCTTCGCGGTGATTCCGTTCGGTCCCGAGGTGTCGGTGTTCGGTACGACGACGCCGCTGCAGATGACCGACCTGCCCGTGGGGGTTCTGTACATTCTCGCGGTCACGTCGGTGGGGGTGTACGGGATCGTGTTGGCAGGGTGGGCGTCGGGCTCGACGTACCCGCTGCTCGGCGCTTTGCGTTCGACGGCGCAGGTGATTTCCTACGAGGTCGCGATGGGCCTGTCGTTCGCGGCGGTCTTCCTGTACGCGGGCACCATGTCGACGTCAGGAATCGTTGCTGCGCAACAGAACACCTGGTATGTGTTTCTGCTGCTGCCGTCGTTCCTGGTGTACGTGACGGCGATGGTCGGCGAAACCAACCGCGCTCCGTTCGATCTGCCCGAGGCGGAGGGTGAGTTGGTGGGCGGATTCCACACCGAGTACTCGTCTCTTCGTTTCGCCATGTTCATGCTCGCCGAGTACATCAACATGGTCACCGTGTCGGCACTCGCGACCACGCTGTTCCTCGGCGGCTGGCGGGCTCCGATTCCGCTGACTCTGTGGAGCGGTGCCAATTCGGGCTGGTGGCCGGTGCTGTGGTTCACCCTCAAGGTGTGGGTGTTCCTGTTCGTGTTCATCTGGCTGCGTTCGACGCTGCCGAGGCTGCGCTACGACCAGTTCATGAACTTCGGCTGGAAGATTCTGATTCCGGTTGCCCTGATCTGGGTGATGGTGATCGCGACGGTGCGGGTACTCGGGGCCGATCGGTACGACGTACCTCTGGTCACGTTCGGTGTGTCGATGATCTTCGCGGTGGCCGTGCTGGGTGCACTGCTGCTGATGGTGCGCAGGCGTGCCCGGGAACGGAACGTGCGACCTCCTCTACCCGTCGCCCAGTTCGATGCTGCGGCAGGCGGATTCCCGATACCTCCCATTCCCACGCAGGGCTCGAATTTCCCGAGCCGGCACGCCGGTGTGCGCTCATCCGCCGCCAGGTCACCGAAGGAGAACGCCGATGCCTGAATTTCTCGGTCCCATAGCCGGTTTCGGGGTCACCTTCGCCACGATGTTCAAGAAGGCCGAGACGGAGCTGTATCCGGAGGAGAAGAAGCCCACCGAGGTTCGCTACCACGGTCGTCATCAGCTCAATCGGTACGCCGACGGTCTCGAGAAGTGCATCGGCTGCGAGCTCTGCGCGTGGGCCTGCCCGGCCGACGCCATCTACGTCGAAGGAGCCGACAACACCGAGACCGAGAGGTTCTCCCCGGGTGAACGCTACGGCGGGGTCTACCAGATCAACTACCTGCGGTGCATCGGGTGTGGATTGTGTGTGGAGGCTTGTCCCACAAGGGCTCTGACGATGACCAACGAGTACGAGCTCGCCGGTGACAACAGAGCCGATCTGATCTACGAGAAGGAATCTCTGTTGGCCCCTCTGCAACCGGAGATGGTGGCACCACCGCACGCGATGGCACCGGGGCGTTCGGCCGAGGACTACTACCGCGGCACCGTCACCGGGGATGAGAGCACGACCGAAACCGAGGACGGTTCGGTTCGATGACTGCCACAGTGCAGCTCGCCCTCGATGCGACGTCCACCGGTGAGGCCGTGCAGTTCTGGACCCTGGGTGTCGTTGCCGTCATCGGTGCACTCGGGGTGGTGATGAGCACCAAAGCCGTCTACTCGGCGTTGTTCCTCGCTGCCACGATGGTGGTATTGGCGACCTTCTACATGGCGCAGGGGGCGTTGTTCCTCGGTGTCGTGCAGATCGTCGTCTACACCGGCGCGGTCATGATGCTGTTCCTGTTCGTTCTGATGCTCGTCGGAGTCGACACGTCGGAGTCGCTGACCGAAACCCTTCGCGGTCACCGCATCGCGGCCGTCGTCATCGGAATCGGCTTCGGACTGTTGATCATCGGGGTACTGCTGCGCGACGCGGCAAATGCCGGTCGGCTCGACTTCGCCGGTCTCGACGCCGTCAACTCCGCCGGAAACGTCGAGGGCCTGGCAGAGCTGATCTTCGTCGAGTACGTGTGGGCGTTCGAGTTGACCGGGGCGCTGCTGATCACTGCCACCATCGGAGCGATGATTCTGGCGCACCGGGAAGCTCTTGGACCGATCAAGGGTCAGCGAGAAATGGCACAGGATCGATTCCGCGACGGCTCGAGGGTGACACCGCTGCCGAGCCCTGGGGTGTACGCCAGACACAACGGGGTCGATCGCCGCGCCTTGTTGCCCGACGGAACCGAATCCGAGTCCTCCGTCAACGCCATGTTCGCCGATCCTCGGAGCCAGTACAAGGTGGACGGGGGTGACGAGCGATGAATCCGGAGAACTATCTCTATCTGTCCGTTCTGCTGTTCACGATCGGAGCGGCGGGTGTCATCGTCAGACGCAACGCCATCATCGTGTTCATGTGTATCGAATTGATGCTCAACGCAGTCAATCTCGCGTTCGTGACGTTCTCCCGCATGCACGGCAATCTCGACGGACAGTTGTTCGCGTTCTTCACCATGGTGGTCGCCGCCGCCGAGGTGGTGGTGGGCCTGGCCATCATCATGGCCATCTTCCGATCTCGTCGGTCGATTTCGATGGACGAGAACTCCCTGATGAAGAATTGACGGGGGCGCAGAAATGATGTCGATGCTGTGGCTTCTTCCGGCTCTGCCTGCGTTCGGGGCAGCGTTCCTGCTGCTCGGTGGCAGACGCACCGACCGCTGGGGGCATCTCGTCGCCACTGCGGCGGCAGCGTCCTCGTTCGTCGTGGCCGCGGTGGTGTTCGGCTCGATGCTCGGCCGCGCCGAGTCGGGCCGAGGTCTCAACCAGACCCTGTTCCGGTGGGTTCCGGTCGACGAATTGCAGGTCGAGTTCGGCTTGCGCGCAGATCAATTGTCGATCTGCTTCGTCCTGCTGATCACCGGTGTCGGGTCGCTCATTCACGTGTACTCCATCGGCTACATGAGCCACGACGCCGAGCGGCGGCGCTTCTTCGCGTACCTCAACCTGTTTCTGGCAGCCATGCTGCTGCTGGTTCTGGCCGACAACTTCCTCGGCCTCTATCTGGGGTGGGAGGGTGTGGGTCTGGCGTCGTATCTGCTCATCGGCTTCTGGCAACACAAGCCGTCGGCCGCGTCGGCTGCCCGAAAAGCGTTCGTGGTCAACCGAGTCGGCGATATCGGCTTGGCCGTTGCGCTGATGATCATGTTCGTCAACTTCGGCTCCGTCCAGTACGACGACGTGTTCGCCGGAATCGGCGAGGCCAGCGAATCGGTGGCCACCGCCATGGCGCTGATGCTGCTGTTGGCGGCGTGCGGAAAGTCGGCGCAGGTGCCGCTGCAGTCGTGGCTCGGCGACGCCATGGAGGGCCCGACACCGGTGTCGGCATTGATTCACGCGGCCACGATGGTCACGGCCGGGGTGTATCTCATCGTGCGCTCGGGACCGGTGTTCGAGGCGTCGCCCGCTGCCCGCGCGGCCACCGTCACAGTCGGGGCGGTCACCTTGCTGTTCGGTGCCGTCATCGGTTGTGCGAAGGACGACATCAAGAAGGCGCTCGCGGCGTCGACGATGAGTCAGATCGGGTACATGGTGCTCGCGGCCGGGCTCGGCCCCTCCGGGTACGCCTACGCCATCGTGCTGTTGATCTCTCACGGCTTCTTCAAGGCGGGCTTGTTCCTGGGCGCAGGCTCGGTGATGCACGCGATGAACGACGAGACCGACATGCGACGGTTCGGTGGACTCCGCGCCGCGATGCCGATCACGTTCGTCACGTTCGGCCTCGGCTATCTCGCCATCATCGGGCTGCCACCGTTCTCCGGCTTCTTCGCCAAGGATCCGATCATCGAGGTCGCCTTCGCCGCCGAGGGAGTGGCAGGCCCGGTTCTCGGCTGCGTGACTTTGCTCGGTGCAGGCCTGACGGCCTTCTACATGACTCGGGTGATGCTGTTGACGTTCTTCGGTCCGAAACGCTGGTCCGCGCAGGCACATCCGCACGAGGCGTCGGCGACGATGACCGCACCGATGATCGTGTTGGCCGTCGGCTCGGTGGCGTCGGGTGCCTTTCTCGCGGTGGGCGGACGCCTCGAGGCATGGCTCGAACCCGTGGTGGGTTCGGCACACGAGGAGCACGCGATTCCGGCCTGGGTGGTCACCGTCGCCGTCCTGGTGGTCGTGCTGATCGGCGCGACCCTCGCCTACCGCAAGTACATCGTCGGTGAGGTTCCGCCGACGCCACCCGAGGATGTGTCGGCCCTGACCCGAGCTGCACGTGCCGATCTCTACGGAGATGCCGTCAACGAGGCGGCATTCATGCGTCCAGGACAGACACTCACGCGCGCAATGGTGCACGCCGACAACGGTATCGATGCCGTCGTGGACGGGGTGGGTAGCTCGATCGGTGGCGCATCGACGCGGTCCGGGCGGCTGCAGACGGGATATGTGCGGTCGTATGCGTTGGCGATGTTCGCGGGAGCTGTTCTCGTGGTCCTGATGGTGGTGGCTCTGTGACGACTCCCTGGTTGACCGTTCTGTGGGTGCTCCCGATGCTCGGCGCGATCGTCGTCGCCCTGGTGCCCGCCGCTCGCCCGACCGTCGCGCGCAGTGTCGCAGTGGGTTTCGCTGCCGGGACCTTGGCCGTGTCGGTCGCCTTGGCGGTGTCGTTCGACTCCGGTGGTGATCGGTACCAGTTCGTCGAAGACCATTCGTGGATAGCGGCATTCGGTGCGCGGTACACCCTCGGCCTGGACGGAATCGGCCTCGTCCTGGTGTTGCTCACCACCGTTCTCACGCCCTTGCTGCTCGTCGCAGGCTGGTACGACGGCACTCGCGTCGCGAACTACGGCTCCCGTCGTGTGTCGCACACGTACATGGCGTTGATCCTGGTGGTCGAGTCGATGGTGCTGGTGTCGTTCACCGCGTTGGACGTGTTGTTGTTCTACATCTTCTTCGAGGCGATGTTGATCCCGATGTACTTCCTGATCGGTGGCTTCGGGGGAGTCCATCGAACGCGCGCCGCGGTGAAGTTCCTGTTGTACAACCTGTTCGGCGGTCTGGTCATGTTGGCGGCCGTCATCGGCCTGTACGTGGTGACCGCGCGACCCGACGGGCCTTTCGACGGCGGGACATTCGATCTGCGCGCGATCGCCGACGCGGCGGCATCGGGCGGACTCGGTGTGGATCCGATGGTGCTGAACGCGCTGTTCCTCGGCTTCATGTTCGCTTTCGCGATCAAGGCACCGTTGTGGCCGTTCCATTCGTGGCTACCCGACGCCGCAGTCCAATCCACACCCGCGACTGCGGTGCTGATGATGTCGGTGGTGGACAAGGTCGGCACGTTCGCGATGCTGCGGTTCTGTCTCGAACTGTTCCCTGGCTCGTCGCAGACGTTCGCCCCGTGGATCATCACTCTCGCGGTCATCGGCATCGTCTACGGCGCGATACTGGCGATCGGCCAGACCGACATGATGAGACTGATTGCCTACACGTCGATTTCGCACTTCGGATTCATCATCCTCGGCATCTTCGCCATGAGCGGTCAGAGTCAGGCCGGTGCCACGCTGTACATGGTCAACCACGGAATCTCCACGGCCGCACTGTTCTTGATCGCGGGTTTCCTCGTGTCGCGTCGAGGGTCACGAGCGATCGCCGACTACGGCGGTGTGCAGAAGGTGGCACCGGTGCTTGCCGGAACGTTCTTGATCTCGGGGCTTGCCACCCTCTCGCTACCCGGCCTGGCCCCGTTCGTGAGCGAATTCCTCGTGCTGGTCGGCACGTTCGGTCGATACGGAGTCGCCGCGATCGTCGCCGCCGGAGCCCTCGTGCTGTCGGCGATCTACATACTGTGGCTCTACCAGCGCGTCATGACCGGGCCGGTCCGGGAGGGCAACGAGACGGTGCCCGATCTCGTTCGACGCGAGCTGGCCGTGGTGGTGCCGTTGATCGCGTTGCTGATCGTGCTCGGGGTGTATCCGAAACCGGCACTCGATGTCATCACTCCGGCAGTGCAATCCACGATCGTCGACAGTTCAGGAGGTCAGAGATGACCACACCCGAGGTGCAGTACGGTCTGCTGGCACCGATGCTGATCGTATTCTCGGTCGCAGTTCTCGGTGTTCTCGTCGAGGCGTTCGTGCCGCTGCGCGCCCGTCGGATCACGCATCTGGGTCTCGCTCTGGCGGGACTGGTGGCGGCGCTGGCGGCGATCCTCGGTCTGGCAGGCACCGAGGCGTCGGCGATGTCCGGGGCGGTCGCGATCGACGGTCCCACCCTTTTTCTGCAGGGAACCATTGTGCTGGTGTCGATTCCGGCAATCGCTCTGCTGGCGGAGCGCACCGTCGCAGTCACCGGGTCCGGTGCCGAACGCCGCATCGATTCGTTCACTCCGCAGGCATCGACCACGCCGGGCAGCGTGGCGGAGAAGGAGGCCATCGACGCAGGCGTCGCCCAGACCGAGGTGTTTCCTCTGGCGATGTTCGCGATCGGTGGCATGTTGCTGTTTCCGGCGTCCGCGGATCTGCTGACGATGTTCGTGGCGCTCGAAGTGCTGTCGTTACCGCTGTATCTGCTGTGCGGACTGGCCCGACGGCGGCGATTGCTCTCTCAGGAAGCGGCTCTCAAATACTTTCTGCTGGGCGCGTTCTCGTCCGCGTTCTTCCTGTTCGGGGTCGCGTTCCTGTACGGCTACGCCGGAACCGTTCGGTTGGACGGCATCGCCGACGCCATCGCGGTGGACGGTCAGGGCAGATCGCTCGCGCTGATCGGAACCGCCTTGCTCGCAGTGGGTTTGCTGTTCAAGGTCGGGGCTGTGCCCTTTCATTCGTGGATTCCCGACGTCTACCAGGGTGCCCCCACGCCGGTGACGGCTCTGATGGCCACGGTGACCAAGGTTGCGGCGTTCGGTGCGATTCTTCGCATCTTCGGGATGGCGCTACCCGGTCTCGAATCGAGTTGGCGACCGATGCTGTGGGTCGTCGCCATCGCGACGATGGTGCTGGGTTCCGTTGTCGCGGTGACGCAGACGGATGTCAAGCGGATGCTGGCGTACTCGTCCGTTGCGCACACCGGATTCATCCTCACCGGAGTGACCGCGTTGGGTGATTCCGGTGATGTGGGTGATTCCGGTGTGTCGGCCACGATGTTCTATCTGTTGGCGTATGCCTTCAGCACTCTGGGAGGGTTCGCGATCATCGGGTTGGCGCGCGACGAACGCGGTGAGGTGAGCGATCTGGAACGGTGGGCGGGAATCGGTCGTCGATCACCGCTGGTGGCCGCGGTGTTCGGATTGTTCCTGCTCTCGTTCGCGGGCATTCCGCTCACCAGTGGGTTCATCGGTAAGTTCGCGGTGTTCAGCGCTGCCTCGGGAGCCGGGGGAGCGGCACTGGTCGTGGTGGGAGTGGTGTGCAGCGCGATTGCAGCGTTCTTCTACGTACGGGTGATCGTGCTGATGTTCTTCACCGATCCGGGAGCCAGGACCGCAACTATCGTGCGCCCGACAGCGTCGGTGTCGTGCGCGATCGCGCTCTCGGTGGTGGTCACCGTGGCTCTCGGAGTCTTCCCGCAGCCCGTTCTCGACCTCGCTGCGCGTGCCGCGAACTTCCTGTAACTCTTACTTCGCGGACTTCATTCGCTGCTTCCACGTCTGCGAGCCCGTACCGACCGGGAGTCCACCGATGGCGCCCGCGAGGCCGAACGTAGGCATGTTGACGTAGATCGCCTCACTGTTCTGCGCTGTCGCGGTATAGGTTTCGTGCCACACGCCGACGTGGCGAGTTGCGGCCACCGACCGGTTGAAGGCGCGCCAGGCGGGTGCATGTGGTGCGTCGGGATCGGAGGCGAATCTCGTCAGGTCCTCGGCAGTGCGCCAGTAGCTGACCAACATGGTGGTGCGTCCCAGCCACGAGTGGTACCCGAGCAGCCCGGAGTCTGGATCCTGCTCGAGATGGCCGAGCATCCGCGGCATCGCGCGCACCGCGGGTAGCCAGGAGCGAACGGCCACCGGATTGTTGATACGCATTCCGATGAGGAAGACCGTGACGGTGTCGCGTTCGGATTCGACCGTGCGGCGTCCGTCGATGATGGGTGGCATGACGTGTTCCCGTCTGTTCGTGGGGCAAGCGTTATGTGACACTGTTATAAAACACCGTTGTGATAAGTTTCGCAAGTGGCGAGACCTAGAATTCACGACGCGGAGTTGCGGACCCGGCTACTTGAGGCCGCGGCGGAAACCGTTGCGAACCAGGGCGTCGACTCGTTGTCGCTGCGTAAACTCGCGGCCGCACAGAGCACCTCGACAACGGCGATCTATTCACTGTTCGGAGGACGCGCCGAGTTGCTCGTGGCACTGTTCGCCACGTCGTTCGCGAGCTTCGGGGACTCCCAGCGCCGGGTCCCGGTCAGCGGCGACCCCGAGGTCGATCTGCGTGAACTGGCCATCGCGTACCGAGACTGGGCACTACGTAACCCGCATCTGTACGCGGTGATGTTCGGCGGGGTGCTCGGTTCGATCGATGTGGCAGACGAGGCGCAGCGCGCGGACGCGGCCATGGATCCGCTCCGCGCGGCCGTATCGAGCGCCGTCGCGGCGGGAACGATGAGCGGGGCTTCGGTCGAGCTGATCAGCCACTCGTTCTGGGCGATCGTGCACGGGTTGGTGTCGCTGGAGTTGGCAATGCCCTCGACCTCCGATGACGACGAGACCCGTCGGGCGATGTTCGACGCGGGAACGGAGTCCGTGCTGCGCGGGTGGTCGCGTCAGTAGGTGCGCGGTATTCCGAGAATCTTGGTTGCATCCACGGTCATACCCAACCGCGCTGTCGGAGCGAGTGCGGGCAGATCCGGGACATCGTCGACATTGGTGGTCGCAGCGCCGATCACGTCGGAGCCGGCGATCTCGAAGTCCGATATCGCACGCCGTAGGTGGCTCGGAGTAGTCGCCAGCACCATGTTCTCGATGCCGATCTCAGCTGCAAGTGCGGTGGTGCGCTGTGCGTTCTGCACCGTCGAATTCGCGGTCGGTTCGGTGTGAATGCGGTCGGCCGCGATACCTTGCTCGACGAGCCAGCGCTGCATGGCGTCGGCCTCGGTGATGCCGCTCTGCGGATTCCCGCCGGTGACGATGATGGGGGACTCGGGGGAGCGCTCCGCCGCGGCGACGGCCGAGCGTAGTCGTGCCACCAACTCGGGTGTCATGTTGCCGTCACCGTCGAGCCCCAGCCCGAGCACCACGATCGCGGTGCGCGGTCCGTCGGTGGTCGGCGCGAAGTCGATTGTCTCCGTGGCGACTTCGTCGATGACGGCGATGGCTCGATCGACTGCATCGGCCAGGGTGGGAGAGAGGCCGCGTAGGCGCGCCCCATGCTCCGCCACAGCAGCGGCATCGGCGGTTGCGTTGGCGTAGAACGTCTGCAGCGCTGCCACATTGGCGTCGTCCGGGGCGGCGGTTGCGAGTGCGTCGAGTGCAGCGAAACCGGCGTCGTAGCGACCCTTCACCAGCGCATCCTGCGCGCCGTTGTACTGCTCTGCGTCGGCCGAGCGGAGCGACTCGGCGGCGGTTGCCGGGGCCGACGCCGCGGGCTCGGCCACCGCCGTAATCGAGCCGAAACCGACAGCGAGGGCGGCGGCACAGGTCACGACAGCAGCGCGAACGGTCGGATGTACTCGGCCTTGTCGCACTACTGACGTCCTTCCGAACGATGACGGGTTTCCGCCACC
The DNA here is from genome assembly GCF_040702765.1 of Rhodococcus sp. NPDC076796. Lineage (NCBI taxonomy): Bacteria > Bacillati > Actinomycetota > Actinomycetes > Mycobacteriales > Nocardiaceae > Rhodococcus > Rhodococcus sp. NPDC076796. The sequence continues at coordinate 371,811 of NZ_JBFBMS010000003.1, read as the reverse complement.
CTAGCTCAGTTCGGTGCCAATGTGACTGGTGTGAGCAGAGTTGTTCGAGTTACACGAATGTACTTCTGAGCAGGGACTCTCCTGCCGTCACAGAGAGACGGGGGCGCGTCCGCGATCGGCGGGTTCGATGGTGACCTCGGCATCGGGAAGGAAAACTCGCTCGGTCGTCGTGGTTCCGTCGACGCCATCGGTCACCGTCACCGCCACGCTCTCGGCAACCTGGCCCGCGCTTTCGATGAACCCGGTCGCAACGCCTTCCTCGATGAGCAGATGATCACCCACCAGGAGAAGAAGCTCGTCCGCCGTCACCGTTCGTCTGCCGCCCACATCTTCGATAGTCATGAATCCCACCGTAATGCGCGACGCTGCACAGTGCCGTCGCATGTTCGACAATCGCAGCATGACCGATCGGCGAAAGACATGGACAGCGCCCACTCCGGAACCGGTCGACGGTCCACTCATCGGCGACGAGCGGCCGATTCTCGAAGGAATGCTGCAGTGGCATCGAGCGACGCTGCTCAACATCTGCGCAGGCGCGAACTCGGAGCAGTTGGCACGACGTCCGTTCCAGCCCTCGACGCTCTCGTTACTCGGACTCGTTCGTCATCTCGCCAAGGTCGAACGCATCTGGTTCCGAGAGCGATTGGGCTCGATGTCGTTCGACTCGATGTATGACGCGGCGTTGGGCAAGGACTCGGACTTTCTGGGAGCCACCGAGGCCGGGGCAGAATCCGACTTCGCGCGATTCTCCGCCGAGTGCGGTGCCTCGGACGAGATTGCGGCCCGACACTCGTTGGACGATCTGGTGGACTCCCGAGGTGGGCCGATGTCTCTGCGGATGGTCTACGTGCACATGATCAGTGAATACGCCCGACACAACGGACACGCGGACATCATCCGCGAACAGATCGATGGAGTCATCGGCCGTTGAGGGCATAGCGTAGACACACGACCCGACCCCCCATACGGAAGAAGGTGTTTCGGTGACCGACTCCGACGCAGTGTTCGACCCGACCTCGCTACGGCCGTCGTTGTTCGTCGACGGGCAGTGGCAGGGATCCGGTGACGGCGGAACCCGAGACATCGTCAACCCAGCGGACGGCAGCACGGTTGCCGTCGTGGACGAGGCCACGCCGGACGACGCTCTGCGGGCGGTGGCCTCGGCGCGGGTGGCGTTCGACGACGGGCCGTGGCGCTCGGTGACGGTGGGCGAGCGCAGCGATCTGCTGAACCGAATCGCGGATCTGCTCCAGAGAGACAAAGCCGAGCTCGCGCGTATCGAAACTCTCGATACCGGAAAGACGTTCGGCGAGAGTGAAATCGACATCGACGACGTCACGTCGGTCTTTCGCTTCTACGCCGATCTTGCTGTGGTGCAGGCCGATCGGCTGATCGACGTGGACCGACCCGAAATCCTCAGCCGCGTGGTGCACGAGCCGATCGGCGTCTGCGTCATGATCGCACCGTGGAACTACCCGCTGCTGCAGATCTCGTGGAAGATCGCTCCTGCCTTGGCGGCCGGCTGCACGATGGTGCTCAAGCCGAGCGAGGTGACTCCGCTGAGCACCATCGCGTTCACCAAGCTGGTGGAAGAAGCCGGAGTGCCGGCCGGTGTGGTCAACCTGCTGCAGGGCAGCGGTGCGGTTCTGGGGGACGCACTCACCAGGAACCGCGACGTCGACTTCATTTCGTTCACTGGCGGACTGGCGACAGGCAGGCACATCTTGGCCGCGGCGGCCGAGAACGTCACCAAGGTGGCCGTCGAACTCGGTGGCAAGAATCCACACATCGTGTTCGCCGACGCGGTGGCCGACGACCAGGCATTCGCCGACTCGGTCGACAACGTTCTGACCGGAGTCTTTCTGCATTCGGGTCAGGTGTGTTCGGCCGGCACCCGACTCATCATCGAAGAATCGGTCGCCGACCGCTTCGTGGCAGCCGTGGCCGAACGCGCCAAGACCATCGTCATCGGACCGGGGATGGACCCGGCGAGCGAGACCGGACCACTGGTGTCGCAGGCGCAGCGCGAGAAGATCGAAGCCTTCGTCGCGGGCGGGATCGACGAGGGCGCGACGCTGGTGATCGGCGGAACGAAACCGGACAATTCGGCTCTGGAGGAGGGTAGCTATTTCCTGCCGACGATCTTCGACCACTGCGATCGGTCCATGAATATCGTGCAGGAGGAGACATTCGGGCCCATACTCACTGTGGAGCGGTTCGACACCGAGGCCGAAGCACTCCTGTTGGGCAACGATACGAATTACGGTCTCGCCGCGGGAGTTCGGACATCCGACGCCGCACGAGGGGAAAGAATGGTTCGTGGGCTTCGCCATGGCACGGTGTGGCTCAACGACTTCGGCGTCTACACCGCGGCCGCAGAATGGGGCGGCTTCAAGCAGTCCGGCAACGGCCGCGAGCTGGGACCGTCCGGAATGTCCGAATATCAAGAGGCGAAGCATATTTGGCACAACACCTCACCCACGGCGGCGGGGTGGTTCGGCACCCGATAGCGAAGAGATCGGAAAGGCCAGGCGCATGGCATTACTGAACGACAGTTCGAGCGGAATGGACGACTTCGGCTACAAGGAGTCACTCGATCGAAGTCTCGGCAAATTCGCCAGCTTCGCCGCTGGCGTCAGCTACATCTCCATTCTCACCGGCACGTTTCAGCTCTTCTACTTCGGATTCGGCGCAGCCGGACCGGCCTATCTGTGGTCGTGGCCTGCGGTCTTCCTCGGTCAGCTCTGCGTGGCACTGTGCTTCATGGAACTGGCCGCGAAGTATCCGGTAGCGGGATCGGTGTACAACTGGGCCAAGCTGTTGGGCCGCAGAATCGTCGGATGGTCCGCGGGTTGGTTGATGCTGACGGCCTCGATCGTGACGCTCTCCGCCGTCGCGCTGGCATTGCAGCTGAACCTGCCCCGGATCTGGAGCGGATTCCAGATCATCGGCGACGGTTCCGGTGCCAGCGATTTCGCAGCCAATGCGGTGCTGCTCGGTGCGATCCTGATCGCCATCACCACCACGATCAATGCGCTCGGGGTCCGGCTGATGGCGATGATCAACAGCTCAGGAGTGTTCATCGAGCTCATCGCGGCCGTGTTGATCGCAATTCTGCTCGCGGCCAACATCACTCGCGGACCCGAGGTGTTCTTCTCCACCAACGGCTACGGCGCCGGTGAGAGCGGCGGCTACCTCGGAGCCTTCCTGGTGGCGTCGTTGGCGTCGGGCTACGTGATGTACGGGTTCGACACTGCGAGCTCGCTCGGCGAGGAAACCGTCGAACCCCGCCGTACCGCCCCGAAGGCCATCCTGCGCGCGATCCTCGCGTCGTTCGTCATCGGTGGAGCCATCCTGGTGTTCGCCGTCATGGCCGCGCCCGATCTGGACGATCCGTCGCTCGGCAGCCCGGACGGCAGCTTGCAGTCCATCGTCGAAGCGGTGATGTGGGGCCCGCTGGGCACCGTCTTCCTCATCTGCATCGTCATCGCGGTCTTCGTCTGCTCGCTGGCAGTGCACACCGCAGCGATCCGGTTGACGTTCGCCATGGCGCGCGACAACGCCCTGCCGTTCGGCGAGAGCTTGGCCAAGGTGCATCCCAAGACCCAGACTCCGGTCGTTCCCGCGGTGACGATCGGCGTACTGGCCATCGTGATCCTCGTCGTCAACGTCGGTCAGCCGCAGATCTTCACGGTGCTGACCTCCATCGCGATCATCATGATCTACCTCGCCTACCTCATGGTCACCGGACCGCTGTTGGTCAAACGCATCAAGGGACAATGGCCACCGGAGGACCTGAAGCCCGGCGGTTACTTCACGATGGGCAAGTGGGGCCTGCCGATCAACATCCTCGCGGTGGTGTGGGGAGCCGGCATGGCGATCAACCTCGCCTGGCCGCGCGAGGCCGTGTACGGCACCCCCTGGTACAACACGTTCGGGGCGTTCGTCTACATCGGTGGCATCCTCGCCGTCGGCTTGTTGTGGTACGCAGTCAAGGGACGCAAGCACATCGGCACTCTGCAATCACATGCCTCCACGGGCGACTAGAAGGAGCGTGCAGTGACAGACACCCAGTTCGATTACGTCGTCGCAGGTGGCGGGACGGCGGGGTGCGTCCTCGCTGCACGGCTGAGCGAGGACCCCTCCGTCAGTGTCTGCCTCGTCGAAGCAGGGCCGACCGACGTCGGCGACAAGGCAATTCTCGAACTGGTGGAGTGGATGCATCTGCTCGACTCCGGCTACGACTGGGACTATCCCGTCGAACCGCAGGAGCGCGGCAACAGCTTCATGCGGCACGCGCGAGCGAAAGTGCTCGGTGGCTGCTCCTCGCACAACTCCTGCATCGCCTTTCACCCGCCCGCGGAAACCCTCGACGATTGGGCGGCTGCGGGCGCGACGGGATGGGGCGCGTCGGACATCCTGCCTTTCGTTTCGCGAGTGGAGAACAACGACACCGGTCGTGGACACGACGGACCGGTTCGGATTCGCGACGTGCCACCGAACGATCCGTGCGGTGCCGCGGTACTCGAGTCGGCCGCAGCCGCAGGCCTTCCCACCGTCGCATTCAACCGCGGAACGACGGTACTCAACGGTGCCGGCTGGTTCCAGATCAATGCGGGTGAGGACGGCTCGCGGATGTCGACCTCACACGCCTACCTGCACCCGATCATCGGTACGCGCCCGAACCTGGAGGTGCGCACGGACTGCTGGATCAGCGAGATTCTGATCGACGAATCGCTGACCGCGACCGGAGTGCGGTACCAACGCCCCGATCTCACCGGCTACGACACCGTCTCCGCGCGGCGCGAGGTCATCGTGACCGCCGGGGCCATCGACACGCCGAAGTTGTTGATGCTCTCCGGAATCGGACCGGCAGCCCAGCTGCGCGAGATGGGAATCACGGTGCGAGTGGACTCGCCCGGTGTGGGCGAGAACCTCGACGACCACGTCGAAGGGCTGGTGTTCTGGGAGGCGAGCAAGCCGATGGTCACCACCTCGTCGCAGTGGTGGGAGATCGGAGTGTTCGCGCAGACCGACGACTCGCTGAACTACCCGGACATCATGATGCATTACGGCAGCGTGCCGTTCGACATGAACACCCTCCGATGGGGCTACCCGACCACCGACAACGGATTCTGCCTGACTCCGAACGTCACGCAGGGGCGCTCGCGTGGCACTGTTCGTCTGCGCAGCAGAGACTTTCGCGACCGTGCCAAAGTGGACCCGCGCTATTTCACGGACGCCGACGGCCACGACGACGCGGTGATGCTCGCCGGTCTGAAGCTGGCTCGTCGTATCGCGGCCGACGGCCCGATGGCCGGCTGGATCGAACGTGAACTCGCCCCAGGGCCCGACGCCGTCACCGACGACGACCTGCTCGACTATGTGCACAAGACCCACAACACCGTCTATCACCCGGCGGGCACGGCGCGGATGGGATCGGTGGACGACACCATGGCCGTGCTGGATCCCGAGTTGCGGGTCAAGGGCATCGCGCACCTGCGCGTGGTCGATGCGTCGGCGATGCCGAAGCTGCCGTACGTCAATCCCAACATCACGGTGATGACCATGGCGGAGAAATGCGCCGACCTGATCCGTGGCGGATAGACCGGAGCTGGCCGATTTTCTCGGCGCGCATCCGCCGTTTCAGGGCGCGCCACCGGCAGTCCTGGCCGAGATGGCCGCAGCAGCCGTCGAACGCGAGTACGGCAGTGGGGCATTGGTTGTGGACCCTCCGCGGATGGACGTCTCGGCGGATGCGGACACCGTGTGGGTGGTGCGCACCGGGCGCGTGGTGATCACGCACCCGGACGGCACCTCGCGCACCGAGGCACCGATCGACACCATCGGTCCCGGTGGAGTCTTCGGGTTCTCGGCTCTGCTGTCCGGCGCAACCGTCGAATTCCGCGCGCGGGCAACGGAACCGAGCATCGTGATTCGATTGCCCGGCGAGCTGATTCGACCGTTGTTCGCAACGCCGACCGGGCTGGCGTTCCTGGCCGACGCCGTCACCTCGGCCACCGCGCACCGCGACGGGCCGGTGGAGGGCAGCGCCGGCCGCACCGTCGGTGAATTGCTCTCGGCACCAGCGGTGTTCACGCCTGTCGGCACCACGGTTCGAGACGCCGTCCGGCACATGACCGAGCAGGGCAGCTCCTACGTTCTGATTCCGCTGCGTGGTTCGCGCCACGGCATCTTCACCGACCGCGACCTCCGAATTCGGGTGGTGGCCGCCGGGATCGGCGTCGATACTCCGATCGAGCAGGTCATGACCTCGCCCGCCGAGACCGTCACGGCGGACCGGTTGGCCGGCACCGTGCTGATGGACATGCTCGAGCGAGGCCTGCGACATATGCCCGTGGTGTCGAACCGCGGTGAAGTACTCGGCGTCGTCGAGGATTCCGATCTGCATGCCGCATCGACCCGACGCAGTTTCGTCGTCCGCCGGGCTGTGGCATCGGCATCGACCCCGGCCGAACTCGCCGACGCGGGCAGGCTCGTGCCCCGTCTGGTCGTGGATCTGTTCCAGGGCGGAACCGATGCGATGGCGGTCAGCGCGATCCTCTCCGTCGTCGTCGACAGCATCGTCCGCCGGGCCGTCGAGATCGAGTGGACCGCACGTCCGGACGTGCCGCGTGATCACTTCGCCTGGATCACTCTCGGCAGCGTGGCGCGTCGAGAAGCCATGCCCTCCTCCGACGTCGACAGCGCACTGAGCTGGGCGGACGCGACGGCGGACCCCGATATGCGTGGAAAATCGAACGCGGTGCCGAGAACCCGCGACGAGGCGCTGATGGACCTGGCCGCTCGCGTGCACGTGAGCCTCGACGGGGCCGGGCTACCGTCGGACACCAACGGCGCGGTCGCGAGCTCGCCCCGATTCGCCCGCTCGGCCGGTCAGTGGGAAAGGGCCGCGGCGCACTGGCTCAGCAACCCCTTCGGTGAACGCGGCAAAGCAGGAACCTCTGGTCATTCCGCAGGCTCCACTCCGGCAGAGGACTCGGGCCTGATCATGTCCTCGCTGATGATCGACGGCAGAGTGGTGTGGGGCCCGAGGGAACTGCACACCGTGCCCGAGGCCTACCGTCGACTCCTGGTCGATCACCCCGATGCGTTGCGGTTGCAACTGCGTGATGCGCTCGCCGGCCGCGCCCGGCTGCGATCGCTGCGCGACGTGCTGGCTCGGCGCGGTGGCACGTTCGACCTCAAAGCCCACGCACTGACTCCCATCGTCAACCTCGCTCGGTGGGGAGGGTTGTCGGTCGGCATCGCCTCGTCCTCCACCCCCGCGCGGCTCGCGGCGGCGTCGGGCAACGGCATGCTCTCCGAACGCGATGTCGCCGCACTGACCGAGGTGTTCGCCTTGCTGCAGCGCTTGCGACTGTCGCATCAGATCGACCAGATCACAGCGGGCCACCGCCCCGGCGACGTGCTGATCATGGCCGATCTATCGCCGCTCGAACGAAGCCTGCTGACCGACGGCATCCGCGAGATCGCCGCGGTGCAGCGTCGCGTCGGCTATCTGGCGGCCAACGTCGGCGTGCATCGTTGAGCGCGAACGACAAGACTGTGTGCCGTGACCACCAATCCCGTGACCGTTCCCACCCCGTCCACCGTCGAACACCATCGGTTGGCAGAATCGCCCGGGGTCAGCGGCCCGTGGCGTCAGTGGGGTCCGTACCTGGCGGGACGGCAGTGGGGCACAGTGCGCGAGGACTACTCGGAGGACGGCAATGCCTGGGCATCGTTCCCGTTCGATCAGGCGCACAAGCGGGCGTACCGCTGGGGCGAGGACGGTATCGGCGGAATCTGCGACCGCTTCGGGTTCCTGAACTTCTCGTTCGCACTGTGGAATCGAAAGGATCCGATCCTCAAGGAACGGTTGTTCGGTCTCGCCAACGAAGAGGGCAACCACGGCGAGGACGTCAAGGAATACTTCTGGGCCGTCGACGGAACACCGACGCACAGCTGGATGCAATGGCTCTACCGCTATCCGCACGCGGAGTATCCGTACGCCCACCTGCGAGAAGAGAATGCCCGACGCGGGCGTGACGACCGCGAATACGAGCTGGCCGACACCGGCATCCTCGACGAGAACAGATTCTTCGACGTCCAGGTCACGTACGCCAAGGCCTCACCCGACGACATCTGCATCACCATCTCCATCACCAACCACGGCCCCGAGGCGGCGTCGGTCGACCTACTGCCGCACCTGTGGTTGCGCAACACCTGGTCGTGGGGACGCGACGACCGGGGCGGAACACTGGCGCAGCTGAGCCCGCCGGACCTCATGGCAGGTGGACTCGAAGCCATCGCCGTCGACCACGGATTTCTCGGTCGCTACTACCTCAGTGCCGAAGGAACGCCGGCAGTTCTGTTCTGCGACAACGAAACCAATGCCGAAGCCCTGTGGGGCCAGGAGAACATCTCGGCCTACCCCAAGGACGGCATCGGCCGCCGCGTCGTCGACGGGGAGCTCGACGCGGTCAACCCCGAGCAGACCGGAACGAAGGCTGCGTTCTGGTATCGCTTCGACGACATCGCGCCCGGCGCAACGGAATCGGTCCGACTGCGGCTCTCGCCCAACCGCCCGGACGAGCAGACGTTCGGTACCGGATTCGATGCCGTCAACGTCGATCGCCAGGCCGAGGCCGACGAGTTCTACGGGGCCGTGATCGGTGCCGATCTCACCGACGTCGACCGGCACGTGGCGCGACGCGCGTACGCCGGTTTGCTGTGGACCAAGCAGCTCTATCGATACGACGTCGAGGAATGGATCGAGGGCGACAAGGTCGGAGCTCCCGCACCGGACTCGAGGCAGGACCCGGGCGGTCGCAACGCACACTGGCGTCACCTGGCGTTGGCCGATGTGATCTCGATGCCCGACGAGTGGGAGTATCCGTGGTTCGCGGCCTGGGACCTGGCCTTCCACGCGATTCCGTTGGCGCACGTCGACGCCGATTTCGCCAAGGAGCAGTTGGTGCTCATGTGCCGGGAATGGGCCATGCACCCCAACGGGCAACTGCCCGCGTACGAGTGGGAGTTCGGTGACGTCAACCCACCCGTGCACGCGTGGGCGGCGTGGCACGTCTATCGCATCGACGGCTACCGCGATCGCGAATTCCTGGTGCGGGTGTTCACCAAGCTGCTGCTCAACTTCGCGTGGTGGGTCAACCGCAAGGACTCCGAGGGCTCGAACATCTTCGAGGGTGGATTCCTCGGCATGGACAACATCGGTCTGTTCAACAGGTCTGCACCGCTGCCTCCCGGCTTCCGGCTCGAGCAGTCCGACGCGACGAGCTGGATGGCGTTCTACTGCCAGCAGATGTTCAAGATCGCTCTCGAACTCGCGCGGCACGACAGCGCCTGGGACGACGTCGCCACCAAGTTCTTCTCGCACTTCCTCTCGATCGCGAAGGCGGTCAATTCGTTCGGTTCGCAGCATATTTCGCTGTGGCACGAGGAGGACGGGTTCTTCTACGACGTCCTGGTTCAGCCCGAGGGCGATGCGGTCCCGATGCGGGTGCGGTCGATGGTGGGACTGCTCCCGATTCTCGGTGCCACCGAGATTCCGCCGTGGGTCGAGGAAGAATGTCCCGACCTCACCGCCCGCCTGCGCTGGATTCAACGCAGGCGACCGGAGATGGTGAGCCCGCTGCTGGCTCGGCGTGAGGGCGGCGAGGTGCGCATGCTGCTCACGCTCGTCCAGCCCGAGCGGCTCAAGCGCATCCTGGCCCGCATGTTCGACTCCGAGGAGTTCTTGTCGCAGTTCGGGATTCGATCGCTCTCGGCCTCGTACCGCGAGCCGGTCACGTTCGACGTGGACGGCCGAAGCCTGTCCATCGAATACGAGCCGGGGGAGTCGCGTACCGGAATGTTCGGCGGCAACTCCAACTGGCGCGGTCCGGTGTGGTTCCCGGTGAACGTATTGCTGGCCGACAAGCTGCGCGCGTATGGCCGGTACTACGGCGACTCGTTCACCATCGAAATTCCCACGGGCTCGGGCAACCATCGCACCCTCACCGACGCCGCCGATCTGATCGACAACGGTCTCGCCGGACTGTTCCGGCCGGTGGACGGCAAGAGGCCTGCGGACGGTAATCGCATCGAGTCCAGTGCCGACCCGTTGTGGTCCGAGCACCCGAGCTTCAACGAGTACTTCGACGGAGACACCGGCGAGGGACTCGGGGCAACGCACCAAACCGGGTGGACGGCGCTGGTTGCGCACCTGCTCAGGCCGCGTCTGCCGCTGTGAGGGCCTGCGGCCCATGTGCGCGGAAACTCGTAGCCCACTACGAAGTTCCACGCACATGCGGCGGAGCCGCATAGTCTGGCGGGATGAAGATTCGCGGCGCAGTACTCGAAGAAATCGGCCGAACTCGTCCCTTCGCGGACTCGCATCCCATCACCGTCTCGGACCTCGAGCTCGGCTCACCGGGCGAGGGCGAACTGCTGATCAGAATCGAAGCCGCAGGGTTGTGCCACTCGGACCTGTCGGTGGTCGACGGCAATCGAGTTCGTCCGGTCCCGATGCTGCTCGGCCACGAGGCCGCAGGTCGAGTCGAAGAAGTCGGACCGGGCGTCGACGACATCGAGGTCGGCACTCGCGTCGTCATGACGTTCCTGCCGCGCTGCGGTGAGTGTGCAGGGTGCGCCACCGACGGCCAGATGCCCTGCGTCACCGGCAGTGCGTCGAACAATGCGGGGACACTGCTCGGCGGCGGCATCAAGTTGCACCGTGACGGGGCAGAGGTCAAGCATCACCTCGGGGTCTCCGGATTTGCCACCCACGCTGTGGTGAGCCGAAAGTCCGTGGTTCCGGTCGAGGACGACATCCCGGCCGACATCGCAGCAGTTCTCGGCTGTGCGGTACTGACCGGCGGCGGCGCGGTGCTCAACGCCGGAACTCCGAAACCCGGTCAATCGGTGATGGTGGTGGGCCTCGGCGGAGTCGGCATGGCAGCCGTTCTGACGGCCGTATCGGTGGGTGCCGGTGAGGTGATCGGAGTCGACGGGGTTCCGGACAAACTCTCCACCGCAACCGATCTGGGCGCAACGCAGGTCTATTCACCGGCCGAGCTCGCCGAGAAGGGAATCAAAGCAGATATCGTGATCGAGGCGGCAGGTAACGCCCGAGCCTTCGAAACCGCCGTCGCTGCAACGGCTCCCGGCGGCAAGACCATCACCGTCGGTCTTCCTTCACCCGACGCCCGCTCGTCCATCTCGCCGCTGGGTCTGGTGGCGGAGGCGCGCACGATCATCGGCAGCTACCTGGGCTCCGCTGTGCCGGCACGCGACATCCCGACCTACGCCCAGATGTGGCGTGAGGGAAGGCTTCCCGTCGAAAAGCTGATCTCGTCGAGAATCACGTTGGACGAGATCAACCGCGGCATGGACGAATTGGCCGACGGCAACGCGATCCGTCAGGTCATCGTCTTCGATTGAGCATCAGCGGTGGGACGCGGTGGCGACCCACCGGCCGCGTTGCTTCGAGATCTCGATGGGATGGTCGAAGCACGCACTGACATTGTCTGTGGTCAGCACCGCGTCGACGGCTCCCTGCATCTGCACTCTTCCGTCACGGATGAGCAGGGCGTGGGTGGTCGAGGTAGGGATTTCCTCGAGGTGATGGGTCACCAGAATGCTGGCGAGGCTCGGATGCTCGGCCCGCAGCGAGTCGAGAGCGCTCAGAAGTTGTTCGCGGGCAGCGAGATCGAGGCCGGTGGCAGGCTCGTCGAGCAGTAGCACTGCAGGGTCGGGAAGTAGGGCGCGGGCGATGAACGCTCGGCCTCGCTCGCCCTGGGAGAGTGTGTGCCACGATGCCTCGGTGCGATGGGCGACGCCGAGGGAATCGATCAGCCGGTGAGCACGGGCAATCTGGTCCTCGGTGGCCGACCATCTCGGAATCAGGTCGGGAGTGTTGGTCAGTCCGGTCAACACGACCTGGAACAGCGTCAGCGGAGCCTCGATCTTCAACCGCGGATCGACGTGGCCGATGTGCGTCCGCAATTCGCGCATGTCCACCCGGCCGAGGCGATGACCGAGAACGTGCACGGAACCGTGCGTGGGATGAATCAGCGCGCCGAGCAAGCTGAGCAGGGTCGATTTGCCCGCGCCGTTCGCACCGAGCAACACCCAGTGCTCACCCTCCTCGACCCGCATCGTGGCATCGCTGAGCAGGTATCGGCCGCCGCGGACGAGATCGACTCGGTCGGCGAACAGGACGCTGGATGTCACCGGACGACCGTAGCTGCCGGGGCGGATCGTGGAGAAGTAGGCTCTGAGGTCGGTAGACCGACAAGACGACGAAACGAGTGTGGGTACGACGTGAGTGCAACGGCACCTGTTCGAGTAGGGGTACTGGGGTCACGCGGCAAGGTCGGTCAGGCCATCTGTGCCGCCGTCGAGGCAGCAGACGATCTCGAGCTCGTGGCGACCGTCGACCAGGGCGATCCGCTGGCGAACTTCGTCGACGCGAACGCCCAGGTAGTAGTGGATTTCACCCATCCCGACGTGGTGATGGACAACCTGCAGTTCCTGATCGAGCAGGGCATCCATGCAGTGGTCGGCACCACCGGATTCGACGACCGGCGCCTCGAGCAGGTTCACGAATGGTTGGCAGGTTCGCCGCAGACGGGTGTGCTGATCGCGCCCAACTTCGCCATCGGCGCGGTGCTGTCCATGCGATTCGCGCAGCAGGCAGCGCGGTTCTTCGACTCCGTCGAGGTGATCGAACTGCACCACCCCAACAAGGCCGATGCGCCGTCGGGCACGGCCTATCGCACTGCCGCGTTGATCGCCGAGGCACGCGCCGCCGCAGGCACTCCGCCGAGCCCCGATGCGACGACGACCGAACTCGACGGCGCACGTGGTGCCGACGTGGACGGAGTGCGTGTGCACTCGATCCGGCTCGCGGGACTCGTTGCGCATCAAGAGGTTCTGCTCGGCACGCAGGGGGAGACGCTGAGCATTCGGCACGATTCGCTCGATCGAACGTCCTTCGCACCCGGAGTCCTTCTCGGAGTCCGCGAGATCGCCGGACGACCGGGGTTGACCGTCGGCCTCGACCCGCTGCTGGACCTGTGAGCTGATCGACAGTGAACAAAACGACAAAGGTCGTCGCCATCATCACGGTGATGGTGCTGATCCTCGGCTTCTACTTCTTCCTGCTCGGCCAGCGCGGTGTGACGCTGATTCAGAACGGTGGCGTGGCGAGCATCGCGCTGGGGATCGGGGTCCTGCTGCTGCCGATACTCGGGTTGTGGATCGTCTGGGCCACCCTCAAAGCCGGTTTCGACCATCAGAGGCTGGCGTCGCGCATCCATGAGGAAGGCCTCGAACTCGACGTCGCCGATCTTCCGCGCAGGCCGTCGGGACGGATCGAACGCGATGCGGCAGACGAGTTGTTCCAACAAATCAAGACCGAGTGGGAGAAGGACCCGGACAACTGGCGCAACTCGTACCGTCTGGCTCGTGCCTACGATTACGCCGGTGACCGCGGCCGGGCGCGCGAGACGATGAAGCGCGCCGTGGCACTCGAACGGAACGAGAACTGACCTTCTATGCCGCGCACCCTGTTGGTCGTTCATCACACCCCGAGCCCGCTCACTCGTGAGCTGCTCGAGGCTGTTCTCGACGGCGCACACGACCCCGAGATCACCGGCGTGGACGTGCGCAGTGTGCCTGCTCTCGGCGCGACCGTTCCGGATGTCCTCGGTGCCGACGGCTTTCTCTTCGGCACACCGGCGAATTTCGGCTACATGAGCGGGGCTCTGAAGCACTTCTTCGACATCGTGTACTACCCGTGCCTCGGTGCCGTTGCCGGAAAGCCCTACGCCGCTTGGGTTCACGGCAACGACGACACCGTGGGTGCCGGACGGGCCATCGAGAAGATCGCCTCGGGGTGGGGCCTCGAGAAGGTCTTCGGCACCGTGCACATCGCGGAGAGCGGCAAGCCCGCACGCGAACGCTGCTACGAACTCGGCGGAACCGTCGCGGCGGGGCTGTCGATCTGACGGCTACCGTGTGTCGATGGACGTCGACCGCTATGCCCGGTTCCTGCCCGAGCAGTATCGGCCGCTAGCAGGGGAGAAGCCCGAGTCGACGTACTGGATGTGGGGCGAGCAGCGCGTTCACATCGCCCGCGCTGCGCGGCCCGAGTCCAGGGTCCGCGTCATGGCCTTGCACGGTGCCGGGGGCTACTCCGGTCTGTTGTGGCCGTACGCCGCCATCGCCGCCCGAGAGGGCTTCGAGGTGATGTGCCCCGATCTGCCTCTTTACGGAGACACTGTCGTCTCGGACCCCGCGTCCGTTCGCTACCGCGACTGGATCGACCTGCTGTGCGAGCTCGTGGCCGCCGAGAGGTCTCGCGACGGCCGTCCTCTCGTACTGCTGGGCGCAAGCATGGGAGGCATGCTCGCGTACGAGGTGGCGCACCGAACGGGGCTGGTGGACAGGGTGATCGCGACCTGCCTGCTCGATCCGGCCAATCCGAGCGCTCGCCGGGCGGCGGCGCGATTCGACCTGCTCGGTGGGCCGGCTCCACAGCTGCTTCGGATGCTCGCCGCTGTCGCAGGCAGAGTACGTATTCCGGTCCGGTGGATGGCCGACATGGCGAACATGAGCCTGAACGCGGAGCTGTCCGGCGTGTGCGCACGTGACCCCAGAGGCGGCGGGGTGCGTGTTCCGATCGGCTTCCTCGCGAGCTTCTTCGGCTACTCGCACACCCGACCCGAGAACTACGACGGTCCGCCGGTACTCCTGACCCACCCCGGCGACGACCGGTGGACGCCGCCGAGCGTCAGTATCCGCTTCCTGGAACGCATTCGGGCCGACACCGAGATCGTGATGCTCGACGGGTGTGGGCATCTCCCCGTCGAGGAACCCGGGCTGACCCAGCTGGCCGACGCCATGAGGTCCGTCCTGGGACGCTACTGACCTCAGTCGGAGTTCTCGGGGGAGTCCGGACGAAGGATGTCGTCGGCCGGGATCGGTAGCGGAAGCTCGAGCAGGCGCTCCGGCCAACTCGGATACGCGGGCCGAATCCACACTCGGTTGTCGTCGAGTTGCGTCATCAGCACCCGCCGCCACGGCCAGTCTTCCTGCGGTGCAGTCAGATCGGTCTCGGACTCCAGCGGCAGGGGTGCCTTCGTCCAATGTGGAGCCGACAGCGATGCCAGACCGCGATCCTCGAGGTGGGCGATCGCAGTCTCGATCGGAACGCACTGCGCGACGGCGATTCCGGCGGGATTGACGGCATCGACCAGATAGCCGTCGTCGTATTCGTCCTGCGCACTCGTGTCGTGCGCAACGGTCCACCCGATCACCTCGCCGTCGGAGGCTCGTCTCACCGGCAATCTGCTGCGCCACCGCTCGATATCCACTTCCTCGAAGATACCCGGCCCGAATAGTGAGTTCGGCACAGAAACTATTCTTGATTGTGAGCAGCCGAGGTGGTGCCCGTGTTTGACTGCTAGGGCTCGTGCAAGTTTGTACCACTTTCTATTCCAAGGGATTTCGATGACCCTCCGCATTCTCGATCGCTCCGCCATCGTCGCGACACCCGAGTGGAGCCGCTGGCTGATACCCCCGGCCGCGCTGTCGATTCACCTCGCGATCGGATCCGCCTACGCCTGGAGCGTGTTCAAGAACGCCATCTCGCAGCCCGACGCACTCGGGTTCAGCGGCACCGTCACCGCCATTCCGTTCCAGCTCGCCATCGTGATGCTCGGCCTGTCCGCGGCGATCTTCGGGACCCGCGTCGAGAAGAACGGTCCACGGTGGGCCATGGCAGTCTCGTTGGTCTTCTTCGTCTCGGGCCTGCTGCTGTCCGCGCTCGGCATGGCCCTCGGACAGTTCTGGCTGGTGATCTTCGGCTACGGATTCGTCGGCGGTATCGGCCTCGGAATCGGCTACATCTCACCCGTCTCGACCTTGATGAAGTGGTTCCCCGACCGGCCGGGCATGGCCACCGGTATCGCCATCATGGGATTCGGCGGTGGCGCACTCATCGCGTCTCCGCTCACCAGCCAGCTGATGGTGAACTTCGGCGGCTTCACCGAAGGTTCCATCGCCAAGACGTTCCTCACCCTGGGCGTCGGATACGCGGTGTTCATGGCCCTCGGTGTCGTGCTGATCAGAGTGCCCGCCGAGGGATGGACGCCGGCCGGGTGGACCCCGCCCGCGTCGTCGTCGATGATCTCGACGCACAACGTCTCGGCCGCGAACGCAGTGAAGACTCCCCAGTTCTGGCTGCTGTGGGTCGTGTTGTGCTTCAACGTCACTGCCGGAATCGGCATCCTCGAACGTGGATCGGGCATCTATCAGGACTTCTTTCCCGACGCGACCTCGCCCGAATCTCTCGCCGCCGCGGCCGCCGGCTTCGTCGCGTTTCTCTCGCTGACCAACATGATCGGACGGTTCGTCTGGTCTTCGGTATCCGATGTGGTGGGACGCAAGAACATCTACCGGATGTACCTCGGCGTCGGCGCACTGCTGTACCTCTACATCGCGTTGTTCACCAACACCAACAAAATCTTGTTCATGGTCTCGGCCCTGCTGATTCTCTCGTTCTACGGTGCGGGTTTCGCGACGGTTCCGGCCTATCTCAAGGACCTCTTCGGTACCTATCAGGTGGGCGCGATCCACGGACGACTGCTCACCGCCTGGTCGGTGGCCGGCGTGCTGGGGCCACTGATCGTCAACGCCATCGCCGACGCCGGAGTGCCCGGCACCACCGGCCGATACCTACCGGCGTTCTACGTGATGATCGCCCTGCTGGTGGTCGGCTTCCTGGCCAACGAAGCGATCAAGCCGGTCGCGTCGAAGTACCACGAATCCGATCATGCGGGTTCCGCAGCAACCACGGGAGCAAAGGCATGAGCGGCGGACAGAAGCAGGTCACGATGGTGGTCGCATGGGCGTGGGTTACCGTGCCGTTCGCCTACGGACTGTACGAATTGATCCTCAAGGCGGCGAATCTGTTCAGCACCTGAGTCGATGTGTCGGTGGGCCGTGACAGGCTGGCCCGATGCAGGAGATGAGTGCCGCCGCCGCCCGTCGCACCGCCCTGGCCGCCCAGGGGCTGGCGTCGAGGCGTTCGCGTACTCGTCCGGCGAGCAAGGCCGCCGTTCACGCAGCCATCGACGCCACCGGGTTGCTGCAGATCGACTCGGTGTCGGTGGTGGTGCGCGCGCACTACGCGCCGGTGTTCAGCCGCGTCGGTGCCTACGACCGCACGATCGTCGACGACGCCGCATGGACCGATACTGCGCGTCGGCCTCGTCGATTGGTGGAGTACTGGGCCCACGAGGCCGCACTACTGCCCGTGGAGGACTGGGCGCTGATGCGGTGGCGAATGGAGCTGTATCGACACGGGCGGTGGGGCGGAGCTGCCCACATTCTCGATCGGGAGCCCACGCTCGTCGACGACGTCCTCGCGGTGATCGGCGACAACGGCGCGGCCAGCGCGGGTGAGATCGAGAAGCACCTCGAGGTGGACACTCCCGGTCGCAAGGGTCCGTGGTGGGACCGTAGCGATGTCAAGGTCGTCTGCGAACAGCTGTTCGCGGCCGGCGTGGTGACCGTGCCGGCACGCACGGGGTTCGTGCGCCGGTACGAGCTCAGCGAACGGGTGATCCCGCATGACGTTTTCGACAGGCGTGTCGACGAATCGGACGCGGTACGTGCACTGATCGAAAAGTCCTCTCGGGCACTGGGAGTCGGTACCGAGCCGGACCTGAGGGACTACTACCGGCTCTCGCAGAAGCAGGCCAAGGCGGCGATCGCCGAACTCGTCGAGGACGGTGTACTCGAACAGGTGACCGTTCGAGGCTGGAACGCACCGGCATACCTGCACCGCGAGGCCAGAACGCCCCGAACGGCCACCGCGGCCGCACTGCTGTGCCCGTTCGATCCGATGATCTTCTATCGGCCGCGGGTGCAGCGAATCTTCGACTTCCACTACCGAATCGAGATATACACCCCACAGCACAAGCGAGTTCACGGCTACTACGTGTTTCCCTTCCTGCTCGACGGTCACCTGGTGGCTCGACTCGATCTCAAGGCAGTGCGAGCTCAGTCCGAACTGCACGTGATCGCGGCCTACGTCGAAGGCGACCGCGACGCGCGCGACATCGCGCCTCGACTACGAGAGGTACTGCGGGAGATGGCGGATTGGCTCGAACTCGAACGCGTGGTGGTGGGGGACCGGGGAGACCTCGTCGCCGCATTGCGGTGAGTCCGTCGGTGAGTCGACTCCTGCCGAAGTGCACTCGGGCAGGATCGGTGTCACTATCGAACCGTGACTTCACGCCGGACGGACACTGCCACGGAACTCCCACCCCAGGTCGTCGTCCTGTTCGGGGCGACAGGAGACCTGGCCAAGCGAAAACTCCTGTCCGGGATGATGCATCTGGCGCTCTCCGATCTCGCGCCGAACATCCGCGTCGTCGGAACCTCGCTCGAAGAGATGTCGACCGACGAATTCCGCGCTCTCGCTCGCGAATCGATCAACGCCTACTCGAGCCGCAAAGTGGGTGACGAGCAATGGAGTCGTTTCGCCTCGCGACTGACGTACGTGTCACAGAAGGCAGGACCGGCGGCGCTGGGGGAGGCCGTGGCCGAGGCCGAGATCGAACTCGGAGGAAGCGCGAAACGGCTGCACTACCTGTCCGTTCCGCCGAGAGCTGCTCTGGCAGTGGTGGATACGCTCGCGTCGGCCGATCTGGTGAAGCGCTCCCGGATCATCATGGAGAAGCCGTTCGGCACCGACCTCGAGAGTGCGATCGCGCTGAATGCTCGGGTTCACGAAACGTTCGACGAGGATCAGATCTTCCGCATCGACCATTTTCTCGGTAAGGAACCCGCTCAGAACATCCTGGCCTTCCGCTTCGCCAACGGGTTGTTCGAGCCGATCTGGAACCGTAATTTCATCGATCACGTCCAGATCGACATCCCGGAAAAGCTCGCCCTCGACGGTCGAGCCGGATTCTACGAATCCACCGGCGCGTACAAGGACATGGTGGTCACCCACCTGTTCCAGGTGCTGGCATTCATGGCCATGGAACCGCCGACGGCGCTCGAACCCCGCGCCATCAGCGAGGAGAAGAACAAGGTCTTCCGATCCATGATGCCGCTGGATCCGAAAAACGTTGTGCGAGGCCAGTACACGGGATATCGCTCGGAGGAGGGGGTGGCTGCCGATTCCGACACCGACACCTTCGTGGCACTCAAGTGCGAGATCGACAATTGGCGCTGGGCCGGAGTGCCCTTCTACCTGCGCAGCGGAAAACGCCTTGCAGAGGGACAACGGATCATCTCGATCGCCTTCAGGGAACCACCGAAGAGCATGTTCCCGGCCGGCTCGGGTGTGGGCGCGCAAGGTCCCGACCACCTGACCTTCGACCTCGCGGACGCCTCGAAGGTGTCACTGTCGTTCTACGGCAAGCGTCCGGGACCCGGTATGCGCCTGGACAAACTCAGCATGCAGTTCGCCATCCAGGAAACCGAGCGGGTCGGCGACGTCCTCGAAGCGTACGAGCGGCTCATTCTCGATGCCATGTACGGCGACCACACGCTGTTCACCACGGCCGAGGGCATCGAGCGGCTGTGGAAGGTGTCCGAGCCGCTGCTCGCCGATCCGCCACCGGTTCGTCTGTACGCACCGGGGTCGTGGGGTCCCAACGCCATCCATCAACTCATCGCCCCACACGCGTGGCGGTTGCCGTTCGAGCGGGAGTGGCGCGAGAAGAAGTAGGGCCCAGCGCTCGCTCGAACCCGGAGCTCAGTTGTTCCAGCCGCGATCCTTGCGCATCTGATCGCGCAGTGCGCCCTGAACTGCCTGGGACAACCACGAATTGAGCGACACCCCGCTGTTGTTCGCAGCGTCCTCGGCGCGTTCCTTGATCTGTTCGACCAGTCGCAGCGTCACCCGTCTGACCTCACCGGACACGTCGTCCATGGTCGGGTAGTCCTCGGTGACGGGCTCCGCCGGATCGCCGTCGTGCAGACCGGGCACCGGGCTGTCGCGTCGAACATCGGCGTGCGCCTGCGTTCCGTCGAGACGAACGGTGACCGTATGACCGTCCAGATCGTTCGATACCTCTGCTGCGAAGTCCGACAGCGCCGTGAGCAGCATCAATCTGGCCGAAGCCTCCGCCGTCTTGCCGAGCGCTTCGGCCGTCTGGCGGGTGTGCTCGTCTCCCAGGGCAGCCGCCGCGAGTAGATCCGTGCGCAGCGACGCGGTGTACTTGTCCAGTTCCATGACGTCAGTGTGACGCCATGGGTGACGTCGGTCAAGCAGCCCTGGTGGCGTCAGGTGGCAGCACTGTGACGTCATCGTTCGCCGGGTGTCAGTACCGCGTTTAGGGTTGTGCGGTGTCAGCAGAAAACGAAGGTAGAGCTGTGCCGCGGACGGTTGCGCTGAGAGTGCAACTGGTCTCCCGAACCGAGTTCGTGCCGCCCGTCGACATTCCCTGGGAAACCGACGCCGACGGCGGGCAGGCGTTGGTCGAGTTCGCCGGACGTGCCTGCTATCAGAGCTGGTCCAAGCCCAATCCCCGAACCGCGACCAATGCGTCGTATCTGCGTCATCTGCTCGACGTCGGACACCTCTCGGTTCTCGAGCACGCGAGCGTGAGTTTCTACATCACCGGAATCTCGCGATCGTGCACGCACGAGTTGATTCGGCACCGGCACTTCTCCTACTCGCAGCTCTCGCAGCGATTCGTTCCCGAGCACGACGCCAACGTGGTTCTGCCACCGGCTGTCGAAGGCGATCCCGAGCTCGAGGCGCTGTTCGCGTCGGCGACCGAGGCGAGCCGGGCGGCGTACACCGAACTGCTCGGTGCGCTCGAGGGAAAGCTGGAATCGGTCACCAACGCCGCGTTGCGCGGTAAGCAGGCGCGGCAGGCGGCTCGGTCGGTGTTGCCGAATGCGACCGAGACGCGGGTGGTGGTGAGCGGAAACTATCGCGCATGGCGGCATTTCGTGTCGATGCGTGCCTCGGAGCATGCGGACGTGGAGATTCGACGTGTTGCCGTCGAATGTCTGCGTAAGCTCGTGGGAGTGGCTCCGGACGTGTTCGGCGACTTCGAGATCTCGACGCTGCCGGACGGCACGGAAGTCGCCCGCAGCCCGTTCGTGACCGAGGTCTGACGACGAGGTTCGGTGGCGCAGGAGACCGGGTATACGCGCACGGTGTCGGCGGGGAGTCCCGCTGCGCGAGAGTCGGTAAAGCACCGGGTAATCTGCTGCCATGACCTACGGTGACGCCACTCCTTCCGTTGCGCCTGTGTTCGGTACGGTGCTCACCGCCATGGTGACCCCGTTCACAGCGGACGGTAAGTTGGATATCGATGCGGGCGTTCGGCTGGCACATCACCTCGTCGAGCAGGGCAACGACGGATTGGTTCTGGCCGGCACGACGGGCGAATCGCCGACCACCACCGAGAACGAGAAGCTCGAACTGCTCCGCGCAGTGATCGCCGCAGTGGGCCATCGAGCTCGCATCATCGCCGGGGCAGGCAGCAACGACACCGCGCACAGCGTCGAACTCGCTCGTGACGCCGCCCGCGCAGGCGCACACGGTCTCCTGGTCGTCACCCCCTACTACTCCCGGCCACCGCAGGCCGGTTTGTACGCGCACTTCACCGCGGTCGCCAACGCCACCGACCTGCCCGTGATGCTCTACGACATTCCGCCGCGGTCGGTCGTTCCCATCGAAACCGAGACGTTGCGTCGGCTCGCCGAGCATCCACGGATCCTCGCGGTCAAGGACGCCAAGGGCGATCTGAACGCCGGAGCCGAACTGATTGCGTCGACCGGATTGCAGTTCTACTCCGGCGACGACCCGCTGAACCTGCCCTGGCTCTCGGTCGGTGCGACCGGTTTCGTCAGCGTCATCGGCCACCTCGTTCCGGCTCGTCTCCGTGAGCTGCACACCGCCTTCATGATGGGCGACATCGCACGCGCACAGGCCATCAACGTCAGCCTCATCCCGGTCATTCGTTCGGTCGCGCGCCTCGGTGGCGTCAGCGCATCGAAGGCCGGCCTGCGCCTCATCGGACTCGATGTCGGCGAACCACGACTTCCCCAGGTGCCACCGAGCATCGACCACATCGAATTGCTTGCAGCAGAGCTGCGGGCGGCAGGAGTTCTTGTATGACACGACCGAACAGATCGCGCGGACGCGCAACCCGAAACGCCGGACCTCCCTCCGAGCGTCCGGCCCCGAAGCAGGGCCAACCGGCAGGAGCCCGGCAGGGCAAGCCGATGGTGCAGAACTCGGCGCGCACTCAGCGTCCCGACAAGCGGCGTGAATTCGATCCGACGGAGCGCCTCGGCACACCTCCGAAGGCCCCGTTCAAGGGCCTGCGAGTTGTCGCACTCGGTGGTATCGGCGAAATCGGTCGCAACATGACGGTGTTCGAGCACCAGGGCAAAATGCTCATCATCGACTGCGGCGTGCTCTTTCCCGAGGACCAGCAGCCCGGCGTCGACCTGATCCTGCCCGACTTCCGCCACATCGAGAACCGCATGGCCGACGTCGAGGCCGTGGTCCTGACGCACGGTCACGAGGACCACATCGGAGCAGTGCCGTTCCTGCTGCGTCTGCGTCCTGACCTCCCCGTCGTCGGATCCAAGTTCACCCTCGCTCTGGTCGCGGCCAAGTGCCGTGAGCATCGGTTGCGTCCGAACCTCGTCGAGGTCATCGAGGGCCAGCACACGCAGCACGGCCCGTTCGACTGCGAGTACTTCGCGGTGAACCACTCGATTCCCGATGCGCTTGCCATCGCCATCAGGACCGATGCAGGTCTGGTACTGCACACGGGTGACATCAAGCTCGATCAGCTGCCGCTGGATGGTCGCCTGACCGACCTGGCCGGCTTCTCGCGGCTCGGCGACGAGGGCGTCGACCTGTTTCTGGTCGACTCCACCAATGCCGAGGTGCCCGGATTCGTCACGCCGGAACGTGAGATCGGCGGAGTGCTGGACACCGTCATCGGCAAGGCGAAGCAGCGCGTCATCGTCGCCTCGTTCGCCAGTCATGTGCACCGCATCCAGCAGGTCATCGACGTCGCCGAGCGGTACAACCGCCGGGTGGCGTTCGTCGGCCGGTCGATGGTCCGCAACATGCAGATCGCTCAGGATCTCGGCTACCTGCGTGTGCCCGACGGCCTCGAGGTCACTGTCGACACTGCCGCAACGCTTCCCGACGACCGGTTGGTGCTCATCTCCACCGGTTCGCAGGGCGAGCCGCTCTCGGCGCTGTCCCGCATGGCCCGCGGCGAGCATCGCCAGATCAACGTCAAGGCGAACGATCTCGTGGTGCTGGCTTCCTCGCTCATCCCCGGCAACGAGAACTCGGTGTTCGCTGTGGTCAACGGCCTCGCCAAGCGTGGCGCGACCGTCGTGACGCAGCAGAATGCGAAGGTTCACGTCTCGGGCCACGCTTCGGCGGGTGAGCTGCTGTACCTCTACAACGCAGTACGGCCCACCAATGCCATGCCGGTGCACGGCGAGTGGCGTCACCTGCGGGCCAACGCGGCGCTGGCCAAGGCGACGGGTGTCCCCGAGGAACGTGTGGTGTTGGCGGAGGACGGCGTGGTGGTCGACATGGTCGACGGTCTCGCCGAGATCGTCGGACAGGTGCCCGTGGGGCACGTGTACGTCGACGGCCTCTCGGTCGGTGACGTCGGCGATTCGACGCTGTCCGATCGACTGGTACTGGGCGAGGGCGGATTCATCGCGATCAGCGTTGCCGTCGATTCGGCCACCGGACGCGCGGTGACCGCACCCGAGGTGTCCGGTCGAGGATTCTCCGACGATCCGGCCGCACTCAAGGAGGCCGGTCAACTCGTCGAGTCGGAGTTGCAGCGTCTGGCGTCCGACGGCGTGTCCGATACGCATCGCATCGCGCAGGCCGTGCGCCGTGTGGTCGGTCGGTGGGTGGCGGACAAGTATCGCCGCAAGCCCATGATCGTTCCGACGATCATCGCGGTCAAGCCGCAACCGCAGTCCTAGAGTTCAGACGAGCAGTCGCCAGAGTCCGATCAGACCGAGAACGACGATGGCACCACGCAGGGCCGCCGGCGAGAGCCGGCGGCCGTAGCGCGCTCCGACCGCTCCACCGATCAGGGAGCCGACCGCGATCAGTCCGGCGGCCTGCCAGCTGATGTCGTCGAATCGAAAGATCGTGTACGTCACTGCTGCAACGACATTGACGACCAGCGACAACAGATTCTTGGCTGCGTTCATCCGCTGCATGGTTTCGGGGAGCAGTGCCCCCATCACCCCGATGAGCAGAATGCCCTGTGCGGCAGTGAAATAGCCGCCGTAGATGCCGACCAGCAGGGTGCCGCCGGTGACCAGTGCCATCCGGGTACGGCTGATGTGGTTCGCGGCCTTGCCCGCGGCTTCCGATCGTCGCTTGGCCCAGGCCTGAATTCGCGGTTGTGCGACAACGAGAATCAGCGCGCCGATGAGCAACACCGGAACCACTGCGGCGAACACGGTTTCGGGCAGATGCAGCAGCAGCCAGGCACCACCGAGCGCTCCGAAGAACGAGGCGGGCAATTGCCACCGCAGGCGATGCCACTGCCCGCGCAGTTCCCGGCGATAGCCCCACGTGCCCGACACGCTTCCCGCGACCAGTCCCACGGCATTGGACATGGTGGCGACCACCGGGGGATAGCCGAATGCGACCAAGGTCGGAAACGTGATCAGCGTCCCGGAACCGACGACGGCGTTGATCGCTCCGGCTCCGAGTCCGGCGAGCAGGATGACGAGAATTTCCGATACCGGCACTGTTGGGAGGCTACCGACGGGTCGGTTGCATCGAACATCGGGGAGTGTGAGGCCGGCGGGATGCCGTCGGTTCGCTCGGGACGTACCGTGGACTCCGTGAGCCTTGCCCAGGATGAACGTTCTCAACTGGTCCAGACCCTTCTCGACGTGGGTCCCGATGCGCCGACGCTGTGCGGTGAGTGGACAGCAGCCGATCTGGCGGCGCACCTCGTCGTCCGGGAGCGACGCCTGGACGCGTCGCCGGGCATATTTCTCTCTCCGCTCGCGGGGTACACGGAGCGGGTCCAGCGATCCGTGGCGAACAAGCCGTTCGCGACCGTGGTGGAAGACGTACGGACCGGACCGCCCATGTGGTCGCCGTTCGCACTGCTGGATCCGTTGATCAACCTCGGTGAGATGTTCGTTCATCACGAGGACCTGCGCCGGGCAGGCGAGAGTTGGACTCGGCGAGCGTTACCCACCGCGGTGGAGACCCGGCTCTGGCCGCAGGTTCGTCTGGTGGGTCGGGGCGGTCACCGCTCCTCACCCGTGCCGGTCCACGTGCGCACTCCCGATGGCCGACATGCCACGTTCAAGGGCGGGTCGGGCCCCGGCGTGACCGTGGTGGGGGAGCCGTCGGAACTGCTGCTCTACGCGTTCGGACGTGATCAGATCGAGGTGCTGTACGAGGGTTCGGCAGACGATGTCGCTGCCGTGAAGGCGCTCGATCTGAGCTTCTGACACATTCACCTCCGCTGTTACTGGTGTTGCGGATGGTTTCGACGGGGCTGTTGCGACTAGCCTGGGGGCATGGCAGGAAAGACCAGCACCTCCACCGCCAGGGCCGGATCCAGCGGATCCGGCTCCTCGCGTGCGTCCGGCACCGCCCGTAAATCCGGTGGCGGCCGTACCGCGCGCACCGTCACCACGCCGAAGAAGCCCACCGCGCCGCGCAACCCGGCGACGTCCCGCGCGAACGCATCCTCGCGCGGCAAGGCCCCCACCAGGGGCTCGTCGACGGCTCGGCGACCTGCGGCGAAGAAGAAGTCACGCGGTGCCCTCGACGCGATCGGGCGGGGCATTGCGTCCACCTGGTCGATGGCGGCACGCGGTGTCGGTGCCACGACCCGGACGGTGAGCAAGGCCGCCGACATCGAGCACGGCCACCGCCGGGACGGGATCGCCCTCGGCCTGATCGCTGTCAGTGTGGTCGTGGCCGCGAGTGTGTGGTTGAGCGCCGGGGGACCGGTCGGCGAATGGATCGAGGTGGGCATTCGCGCCGTCATCGGCGAAGCCGGTTACGTCGCGCCCGTGCTCGGAGTCGCAATCGCCGTGGTACTGATGCGCTCCGAACCCCATCCCGAGGTACGGCCTCGACTGGTCCTCGGCTCGATCCTGCTCGGGCTGCCGATCCTCGGACTGTGGCACATGGCCGCCGGTTCACCGACCGACGCCGCCGGCCGATCCGAGGGCGCAGGCTTCGTCGGATACGTGGCGGGTGGGCCCATCGCCGACGGCCTCACGGTGTGGCTGGCCGTGCCGTTGCTGCTGCTCGCCGGTCTGTTCGGGGTACTGCTGCTCACCGGTACCACCGTGCGCGACGTACCCGATCGGATGCGTGCGCTGTTCGGCACCGACAGTCGCGGCGACGAATACGACGAGTACGACCCGGCCGACTTCGGCTCCGAGTTCGGTGACGAGGGCTACGGCGACTACGACAGCAACTTCGACGCCGACGGTTACCCGGTCCACGGCGGCGCGGACCCGTACGACAACTACCCGACCGAGGAATACATCCCGGTCGCCAAGCCGCCACGCGCACGCAAGTCCCCGCCGCCCGAGGCCGCCACCGAGGTCATCGCCCCTGCAGCGGCTGCCCCCGCACCTGCCCCCGAGCCGGCCGCACCCCCGCGGCCGAAGCCCAAGCCGATCGTCAAGGCAGCCGAACCGAAGCAGGCAGCCGAGGACGACAAGATCGTCGTCGATCGCGTCGTCGATGGGGATTACACGCTTCCGTCGCTGTCGCTACTGATCGACGGGGATCCGCCCAAGACCCGCAGCCAGGCCAACGACGCCATGATCGAGGCGATCTCCGAGGTACTCGAACAGTTCAAGATCGATGCCGCGGTCACCGGTTTCACCCGCGGGCCCACGGTCACCCGCTACGAGGTGGAGCTGGGCCCCGGCGTCAAGGTCGAGAAGATCACCGCACTCGCACGCAACATCGCCTACGCCGTCGCCACCGACAACGTGCGCCTGCTCGCGCCGATCCCGGGCAAGTCAGCGGTCGGGATCGAGGTGCCCAACTCCGATCGTGAGATGGTCCGCCTGGCGGACGTGCTCACTGCGCCGTCGACGCGCAAGGATCACCACCCGTTGGTGATCGGGTTGGGCAAGGACATCGAGGGCGACTTCGTCAGCGCGAACCTCGCGAAGATGCCTCACCTGCTGGTGGCCGGCTCCACCGGTTCCGGTAAGTCGAGCTTCGTGAACTCGATGCTCGTCTCGCTGCTCGCTCGGGCGACGCCGGACGAGGTTCGGATGATCCTGATCGACCCGAAGATGGTGGAGCTGACGCCCTACGAGGGCATTCCGCACCTCATCACCCCGATCATCACGCAGCCCAAGAAGGCTGCCGCGGCACTGGCGTGGCTCGTCGAGGAGATGGAGCAGCGCTACCAGGACATGCAGATCAACAAGGTCCGCCACATCGACGACTTCAACAAGAAGGTGCGTTCCGGCGAGATCACCGCACCCCTGGGCAGCGAACGTGTCTATCGGCCGTACCCGTACATCCTCGCGATCGTCGACGAGCTGGCCGATCTCATGATGACCGCTCCCCGCGACGTCGAGGAAGCGATCGTGCGGATCACCCAGAAGGCGCGCGCGGCAGGAATCCACCTGGTGCTCGCCACCCAGCGTCCCTCGGTCGACGTCGTCACCGGTCTGATCAAGACGAACGTGCCGTCGCGTCTTGCCTTCGCCACCTCGTCCCTGACCGACTCCCGCGTCATCCTGGATCAGCCGGGTGCCGAGAAGTTGATCGGTATGGGCGACGCGCTCTTCCTACCGATGGGTGCAGGCAAGCCGACGCGTCTGCAGGGTGCGTTCATCACCGACGAGGAAATTGCTGCCGTCGTCGACTTCGCCAAGAACCAGGCCGAGCCCGAGTACAACGACACCGTCACCGCAGCGAAGGTCTCGGACAAGAAGGACGTCGACCCCGACATCGGCGATGACCTCGACGTGCTGTTGCAGGCGGTCGAGCTGGTCGTGACGAGTCAGTTCGGTTCGACGTCGATGCTGCAACGCAAGCTTCGAGTCGGCTTCGCCAAGGCCGGGCGATTGATGGACCTGATGGAAAACCGCGGAGTCGTCGGCCCGAGCGAGGGATCGAAGGCCCGCGAGGTGCTCGTCAAACCGGACGAGCTCGACGGTCTGCTGTGGTCGATCAAGGGCGGCGACCCGGACGAGCAGCCCGCGTCGGACGAGTTCTGACGGTCCTCGTTCGCGTGAATGAACCACTGCAGCCGTCTCGGCGGTGCAATGGTCCATTCACGCGAACCGGGTGAGCGGGCCGATCAGGACGTGAAAGTGCCCATGACGGGCGTCCACTCGTGGAACGTCGCCGTCTCGATCAGGTTTTGCACCGCGAACGGATCCTGCGCGAACAGCGTTTCGACGGTGGCGGCATCGGGACCTTCCACCAGCAGCAGTGCGCCGCTGCCGTCGGCGTACGGCCCGCTCGACACGAGGGTCTTCCGGTCGAGTAGGTCGGCCAGCCAGGCACGGTGTGCCGCGCGGTGGGTGTCGCGTCCTTCCGTGGTGGCGGGCGAGTAGGTGTAGCTGACGGCGATCAGTGGCATGGAGCTCTCTTCCGGATTCGTGGGGTGATACCGGAATTCTGTCAGAGCGAGAGCAGCATCCGCGTGTTGCCCAGAGTGTTCGGTTTGACGTAACTCAGGTCCAGGAACTCCGCCACGCCGGTGTCGTACGACCGGCACATCTCCGCGTAGACCTCGGCCGTCACCGGGGTTCCGTCGATCTCGGCAAACCCGTGTCGGGAGAAGAAGTCCACCTCGAAGGTCAGCACGAACACCTTCTGCAGCGCCAGATCGCGAGCGACCTCGATCAGTTTGGCGACGATCAGGTGGCCTGCTCCGTGCCCCTTCGCGGCGGGATCGACGGCGACCGTGCGAACCTCGCCCAGATCGGCCCACAGCACGTGCAGCGCACCGCAGCCGATGATCTCGCCGTCACGCTCGGCGATCCAGAACTCCTGCACCGCCTCGTACAGGGTGACGAGGTTCTTCTCGAGCAGAATGCGTCCTGCGTAGATGTCGATCAAACGCTTGATCTCGGGGATGTCGGAGGTCCTGGCTCGACGCACGACGAGGGTGCCGTCGTTCGCGGAGCGACGGTCCGCGATGTCGGAATGCACGTCGGATTCGGGGTCTGCGATGCCGCGACTCGCCCGATTCGGCCCAGAAGTCATGGGGTGAACAGTAGTCAGTACTTCAACCGATAAACTTTTCGTGTGTCGCTTCGTGAGCTGTGTCCCCGTCTCAGCGGATCGGTGCTGCGCAAAAGCCGACACACCGACCGGTACGTCGTCGACGGCTCCTGGGTTCGCCGATGAGTGGGCCGGTCACGCCCGATCACGGCGTTCCTTCCAGTGGCGAGATTCCGGGCAACCGCGCGTCCGGCACAGGAGATTCTGCGCGCACGTCGGGGCTGCCCCACAGCAACGCTGTCGCCGGTGGGCCGGACGAAGTGCCCCTGCTCAATATCGCGAACGTCCTCACGGTGCTCCGGATCGCACTGGTTCCGGTCTTTCTCGCAGCGCTGTTCGTCGGCGACGGCCAGGACACGACCTGGCGGCTGGCGGCAACCGCGATCTTCGCTGCTGCTGCCATCACCGACCGGATCGACGGCCAGTTGGCCCGCAAATACGGTCTCGTCACCGATTTCGGGAAGATGGCCGACCCCATCGCGGACAAGGCACTGATCGGTGCCGCGCTGGTGGGGCTGTCGATGTTGGGCGACCTGTCGTGGTGGGTGACCGTGATCATCGGGGTGCGGGAAATCGGCATCACCGCTGTGCGGTTCGCCGTCATTCGCCACGGCGTCATCCCCGCAGGCCGCGGCGGCAAGGTGAAGACTCTGGTGCAGACGTTCGCAATAGGGGTGTACCTGTGCCCGCTGCCGAGCGTCGTCGACCCGTTCGCGGTTGCTCTGATGGCGCTGGCGGTACTACTCACCGTGTACACCGGCCTGGACTACGTGGTGCAGGCCGTTCGCCTGCGCCGAGGCGTGTCCTCGACGTGAATCGATCCGACGTGACCTCGACGACGGCCGAGTTGTGCGCGGGCGAGCAGGCGAACCATTCGGCGAGATACAGTCTTGGCAGCCGTGTCGGAGCAGCTTCGGCGCGTGTTGGAGTGAACGGGCATATAGGGTCGGGAACCAATCGGACCGGCTGGGACGTTGAACATCGTGACGGCTCCGGACGAACGAGATATGAACGTTGTCGTCTCGACGGCACAGTCGTCGGCACGAACACCAACGAGGAGGAGCGAGATGGCGCTGCTATTGCGTGAAGCACTCGGCGACAGTTTGCGGCGTACTCGCGTCGCACAGAGCCGAACCCTGCGTGAAGTCTCGAACACCGCACGCGTCAGCCTCGGATACCTCTCCGAGGTGGAGCGCGGTCGCAAAGAGGCGTCGAGCGAACTCCTCGCCGCGATCTGCGACGCCCTCGCCGTCCCGCTCTCGGACGTCATGAGCGATGTCAGTGTGACACTGTCCGACGCCTCGACCGCCGCCGCGCGGCTCGACGAGGCGGCGGTCGCCACCCGCATCGACGGCGATACTCGCGTCGTGATTCCGGCACCTGCTGCCAGAGCTCTCGCCGCCGCCTAAGATCGGAAAAGTACCCAGTTCCACTCCTGACCCAGACCACGCACCCGACTTTCACAGCACGGACAGGTTCATTTCGGTCACTGCGAGAGCAGCCGACCCGTACGCGGCCACCGCGGCGCAACAGATGGAGGCAGGACCACCCCATGGCTAATCCTTTCGTCAAAGCCTGGAAGTACATGATGGCGCTCTTCAATTCCAAGATCGACGAGAAGGCCGACCCCAAAGTTCAGATTCAGCAGGCGATCGAAGACGCGCAGCGGCAGCATCAGGCACTGTCCCAGCAGGCCGCGTCCGTCATCGGTAATCAGCGCCAGCTCGAAATGAAGCTCAGCCGGCAGCTGGACGAGGTCGAGAAGCTCAACGCGAACGCTCGGCAAGCGGTGACGCTGGCCGATCAGGCCGCCACCGCAGGTGACATCGAGAAGGCCACGCAGTACACGAACGCAGCCGAGGCATTCGCCGCGCAGCTGGTGACCGCCGAGCAGAGTGTCGAGGACCTCAAGGTCCTGCACGACCAGTCCCTGCAGGCGGCCACCCAGGCCAAGAAGGCCGTCGAGCAGAACGCCATGGCTCTGCAGTCGAAGGTCGCAGAACGCACGAAGCTGCTCAGCCAGCTCGAGCAGGCGAAGATGCAGGAGAAGGTCAGCGAATCCCTTCGGTCGATGGACAGCACCCTGTCCGCGCCCGGCAACACCCCGAGCCTCGACGCTGTGCGCGACAAGATCGAACGTCGCTACGCAGATGCCCTGGGATCGGCGGAGCTGGCGCAGAACACGGTCTCCGGTCGCATGATGGAGGTCCAGCAGGCATCCGTGCAGATGGCGGGCCACAGTCGCCTGGAGCAGATCCGCGCATCGATGGCAGGCGACTCGCTGCCGTCCGGCAATGCCGCGGCGAAGCCCTCGATCGCCAAGTCCCCGGACGCGACGCCCGAGCCCCCGGCTCAGGCGTAGATCGACCTGACGAACACCTCGGTCGTCCGACAGCAGCGTCGACATGGGTAGAAGAGATCACGAATCCGGCCGGTCGCGTAAGCGACCGGCCGTTTCGCTCGATCGAGAGTCCGTGACCGCGGCCGTCACCGAGTCCGGTGCAGTGGTCAGGTCTCTGGCGGAGTCCGCTCGTAGTGTCGGTACCTCGATCCTCGACGCCGCCGGACGTCGGAAAGACCCCCGCGTCAAGCATCTGAAGAAGATTCGCCGCGCCAGGCGACGCGGAATCAGGTTCGGAGCCGCGTCCACGACGACAGCGGTGGGAACTGCGGGGATGGCGGTGTTGTCGGCACCGGAGTGGACTCTGTTCGTGGGCGGCGGTGGTGCTGCCCTCATGGCCGTCCCGGCGGCATTCGCGGTGACGCGGTTGCGGCGTCTTCGGGCTCAACCGGTCCCCGTGGGCCTACCGACCAAGCGCGTGTCGCCGCAGCGCGGATCTGCCGCATACGAATCGATGACCCGACTGGCCGGTGCCGAGCAGAGTCTGTTCGAGCTGCTGGGGATCCTGGCGAGGTCCGAGACGATCGGTGCCGACGACGTCGAGGAGATGATCGCGGTGACCTCCGATGCAGCCCGAGGTCTCGAAGGAGTCGCCGTCGACATCGCCGCTCTGGAACGTGCGGGGGCGGCGAGCGCTGTGACCCGCGAACACCTGCGCAACGGAATAGCTTCGGCTGCAGCCGAACTCGCTACCGGGGTCGATCAGTACGAGCAGCTCGTCGCAGCGGCCGCGCGGATGACCGGACCGGCCGGATCGGCGTCGACGACGGTCGTGGAATCGCATCGACGCGAGCTGCTGTCGGCGACGGATCGACTGCAGGGATGGGCCGAGGCGCTCACCGAGATCGACCAGATCCGGTCGCGGCACCGCTGAGACAATTCAGGGTTCACCCCGATGTGTTCGTCGCGCCCTGGTGACAGTATCGAAGTACGCGATACGACACGGTGCGCGGCGACACGGTAGGAGCAATCATGTTCTGGAAAGTACTGGGATTCATCGTTCTGATCTGGATTGCGCTCGCGCTTCTGGGCACCATCATCAAGGGTGTCTTCTGGCTCGTGGTGGCCGGCGCGATCGTGTTGGGACTGGTGTGGCTGTACAAGGCGATCTCGTCGAACGACGATCGGTCGTCGCTGAAGTTCTGACGCGACGGTACCGGTCACCCACGAGACGCTGAACCCTGATCGACGAACACTCGAAGTGCCCGCGGCACGCAACGTGCGGTAACAGGTAGTTCTGCGACACGCTCCCCGTCCGCATAGGCGACGATTCCGTCGCACCGAAGCGTGACCTGAGTCGAGGTGTAGGTGTCGACCTCCGGCAAGTCGATGTGTGTTCCCCGATAGAGAGTCGGCGACAGTCCGAGCAGTCGCGTCCGACTCACCGCGCGAACCACGGTGACATCGAGCAGGCCGTCGTCCACCCGCGCGGCAGGGCACACGACCATGCCGCCTCCGTAGCTCCTGCCGTTTCCGACCGCGACCAAGGTGGCGTCGAGGCGAAGTTCGGCATCGTCCAGTTCGATGACGTACGGAAGCTTTTCCAGTGATGCCAGCTGTAGCATCATGGCCGCGTTGTACCGGAGAGGTCCACGTGGCCAACGCAGTCGCTTGGCCCTCTCGGTGACCAGAGAGTCGAAACCACTGGACAGGACGGTGGCGAACCAGCGCTCGCCGATCCGTCCGAGATCGATTGCGCGCGTGACGTTGTCGGCGACGATGTCGGCTGCATGGGCAGCATCGTCGCGAGGCAGGCCCAGAGTCCGGGCCAGATCGTTGCCGGTGCCGGCCGGGATGAGGCCCATCGGAACGTCGGTGCCGGCGAGCACTTGAACGACGAGATTGACGAGCCCGTCGCCGCCGACGGCGACCACGGCGTCCGTACCGCTGCCGACGGCCTTCTCGAGCAATGTCAGCGCATCTCCTGGTGTGCGGCCTTCGATGGCCGTGACGTGAAGTTCTCGCTCCCTCAGGCGCGCCACGGCGCGCCGTCCGGCGTGCCCTGCGCGCCCACCTCCGGCCATCGGATTGGTCAACACCGTCACCGAACGGGTCACGGTCGCAACGATTCGTCGATCACATCGATCAGCTTGCCAGGGTTGACGATTGCCGTGGTGGTGACCGAGACGATTCATCGCCGGATGCCTCCGGCGTACATTGCGTACGAGTGTTACCGGTGATTTCCGGGCCCAATGTGCGTGTAACCGTGAGGTACTGTAACGAAAGAGACTGTTATCGCTGGAAATACAGTCCTTTTGTCCGAATTGCGAAGGGTGGCACGTGATCGAGCAGCCGGTGTCGAGTCCTGTCTCGTCCGAGCCCCCGCAGTCGCCCTCCCCAACCGGTACTCCCGAGAAATCGGTCGAGGACACCGTTCTCGACGCGGCCCGGTCCTGCATCCTCGAACACGGAGTCAAGCGCACGACCTTGGCCGAGATCGCGCGTCGTGCCAAGGTCAGCAGGCCCACCGTGTACCGGAGATGGGCCGACACGCGAGCAGTGGTGTCGAGCCTGCTCACACGTGAGATCGGTGCCCTGATTCCGACTTTCGACGCCACCGCGTCGGCTCGCGATCAGATCGTGACTGCGGTGGGCGAAGTGGCCGACCGCATTCGACTCCATCCGCTGTTCGTGAAAATTCTGCGTTCCGATTCCGACGTGCTGGCCACCTACATTCTGCATCGACTCGGAACAAGTCAGTCGTTGATCATCGACGCACTGTCTTCTCTGGTCGTTGCCGGACAACGTGATTCCTCGATTCGGGCGGGGGACCCCACCACTCTGGCCACGCTGGTGCTACTGATGGTGCAGTCTGCGGTGCAGTCCGCGGAGATGGTCTCCGAGCGCGTCTCCGGTACCGAGGTGACGCGCCAGATGGCGTATGCAGTCGACAGCTACCTCCGGCCCGAGAGTGCGTGAACGAGGCTACGTCGATCGCGATCCGGACCGATTGCCTGATCTCGGCACACGTCGAGCGGTACGCCTCGAGTGTGGCACGCTGGGTTCGTGCGAGTAGCAGTGGTGGCCGGGCCCGATCCGGGGCATGCCTTTCCGGCAATCGCGCTGTCTCTGCTCTTCCGCGCGGCCGGCGACGAACCGATCCTGTTCACCGGTAGTCGGTGGGTGCCCGACGCGCATGCCGCGGGGCTGCGGGCGCTTCCATTGGGTGGCCTTGCACCGCGGCCGGAGGACGACGATCTCGATGCCGGACAACGCATCCACTCACGGGCGGCGTTCGTCTCGACCGAGTTGCTACCCGACCTCGAGCGGGAGAACGTCGATCTCGTTGTATCCGACATCCTGACCGCAGGCGGCGGTATGGCCGCGGAGCGGCTCGGTATCCCCTGGGTGGAGCTCTCGCCCCATCCACTGTATTCGCCCTCGAAAGGGTTGCCTCCCATCGGAAGTGGCTTGGCTCCGGGCACCGGGGTTCGCGGCAGGCTGCGCGATACCCTGATGCGCGCGTTGACGGCACGCTCGATCGCTCAGGGGAGAGCTCAGCGGTCCCGTGCACGGACGAGTATCGGGCTGCCTGCCGAGGATCCGGGCCCGGCTGCTCGGCTCGTCGCCACCATTCCCGCGCTCGAGGTGCACCGTCCCGACTGGCCGCAGGACGCTCACGTGGTCGGCCCGCTCCTGTGGGAACCGACGGACGACCTGCTCGATGCTCCCGACGGCTCGTCACCGCTGGTGATGGTCGCGCCGTCGACAGCGTTCACCGGCGCGGAGGGAATGCTCGAGATGGCGCTGAAAGGGTTGGACGGCAAGGGCGTTCGGGTCGTGGCGTCCGTTCTCGACGGAGGCCCCGACGTACTCCCGAACTGGGCGAACGCAGGACTGGGCCGCCAGGACGAACTTCTGCGACATGCCGATGTGGTGGTGTGCGGCGGTGGCCACGGCATGCTGGCCAAGGCGCTCATCCACGGCGTTCCGGTGGTGACCGTCCCCGGCGGTGGTGATCAATGGGAGCTGGCGAACCGCGCCGCCCGGCAGGGGAGTGCCGTCATCGTACGACCCGCTACGCCGGCCTCGATCGCCGACGCGGTGGCCACAGTGCTGTCCGATCCGCGCTACGCTCGAGCAGCGGAGTCGGCGGCGGACGGGGCGCAATCCGTCGAGGATCCGGTGTCCGTCTGTCATCGGGTGCTCGCCCGTAGCACTCCGCCGCGCGGGCGTTAGGGTTGTCGTTGTGCGTCTGACCGAATTTCGTGAACTGCTCACCGAGGAGTTCGGCTCCGTTCGTGGCGATTCCCTGCTGACCGATCATGTGCTGTCCGGTATAGGCCGAACCGGAGCGCAGGCGATCGAGGACGGCGTGGATCCACGGGAAGTGTGGCGATCGATCTGTTACGAGTTCGATGTGCCGAGAGAACGCTGGTAGCTCCCGGGGACCTTTCGATCCTCTCGGCGTGTCGATTGCTGCGGTAGTTGACTCGAACACGTGTTCCCCTATGCTTGTGTCAACGGTTGCCGGGCGGTTTCGAGAAACTTCTTGTCGGTACCCCGATCTAGCGTTACCGACGACAAAGCTGATCGACACGACACAGCTGAACGACACGACACAGGGAGCTCACGATGGCTGCATACGATCGCGACAAAGCACTCGATCTCGCACTCGCGCAGATCGACAAGAACTTCGGCAAGGGTTCGGTGATGCGCCTCGGTGACGAGGTCCGCCAGCCCATTGCCGTCATCCCCACGGGATCGATCGCGCTCGATGTGGCACTCGGCATCGGAGGGTTGCCGCGTGGACGTGTCATCGAGGTCTACGGTCCGGAATCCTCGGGTAAGACCACCGTTGCCCTTCACGCGGTGGCCAGTGCTCAGCGCGCCGGCGGCATCGCCGCCTTCATCGACGCCGAGCACGCTCTGGATCCGGACTACGCGAAGAAGCTCGGTGTCGACACCGATGCACTGCTGGTGTCGCAGCCCGATACCGGTGAGCAGGCTCTCGAGATCGCCGACATGCTGATCCGTTCGGGTGCTCTCGACAT
Organism: Rhodococcus sp. NPDC076796; assembly: GCF_040702765.1. Taxonomy (NCBI): domain Bacteria; kingdom Bacillati; phylum Actinomycetota; class Actinomycetes; order Mycobacteriales; family Nocardiaceae; genus Rhodococcus; species Rhodococcus sp. NPDC076796. Next base: position 335,117 of record NZ_JBFBMS010000003.1, on the reverse strand, counting down.
CCTCGTGATCGACTCGGTGGCGGCACTGGTACCGCGCGCCGAGATCGAGGGCGAGATGGGCGACAGTCACGTGGGTCTGCAGGCCCGCCTGATGAGCCAGGCCCTGCGCAAGATCACCGGTGCCATGAGCAACTCCGGTACCACCGTCATCTTCATCAACCAGCTGCGCGAGAAGATCGGCGTCATGTTCGGCTCTCCCGAAACCACCACCGGTGGTAAGGCATTGAAGTTCTACGCCTCGGTTCGCCTCGACATCCGCCGCATCGAGACCCTGAAGGACGGAACCGACGCCATCGGTAACCGCACCCGTGTCAAGGTGGTCAAGAACAAGGTTGCGCCGCCGTTCAAGCAGGCCGAGTTCGACATCATCTACGGCAAGGGCATCAGCCGCGAAGGCTCGTTGATCGACATGGGCGTCGAGCACGGCTTCATCCGTAAGTCGGGTTCGTGGTTCACCTACGAAGGGGACCAGCTCGGCCAGGGCAAGGAGAACGCCCGCAAGTTCATGCTCGAGAACCCGGACGTGCGGGACGAGATCGAGAAGAAGATCATGGAGAAGCTGCAGATCGGCGCGGACGTCACCGCAGAAGAGCCCGCAGCTGCTCCGGTCGACTTCTAACCTGTCGTCGCTGTGCAGCAGCGAGACGAAGGCGGCGGCACCGAGGCGCAGGCGAAAGATGTCTGCCTTCGGCTGCTGACCGACCGAGCGCGCAGCAGGCACGAACTCGAAGCCAGCCTGGCCAAGAAGGGTTTCACTACCGAGATCGCGAACGCTGTTCTCGACCGGCTCGAGAAGGCCAAACTGGTCGACGACGAATCGTTCGCGCAGCAGTGGGTGCAATCCCGGCACAAATACTCCGGCAAGGGCAAACGTGCGCTGAGCATGGAGCTCCGCAACAAGGGAGTCAGCAACGAACTCGCTGTGCACGCGCTGGATACGATCGATGCCGACGACGAGCGTCAGCGCGCAGCCGAGTTGGTACGCAAGCGGTTTCGCACACTGCAGTTGCCCGATCCGAGTGGACCCGACGCTCGCGCCGAACGAGACAAGGTAGTGCGCAAACTGGTCGGCATGCTCGCACGCCGTGGCTACTCCCAATCGATGGCTTTTGCGGTGGTCAAAGAGCAACTCGACCGCGCAGGAGCCGACACCGATGACTTCGACGGCCCCGACTCGATGTGATCGTCCACCTCGAGCCGGTGCCGTCGAGAAACAGTAAGGCCCGCAACACCATCGGTGTTGCGGGCCTTACTTGTCGGGGGCTATCTCAGTTGCGGCCGACGCGAGGTCAGGCTGCCTGACCTCCGTCGAGAGCCGGCACTGGACCGGTTGTATCCGGTTTGCGCTTGCGAGATCGCAGACGTCGCTCGACTACGGTGGCCAGCTTGGTCAACGCAGAGTTGATGATGATCATGATGACGGCGACGATCACCAAGGACGGCAGGTAGTTGCTATAGAACGCGCCGACCTGTTGACCCGATCGCACCACTTCGACGTAACCGATGACGTAGCCCAACGCCGAGTCCTTCAGCGCCACCACCATCTGCGAGATGATCGCAGGCAACATCGCGGTGACGGCCTGGGGGAGCAGAACCAGCAACATGACCTGGCTCTTGCGCATTCCGAGAGCCGATGCTGCTTCCCGCTGGCCCTTGGGCAACGAATTGACACCGGCACGCACGATCTCGGCGATGACCGAACCGTTGTACAGCGTGAGGCCCGTGACCACTGCAGCCAAGGCCAGGTACTTGACCTTGAAGACCTCGTAGTCGGCGTAGACGGCGTACAGGAAGATCATCAGGATCAGCACCGGAACGGCGCGGAACACCTCGACGAATGCGCCGCTGATCCCGCGAACCACTCGGTGATCGGACAACCGTCCGATACCGAGGGCGGCACCGAGAACCAGGGCGAACACGATCGACAGGGCCGCCGCCACCAGCGTGCCCTGAATGCCGGGCAACAGATAGGTAGTCCACGTGGTCGATTCGAGGAACGGATCCCACTTCTCTGCGGTCAACTGCCCCTTGGAGTCGAGTGCCCGGTAGATGAGAAACGCGATTCCGAGAGAGATGACGGCAACTATGCCGGACAGAATTCGGTATCGCAGAACCGCTTTCGGCCCCGGAACGTCGTAGAGAACTGCTACTGCATCACTCATCATGACACCGCCAATCGCTTGCTGATGTAGCCGAACAGCAACCCGGTCGGGAGCGTCAGGATCATGAAGCCGAGCGCGAAGATTCCGCCGACTACGAAGATCGCGGCCTCGTTCTCGATCATCTCCTTCATCAGGAACGAGGCCTCGACGACGCCGATGACCGATGCGATGGTCGTGTTCTTCGTAAGTGCGATCAGAACGCTGCCCAGCGGTCCGATCACGGCCCGGAACGCCTGCGGCAGAACGACAATGCTCACATTCTGCGTGAACGTCATGCCGAGTGAGCGGCCCGCTTCGGCCTGACCGACCGGTACCGTATTGATGCCCGATCGCAGTGACTCGGCGACGAACGACGCCGTGTACACGCTCAAGCCCAGAACAGCGAGCCGGAAGTTGTTGTCCACCAGCCCAGTCGGCGACGACTGCGAGGCCAACGAGACACCCAGGGTTTGAAACAGGCCGAACGATGTGAACAGGATGATCAACGTCAGGGGCGTGTTTCGGAAGATTGTGACGTACACGGTGGCGATCGCGCGCGCGATCGGTATCGGAGAGACGCGCATGGCGGCTACAACCGTGCCGATGATCAGCGCACCGATCGCCGATAGCACCGTCAGCTGAATCGTCGTGATGAACACGTCGATGAGCTGACTGCCGTACTTGCTCAGAAGGTTCAAGGTGCCTCAGGTCCTTACGGCTCAGAGAAAATTCGGGTCGCTGAGCTCCGCTGTCTCGAAGCAGCAGAACTCAGCGACCTCCTGGGAATCAGTAGCGATCGACGGTGGGTGCCTCGGGCAGGGGGTAGCCCGATGCGCCGACAGTGTCGTTGAAGGCCTGTTCCCAGGCACCGCTGGAAATCATCTCTTCGATGGCGTCGTTGATCTGGTTGCGTCCCTCGGTGTCGTCCTTGCTCAGGCCGATGCCGTAGTTTTCCGTGGTGAACGGTTCGCCAACGACCTTGAGCTGGCCTGGGAACTGGGCGGCGTAGCCGGCGAGGATGATGTCATCGGTGGTGACCGCATCGATCGAACCGTTGTTGAGGGCCTCGACACATGCCGAATACGTGTCGTAGTTCTGAAGCTGCACTCCGGGGTATTCATCGGCGATGTTCTGTGCCGGGGTGGATCCGGAGACCGAGCACAGACGCTTGCCCTCGAGGGAAGCAGGTCCGGTGATGTCGGTGTTGTCCTGGCTCACCAGCAGCGACTGGCCCGCCACGAAGTACGGTCCGGCGAAGCCGACCTTTTCCTTGCGCGTATCGGTGATCGAGTAGGTGGCGACGATGTAGTCGACCTCACCGTTTTCGATCAGGGTCTCCCGCTGGGCCGAGGGGGACTCCTTGAACTCGATGTTGGCCTCGTCGACTCCGAGCTGGCCGGCGACGTACTTGGCCACCTCGACGTCGAATCCGCTGAACGTTCCGTCGGGATTGCGTAGCCCCAGGCCGGGCTGATCGAACTTGATGCCGACGATGAGGTTGCCGGATTCGGCACTGGTCGAGATAGAGCGTGCCTCCTCGCCGCCGCCGCAGGCGGTCGCAACGATGGACAGGGCGGCAAGTGCAACTCCGAGGCGGATCGGGCGGGTGATTCTCACTATGAATGTCCTTAGGGATCGGGTGGGGCGAACGGAATGAACGGTGAAGCGGGTCAGTGGCCGAGGATCTTGCCGAGGAAGTCCTTGGCTCGTTCGGACTTGGGAGATTTGAAGAAGGTCTCCGGATCGGTGTCCTCGACGACGGCGCCGTCGGCCATGAAGATGACGCGGTCGCCGGCCTTGCGGGCGAAGCCCATCTCGTGGGTGACGACGAGCATCGTCATTCCCTCTTTCGCGAGCGAGGTCATGACGTCGAGTACCTCGTTGACCATCTCGGGGTCGAGGGCCGAGGTGGGCTCGTCGAACAGCATCACCTTCGGGTTCATGGCCAGGGAGCGAGCGATGGCGACGCGCTGCTGCTGACCACCGGAGAGCTGAGCGGGGTACTTGTCCGCCTGGTTGGCGATGCCCACACGCTCGAGAAGGGCCAGGGCGCTCTTCTCTGCCTCGTCCTTCTTCTGCTTGCGTACCTTCATCGGCGCGAGCATGACGTTCTGCAGAATCGTCTTGTGCGCGAACAGGTTGAACGACTGGAAGACCATGCCCACGTCGGCACGCAGTGCGGCCAGGGCCTTGCCCTCGGCGGGGAGCAGGTCTCCGTCGACTTCGATGGCACCGGAGTCGATCGGCTCCAACCGATTGATCGTGCGGCACAGGGTCGACTTGCCCGATCCGGAAGGACCCACGACGATGACGACCTGTCCGGCCGGCACTTCCAGGTTGATGTCCTTGAGGACGTGCAGATCACCGAAATGTTTGTCGACGGATTTGAGCGAGATCATCGAAGGTGCGCCCGGCGGGGGAGTCGATGCCGGCGCGTCGGTGGCGTGCGTCATAGATCGAAACCCTATGCGTAGTTTCCTCGCCGACCGGTGTTTTCGCCCGTCATCTTCGATTATGTAATGGAAACTTTACTGACGGTCCGCATCGGCCCTGGACAGTCACCGGTGGGGCCCTCGACCCCGGCGTGCCGGTCGGTGCGATGGACGTACCCTGGAGGGGTGCAAACGAGTGTTTTTCCGACCGTGGACGTGACCGAACACGGGGTTTCCGAGCCCGTGCCGTTCACCGACGGGTCGGCGACGAGTCCCCGCAGCTACGAAGTGCGTACGCACGGTTGTCAGATGAACGTCCACGATTCGGAGCGGTTGTCCGGGTTGCTCGAGGAAGCGGGCTACGTTCCTGCCGACGCAGGCACCGACGCAGATCTGGTCGTGTTCAACACGTGCGCGGTGCGCGAGAACGCCGACAACAAGCTGTACGGCAACCTGGGTATGTTGCGGCCCGCGAAGACGCGGAACCCCAACATGCAGATCGCCGTGGGCGGTTGCCTGGCACAGAAGGATCGCAACACCGTCGTAGAGAAGGCGCCGTGGGTCGACGTCGTCTTCGGAACCCACAACATCGGGTCGTTGCCGGTATTGCTCGAGCGCGCCCGGCACAACGAACAGGCACAGGTCGAGATCCTGGAGTCCCTCGAGGCGTTCCCGTCGACCCTGCCTGCGAAGCGCGAATCGGCATACGCGGGCTGGGTGTCGATCTCGGTGGGCTGCAACAACACCTGCACGTTCTGCATCGTCCCGGCCCTGCGCGGCAAGGAAATCGACCGCAGGCCGGGGGACATCCTCGCCGAGGTACAGGCTTTGGTGGATCAGGGCGTACTCGAGGTGACGTTACTCGGCCAGAACGTCAATGCGTACGGTGCTTCGTTCGCCGATCCGGACATGCCTCGTGACCGCGGCGCGTTCGCTTCACTGTTGACCGCATGCGGCTCGATCGAGGGCCTCGAGCGTGTGCGGTTCACGTCCCCGCACCCGGCCGAGTTCACCGACGACGTCATCGAGGCGATGGCGTCCACCCCGAACATCTGTCCCACCTTGCACATGCCGCTGCAGTCCGGATCGGATCGAATCCTCAAGGCGATGCGCAGGTCCTACCGGCAGAGCAAGTTCATGGGCATCATCGACAAGGTCCGTGAGGCCATGCCGCACGCGGCTGTCACCACCGACATCATCGTCGGTTTTCCGGGTGAGACCGAAGAGGACTTCGAGCAGACGCTCGACGTGGTGCGGCGGGCGAAGTTCGCCAACGCCTACACCTTCCAGTACTCCAAGCGGCCGGGAACGCCCGCCGCCGACATGCCCGACCAGGTGCCCAAAGAAGTTGTGCAGGAACGGTACCTGCGATTGATCGCCCTGCAGGAGGAGATCGTTCTCGCGGCCAACCAGGCTTTGATCGGTACCGAGGTCGAGCTGCTCGTCGCCACCGGTGAAGGTCGCAAGAACGCGGCAACCCATCGGATGAGCGGGCGAGCCAGGGACGGCCGACTGGTGCACTTCGCGGTCGACGCCGATCGCGTGAGCGAGATCCGCCCGGGCGACGTCGTCACGACCACACTCACTGCGGCCGCCCCGTACCACCTCATCGCCGATGCCGGCGTGCTCACCCACCGCCGTACGGCTGCAGGAGACGCCCACGAACGTGGAGTGATGCCGAAGACGGCACCGATCGGCGTCGGCCTCGGACTTCCCTCGATCGGCGCACCGGCGCCGCTACCGGTAGAGACAGGATGCACCGCATGACAGACACAGACGGACCCGATCGCGTCGTACCCTCTCGATCAGCGGAGGAGCTGAGTCGAACGGAGAGGGCGGTGATGACCGAGCTGGACCCGGGCGCGCGGGCCATGGTCGTGGCCGGGCTGGTGCTGGTCCTGTTGGTCACGTTCGCGTTGCCGCACACCGGATCGGCCAGCGGGTTCGACGTGCTCACGGGCAGCGATGCCGCAGTTGCCGAATCGATCGCCCTGCCGTCGCGCGTCTTCGTCGTGCTGGTACTGACGTTCGGTGTGGTGATGTCGGTGCTCGCGCTCGTCACCCGGATATGGGCGCTGGCCTGGGCCGCCCTCGCAGGGTGTGCGGTGTCCTCGGTGTACGGGATGCTCTCGATCTGGACACGGCAGACCGTGCCGGACAACCTGCAGGGTGCCGGACCGGGAATCGGCCTGATCATCGCGTGGATCACCGTCATCGCATTGACGTTCCACTGGCTCAAGGCCGTGTGGAACAAGACGAACGCCCAGCTCGCAGCTCAGGAGCAGCGGCGCATCGCCGCCGCGTCGGGCGAACAGAAGCTGCGCCTGTGGGACGGCCGTTCGGCCCCGTAGGTCCGATCGGCCGCCCCCGGGTCAGGAGTGGAGCCGGCGAATCACAACTCGTCGACGGCGCTCTCTGCTGCGTCGGCCCACTCGCGCCACTGCTGCGCCTGTGCGAGCGCCCGCTCGGCGTCCTTGGTCTTGCCTGCTGCGGTCGCCTTCGCGGCCTGATCCTCGAACTGAGCCACCCGCTCGCGGAACTGGGCGGCGCGGGCGACGGCCTCGGGGTCGGAACGACGCCACTGCGACTCCACGGCGTCGTGGACGGACTTCTCGATCGCCCTCAATTTGCCTTCGAGTTCGCCCATCTTCTCGCGCGGAACCTTGCCGATGGCATCCCACTTGTCCTGCAGGTCACGCAGTGCCGAACGGGCCGCATCGAGGTCCTTGCTCGGATCGATGTGGGTCTTTGCCAGCAGAGCTTCCTTGGCCTCGGCGTTGGACTCGAACTCGGCATCGCGCTCGGAAGCCGCGGCGTTGCGAGCGGCGAAGAACACGTCCTGTGCGGCCTTGAAGTTCTTCCAGAGGGCGTCGTCGGCATCGCGTGGGGCGCGACCGGACGCCTTCCACTCCACCAGCAGATCGCGGAACGCGGCTGCGGTGGGACCCCAATCCGTGGACGACGACAAGGCTTTCGCCCGTTCGACGAGTTCTTCCTTCCGGGTCTTGGCCGCACCGCGCTCACGATCGAGATCGGCGAAGTGTGCGCCGCGGCGACGGTTGAAGTTCTCCCGTGCCTTGGAGTACCGCTTCCACAAGGCATCGTCGATCTTGCGGTCGACCCCGCGGATCGTCTTCCACTCGTCGAGGATTTCTCGTAGCCGGTCTCCCGCGTGCTTCCACTGGGTCGATTCGCTGCCGATCTGCTCGGCTTCGACGGCGAGCGCTTCCTTACGTGCCGTGTGTTCGGCCCGTTCGAGCTCCTTCTCGTGCTTGGCCACCGCTGCGGCAGCATCCGAATGCTCGACCACCGCGTCGAGCCGCCTGGCGAGCAGGTCGAGGTCGCCGATCACTGCCGCAGTCGGCAGGCTCTCCAACAGCGCGGACGCTGCGGCCTTGGTCTTCTTGGCATCGCCCGTACCGGAGGTCAATCGAGCTTCGAGCAGACCGACCTCGGTGGCCAGATCGTCGTAGCGCCGACCGAAATGAGCGAGCCCTTCCGCTGCGTCTCCGGCCTGCCAGGACCCGATCTGTCGCTCGCCGTCCGAGGTGGTCACCCACGCGGTGCCGTCGTCGTCGACTCTGCCGAATTTGCTGGGGTCGCTCGCCGGCGTGACCGTCGGGATCGCGGTGGGGACGTGGGAGGGGGTCGGGTGAGGTTTGGCACCGGCCGAACCGCCGGGACGAGGAGAGGCGGGACCCGGGACGCCTGGCCTGGGTCCTCCACCGGGCTTCGGTCCACCGCCCGGCTTGGGTCCACCTCCGGGCTTGGGTCCGCCGTGGTTCGCCGCACCGGGCGCGGTGGCACCGGGGGTCTGGGCGGGTGCATCCGAGGATGCAGCCTCGGGGGTGGTGGGGGTGCCGGCGTTCGGGTCGGTCATTGTTCCTCATCTCTGCCGCGCGTCACGGCTGCCTCAATCGCGATCTGGACACCATTGAACTAGGTGACGACCGATCGGACCATTGAAACAGCTCAGACGACTCGAGGTGGACTCGTCCGGCCAAGTTGCACCAGCGACTAGCGTGGTACTCGTGTTTCGTGCCGCGGCCCTGGTGCCCTCTCCGCCGTTGCTGGTCCCCGAATTGATGGGCGCGGGGGCGGCCGAGACGGCCGATCTTCGGACCGCCGCCGTCAGCGCGACGACTCACTTGGCGTCGATGGTCGACAGCTGGATCGTCCTCGGCGTCGATCGCACGTCGTCCACGTACGGCGAGGCCACGGTCGGCACGTTGCGGGGCTTCGGAGTCGATGTGGTGGTGAGCCTGTCCGGCGGCACAGCGCAGACTGCCGCAGACCCGGACCTGCCGCTGGCCGTTCTGATCGCGGGGTGGCTGCGAGGAGTGGCTGCGCCCGACGATGCGGTCGAGGTCCGCACGATCCCGGCCGATGCGAGCACCGAGTGGTGCGCCGAGTTCGGCGAGCAGCTGCGCCGCGAGCTCGATGCTTCGGCGGAGAACTGGGGTGTTCTGGTGCTGGCAGACGGAGCGAACACGTTGACTCCGAAGGCCCCTGGATCGTTCGACGAGCGCGCCGAGGAGCTCCAGCGCCGGATCGACGATGCCCTCGCGAGCGCCGACGTCGATGCATTGGCGGGTCTGGATCCAGACCTGTGCGCATCGCTCGGAGTCGGCGGCAGAGCGGCATTGCAGGTGCTGGCAGCGCTCGCCGGAGCCGATGCGACAACGACGAGCGAGCTCTACCGAGGCGCTCCCTTCGGGGTCGGGTACTTCGTGGGGACCTGGGCTCGTGACTGACGGGGCGAGCGATTCGGCCACGACTCCGATCGCGGTCATCGGGCCGACTGCCGCAGGCAAATCCGATCTGGCTCTCGATCTGGCCGAGGAACTCGGCGGCGAAATCGTCAATATCGACGCCATGCAGCAGTACCGGGGGATGGACATCGGGACCGCGAAACTGCCCGTCGCGGAGCGGCGCGGAATTCCGCACCATCAACTCGATGTGCTCGAGGTCACCGACATCGCCACCGTCGCGCGGTACCAAGCGGCTGCGGTCGCCGACGTCGAGGACATTCGATCGCGGGGTCTGCGGCCGATCATCGTCGGCGGATCGATGATGTACGTGCAGTCGTTGCTCGACGAATGGGCCTTTCCGGCCACCGACCCCGTCGTCCGAGCGAAGTGGGAAGCAGTCCTCGAACGCGACGGCGTCGAGGAGATCCATCGGGCGTTGACGGCCGCCGATCCCGAGGCTGCCGCATCGATCCTGCCCACCGACGGCAGGCGCATGGTCCGGGCGCTCGAGGTGGTGGAGCTGACCGGGCAGCCGTTCGCGGCCTCGGCCCCGAAGATCGGCGCACCTCGCTGGGGCACGGTGGTGTTGGGAGTCGACCGCGACACAGCAGAACTGGACGATCGGATCGCCGAGCGCACTCGGCTGATGTTCGAGAGCGGACTGCTCGACGAGGTGGAGGGGCTGCTCGCCTCGGGACTACGGGAGGGCGTCACCGCGTCGCGGGCGATCGGGTACGCGCAGGCTCTCGACGTGTTGGCGGGGGAGTACGACGTCGAGTTCGCACGCGAACGGACGTTCATCGGAACCAGACGCTACGTGCGACGCCAGCGATCCTGGTTTCGCCGCGACGAACGCGTTCGTTGGCTCGACGGTGCCTCGCCCACGCTGAGGTCGGACGCCTTGTCTGCGATCGACCCCTCGTAGCCGAACCCCCGTAGACTCGCGGCCATGGAATTCGCCAAAGGCCACGGAACTCAGAACGACTTCGTCGTACTGCCGGATCCGGCAGCCGAGCTCGAACTCACCAGGTCGGCGGTCTCGGTGTTGTGCGATCGACGCCAGGGCCTCGGTGCCGACGGAATTCTGCGCGTCGCGCGGGCCGGTGTGCTCCGAGATGCAGGCGTACTCGACCGAATTCCGTCGGGTGTCGAGCCCGAGGACTGGTTCATGGACTACCGCAACGGCGACGGCACCATTGCCGAGATGTGCGGCAACGGTGTCCGCGTGTTCGCGCACTACTTGCGGGTGCACGATCTCGAACAACGCGACCAGTTCGTGGTGGGTTCGCGGGCCGGCGCGCGCGCTGTGACCGTCCACTCGTTCGACGACACCGACGCCGATGTCACCGTGGCGATGGGTGACGTCACGCTGATGGGCTCGAGCTCGGTGACCCTCGCGGGCGGAACGTACGAGGGCGTCGGAATCGACGTCGGCAATCCTCACCTGGCCTGTGTCGACGGTGCATTGACGCGCGCATCTCTCGGCGCTCTGGACTTGTCCGCACCACCGACGCTGGACACCGAGTTCTTTCCCCACGGTGCGAACGTCGAGATCCTGACCAGGCTCGACGACGGTGCCGTCGAGATGCGCGTGTTCGAGCGTGGCGTCGGGGAGACGCGATCGTGTGGCACCGGAACCGTGGCTGCGGCCGCAGCCGCGCTGTCCTACGAGGGTCACGAGACCGGGGAGGTGAGCGTCGGTGTGCTCGGCGGTCGGGTACGCGTGGCCATCGATCACGTCGGAGCCACTCTGCGCGGACCGTCGGTGCTGCTGGCCCGCGGCGAGATCGACGACCGGTGGCTGAAGGCTCAGTCCTGACGATCGCACCGGCCTCGGCATCCGCCCGGACCGAAACCCGCGTGCATACGCTGGGCTTTTCGTGGATCATGGAGCTCGTATGACGAACTCACATGAAACATCCCCTGCGGGCGAACCGGTCGACGACAGTCGCGACGATATCGACGGTGCTCCCGAAACCGAATCCGCCTGGACTCGTGAAGAGTCCGACGCGTGGTCGAGGCGACTGGCTCGGTCTCCGCTGAACGACGAGAACTCCCCGTCCTCCGGCGACATGCAGCTCGAAGATCGCACCGCGCTACGTCGAGTGGCCGGACTGTCCACCGAGCTCACCGACGTCACCGAGGTCGAGTACCGGCAGCTGCGCCTCGAACGCGTCGTGCTGGTCGGAGTCTGGACCACCGGCACGGCCGCGCAGGCCGAGTCCAGCATGACCGAGCTGGCTGCACTGGCCGAGACCGCCGGCTCGGAGGTACTCGAAGCGCTGATGCAGCGACGCGACAAGCCCGATGCCGCGACGTACATCGGCTCCGGTAAGGCCAAGGAGGTACGCGACATCGTCCTCGCGACCGGCGCCGACACGGTGATCTGCGATGGTGAACTGACGCCTGCTCAGCTCAATGCGCTGGAGAAGGTCGTCAAGGTCAAGGTCATCGATCGCACCGCGCTGATCCTCGACATCTTCGCCCAGCACGCGACCTCGCGAGAAGGCAAGGCGCAGGTCGCCTTCGCGCAGATGGAATACATGTTGCCCAGGCTTCGCGGCTGGGGCGAATCCATGTCGCGGCAGGCCGGTGGACGGGCAGGCAGCAACGGTGGTGTGGGTCTGCGCGGACCGGGTGAGACGAAGATCGAGACCGACCGTCGACGCATCCGTGAGCGGATGGCCAAGCTGCGCCGCGAGATCAAGGGCATGAAGCAGGCCCGCGACACCAAACGCGAACAGCGCCTGAGCGGTACGGTGCCGTCGATCGCGATCGTGGGGTACACGAACGCAGGCAAATCGAGTCTGCTGAATGCGCTCACCGGATCCGGTGTGTTGGTTCAGAACGCACTGTTCGCCACCCTCGATCCCACCACGCGCAAGTCGACGCTCGAAGACGGCCGCGAGATCGTGCTGACCGACACCGTCGGCTTCGTTCGGCATCTTCCGACTCAGTTGGTCGAAGCGTTCCGCTCGACGCTCGAGGAAGTCACCGATGCAGATCTGCTGCTGCACGTGGTCGACGGATCGGATCCTCTTCCGATCGATCAGATCAAGGCCGTGCGCGAGGTGATCACCGAGGTGGTTCGCGAACAGGATGCGAAGATGCCGCCGGAGTTATTGGTGGTCAACAAGATCGACGCTGCCGATCCGGTTCAGTTGACTCAATTGCGTGGATTGCTCGACGGCGCTCGGTTCGTGTCGGCCAAGACCGGCGAGGGAATCGACGCTCTGCGGGATCACTTGGCCGAGATCCTCTCCGAGCCGGACGTGTTGGTCGACGTTCTCGTGCCCTACACGCGTGGTGATCTGGTCGCGCGAATCCACACCGATGGCCGGATCGTGAAATCCACCCACGAGGAAGAGGGCACACGCGTGGAAGCTCGTGTGCCGCAGTCACTTGCGGCAGCGCTCGTCGAATTCACGGCGACCGTGCCCAGCGTCTGACCTCGGTGGGGCCACGGCTGGTGGTGGGCGGAGCGGTGGCGGCTGCAGTCGCCGCGACGATCGCGTTCTCGGGTACTGCCTTCGCTGCGCCGATCGAGACCGAAACGTATTGTCGGCCAACAGATCCCGGCCTCGCCGAGTTGTCGGGGCTGACCTCGATCGACGGGGTCCTGTACGCGATCGGTGACAGCGGAGCCGATGATCGGGTCGCGGTGCTCGGTGCCGACTGCTCGGTGCAGCGATGGATCGACGTGCCCGTCGACCCGTACGACGTCGAGGACCTGACGTCGTACGACGGCTCGCTGTGGTTGGCGGACATCGGCGACAATCAGATGCGCCGCGACACGGTGGCATTGACGCGATTGGACCCGGCCTCGGGTGCGGGAGAACTGTACCGACTGACCTATCCCGACGGCGCGCACGACGCCGAGACGATACTGATCGAGCCCGGTGGTAGGCCGGTGATCGTGACGAAGGAGCTCTCGGGCGTGAGCGGGGTGTACGTACCTGCCGGCGACGAATCCGTCGCCGATCTGTCCAGCCCTGGGCCGACGCCGATGCGCAAGGTCGGAGATCTGGCATTCACGGCAACCGACACGGTCGGTGGGCCGCCGTTCGTGGTCGGATCGATACTGGCGACCGGGGGAGCGGTGAGCGCCGACGGTGCCGTGGCAGCAGTGCGTACCTACACCGACGCCTACCTGTTCCGCCCGTCGGGCGGGGACATCGCGTCGACGTTGGTCGATCCGACAGCGTCTCGTGCCGTGGTGCCGTTGCCCGATCAGCCGCAGGGTGAGGCATTGGTCTTCACCGACGACGGGTCCTTGCTCATCGCATCCGAGGCAGGATTCGGACCCGCCGAGGCCACTCTTCCGCCCATTCTGAGGATCCCCGACGCGGTAGCGCTCGACACGTCCACGCCCGAACCTGCTGCTGTGGAGCCGGTATCGCCGACCGTCGTTCCCGACCAGCCTGCGCAGACGCCGACAGCGACGGACTCGGAATGGACATTCCGAGCGGCCGTCGCTGCCGGTGTGGTGCTGATCGCCGGAGCGGTGGGATTCACCGTCCGGCGATCGATGCGTTCTCGCTAGAAGCTGGACCTATGCGTCCAAGTCTGCTTCGACGAGTGCGACCACTTTGTCGTGTGCTGCCTGGTCGTCGCTGGTGACGGTGACTTCGGTGCCCTTGGTGGCCCCGAGCGTCATGATCATCAGGGCCGAACCTGCGTCTACGGGCTCCGAGTCGGCCACTGCGAGGGTGACGTCCACGCCGGCTTCGGCGACGGCGTCGGCGATCAGTGCTGCGGGTCGAGCGTGCAGACCGATCGAGGATCCGACGGCGACTGTGGTGCTGGGCATGTGGTGCTCCTTCGTAGTGGGGTTGTTGCGATCGTAGCGAGTGTCAGACGGTGGCGAGTGCGGGATCGAGTTCGGCGTCCGACGGGGCGTTCTTGCTCTTGACGAACTGCTTGGCGGAGACGACCAGGAACGCGGAGACGATGGTGCCCGCCGCCAGCGAGAGGATGAACCACAGGATGTTGCCGATCGCGAAGAACACGAAGATGCCGCCGTGCGGTGCGCTGAGGGTGACGTCGAACGCCATGATCATCGCGCCGGTCACTGCGCCGCCTGCCATCATCGAGGGGATGACGCGGAACGGATCGGCCGCTGCGAACGGGATTGCGCCCTCGGAGATGAATGCAGCTCCCAGGAACCATGCAGCCTTGCCGTTCTCGCGCTCGGCTTCGGTGAACAGGCGTGCGCGAACGGTCGAGGCGAGTGCCATGGCCAGGGGCGGCACCATTCCTGCGGCCATGACCGCTGCCATGATGCGAAGCGAGGCGGTATCGGTGACCGACAGGCCTGCGGTGGCGAATGCGTAGGCAGCCTTGTTGACCGGTCCACCGAGGTCGAAGCACATCATCAGGCCGAGAATGATGCCGAGGATGATGACCGAGGAACCGCTGAGGCCGTTGAGCCAGTCCGTGAGTCCACTGGTGATCGCGGCGAGTGGCTTGCCGAGCAGCAGGAACATGATCGCGCCGACGATGAGGGTGGCGAACAGCGGAATGATGACGACGGGCATGAGGCCGCGCAGAACCGTGGGGATCTTCCACTTGCTGATCCACAGTGCGACGAAGCCGGCGATCAGACCACCGACGAGACCGCCGATGAAGCCTGCACCCACCAGAACGGCCACCGCGCCTGCGGTGAATCCTGGTGCCAGACCTGGCCTGTCGGCAATGGCGTAGGAAATGTAGCCGGCCAGCGCGGGCACCAGGAAGCTGAAGGACAGCGCGCCGATCTGGAAGAGCACGGCACCGAGGTAGGCGGCGATTCCGCCTTCGGGCAGCGAGGTGATGGAGTTGTTGACGACGATACCCTCGGCGACATCCTTGATTTCGTATCCGCCGAGCAGGAAGCCCAGGGCGATCAGCAGACCACCGGCAGCGACGAACGGGATCATGTAGCTGACGCCGGTGAGCAGGATCTGGCGGATGCGGGTGCCCCAGCCGAGTTCGCCTGCGGACTCGTTCGAGCCGGCCGCCACTGCGGTACCGCCGACGCGAGCGGCGTCCGGATTCAGCGCAGCGCGCAGGGCTTCGGTGAGCATGACATCGGGCTCGTTGATGGCGCGCTTGACGCCGGAGGAGATGACGGGCTTGCCGGCGAAACGCTCGCGGCCCTTGACGCCCACATCGGTGGCGAAGATGACTGCCTCGGCTCCGGCGATGATCGAGGGGTCCAACGGCGTGCTGCCGCTCGAGCCCTGGGTCTCGACATGAACCGTGACTCCGGCACGCTCACCCGCTGCGACGAGTGAATCGGCAGCCATGTAGGTGTGCGCAATTCCGGTGGGGCAGGCGGTGACCGCGACGATGTGCTTGGGGGCAGTGGCCTCGGCCGGGACAGCGGCCGCGCTGTGCTTGGCGGTCGACACGGGAGCTGCCGCAGGGGTCGTCGAAGCCGGCTTCGCCGCCGGGTTGATGACACCGTCGACGAGGGTGACGATCTCGGCAGCCGAGGACGCGTTGCGCAGCGAGGTGACGAACTCCGGCTTGACCAGTGCGCGCGCCAGGCTCGAGAGCAACTTCATGTGCGCCGAACCGGCACCGGCCGGCGCTGCGATGAGGAAGACGAGGTCGGCCGGGCCGTCGGGGGCACCGAAATCGACCTTGGGGTTCAGCCGGGCGAATCCGAGCGAGGCGGAGGTGACCGCTTCGGAGCGGCAGTGCGGGATGGCGATGCCGCCGGGCAGGCCGGTTGCCGACTGCGCTTCGCGGGCCAGAGCGGCGTCGCGCAGGGCATCGGTCTCGGTTGCGCGACCCGCGGAAGCCAGAACGCCTGCGAGGCGTTCGATGACGGCTTCCTTGGATTCGCCGAGATCGGCGTCGAGGAGGATCAGATCCTCGGCGATGATCTGCTGATCTTCGGTGGGGGTGGACATTGCGGGCTCCTAGAGACGGTTCGAAGAAGGGGAGAGCGTGGACGGGCTGACGGAGGTGGGGATGTCGAGCGCACGGACCGTCACCGAATTCGGGTGGGTCTGCTCGGGCAGTGGAAGCGTGGTGCCTGGAAGCGCGGTTGCTGCCGTTCCGTAGGCGACGGCGCGGCGAAGTTTGTCTGCGTCGGAACAGTTCTCGGCATCGGCGAGGATGTAGCCGGCGAGCGAGGAATCGCCTGCGCCGACCGTGCTGACCGCGGTGATCGGGGGCGGGCTGGCGTACCAGGAACCGTCCTCGGTGACCAGTACGGCTCCGGCACTGCCGAGAGTGGCCAGTACCGCGCCGACGCCTCGGCCGAGAAGGATCGTGCTGGCTGCGATCGCGGCCGTCGGATCACCCTGCGCCGCTGCGCTTTCCAGCTCTTCGGAATCGTACCCGGTGAGTTGGGCGAGTTCCTCGGAATTGGGTTTGATCAGATCGGGTGCCGACGCCGGGAACGCCGCCGCGAGTGCGAGCAGTGGCTCGTCGGAGGTGTCCACCGCAACTTTCGCCGACGTGGCACGCAGCGCAGTGACGAGCTCGGCATACCAGTCGACGGGGAGGCCCGGCGGAAGCGAACCGGAGAGAACCACCCATTCGGCATCGACTGCGAGAGAGAGGATCCGCTCCCGCAGCTCCGCGCGGGTCCGCTCCGACACCGTGGCACCGGGCTCGTTGATCTTGGTGGTGGTGCCACCGACCTCGCTCACCGTGATGTTGGTCCGTGCAGGACCCGACGTCGGAACCGCGGAATACCGCACTCCCTTCGCGGCCATCGCGTCGAGCAGGGGGTCTCCGGTGTTGGCCGGGAGCACCGCAAGCGCCTCGACTCCCGATCCGCCGAGTACGCGAGCGACGTTGACGCCCTTGCCTCCTGGGTCGGTGGACGACGTCGATGCCCGGTGTACGCCACCGCGGACGAGCGGCGTGTCGAGTGTGACCGTCCGGTCCATGCTCGGGTTGGCCGTGAGTGTGACCATCATGCGATCACCACCTCGATTCCTTTGTCGCTGAGTTTCTTACGGTCGTTGGTCGAGATGTCGCTGTCGGTGACGATGACATCGATGGAGCCCACTCGGGCGAAGCTGACCAGGTGCTCGCGGCCGATCTTCGACGAATCCGCCAGCACCACAACGTGGTTCGCCGCCTCGACCATGGCACGCTTGACTGCTGCCTCGTCGCTGTCGGGAGTGGACAGTCCGTGCCCGACGCTGATGGCGTTGGTGCCGATGAACGCGACGTCCACACGGAGCCATTCGAGGGCGCTCAGCGCTTCGTCGCCGACAGCCGCCTGAGTGGTCCCACGTACCCGACCGCCGAGCAGTCGAAGGCTGACACTCGGCATCGTCGCGGCGCGAGCGGCGATCGGGACCGAGTTGGTCACCAACGTCAGCTCACGATCGTGGGGAAGCAAACCGGCGAGTCGGCCCGTTGTGGTGCCGGCATCGAACACGGCGCTGCCCCCGACCGGCGGCAGGAAGGACAGGGCGGCGGCCGCGATCGCGTCCTTCTGATCGGCGCGGGTGAATTCGCGTTCCGAGACGCCCGGTTCGAGTGTGGTCAGCGCCGATGCGGGTACTGCTCCACCATGGACGCGGCGCACGACGCCCATTCGATCGAGGGTGGCGAGGTCGCGTCGCACAGTTTCTGTGGTGACGCCGTAGGTGGCAGAGAGATCGTTGACGGAGACGCGTCCCTGGGTGCTGATCAGTTCGGCTATGGAGTGCTGTCGTTCTTCTGCGTACACCTGCGTCTCCTTCCATGTTGATGTTGCTTTATGTTGTTTTACGCCCGTGTGTGTTGACATGTCAAGGGTTTGGAGTAATCTCGGTCACAACACATACGAGTGATGGCCCCCACCACAGCTCGCCGGACAGTACGAAGACCTTTGTTCACGCAGGATCCGAGGAGGACCACATGACGGGATCGGTTAGCACCGTTTCGACCGGACACAGCGACACGACAGTCGATGCAGCCGGAACCGGAGCAGCGCAGACCACGCTGCACGGCACGCCTGTCGTGCCCGGCGTCGGATACGGCCGAGTGATCCGCCCCGGTGCCCGTCCCGCCATCCCAGCCGACACCGGCGAGGTGGCCGAGGCGGATCGAGGTGCCGAGAAGGACGTCTTCGACGCCGCAGCGAACGCCGTCGCCGCTCGCCTGCGTGGTCGCGCGGAGCTGGCGACCGGAGCTGCCTCGGAAGTCCTGTCGGCCAACGCCGCGATGGCAACGGACCGCGGTTGGCTCGGAGCCGCGCGCGCCTCGATCGCGAAGGGCAGTTCGGCGGTCACCGCCACTGCCGCGGCCACCGAGAAGTTTGCCGCGATGTTCACCCAGCTCGGCGGGCTGATGGCCGAGCGCGTGACCGATCTGCGCGACATCCGCGACCGAGTCATCGCCGAGATCCTCGGCGTGCCGGAGCCCGGTGTCCCGGTTCCGGACGAACCGTCGGTGCTGTTCGCCGACGACCTGGCACCCGCCGACACCGCAGGCCTCGACCCTGCGCTGATCGTGGGTCTGGCCACCTCGCTGGGCGGTCCGACCAGTCACACCGCGATCATCGCGCGCCAGCTGGGCATTCCCTGCATCGTTGCCGTGGCCGGCCTCGACGACATCGCCGCGGGTACGAACGCATCGGTCGACGGCACCAGCGGCCGCATCGAACTCGAGCCCGACGCCGAGTCGGCCCGCGCCGCCGTCGTCTCTGCCCGCGACGAGCTGGACCGGGTGTCCCAGTGGGTCGGCCCCGGTACCACCGCCGACGGCCACGCGGTCGACATTCTCGCCAACGTCCAGGACGGTGCCGGTGCCCGCGCAGCACGGTCCAGCGCAGCGGACGGCGTCGGACTGTTTCGGACCGAACTGTGCTTTCTCGACCGCGACTCCGAACCCACCGTCGACGAGCAGGCCGAAATCTACGCCCAGGTACTCGACGCGTTCGCGGGCAAGAAGGTCGTCGTGCGAACTCTCGACGCAGGCTCGGACAAGCCACTTCGGTTCGCCACGCATCCCGACGAGGCCAACCCGGCACTGGGCATCCGCGGCATCCGCATCGCCGAAGCCGACCGCGGGATTCTGTACCGCCAGCTCGACGGCATCGCAGCGGCCGCCAAGGCGACCGACTCCTCCCCGTGGGTGATGGCTCCGATGATCGCGACCGCGCTGGAGGCGAAGGATTTCGCCGCCGACGTGCGCGAGCGCGGACTCACCCCCGGCGTCATGATCGAGATCCCCGCCGCCGCGCTGCTCGCCGAACACATCCTCGAGCACGTCGACTTCCTGTCGATCGGCACCAACGACCTGGCTCAGTACACGATGGCCGCCGACCGTATGTCCGCTCAGCTCGCCGGCCTGACCGATCCGTGGCAGCCGGCCGTGCTGGCACTCGTGGCGCACACCGCGGCCGCGGGAGCCAAGGCGGGCAAACCCGTTGGCGTCTGCGGTGAGGCCGCTGCTGATCCGCTGCTGGCCTGCGTGTTGGTCGGACTCGGCATTACCTCGCTGTCGGCGGCATCGGCTGCCGTCGCGCACGTGGGGTCGAAGCTGGCGACGGTCACGCTCGATCAGTGCAAGGAAGCGGCCGCCGCAGCCCTCGAGACGGACAGCACCGCCGCTGCCCGCGAGGCAGTGAGTGCGATCCTCGGCTGATCCAATAGTGTTGCCTTCCATCATGAGAACTCTGGGTTGGACGCTGCACGGAAACGGAAAGACCGTCGAAGCCGGGGCGGTGGTCTCGCCCGACGAACGATTGACGTGGCCACGCACCATCGGTATCGGAATGCAGCACGTCGTCGCGATGTTCGGTGCAACACTGCTGGTTCCGACGATCACCGGATTTCCGGTCTCGACGACGCTGCTGTTCTCGGGCATAGGAACGGCGCTGTTCCTCGTCATCACCCGAGGGCGTGTTCCCAGCTATCTGGGTTCCTCCTTCGCTTTCCTGGCCCCGCTCGGTGCCACCCAAGCGAACGGACCCGCCGCCCAACTCGGAGCGGTCCTGTGTGTCGGCGTCGTACTGGCAGCCGTCGGCCTCGTGGTGAAGTTCGCGGGCCAACGGGTACTCGACGCGGCCATGCCGCCCGTCGTGACCGGTGCCGTCGTCGTGCTGATCGGGCTGAACCTGGCACCGGCCGCCACCACGTCGTTCGAGGCACAGCCGCTGATCGCAGCCGTCACCCTGATCGCGATTCTGCTGGCGACGGCGCTCGGACCCGGCTTGATCGGGCGACTCGGAATTCTGCTCGGTGTCGTCGTGGGTTGGGTGTTCGCCGCCGTCACCGGGGGAATCGCGCAACCGCGTCTCGACGCACTGAGCGCGGCGAGCTGGATCGGTCTACCCGAGTTTCGCGGTCCGTCCTTCGAGCTGTCGGTGATCCTCGTGGCGCTGCCGGTGGTGATCGTCCTCGTCGCCGAGAACGTGGGGCACGTCAAAGCCGTCGCCGCGATGACCGGCAAGAACCTCGACGACGTGGCCGGTGACGCATTGATCGCCGACGGGCTGGCGACCACACTCGCCGGAGCCGGCGGCGGTTCGGGCACCACCACCTACGCAGAGAACATCGGCGTCATGGCCGCCACTCGCGTCTACTCGACCGCGGCGTACTGGGTCGCATCGATCACCGCGATGCTGCTCGCGTTCTCGCCCAAGTTCGGTGCACTGATCTTCACCGCGCCCGACGGGGTCATCGGCGGCGCAACCCTGGTTCTCTACGGCCTCATCGGGCTGCTCGGCGTACGCATCTGGACCGACGCGAAGGTCGACTTCACCGATCCGGTCAATCTCATGGTCGTCGCTGCGGCGCTCGTCGCCGGAATCGGCGACCTGACACTGTCCGTCGGATCGGTCGAGCTCGGCGGTATCGCCTGGGGTTCGGTGGGCATCCTTCTCGGCTACCCGATCGTCTCGGCGCTCGCGAGGAGTGCAGGCACACGAGGTCGTTAGCGAGGTCGGTCACGGATCGCGCGCGTTTTGGTCATCGACCGACCCGACACCGCGGACGTAGTGTTTCCCTGTGACGTCAGTCGTACCGGCGACCGAGATCCGTAGAGATTTCGCGTGGTCGCTGCCGGTATGCACCGAACAAGGAGACATTCGTGGAACGCACACTTTTCGAGCCCGAGCACGAGCTGTTCCGGGAGTCCTACCGGAAATTTCTCGATCAGCACGTAGCGCCGAACCACGCGAAGTGGGAAGAGCAGAACATCGTCGATCGCGGCGTCTGGGTCGAGGCCGGTAAGCAGGGCTTCCTCGGAACGGCAGCGCCCGAGGAGTTCGGCGGCGGCGGAGTCAAGGACTTCCGCTACAACGCCATCGTCACCGAGGAAACCACCCGCGGCGGGTACAGCGGTATCGGGTTCACCCTGCACAACGACGTCGTCGCGCCGTACCTGATCGATCTTGCGAACGACGAGCAGAAGCAGCGCTGGCTCCCCGGATTCTGCTCCGGCGAACTGATCACGGCGATCGCGATGACCGAGCCGGGCACCGGAAGCGACCTGCAGGGCATCAAGACCAAGGCCGTACGTGACGGTGACGACTGGGTGCTCAACGGCTCGAAGACGTTCATCACCAACGGAATCAATGCCGATCTGGTGATCGTCGTGGCCTGCACCGACCCCGAGAAGGGCGCACAGGGCTTCAGCCTGCTGGTCGTCGAACGCGACATGCCCGGATTCGAGCGAGGCCGCAACCTGGACAAGATCGGCATGAAGGCCCAGGACACCGCCGAACTGAGCTTCACCGACGTTCGCGTGCCCGCCGCCAACCTGCTCGGCGACGAGGGCATGGGCTTCATCTACCTGATGCAGAACTTGCCCCAGGAGCGGCTCTCCATCGCCGTCGTCGCTGCCGCGGCGATGGAATCGGCGCTGGACATGACCATTCAGTACTGCCGTGACCGCAAGGCGTTCGGAAAGTCGATCGGCAAGTTCCAGAACACGCGCTTCGTGTTGGCGGAGTTGGCCACCGAAACCACCGCCACCCGCATCATGGTGGACAAGTTCATCGAACTGCTCAACGAAGACAAGTTGACCGTCCAGGAAGCCGCGATGGCGAAGTGGTGGACCACCGAGAATCAGGTCAAACTGATCGACCGGTGTCTGCAGCTGCACGGTGGCTACGGCTACATGAAGGAATACCCGATCGCCAAGGCGTACATGGACTCCCGTGTGCAGACCATCTACGGCGGCACCACCGAGATCATGAAGGAGATCATCGGCCGCGGATTGAATCTGTGATCCGCTGATCTTCAGACATGCGAAGGGCCGCAGCACATGTGCTGCGGCCCTTCGCATGTCGATACGGTGACGATCCCTAGAGCTTGCGCATCACGGTGACGACCTTGCCGAGGATCGCGGCGTTGTTGCCCGGAATCGGCTCGAACAGCGGATTGTGCGGCAGCAGCCACACCTCGCCCTTGGACCGCTTGAACGTCTTGACGGTGGCCTCCCCGTCGATCATCGCAGCGACGATGTCGCCGTTGTCCGCCACGGACTGCTGACGAACCACCACCCAGTCGCCGTCGCAGATGGCCGCGTCGATCATCGATTCACCGACCACCTTGAGCAGGAACAGCGAACCCTGACCGACCAGCTCGCGGGGGAGCGGGAACACGTCCTCGACGGCCTCCTCGGCCAGAATCGGGCCGCCTGCAGCGATCCGGCCCAGCACCGGCACGAACGTCGGGGTCGGCAATCGATCCTGATCCTCCGATGCCTGCGATCCGTCGACCGCCGCGGCAGCCTGATCGGCCTGCACCTCGTCGAGACCGCGGACATCGACGGCGCGGGGGCGGTTGGCGTCGCGCCGGAGGAAGCCCTTGCGCTCGAGGGTGCGGAGTTGGTGAGCGACGGACGAGGTCGACGTCAGACCGACCGCGTCACCGATCTCCCGAATGCTCGGTGGGTAACCGCGCTCGGTGACCGAAGCGCGAATGACCTCGAGTACCTTCCGCTGCCGCTCGGTCAGACCCGCACTGATGTCGGTGCCGACTTCCATGGCCTTGGATGTCGGTTCCGCAGCGGGCTTACCCGCTGCTTCCTTCGGTGCGGTGGCCCTGGCTCCGGTCGTCTTGGAACCGGTTGTCGTGGAACGCGTGGTCGACCTCGTCGAGGTCTCGTCCTTCATGCTGTCGGCCTCCTGCTGGTGTCCTGGATCCGGTCTGCGGGGTAGGTCTGCGCGGACTGGAGTTGATGGTGTCGACTCGTGTGGCGTGTGGTTTCTGACACGAATCTAGCGTGTATCAGCTGTTGAATCAAACATCTGTTCGACTCGTGTCGCGTTTTCTGCAGACTTTGTCGGAGGCTCGTGATAGAACTTCGAACAAGCGTCCATCGAACGCCTGATCGAATAATCGATCCAACGAGCGAAGACGAGGTTCCGATGACCATCATCACCGATCGCCCCACCGCCGCCGGTGTCCGTGCCCGATCCACTGTCGTCGAGCGTCGTCGCCGGGCGCGTCCGGTGTTGCACGGTCTCGCCACGCAACCGGGCCCGTGCCTGCCCGTCCTCGACCCGTCGTGGACCGACGTCACCGATCGCGAGGTGGCCGATCGCGAGTTCGACGCGACCTCGGCGCACTTCGCGAGCCAGCCGGTTCGGATTCGCTCGCTGATGTTGTGGATGTTGGCGGTCCTGGTCGTCGCAGGCGGACTGATCGGCATCGCGAACCTGCGGGCCGTTGCCCCCGATGCAGGCGCGCAACCGGCGGGTGTGGTCGAGGTGCACGACGGAGCTGTCGTCGAGTACACGCCCGGCAGATGACCACCGGCCCCGTCGGGTTCGAGAAGACTGAGTATCCTCGACAGACTGCCCCGATGTGCGTGCTCGTCTGTGCGTGTTTGTCGTCGGAGCATCGGCTACGACGGAGGATCCCTCATGCATTGCCCGTTCTGCAGGCATCCCGACTCACGCGTGGTCGACTCGCGTGAGATGGACGAGGGGCAAGCAATCCGGCGGCGTCGCTCCTGCCCGGAGTGCGGTCGTCGATTCACGACCGTCGAGGCCGCAGTGCTCGCAGTCGTGAAACGCAGCGGCGTCACCGAGCCGTTCAGTCGCGAGAAGGTCGTCAAGGGAGTCCGACGTGCCTGCCAGGGCAGAGATGTCGACAACGACGCGCTGAACCTGCTGGCACAGCAGGTCGAGGACGCCATCCGTGCAGCGGGATCCGCGGAGATCCCGAGCAACGAAGTGGGGTTGGCCATTCTCGGTCCGCTCCGCGATCTGGACGAAGTGGCCTACCTGCGCTTTGCTTCCGTCTATCGCTCGTTCAGCTCGGCCGAGGACTTCGAGAAAGAAATCCACGAACTGCGCAAGCACCGCGAGTCGGCAGACATCGACTGACAGTCCCGCCCGTCAGCGACTCTGGTCCGAGATCGCCTTTTCGATACGCTTCTCCGATACCGGATACGCCGTGCGAATGCCCTGGGCGAACAGTCCGACGCGCAGTTCCTCGATCATCCAGAACAGTTCCTGTACCCCGGAACTGTTCTTTCTGCTCTCCGGCAGCGAATCCAACAGTCGCCCGTACGACGCGTACACCCGATCGAGTACGTCCATCGCCGCCGCGTCCCGGCCCGCACTGCTCGGCAGCGTCGCCAACCGCTTCGTCGCAGCGGCGAGATAGCGCGGCAGGTCCGCCAATCTGCGAGAACCGAACTCGGTGACGAACCCGCGAAAGATCAAGCCGTCGAGCTGTTCCCGAACGTCGTCTGCCGGCTCACCCGAGGAGGAGTGCAGTTGCGCGGACAGTGCCAGGGCAGCAGTCAACACCGGGCGAACCAGGGCCAGCACCGCGGCGGTACGCTGCGGAACCTCCGCGTCGACGAGTGCCCTGAGCTTGTCGAAGGCCTCGGGATCGCGTACCGGCCCACCGTGCGCATCCATCGCTTCCTCGACCGCCAGAGCCCGGCATTCTTCGAGGAGCGCATCGACTCCGCCGTACGGATTCTGGCCCAGGGCAAGGCGTTCGGCGGTCGGTAGTCCGGCCAGCAATGCCTTGGTTCCCTTCGGTGCCGTCGACAGCAGCAGGGCTCGGGTTCCCGACCGCATTGCGGCCCGCGCCTCGGCGGGGGTGCTGAGGACCCGCACCGCGACGCCCGGTCCCTCGGGTACCAACGCCGGGTAGCCGGTGACCTTCTGCCCACCCACATCACGGGTGACGGTCGATTCCAACCGTCCCAGCGTGCCGGAGGTCCAGGCCAGAGACGGCGCGCGCTCCGCGTCGCCGACCGCGCTGGCCACCTGACGGCCGACCTCTCGTGACAGGATCGTCCGAAGAGCAGTCAGATCCTTGTTGCTGCCCAACACCTTTCCGGACGGGTCGACGGCCGCGAACGTCATCCTCAGGTGCTCGGGCAGTGCCGCAACATCGAAGTCCTTCGCCGTGATGTGGCACTGCGCAGCCCGCGACAGCTCACGTGCCAAGGCCGTCACCAGGGTTTCCGCGCGCGGCTTCATGACCGCCAACGCCGCGGCCGCGAAGTCGGGAGCCGGGACGACGTTGCGGCGCAGTGCCTTCGGCAGTGTCTTGATCAGAGCGGTCACCAACTCGCCGCGCATCCCCGGGACCAGCCAGTCGAAGCCCACCGGCTGTACCTGAGCGAGCAGCGCGATCGGAATACGAGCGGTGACTCCGTCGGCCGCGGTGCCCGGCTCGAACTGATACGTCAGGGGGAACTGGATCTCGCCCTGTCGCCATGCGTCGGGATACGCCCCGGTCAGTACCGAGGCCGCGTCGGAGTTGACGACGGTGTCGGTGGTGAAGTCGAGTAGGTGCGGGTCCTGCCTGCGGGCCTTCTTCCACCAGGTGTCGAAGTGCCTCGCCGACACCGCCTCCGGGGCGATGCGTGCGTCGTAGAAGTCGAAGAGAGCATCGTCGTCGACCACGATGTCTCGTCGCCGTGCGCGATGTTCGAGTTCACCCACGTCGTCGAGCAGAGCCCGGTTCTTGTGGAAGAACGCGTGCTGGGTCTTCCATTCACCCTCCACCAGCGCATGTCTGATGAACAGCTCTCGGGACGCCTTGGCGTCGATGCGGTGATAGTTCACCGGACGTTGCGTCACCAACGGAATGCCGTACAGCGTCACCCGTTCGTAGGCCATCGCCGATTCCCGCTTGATGGACCAGTGCGGTTCCGAGTACGTCCGCTTGACCAGGTGCGGTGCCAACCGCTCGGCCCACTCCGGCTCGATGCGAGCAGCCATCCGGCCCCACAGGCGTCCGGTCTCGACCAGTTCGGCGGCCATGACCCAGCGCGGGGGCTTCTTGAACAGACCCGACCCGGGGAAGATGGCGAAGTGAGCTCCGCGTGCGCCGAGGAACTCGCGCTTGTCACCCTCCCTGAGCCCGACGTGCGAGAGCAGTCCGGACAGTAGCGACTGATGCAGGGCGGTCTCGGTGGAGTCGGCGTCGGGCACCGTCCATCCGAGCCCGCGGGTGATCTGACGCAGCTGGCCGTGCAGATCCTGCCATTCGCGAATACGTAGATAGTGCAGGAACTCGGTACGGCACATGCGTCGGAACTGGTTGGAGGACAACTCGTTCCGCTGTTCGCGCAAATAGGTCCAGAGCTTCACGTACGCGAGGAAGTCGGAGTTCTCCACCGCGAAACGCGCATGCTTCTCGTCCGCTGCCTGCTGATGCTCGGCCGGCCGCTCCCGAACGTCCTGAATCGACAAGGCGGCCACGACCACCAACGCGTCGCGCAGAGAGCCGTTGCCGTTGGCCTCGACGAGCATCCGCGCCATTCGAGGATCGACCGGCAGCGCCGAGAGTTCCCGGCCGATGGGGGTGAGCTCCGCAGTGCCGTCCTTGGTGGCAGGCTTCAGTGCCCCGAGCTCCTCCAGCAGTCCGATTCCGTCCCTGATGCTGCGCGGATCGGGCGGTTCGACGAACGGGAACGCGTCGATCTTGCCGAGCCCGAGTGCGGTCATCTGCAGGATCACCGACGCCAGGTTGGTACGCAGAATCTCCGGTTCGGTGAACTGCGGACGCGACTCGAAATCCTCTTCGGAGTACAACCGGATGCAGATGCCGTCGGCGACGCGACCACAGCGGCCGGCCCGCTGCCGCGCCGATGCCTGGGAGATCGGCTCGATGGGGAGCCGCTGAACCTTGGTGCGCAACGAGTATCGCGAGATTCGGGCCGTACCCGGGTCCACCACGTAGCGGATGCCGGGGACCGTCAGCGATGTCTCCGCAACGTTCGTCGAGAGCACCACGCGCCTGCCCGCGTGTGGTGAGAACACTCGATGCTGCTCGGCCGCAGAGAGTCTCGCGTACAGCGGAACGATCTCGGTGTTGCGTAGATTGCGGTCGTTCAACGCATCGGCGGTGTCGCGAATCTCGCGTTCCCCCGACAGAAACACAAGTATGTCGCCGTCGCCCTCGGCCATCAGCTCGTCGACGGCCTGGCAGGTCGCGTCGACGGGGTCGAGATCGATCGTCGTGTCCCCGGCGTCGACGGTCAGTGGCCGATAGCGCATTTCGACCGGGAACGTGCGGCCGGAGACCTCGATGATCGGCGCGGGCATGCCGTCCCGCGCGAAGTGCTGGGCGAATCGTTCGGGATCGATGGTCGCCGAGGTGATGACGATCTTCAGGTCGGGTCTGCGGGGGAGAAGCTGCGCGAGGTAGCCCAGGATGAAGTCGATGTTGAGGCTGCGCTCGTGGGCCTCGTCGATGATCAGGGTGTCGTACTGGCGGAGCAGTCTGTCTCGTTGGATCTCCGCCAGCAGGATGCCGTCGGTCATCAGCTTGACGAGGGTCGAATCCGAGGACTGGTCGGTGAATCTCACCTTGTAGCCGATGGATTCACCCAGCGGTTCGCCCACCTCCTCGGCAATGCGTTCGGCCACGGTGCGCGCGGCGAGCCGACGGGGCTGCGTGTGACCGATCGAGCCCCGGATTCCGCGCCCCAGCTCGAGGCAGATCTTGGGAATCTGGGTGGTCTTGCCGGAGCCGGTCTCGCCGGCGACGATCACCACCTGGTGCTCGGCGATGGCCGCTGCGATGTCGTCCTTGCGAAGACTGACCGGAAGTGACTCGGGAAATTCGAGGGTGGGGACCGCAGCGCGGCGAGTGGCGACCACGGTTTCGGCGCGGGCGATGTCGCGGTCGAGAGCAGCGAACGCGTCGTCGGTACGGGCCTTGTCCAGACGGCGCCGCAATCTGTTCTCGTCACGGATGGTGACCTGCGCCAGTCGCGTGGCGAGTGCGCGACGCTGACCGGACGAATTCGAGGTAGACATACTCGAACCAGGATATCCGTTTCGGCGGGACGTCCGAACCGCCGACCGTCGCAGTGGCTCCACTACTGTGTACCGCATGTCTTCTGCCACCGGAACCACACACTCTTCCGCGCTCTGGCACGGATTCGCCGATATGGGTGCCGTCACGGCCGGCGGCCCGTTCGTCGTCTCTCGCGGTGAAGGTGCCTACATCTACGACCACGCGGGCACCGAGTACCTCGACGCGACCGCGGGCCTGTGGTTCACCAATGTCGGCCACGGCCGTCGTGAGATCGCCGACGCCGTTGCGACGCAGTTGAGCTCGATCGCCCACTACTCGAACTTCGGCGACTTCGTACCCGAGACCACACTCGCGCTCGCCGATCGTCTCGCCGCGATCGCTCCCGTACCGGGCAGCAAGATCTTCTTCACCTCGGGTGGCTCGGACTCCATCGATACCGCCGCGAAACTCGCGCGGCGCTACTGGGTGGAAATGGGTCGACCGAGCAAGAAACTGATCGTCGGTCGGCAGAAGGCCTACCACGGGATGCACGTCGCGGGGACTGCGCTCGCCGGCATTCCGGTGAACAAGGAGCACTACGGCGAGCTCATGTCCGACGCCCGAACGGTGGCGTGGGACGACGCGAAGTCGCTGCTGGCGCTGATCGAGGAGGTCGGTGCCGAGAACGTGGCCGCATTCTTCTGCGAGCCCGTCATCGGTGCAGGCGGAATCTACCTCCCACCGGAGGGGTACCTGCGCGAGGTACGGCAGATCTGCCGCGACAACGACGTACTGTTCGTCGCGGACGAGGTCGTCACCGGATTCGGCCGGATCGGCGGCAGCTGGTTCGCCTCCACCCGATTCGAGCTCGAACCCGACCTGATGACCACCGCCAAAGGCCTGACATCCGGATACGTACCGATGGGTGCTGTGTTCATCGCCCCGACGATCGCCGAACCGTTCTTCGCGGGCGGCGTGTGGTGGCGGCACGGGTACACCTACGGTGGCCATGCCGGAGCGGCCGCGGCAGCGATGGCCAACCTCGACATCATCGAGCGCGAGGAACTGCTGTCACACTCGAAGCGCATCGAGGCAGCGTTGCACACCCACCTCGCGCCACTGGCCGCACACGAGCGAGTGTCGGAGATCCGCAGCGGAATCGGTGCGGTTGCCGCCGTGCAGCTCGCCGACCCGGCCGAGGCATTGCCCTTCGTCAAGACGCTTCGAGCGCACGGCGTTTCCAGCCGCGCGGCCGGTCAGGGTGCGATGCAGATCTCGCCGGCATTCGTGATGACGAACGCCGAGATCGAAGAGCTGGCCGCGCGAATCCTCAGCGCGCTCGGCTGAACCGGAGCCTGCTCAGCAGCTGCTTGCCGCGCGAGAGCGGGGGAGCAGCTGCCGGCTGCGGCTCGTCGGAGATGGCGGCGAAACGCCGGTGCAGCTGATCACGCACTTCCTCGGGCGCATACGAACGACGCTTGCGTTCGGAACGGACCACCAACGCCCCGGTGGCCGCGACACCGACCATCCCGGCGAGACCGAGGGCCTTCCACACGTTCATCCGGCCACCGTACCGTCACGAGATCTAGGGTGTGGACCATGAATCCGTCGCGAATCAGCCTCGATACCGCAGTCGAGGCCACCAGAACGGGCGACATCTGGATCTTCCGCGGACAGTCGAACGCCGATCGCGCTATCCAGGCACTGACCAACAGTCCCGTCAATCACGTCGGAATGGCCGTCGTGATCGACGACCTGCCGCCGCTGATGTGGCACGCCGAACTGGGAAAGTCGTTGCAGGACATGTGGAGCGGAAATTTTCAACGCGGCGTTCAGCTGCACGATCTGCGTGCGGCCGTCACCCAATGGGCCACGAAGTACGAACAGCGTTGTTGGCTGCGACAATTGGACGGATACCTGGGTCGTTCCGCAGGCTCCACTCCGTCCGTGACGACTGCGCAGGAAGACGCCCTGCTGCGCACCATCGCCCGCATGGACGGAACGGCCTTTCCGACCACTGCGGCGCTCGCCGGACGATGGTTCCGGGGCCGAGTCCCCACACTGCGTCGCAGCCGACGCGAGGGAGCCGCCCTCGAAACCGCCTACTGCGCCGAGGTGGTAGCCATGACCTACGACGCGATGGGTCTGCTCACCGGCAACAAGAAGGCCAACTGGTTCGACCCCGGCAAGTTCTGGAGCGGCGACCGGCTCCCGCTCGCCGACGGAGTTCGTCTGGGCGAGGAAATCGAAGTGGACGTACCCGTCACACGCTGATCGACGCGTCCGCCGCGGTGCGTCCGCCCAGTTCCACCCAGCCGTCGTCGAAGGTGGTGTGCAAACGAGATCCGGCTCCCTGCACGATGTTCAGACTCCGACCGAGCTCGCCGGTCAGCCGGACGGCGGCAGCACCGGTCGCCTCGTCCTCGGCGATACCCATCATCGGCGCGAACATGCGCGAGCGCAGTGCGCCGTGCTCTTCGTCGGTCCAGGCCCAGACGTAGTGGTGCCCACTGTCGTACGCACTCGGGTCTGCTGCCGCCACCTCGGCCGCATCGTTGACCTGATGGAAGGTGAACTGCGGAGTCCAGTCGGCGCGGGCGCGAACCCAGGTGTGTTCGCCGTCGTAGCGGATGTTCAGCGGTGCGGCAGGGACGGTGAGCACACCGACCGGGTGGCCCTGCTCTCGGAGCCACCACGAGAGTCCGACCGTGGGATGTCCGGCGAAGGGCAGCTCCACGGCGGGGGTGTAGATGGTGGCCGAGGCCGTACCGGACTCGGAGCGATCGACGAACACCGTCTCGCTGAAGCCGAGCTCGGTGGCGAACTGCTGCCTGTCCGCCTCGTCGACGTCATCCGCGGCCACGATGCCGAGGGGGTTGCCGAATCTACCGTCGGCATCGGTGAACACTCGGACGACGGACACGTCGGTAGCCATACCCCGGACGCTACCAAACGCCGAACGAGGGACCCGCGGCCGCGGATCCCTCGTTCGGTGAACAGATCGAGTCGAAGCTCAGACGGAGGCACCGTCGAGGATTCGGCCTGCTTCGATCGCCTGCGCGACACCCGCGACGATCGACGCGGCGCGGATGGCCTCGAAGATCGTCTCGCGGTCGACGCCCTCGGCACGCAGAGTCTTCTCGTGTGCCTCCAGGCAGTGGTTGCACCCGTTGACGGCCGACACCGCGAGCGACCACAGCTCGAAGTCGGCCTTGTCCACGCCGGGGTTGCCGATGATGTTCATGCGCAGGCCGGCGCGCAGATCGTCGTACTTACCGTCCAGGTATCCCTTGGTTCGGTAGAAGACGTTGTTCATGCCCATGATCGACGCGGCACCGAGTGCCGCGTTGTACGCCTCGGCCGACAGCGAATCGGCAGCGTCCTCGGCGATCTCCTTCAGCGTCGTTGCGGACTTCGACGCTGCGGCCACCGACAGCAGGGTGCCCCACAGCTGCTGCTCACTGAGCACCGTGGACCGGGCGATGGAACCGAGATTGAGCTTGAGGTCCTTGGCGTACTCGGGGACGGCGTTCTTGAGGTTGTCGATCGTCATGTCAGACGCTCGCCGTCAGCAGTTCGCCCGCGTCGATGGTGGGATCACCCTTCTTCCAGTTGCAGGCGCACAGCTCGTCGGACTGCAGGGCGTCGAGAACTCGCAGGACCTCGTCCACGTTGCGGCCAACCGAGCCTGCCGTGACCGATACGAACTGGATCTCGTTGTTGGGGTCGACGATGAACGTGGCACGGTCGGCAACGCCGTCGGCGTTGAGAACGCCAGTGGCAGAGGCCAATTCGCGCTTGAGGTCCGACAGCATGGGGAAGGGTAGCGTCTTGAGCTCGTCGTGCTGTGCTCGCCACTGGAAGTGGACGAACTCGTTGTCGACCGAAGCGCCGAGGACCTGTGCATCGCGGTCCTCGAACTCCTCGTTCAGCTTGCCGAACGCGGCGATCTCGGTGGGGCAGACGAACGTGAAGTCCTTGGGCCAGAAGAAGACGATGCGCCACTTGCCTGCGTGATCGTCACTGGTGACGGTGGTGAAGTAGTCGTCGGGCTGCTGGGCGTTCACCTTGGACAGGTCTCCGCCGATGACGGCGGTCAGGTTGTATGAAGGGAACTGGTCGCCAATTGTCAACAGTGCCATGTGGTCTCCTCGTGTCGAATGATCGCGTCGGTTCCGTATGTGAGCGGTTGGGGTCGGTGGCGTGACTGCAGCCGTGCGAGCCCGGCCGACCGGTACGAGTGTGCCAAAAATGTTATGAAAGGTAAACGTGATGAGTGGCACTACACTCATAGGCGTGACCGATCGAAGCTATCAGCCGACCCTGTCGCATCTGCGAGCCTTCGTAGCGATCGCGCGACATCGCCATTTCGGCACTGCAGCAACACAATCGAACATCAGCCAACCGTCTCTGTCGCAGGCCCTGGCTGCGCTCGAGCAGGGGCTGGGGGTGCAGCTGGTCGAGCGCAGCACCCGCAGGGTGTTGCTGACGTCGGCCGGCAGTCAGTTGCTCGGTCGTGCCACTGCAGCACTCGAGGCCGTGGACGGATTGGTTGCTACCGCAGCAGGATTGGGCGGTCTTCTGACCGGTGGTATCCGGCTCGGAATCATTCCCACCGTGGCACCGTACGTGCTGCCGGCGATGCTCCCGGCCGTGCGCGCCGAGTACCCCGATCTCGTGCCGAGGATAGTGGAAGATCACACCGCCCGACTGCTCGACGCACTCCGGTCCGGTGCACTCGACGTCGTCGTTCTCGCGCTGCCCTTCGCTGATCCGGGATTGATCGAAATACCCATGTACACAGAGGATTTCGTGCTCGCGCTCCCTGCCGAGCACGCCCTCGCGGGGCGTCGGGATCTGACGGTCACCGACCTCCGGGGCCTGCCTCTGCTCCTGCTCGACGAGGGGCACTGTCTGCGCGAGCAGACCCTGGACCTGTGCCGCTCGGTCGACATCGCGCCCGATGCGAGCGATACGCGGGCGACGTCGTTGACCACGGTGGTGCAGTGCGTTGCCGGAGGGCTCGGCCTGACGTTGCTGCCGCGCAGTGCCGTCGATGTCGAGGTCGCTCGTGCGGGCTTGTCCACCGCAGAGTTCGCACACCCTGCTCCCGGCCGCACCATCGGTCTCGTACACCGATCCACGAGTGCGCGCTCGGCCGAATACAGTGCGCTGGCAAGTCTTCTCGCCGCCGAGGTTCACGCCGGCAACGCAGGTGGCCTCAGCCGGGCGTGATCACGATCTCGTCGAACACGATCTCGCCCGCCGCGTCGGACTCCGGCACATCGACGACGGCGTCGAGCGACCAGCCGTGGTCCCCGTCGGGGTCCTCCAACACCTGACGCACCGTCGTGGTTTCCGCACCGACGTTCAGGGTGAACAACGCGGGGCCGCGGGCCGATGGGCCGGTCCCGATCGAGCCGTACTCGGCGAAGAACGGTTCCAGTTCCGTCTCCCAGTCCGGGCCGTCGTCGAGTTCGTCGAGCGTATTCCACTGTCGGCGCGCCGCTAGGTCCACGCGGCGGAAGATCGCGTTGCGCGCGAGAATTCGGAAGGCCCGCGGGTTGGCCGAGATCGGACGTGGCACATCGGATCCGTACGCCTCCACGAGCGCTTCCGGCTCGGCACCGGGGTCGGTCAGGTTCTCCCACTCGTCGAGCAGGCTCGAATCCACCTGCCGGACGAGCTCGCCCAGCCACTCGGTGATGTCCTGTACCTCTTCGGTTCGAGACTCCGGCGGAACCGTCTGGCGCAGTGTGCGATAGGCGTCGGCGAGATAACGCAGGACGAGTCCCTCGGACCGCATCAAACCGTAGTGGCTGATCAATTCTGCGAACGTCATCGCGCGCTCGACCATGTCGCGCACCACGGACTTGGGTGACAGGCCGACCTCGGAGAGCCACGGGTGGGTGCCCCGATAGATCTCGAACGCCGGAACGAGCAGCTCTGCAAGAGGTTTCGGCCACGTGACCTCCTCGAGCAGCTCCATTCGCTCGTCGTACTCGATGCCGTCGGCCTTCATCTGCGACACCGCTTCGCCGCGCGCGGCGTGTTGCTGTGCCATCAGGATCTGACGCGGATCGTCGAGGGTCGATTCGATGATCGACACCACATCGAGGGCATGGGTCGGCGATTCGGCGTCGAGCAGATCGAAGGACGCGACCGCGAACGTCGACAGCGGCTGATTGAGCGCGAAGTCCGGTTGCAGGTCCACCGTCAGTCGAGCGTGTCGACCGTCGGCGTCCGGCTCGTCGAGTTGCTCGACGATGCCCGCATCGACCAGACCGCGGTAGAGCGAGAGTGCCCGCAGGATGTGCTTGCGCTGAGCGGGCCGGGACTCGTGATTGTCCTCGAGCAGGTGGCGCATGGCATGAAAGCAATTGCCCGGCCGGGCAATGACATTGAGCAGCATGGCGTTGCTCACCGAGAATCGGGACGTGAGCGGCTCCGGGCTTGCGGCAATGATCCGCTCGAACGTCGGCTCGCCCCACGAGACGAAACCGTCGGGTGCCTTCTTGCGCTGCACGCGCTTGAGCTTCTTCGGATCGTCGCCTGCCTTGGCCACCAGACGCGCGTTCTCGATGTCGTGTTCGGGGGCCTCGACCACGACGGTGCCGAGGGTGTCGTAACCGGCGCGTCCCGCGCGGCCCGCGATCTGGTGGAACTCGCGGGCCCGGAGCTTGCGAGTTCGAATGCCGTCGTATTTGGTCAGGCCGGTGAACAACACGGTACGAATGGGGACGTTGATGCCCACCCCCAACGTGTCTGTTCCACAGATCACCTTGAGCAGGCCGTCCTGCGCCAACTTCTCGACCAGCCGTCGATACTTGGGAAGCATGCCGGCGTGGTGCACCCCGATGCCGTGCCGAACCAGCCTCGACAGGGTCTTCCCGAAACCGGTGGTGAAGCGGAAGGCCCCGATGGCCTCGGCTATCTCGGCCTTCTCCTGCTTGGACGCGACGTTGACGCTCGTCAGCGCCTGGGCTCGTTCGAGTGCCGCGGCCTGAGTGAAATGCACGACGTACACCGGCGCAAGATGCGTTTCCACCAGTTCTTCGATGGTCTCGCTGATCGGAGTGGTGACGTACGAGAACATCAGCGGAACCGGCCGTTCGGTGCCCGAGACGACGGTGGTCGTGCGTCCGGTGCGTCGGGTCAGATCGTCCCGGAAGAACGAGACGTCGCCCAGCGTCGCAGACATCAACAGGAATTGCGCGTGCGGCAGCTCGATCAACGGCACCTGCCAGGCCCACCCTCGATCGGGCTCGGAGTAGTAGTGGAACTCGTCCATGATCACCTGGCCGATATCGGAGCCGGCACCCTGACGCAGGGCGAGGTTCGCGACGATCTCGGCGGTGGCGCAGATGATCGGGGCACCGGAATTGACCGACGCGTCACCGGTCATCATGCCGACGTTCTGGGCACCGAAGATCTCGCACAGGGCGAAGAACTTCTCGCTGACGAGTGCCTTGATCGGCGCGGTGTAGAAGCTGCGAATGCCTGCGGCCATCGCAGCGTAATGAGCTCCGATGGCCACCATCGACTTACCCGATCCGGTCGGCGTCGCGAGGATGACGTTGGAGCCGGAGACCAGCTCGATGAGAGCCTCCTCCTGTGCGGGATACAGGGTCAGGCCGCGATCGGCAGTCCAGGTGGTGAACGTGTCGAACAGGACGTCCGGATCCACGCCGTCGGACCGAGCAGCGGCGGCATCGGGAATCAGTTCGGTGAGAAGCACCTCTACAGGCTATGTGGGATCGACGGCCGGACCCGCATCGACACCGAGCGTCCGTGGCCGAGTCGACGCGTCAGGTGGCGCTGCGTTCGTCCGAGCCCATGGCTCCGAGCACCGCGAGGCGCGTACTCGCGCTGCCGGTGATCATGTCCTCGCCGACACCGGTGATGAGCAGGTTGCGCCACCGCACCTCGTCGAACGTCAACGACGGTGTGGAATCGATGAAGTCCTCCACGACCTGCAGGAAGCGCATGGGATCGTCTCGGAACGGGAAGTGTCCGGAATTCTCAAACACCTCCAACGTGGAACCGGGCATGGCCGAGTGAGCGAGGCGAGCATGGCTGACCGGAATCACCGAGTCCTGGTCACCCCAGACGAGCAGAACCGGCAGGTTCTCGGTCAGATAACACCGGTCCAGCATCGTGACCACCTGGCCGCGCCAGTCGACGACGGCGCGCAAGGTCCGCAGATACGCCTCGTACGTCGTCGGAGCCGGGAGCTCGCTCAGCACTCGGATCAGATCCGGAGTGTCGTGCAGAAGCGATCCGGGTCGCAGGGGAGAGCTGTGCAGTTTGCTCAGCAGGCCGCCTGCCAGCTTCACCGCGGGGATCGCGCCGGGCAGGCGGAGCAGTTTGACGGCCTCGCTCAGAAACGGCATCGATGCCAATCGAAGAATGGGATGTACGTCCTTGGTGACGCCACCGGAGGACACGAGAGCCAACCTGTCGACCATGCCCGGGAACTGGTAGGCGAACTGCATGGCGACGCCGCCGCCCAGTGAGTGCCCGACGACGGTGACGTGTTCGATGCCCAGCACCGAGAGCAGGTCGCGCATGCCGTTTGCGTACGCGGCCACGGAGTAGTCCGCGCGTGGCTTGTCCGAGCGACCGTGCCCCAGCAGATCAGGAGCGATGACGGTGTAGTTCTTCGCGAGGTGCGGGATGACCTCGTTCCACGTCTCGGAGTTGTCGCCGATCCCGTGGATCAACAGCAACACCGGACCTTCACCGGCCATGCGGAACGCGCGCCGGTATCCGTGAATGGTCCGGAAGATCAGCCGTGGTTCTTCGTCGGGAACCGGGCGGAGCTTGCGACTGCGCGGATTGGTGCTCATCTGCGCCTCCTGAAATTCCCTGGTGCACCGCGCGCGGCGGTACAGAACGGCGACGCCGTGCACGAGTGTGTAGACGTACGTACCGGAGTACGTGTTGCTACGACTCTTGCACGAGATGACGCTCGGGGCAGAACATCGAGCGTATTTGCGGTTACAGGTATGTTTCGATCGGCCCGGGCTGTCCGATATGCCCGCCCGAGCGATCATCTTCTGTGACCACTCACACTGTTACTGCTCGGTGGTGCCGTCTCCCTCGTCGAGACCGGCCTGCTCGGCGAGGAAGCGCTCGAACTCGGCCCCTAGCTCGTCGCCGCTCGGCAGTGGCTCGTCACTGGCCAACAGCGTCGACTGCTGTTCCTGCGCGGCAACGTAGGTGTCGTACTGGCGCTCGAGTGCCTGCACCACCGACTGGACCTCTTCGTTTCCGGTGATGTGCTCGTTCACCTGCTCCCGAACCCGCGCCGCGGCTTCACCCAACGCCGCCAGGGGCAGATCCAACTCGGCGGCCTCGCCGACGTTCTCGAGCAGCGTTTCGGCTGCACCGGGGTAGTCCGTCTGGGCGAGGTAGTGCGGGACGTGCACCGAGAAGCCCATCGACTCGTGACCGTGCTGCGCCATCCGAAGCTCGAGCAGGGACGAGGCGCTGCCTGGCACCTGCAGGTCACCTGCCCAGCTGTTGCCCTCCTTGACCAGATCCTTGTCGCTGGCGTGGGCCGTCACACCGAGCGGCCGGGTGTGCGGAATGGCCATCGGGATCGACCCGAGACCGATGGTTCTACGGACGCCGAGCTGTTCGGCGAGCAGGCGCACAGCGGTGGTGAACTTCTCCCACCGCAGATCCGGTTCCATGCCGGCCAGCAACAGGAACGGGGTGCCGGTTCGGTCCTTGACGGCATAGAGGTTCAGCTCGGGAGCGTCGTAGTCCGAGAAATGATCGGACTTGAACGTCATCGTCGGCCGTCGGGACCGGTAGTCGATCAACTCGTCTACATCGAACGACGCGACCAGCTCCGATTCCAGGCTCTCGCGCAGATGAGTCGTTGCCAACTTCACCGCGTGACCTGCGTCGGAGAAGCCCTCCAGGCCGTGCACGAGGACGGGTCCGACGCCGTCGTTGGAGAAGATTTGCGGTGCCGGAAACTCCAGCTCGTACATCTTCGACTGTTCGGTCATGGCCTGGCCCCTTTCGGATCGACTCGTCGGTACCTCGACGCGAGATTCGAGCCAGAATACGCCGACCCTCGGCTCGCGCCGTGTACGCGCCGACGTCGAACGTGGCGAATCACTACTCGAGAAGAACAACCGGCTGCCCGCCGTTCATTCCCCGACAGTCGTTCGACCTGCCGTCCGGTCAGCGGTCGAAGTTGGCCAGCGCACGGATCTTGTTGGTGACATCGAGGGCTGCGACCTTGTATGCCTCGGACAGCGTCGGGTAGTTGAACACGGCATCGACGAGGTAGTCGACGGTGCCGCCGCACCCCATCACCGCCTGCCCGATGTGCACCAGATCCGTCGCACCCGACCCGAAGATGTGAACGCCGAGTATCGACCGGTCCTCGGTGGAGACGAGCAACTTCAACATCCCGTACGAGTCACCGGCGATCTGACCCCGAGCGAGTTCGCGGTACCTCGACACCCCGACCTCGTAGGGGATCGATCCCTTCGTCAGGTCGACCTCCGTGGCTCCGACGTACGAGACCTCGGGAATGGAGTAGATACCGATGGGCTGCACGTCGGTCAGCTTGGCGCTCGACTCGCCGAACGCGTGGTAAGCCGCCAACCGGCCCTGATCCATCGACGTCGCGGCCAACGCCGGAAACCCGATGACATCGCCGACCGCGTAGATGTGATCGACCTTGGTCTGGAAATGCTCGTCGACGAAGATGCGACCGCGCGCGTCGGCCTCGAGACCGGCGTTCTCGAGTTCGAGCGCCGTCGTCAGACCCTGGCGGCCGGCCGAGTACATCACCGTCTCCGCCGGGATCCTCTTGCCGCTGGCAAGCGTCGTCACCGTTCCGTTCGGGCCGACGTCGACCGCGGTCACTGCCTCCCCGAAGCGGAAGGTCACCGCGAGATCGCGGAGGTGAAACTGCAACGACTCGATGATCTCGCGATCGCAGAAGTCGAGCATCGAATCGCGCTTCTCGACGACGGTGACCTTCGTTCCCAGAGCAGCGAACATCGACGCGTACTCGATTCCGATGACACCGGCCCCGACCACGACCATCGACGCCGGAATGAACTCGAGGTTGAGGATTCCGTCCGAGTCGAGTACTCGATAGTCGTCGAACGCGACGTCGGCCGGACGGGCGGGAGCGGTGCCGGTGGCGATCACCACGTTGGCGGCCTTGACGGTGATGCGTTCGCCCCGCATCTCGTCCTCGATCACGATGGTGTGCGCGTCGAGGAACTTGCCGACACCGGTGATCAACTCGATGCGGTTGCGGAGCAGTTGCGAACGCACCACCTCGATCTCCTTGCCGATCACGTGCTGCGTTCGGGCCAGCAGATCGGCCGGAGTGATGTCGGCCTTCACCCGGTAGCTCGCCCCGTACAGCTCACGTTGATTCATGCCCGTGAGATACAAAACGGCCTCGCGCAGCGTCTTGGACGGAATGGTGCCGGTGTTGACGCAGACCCCGCCGAGCATGTGGCCCTTCTCCACGATCGCCACCCGCTTGCCGAGCTTCGCAGCCGCAATGGCCGCCTTCTGGCCACCGGGGCCGGAGCCGATGACCACCAGGTCGTACTCCATGGGTTCAGACATTCGTCATAGGTACCGCTCGCACGCAAAGACTGCGTGCCCACCCGGTCACAACTTTGTGAACTCCACGATTCGGTGCGTCGAACCCATGCAGATGTCGCCACGTGCTGATGCGTTGTGCGAGGCTGAACACAGCACGAAACACCCGATTTACAGTGGAGGAACACATGCCGCAGCAGGTCCGCGCCGTCGTCGCCAAGAGCAAGGGCGAGCCCGTCTCCATCGAGACGATCACCATCCCCGATCCCGGGCCCAACGAGGTCGTCGTGAAGATCCAGGCCTGCGGGGTGTGCCACACCGACCTGCACTATCGCGAAGGCGGCATCAACGACGAGTTCCCGTTCCTGCTCGGACACGAGGCAGCAGGAATCGTCGAGACCATCGGCGACCGCGTCGAGCACGTCGAGGTCGGAGACTTCGTCGTACTGAACTGGCGCGCCGTGTGCGGCGAATGTCGAGCCTGCAAGCGCGGCACCCCGTGGTACTGCTTCGACACCCACAACGCAGCCCAGAAGATGACCCTCGAGGACGGCACCGAGCTGACACCGGCTCTGGGCATCGGCGCATTCGCCGAGAAGACCCTGGTGCACGAGGGTCAGTGCACCAAGGTCGCCGCAGACGCCGATCCCGCCGTCGTCGGACTGCTCGGCTGTGGAGTGATGG
Source organism: Rhodococcus sp. NPDC076796 (assembly GCF_040702765.1). Classification (NCBI taxonomy): domain Bacteria; kingdom Bacillati; phylum Actinomycetota; class Actinomycetes; order Mycobacteriales; family Nocardiaceae; genus Rhodococcus; species Rhodococcus sp. NPDC076796. The sequence continues at coordinate 294,348 of NZ_JBFBMS010000003.1, read as the reverse complement.
CCGGGCTGGGCGCGGCAATGAACACCGGCAACGTCTCGCGCGGAGATTCGGTGGCCGTGATCGGCTGCGGCGGCGTCGGCGATGCCGCGATCGCCGGAGCACGCCTGGCCGGCGCATCGACGATCATCGCGGTCGACCGTGACCCGGGCAAGCTCGAATGGGCACTCGGCCTCGGAGCCACCCACACCGTCGACTCCTCGGTGGTGGACGCAGTAGAGGCCGTGCAGGAGCTGACCGGCGGGTTCGGTGCCGACGTGGTCATCGACGCCGTCGGTCGCCCGGAGACCTGGAAGCAGGCGTTCTACGCACGCGACCTCGCCGGAACCGTGGTGCTCGTCGGCGTACCGACACCCGAGATGACCCTCGAGATGCCGCTGATCGACTTCTTCTCACGCGGCGGATCGCTCAAATCCTCCTGGTACGGAGACTGCCTGCCCGAGCGAGACTTCCCGCAGTTGGTGGATCTGTACCAGCAGGGCCGTCTGCCGCTCGAGAAGTTCGTCACCGAGCGCATCACCATCGACGACGTCGAGGCAGCCTTCGAGAAGATGCATCAGGGCACTGTCCTGCGTTCGGTGGTGGTCCTGTGAGCGGGCAGTTCCGCGTCCAGAATGTCGTCACCTCGGGCACGTTCAGCCTCGACGGTGGCACCTGGGACGTCGACAACAACATCTGGCTGATCGGTGACGACGACGAGGTCGTGATCGTCGACGCAGCACACACCGCGGCCCCGATCGTCGACGCGGTCGCAGGCCGGACCGTCAAGGCCGTCATCTGCACCCACGGTCACAACGACCACGTGACCGTGGCACCCGAACTCTCGGACACACTCGACGCGCCGATTCTGCTGCATCCAGCCGACGAGATGCTGTGGGAACAGACGCACCCGGGCGTCGGGCACTCGACCCTCGAAGACGGTCAGCGCATCACCGTGGCCGGGACCGACATCCTGGCGCTGCACACGCCCGGGCATTCTCCGGGATCGACGTGCCTGTACCTGCCGGAAGCGGGGGAGTTGTTCAGCGGCGACACACTCTTCTCCGGCGGTCCGGGTGCCACCGGACGGTCGTACTCGGATTTCCCCACCATCATCGGGTCCATCCGTGATCGCCTCTTCGCGCTTCCTGTCGACACCCGAGTCAACACCGGGCACGGTGACGGCACGCGCATCGGCGACGAAGCACCGCACCTCGAGGAGTGGATCGCCCGCGGCAGCTGACTTCGCGACACTGCGGCGGGTCGCCTGCCGCGTTCGAGGTGGTCGGAATGAGACAGTGGTGGGACGCCGGAGCGTGTGCTGCGGCGTCCCACCGACCCGAAGAGGACGCCTTGTGAGCCCCGCCGCACGCAGAACCCGCCTGACCATCGCCGCGACCTCGGCGGCGATCGCAGCTCTCGTGCTGGTCGGTTGCAGCTCCACCGTCACCGGCACTGCCGAGCCCAGTTCGGGTGCCGCCACCTCGTCGCCGCCGTCCGGCGTGGATCTGAACACGCTGCTGATCGACCCGTCGAGCTTCCCGGCACCGTACGACGCCCTGGTGCTGCCCCAGCAGGCGATCTCGCAAGCCGCACCCGATCTCAGCGGAATTCCTGCCGGTGCAGAAGTCAGCCCGGCAGGATGCAAGCCCGCCGACCAGGACTTCGGCCCGACGGGCACGGCCATGATCGTCGGCACCGACAACGACAGCCGGTCCACCATCTCGATCGAGTTGACCGCAGTGGACGAACCGCTCTCGGCGCGCAAGGAGCAACTCGAAGAGTGCGGTGAGGTGACCGCAACCAAGTCCGGCGCGACCTCGACGGTGACCTCCACTCTGACCCCGGCCCCGCCCATCGACGCGGACGACACCTTGGCCGTCCGCCAGACCGTTGCATCGGGCGCAGGCGGCGACGCCGTCACCCAATCGATGCTGACGTTGATGGCCCAGATCGACGGAGTACGAGTGTCGGCCACGTTCATGTCGTTCGGCTCGGGCACGCCCGATGCGATGACCCTCGACGAGTTGTTCACCGCGGCAGTCCAGAAGGTCGGCCAGAGCTGACGGAGCCCTAGCAGACGGCACCGACACGAATCGTTCGTCCCCAGCTCCGGCGATGCGATTCATCCACAACACGGCAGTTCTCCACAGGGCAGTACGAAAGCCCAGGTCGAGACTCGGTCGGTCCTCGGGCCCCCGGCCAGGATTCTCCGGTATGTACACACCGACGAACTCACAGGACAACTTCGATTCCCACCATCGCGTTCGCCTCGGCCACGCGAGCGACCTGATGGCAGCCGTGCCGGCCATGCTCGGGTTCCACCCGCATCGATCGATGGTGCTCATCGCGGTCAAGGACGGCGGTGCCTGCGTCGGACCCACGATGCGTCACGACCTCGTCCTGGCAGGCGAACACATCGATCGGCGCGCAGGCAGTCACACCCGCGCGACCCCGGAGATGCTCGACGTCATCGGCTACCTGGCCGGCTACTGCGCGATGGAGAACATCCCGGCAGTCATGGCGGTGTTCGTCGACGACAGGCTCGATCGAACCGTCAGAACACCGCATCTGCTCGACGTCGAAGCGCTGGTGATCGAACTCGACGCCACACTCGCATCGTTCGGAGTCCAGCTCGGCGAGGCCCTCGCGGCGTCGGAGATCGCCGATTCCGCCGAGTGGTGGACGTTGCGCGGACCGCAGCGGCACGGCGTGATATCGGATCCGTCGGCGTCGCCGATGACCGTTGCCCGCGTGCTCGACGGCTACTCCGTCCGACGGTCCAGGCGCGAGCTCGCCGAGACCATCGCACCGGGCCCCGACGCGACCGTGCGGGCCGTGGCCGCCGAGATGTCGCGACAACGACGCGACGGCACCCGGTCTCGTACCGACGACTTGACCTCGGTGCTGTCGTACGTTGCGCGAGGACCGTACGACACCGAGTTGGACCCGACCGACATCGCTCGGATCGCACTCGCGATCGGCCACGTCCAGGTGCGTGACGCACTGCTGGCGTTGACCCTCGGCGACGACGCGGGATTCGTCGAAGAGTTCTGGGCGAGGTTGTCCCGCGTTCTGCCGAAGGGCGAACGGGCCATCGCCGCAACACTTCTGGCCTTCAGCGCGTACGTGCGCGGAGACGGGCCGATGGCCCGCATCGCGATCGACGCTGCACTGGAAGCCGACGAGACCTACTCACTGGCGCGACTGCTGGACAGATCGCTCAGCGCAGGCGCAGGTCCCGAACTCGTTCGCGAAGTGGCCGAGAGCGGCTTCGCATGTGCGCGCGCCTGCGGAGTTCGGTTGCCCGGCGACCCGTTCGGTCGACGATGACGGCAGTCGGGCACATCGACGATCGGCCGGCGACGCGGGTCAGCGCGCTGCGTGCGACCGATCGCCGAGCTGCTGCAGGAAGGTCCACGCATCGGCCACGATCCGATCGAGATCGGTCAGCTCCGGCGTCCATTTCAGCTCCTCGACCGCACGTGCGCTCGAGGCGATCAGGACGGCAGGATCACCGGCACGACGGGGAGCATGTTCGACGGCGATGGGCAGGCCCGTGACGCGCTCGCAGGACGAGATGACCTCGTGTACGGAGAATCCGGTGCCGCTGCCGAGGTTGTAGATGGTGTGCTCACCCGGTTCTGCGGCATCGACGGCGAGAATGTGCGCCTCGGCGAGGTCGGCGACGTGGATGTAGTCGCGAACAGCCGTACCGTCCGGAGTGGGCCAGTCGGTGCCGAACACCGAGATCTTCTCGCGCTGCCCCAGAGCGACCTGAAGCACGAGCGGAATCAGGTGCGTCTCCACGACGCGATTCTCGCCGAAACCGTTGTAGGCACCGGCGACGTTGAAGTACCGCAGGCTGGTGGCCGCGAGGCCGTAGGCCGCGGCGTACGACGTGATCGCGTGATCGATCGCGAGTTTGGTGGCACCGTAGGGATTGGTGGGGCGGGTGGGTGCGTCCTCGGTGATGGGAGTCTTCTCGGGCTCGCCGTACGTGGCGGCTGTCGAGGAGAACACCAGCTTCGCGGTGCCGGATGCTCGGATGGCATCGAGCAACGCCAGCGAGGTGACGACGTTCCCGCTCCAATACTTGTCCGGCGAGACCACCGACTCGCCCACGAGAGATTGCGCGGCGAAGTGCAGGACGGCGTCGAAACCGCCGCCGATCAGCACGTCTGCGGCAACGTCCTTGATGTCACCTTCGACGAACGTCGCACCGCCGGGCACTGCGTCCCGGTTACCGGTGGACAGGTTGTCCACAACCACGACCTCGTGACCGCGCTCGACGAGCACGGCCGCGCAGACGCTGCCGACGTACCCCGCACCACCGGTAACCAGAAGCTTCACTGTTCGTTCTCCCTCACACACGTCGAACGCCGTCGTCGGTGTGAGGTCAGACCTTCTTCACCTGGACGGCGTGCGCCATTTCCTCGGATATGTCGACACCACTGTGTCCTGGCACCGTGATCGTGATCGATCCGGGCTTGGCCTCGACTGTAACGCGAGCATCGGGGACCACGCCCGCTTCGCGGAGCTGAGCGATCACCTCGGGGTCGGACTGAACGTGCTCGGCGAGACGACGCACCACTACTGCTGTCGGCTGGCCGACCGGAACATCGGTGAGGCGGATGAGAGCCTCCGGTGCCAGAGTCGACTGGCCGAGACCGAGTTCGGCCAACCCTGGGATCGGGTTGCCGTACGGCGAGGTCGTCGGGTTGTTCAGTACGGTGACCAAACGACGCTCGACCTCCTCGCTCATCACGTGCTCCCAACGGCACGCCTCGGCGTGAACGTCTTCCCATCGCAGACCGATGATGTCCACGAGCAGACGCTCCGCCAAACGGTGCTTGCGCATGACCGCAACCGCCAGACTGCGGCCCTTCTCGGTCAGCTCGAGGTGCCGATCGCCTGCGACGGACAACAGCCCGTCGCGCTCCATCCGAGCAACGGTTTGGCTGACGGTGGGACCACTTTGTTCGAGCCGTTCGGCGATTCGCGCGCGGAGCGGAATCACGCCCTCTTCTTCCAAATCGTAGATCGTCCGGAGGTACATCTCCGTGGTGTCGACCAGATCCTTCACACTCAACCCCTTCGTCGGGCTCGATCCTACCGTCAGCGCCCCGAAATAGGCGCTGCACCCAGTCGTAGCGGGCGCGGCGCACCACAACTGTGGACGTCGTTTCCCATGGCTTCTCACAAGGGGACTATCGGGACAACACCGGAACCCGGCAACACCATCCCGCCCGACAACGTAGTTTTGTCCATATGTCTGATCAGGCGACACGCGCCGCCGCGTCCATCCCGAACCGCCCCGAGGACATCGTCGTGTGGAGTGCGGACTACCTCGGCTACCGGTGGAGCGACGACCACCCGATGAACCCGACTCGACTCGATCTGACGATGGCGCTCGCCACCGACATTGGCCTGCTCGCGGGCGTCGAATTGGTCGAGCCGTCCGCTGCACCGGATTCCGAACTGCTCCGGTTTCACACCAGCGCGTACATCGAGGCCGTCAAACAGGCACCGTCGCAGGGCCCGGCCCTGCGCGATCCCGACGACGTCGTCCACGGACTGGGTTCCGACGACAACCCGGTGTTTCCGCAGATGCACGAGGCGAGCGCCATGCTCGCCGGCGGCTCGCTGGCCGCCGCCCGCGAAATCGCGTCGGGTCGTGCTCGACGCGCGGTGAGCATCGGTGGCGGCATGCACCACGCGATGGCCGACTGGGCCTCGGGCTTCTGCGTCTACAACGACGCCGCGATCGCCATTTCGTGGTTGCTGGACAACGGGTTCGACCGAATCGCCTACATCGACGTCGACGCTCACCACGGGGACGGCGTTCAAGCGGCATTTCTCGGTGACCCGAGAGTGCTCACCGTCTCGCTGCACCAACATCCGGCGACGCTGTGGCCGAACACCGGATGGTCGACCGAGGTGGGAACCGAACGCGGTGAGGGAACCTCGATCAACGTTCCGCTGCTGCCCGGCACCGCGGACCGGTTGTGGCTGCGAGCGTTCCACGCGATCGTGCCGGGCGCGATCGGCGCGTTCAAGCCCCAGATCATCGTCAGTCAATGCGGTGTCGACAGCCACCGCGAAGATCCCCTCGCAGATCTCGCCCTGACCGTCGACGGCCAGAACGCGGCATTCCTGGCCATGCGTGATCTGGCGGACAAGCATTCCGAAGGTCGGTGGTTGGCCGTCGGCGGTGGCGGGTACGGCTTGGTGCGCGTCGTTCCACGGTCCTGGACGCACCTCATCGCTGCCGCGCTCGGCCGCGACATCGACCCGATGTCGGCGCTGCCGGACACGTGGCGCGAGCGGGTACGGACCATGGCACCGAGTGTCGACCTGCCGCAGACCATGGGTGACGGGGGAGACGTCGACTACCCCGCCTGGGACGGACCCGGTGGATCTCTCGCCGGTACCGACGGCACCGACAGGGCGCTCGAACGTGTCGACTCGGCGATCATCGCCACCCGTCGAGCAGTGTTTCCACTGCTCGGACTCGATCCGGAGGACCCGCGTGACTGATCAGACCGACAGCCCCTCGGCCGAGGAGCCGGCCGTTGCGGCGTCGGACCCGAGCGACAAGGACCTGGCCCGAGAGCGAGCGGAGACGACTTTTCCGCGACACTGGGTTGCCGACGTCCTGACCTCCGACGGTGGTGTGGTGCACCTGCGTCCCATCGTCCCGTCGGACTCCGAGCGCATCGTCGCCTTCCACGGGCGGCTGTCCGAGCGGACGAGATACCTGCGATATTTCGGTCCCTACCCCACGATGCCCCAGCGCGACGTCCTCAACTTCACCACGGTCGATCACCACGACCGGGTGGCGTTCGTCGCAGTGCTCGGTGACGACATCATCGCGGTCGGCCGATACGAACGACTGCCCGAGGGCGACGGTAATTCCGCCGAGGTGGCCTTCGTCGTCGCCGACGCGCATCAGGGCCGCGGGCTGGGTCCGATCCTGCTCGAACACCTCGCGGGAGCGGCCGCCGAGAACGGGGTGAACATGTTCGTCGCCGAGGTGCTCGCCGAGAACCGGAACATGGTCACCGTCTTCCGTGAAGCGGGTTATCAGGTCAGCAGGTCCTTCGAGGGGGGAGTGCTGCGACTGGAGTTCGCCATCGACCCGAGCGAAGCTCTGCTCTCGGTGCGCAATTCGCGTGAGCGTGCCGCCGAGGCCCGCAGTGTGCGCAACGTGCTCAGCCCACGATCGGTGGCCGTGATCGGAGCATCGACCGACAGCTCGAAAGTGGGCAACGCCGTTCTCGCGAATCTCCTGGCGGGCAACTTCACCGGCCCCGTCTATCCCGTCAACGCCGACCATCGTTCGGTCCGCGGGGTCCGCGCCTACGCCACGGTGCACGACATCCCCGATCCGGTCGATCTGGCGATAGCAGCGGTACCGGCCGATGCGATCGACGCCGTGCTCGACGACTGCCTCGACAAGGGCGTCAAAGCGTTGCTGGTGGTCTCGGGTGGATTCGGCGAGACCGGACCCGCGGGCCAGGAGAGCGAGCGCAGGCTGGTGCTCGCCGCGAGGGCGCACGGAATGCGGTTGATCGGGCCCAACGCGCTCGGTGTGGCGAACACCGATCCCGAGTTCGGCCTGAACGCCACGCTGGCTCCGCATCTGCCCACTCCGGGCAACGTGGGGTTCTTCTGTCAGTCCGGTGCCCTCGGCATCGCGATTCTGGACGAGGCCGCCAACCGCAGGCTGGGACTGTCGACGTTCGTCTCGGCCGGAAACCGCGCCGATGTGTCCGGAAACGACCTACTGCAGTACTGGGATTCGGACCCGGCCACCGAGGTGATCCTGCTGTACCTCGAGAGCTTCGGTAATCCCAGGAAGTTCACCAGGATCGCCCGACGGGTCGCGCGCACCAAGCCAATCATCGCGGTCAAGAGCGGCCGCGGGGCCGTGCCGCCTGCCCATGCGATCGGTGCCGACATCGACGACTCGATCGTGCGCGCACTGTTCGCGCAGGCCGGAGTCATTCAGGTCGACACCATCTCCGAACTGTTCGACTGCGCCGTCCTGTTCGGAAATCAGCCTCTTCCGGTCGGCCCGCGGGTTGCCGTGGTGGGAAATTCGACGGCTCTGGGTGTGCTGGCAGTGGACGCTGCGCGAGCCAAGGGCCTGCACGCGAGCAATCCGACCGATGTCGGTCCGCAGGCAGGCCCCGAGGAGTTCGCCGCGGCCGTGTCGTCGGCATTGGCCGCATCCGACATCGACGCCGTCATCGTCGTGTTCGTTCCACCGGTAGCGGTGGAGGTCGAACCGTTCGCGGCCGCGCTCGGCAACGCCGTCCGTGGATCCGACAAGCCCGTACTCTCGACGTTCCTTGCCACCGAGGGCATTCCGGACGTCCTGGCGGTCCGCGGACCGGGTGGACACCCCGTGCGTGGATCGGTGCCGTCGTACTCGAGTCCGGAGCGGGCCGTTGCGGCGCTGGCTGCTGCGTGGCGGTACTCGTCGTGGCGTTCGCGGCCGGTGTCGAATCTCGTCCGGCCCAAGAGCATCGACTCCGAACGTGCCAAGCAGCTGGTCGAGGGATGGCGGTCGGCGGGCAGTCACGGACGCTGGCTCTCGGATTTCGAGACCGCAGAGCTGCTGAGCTGCTACGGCCTCGACGTCGTGGCCTTTCGGACCGTGACCGACGAGGACGAGGCCGTCGCGGCAGCAGACGAACTGGGATATCCGGTGGCGGTCAAGGCGACCGGGGAGCGGTGGCGGCACCGGCCGGATCTCGGCGGAGTGCGTCTGGACATGGCCGACGCCTCCGCGGTGCGGGTGGCGTATCGGAATTTGGCGGCGGCCTCGGGCGAGCCGCTGTTGCACGTCCAGCGCATGGCGGTCAAGGGAATCGGCTGCGTCGTTCGCGTACAGGACGACCCGTCTTTCGGATCACTCATCTCGTTCGGTCTGGCCGGGGTGATCTCGGATCTGTTGGGCGATCGTGCGTATCGGGTGCTGCCACTGACCGAGGACGAGGCCGCGCAACTGATCGACGCACCGAAGGCGGCTCCGCTGCTGTCCGGATATCGCAATGCGGTGCCCGTCAACAAGAAAGCCCTGATCGACCTCGTTCAGCGAATTTCTGCGCTGGCAGAAGACATCGCCGACATTCGCGAGATCTCGTGTGAGCCGGTTCTGGCGTCCGCCGACGGCGCACAGATCACCGACGCCCGGGTGCGCATCGGGCCCGAGCCCACCAAAGCCGATCTGGGGCCGCGCCGCCTGCGCTGAACGGACGGGCCACGAAAAAGCGGCAGCCGAGTCGACGTCCCGAGGGGGAGAGAACGTCGGCTCGGCTACCGCGTGAGGCGGCGCGAACGGGGATGGTCACCGTCGCTCCACCCGGTCGGGGCTGTGCTCAGCTGGCGTACGACCGCAGCTTCTCGGCGCGGTCGCCCTGCCGAAGCTTGACCATCACCTCGCGCTCGATCTGACGGACACGCTCACGGGAGAGACCGAAGAGCTTGCCGATCTGATCGAGGGTGCGGGGCTGTCCGTCGTCCAGGCCGTAGCGGAGACGAATGACCTGCTGCTCCCGTTCGTCGAGAGTGCCGAGAACGACACGGACGTCGCTGTGCAGCAGTCCGGCGATGACGGCGTTCTCGGCGGACGTCGCCTCGGAATCCTCGATGAAGTCGCCGAGAGGTGCTTCCTCGTCGCTGCCGACCGGCATGTCCAGGCTGACCGGGTCGCGGCTGTGGTCGAGCAGATCCGCGATCTTCTCCACCGCGATACCCGATTCGCTCGACAGCTCTTCGTCCGTTGCCTCGCGGCCGAGCTGCTGATGCAGCTCACGCTTGATCCTGGCCAGCTTGTTGACCTGTTCGACCAGGTGGACGGGCAGCCGGATCGTGCGGCTCTGATCTGCCATACCGCGGGTGATGGCCTGACGAATCCACCACGTCGCGTACGTCGAGAACTTGAAGCCCTTGGCGTAGTCGAACTTCTCCATCGCGCGGATGAGCCCGAGGTTGCCCTCCTGGATCAGGTCGAGCAGGGGCATACCGCGGCCGGTGTAGCGCTTGGCGAGAGACACGACCAGGCGAAGGTTCGCTTCGAGCAGGTGGCTGCGTGCAGCACTGCCGTCACGAACGATGATGGCGAGGTTGCGCTTCTTGACTGCGCTCAGTCGCTTCGTGTTCTCGAGAACCTGCTTTGCGTAGAGACCAGCCTCGATCCGCTTGGCCAGATCGACTTCTTCGGCAGCCGTCAGCAACGCGGTGCGGCCGATGCCGTTGAGGTACACGCGAACGAGATCGGCTGCTGGGCTCTGGGCGTCCAGATCGGCATCGGTGGGCCGCGGACGAATCGTGGTGCTGGGGCTGGTCATGACTTGCCTCCTGGTCGGTGGTGTCTCACAGGGTTCAACGCTCGGGAGACTCCGATAAGTTCCCACGCCGATCCTGTAGATACCCGTGTGACCAGGGATTACGTCATGTTCGTCCTGAGAAGTTGCTGAGAAGTGAAGCCGCCGGGAACGGTCGCTCTCCCGGGGCGGTGTCGTGCACTCATCGAGCCGGCAGAACCAAGCCGTGCCGGACGAGCCCCTGCATCATCGTCACTGCATGCACTGCCAGTTCCTCGGCGTCCTCGTCGTGCGCAGCAGCGAGCAACTCCACCAGTTCGCCGACCGGTAGGCCATCGGGTCGAAGGCCTGCGAGCAGAGCCGCACCGAGTTCGTCGACGTCGTGCTGCCACTGCGGGCCGTTCCCGCGATGGACGCGCACCGCCACCGGAGCCCATCCCTCCTCGCCGGGAAGGTAGACGCGTTCGAGTGCGGTGTTCGGGTCGAGAGTCAGTACCGAGTCGAGGATGTCGTGCTCCCGCAGCCAGTCCAGCCGCGCGAAGTACTCGATAGATTCGTTGCCAAGCGGGTCGGAGAAGCCGTGCGTGAGCTCCTCGGCAAGCAGATCGGTCGGCGCATCCGTTCGGCGGAGATAGACGAACCCGAAGCCGATTCCCTCGACATCGGCGGCGGCGAAGTGGTCGAGCCAGGACTGTGCCACCGCGGCCGCGTCGGGATCGCGGGGATCGAGTCCGCCGTCACGCATCCAGGTGCCCACGTAGAGCGCGGGATCGGCGACGTCACGCTCGACGACCCAGGCGTCGATTCCGTGCGCGGGCAGCCACGACGCCACCCGCGCACGCCAGTCCTCACCGCGGACGTGCACCCATGACGCCAGGATGGCCGCGGTACCGCCGAGCGCCAGGTGTTCCGGGGCCCCGCCGATCATCAGAGCGCTCGCTCCGTCGAGGTCGAGGCCGGAATCGCGGTACGAGTGCTGCACTTCGGCGCGGCCGACGACGAACGGCGGGTTGGCGACGATGCGATCGAATCGACGCCCGGCGACGGGCTCGAACCACGAACCGTGCAGCAACTCGACGTCGAGCCCGTTGAGCGCCATCGTCGCGGCAGCGAGGTCCATCGATCGCGGACTGATGTCGGTCGCGGTCACCTGCTCCGCGTAGCCGCAGGCGTGCACGGCCTGGACGCCGCAGCCGGTACCGACGTCGAGAACGCTTGTCGCCGGGGACGTGGGCGTTCCGCGCAGCAGCGACAACGAGGCCTGCCCGACGCCGAGCACGTGGTCGGGAGCGGTCTCGGCGGCGCGCATGCTGCCGTCCGGATCCGAGACGATCCACCGAGTTCCGTGTCCGGCGTCGAGCGGTCGAATATCGAGCAGCGTCCGCACTGTCGATCCGGAGCAGGTGAGAATCCCGGCTGCGACGGCGTCGGCAACCGTCAGTGGTGCGATGGCGTCAGCGACGTCGGACTCGGGGCAGTCGTCGACGAGCAGGAACAGGCGCACCAGAACACCCAGCGCACCACCGTCCCGGCTGGCGTTGCGTACCGGCACCGGCTCGCTGCGACCGAGGGCAGCGTGGGCGTCGGCGCCGAGCAGCGTCAGTACTCCGTCGGCGTCGTACCCCGCCCGCTCGAAGGCCTCACGAAGATCGGAGCAGGCGACGACGAGCGGGGACGTGGAATTCGGTGCAGTCACGACGCAAGTGTCGCATCGGCGATGGCCGCTGCGTCAGTCGTCGCCCGGTTCGATCACCCGGTGGTTGCTCGATTCCAGTTGCGGCCTGTCCACGGTCCGGTAGTCGTATCGGCTCATCTCGTCCTTGGTGCGGGGCGGCCGATCGTTGGCGATCAGCACCGCCATCCACGGCAGTGGAATGGACGCTCCGACTATCGCCATGGAGATCCACGGATTCATCCACATCCCGTACGCGATGGCAGCCAACACCAACGCCGGGATGCGGAACGACATGATGAACATGTATTTGCGGACGCGAGCTTTGTGCTGCTCCTCGACCGACTTCTGCGCCTCGGTGATCAGGACGGGCCCATCCGGCGAGTCGCTGTACGCGCTTCCGTCGAACCCTGGGGTTCTCGTCATACCTCCACTGTGGCACTACTGCTCACAGAATGCATACGACGAGCTGTGGAACCGGTTACCCCTTGCTGTGGATGCACGGCCCAAACGGATTAATCTGTGTTCATGAGCACTCAGACGAAGGACCGTCCCGATATCGCACCGGACGAAACCACCGAGGACGACCGGCCGAAATTCTTCCACTACGTGAAGAAGAACAAGATCGCCGAGAGCGCGGTGATGGGTACGCACGTCGTCGCGCTGTGCGGTGAGGTGTTTCCCGTCACCAAGTCCGCGAAGCCCGGATCACCGGTGTGCCCGGACTGCAAGAAGGTCTACGAGGGCTTGAAGAAGGGCGACTGACCACCGTCTCCCGGGTGCCGGTCCGGGGTCGGTTCGGGACGATCCGAACGGGCCCGGTCGCCGGACAGTTTGATCGGCCCCGTGGCCAGCCGTCGGGCGACAGCGGTCACCGGTCCCGACGGCTTGTCGTCGGCAGCGGCCTGCGCCGCGATCCACTCCCGCATCTGGTCCATTCGGGTCGCCCGTGCGGGCGAGAACTCCTGGATCGTTGCGTTGAACTCGGCACCGAGAACGATGGCGAAGCCGAGGAAGAACGTGAACAGCAGAAACGCGATGGGCGTCGCCAGCGCGCCGTAGGTGTACCCGGTGCTCGTCACCCAGCCCAGATACCGGCGCAGTACCGCGCTGGCGATCATGAAGAACACCCCGGCCAGCAGGGCTCCACCGAGGAGACGATGCCACGGCAGCGAAGTGTGCAGGGCCACCTTGTACAGCGTGGTCAAACCGATGATCAGCAACAGCCCGACGGCCGGGTAGTAGAAGAAATCGATGACCTCGCTGCCCACGGTGATCCACGAATCCGGCAGAATCTGCTGCACGTACACCGGTCCGAGGGCGACGAGCGGAAGCACGAAGACCGCGATCACCAGGAAGCCCACGTAGAGAAGCAGCGCGAAGAACCTCTGCCAGACGGGATGTCGCGCGTCGGCCTGCCCGTGCGCTTCGACGATGGAGTCGACGAACGTCGAGATCGCAGACGACCCGGCCCACAACGAGAGCAGAAAGCCCACGGACACGATCTCGCCGCTGCCCTGGGCGAGGACGTCCTTGACCGTCGGAGCGATGATCTGGTCCACGACGCTGCCGCTGAAGAGGGTGTTGCTGAACGTGATGATCTTGGACTCGATGATCTCGACGGTGTTGGGTCCGAACCATCCGCCGACGAGTCCCAGACTGCCCAGCACGCCGAGCAACAGCGGTGGCAGCGACAGCGTCTGCCAGAACGCAGCCGTTGCGGCCTTGCTGAAGATCGAGTCTTCCCACGCTTTGCTCAGAGTGCGCAGCGTCACTTTCCATACTGCGTGTAGCGGCCTTCTCGCAGACAACCGTTCCGGTGGTGGAGTTCCGCCTGCAGACTCGCTCATGGTTCCTCCAGCATTCCTGACGAAAGGCGACTTCGCCTAACAGCCGACTCGCCGTGTCGCATCCGACTCACCCCAGCGATGCGGGATCGGTCGGTGCGGAGCGATAGGCTCCTCGGCGGACACTGCAGGGCTACCGAGAGCGCGAGGAATTTACATCGATGCCAGGAACCGGCGGCCAGTGAGCGCTGACATGTTCGATCCCACACCACCATCCACCGAGCAGACTGCCGCTCCCGCGAGTGGGGGAGCACCGCTGCGCGCGTGGCAGCGACGGGCGCTGACGAAGTATCTCGTCGCCTCGCCCAAGGACTTCCTCGCGGTCGCGACGCCCGGCGCAGGCAAGACGACCTTCGCCCTCCGGGTGGCCGCAGAACTGCTCGCGCATCGGACCGTCGATCAGGTCACCGTCGTTGCGCCCACCGAACACCTCAAGCACCAATGGGCGGAGTCGGCCGCCAGGGTCGGCATCGCATTGGACTCGCGCTTCTCGAACTCGACCGGTCAGACCTCGAGCGACTACCACGGCGTGGTCGTGACGTATGCGCAGATCGCCTCGCACCCGTTCAAGCATCGAGTGCGCACCGAATCACGCAAGACCCTCGTGATTCTCGACGAGATTCACCACGGCGGCGACGCCAAGAGCTGGGGTGAGGGAATTCGCGAGGCGTTCGGAGACGCCACCCGACGTCTCGCACTGACCGGTACGCCGTTCCGCAGCGACGACAGTCCGATTCCGTTCGTCAACTACGAACCGGATCAGGACGGGTTGATGCGGTCCAAGGCCGATCACGCGTACGGCTACTCCGATGCTCTTGCGGACGGCGTGGTCCGTCCGGTCGTGTTCCTCGCGTACTCCGGTGAAGCGCGCTGGCGGGACAGCGCCGGCGAGGAATACACCGCGCGCCTGGGTGAGCCGCTCAATGCCGAACAGACCGCGAGGGCATGGCGCACCGCACTGGATCCGCAGGGCGACTGGATGCCTGCGGTGCTGTTGGCTGCGAACACGCGGCTCGCACAACTGCGCGCAGGCGGCATGCCCGATGCCGGCGGTCTGGTGATCGCAACCGATCAGACGGTGGCGCGGGCCTACGCGAAGCTGATCGAGGTGATCACGGGGGAGACACCGGCGATCGTGCTCTCGGACGACCCCACGTCCTCGGCTCGTATCGCCGAGTTCGGTAAGAGCGACCAGCGGTGGATGGTTGCCGTCCGCATGGTGTCCGAGGGCGTCGACGTTCCGCGTCTGGCCGTCGGTGTCTATGCGACGAGCGCGTCGACCCCGCTGTACTTCGCACAGGCGATCGGCCGCTTCGTGCGGTCTCGGCGCAAGGGTGAGACGGCAAGCGTCTTCCTGCCGTCGGTACCGGTGCTGCTCGATCTCGCGTCGCAGCTCGAGGCGCAACGCGATCACATCCTCGGCAAACCGCACCGCGAGAAGGACGGCTTCGACGACGAGTTGCTGGCCGACGCCAACAAGCAGAAGGACGAACTGGGCGAGGAGGAGAAGGCGTACACCTCGCTGGGTGCGGATGCAGAACTGGACCAGGTGATCTACGACGGTTCCTCGTTCGGTACCGCGACGTTCTCGGGTAGCGACGAGGAAGCGGACTATCTCGGTCTGCCCGGTCTGCTCGACGCGACGCAGATGCGTGACCTGCTGCGCCAGCGCCAGCAGGAACAGATCGACAAGCCGGCTGCCGGGCCGGCGGTTCCGGCACCTGCAGTGGTCAACGACAGGGCCACCAGTGCGGGCCAGTTGGCCGGTCTGCGGCGTGAACTGAACAGTTTGGTCGCGGTGTACCACCACCGCACCGGGAAGCCGCACGGGGTGATTCACGGCGATCTGCGACGTATCTGCGGTGGCCCGCCGACAGCGATGGCGTCGGCCGATCAGTTGGGCGAGCGAATCGCGCAGTTGCGCAAGATGTAGAGATCCCTGGCAGATCAGGGCACGAAAAAGACGGACGGTCTGGTGACCGTCCGTCTTCTTCGTTGTGTTCGTCGATCGTGGCGAACCTGTTTCCCCCGACGCAAAAGGTGGGTTACACCGTGGAGTCCGATTCGGTCATCACCGTTGCGTTCACTTCACGCAAACGGGCTTCGTGCTCGGTGGCGTGGTGACCGCAGAAGAGAAGTTCTCCACCGGTCGAGAGCACGACACGCGCGCGAGCCCCTGCACCGCACCGGTCGCACCGGTCCGCTGCTGTCAATTGTGGGCTGGTCAATGTTCCGGGCATGACTCCTCCGTACTGGCTTGCGGGTTGTCCCGTTCGCCTGGGGCCGGTCCGCCGCGTCGGTATGGCGCGGTCCGTTCACTCTGTCAGACGTATGGCGGTCATGCGTTGTTCCCGAGCGCGTTTCTTTGTGTTGTCACTAACACGAAACATGGCTCACGAGCAGGAACGTCGTCGACAGTGTTCGCTGAGAGCTGATCGTGTTCGGTGCGAGTCGCGGCAGTAGGGTCGCCGATGTGGCTTCGACTTCTACCTCGCTCTCCGGCGCATCGAAGCTGGGTATTCCGTCGCTGTTCGTGATCGGCGCGCTGTGCATGTACGTCGGTGCGGCGATCGGTGTGTTCTTGTTCGACACCGTCGATCCGGCCGCGGTGGCGTGGCTGCGCGGGTTCGGTGCGGCGCTGGTGTTGGTGGCCTGGCGGCGGCCGTGGCGGCACCGGGCCGGCAGCAGCGGCGGATGGACCGTGCGTCGGGCGACCACGGCCGCCGCGTTCGGCGGTGCGACGATCGGCATGAACGCGATGTTCTACGAGGCGATCGCCAGGCTGCCGCTCGGCGCGGCGGTGGCCATCGAGTTTCTCGGGCCGATCGCGGTCGCTGCTGCCGGGTCCAGAAAGCCTGCCGACGTCTGCGCGCTGCTCCTGGTGGTGGCCGGCGTCGGAGCCATCGCTTCGGCGCAGTTCGAGGGCGGCGAGGTGGGGTTGGTCGGGATCGTGTTCGCGCTGGGCTCGGCGGCCCTGTGGGCTGCCTACATCGTGCTGGGCAAGTCGGTTGCCGACGCAGGCCAGGGGCTCGACGACATGGCTGCCGGGTTCGGAATCGCGTCCGTACTCCTTGCCGTCCCACTGTTCGGACCGTTCGCGGTCGCGCACTCGAATGCATTGGGAGACTGGCGGATCTGGGTTCTCGGACTGGGCGTCGGGCTGTTGTCGAGTGTGGTTCCCTACGTTCTCGATCAGTACGTCCTGGTGCGAGTCGGCCGGGCCCGCTTCGCGTTGTTGCTGGCTCTGCTCCCGGCGACGGCGACGGTGGTCGGTGCCGTGGTGCTGACTCAGATTCCGACGACTCTGGAGGCTCTCGGAATCGTCGCCGTCATCGTAGCCGTCGTGGTCGGTGGGCTGCCTGCCCGCAGAGATCGGGGCGTTGCCGACATTCCGCCGCCCTGACGCGCACTCGACACTGCAGAATGGAACTGTGACCAGCAAGCAGGACGACCTCGTTCACATCTGCACGGCAGGGGAGTGGCTCGCGATGCGTGGTCGGGCCGACTACACCCCGGACTCGTACGAATCCGTGGGTTTCGTGCACCTGTCCACACCCGAGCAAGTGCACTTGCCGGCGAATCGGCTCTTTTCCGGCCGCACGGATCTGGTTCTGCTGCGCGTGGATCCGGCTCGTCTGACGGCACCCGTTCGATGGGAACCGGGGGTGCCGACCGATCCGGAGTCCATGCGCTTCCCGCACCTGTACGGACCGCTGCCGATCGCGGCCGTCACGGCTGTGCTCGACTATCGGCCAGGGCCGGACGGAACGTTCGGGGTGCCGCAGGTGTGACGGCATCCACGCAGCAGAGAACAACGACCGCCGATCACAGTGATCGGCGGTCGTTGTTCGAGGTGGAGCGAACGAATCAGTCCAGGTAGTCGCGCAGCACCTGAGAACGCGACGGGTGACGCAGCTTGGACATGGTCTTGGACTCGATCTGACGGATCCGCTCGCGCGTGACACCGTAGACCTGACCGATCTCGTCGAGGGTGCGGGGCTGACCGTCGGTGAGGCCGAACCGCAGACGAACCACGCCCGCCTCGCGCTCGGACAGCGTCTCCAGAACCGACTGCAGCTGATCCTGGAGCAGCGTGAACGACACGGCGTCCACGGCGACGACCGCCTCGGAGTCCTCGATGAAGTCACCGAGCTGGCTGTCGCCCTCGTCACCGATGGTCTGGTCGAGCGAGATCGGCTCACGCGCGTACTGCTGGATCTCCAGCACCTTCTCCGGCGTGATGTCCATTTCCTTCGCGAGCTCTTCGGGAGTGGGTTCGCGACCCAGATCCTGGAGCAGCTCGCGTTGGATGCGGCCGAGCTTGTTGATGACCTCGACCATGTGCACCGGAATACGGATGGTGCGGGCCTGGTCGGCCATGGCCCTGGTGATCGCCTGTCGGATCCACCACGTGGCGTACGTCGAGAACTTGTAGCCCTTCGTGTAGTCGAACTTCTCGACCGCGCGAATCAGACCGAGGTTGCCTTCCTGGATGAGGTCCAGGAACGCCATGCCACGGCCGGTGTAGCGCTTGGCGAGGGAGACGACGAGTCGAAGGTTCGCCTCGAGGAGGTGATTCTTGGCGCGGTTGCCGTCACGGCAGATCCACGTCATGTCGCGACGCTGCGCAACGGGAAGCTTCTCGCCCTTCTCCGCGGACTCGCGCATCTTCTCGACCGCGAACAGGCCGGCCTCGATGCGCTTGGCCAGTTCGACTTCCTCTTCTGCGTTGAGGAGTGCGACCTTGCCGATCTGCTTGAGGTAGGCACGGACGGAGTCGGCGGACGCGGTGAGCTCGGCATCCTTGCGGGCCTGGCGCAGCGCCTCGGATTCCTCTTCGTCCCAGACGAAGTCACCGGACGCCTTGTCCTCGGCAGTCGGCTCGGCGGTGGCGTCTTCCTCGGTGTCGTCACCGGCAGCGACCACCTCGACGACATCGTTGGCGGCTGCGGCGAGGTCGCCCTCGGAGATGTCGATGTCTTCGATCCCCGGAGTGCTCTCGTCGGCATCGTCCCCGGACGCCGGTGTTACTGCTGTCTTCTTTGCTGCGGCCTTCTTCGCCGGTGCCTTCTTGGCTGCGGCGCGCTTGGCGGGTGCCTTCTTTGCCGGTGCCTTCGCAGCGGGTGCCTTGACAGCAGGTGCAGGTGTCGCAGACTCGGTCTCGGAATCTACGGTCTGACGGATATCGGTGGCTGCCACGTACGCCCTTTCGTGACGAAGTCGTGCGGCGTCACGCCAGAGTTGTTTCCGGCGGAGAGGTCTTCGGATTCGGCCGGCTGCGTACCGGCACACACCATTGTAACGACCTCTCAGGAGTTTGTTACCGACCCTCGCCCTACGCAGGTGGCAACCCGCGTGTCAGTCCAGCGATCCCGCGGACGTACCGGTCTCGGCGGACGGTACGGCGGAGTCCGCCGCGAGTGCGGCGCCGACGATCCCGGCAGTGTTCAGCAGGGTTGCCGGAACCACGGGCGTGCGATTGGTCAGGTGTGGAATCCACTTCTCGCTCTTGCGGCTGATTCCGCCGCCGGCGATGAAAAGATCCGGCCACAGCAGTGCCTCGAACGTCTCGAGAACCTTCGAGACCTCCTTGGCCCACTCCTTGTAGGACAGTCCCTGATTCTCCTTCACCGACGACGCCGCGCGATGCTCGGCTTCCTTGCCGTCGACCTCCATGTGACCGAATTCGGTATTGGGAAGCAGAACTCCGTTGTGCAGCACGGCCGAACCGATCCCTGTGCCGAACGTCAACAGCACGACGACGCCGTCCTTGCCCTTGCCGCCGCCGTACTTGTCCTCGGCCACCCCGGCGGCATCAGCGTCGTTGAGTACGGTGACGTTCTCGGTGCCGATGGCCTTCGCGAACAGCGCGCGGGCGTCGGTGTCGATCCAGGACTTGTCGATGTTGGCGGCCGAGCGAGCGACACCGTCGGTCACCACGGCAGGCAGTGTGACGCCCACCGGACCGGTCCACTCGAAGTGCGCGACGATCTCGGCGACGGTGCGCGCGACGGCATCGGGGGTCGACGGTTGCGGCGTCTCGATCTTGTAGCGGTCGCCGACGAGCTCACCGGTGCTCAGGTCCACGATTCCGCCCTTGATGCCGCTGCCGCCCACATCGACGCCGAATCCGTGGCGCGCTGCCGCAGCGGTGGTGTTGTCCGAACCTGCCTGTGTCATGTGGATGCCGCTCCTGGCGTGATCGAATCCGTGTGATGCCGTCGCCTCCGAACAATAGTGCGTTTCGGCGTTCGCGGGACGGTGACGTCACCGGCGGTCGCTGCGGTGGTGCTCGGACGTCGGTGTGTGTTGCGATGTACGCGTGCCGAAACCAGACCGATCGCAGACCGACACCGCCAGTACGCAATTGCCGGAAGAGCAGGTGGCAGCAGAGGGATCGAACACGCGCGAGGTGGACGTGCTGCGCGAGGTCGCCGTACGGGTCGCGACGCGAGCCGCCGAGCATGTCAGACGGCGTCGCCCCGAGGTCTTCGGCGGCGATTCGAGCGAGGGTGACGGCGCGGTGCACTCCAAGAGCACGCCGACCGATCCGGTGACCGTCGTGGACACCGAAACCGAGCGCGTCCTACGCAAGATGCTGGCGCAGCTGCGGCCCGAGGATGCGATTCTCGGAGAAGAGGAAGGCAGCGAGGACGACTCGCTCGACGGTGTGCGATGGGTGCTGGACCCGATCGACGGAACCGTGAACTTCATGTACGGAATTCCGGCGTACGCGGTTTCGGTCGCAGTCCAGATCGACGGTGTCAGTGTTGCCGGTGCCGTGATCGATGTCGCCCGCGAGCTCGTCTACTCGGCCGCTCTGGGACGTGGGGCGACGGTGGAGCGGGCCGACGGTACCCAGGAGCAGCTGCACTGTTCCGGTGTCACCGATGTGTCGATGACGTTGTTGGCCACCGGATTCGGCTACGGATCCTCCCGTCGCGCGGTGCAGGGCGCGATCATCTCCGAACTGCTGCCTCAAGTGCGCGACATCCGCCGGATCGGTTCGGCCGCGCTCGATCTGTGCATGGTCGCGTCCGGAGTGGTGGACGCCCACTTCGAGCACGGACTCAGTCCGTGGGATTGGGCGGCGGGTGCGCTGATCGCGGCCGAGGCGGGCGCAATGATCAGGCTGCCCGCGGCCAACAGCACCAGTGCGCAGGGTGCGGTGACGGTGGCAACGGCCCCGGGGATCGCGGACGCCTTCGTGGCCGTACTCCGCAGCGCGGGTGCCCTCGATCCGATTCCCGGCTGACGCGGCCCTACTGCGTCAGCAACGCGATTCGCGTGCTGCCGAGAGCAGAGCGGCATCGAGCGGCGCAGGCGGGGCACCGGGTGCGGCCCCGGCAAGCGTGCGCAGCACTTCCTCGGCGTCGTCGTTGGGCTGGATCTCGCTGAAGTAGGTACCGAGTGCCAGATCGACCGAGTCGTCGGCGCGGGCGTCTTGGATCAGTTCGGCGCATGGCGCGACCAGTGACACCGCACTCGCTGCCGCCAGGCCGGCCGGGCCGAACCGAATCTGGCCCTGGCACTGCATGTTCTGATCGACGTAGACCGGATCGTTGCCGACCTGGACGTCCGGTGCGCTGGCGAAACCGTAGTCGCTGAGCTGGGCGGCCACCAGAGCGGCTTGTCCGCGCTCACCGTTGGCGTTGAAAACACGCACTTTCGATGCGGACAGGGCGGCAGGCTCGACGTCGAGCAGTGTCGTGGGGTCCACTTCCTCGCCGAGTGGCGCGGGCAGCGTTCCGTCCGACGCGGCGGCGGTGGTGGGCACATTGCATTCGGCGGTTGCCGAGGTGGCCTCTGCGGTGGTGAACACCCTGACCCACACCAGCACTCCGAGCAGAGCCAGCACCGCGAAGACCGCGATGATCGGAAACGCGCGGCGGCGACGGAACGGACGACCTCGACCGTCGACCGAATGGCCTTCGGTGATCAGAGAAACCACAGTGATCTTCGCCTTTCCGTCGGCAGTCGCCGAGACCGGTTCGCAGAGTCGGTTCACACCGACGCGGTGCCTACTGTAGATGGCCGGGGTGCGCGAGGGCGGCACACTCGGCGGGGCACTCCTTCGATCCAGTGCGCGACGCCCGATTCGGAGCCCGAAACCGGCGTCGAGAAGTGTTCTGCGACGCGCGGAATGAAGCTGGTCATCCCGGTGTTGATGCGGCGTGCACCCAGGTTGTGGACTTGTCGGCGGTTCGGTTTCTGCTTTGCGACCGGCTTCGGCTATTGTCTGGCGGCCGCGGTGCTTCAAGAATCGGACGCCGGTGCACCATCGATCAGGTGAGCGAGGTCTCGATCGGGTTTCAACCGGCGAGTTCTGGGAACTACCCGGTGTAGTTTCGGGCACCGCGCGACGACGAACGGTTTTGAACAGATACGAACATCGGTGGGAGCGAGCAAGCGCCCTCTTCACAGCCGACGGCCACAAGCCGACCACATCGGCAGCTTCCACCACACACACGCACGAAGATGAGGGGTACGAAGACAATGGCAACCGACTACGACGCACCGAGAAGAACAGAATCCGACGATGTGTCGGAGGACTCGCTCGAAGAATTGAAGGCCCGACGCAACGAGGCCCAGTCCGCTGTGGTGGACGTGGACGAATCCGACACCGCGGAGTCCTTCGAGCTCCCGGGTGCAGATCTGTCCGGCGAGGAGCTCTCGGTTCGGGTGGTTCCCAAGCAGGCCGACGAGTTCACCTGCTCGAGCTGCTTCCTGGTCCATCACCGCAGCCGACTGGCCAGCGACGCCAACGGTGTACTGATGTGCCGCGACTGCGCGGCGTGACCATCTCCGCACAGACCTGATCGGTCGGATCAGGTCTGTGTCGACGGTTCCGACCGAAAGATCGAGAGGTAGGTCAGCGCGCCTCGACGCCGTGCGCGGTCAGGACCGCCAACAGCTCCTCGGGGCGTTTGGTGCTCACCAGCCAGTAGGGCGTCGGATCGTTCGGGTCGTCGAGGACCACGATCACCATTTGCTTCACCCAGGTGCGGTGCTGCACGAAGGCCAGCGGATCGAGCTGCCTTCCCAGTGCCGCACTTTTTGCTGTCGCTGGAACGACGGCAGCCTTCGACGCCACCTCGAGTGGCAGATGAGCAGACCCGACGCGTAACTCGGCACCGGCCGCACCCGCGACCACCTCGACGCGCAGCCTGCTGAAGGCGAACAACGCCCACGCGATCAGCGGGAGCAACACCACGTAGGGCAGCCAGGCACGAATGCCGGGCGCTCCCATGTGGATCTCCGCAGCCAGCAACACCGCCACGGCCGCGCCCGCTGCCCACCACCAGATCGGCACCCAGAGTCGCTCGGAGTAGAGCACCGAGTCAGCGGGTGCCGTGGAACCCGTGTGAGGAGTGGAGTCGCCGGACTCCGATGCGTGTTCGGCCTGTCGATCTGCAGTCACGAGTCCCAGGGTAGTCGCCACACCGAGACCGAAGCCGGCCAGCGTAGTCTCGTTCCACGTGAGCGACGAAGTCACCGAGTCCGGCAACGAACCGTCCGTCGGCCGACCCCCCACCCCGCGCCTGCCTTCCGATCCGTTGTCCGAGGTCCGGGTACGCCGACTCGATCCCGAGCTTCCGGTGCCGACACGGGCGCACGAGGGTGATGCGGGCGTGGATCTGCGAATCACCGCCCCGGTGACGATCGCACCGGGCGAACGCGTCCTGGTGGGGACCGGAATCGCGATCGCTCTACCGTTGGGAACCGTCGGGCTGGTGCATCCGCGATCGGGACTGGCGGCGAAGTCGGGCCTGTCGGTGGTCAACACCCCGGGCACGATCGATGCCGGGTATCGCGGCGAGATCAAGGTGTGCCTGATCAACCACGACCTGCACACTTCGATCGAGCTCGAGCGAGGCGACCGCATTGCCCAACTGATCGTGCAGCGAGTCGAACTGGTGACGTTCGTCGAGGTCGACGAGTTGGACGACACCGTTCGAGGGGCCGGTGGTCACGGTTCGACCGGTGGCCATGCGAGTCTGAAGCAGTGAGTTCCGCCACGACGTTCGCCGGTGGCAGGCACAGTGGAAGCAACCGAGAAGAAGAGAGCTGAACATGTTCGGACGGCGTAAGAAGAACGACGCCGGCAGTGCCTCCGCGCCCGGTGCGGAGCCATTCGTCGACAGCGTCGAGGACGAAGACGACGATGTCGAGGCCGCGGACACGACCGCCGACGGTCCCCACGATCTCGAGGATCTCGACGACGATCGCGAGACCATCGCCAAGACGCGACTCGACCTCGGTTCGGTGCTGATTCCGCTGCCGGAGGGCGGTCAACTCCAGGTCGAGATGTCGCAGGCAGGCAGCCCGCAGGCAGTGCACATCGTCACGCAGTTCGGGCGCATCACCATCGCTGCCTACGCGGCGCCGAAATCACCCGGTCAATGGCGCGAGGTGGCAACCGATCTGGCGACGTCACTGCGCAACGACAAGGCCGAGACGACGGTCGAGACGGGTCCGTGGGGACGCGAACTGCTCGGTGTCACGGCCAACGCCGACCTGCGCTTCATCGGAGTCGACGGCTATCGCTGGATGGTCCGCTGCGTGCTGGCGGGACCGTCGGGTGCGGTGGGCGAGGGCCAACCGCTCGTCCGGCTGGCGCACACGATTCTTCGGCAGACCGTGGTGGATCGGGGTACCGACCCGCACCCCGTCCGGACACCGTTGCCGGTGGTGTTGCCTCAGGTGCTGGCCGAGCAACTTGCTGCAGCCGCACAGCAGCAGGCGGCAGCTCAGCAGAGCGCAGCGCAACAGGCTGCGCAGCCTCAGGCCGCGGTGCCCGCTGCAGAACCTGTTGCGCCACAACAGGATTCGACTCCGCAGCCGACCGCAGCCGAGCGCGACCGAGCTCCGCGTCGGGGCGCGTCGGGATCGGCGATTCAGCAGCTGGGCGGCTGAGCCGACCGCCCGTCGAGACCGTCGACGGCCGCTCGGCCGAGGCATCCCGGATCGGTCCCGATGTCGTCCAGGGTCACGGTGCGCAGCTCGCAGTTCGGTAGCGCCCGCGCCCATTGTCGAGCTACCTCGATCGGATGGACGGCGTCGTCCACTGCGCCCACGACGACGGCAGGCAGCTCTATCCGAACGAGCTCGTCGAGTTCGAGTCCGCGATAGCGAGCCGCCTCGTCCAGCGCGTCGGGAAGTGCGGGCCACTGGGCCGCCCAGGACCTCCGCAGAGTGCGCGCGAGCCACGGCGGGCTCGACGCTGCCATTGCCGCGGTGACGGCGTCGAGCCCCTTATCGCGCAGGGATCGGGCGGTGATCTCCGCGCTCAGGGCCGCGGGGGAACCGGCCGGGTCTCCGGTCCACGCCGGCAGCGCGAGTGCGAGAGCCGCGGTGTTCGATGGGTGGTCGCCGGCCCATCTAACCGCGACGGCTGCCCCGAGGGATATCCCCGCGACCACGATGCGTCCGTGTCGATCGGCCGCGTCGTCGAGGGCGGACAGGTAGCTCTCGACCACGGCGGCCGGGTCGGGTTCGACCGCGACGGTGGCCAATCCCACACTGTCCAATGCTGCCGAGAACGCGTCGGCGGCGAACTTAGCATCGGACCCCGTCCCCGGTAGAACGACTGCGGTACGGGTGTCGAATCGGCTGTGCACGACACGATTGTGCACGCCTGCCGACACCGCCGTGACAACGGTTGGTCAGCGTGACGCTTCGGGTCTACAGTGGCGAAGTACCCACCCTGACGAGGGAACGACCCCCACCGCTGGAGCGCACAATGGCACCCGCTGCCGCAGGATACTTTCGCCGTCTGACGCGGAAGTTGACAGAGGATATCGATCAACTCGATGCCGAGGAGATGGCCGAAACCTCCGAAGCCTCCGGGGCTCGGCGGGCGTGCGACTGCTCGCGAGGCGAGGAAGTCACGATGCTCGGTCGGTTGCGCAGCGTCGAAGCCTGCTCGAAGGCGGCCAACGCCAATATCGAGGCCGAGTTCTTCGACGGCACCGACACGGTGACGCTGCTCTGGATCGGACGACGCAAGATCGCCGGAATCGAGCCAGGCAAGACTTTGCTCGTTCGTGGACGCGTCGGCGAACGCGACGGACGCAAGATCGTCTACAACCCCTATTACGAACTGCGCGACGACAGCTGATCGTCGCCGGTATGGCACTCTCGTTGTCGTGACCAACAGCGACGATTCCGTGCCGGCCCCGTCGACGACGCCGGAACCCGCGCCCGACGCGTCGACCACCGCCGAGAAGGTGGCTCCCACCGTCCTCGAACAGCTCGGCGGGTTGAGCGGGCTCATTTATTCGACCTTGCCCGTCGTCGTCTTCGTTCCGGTGAACAGCTACGTCAACCTCGCCGTTGCTCTGTGGTCCGCTCTGGGAGTCGCCGCTGCGGTGTTGGTGTGGCGGTTGGTTCGTCGTAGCCCGATTCAGCCCGCCATCTCGGGATTCTTCGGGGTCGGGATCTGCGCATTCATCGCATACCGGACGGGAGATGCCAAGGGCTACTTCCTGTTCGGCATCTACACCTCGCTCGCCTACGGCGCGGCGTTCGTGCTGTCGGTGCTCGCGCGCTGGCCGTTGGTCGGCATCATCTGGGGATACCTCAACGGCAAGGGAACGTCGTGGCGCGGCAACCGGTCGGCTGTGCGTTACTACGACGTCGCCACGATCGCCTGGGCGTCGGTGTTCGGTGCCCGATACATCGTTCAGTCGCAGCTCTACGACTCCGACCAGACGGGCTGGCTCGCCGTTGCCCGCATCGGCATGGGCTGGCCGCTCACGGGAGTGGCACTGTTGGTCACGCTCTGGGCCGTGCGTGCGGCCGATCGCGCGCTCGACGCTGAGTCGAGCGCGGACCGCAGGCGGGAGCAGCTGCCGTCAGATCAGGCCGACAGCGGCGCGTAATTCGTTCTCCACCTCTTTGGCCGCGACGAACAGTAGCTCGTCGCCGCCCTCGAGCGGATCGTCGTGCTGCGGAACGATCACTCGACCGCCGCGCAGAATCGTCACCAACGCTGCGTCCCTGGGTAATTGGAGCTTGCGTACCGGCTTGCCCGCCAGGGGAGTGTTCTCCGGAAGCGTGATCTCGACGAGGTTGGCCTGACCCTTGCGGAACGTCATCAGGTGAACCAGGTCGCCCACCGACACGGCTTCCTCGACCAGGGACGCGAGCATGCGCGGCGTCGACACTGCGACATCGACGCCCCACGCGGCATCGAACAGCCATTCGTTGCGCGGATCGTTGACCCGGGCCACCACGCGATTCACGCCGAACTCGGTCTTGGCCAGCAAGCTGAGCACCAGGTTGGCTTTGTCGTCGCCGGTGGCAGCGATCACCACGTCGTAGTTCTCGAGGTGGGCGGCTTCGAGCAGACTCAACTCGCACGCGTCGGCCAGCACCCATTCCGCTTCCGGGATGGCGGCCTGATCGACGTGGTCGAGCTTGCGTTCGAGGAGCATCACATCGTGTTCACTGCGGATCAACTCGCGTGCGATGGATCTGCCGACTGCGCCGGCTCCGGCGATGGCGACTTTCATGGCTTCCCGTTCGGGTCGATGGGGGAGGTGGGGAACGTGCGCGCGTGCATCAATCGTCCGAGGGCGGCGGGTTGCCCGCCAGCGCAATGGCTTCGGCGACGGTGCCCGAGACCGCGGCGACGTACACCTCGTCACCGGCTTGGATCACGGTGCGCTTGTCCGGTAGCAGTCCGCCGCCGAATCGGATGACGAACGCGGCCCGCGAGTTGGTTGCATCTTCGAGTACGGAGAGCTTCTTGCCGATCCAGGCGTCGTGGAAGTCGAGAAGGACGACGGCGACGCTGCCCGACGGATCGCGCCACTTGGTGGTGGGGTCGTCGCGGAGCAGGTTGTGCAGAAAACGATCGGTGGCCCAGGGGACGGTGGCGACCGTCGGGATGCCGAGGCGTTCGTAGACGGCGGCGCGCTTGGCGTCGTAGATCCTTGCGACCACTTTGTCGACACCGAACGTCTCTCGCGCGACGCGCGCGGAGATGATGTTCGAGTTGTCGCCGGACGACACGGCCGCGAAGGCCTCGGCCTTCTCGATTCCTGCGCTCACCAACACATCTCGGTCGAAACCCATGCCGACGACGCGATGTCCGCCGAAGTCGGGATCGAGGCGCAGGAATGCTGTCGGGTCGCGGTCGATGATCGCTACCTCGTGGCCGATGCGCTGGAGTGCACCGGCCAGCGATGCACCGACGCGGCCACATCCCATCACGACTACGTACAACGCCCTGCTCCGTCCCGATCTCGATTGCCGACCACACTGCCGATCGACACTGCCACGATGGGCATGCGTGCACCAACGTATCGGGGATTCGTCGCCGGATCGACCGAGGGTGCGCTCCGACACCGTTTCAGGCGCGTGGTTGAGACGTCCACAGGAGGACGGCCTACGCTTCTCAGCGTGTCCAAGGTCTCGACTGCCGCCAAGCGGCTAGTGCTCGGTAAGCCGTTCCGCAGCGACAAGCTCGGTCATACGTTGCTTCCCAAGCGAATCGCGTTGCCGGTGTTCGCCTCGGACGCCATGTCGTCGGTTGCGTATGCACCCGAAGAGATCTTTCTGGTGCTCTCGGTCGCGGGCATCTCGGCACTCGCGTTCACCCCGTGGATCGGTCTCGCCGTCTGTGTGGTGATGGCGGTGGTGGTGGCCAGCTATCGACAGAACGTGCACGCCTATCCCTCCGGCGGCGGAGACTACGAGGTTGCCACCACCAACCTCGGCCCCGCGGCCGGATTGACGGTCGGTAGCGCGTTGCTGGTCGATTACGTGCTGACCGTCGCGGTGTCGATCTCGGCGGCCGCGTCGAACATCGGGTCGGCGGTCCCGTTCGTGGCCGAGCACAAAGTGTTGTTCGCCGTGGTGGCCATCGCCTTCATCACGTCGATCAATCTGCGTGGCATTCGAGAGTCCGGGGCCGCGTTCGCCATCCCGACCTACGCCTTCATGGGCGGCATGGTCCTGATGCTGGGGTGGGGGCTGTTCAGGGTCTACGTTCTCGGCGACGACATCCATGCCGAGTCGGCGGGCTTCGATCTGAAGGCCGAGGATTCGCACCTGTACGGCATCGCGTTCGCATTCCTCATCGCGCGGGCCTTCTCCTCCGGTTGCGCGGCATTGACCGGAGTCGAGGCCATCAGCAACGGGGTGCCTGCGTTCGAGAAGCCGAAGTCGCGCAATGCTGCAACCACACTGCTGCTGCTCGGCGCGATCGGGATCACGCTGCTGATGGGCATCATCGTGCTGGCGCAGAAGATCGGCATCAAGTACGCCCTGGACCCAGACATCCAGCTGGTCGGAGCGCCGGAGGGGTACCAGCAGAAGACGCTGATCGCGCAGCTGGCGGAGGCCGTCTTCAGTGGTTTTCCCGCGGGCTTCTTCTTCATCACCACCGTGACGGCACTGATTCTCGTACTCGCGGCCAACACCGCGTTCAACGGCTTCCCGGTGCTCGGTTCGGTGCTGGCACAGGACCGCTACCTGCCCCGCCAGCTGCACACACGCGGCGACCGGCTGGCTTTCAGCAACGGCATCCTCTTCCTGTCCGGAGCTGCGATCGCGTTCGTCGTCGTGTTCGGGGCGGAGGTCACCAAGCTCATTCAGCTCTACATCGTGGGCGTGTTCGTCTCGTTCACCCTCAGCCAGACCGGCATGGTTCGGCACTGGACGCGGCTGCTGGCCACCGAGACCGATCCCGAGCAGCGGCGGCGCATGCAGCGCTCGCGCGTGATCAACGGTGTCGGTCTCGCCATGACCGGAACGGTGCTGGTGATCGTGTTGATCACCAAATTCGCCGCCGGTGCCTGGATTGCGATCGTCGCCATGGTGGCGATCTTCGTGCTGATGCGAATGATCAGGAAGCACTACGACACCGTGGCCCGCGAGCTCGAGAACGAGGAATGGGACGGAGTCCTGCCCAGCCGCACGCACTCGATCGTGTTGGTGTCCAAGCTGCACATGCCGACCCTGCGCGCCTTGGCCTACGCCAGGGCGACCAGGCCGGACACTCTGGAAGCGGTGACGGTCAACGTCGACGAGGCCGATACCCGCGCCCTGGTTCGGCAGTGGGAGGCCAGCGACGTTTCGGTGCCGCTCAAGGTCGTCGAGTCGCCCTACCGAGAGGTCACCAAACCGGTCCTGGACTACGTCAAGCGAGTCCGCCGCGACTCGCCTCGTGACGTCGTCACGGTCTTCATTCCCGAGTACGTCGTCGGTCACTGGTGGGAGCAGGTTCTGCACAATCAGAGCGCGTTGCGACTGAAGTCTCGACTGCTGTTCCAACCGGGAGTGATGGTCACCAGCGTGCCGTGGCAACTTCGGTCTTCCGAGAAGGCCAAGCGTGAGGTGCTCGGCAATGCACCCGGTGCGTCGCGTCGCGGCTACGAGCCGCCGGTGGGCAAGTGAGCGAGAGCTGGTTCGGGCTGCTACTCGAGGTCGAACTCGGCGCGCCCGGGCACGGCGGGTTCTGCGTGGCCCGCCACGACGGCCGGGTGGTGTTCGTGCGTCACGGATTGCCGGGCGAACGGGTCGTGGCCAAGGTGACCGAGGACCGAGGCGGGTCGTTCTGTCGCGCCGATGCCGTCGAGATCCTGACGGCGTCTCCGGACCGGGTGGACGCGCGCTGTCCGATTTCCGGCCCCGGCGGCTCGGGCTGCTGCGATTACTCCCACGCCAGTGTCGATGCCGGGCGGCGACTGAAGTCCTTCGTCGTTGCCGAACAACTTCGCCGCGTCGCCGGAATCGAGCGTGAGGTGCACGTGGAGGAACTTCCGGGGTCCGGCGACGGCACCGGGTGGCGAACCCGAGTGCGACTCGCCGTCGATTCCAGCGGACGGCCCGGCTATCACCGCTATCGCAGTAGCTCGATCGTCACCGAACTGACCTGTCCTCAAATGGATTCCGCGGCGTTCGAGGGGCTCTCGGATCAGCAATGGCGGCCGGGGGCCGAGCTGCAGGTGGTGCTGGACGGGAAAGGCGAGCGGCACGTGGTGGAGATCGCGCCCGCGCAACTCTCGGCCACCGGACGCCGATCGCCGGGTCGTCGTGGGGCGTCCGCGCGCCGGGCAGCGTCGTCTCGGTCTCGGCCCGAGAAGGCCGTGATCGGATCGGGTCGGGTGACGGAATACGTCTCGAACAGGGCGTGGACCCTCGACGCCACCGGATTCTGGCAGGCCCACCGCGGCGCGCCGCAGGTGTACACCGATGTGGTGGGCGACTGGGCGGACGCCACAGTGGGTGACGGTGCGTGGGATCTGTACGGCGGTGTCGGGGTGTTCGCCGCCGCCCTGGCCGACCAGGTGGGTCCGAGCGGCCGAGTCACCAGTGTCGAATTCTCCCGTCGTGCAGCCGAGGACGGCCGTTCGGCGCTGCGGGATCTGCCGCAGGTCTCGTTCGTGCCGGGTCGGGTCGAGCGCTCGATCGATGCGTTGGCCGAGCCGGTGTCGGTAGCGGTGCTCGATCCACCTCGCGCGGGAGCCGGACGGGACGTGATCGACGCCCTTGCCGGCAGGTCTCCACGTTCGGTGGTGCACATCGGATGCGATCCGGCCTCGTTCGCGCGGGATGTGAGCCTGTATCGAGCTGCGGGATACGAGCTCGACGACATGCGCGCCTTCGACGCCTTTCCGTCGACCAGCCACGTCGAATGCATCGGTCGTTTCGTTCGTCGGTGAGGGCTGCGGCAGCCGATCAGCCCCGGTGTGCAACGTCGGCGACCGGGGCGAAGGTGTGCATGGGAACGGCGACGATGCGTTGGGCACCGCACCTGCAGCCCTGATATCCGACGAGTCCCTCGCTCGTGTCGTGGGTGGAGTGGGTGGTCCAGGTGTGTGTGGTGTGTTCGGTGTGCATGCGTCCATCGTGATGTAATGGTCTTGTGCACATCAACCCTTACGGCGAATATGCGGTGAAACTCGGCATCGACCTGCTCAACTCACCACCCACGTCGGCAACCGAACTGGGCGACCGCTGCGTGGACGCCGGCCTCGTACCGGACTGGACCGCAACAGATGCCGATCTGGTCGACACCCTCCAGTTCCTGCGGGACTGGGCGCGGGTGGTGGACGCAACCACGAAAGACGATCGAGCCGACGAGCTCAATGCTCTGCTGGCACAGGCGTCGGCCTACCCGCGGTTGACCAACCATGCCGACGACGGCTGGCACATGCACTACCGCGACCCCAACATCGAACTCGGCGGCGTCATCAGGGCCCTGGTGAGCGTCGGCACTGCGTTGCACCTGACCGGACGCGGAATGTCTCGCCTCGATCGCTGCGCCGCCGCCGACTGCACACTCGCCTTCGCCGACACCTCGAGAACCGGAAGGCAGCGATACTGCGGAACGGTGTGCTCCAATCGCGACGCGGTCCGCAGGCATCGAGCACGCGCGGCCTCGTGATCGACGCACTGCGCAGCGCGTTCGCTAGGACTTCCGGTTGTACAGGCGCATCGTGATCGGCCCGAACACCGCCAGCAACACCGCGCACAGCATCAGCGTCACTCCCAGCCCACCGGTGTCGACGTCGCCCTGCATGAGGCCACGCAGCGACGTGACCAGGAAGCTGACCGGGTTGACGTCGACGAACGCGCGCAGCCAACCGGGCATCGTGCTGGGGTCGACGAAGATGTTGCTCGCGAACGTGAGCGGAAACAGGATGAACATCGACACGCCCATCACTGCAGCCTCGGTACGCACGATCATCGCGATCATGGTCCAGATCCAGGACAGGCAGAACGAGAACACCAGCAGCAGAGCGATGGAGGCCACGACGCCGACGACGCCACCCTGCGGCCGGAAACCGAGGATCAACCCGAGGATCAGCACGATCACCGAAGCCAGCGTGTAGCGCACGACGTCACCGAGCAACGCACCGACCAAGGGCGACGGCCGCCAGATGGGCAGTGAACGGAATCGATCGAACACGCCCTTCTCGATGTCCTTGTTCATGGTCACGCCGGTGTACATCGTGATCATCACCACGGTCTGCACGAGGATGCCGGGGAGCAGGAACTGGATGTACGCCTCGGTCGACCCGGCCAATGCGCCACCGAACAGGTAGGTGAAGAGCAACGTGAACATGATGGGAAAGGCCGTCACGTCGAACAGTTGCTCGGGCACGTGCTTGATCTTGAGCAGCGCTCGCCACCCGAAGCTCAACGACGTCGACAACGACGACGGACGCGGCGGACGAGGCCCGGCGGCGCCGAGCACATCGATGATGGTCGACGCCTGTGGCGTCGCCTGCTGGGCTTCGGTTGTCATGACGCAACCTCCCGGTCGGATTCGGAACCGGCATCGTGCCCGGTGAGAGCGAGAAACACCTCGTCCAAGCTCGGTTGTCCCAGCGTGAACGACGCGATGGAGATGCCTGCGGTCTCGAGTGCGGGCAGCACGGGCGCGGCCTGTGCCGGGTTGTCCAACCGTGCGCTGACGGTGGACGGATCCGGGTCCTCGGTGACGTTGGCGCCGAGGAGATCTCGCAGGATCTGCGCGGCGGCCGTTCGCTGGGCCGCATCGAGAACGCGCAGGTGCAGTGAATTCGATCCCACGGATGCCTTCAGCTCACCCGTCGTTCCCTCGGCGATGACCTTGCCGCGATCGATGACTGCGACACGCCCGGCCAGTTGATCGGCCTCGTCCAAATACTGTGTCGTCAACAACACAGTCGTCCCGCCCGCGACCAACGCGCGGACGATCTCCCACACGTGGTTTCGGCTGCGGGGGTCGAGTCCGGTGGTGGGCTCGTCGAGAAAGATCAGTTCGGGAGTGACGATGATGCTGGCGGCGATGTCGATGCGACGGCGCATGCCGCCGGAGTAGGTCTTGACCTGTCGCGGTCCGGCATCGGCGATGTCGAACGCCGTCAGCAACTGCTCGGCTCGTGATCGGGCGGCGGGCCGGGAGTAGCCGAGCAGCCGAGCGAGCAGCACCAGGTTCTCCGTCCCGGTGAGATCCTCGTCCAGAGAGGCGAATTGTCCTGTCAGAGCGACCTTCTGCCGTACCGCCTCCGGTTCGCTCGCGACGTCGTGACCCAGGACTCGGGCGCTGCCCCCGTCGATCGGAAGCAGGGTGGCCAGCATCCGGATGGTCGTCGTCTTCCCTGCGCCGTTCGGCCCGAGCACGCCGTAGACACCACCGGACGGAATGGACAGATCGACTCCGTCGACGGCGATGTTCGCTCCGAAACGTTTGACCAGACCGTGTGTCTCGATCGCCGCCATGTCTCTCGATTCCTCCGGTGGGCCGGTCGCCCGATTCCCCACGATTGTCCGATTGTCCACCAAGGATGAAACGCCGACCACATCTGTCGCAAACGAATTTTGGTCCCGAACCATCCTCCGGTCGGTTTGTTCCGAATATGTACTGCGGCGGGAAAACGCGGAGGTTTCGATATGAGAGCGATATGACCACTAGTGTCGTGATCGATGAACTCGATCATGAACCCGTCTGTTGGGACGACTTTCCGATGAGCGCGCCGTTGTCGGATGCGTCCGGATCTTCGAATGCCGGCCGTGACCGGACGTCGTCCGCTGCCTCGGAGAGCTACGCGGCAGAGGATGCGGTGTGTGCTGTTCCCAGTCCACAGCTCAAGAACCTGCGTGCCGACGAAACGGATCGTCTGCGTCGGTTGATGGCGTCGGTCGCGCAGGGCGACCGGGCGGCGTTCGCCGAGCTGTACGACGCGACGTCGTCGCGGGTCTACGGAATGGTGCTGCGGGTGCTTCGAGACCCGGGGTACAGCGAGGAGACCGCGCAGGAGGTGTTCCTCCAGATCTGGCGCGCGGCACCGAACTACGACCCGAATCAGGGCAGCCCACTGGCCTGGATCATGACGCTCGCGCACCGGCGAGCGGTCGATCGCGTTCGAAGCGAGCAGTCGGGTACCGACCGTGAGGCCGCGTACGGCGCAGTCAGTCACACACCAGAGCACGACGAGGTGCTCGAGACGGTGACGCAGCGGCTCGAATCGGAGGCCGTGATCGCCTGTCTCGACACCTTGACCGATACGCAGAGCGAGTCGGTCCGAATGGCCTATTACAGCGGTTACACCTATCGCGAAGTTGCGGAGCGGCTCGGGGTCGCGGTTCCTACCATCAAGTCGCGCATACGAGACGGATTGATCAAATTGAAAACTTGTCTGGGGGTGATCCCGCAATGAGTGAATCGTCACGGCAACGGCTTCTCGACGACGCGGAGGTCTACGCCCTCCACGCGACGACCGATCCCGAGCGACGCGACATCGAAGCCGAACGAACTCGTGTCGACGACACCGCGCGAGCCCAGTTCGACATTCTCGTGAGCGAGATCCACGAAACGTTGGCCTTGGCCGTCGCAGTCGATGCGACGCCCGCGCCCGACCGGCTGCGACAGGTGGTGCTCGATCGAGTCGCCTCCAGTGACCAGGAGCCCACCGTTCGGGAGTTACCGCCGAATGTGACGCCGTTGCACCGGCATCGGCAACCACGGTCGAAGTCCTGGCGCTACTCCATGGTGTCGGCCGCCGCGGCGGTGATCGTCGCCGTCGGGGGTGTGGTGGTCGTGACGCAGACCATGGGGAACGATCCGCAGCCGTCGCAGGCCGACCAGATCGTGGCTGCACCGGATGCGCGTAGAGCCACGGCGGAGTTCCCCGGTGGCGGTTCGGCAACGGTGTCCTACTCGCTCTCCCAGAACGCCGTCGTGGTCACTCTCGACGGGGTTTCACAGCCGCCGCCCGGACGCGCGTATCAGATGTGGTTCGTGGACGGTTCTCCACGATCGGCCGGTGTGATGACCGACGAGCAGATCACTTCCGAGTCCGGCACGGTGGTCGACGGTCTCGGGGCGTCGACGAATTTCGCGTTCTCGCTCGAACCCGCAGGCGGGTCGGCGCAGCCCACCGAGGTGCTCACGATGCTGACGTTGGGTGCCTGAGCACAGCACACGCACGATCGCCTCGGGCGGTTCGACATTCGGTCAGATGCCGATGTCGAACCGCCCGAGCGTTC
Organism: Rhodococcus sp. NPDC076796; assembly: GCF_040702765.1. Taxonomy (NCBI): domain Bacteria; kingdom Bacillati; phylum Actinomycetota; class Actinomycetes; order Mycobacteriales; family Nocardiaceae; genus Rhodococcus; species Rhodococcus sp. NPDC076796. The sequence goes on along the minus strand of NZ_JBFBMS010000003.1, from coordinate 258,526 downwards.
TTATCACCGCTGCCATCTGGCCGTAGGCCCCGGTGGCGAGATTTTCCAGCAACGCCAGCTTGATCTCCGGTGCGTCGCGCGTGAGCGCCCGGAAGTGCGCTGCCGACACCACCACGAGATCGACCGGTGTGTCGGCGACCATGTCGAGCAGGAACGGCACCGACATCAGCAGGGGCATCTCACCGAAGCTCATGCCGGGGGAGAGAGTCGTGATGCGGTGCTTGCCACCGTCGGCGGCGACGGCCGTGGACGTCACCTCGCCGCGCAGCATCAGGAACAGGCCCGCCGCCGCATCGCCGTGGCGAACGATGACGTCTCCGCGGGCGTAGTGCCGCTTCTCCAGATATGGAGTGACCGCCTCGAACTGTGCGGCGGACAGCCCGGCCAGCAACGGATGCTCGGCCGTGGTGACGACGGTCGGCTGTCGCACCCCCGCGCAATGGCGATCGAGCAACAGATTCTCGGCCCACTGGATGGCCGCACCCAGGCTGGAGTAGGTTCGGCCAGCGGGGTCGGCCGGGTCGATACTCGACGTCGTGTGACCCATGATCGCTCTGGGATCCACCAGACCCACCACACAGCCGTGCTCCGCCAGATCCTGACGTAGATCCTCGAACATGGTCCGAGCGATGTCGCTGACCTCGTCGACGCCTCGCACATCGATGACGAGTGCGTCGAGTTCCCGATCGAGGTCGCCGATCTCACGGACGGCAGTCTCGGCACCCGAGAACAGCAGATCACCGTGCAGCTCGTACACACGGGCGCGATCGCCCACGGCAGCCAAGGTTGCCTGTTCCACCTCCGATCGCCGTTTGCGTGAGGGTGCCTCGGTGACGACGTAGCGGCGCCGGATCGAGGACTTCGCCGCTCGGGTGACGTGCAGGAAGTGCAGTTCGAGGCGTTTCGAGAGTTCTCGGCAGGCGGCGACTCCGCGCACGCTGTTGCCGTGCGAATCGAGCCGTGGGGAGTAGACGGCGATGCCCATCTGTCCAGGGAGAACCGCAAGGATCCCGCCGCCGACCCCGCTCTTGGCCGGCAGGCCGACCCTCGCGACCCAGTCGCCTGCACCGTCGTACATCCCACACGTCGTCATGACCGACAGCACTCGCTCGACCAGAGCCGGTGCCAGTGCGCGTTCACGCGTGCGCGGGTTGACGCCGTTGTTGGCCATGGTGGCCGCCATCATCGCGAGGTCCGCGGCGGTGACGTCGATCGAACACTGGCGGAAGTACAGATCGACGGCGGCGTCGGGATCGTGGTCGATGATGTCGAACGAACGGAGCATGTAGCCGATTGCGCGGTTGCGATTGCCGGTGCGCGCCTCCGACCGGTACACGGCATCGTTGAACGCCAGAGACCTCCCCGCGTACCGCGAGTACGAGGCTCGAATACGCTCGAATCGATCCTCGGCACTTCGCCCCGCGATCAGCGACGCCGACGTGATGGCACCGGCGTTGATCATCGGGTTGCGTGGGCGCTCGGTGACGGGGTCGAGACTGATCTCGTTGAACGGCTCACCGGACGGCTCGACGTCGACCTTGCTCGCGACGACGTCCATGCCCCGGTCGGCCAACGCCAGTGCGTAGGTGAACGGCTTGGAGATCGATTGGATCGTGAAGGGGAGTCGAGTGTCGCCGACCTCGTAGACGTAACCGTCCGTGGTCGTCAGCGCGATACCGAACCCGTCCGGCGTGACGGCAGCGAGTTCGGGGATGTAGTCCGCCACCTGCCCGGACGTGTCGTCGCGGCACAGTTCGTGAACTCGGCGCAGGATGGCATCGACCACGTTGCTCATAGGCCACACTGTATGTGTGATGTCCGATTCGACACCGTCGAGGTTAGGGGCGGCTGACCCAGGGCACCCCGACGTTCGACGGTACTGTCGGCGTCACGACGCTGGGCGGAGCAGCAGGGCACGGCAACTCCGTAGACTGAAATTTCCATTGTGTTTTCCGGCCGGAGGGAGCGATCTCGTTGGGTGTCCTAGCTCGAATTCAGACGCCCGAGGACTTGCGCGACCTCGGCAGTGCGGAGCTGGCCGAATTGGCTCGCGAGATCCGTGCGTTTCTCGTCGAGAAGGTGTCCGCTACCGGCGGCCACCTCGGTCCCAATCTCGGTGTCGTGGAACTGACGTTGGCGATTCATCGCATCTTCGACTCCCCGCGTGATCCCGTCATCTTCGACACCGGTCATCAGGCGTACGTCCACAAGATGCTGACCGGGCGCACCGGTCTGTTCGACACGCTCCGCAAGCAGGGCGGCCTGTCGGGCTACCCGTCACGTGTCGAGAGCGAACACGACTGGGTGGAGTCATCGCATGCGTCGGCTTCCCTCTCCTACGCCGACGGCCTGGCCAAAGCATTCGCACTCAAAGGCGAAACCGACCGGCACGTCGTCGCTGTTGTCGGCGACGGTGCGCTCACCGGCGGGATGTGTTGGGAGGCCCTCAACAACATCGCCGCAGGCCGCGACCGATCACTGGTGATCGTCGTCAACGACAACGGTCGCTCGTACGCCCCGACCATCGGGGGCCTGGCCGATCATCTGGCAGCCCTTCGGCTTCAGCCCGGGTACGAGAAGGTGCTGGACAACGGTCGCCGCATCGTTCGTCGCATTCCGATCGTCGGGCCCACGGCCTACGCGATGTTGCACGGCATGAAGGCAGGGGTGAAGGACGCCATCAGCCCGCAGGTGATGTTCACCGATCTCGGTATCAAATACCTGGGTCCGGTCGACGGCCACGACCAGCACGCGATGGAATCGGCTCTGCGCCGAGCCAAGGCGTACGGCGGTCCGGTCATCGTCCACGCGGTGACGCGCAAAGGCATGGGCTACGTGCACGCCGAGAACGACGTCGCCGATCAGATGCACGCCACCGGAGTCATCGATCCGTTGACGGGACTGGCGCGGTCGAAGTCGGCACCGGACTGGACATCGGTGTTCTCGGCGGCACTGATCGAGCAGGGCGAACAGAACGAGGACGTCGTCGCGATCACCGCAGCGATGGCCGCGCCCACCGGGCTCGCCGCGTTCGGAGTTCGCTTCCCCGACCGGTTGTTCGACGTCGGAATCGCCGAGCAGCACGCGATGACGTCGGCTGCCGGGCTCGCGCTCGGCGGCATGCATCCGGTGGTCGCGATCTACTCCACCTTCCTCAATCGCGCGTTCGACCAGTTGCTGATGGACGTAGCGCTGCTCGGACTGCCGGTCACCGTGGTGCTCGACCGCGCCGGGGTCACCGGGGCCGACGGTGCCAGCCACAACGGCATGTGGGACATGTCTCTGCTCGGCATCGTTCCCGGCATGAAGGTGGCGGCACCGCGAGATGCCGAAACACTGCGAGAAGAACTGGCCGAGGCGATCGCGACGTCCGACGGACCCACAGCACTGCGCTTTCCGAAGGGCGCAGTGACCGAAACCGTACCTGCAGTGCGCAGACTCGACGGAATCGTCGACGTACTGACCGAGCCGTCCGACGCGACGGGCGATGTGTTGATCGTGGCCGTCGGAGTGTTCGGTCCGCTGGCCGTGCACGCGGCGGACAAACTCCAGCAGGACGGCATCTCGGTCGCAGTGGTGGACCCAAGATGGGTGCTGCCCATCCCGCAGGCGCTGCTGAAATTGGCGGAGGACTACCGGATGGTGGTCACCCTCGAAGACAGTGGCCTGCACGGTGGCATCGGCTCGACCCTGTCTGCGGCTCTCCGCGGGGCAGGAGTCGATACCCCGTGCCGTGATCTCGGTGTGCCACAACGATTCCTGGACCACGCATCGCGCGAACAGCTACACCACGAACTCGGTCTCACCTGCGAGGACGTCGTGCAGCGGGTCTCGCACTGGGTCAAGAGCCTCTGACACCGGTCTCCTGCCGGACATCGACGCCGTAGAACGCGCGGCGTCCGGCCACCGCACCCGCGACTGCCATCGGAGCCGTCATCACGAGAAGGAAGAGCACCGACGGTTCCCACCGCTGAGTCACCGAATGCACAGCGCCGCACACCAACGGTCCGCAGGCTGCCAGCACATAGCCGACCGTCTGTGCCATCGAACTCAACGACGCAGCATCACGTGCCGTCGCGGCCCGCAGATTCATCAGCGTCATAGCCAGGGACAACTGCCCACCTTGGCCGAGTCCGAGCAACACGGCCCACAGCAGCGCCCAGGAATCTGCAGAGGACAACACCCCCGCCAAGCCCGCAACGGTGGGCAGCACCACCGCAACGGCCAGAGCGCTCTGTCTCGGCAACCTGGTGGCCACGCTGGGCACCGTCAGAGCCGTCACGACACTGGTGAGGGACAGAGCCGTCAACAGTAGCCCGGCCGCGGCGGCGTCCACTCCACGATCCCGGTAGATCGTGGGCAGCCACGCGATCATCGAGTACGCCATGAGTGACTGCACACCCATGAACGCCGTCACCGCCCACGCGACGGGGGAGCGCAGCACGGCCGAACCGCCCTGCGATTCCACGGCACCGGACACTGCCGTCGACCCCGCCCTCGCGAACATCCGGGACAGCAGCGCCATACACAGCGCCGCAATCACCACCGGGACCGCCCACAGCCCGAGCACCCACCGCCAACCGCCGTCGAGCGCCTCCGCCAACGGAACGGAGACCCCCGACGCAACACCCGCACTGGCACTGATCACGGCAGTCAACACACCGGTCAACAACCCCAGCCGCCGAGCCGACACCGCCGGATTCTCCGATCGTCCCTGCTGGCTCCACTCCTGCACAATCACACGTACCAGAACCGGACCCAACACATTCGCCACCGCAATACCCGCAGCCGCCACGAGGGTTCCCGCCACCAGCACCGGCCAGGACGGCACTGCGCGCACCGCGGTGCCCACAGCGATGAGAATCAAGCATCCGACGAGCACGTGGGTCACCCGCGCGCGACTCAGCAAAACGCCTGCAGCAGCCGCGCACACGCCGAGGACGATCACCGGCCCCGTGGTCAGCAGCGCCATCGAGATGGAGTCGGCAGAGTAGAACGCTGCAATATCCGAGGTGAGGGCAGAGGTACTGCCGAACAACAGTCGCAGACCGAGACCGAACAACACGACGGTGACCACAGCGAACACGGTTCGGGAATTCATGGCCTGCTTTCGGCATCGGAACGACGGATAGTTTCCTTCCCTCACAATGCACCACAGGTCAAGCGGGAATTCCCTCGACTCCCGCCACGGATTCACGAATGCCGCACCGAACCGAGACCGGATCAACCGTTTATCGGATAGTCCCCGCACGGACTGCGGCCGTCACCGGTCCGGTCACGGTGGTGATCGGGTTGGTGGTCGTGTTCTCCGACGCGTGGCGTTGTCGGACCTCGACCATCCGCTACGTCCCTGTCACCCGCTCTTCGATCCGAACGCGATCTATCAGATGGGCCAGGGCGAACGGGTCGTGTGCGAACATCCGCTCCACACTTGCCTTGTCGGTGCCTTCGACGATCATCGTGGCACCACTGTGATCGGCGAGTGGGCTCGACGATCGGAGAATCTTGCGACGCTCGAGTTCACGCAGCCACGCGCGGTGATCGGTTCGGTGATCGTCACGGCCCGAGGATGTTTCGGGGGTGTAGGTGTATTCGACCACGAATATCGGCATGTCAGATCTCCATGTCCTCGAGCTCCATTCCCTTGGTCTCCTTGACCTTGTACTTGACGAAGAAGAAAGACAGGATCGCGAAGAACGCAAAGAACGAATAGATGAATCCGAGTCCGACGGTGTCGGACAACGGCGGAAAGGCCAGGGTGATCGCGAAGTTGGCAATCCAATTGGCCGCAGTACTGATACCGAGGGCGACGGCACGCATTCGGTTGGGGAACATCTCTCCGAGCATCACCCACATGATCGGTCCCCAGGTTGCGGCGAAGAAGACCACGAAGAGGTTCGCGCCGACGAGAGCGACCGGGCCCCACGGCGACGGCAACTCGAGTTGGTCCCCGCTGCCCACTGCCTGAGTGAACGAGATGGCCGCGAGAACGAGGCCGACGAACATTCCTATCGAGCCGATCATGAGCAGATTTCGTCGGCCGAATCGGTCGACGAACAGGATGGCGACGAACGTCATCGAGACATTGATGACAGAGGTGATCACCGAGGTGACGAAAGACTGGTTCTCGCTGAATCCGACGGACTTCCACAGAGTCGTCGAGTAGTAGAAGATCGCGTTGATTCCGACGAACTGCTGCAGAATCGCCATCGTGATGCCGACCCAGACGATCGGTTGCAGGCCGAATTTGGGTCCGCGAATATTGGCGAACGACGACTTGGATTCCCGGCGCAGGGTCAACCGAATTTCCTTGACCCTCTCGTTCGGGTTCACTTCTCCGGTGATGTCTCCCAGAATGCGCGCCGCTTCTTCGTCGAGGTGTTTTCCGACGAGGTATCTGGGTGACTCGGGAATCAGAGTGGCGAGAAAGCCGTAGACGAGGGCCGGTGCGACGCCGACCAGGAACATCCACCGCCAGGCTTCGAGTCCGAACCACAGGTCGTTCGACGGTCCGCCTGCGGCGTTCTGCAGCACCGCGTCCGACAGTAGAGCGGCGAAGATTCCGACGGTGATGGCCAGCTGTTGCAGCGAGGCCAATCCACCTCGGTAGCGGGCCGGGGCAATCTCCGAGATGTACGCGGGCGCGATCACCGATGCGATGCCGATGCCCAGGCCGCCGAGTACACGCCAGAGCATGAGATCCGGAACGCTGAACGCGAACCCGGATCCCACCGACGAAATGGTGAACAGTGCGGAACCGAGCAGCATCACCTTCTTTCGGCCCCAGCTGTCGGCGAGACGGCCGGCGAACCAAGCTCCGACGGCACACCCGAGAAGTGCGATGGCCACCGCGAAGCCGGTGACGAAGGACGACAGCGCGAAGTTCTCTTGGATGGAGTCCACCGCGCCGTTGACCACGGACGAATCGAACCCGAACAGGAAGCCGCCGACAGCGGCGGCAATCGTGACTCCGATGACTTTGGCGGTGTGCCGATCGGTGGATTGCGTCATCACGTGACCCAGCTTTCGAGGTGAACCAGCATCCTTGGTGGTCGATCGCCATCATCGTCCTCGCACCGACGGAATGGGAGTGAAATCGTCTCGATATTCGCGGCGTGCGGAAATCGGCTCACCGAAAAAGGTGAATTGTCCGATATTCCGCTGTCGAACTCGAAGTTGTGGACGGAAATCTCTCGAATGTCGTCCGTAACTTCGAGTTCGGCGAGATGCGAGTCAGCGTGCCTGGGCGTCCGACCACTGATCGAAGGTCTGTGAACCGTGATCCGAATCGTTCGTGGTGACCAGAGTTCCGTCTCGCATCGCGCGACCGTATGCGCCGGGAATCGGGACCTCGAGTACCAGACCGCGAGCACCGATTGCTCGTGCATAACCACGCACCATCTCGGCCATGCGCTCTTCACGTGGTCCACCGAGATCGGCGACTCGCCCTGCCGGTGGACCCTCCGCCAGGTCGACCAGTCGCTCGGCGACCTCGCGGGCGGCGATCGGTTGCGACACCATCCTGGGGATGATTGTCAGTGGACCGAACGAGGTCTGCGAGCGGATCTGCGCGGCGAACTCGTGGAACTGGGTTGCTCGAAGAATCGTCCAGGGTACTGCTCCAGCCCGAACGAGGCTCTCCTGCTTCACCTTTCCGGCGTAGTAGCCGTGCGGTGCCGCGTCTACCCCCACGATCGACAACGCGAGATGATGACCGACTCCGGCTGCGCTCTCCGCCGTCAGCAGATTGCGGGTGACGGCAGCGAAGAACGCCGTCGATTCTTTCGCTGAGATCGTCTGCGTCGACGCGACGTCGACCACCGCGTCGACGCCGGACAGGGCGTCGGACAGTCCTGACCCGGTGACGAGATCCACACCGGCAGATCGCGACAGTACGACCACCTCGTGTCCGCGTTCTCGCGCAACCTCGACGACGTGCACTCCCACGGTTCCGGTCCCGCCTGCTACGGCTAGCTTCATCGCGTATCCACCTGATTCTCGAGAGACGATGCGGACCGCACTGCGCGGCCCTCCACTCTCTGACGACGCAGCCGTGCCGAATGTATGGCTGGTGTCAGACCCAGTGCCGGAGTTTGTCCGGATTCAGCACGATCCAGATGCTGGAGACCGCGCCGTCGATGGTGTCGAACCCGACTACGTCGAACGCGATGACGCCGAACACTGCGCCGTCGCGCCGGATCACGATGCCAGACAGGCCGTTGACGGGTTCGATCGACCACTCGAGGTCGGTGGACTTGGCAGTGATGCCGCGGACGAAGCGAGCGACTCGATCGGATCCGAGGACGGCATTGCGGGCCGCGGATACGTGGCCGCCGCCGTCGCTGACCAGTGTGACGTCGGGCGCGAGCACCGAGACGAGGGATGCGATGTCCCCGCCTGCGGAGGCCGAGGCGAACGCCCGCACGACGCGGTCGTGCTCGCGGGGGTCGGCGATGGAGCGGTGACGGGAATGCACGTGAGTTCGTGCGGCAGAGGCGAGTTGGCGGCACGCAGCCGGGGATCGATCGAGAACGGTCGCGATCTCGTCGAACGGCACGGCGAACGCGTCGTGCAGTACGAATGCGACTCGCTGCGCCGGCCCGAGTGATTCGAGTACGACGAGCAGTGCCAACGTCACCGATTCCTGCTGCGCAACTCGGTCGGCGGGGTCGGCGGCGGCCGAACTCTTGGGGTCGAGTCCGCGGACGGGTTCCGGCAGCCACTGCCCGACGTAGTTCTCGCGGCGAACGCGGGCCGATCCGAGCATGTCGAGGCAGATGCGGCCGACCACTCGGGTGAGCCACGCAGCAGGGACGTCGATGGCGTCGCGTTGGGCGTCGGTGAGTCGGTACCAGCGAACGAGAGCCTCGGATGCGGCGTCTTCGGCGTCGCAGTAGGAACCGAGCATGCGGTAGGCGATACCGATCAGCCGACCGCGTTCGTTGTTCATGGCGTCAGACCATATCCCGACATGAAAATGCCGAGTTCGAGGTCATGGACGAAAAACCGGAGAAATCCGTCCACAACCTCGAACTCGGCGGGCAACGCTAGACGCTGGCTACACCAGGGGCGAGGAAGCGCTGACCGGTTGCGGCCTCGGAGGCTCCGCTGCGGTCCAGGTACGGCGTGATGCCGCCGTTCCAGAAGCCGAATCCGCCGCCGAGGAGCAGGCAGAGGTCGATGTCCTCGGCTGCTGCCACGACGCCCTCGTCGAGCATGATCTTGATCTCGTCGGCGATTGCGTTGCGGGTACGCATCAGCACCTGCTCGGCGGTCGACGGCGAATCACCCTGCGGCCACAGTGCGGCCACCTCGGGATCGACCACCTGGCCCTCGGGTCCGTAGGTCCACACACCCGGCTTCTTCGCCTCGACGAGCGCACGGAATCCGGGGGAGTCCTTGAACCGCTCGGGGTAGGCCTCGGCAAGTGTTTCGGCCGTGTGCAGCGCGACGGCCGGTCCGACGAGTGCCAGCAGGGTCAACGGGCTCATCGGCATGCCGAGTTCGCCCACTGCGCCGTCGGCGACATCGAACGGGGTGCCCTCGTCGATGGCGCTGATGATCTCGTTCGACGCGCGCGTGACGAGACGGTTGAAGACGAATCCGGGGAGATCCGCCGACAACACGGCCGACTTCTTGAGGGTCTTGGCCGTCGCGAATGCCGTTGCGAGGGTGGCATCGTCGGTCTTCTCACCCTTGACGACCTCGAGCAGTGGCAGGACCGCGACGGGGTTGAAGAAGTGGAAGCCCACGACGCGCTCGGGGTGCTTCAGGTCTGCAGCCATCTTGGTGATCGACAGCGAGGACGTGTTGGTCGCAAGAATCGTTTCGGCAGAGACGAATTCCTCGACCTCGGCGAACACCTTCTTCTTGACGTCGAGGTTCTCGAACACGGCCTCGATGACGAAGTCGGTCTTGGCGAATGCGGACTTGTCGATCGAGCCGGACACCAACGCCTTCAACCGATTTGCGGCATCGGGGGACAGGCGCTTCTTGCCGAGCAGCTTGTCGATCTCCCCGTGGACGTAGCCGACGCCCTTGTCGATGCGCTCCTGATCGATGTCGGTGAGGATCACCGGCACCTTCAGCTGCCGCACGAACAGCAGAGCAAGCTGGCTGGCCATCAAGCCGGCACCGACGATGCCGACACCGGAGATTTTGCGCGCCAACGACTTGTCGGGTGCACCGGCGGGACGCTTCGCGCGCTTCTGCACCAGATCGAAGGCGTACAGCCCGGCGCGGAGCTCGTCCTTGACCAGCAACGTGGACAGCGCCTCGTCCTCGGCCGCGAAGGCCTTGTCGAGCGAGGCCGAGTCGGTGATGTCGGTGCCCTTGGCGAGCTCGAGCAGTTCCACCGCAGCGACGGGTCCGGGGGCGAAGTTGTTGGTCTTGCCGGCGACGATCCCCTTGGCGCGGGCGATGGCGTCGTCCCAGGCCTGACCGCGGTCGATCTCGGGACGGTTGGGAACGATCTCGCCCTTGATGACCTGAGCAGCCCACGCGAGGGACTGCTCGAGGAAGTCGGCTCCGCCGAAGAGGGCGTCGGCGATGCCGAGGTCGAGTGCCTGCTGCGGCTTGAGGACGCGGTTCTGGTTCAGCGCGTTCTCGATGACGACGGTGACGGCGTTCGAGGCTCCGATGATGTTGGGCAGCAACTGGGTTCCGCCCCATCCCGGTACCAGGCCGAGGAAGGCCTCGGGCAGACCGAGCGCGGCAGCGTTCTCGGCGACGGTGCGGTAGTGCGAGTGCAGTCCCACTTCGAGGCCGCCGCCGAGTGCAGCACCGTTGATGAAGGCGAACGTCGGAATCGTCGACTCGCGCAGGCGACGGAACACCTTGTGGCCGAGCTGCCCGATCTGCAGCGCCTCGTCCTTGGTCTTGATGTTCGGCACACCGTTGAGGTCGGCACCGACGGCGAAGATGAACGGCTTGCCGGTGACGGCGATGGCCACCGGGTTCGCTGCGAATGCTTCGTCGAGTGCGGCGTCGAACTTGGCCAGTCCGCCGGGACCGAAGGTCGACGGCTTGGTGTGATCGAAGCCGTTGTCGAGCGTCACGAGGGCGATGGAGCCGTCGAGCCCCGGTACGGAGACGATCTTGGTGAACGCGTTCGTGACTACCTCGTCGGTGAACGCTGTGGTGATGTCGCTCATGCCTTCGCTCCTGAGTAGTCAGCGTGGTTGGGGTTCTCCCAGATGACGGTGCCGCCCATGCCGAGACCGATGCACATGGTCGTCAGGCCGTAGCGCACGTCGGGCTGCTGAGCGAACTGGCGGCTCAGCTGGGTCATCAGGCGGACGCCCGAGGATGCGAGGGGGTGGCCGCACGCGATGGCCCCGCCCCACTGGTTGACGCGGGGGTCGTCGTCGGCGATGCCGTAGTGCTCGAGGAAGGCGAGAACCTGGATGGCGAAGGCCTCGTTGATCTCGAACAGGCCGATGTCTTCGATGCTCAATCCCGTTCGGCCGAGCAGCTTCTCGGTCGCGGGGACCGGTCCGATGCCCATGACGGCCGGGTCGACGCCTGCGAAGCTGAAGCCGACCATTCGCATGCCGATGTTCAGTCCGAGCTCGTGCGCGGTGTCTTCACCGGCGAGAATCGCGGCGGTGGCACCGTCGTTGAGTCCGGCGGCGTTGCCTGCGGTGACGCGACCTGCGGGCCGGAACGGCGTCTTGAGCTTCGCCAGATCGTCGACGGTGGTGCCGGGGCGAGGCGGCTCGTCCTCGGTGGCCAGGCCCCAGCCTGCGGCGGACTTGGTGGCGACGGGCACGAGAGTGTCGGCGATGAAGCCGGCCTTCTTGGCGGCGTCGTACTTGTTCTGGCTGGCGACGGCGTATGCGTCGGTGCGGTCCTTGGTGATGCTCGGGAACCGGTCGTGCAGGTTCTCGGCGGTGTTGCCCATGACCAGCGCGCTGGGATCGACGAGCTTGTCGGCGAGGAAGCGCGGGTTGGGGTCGACGCCTTCACCCATCGGGTGGCGGCCCATGTGCTCGACGCCACCGGCGATGACGACGTCGTACTGGCCGAAGCCGATGCCCGATCCGGTGGTGGTCACCGAGGTCATCGCGCCCGCGCACATGCGGTCGATGGCGAAGCCGGGGACGCTGCGGGGGAGTCCGGCGAGCAGTGCGGACGTACGGCCGATGGTCAGGCCCTGGTCACCGGTCTGCGTGGTCGCGGCGATCGCGACCTCGTCGATGCGCTCGGGAGGGAGGTTGGGGTTCTTGCGAAGAAGTTCGCGGATTGTCTTGACGACGAGGTCGTCTGCGCGAGTGTCGGCGTACATGCCCTTGGGGCCTGCTTTGCCGAACGGGGTACGGATGCCGTCGACGAAGACAACATTCCTCTGTGAGCTGGTGGACGCGGGTACAGACACGCTTTTGGATCCTCCCGACAGATGCGGACGACTCGCCCGGGTGCCCGGACGCGTGTCCTACTGTAGCCGGTATTACCCGTCGGTAACTTGGGAAGGGTGTAGTGCCTTCGCCAGTACCGGCACCACCAGCGTCCGCTGCCAGGGTCGGGCCGCGCCCTCGGCCAGTCGGGCGTCGATCAGCTCGGCAGGGTCGACGTCGGGATCGGTCGGACTCTGCCAATCCCACACCAGGCGGCGCAACAGATCCGGCATCAACAGATTCTCGACCGGCACCGCAACCGATTCGCTGAGCGCGGTCATCGCGGCTCGAACGTCGGCGAGTCGCGCTGCTGCATCGGGATCGCGGCGAGCCCACCGATTGACCGGCGGTGGACCGTCGAAAGAGGCTGCCATCGAAGGTAATTCGGAGGTCGGAAGTGCCCGGGCGCGGGTCAGGGCCGAGGCCCACAATCGGGACGATCTGCGCTGACGGGGACCGCCGAAGACCGGCAGTTGCTCGAGCTCCCGCGAGGATTTCGGGTCCGCTGTTGCCGCCGCCACGATCGCCGAGTCGGGCAGCACCCGGCTCGGTGCCACATCACGCTTGGCCGCCAGTTCGTCTCGCGTGGTCCACAGTTCGCGAACGGCAGCGAGGGTGCGGGGAGATTTGATCGCATGGATCCCCGATGTCCGACGCCATCTGTCGGTCTTGGGTTTGGGCGGCCCGAGGGTGAGGATGTGGGCGAATTCCTGTGCTGCCCATTCCGTCTTGCCTTGTTGTTCGAGCTCCTCGGCCATCGCGTCGCGCAGTTCGAGAAGAACCTCGACGTCGAGCGCGGCGTAGTTGAGCCAGGTGTCGGGCAGGGGGCGGGTGGACCAGTCGGCGGCCCCGTGGCCTTTCTGCAGGGCCAGTCCGAGAGTGCGTTCGACGATGGCACCGAGTCCGACTCGATCGAATCCGGCGAGGCGTCCTGCCAGTTCGGTGTCGTAGAGCGTGTCGGGTATCAGGCCGAGTTCGGCGAGTCCCGGTAGGTCCTGATCGGCGGAGTGCAGTACCCATTCGAGCGGGTTGATCACCTCGGCGAGCGGAGCTAGGTCGCCGGTGACCGGAATCGGATCGAGCAGAACCGTGCCTGCGCCGCGGCGACGGAACTGCAGTAGGTAGGCGCGCTGGGAGTAGCGGAAGCCGGAGGCGCGTTCGGCGTCGACGGCGAGGGGGCCGTGACCTGCGGCGAGCAGAGCGGCAGCCGAGCGCACTGCGTCCGGTGTGTCGACCACGTCGGGTACGCCGTCAGCCGGGGCCAGTAGCGGGACGGCGACAGGCTCGTTCGCCTCGTCGTCCGGCGTGGTCTCGGGAGAACTCTCGGCTGACATGAGATGTGACTCTAAGCCCTGCGGGTCGAGGGACCGTCCACTATGTCCGGCTGGAACTGCGCTGACCGAGGGTGGTGATGCCCGCCGGCGGTAGACCGGCCGCGTAGGCGAGCACCTCGCAGAACGCCTCGACGTGCGTCGAGAGGTCCTCGGACGTGGCCGTCCACGAGGCGCGCAGTTCGAGCTGGTGGGCCTTGGGTGGCCCGGCGATGTCGCCGTAGCGCACCGAGCTGGTCGAGGTGACCGTGCCACCGAGTGCGTTCAGCGGCTCCGACCGTGACTCCAGCGCGTCGACCAGCCAACTCCACCCGACCTCGGGGAGCAGGGGATCGTCGGCGAGGGATTCGTCGACGTCCGCCTGGATGTACGCGACCAGTCGAAGCGTGCCGTTCCAGGCCTCCGCGCCGTCGGGGTCGTACAGCAGAATCAGGCGGCCGAAGGCGTCGCCGTCACTCTGCTCGTCGACCTGGTCGGAATCGGGGTGCTTTACCTCGGCACCGATCGCGTAGCTGTAGGGGGCGAGACGCTGCGGCGGCCGGATCGGACCGATTTCGATCGCCGGGTGTACCTGAGCCCGATGCATCGCGTCGATGGCGGCGCGGAACGGCGCAGGTTCGGCGGTGGATTGGGATTCGGTCACGTCACCGGACGTTAGACGCGTCACGTTGCGGTCAGGCGGAGGCGCGCCGAGCCGTGATGCAACCGAAGTGGGTGTGTCGCCCTTGGTGGCAGGAGCTTTACCGACGCGTGGCAGCATGGAACCCGATGAACGCCGAACTGCACGCCACAGCCCCCGCCCGTCGAGAACTCCCGGACGCGCCGTTCCTGGCCGCGATCGCCGGTCGAGCTCCCTCGCGTCGGCCGGTGTGGTTCATGCGCCAGGCAGGTAGGTCGCTGCCCGAGTACCGCAAGATTCGCGCCGGCATCGGCATGTTGGATTCGTGCTTCCGACCCGACCTCGTGGCCGAGATCACCCTGCAGCCTGTTCGTCGGCACGACGTGGACGCGGCAATCCTGTTCTCGGACATCGTTGTTCCGCTCAAGGCCGCCGGTATCGATCTCGACATCGTCGCAGGCACCGGGCCGGTCGTCGCGCAGCCGGTGCGGTCGGCTGCCGACGTAGCCGCACTTCCCGTCCTGACTTCCGATCAGGTGGAGCCGGTGGCCGATGCAGTACGGATCCTCACCCGCGAACTCTCCGGTACACCGCTCATCGGTTTCGCAGGCGCTCCGTTCACCCTCGCGTCGTATCTGGTCGAGGGCGGCCCGAGTCGCAATCACGAGAAGACCAAGGCACTCATGCGGTCCGATCCGGCCACCTGGCACGCCCTGCTCGACGCACTGGCCACCACGACCATCACCTTCCTGCAGGCTCAGCTGGCCGCAGGCGTCGACGCAGTGCAGGTGTTCGACTCCTGGGCGGGTGCGTTGTCCCTCGCCGACTACCGCGAATACGTCTTACCGCACTCGCAGAGAGTGTTCGAGGCAGTGTCCTCGGCCGGAGTGCCGAAGATCCACTTCGGCGTCGGAACCGGAGAGTTGCTCGGGGCGATGGGTGAGGCCGGTGCCGATGTGGTCGGCGTCGACTGGCGGATCCCACTCGACGACGCCGTGCATCGTGTCGGCAACGGCAAGGCTCTGCAGGGCAATCTCGATCCAGCGGTGCTGTTCGCGGGCTGGGATGCCGTGGAGACGGAAGTTCGACGCATTGCCGCCGATGCAGACCGCGCGGTGGCGGCCGGTGCGCGCGGACATGTGTTCAACCTCGGACACGGAGTGCTTCCCGACACCGATCCCGAGATTCTGACGCGAGTGGTGTCGCTGGTGCATTCGTTGTGACAGTGCGGCGATATGCCGTGGTCGGCGGCGGAATCTCCGGCCTCGTCGCGGCGTATCGCCTTCGGCAGTCCTGCGGGCCGGATGCCGAGATCACTCTGCTCGAGGCCTCGTCTCGCATCGGCGGCACGCTGCGCACCACCGCGGTCGGCACGGACTCGCTCGACGTCGGTGCGGAGGCCTTCATCGGTCGACGTCCGGAGGTGCCGGCACTGCTCGCCGAGCTCGGTCTGTCGGATCAGCTGGTGTATCCGGCACCGGTGCGTCCGCTCGTCTTCTCCGGCGGTCGAACGCACGCGCTCCCGCTCGGCACTCTGATGGGCATCCCGTCGTCCGCCGATTCGGTCCGGGGTCTGGTGGACCCCGAAGACCTGCACCTCATCGAGACCGAGACCGCGCGGCCCTTCGCATGGACGGCGGGTTCGGACGTGAGTGTGGCCGATCTCGTGGGCTCCAGGTTCGGCCCCCAGGTGGTCAGCCGTTCGGTCGATCCGTTGCTCGGCGGCGTGTACTCCGGTTCGTCGAGTTCCATCGGCGTCCGCGCGGCACTGCCCACGTTGGCTGCCGCGTTGGACGACGGAGCGGGGAACTTGACCGAGGCCGTGCTGGCAGCGCTGCCCACGCCGTCGCCGGGACCGGTGTTCGGCGGGCTACGCGACGGTTATGCGGTGTTGCTCGATGCACTCGTCGCTGCAACCGATGCCAGGACGGTCGTGGGAGCAGGCGTCGAGAAGATCCGCCGCGAGGCCGGCGGCTGGTTCGTCGATGGACTCGGACTCGTCGACGGAGTGGTGCTGGCGGTCCCTGCCCCGATTCTGGGTCGGCTCATCGGCGAGGTGGCGCCCGCGGCGTCGCAGGCCGCAGGCGACATAGAACTGGCGTCCTCGGTCGTCGTCGCGCTCGCTTTCCCCAAGACGACGGAGCTGCCGCAGAATTCGGGAATCCTGGTGGCCACGGACGCGGGCTTGGACGTGAAGGCATTCACCCTGTCGAGCCGCAAGTGGCCGCACCTGGGGGAGCGTGACGCGGTGCTCCTGCGGGCCTCGCTCGGCCGTTTCGGTGACACCACGGCGGCGGACCGATCCGACGCCGAGTCGATCGAGACGGCCTTGAACGATCTGCGCACGGTAGCCGGAATCGATGTGCAGCCGCTCGCCGCGACCGTGCAGCGCTGGCCGGGAGGCCTGCCGCAGTACGCGCCGGGGCACCTCGATCGCGTGGCCGCCATCGAGGCCGGAGTCGCAGACCTACCCGGCCTCGAGGTCACCGGGGCCTGGCAGCGCGGTGTCGGGGTGCCCGCGTGTATTGCGTCCGCCACCACCGCTGCCGCCCGTCTGATCGAAGTGGCACGATAGGGCCATGGCACGCCTCGATTACTCAGCGCTCAATTCGACTCTTCGTTACTTGATGTTCTCGGTCTACAAGGTCACGCCCGGCGTTCTGGGCGAGGATCGGGCCGCGGCCGCCAAGGAAGCGAAGGTGTTCTTCGAAGGTCGTGAAGACAAGGGTGTCGCAGTGCGCGGGGTGTACGACATCGCCGGTATGCGCGCCGACGCCGACTTCATGGTGTGGACGCATGCCGAGCGCATCGAGGACCTGCAGGCGACGTATTCCGATTTCCGTCGCACCACCGCGCTGGGCAAGGCGAGCACTCCGGTGTGGAGCAACACCGCGCTGCACCGTCCGGCCGAGTTCAACAAGAGCCACGTCCCGGCGTTCATCGCCGGTGAGGATCCGGGCGCGTACATCTGCGTCTACCCGTTCGTCCGCTCGATCGATTGGTACCTGCTGCCCGACGACGAGCGCCGCACGATGCTCGCCGATCACGGTATGGCTGCACGTGGCTACAAGGATGTGCGGGCGAACACCGTGCCGTCGTTCGCACTCGGCGACTACGAGTGGATCCTGGCCTTCGAGGCCCCCGAACTCGATCGCATCGTGGACCTGATGCGTGACCTGCGGGCCACCGAGGCGAGGCGACACGTTCGCGAGGAGACCCCGTTCTTCACCGGCCCTCGGGTCGAGGTGGACGCGCTCGTCGAATCCCTGCCGTGACGACGACGGGCACACCCACGATCGAGGCCGTCCTGTTCGACTTCTCGGGCACGTTGTTCAGGCTCGAGGAACACCCCTCCTGGTTCGACGGCGTCCGCGATGCCGACGGCACCCCCGTCGACGGTGCGGGAGCCGCGGAACTGATGCGTCGGATGACCGCGCCGGTGGGGGAGACGGTCGAGTTCGACGACGCGACGCGTCATGCCTGGCGAAACCGAGACCTCGACCCAGCGCTGCACCGACAGGCGTATCTGCACGTGCTGGCTCAGTCCGGTGTCACCGACCCACAGCAGGCCGAGTCGGTGTACGGCCGCGTGATCGACGCAGACTCGTGGACACCGTATCCGGACACCGAGGCGGTGCTGAAAAGACTTGCGCGCGAGTCGGTTCGGGTCGGTGTGCTCAGCAACATCGCGTTCGACATCCGGCCTGCCTTCGTCGATCGCGATCTCGATCGGTACGTCGATCACTTCGTGCTCTCGTTCGAGGTCGGTCACGTCAAACCGCAACCGGAGATCTTCCGGCACGCGGTCGCGGCCCTGGGCGTCGATCCCTCCCGGACGTTGATGGTGGGCGACAGTGCCGAGGCCGACGGTGCCGCGCAGGAGATCGGATGCAGCTTCGCTCTCGTGGAGCCGGTGCCGACGGCCCAGCGGCCCGATGCACTGCTGGCAGCGTTGAGCGCGTTCGGGATTCGATGACCGCGGTGGTTCGATGACCGGGGTGGTTCGATGACTGGAGTGGCCGGCGTCCAGCACATGGGCCACTGGGGCATGTTCAGGGCCGAGTCGGACGGACGCGACGTCACTGCGGTCCATCCCCAGCCGACCGACAGAAATCCCTCCCCGGTACTGGGGAACCTCGTCGGGTCGGTGACTCATCGATCGCGCGTCACCTCCCCGGCGGTGCGTAGGGGCTGGCTCGAGGACGGGCCGGGGCCGACCGACAAGCGTGGCAGCGACGAGTTCGTCGAGGTGTCCTGGGACGAGCTCACCGATCTGCTGGCGGCCGAATTACGCAGAGTCGTCGACACATTCGGCAACAACGCGATCTACGGCGGGTCGTACGGTTGGGCGAGTGCCGGACGCTTCCACCACGCGCAGAGTCAGGTGCATCGCTTCCTCAACTGCATCGGCGGTTACACGCGATCGGTGCACAGCTACTCCCTCGGTGCGACCGGCGTCATCATGCCGCACGTTCTCGGTGCGCATTGGAAGATGTTCTCGCGCTCCACATCCTGGAACGTGATTGCCGCACATACCGAATTGTTGGTGGCATTCGGCGGAGTTCCGGTGAAGAACACCGGCATCAATCACGGCGGTACATCGGACCACCCGACCGTTGATTCGCTCGACGCGATGCGCGCCCGCGGTGGGCAGATCGTCACCGTGAGTCCGCTCCGCAGCGACCTCAGCGGCGACGCGCGATGGATCACTCCGCGGCCCGGTACCGACGTGGCGATGATGCTGGCTCTGGCCTACGTACTCGCCGACGAGAAGCTGCACGACACAGCGTTTCTGGAGAAGTACTGCGAGGGATACCCCGAATTCGAGCGATACCTCCTCGGTATCACTGACGGAACCCCCAAGACCCCGCAGTGGGCGTCTGCGATCTGCGGCATCGAGGCCGCGGTGATCGCGGATCTCGCTCGGGAGATGGCGTCGAAACGCACGATGGTGACGGTCACCTGGTCGCTGCAGCGGACGAGGCACGGGGAGCAGGCACCGTGGATGGGCGTCACCTTGGCGTCGATGCTCGGTGGAATCGGTGTTCCGGGTGGAGGATTCGGGCACGGGTACGGGTCGATGAACGAGCCCGGTCTGGCCCCGGTGCCGTATCCGTTGCCGACCCTGCCGCAAGGTATCAATCCCGTACCCGACCTGATTCCGGTCGCCGCGGTCTCGGACATGCTGCTGAATCCCGGTGGTGAATTCGACTACGACGGTAAGCGATTGACCTACCCGGACATCAAGATCGTCTACTGGGCCGGCGGAAATCCGTTCCACCACCACCAGGATCTGGGGCGGCTGCGCCGCGCTCTCGGCAGAACCGACACAGTCGTGGTGAACGACCCGTACTGGACACCGATGGCCAAGCACGCCGACATCGTCGTCCCGTCGACCACGTCGTTGGAGCGATCGGATCTGAGCTGCACGCGCAACGATCCCTTGCTCGTCGCCATGTCGCCCGCCGCCGAGCGCTTCGCCGACTCCCGCGACGATTACGACGCGTTCGCCGAGCTGGCGACGAAACTCGGTGTGGGCGAGCAGTTCACCGAGGGGCGTAGCTCGCAGCAGTGGCTCGAGCATCTGTACGAGCAGTGGCGCGGGTATCTACGTGCCGGGGGCGTCGATACTCCGGAATACGAAAATTTCCGGCGCGAGGGGTCGTTTCGGATGAAGACCGAGGACGATCTGACGTTCTTCGAGGATTTCCGACGCGACCCGGTGGGCAACGCGTTGCGCACCCCGAGCGGGAAGATCGAAATCTTCTCGGCGACAGTGGCGGGCTTCGACTACGAGGACTGCCGTGGGCATCCGATGTGGTTCGAGCCGCAGGAATGGCTCGGCGGGCCGAGGGCCGAGCAGTTTCCGTTGCACCTGATCGCCAACCAGCCGCGCACCAGGTTGCACAGTCAGCTCGATCACGGTGCGGTGAGCCGTAACTCGAAGATTCAGGGTAGGGAGCCGATTCGGATGCACTCGTCGGCGGTCGCAGCCAGGGGAGTCTCGGACGGGGACGTCGTGCGGGTTTTCAACGATCGCGGTTCGTGCCTGGCCGGTGTGGTGGTCGACGACGCGATGCTGGAGTCGGTCGTGCAGTTGTCCACCGGGGCTTGGTACGACCCTGAGGATCCGGCCGATCCCGGGTCGATGTGCAAGCACGGCAGCGTCAACGTGCTGACCGCAGACGAGGGATCGTCCGCGTTGTCTCGCGGGTGCACCGGCCAGCACGTGTTGGTGGAGATCGAACGCTACGACGAGCCGTTGCCGCCGATCACCGCGTTCGATCCACCTGTTCGGTCCGGGGTCAGAACACGACCCGAGAGATGATCTCGGCGACGAGCGCCGGCTTGTCCTCGCCCTCGATCTGCAACGTTCCCGCGGTCACTATCTGCAGTGCTCCGCCGGATACTTCCTCGACGGAGACGAGGGTGGTCTGCAGGCGTACGTGGGATCCGACCTTCACCGGGTTGATGAAGCGGACCTTGTTGGAGCCGTAGTTGATTCCGAGTTTGGTGTTCTCGATGGTGTAGATCTGCCAGTTGAGCATCGACACCAGGGACAGGCTCAGAAATCCGTGGGCGATCGGTGCGCCGAACGGGCTTTCCTTCTTCGCCCGCTCGACGTCGACGTGGATCCACTGGTGATCGCCGGTGGCGTCGGCGAAGGTGTTCACCCGCTCCTGGGTGATCTGCAGCCAATCGCTGGTTCCCAGGTCTTCGCCGACGGCGGCTTTGATCTGCTCTGCTGAAGTGAAAGTGCGCATGCTCACAGTATGCACCGTCGTAGCAGACGAACGACTGGGGCCGAACGATGTTCGGCTCTGTTCTCGGCCTGCTGAATTCAGGCCGTGTAGCGCGGAGCGAACGGAAATGCGGCGATCAGATCGTCTTGGATTTCCGTCAGATTAGGGATCGGTCGATATTCCTCCCGAAGCTGCGCGATTTTCTGGTGATCACGCGCAAGGTCCGACGAATGCTGGACAGCTTCTCGGTTGAAAGCGGAGTAATAGTCGTCGAATTTGTATCCGTTGCCGCCTATGTCCTGTGGCAGCTTTATCCACGCGTTGGGGATGCCGTACGAGTCAGCGACGATCAAGCCGTGCAGACTCGTCGACATCACGAAGTCACATGCGGTGATGTCGGCGATGACCTTGGCCGGCTTGCGGGACGGGTCGATCAACGTGACGTTCTTTTCTCGCGCAAGCGCGAGCACCACGGGATCCTTCTTGTGCACCCAGTGGTAGACAAGGCCGATTCGACCAGGTATCCGCGGCGAGCGTGAGTAAACCCTGTTCGCCAAGAGCCCGGGGTCCCCGACCGCGACCTTGCGCTCGGCCTTGATGCGACTCAATGACAGCTGCCCGCGCACCGCATAGAAGTCGAAGTCGGGGTAGCTGAAGTCTTTTTCGTGGGCAGTGTCGCTGAGCATGAATCCCGAACCCCAGACCTTGAGACCCTTCCGCGCCTGCATGAGCTGGACCATTTCGAGAGTGGAACCTGCCCCGATCATGTCGCTCCGCTTCGCACGACGCCAGGAACATTTCTGCCCGAAGAGTGATCGCACCAGTCCGGGTGTCAATTCATCGCCGAAATTGGGTCTGACGCCAGTGAGCTTCACCTGGCGCCACCAGAAAGTCTTGATCGACGTAGCCATGACAGTAAAATTTACTCTATGTATTGAGCAAATCAAAAGTAAATTCAGGAATTATATGACTGCGGTTCGGCGTATTCGCAGCTCATGACTTGCTGTTCAGCACGGCGATCTCCGGACTTTCCGGACCGATCAGGATGCAGGCTTGAGCGTCAAAGAAATCGAGTTGATGCAGTACCGCTGATCGGTCGGGGTGGGGTAGCCCTCGCCCTCGAAGACGTGGCCGAGGTGGCTGTGGCAGGTGCGGCAGATGACCTCGACGCGGCGCATTCCGAGCGTGGTGTCCTCTTTGAGGATGACGGCGTCGCTGTCGGCCGGGTCGAAGAAGGACGGCCAGCCGCAATGCGATTCGAACTTCTCGGTACTACGGAACAGTTCGGCACCGCAGGCGCGGCATTCGTAGATGCCCTCGGTGGTGGTGTCGGTGTATTCGCCGACGCCGGGGCGTTCGGTGCCTGCCTGCCGCAGCACCGCGTACTCCTCGGGGGTCAGCTTCTCGCGCCACTGTGCATCGGTGAGCTGGACGGCCGGGGCGGAATTGTTGTCGGTAGCTGAACTCATGCTCACACGCTAATACGATTTGTCGGGCTATGCCGTTTTCGCTGGTGGAGCGCTCGGCAACAGGTAGCTGGGTTCGATTCCGTCGTCGAGTCGTCCCTCGCTTCGAGCGGCGAAATAGCGTCCGACGAGGACGCCGAAGATGACGACGATCAGCAGTGCCCAGCCGAAGGTGGTGCGGAGGTAGTCCAAGGCGCGGCCGGTTTCGATCCAGCGGCCCGAGAGCCATCGGTCGTAGTTCATGAACCCGTAGATTGCGAGCCAGGCCGGCCAGTTGCGCAGCAGCGAGTTCTTCAGCACGACGGTCATCAGCAGCGGGAACAGCATCATCGAGTAGTACATCTGGCCGAGGGAGCCCAACAGCCAGTGTGCGGTGAGGATCAAGCCCGAGGTGGTCGCGAAGAAGAAGAGTCGGTCCTCGCGGCAGTATCGGTAGAGCAGCCACAGCGAGATCAGAACCATGATTCCCAGTACCGCTCGGATTCCGAGGGTGAGGAGTTCGGGAACACCGTAGTAGCGGCCGTTACCGACGACAGCGCTGTTGAAGTAGTCGCGGGTCTGCAGCAGGTACGGCAGCGTCCGATCGATGAAGTTCATCGGATCCACCGACAGCGGCCAGGCGATGGCCATCATCACCACGGGGATCGCGATCGAGGTGATGAAGACCTTCCACTGACGCGTCATCAGCGGAAGCAGCAGCAGCGGCGCGAGCATCGGCTTGATCGCCAGAGTCAGACCCATGGCGACGCCCGCCGACAGGTCCTTGCGCTGGAGGAGGAACCCGAGGAAGGCCACCTCACCGAGAAGCACGAAGCCGTTGAAGTTGGTGAACACCAAGGTGTTGGTAACTGTTTCGCTGACGAAGGCGGCCAGCAGGAGAGCGGGGGCCGCTACCGAATCGATCCGGAATCCGAAGATCCGCAACAGGATGTACAGCGCCAGCAGAATCGCGACGGTGCTGGCGATGATGAACAGCCAGCGGGACCGCTCGGGGTCGATGAAGGCAATGGGGGAGAGCAGCATCGTTGCGCTCGGTTGGTACAGATAGTGCGGATCGACCGAGTCGAAGTTCGCCGTGTACACCGGCTGGCGGTTGAGGAATGCCAGGGCGGCGCTGTACACCGGGTTGAAATCGTTGGTGATGTCTCCGTTGACCGCCTTGATCACCACGCGCTGGATGACGGTCATGATGGCGATCGGCCACAGGGCGTACTTGATTACCTCGGCGGTCGTCCGCCCTGACCGCGGCTCCAGAAAGCTTAGTGACACCCGGGAACGGTACCCGAGGCGGTGACCGCACCGGCGAAGGACACCCCGCGATGGGCACCCGGTTCAGGCGGGGCAGACGGTGCCGTCGGTCGGAAGCGCGGTGTCGCGTGCGTAGTTCACCGCAGCGCTCTGCAGACACTGCGATCCGCCCAGGCTCGGATGCCCGCTGCCCTGCCACGCGGCCGAGGCGACGCCTGCACCGGTAGCCCCGACCAACCCGGTGACCGAGGACAGCCCGCCGTTGCCGGCGATCGGGTCGCCTGCATTGGACAGGACCAACACCGGGACATCCAGAGAGGTGGGCAGCGGAGTGGAGGGAGCCGTCGGCCAGGACGAGCACAGCAGAGCCGTCAGTGCGGCGTCGGTGCCGTAGATCGGGTAGCGCTCGGTCCACTGCGACGTCAGGTCGCGAACGCCCTGCGGTGACGGCCACTGCTGCCCGTCCGTGCAGCGAGACACGAATTGCCCGTCGGTGCTGTAGGCGTTCCGACCCCGCTCGGCGAGGGCCGACAGTGCAGTGGTGTCGGACCCGGCGGCCGAGGACAGTGCAGTGGACAGCCCGGTGGCCCGTGACGACGCGTCGCCTGCTGTCGACGCGAGGGCGAAAGTGATGCCGTCGAGAATCTCGTGGGTGGACAGCGGTGAGAATTCGCCACCGGCGGCGCGTCGGAGCAGCTGGGCGACGGCGGCCGTCGGATCGCTGCCGAGCGAGCAGTTCAGCGCGACGCATCGCTGCGTGAACGCTCTGAAGGCTGCTTCCTTGCCCTGTGTCCGCTGCTCTGCCAACGTGATCTGATCGGCGCCCACTCCGGTCGGTGAATCGAGGATCAGGCGCGAGATGTTGGCCGGAAACTTCGCTGCGTAGGCCAACGCGGTGAGCGCGCCGTTGCCCGAGCCGATCAGGCCGATCTGTTCCACACCCCAGAGTTGCCGCAGACGGTCCAGATCGTCCGCGGCATAGGTGGTTCCGAACGCGAGCTCCTGCGGTTGCAACGTGTCGGTGCACTCGATCGTGGCGTCACGACCTGCGTCGACAGCGCGGTCGACGGCGTCGGCATCGGATCTGGTGAACTGCCCAAGCGCATCGACAGCAGACTTGGTAGGAGACTGGGGGATGTCGTCGATACAGACCACGGCGGTGGATCGGCCGATGCCGCGTCGATCCACCGCAACAATGGGATGAGCCTCGAGCAGCGTCGCGAGCGGGCCTGCGGCCATCGTGGCCAACGTGCCGATCGACGACCGATCCGAACCGGACGTGAACACCAGCGGTCCCGCATCGCTGGGCGTTCTGTCGAGTCGGGCTCGCAGCGCGCCGACGGCGAAGGTGCCGAACATCTGCCCGCTCGCATCCACGTCTGCTTCGTACTCTGCGCATTCGAGTGTCAGGCCGGGAGTGGTTGAGGTGAGCCCGAACGTGCCGAGTGTGGCTGCGGTGCAGTCGGCCCAGGCGAGATCGTTGGTCGGCACGGCAAGTGCGACCGGTTCCGGGGGTGCGTCCGTCGAGGGCTCGCCCGGCTGACCGGGGGAGCGCTGTTCGACCGCGACGTCGGGTCGGAGCGACGGGCCGGCACCACAGGCCGCGCACATCGTGGCGAGGACGAGGACCGCGGCGAGCATCGTTCGTTTCTGCGTCACCGTGCGAGGCTATCGACTTTTCGATCGGTGCCGGACGGCGCGCTGCTCATGCCTGACGCACCCAGCGCGTGAGCAGCGTTCCGTCCACATCGCCCAGAACGTGTGCCCGGTGCATCGCTGTGTCGGACGCGCCGCCGGCGTGGGCGATCCGGCCCGCTTCTCCGGCGACGAGCATCGGCGAGATCGTCAGGCACAGATCGTCCGCCGCCCCGTCGGAGACGAGCTGCCCGAACAGTCCTGGTCCGCCCTCGCACAGGATGCGGCGGAATCCGAGGTCGGTCAGTGTCGCAACGATGTCGACGGTCGACACCGATTCGCCGGACACCTCGATCACGGTCGCACCCGCCGAACGAAGCGCCGCCACTTTCGAGCCGTCCGCAGCCGCCGAGGTCAGCACCACCGGCTGCACTTCGGTCTCGGTGATCAATCGAGAATCTGCCTCGATCGAACCGGAGGCGGTGACCACCACGATCGTCGGAACCGGTGCGAGTCCGCCGGCCACCCGCCGTGCCTTCGCTTCGGCGGACAGTGAGACGCCGCCGTAGTTCTCGGCGCGGGCGGTTCCGGCACCGACCAGCACGGCGTCGCACAGTTCTCGCAGAATGCCGAACAATCGGGCGTCTGCGGGGGTTCCCAGGCCCGCCGACTTACCGTTCGCGGTGACCGATCCGTCGATGCTGGCGACGAAGTTCGTGCGGATCCACGGTCGGTCCAGGTCGGTCGGGTACGCGTGCAGGACGCGGACTGCATCGTCGTCGAGTGTCGATCCGACGGCGGGCGCGGACTCGGTTGTCTGCCCCGATGTGAAGTAGGTCCCAATATGGAGAAGCTGCATGAGAGAGATCAGACCACGTCGTTACGCTCGACAAATGCCCGCACGCCTTGTCGACCGAAATCCCGTGGTCCCCTCCGATCAGTTGATCGCGCAGATGGTCCCGCCGGCGATGTTCGACGACGTCAGTTTCTCTTCGTACATTCCCGACCCCAAGGAGCCGACGCAGGCTGCGGCGGTCGCGAAGGCCGAGGAGTTCGCGAACAAGGTGCAGAAGATCCGCGGCAAGGGCAAGCGCGGTCTCTTCGGCAAGAAGACCCCGGCCATCGGTGCAGGCCTGTACCTCGACGGCGGCTTCGGCGTCGGCAAGACTCACTTGCTCGCCTCGATCTACCACAGCGTTCCCGAGCCCAAGGCGTTCGGTACGTTCGTCGAACTCACCCACGTGGTCGGTGCTCTCGGCTTCAACAAGGCGCTCGAGGAGCTCTCGAACCACAGCGTGCTGTGCATCGACGAGTTCGAGCTCGACGATCCCGGCGACACGATGTTGGTCTCTCGGTTGCTCTCCGAGCTCTCGCAGCGCGGAGTGTCCATCGTCGCGACGTCGAACACCCTGCCCGGGCAGCTCGGTGAGGGTCGTTTCGCCGCCGAGGACTTCATGCGAGAGATCAAGAAGCTCGGCTCGATCTTCGAGTCGATCCGGGTCGATGGACCCGACTACCGCCACCGCGATCTGCCCCCGGCTCCCGAGCCCACGTCCGAGTCCGAGCTGATCGACCGCGCCGACACCGTCGAGGGCGCAACGTTGGACGACTTCGACGAGCTGCTGGCGCATCTGAGCACGCTGCACCCCTCGCGCTACGGCAAGTTGCTCGACGGCATTCCTGCGGTGTTCCTGAAGAACGTGCACCCGGCATCGGATCAGGCCATCGCTCTGCGCCTGGTCGTCCTCGCCGATCGCCTCTACGACGCGGGCATTCCGGTGACGGCCTCGGGCGGCAAGCTCGACGAGATCTTCACCGAGGAGATGTTGGCAGGCGGCTACCGCAAGAAGTACCTGCGCGCCACCTCGCGTCTGCTCGCGTTGTCTCGTTTCGCTGCAGTCGGCTGAGCGGTCGTCACAGCGTCACCTGCATGACGTAGTCGTCGTGCGTCTGGACTCCGACGACGAACGTCTTGGTGCCCACGATCTCGAATCCGTGTTTGGCGTAGAACTTCTGCGCCCGCACGTTCTGCTGATTGACACCCAACCATGCTGCGGCACAACCGGAGTCGCGGGCGTGAGACAGCGACGACGACATCAATCGGCCCGCGGCTCCGCTGCCGTGCTGGGTCGGTTGCACATAGAGTTTGCTGATCTCCATGGCCGGCTGGTGCGAGAGGGCCGCGCGAATGTCCGGGTCCGTGGGCGTCCCGGATACGAGCATCGCGTAGCCCACCACGTCTGCGCCGGCTGTCTCGTCGACGAGGACCGTTCTGGTCGCGTCGGCGATGTAGTTCTCGAAGTGCTCGGCCGACAGCACATTCGAGATGAACTGCTCGATGTCCTCGGGCCGGGTTCCCGGCGGGCAGGCGAGCGGAAAGGTCGACGCGGCCACCTCGGCGACGCGATGTGCATCGGCGAGTGCTGCCACGCGCACGGTCACAGCAGATCCACCGCGTTCTTGGCATCGCGCAACGACAGACCGGTTCGGTCGCGTAGCAGTTTGATGGCCGAGATCGCCTTGCCCTCCGATTTCAGCGACTGCAGGCGCGGGATCAGATCGTCCCAGGGTGTCGGACCGGATTGCGCGGCGTCGGTGATGGTGGCCGAGGACGGAAACGGCTCGCCGCGCTGCACGCTGTCGATCGCGTTCTTCGCGTCGAGGAGCCCGGCACCTGTTCGTTCACGAAAGACCTTGATGGCCTGGACCTTCTTGTTCGCAGCCAGCAGTTGATGAATGTCTGCGCGGGCGCTCTCGTCGAGACCGACGAGCCTGATGTTGCGCGACGTCTCCGGGGACGAGCCGGGCTTCTTGCGGGCCAACAGCCACGCCGCGAGCACCGCGGCGTCGACGAGGACCAACGCCACGATGAACCATCCCCAGGTCGGCATGCCTTAGTAGACCACTTCAGCGCGACGGGTCGAAGAGCGGGACGACAACCGACGAATCGGACGTCGGGGCACCGAACAACGAGGCGGCACCGGCAAGGGTCTTCGCCGCT
This sequence comes from Rhodococcus sp. NPDC076796, assembly GCF_040702765.1. NCBI lineage: Bacteria > Bacillati > Actinomycetota > Actinomycetes > Mycobacteriales > Nocardiaceae > Rhodococcus > Rhodococcus sp. NPDC076796. The sequence goes on along the minus strand of NZ_JBFBMS010000003.1, from coordinate 230,088 downwards.
GCGTCGTACTTGGTCGGGGTGAGGTCGTGGCCTGCACCCTCGAGGTCGACGAGCAGTGTCGGTGCCGGGACGAGCGCGAGCGCAGCGCTCAGTTCGGCAGTGGTGCCGAACGGGTCCTTCGTGCCGTGCACCACCACCGTCGGTGTTCGCAGTTCGGGGAGGTGCTGCGTACGAGCCTTCTCCGGCTTGCCCGGCGGGTGCAGGGGATAGGACGTCAGGACGAGTCCGTCGACGAGGCCCGGTTGTTCGGCCGCGATCATCGACCCTTGCCTGCCACCGTAGGAATGCCCACCGAATGCGATGAATCCGTCGGTCTCGGCGCGAAGGCGTTCGACGGCCTCGGCGATGCCCAGCCTGTCCTCGGCCGACCGGGACGGGTGCGGCGGTCCCTTGGGCTTGCGTACTCGAAAGGGAAGGTCGAACCGCAGCACCGTGAACCCGACTGCTGTCCATACCGTGGCGATGCGCTGCAGCAGCAGCGACTCGCAGTTTCCGCCCGCACCGTGCGTCAGAACGAGGCCGCCGCGTGACGGTATCGAGGGTGTGTGCAGAAAGGCGACGCCCCCGCCGAAATCGATGTCGGCGGGGGCGTCGGGTCCATCGAGTTCAGGCATCGTTCGAGGACGTTACCTTTTCCTGGGTGTCGACGTGATCCGTGTCAGCGTCGTCAGCAGAGCCGTCGGAGTCGGTGGAGTCCTGGTCATCGGCGTCGACCATCTCACCGTTGTCGTCGACCATGTCCGCGAAGGCGGTCCCGGCGACGGTGCCGTTGGTTCCCGGAAGGGCCACGGTGGGCCGGGCACCGGGTCGATACCGGTCGTCGAGGCCCTCCACGGACTTCTTCGCCTCCTCCAGGGTGGCGTCATCGACTGTGGGTTCGCTCTGAGCATCGTCCGACACGTGAGTGTCCTTCCGTCGAAGTGTGTGCGTCGTCTCCACTGTGCACTTCTATGGCGTGAATCACCACAATTGATTTCGGGATGAGCGCCGATGACCCGTCGAAGAGGTCGAATCGACCGCGTGACCCGAACAACTCATTTCCATTCTCTTCATCGAACTCTCGCCAGAAACGGACGAATGCCGCACACTCATCTCACGTTTCCCGCACCAGAAGGAATCCATGGACGACTCGGTATTGATCTCGACGTTTCTGCCCATCGCACTCGCGATCATCATGTTCGGACTCGGACTGTCGCTGACCGTCGAGGATTTCCGACGCACCGCGCGCACGCCGCGAGCCGTTGTGATGGCCCTGGCTCTCCAAATCTTGGTTCTTCCTGTTCTCGCATTCGGACTGATTCTGCTGTTCGACCTGCCGCCATTGCTGGCTGTCGGAGTGATGCTGCTGGCCGCCTCTCCGGGCGGGACCACCGCGAACCTGTTCTCGCACCTGTTCCGTGGGGACGTGGCACTCAACATCACATTGACCGCGGTCAATTCGGTTCTGGCGGCCGTGACCATTCCCGTCATCACCAACTTCGCCATCGCTTACTTCGATGCAGACGGTGAATTGGGCCTGCAGTTCGGCAAAATAGTGCAGGTCATAGCTATCGTGCTGATTCCGGTGGCACTCGGAATGCTGGTGCGCAATCGCTCCCTGGCGTTCGCCGAACGCGCGGATCGACCGGTCCGGATCTTCTCGATCGTCATCTTGGTGTTGGTGGCGGTCGGCGCCCTTGTCGGCGAGCGATCCAACGTTGTCGGTTACCTCGAACAGGTCGGACTGGTGACGGGATTGTTCTGCTTGGCAAGCCTTGCCATCGGCTACGGTGCTGCGCGACTGCTGAAGATGGGTGAGCCGCAGTCCATCGCGATCTCGATGGAAATCGGAATCCATAACACCACCGTTGCCCTCACAGTCGCGTTGAGCGTGCTCCAAAGCACCGAGGTGGCGATACCGGCCGCGGTCTACTCGTTCCTCATGTACGTAATGGCCACGGCATTCGGTTATCTGGTTACCGGACGGACCCGCACACAGGTCTCTTCATGACATCGGGCAGCACGGATCGAAGGCGACTCCGGCACAAAGACTCCGGCACAAACAGGTCAGGCCCCCTCGAAAGGGGGCCTGACCTGGTCTTACTTCTGGTGCGCGATACTGGGATTGAACCAGTGACCTCTTCCGTGTCAGGGAAGCGCTCTCCCGCTGAGCTAATCGCGCGTGTCCTCGCATCGGTCTTGCAACCGATGCACTAGCGAGGTGGAGACGGGAATCGAACCCGTGTGCACGGCTTTGCAGGCCGTTGCCTCACCACTCGGCCACTCCACCATGGGTCGAGACCCTCGAGCGGATGACGGGATTCGAACCCGCGACCCTCACCTTGGCAAGGTGATGCGCTACCACTGCGCCACATCCGCATACCCCGGAGGCGTTCACTGCTGGGCAGTTGCTGTCTCCGTGGTGCGGGGAAAACATTAACCCAACGGGAGTGAAACTCACAAATCTCGTGGTCAGCTGCGGAATTCGAACGATTCACGCATGTGAAAGATGTGAAAGCAGAGGCGAGAGCAGCCCAGTGGAGGCGGTCCGGCGACGTATTCGGTGATCGGGCAGGCGATTCGGTTCGCCGTGGCACCTCGTGTTAATGTTTTGCCTCGTTCGGTCCCGTGGCTCAGTGGGAGAGCGTCCGCTTCACACGCGGAAGGTCGCTGGTTCGATCCCAGCCGGGACCACAGAAAAGAAGGTCCACACCGCTCGTCGGTGTGGGCCTTCTTGCGTTCGGGGCCGGTAGCCTGAGCCGGTGAGCACCGAACAGTCGAAGCCCCGGGCCGTCGCCGACCAGGGTCCGATGGACACAGCCAAGGTGAAGCACCGGCGCTTCCGGGCGCGCATCGCCGAGAACAAGTCCCTCGATCTCGCGTACCGAATAACGGTCGGAGTCGTCGGAACAGTCGTGTTGGTGCTGGGTGTGCTCGCCATTCCGTATCCGGGGCCCGGCTGGTTGATCGTCTTCGCGGGCCTGGGCATCCTGGCCTCGGAATTCGCCTGGGCCAAGAGTGCGCTGCGATTCGTCCGCAAGAGATACGACGCATTCATGGCGTGGTTCTCGACGCAATCGATGTTCGTCAAGGGCCTCGGCGTGCTGTTCACCACGGTCGTCGTGCTGGCAACGCTGTGGCTACTGGGCACGTTCGCGTTGGTCGGGGGCTGGATCGGGCTCGACTGGACGTGGCTCGAAAGCCCGATCTGACTTCACGCGTCGCGCTGAGGCCAATCGAGTGGACCGTTGCCGATAGGCTGTCGGAGGCCTTCCTGGCCAGAAGAATCGATCGAGGAGTACATCGCTGTGAGCATGCCCGTTGTCGCCGCCGTTTCGCCCGCCCGCATCATGGTGCCGGCAGGAACGACGGCAGGTACGGCGCTCCGCGACACCGGCCTGCCGAACAAGGGACCCGACGCCGTCGTCGTGGTGCGCGATCCCGACGGCAAGCTCCGTGACCTTTCGTGGGCACCGGAGGGCGACACCGAGGTCGAGCCCGTTCCGGCGAACACCGAGGACGGACGAAGCGTCATCAGGCACTCGGCTGCGCACGTGTTGGCGCAGGCCGTTCAGGAGCTCTTTCCCGACGCCAAGCTGGGCATCGGACCGTTCATCAAGGACGGCTTCTACTACGACTTCGATGTGCAGCAGCCGTTCACTCCCGAGGATCTGACGGCACTCGAGAAGAAGATGAAGCAGATCGTCAAAGCCGGACAGCGGTTCTCTCGTCGGGTGTACGAGTCGGTGGAGCAGGCCCGCGAGGAGTTGGCGAACGAGCCGTACAAGCTCGAGCTGATCGACGACAAGTCCGGCATCGACGATCCCGAGGTCATGGAGGTCGGTGGGGGAGAGCTCACCGCCTACGACAACCTCAATCCCCGGACCGGCGAGCGCATCTGGGGCGATCTGTGCCGCGGACCGCACATCCCCACCACCAAGTACGTGCCCGCGTTCAAGCTCACCCGCAGTTCGGCTGCGTACTGGCGCGGCAATCAGGACAACGCAGGCCTGCAGCGCATCTACGGAACGGCATGGGAGTCCACCGAAGCGCTCGATGCGCATCTCGAGCTGCTGGCCGAGGCGGAGCGCCGCGATCACCGCAAGCTCGGGTCCGAGCTGGACCTGTTCAGCTTCCCCGACGAGCTGGGCTCCGGTCTTCCGGTGTTCCATCCGAAGGGTGGGGTGATCCGGAACGAGCTGGAGAACTACTCGCGCCAGCGGCACATCGAAGAGGGCTACGAGTTCGTCAACACCCCGCACATCACCAAGGGCCATCTGTACGAGGTCTCGGGTCACCTCGATTGGTATCGGGACGGCATGTTCCCGGCGATGCACCTGGACGCCGAACTCGACGAGAACGGCGATGTCCGCAAGCCCGGCCAGGACTACTACCTCAAGCCGATGAACTGCCCGATGCACAACCTGATCTTCCGTTCCCGCGGCCGCTCGTACCGCGAACTGCCGTTGCGTCTGTTCGAGTTCGGTTCGGTCTACCGCTACGAGAAGTCCGGCGTCATCCACGGTCTGACCCGCGTACGCGGGATGACCCAGGACGACGCGCACATCTTCTGCACCCGCGAACAGATGCGCGGCGAGCTCACCAGCACCCTCGAATTCGTTCTCGGGCTGCTCAAGGACTACGGCCTCGACGACTTCTACCTCGAACTCTCCACTCGCAACCCGGAGAAGTCGGTCGGTAGCGACGAGGTCTGGGAAGAAGCGACCAACACCCTCGCCGAGGTGGCGGCGGCGTCGGGACTGAACCTGGTGCCCGATCCGGGTGGTGCTGCGTTCTACGGACCGAAGATCTCGGTGCAGGCCAAGGATGCGCTGGGGCGTACCTGGCAGATGTCGACCATTCAGCTCGACTTCAACCTGCCCGAACGCTTCGAGCTCGAATACACCGGCTCGGGCGGAACCAAGGAGCGACCGGTGATGATTCACCGCGCGCTGTTCGGTTCCATCGAGCGCTTCTTCGGGGTGCTCACCGAGCATTACGCGGGCGCGTTCCCGGCGTGGCTCGCACCGGTCCAGGTCGTCGGCATCCCGGTTGCCGAGGTGTACCAGGACCACCTGTTCGCGGTGGTGAACGAGCTGAAGAAGCGTGGTGTGCGCGCCGAGGTCGATGCCAGTGACGACCGGATGCAGAAGAAGATCTTCAACCAGACGGCGCAGAAGATCCCCTTCATGCTTCTCGCCGGCGAACGCGACGTCGAAGCCGGTGCCGTGAGTTTCCGATTCCGGGACGGCACGCAGGTCAACGGCGTCCCCGTGGCTCAGGCCATCGCTGTCGTCACCGACTGGATCTCGCAGCGCAACAACGCATCACCGACCGCCGAGCTCGTGCAGACCGAACCCGCAGGAGTGAGCTGATCATGTCGGAACAGGACGAGTCGATCGTCGCCACCGGGGCCGGTGAGCCCGATCGGTTGCAGCGACTGTGGACGCCGCACCGGATGTCCTACATCGCCGAGGCTCCCCAGGGCTCGGCGAAGTCGAACGAGCCCTTCTCCGACATTCCCAAGATGAGCGACGAGGACGGTCTGGTCGTCGCACGAGGCGAATCGGTGTACGCGGTACTCAACCTGTATCCCTACAACCCCGGTCACGCGATGATCGTGCCGTACCGCCGCGTTGCGGCACTGGAAGACCTCACGCCCGCGGAGAGCGCCGAGTTGATGGCGTTCACGCAGCAGATGATCCGCGTCATCAAGCGCGTGTCGCGTCCGCACGGGTTCAACGTCGGACTCAACCTCGGCGCTGCCGCGGGCGGGTCGCTGGCCGAGCACCTGCACCAGCACATCGTGCCCCGATGGGGCGGCGACGCGAACTTCATCACCGTGATCAGCGGCGCAAAAGTCATGCCGCAGTTGCTCCGCGACACACGGGCCCTGCTCGCGTCGGCCTGGAACGAATGAACCACAGGCGAGAGGAGCACGCGCCGTGCTGAGCATTTTCGGCCGTGCGCCGGTCTCGAAGGTGACCGCCCCGCTCGGGCGCGCCCTCAACAGCACCGGACTCACCCCCAACTCGGTGACGATCATCGGCACCGTCGTCACCGTCACTGCCGCGGTGACGATGTACCCCGCCGGATACCTGTGGTGGGGTTCGGTCGTCATCACCCTGTTCGTGTTGTTCGACATGCTCGACGGTGCCATGGCGCGGGCTCGGGGCGGTGGCACCAAGTACGGTGCCGTGCTCGACGCGACGTGCGATCGAGTGGCCGACGGTGCGATCTTCGGCGGATTGGCCTGGTGGGCGGTGTATTCCGAGCAGGACAAGCCGCTGCTGGTGGCCACCCTGATCTGCCTGGTCACCTCCCAGGTGATTTCCTACGCCAAGGCGCGGGCCGAGGCCAGTGGACTCTCGGCCGACGGTGGTTGGATCGAACGCCCCGACCGCCTGGTCATCGTTCTCGTCGGAGCCGGATTCACCGGCGTCGGTCGGCATTTCGACATTCCGTGGCTGGACAGCCTGATCTACCCGGCGATGTGGATTCTCGCAGTGCTGAGCATCGTCACCGTGTTCCAGCGGGTTCTCGCAGTCCGTGGATCCGAGGGTGCTCGCGACATCATCGTGCCTCCGGTGGCACCGACAGCCGACGACGGCGACGTGGCCGCGTCGTGAATCTCTCCGACTGGGCGAGCGACGCGGGCTACGCGGCCGGCTGGCGACTGGTCCGGGCTCTGCCCGAGCCTGTGGCACGACGCCTGTTCGATCGCGGGGCCGACTTCGCGTCGACGCGCAACGGTGGTCCGGATCAGTTGCGTCGCAATCTCGCTCGCGTTCTGGGGACCACTCCCGCCGAAGTTCCCGACGAGCTGATTCGCGAGAGCGTCCGCTCCTATGCCCGTTACTGGCGCGAGGCGTTTCGGTTGCCGTCGATGGATCTGGCTGCGCAGGCCGCCGTCATCGATCGATGCGTGAACGGCAAGGAACACCTCGAAGGTGCACTCGGGGCCCGCAAGGGAGTCGTGCTGGCGCTGCCGCACAGCGGCAATTGGGACATGGCCGGAATGTGGCTGGTGCGCACGCACGGTGGGCTCTCGACCGTTGCCGAACGGCTGAAGCCGGAATCGCTCTACCAGCGATTCGTCGCCTATCGGGAGAGCCTGGGCTTCGAGATCTTCCCGCTCAGCGGCGGTGAGCAACCGCCCCTGCTCGCGTTGTCCGAGAGGCTGCGCCAGAACAAGGTCGTCTGCCTGCTCGGCGAGCGCGACCTCGCCAAGCACGGCGTGCCGGTCACCTTCTTCGGTGAACCGACCCGGATGCCCGCGGGCGCGGCGAAACTCGCGATCGACACCGGAGCGACACTGCTGCCGGTCCACGGCTACTTCGACGGCGACGGCTGGGGATTCGACATCTCGCCCGCAGTGGATGTCTCGGCAGGAGTCGGGCCCGCCACCCAGACGTTGGCCGACCATTTCGCTGCCGGCATCCGAGCCCATCCGGCGGACTGGCACATGCTGCAGCCGCTGTGGATGAGCGACTGGTCGGCCGAGCGACGCGCCCGAATCGAGGGCGCGTGAAGATCGGCATGGTGTGCCCGTACTCGTTCGACGTTCCCGGTGGAGTGCAGGCACACGTTCAGCAGTTGGCCGAGGTGTTCATCGAACGCGGACATCGCGTCAGTGTCCTGGCTCCGGCGTCCGACGACGTCGAGTTACCGGATTTCGTGGTGTCGGCGGGCGAGGCACTCGCCATTCCCTACAACGGATCCGTGGCGCGGCTGCGATTCGGACCGGTCACTTATTCTCGAATCCGTAAGTGGATCTCCGACAACGATTTCGACGTGCTGCACATCCACGAACCGAACGCGCCCAGTCTGTCCATGTTGGCGCTCAAGGCCGCCGACGGCCCGATCGTGGCAACCTTCCACACCTCGACGACGAAGTCCTTGGTGCTCAGCACCTTTCAGGGTGTGCTGCGTCCGTACCACGAGAAGATCAGCGGCCGTATCGCCGTGTCCGAACTCGCCCGGCGCTGGCAGGTCGAGGCCCTCGGATCCGACGCCGTCGAGATCCCCAACGGAGTCGACGTGCCCGCATTCGCCGATGCCCCTGTGCTGGAAGGCTATCCACGCACCGGTCGCACAGTGCTGTTTCTCGGCCGGTTCGACGAACCGCGCAAGGGAATGGCCGTCCTGCTCGGCGCACTTCCCACCCTCGTCGAATCCCATCCCGACATCGAGATCCTCATCGTCGGCCGGGGCGACGAAGACAAGCTCCGCAAGGATGCCGGCGCACTCGCATCGCACCTCACGTTCCTGGGGCAGGTGGACGACGCGACCAAGGCATCCGCGATGCGCAGCGCCGACGTCTACTGCGCACCCAACCTCGGCGGTGAGAGCTTCGGCATCGTCCTCGTCGAGGCCATGGCCGCCGGAACGCCGGTGGTGGCAAGCGAACTCGACGCCTTCCGGCGAGTGCTGCGGGACGGCACCTGCGGGCTGCTGGTCCCGATCGACGATTCCGATGCTCTCGCCGCCGCACTGACCTCGATCCTCTCCGACGACGCCGTTCGTGCGCGCCTGGTCGACGCCGCCTCGGTGGCCGTGGCCACCTACGACTGGCCCGTCGTCGCCGAGCAGATCCTGCGTGTCTACGAAACCGTCACCCTCGGGGGCCAGAAGGTGCGGGCGGCGAACTGATGCCCCTCTCGGCACTGACGATCCTGGTACTCGGGCTGGTCGCGGTACTGATCCTCGCGGTCGGCCTGTGGGCCTACGGAACGGCGAACCGACTCGACCGCCTACACGTGCGCACCGACCTCGCCTGGCAGGCACTCGACGCAGCCCTCGCCCGCCGTGCCGTCGTCGCACGCGCGGTGTCCGCTGCCACCCGCGACTCGGCCCCGTCGAGCAGAGAACTTGCCGCACTGGCCGATCGGGCCGAACGCGTCGACCGCTCTCAGCGTGAAGAGGCCGAGAACGCGGTGTCCATGGCGCTGGCGGTCGTCGAACCGAACGCGTTGCCCCCGCAGCTGGTCGCCGAACTGGCCGATGCCGAGGCCCGCGTGCTGATCGCACGACGGTTCCACAACGATGCCGTTCGCGACACCCTCGCCCTGCGCGTCAGACGTCCGGTCCGCTGGTTGCACCTCGGCGGAACCGCGGCCCTGCCGTCGTACTTCGAGATCGCCGAGCGGTCTGCTGCCGCGACGTTCGGCAGCGAGAACCGCGCTACCCCGAGAACGTCCGCGCGGGTGGTGCTGCTCGACGAGCGCGGCCGAGTACTGCTGCTGCGCGGACACGATCCGACGGTTCCCGACACCTTCTTCTGGTTCACCATCGGGGGAGCAGTGGAGAAGGGCGAGTCGCTCCGCGAGGCAGCGGTGCGCGAGGTACACGAGGAGACCGGCCTGACGATCGCTCCGGCCGATCTGCGCGGACCACTGTGGCGTCGGGTTGCGACATTCCCGTTCAACGGAACCCTGATCCGCTCGGAAGAGCTGTTCTTCGCGATCCGAACGCAGGAGTTCGAGCCGCACAGCGCTGGTTTCACCGACTTCGAGCGCCGCACCGTGACCGGCCACCAGTGGTGCACCGAGGCCGACATCCGTGCGCTGAGCGCCGTCGGCGAGAACGTCTATCCCCAGGACCTGGCGGAACTGCTCGACGAGGTCAATGTGGCTCTCGCTCGACGCGGCGACCCGGACGTGCGCGCTATCCGCTAGCAATCTGGACCCTTTTCGTGCAGTCCAGCAATCGTCAAGTGGTTATGGGAAACCGTCGCGTCGAGGCCTACAGTTCTGGGCGCGACTTCGCGCCGCGCGCGATCGTCCACGCGTGCGCGGTCGGACGTGGTCGCACGTATCAATCCGGAGCGCCACGAACGGTGCCCAGAACACAGGAGTCGGCTTGAGTACCCCACACGCATCCACTACACCCGCTGGATCTGCCGAAGGCGGATCGAGCGAGAACGGAATCGGCACCGCGCGCGTCAAGCGAGGCATGGCCGAGATGCTCAAGGGCGGCGTCATCATGGACGTGGTCACCGCCGATCAGGCCAAGATCGCCGAGGACGCCGGAGCAGTGGCCGTCATGGCACTCGAGCGCGTCCCCGCCGACATCCGCGCCCAGGGCGGGGTGTCGCGCATGAGCGATCCCGACATGATCGACAGCATCATCTCCTCGGTCAGCATCCCGGTGATGGCGAAGGCCCGCATCGGCCACTTCGTCGAAGCGCAGATTCTGCAGAGCCTCGGCGTCGATTACATCGACGAGTCCGAGGTGCTCACCCCGGCCGACTACGCCAACCACATCGACAAGTGGAACTTCACCGTTCCCTTCGTCTGTGGTGCCACCAACCTGGGTGAGGCAATGCGCCGAATCACCGAGGGAGCGGCCATGATTCGTTCCAAGGGCGAGGCCGGCACCGGCGACGTCTCGAACGCGACGACGCACATGCGCAAGATCCGCGACGAGATCCGTCGCCTCACCTCGCTCCCCGAGGACGAGCTGTACGTGGCGGCAAAAGAACTGCAGGCCCCGTACGACCTCGTCGTCGAGGTCGCCCGGGCCGGCAAGCTGCCCGTCACACTGTTCACCGCGGGCGGCATCGCCACTCCCGCAGACGCGGCGATGATGATGCAGCTCGGTGCCGAGGGCGTGTTCGTCGGATCGGGAATCTTCAAGTCCGGCAACCCCAAGGAGCGCGCCGAGGCGATCGTCAAGGCCACCACGTTCTTCGACGACCCCGATGTGCTCGCCAAGGTCTCGCGCGGTCTCGGCGAGGCGATGGTCGGAATCAACGTCGACGACCTCCCCGTCGGACACCGTCTCGCCGAGCGCGGCTGGTGACGTACGTCCGTCAGTAGCGTTCGAGTGCCGGGCGGTCCGGATGGTCCCAGCGGACCAGAAAATCCGGCCGCTCGGCCGAGTGGTCGAGGCCGTCGTAGTACTCGAGCAGTGGGGCGCAGGTCCACTGATCGTCGGCGCTGGTTCTGCGGCGTAATGCGCTCGCGGACAGGCGTAGCTGCACCGACAGATCGACGTTCAATCCCCGACCGAGCAGCATGGGTCCCGCGATCAGGACGATCTGATTTGCTGCCGCCGAGGCGCTGCGGGCCCGAGCCGATCGGTCGGTCGCCTCATCCCACAGTCGCGGTAGAAAGTGACCTCCGCCACCGGGTCGCAGCGGGGCGATGACCTCTCGAACGAGGGCGTCGTAGTCGAACCACAGTGTGCGATAGCTCAATTCGTCGGTGCGCGAGTACTCGAATCGAATGGACGCAGGTCGGACGTAGTCGTGCAGGTCGACGACGGCAGCCGGACGGCCCCGAGAGCGGGCGTGTTCGGCTGTGCGCGTTGCGAAGTCGACCGGCCGCGCGGCATCCGCGCCGTCGATGACGACGATCGATCGGGTCCCGTCCGGGCACGAATCGACGATCGACTCCACGAGAAGATCGGGAAATATCGGCACCGGTTGACCCACACCGACCATCTTGCCTGGTCCGTCCATTGTTAGCCTGAGCCGTTGTCACAGAAAGGTGGACACCAGCCATGGCCAGCATCGAGGACATTCTCGAATTGGAACGGATCGAGAACGACATCTATCGGGGACGGACTTTCCCTTCTCGGCTGCCCCGTACGTTCGGCGGTCAGGTGGCGGGTCAGGCGCTCGTCGCGGCGGTGCGCACAGTGGCACCCGAGTTTCGTGTGCACTCGCTGCACGGCTACTTCCTGCGTCCAGGCAATCCGAACGAACCGGCCGTGTTCATGGTCGACCGGATTCGCGACGGACGGTCTTTCTGCACGCGTCGCGTCACCGGAATTCAGCACGGCAAGGCGATTTTCACGATGTCTGCCTCGTTCCACGGCGACGACGACGGCATTTCGCATCAGGACGTCATGCCCGAGGTCGTGGGGCCGGACAGCCTGCCCGATCCCACCACCCTCGCCGAGTACGACCACTCGTACTACAAGGAATGGTCGGAATGGGACATCCGTCTCATTCCCGATGACCAGACCGTCAAACATCCCAGTTTCGCTGCGCAGCAACGGGTGTGGTTCCGCTACCGGGACACGTTGCCCGACGATCAGGTGTTCCACGTCTGCGCACTCGCCTACATGAGCGACATGACGCTGCTCGGATCGGCCAAGGTGCCACACCCGGACGCCGTCACGCAGACGGCTTCGCTCGATCACGCGCTGTGGTTCCTGCGGCCCTTCCGGGCAGACGAATGGTTGCTCTACGACCAGACGTCCCCTTCCGCGGATTTCGGGCGGGCACTGACGCAGGGACGAATCTTCGACACGTCCGGCCGGCTGGTCGCCGCGGTGGTGCAGGAAGGGCTCATGCGTTACGAGCGGGATCCCGACGCGCCCCATGTCGATCCCTTCGGGCGCAAGTGAACGCTCCGACCATCGGAGTTCTCGCACTGCAGGGCGACGTTCGCGAACACCTGGCTGCGCTCGACTCGAGCGGTGCGCGCGGTGTCACGGTGCGTCGGCCGGCCGAGCTCGCGCAGATCGACGGACTGATCATCCCCGGCGGGGAATCGACGACCATGAGCACTCTGCTCGGCGTGTTCGACCTTCTCGATCCACTGCGCGCTCGGCTGGCCGAGGGGTTGCCCGCCTACGGTTCGTGCGCGGGCATGATTCTGCTGGCATCCGAGATCCTCGATACCCGACCCGACGCCCGGCATCTCGATTCTCTCGACATCACCGTGCGGCGCAACGCTTTCGGTCGTCAGGTCGATTCCTTCGAGACCGATCTCGACGTCACCGGCATCGACGGTGGACCGGTGCGCGCGGTGTTCATCCGCGCGCCGTGGGTCGAGCGGGTGGGCGAACACGTCGAAGTGCTCGCCACCGTGCCGCACGGACCGGCCGCCGGACGCGTGGTGGCCGTTCGCCAGAACTCCGTTCTCGCGACGAGCTTTCATCCCGAGGTCACCGGCGACGATCGAGTGCACGCCCTCTTCGTCGACATGGTGCGAGGCCGCTAGAACCTTCGATGGTCGGTCGGTGCCGAGCGCGGTAGCGGGCGAGTAAAGTCGACAACACTGATTTCGAGCAGGAAGGGGCCCTATCGCATGAGCGGCCACTCAAAATGGGCCACCACCAAGCACAAGAAGGCGGTGATCGACGCCCGACGCGGCAAGTCTTTCGCCAAGCTCATCAAGAACATCGAGGTGGCGGCCCGCACGGGTGGCGGTGACCCCACCGGCAACCCGACGCTCTTCGACGCCATTCAGAAGGCGAAGAAGACCTCGGTGCCCATCGACAACATCGAGCGGGCGCGCAAGCGAGGTGCAGGCGAAGAGACCGGTGGTGCCGATTGGCAGACCATCATGTACGAGGGCTACGGACCCAACGGTGTCGCGATTCTCATCGAGTGCCTCACCGACAACCGCAACCGCGCCGCAGGCGAGGTTCGTGTCGCGATGACGCGCAACGGCGGAAACATGGCCGATCCGGGTTCGGTGTCGTACCTGTTCTCGCGCAAGGGTGTGGTGACCCTCGAGAAGAACGGTCAGAGCGAGGACGACGTTCTGATGGCCGTCCTCGAAGCCGGTGCCGAGGAAGTCAACGACAACGGCGACACGTTCGAGGTCGTCAGCGAGCCGACCGACCTGGTCGCCGTGCGCACCGCCTTGCAGGAGGCCGGGATCGACTACGACTCCGCCGAGGCGAGCTTCCAGGCGTCGGTCAACGTCCCGGTCGACGCGGACGGTGCACGCAAAGTGTTCAAGCTCATCGATGCACTCGAGGACAGTGACGACGTCCAGAACGTGTGGTCCAACGTCGACCTCTCCGACGAGGTCATGGCGGAGCTCGACCAGGAGGACTGACGCCCCTCGCGTCCGACGACGTGATCGACCGGGTGTCGTATCCCTGATCCGACGGTGGGCTCCGCTACGCTATCGAACAACAGTTCGTAAGCGGAAGGTGTGGTGGCGTGCGGGTTATGGGTGTCGACCCCGGTCTCACCAGGTGTGGGCTCAGTCTGATCGAGGGGGGCGTGGGCCGAACGGTGGTCGCGCTCGATGTCGATGTGGTGCGAACGCCCGCGGACATGGATCTCGCGCAGCGTTTGCTGCGGATCTCCGAGGCCGCGGAGTACTGGCTCGATACCCACAAGCCCTCGGTGGTGGCGATCGAGCGAGTCTTCGCCCAACACAACGTGCGTACGGCCATGGGCACGGCCCAGGCCGGCGGTGTCATCGCCCTCGCGGCGGCCAGGCGGGGCGTCGACGTCTGCTTTCACACTCCCAGTGAGGTCAAGGCAGCCGTCACGGGCAACGGCTCGGCCGACAAGGCTCAGGTGACCGCGATGGTCATGCGCATTCTCGGTCTGCAGACTGCGCCGACTCCCGCCGACGCGGCCGACGCCCTGGCCCTCGGCATCTGTCATTGCTGGCGAGCGCCCATGATCGCCCGGATGGCGAAGGCCGAAGCCATGGCCGCCGAACAGAAACGCAAGTACGACGCGCGTCTGGCCGAGGAGCGCAAGGCTCGCGCCGTCGTGGCGCGCAGGATCGAGAAAATGGCGAAGAAGGAGGCGGGCGCACGATGATCGCGTCGATCAGGGGTTCGGTGGTCGACATCGCGCTCGATCACACCGTCCTCGAGGCCGCGGGCGTCGGGTACCGAGTCAACGCCACTCCGGCGACGTTGGCCACGCTGCATCGGGGGAGCGAAGCAACCCTCCTGACGACCATGATCGTGCGCGAGGATTCGCAGACGCTGTACGGATTCCCCGACAAGGAGTCGCGTGAGCTGTTCGAGTTGCTCCTCACCGTGACCGGCGTCGGCCCGCGAATCGCCATGGCGACTCTTGCCGTGCACGAGCCCGACGCGCTGCGAACGGCCTTGGCGGACAGTGATATCGGAGCCCTCACCAGAGTTCCCGGTATCGGCAAGCGCGGCGCGGAGAGAATGGTCGTCGAGTTGCGCGACAAGGTCGACGCGGTCGTCGGACGCGCCGGGAGCTCGGCCGTGCCGGGATCCGGTGCGGGCAATTCGATGCGAGACCAGATCGTCGAAGCGCTGATCGGTCTCGGATTCCCCACCAAGCAGGCCGAGGAAGCCACCGACGCGGTCCTCGCTCAGCAGCCCGAGGCCACCACGTCGACCGCGCTGAGGTCGGCGCTGGCGTACCTCGGGAAGTCCAGGTAGGCGCGGGTGTCCGAGGAAGACCAGTTCGCCGAATCCCAGGTCGGTGCGGACGCGATGTCCGACGATCTGGATGTCGAGACGAGTCTGCGTCCGAAGAACCTCACCGATTTCATCGGTCAACCTCGCGTACGGGAGCAGCTCCAGCTCGTGTTGTCGGGGGCCAAGATGCGCGGCGGCACCCCCGATCACATCCTCATGTCCGGGCCGCCGGGCCTCGGCAAGACCAGTATGGCGATGATCATCGCCGCCGAGCTGGGAACCTCGCTTCGACTCACGTCGGGTCCGGCGCTCGAGCGCGCAGGAGATCTCGCGGCGATGCTCAGCAACCTGGTCGAAGGCGACGTGCTGTTCATCGACGAGATCCATCGCATCGCCCGTCCGGCCGAGGAAATGCTGTACCTGGCGATGGAGGACTTCCGCGTCGACGTCATCGTCGGCAAGGGGCCGGGCGCGACGTCGATTCCCCTCGAGGTTGCGCCGTTCACCCTCGTCGGTGCCACCACCAGGTCGGGTGCGCTCACCGGCCCACTGCGAGATCGGTTCGGATTCGTGGCGCACATGGATTTCTACGAGCCGAGCGAACTCGAGCGCATCCTCATGCGGTCGGCGGGAATTCTGGGCGTGCCGATCGACCGGGACGGCTGCGCGGAGATCGCCGGGCGCTCGCGCGGCACCCCCCGAATCGCGAACCGACTGCTCCGGCGAGTCCGCGACTACGCGGACGTGCGCGGCGACGGCACCGTCACCCAGGACACCGCGAAGGCCGCCCTGGTGGTCTACGACGTCGACAAACTCGGGCTCGACCGACTCGACCGCGCAGTACTGAGCGCGCTCGTCCGGAGCTTCGGCGGCGGGCCGGTCGGTGTGTCGACACTGGCCGTGGCCGTCGGCGAGGAACCGTCGACGGTCGAGGAAGTGTGCGAGCCGTTCCTCGTGCGTGCCGGAATGATCGCCCGCACCCCCCGGGGGCGTGTCGCGACCGCTGCTGCGTGGCAACACCTCGGTCTGACGCCGCCGCCGGACCTTGCAGTGGGTGGAATTTCGGTCCGATCCTCGGAGGTCCAGCAGGGATTATTCGAATGAATCGGGCACAACAGGACACGAACGGACCGGACCGGTTCCAGGTAATGGCACACTGGGTAGCTGCGAGGCCCGCACCGGCGACGTTCTCGCACGAGACAATGACGTATTTCGAACCCGACTTCGAGGACTGACCTTCCGATGGATTTGCTGTTCCCGCTGCTGATCGTGGCCCTTCTGGTACCGCTGTTTCTCAATGCGCGTCGACAGAAGAAGGTGTTGGCCAAGACCACGGAAATGCAGGACTCGCTGAAGATCGGCGACGAGGTCGTCACGACCGCCGGCCTGTACGCCCGTGTCGTCCTGGTCGAGGACGACACGATCGACCTGGAGATCGCCGACGGCGTGATCACCACCTGGTCGCGTGCAGTGGTACGTGAGGTGCTGCCCGACGACTCCGAGTTCGACGACACCGACCTCGACGCCACCACCGAGGCGGACATCGCGGCCCTCGGCTCGAACGACACCGCGGGACCGTCCCTGAACAAGGCCAACGCGAGTCGACCGGACGAGACCGTCGAGCAGACGGCCAAGAGGCTCGAAAAAGAGTGAGCTCGATGTGATCGAAACCGCTGTCGGAGACAGTATCCGGCAGCGGTTTTCTCTGCGGTGACCGATGTGGTGCACAATCGCACCGCTCACCGCTGACACGCTCATCGTTGACACATCGGGCCGTCAGGCCCCGCAGGAACCGATACTTTCCATCGCCCAGAGGAGAAACACACACCGTGGCACCTTCCAGCGGACCGGTGCAGCCCGCCCGCTATCTCGCCGTTTTCGCGGTGCTGATGGCAGCGGTGTACGCCATGGTCTTCTTCACCGGAGACAAAGATCCCTCGCCGAAGTTGGGTATCGACCTGCAGGGCGGCACGCGCGTGACACTCACCGCGCGGACCCCCGACGGCAATGCGCCGACGCAGGACAGCCTGCAGCAGGCGCAGCAGATCATCGAGACTCGGGTGAACGGTCTCGGTGTCACCGGGTCCGAGGTGGTCGTCGACGGCGACAACCTGGTCATCACGGTGCCCGGTGACGACAGCTCCCAGGCGCGCACCCTCGGGCAGACCGCGCGACTGTTCATCCGGCCCGTGGTGGGATCGGTTGCTCCGTCCGCGGGCGAGGGTGCAGGTACGCAGCAGACCCCGGTCGACCCGGCCGCGCCGGTCGATCCGGCGGCACCGGCAGACCCCGCGGCACCGGCGGACCCTGCCGCCTCTGCGGACCCGGCTGCGCCCGCAGACCCGGCCACCCCGCAGAACCGTGTGTTCCCGGCGCAGGATCCGACGACGGTCGATCCGAGTCCCGCTCCCGCCACGGATGCACCTGCCACCGATGCGCCTGCTACCGACGCACCGGCGGCCGACGACCCCGCCACCGATGCGTCGCTGTCCGACGCAGAACGTGCGGCCCAGGAGATCTCCGACGCCAGAGCACTCCGGCAGAGCGAGGATCCGCAGATCCAACAGCTGGCCATGCAGTCCCTCGACTGCAACGCCGCCGACCCGCTCGCCGGCAACGACGATCCGGCGCTGCCCCTCGTGGCGTGCTCGACCGACGGAACAGCCGTCTACCTGCTGGGTCCCACGATCATCGACGGCCAGCAGATATCCGACGCGACCTCCGGATTCGACAGTCAGCAGGCCCAGTTCCAGGTGAGCCTGACCTTCGACACGGACGGCTCGAACACCTGGGCGCAGTTCACCGCGGCCAATCTGCAGAAGCAGGCTGCGTTCGTACTGGACTCGAAGGTGATCAGCGCTCCGGTCATCCAGGGGGCCACGCCCGCGGGCAGCGCCACCTCGATCACCGGCAACTTCAACAACCAGACCGCGTCCGAGCTCGCCAACACCCTCAAGTACGGCTCCCTGCCGCTGTCCTTCGTCTCCTCGGAGGCCGAAACGGTCTCGGCAACGCTGGGATTGGCCTCGCTCGACGCCGGCCTGATCGCCGGTGCCATCGGTCTGGCGCTCGTGCTGGTGTACTGCCTGCTCTACTACCGCGCCCTCGGCCTGCTCACGGCGCTGTCGTTGGTACTGGCCGGTCTGGTCGTCTACGGGATCATCGTTCTGCTGGGTAGATGGATCAACTTCACGCTCGACCTCGCCGGCATCGCCGGCCTGATCATCGGTATCGGTATGACCGCGGACTCGTTCGTCGTGTTCTTCGAGCGCATCAAGGACGAGATCCGGGAAGGCCGCAGCTTCCGGTCGGCGGTTCCTCGCGGTTGGGCACGCGCACGCAAGACCATTCTGTCGGGCAACGCGGTCAGCTTCATCGCGGCCGCGGTGCTCTACGTGCTGGCCATCGGTCAGGTCCGCGGCTTCGCGTTCACCCTCGGTCTGACGACGATCCTGGACATCATCGTCGTGGTGCTGGTGACCTGGCCGCTGGTGTACCTCGCGTCGAAATCCAAGTTCTGGTCCAAGCCGTCCGTCAACGGGCTCGGTGCCGTCCAGCAGATCGCTGCGGAGCGCAAGCGCGCGGCCAACAAGGCTCTCGCCGTGAAGACCGGCACTGCGCCGTCGAAGGAGGCATGACATGTCGGACACGACCACGTCGACCCCATCGCCCCTCGACGATTCGGGAGTCGATCAATCCACCCAGCCCAAGCACAGCTGGCTGTCCCGGCTGTACACCGGCACCGGTGCCTTCGACATCATCGGTCGTCGCCGGTTCTACTACATCCTCACCGGCGTCATCGTTCTGGTGTGCCTGCTGAGCTTCCTGGTGCGTGGCTTCACCCTCGGTATCGATTTCGAGGGTGGAACTCGCATCGCGCTGCCCGCCGCCGACAACATCTCCACCGAGCAGGTCGAGACCGTCTACAACGACTCGCTCGGGATGGCACCGGTGTCGGTGCAGACCGTCGGATCCGGGGCAGCGGCAACGGTGCAGATCCGCTCCGAGGCACTCGACCCCGCCGAAGTGGACAGCCTGCGTCAGGCACTGTTCGAGGCATTCCAGCCGCAGAACAACTCGGGCACCGCCACACCCAACGCCATCAGTGTGTCCGACGTCAGTGAGACCTGGGGAAGCCAGATCACCCAGAAAGCGCTGATCGCGCTCGCGGTCTTCCTGGTCGTCGTCAGCATCTACATCGCCGTTCGATACGAACGGGACATGGCCTTGGCATCCCTGGCCGCCCTGGCCTTCGACCTCCTGGTGACCGCGGGCGTGTACTCACTCGTCGGGTTCGAGGTGACTCCGGCGACGGTGATCGGTCTGCTGACGATTCTCGGTTTCTCCCTGTACGACTCTGTGGTGGTGTTCGACAAGGTCGAGGAGAACACCCGCGGCATCCTCAACCTGCATCGCAAGACGTTCGCGGAGCAGGCCAACCTGGCCGTCAACCAGACCCTGATGCGCTCGATCAACACGACCGTGATCGGTGTGCTGCCGGTGCTTGCGTTGATGGTCGTGGCGGTCTGGTTGCTGGGAGTCGGCACGCTGAAGGATCTGGCGCTGGTGCAGCTCGTGGGCATGATCGTCGGTGCCTACTCGTCGATCTTCTTCGCCACTCCGTTGCTGGTGACGCTCAAGGAGAAGTGGGGCCCTGTCGCAGCTCACACGCGCAAGGTCCACGCCAAGCGCGCCGAAGCAGCAGCTCGCGCAGCCGGTCTCGCTCCGGAGCCGGTGGCCGTCGGCGTGGCCGCCCCGAAGGCGTCGGCTCCGCAGCCGGGCAACCGCCCCACCGGTAAGCGGAACAAGAAGCGTCGGTAGAACCACCCTCGACAGGGACGGAGAGTGCACGTGAAACGCAGGTGGAGCGCGGCACTGGTAGCAGCGAGTGTCGGCGCGGTGTCCATCACCGCGTGTTCGTCGCCCGAGGACAAGGTGCCCTCGATCGGTTACTCGTTCGACAACGTGGTGAACACCTACAACGCGAGGACCGTCGACGGCGCGGCGTCGGGAGCCCGGCAGGCCTTCACTCGGGTGCAGGTGGGCTTCAGCTACCTCGGGCCCGAGGGAGACGCATTGTCGGACAACGACATCGGAACAGTGTCCGTCGTTCCCGGCGACACCTTGACCGTGCAGTACTCCATCGCCCCCGCCGCGACGTACTCGGACGGTGCGCCGATGGCCTGCGATGACCTGGTGTTGGCCTGGGCGGCGAACAGCGGAAGATTCGCCACCGACCGCCCCCTGTTCGACGCGGCGTCGACGGCCGGGTACTCCGACATCCAGCGCATCGATTGCGTTCCGGGGGCGAAGGAAGCCACGGTCGTCTTCGCGTCCGGCCGCAGCTACCAGAACTGGCGTGCCCTGTTCGGAGCCACCGACCTGCTACCGGCACATGTCGCGGCTCGGGCAGCGGGCGTGCCGAACGTCGTCGATCCCATCCTGGCCGAGGACGACGATGCGGTGAGCCGCATCGCCGACTTCTGGAACACCGGATGGACCCTGACGCCGGGCTCGATCGACCTTTCGCTGCTGCCCTCGGCCGGTCCGTACCGCATCGAGTCGTACACCGCCGAGGACGGTCTCGTGCTCGTCGCGAACGACGCCTGGTGGGGAATCCCACCCGAGACCGGGCAAGTTGTCGTCTGGCCCAAAGGCACGGACCTGGCCGCGAAGTCTGCGGACGGATCGCTGGACGTGGTCGACCACGGTGCCGGTGCCGTCGATCTCGGGCCCACCGAGGGATTCACGACCACCGAGGAACCGTCGCGAGGCGTCGAGCAGTTGACGTTCGCAACCCAGGGGGTGCTGGCCGACGCGAGTGCACGTCGAGCAGTGGCCGCGTGCATCCCGAGATCGGATCTGTTCGACACACTGGGTCATCCCGGTTCCGAGGCGGCAGCTGCGGGTCTGGGCTCGGGCGTCGTCGACTCTCGTCTCGTCCAGCCCGACACGCTCGAGTACCCGTCGGTCGCAACGGTGGTGGGCGATCGGTACCAGCGCTCGGACCTCGACCAGGCGAGCCGAGAACTGGAGGCGGCGGGCGAGGACGCTCTGACCGTTCGTGTCGGCTACCGGGGGCCGGACGCACGCCGCGCTCAGGTGGTGAGCCGCATGGCTGCCGATTGCGCTGCCGCGGGCATCACCGTCGAGGACGCGAGCTCACCGGACTTCACACCGTCCGCACTGCGGGCGGGGGCGGTCGACGCCGTCCTCGGTAGCAGCGGATCGCTTCCCGGACCGTCGGGTTCGGCTGCCGCAGTCACCGCACGGTATTCGTTGCGGACGGGCATCGGTACGAACGTCGGCGGATACAGCAACGGCAGAATCGATGCCATCGTCGATCAGTTGGCGGTGACCGACGATCCCGAGCGCATCCTGGCGTTGGCCACCGAGGGCGAGAACATCCTGTGGAACGACATGCCGTCGCTTCCCCTGTACAACGAGCCGCGTACCACCGTCGTCAGTGACGGCATGCAGGACGTGGTGCCCAACCCGACGGCCGCAGGTGCCGGATGGAACATGGATCGGTGGGTGCTTCTTCGATGAACGACGCAGGAGATCGAGTGGGTGCGGCCGCCGCGGTGACCAGGCTGACGCGGTGGGTCGACGACTTCCCCGTCCCCGGTGTGCGCTTCGGCGATCTGACGCCGGTGTTCGCCGACGGCCCTGCGCTACGCAGCGTGGTGTCGGAACTGGCTCTGGGTTTCGAGGACGTCGACCTGGTGGCGGGAATCGACGCACGGGGATTCCTGCTGGGGGCCGGGGTTGCTCTCGAACTCGGGTGCGGTGTGCTCGCGGTGCGCAAGGCGGGCAAGTTGCCGCCTCCGGTGCATTCACGGTCGTACGAACTCGAGTACGGAACCGCCGCACTGCAGATCCCGACTGCGATCGACGTGGCCGGAAAACGTGTGCTGGTGGTCGACGACGTACTGGCGACCGGCGGTACCGTCGACGCGACGGCTCGGTTGTTGGCCGAGCAGGGGGCGGTGATCGCCGGCGCTGCTGTCGTTCTCGAGATCGCCGTCCTGGGCGGGCGCGACAAGTGCAGTGGCTACCCGCTCGGCTGCCTGGTTCGGGTATGAGGACTAAAGTCTCTCTCACAATGCGTTGACGTTTCGACGACAGCGCGGAACGTGTGGCAGGAGGTGATGAGAGTGACCCGTTACATCGATCAGCCCTTGCCCGATCGGCCTGCCGTCCCCGAGCGGCCCGCAGTTGCCGATCGGACCGGAGTTACCGATCGGACCGGTGTCGACGTCGTCACGACCGACGAGTCCGCGTCCGGTGATGCCCGCCCGGCCGTCGACACTCCGGTTACCCACGCCCCGGTTCCCCACGACCCGGCGGCGACCGATTCGCAGGCTCCGTCGGGGACCCGTAATTCGGCACCTGTCCCTACCTCGGCATCGCGGCGGGTGCGAGCACGTCTGGCGCGCCGCATCACCGCTGGCCGCAGCGCGGCGGTCAAGCCGGTGCTCGAGCCACTCGTCAGCCTGCACCGTGAGCTCTATCCCAAGGCCGATCTGACGTTGCTGCAGCGGGCCTACGACGTAGCGGACGAGCTGCATGCCTCGCAGATGCGCAAGTCCGGCGATCCCTACATCACGCATCCGCTCGCCGTGGCCAATATTCTGGCCGAGCTGGGGATGGACACGACCACCCTGGTTGCGGCGCTGCTCCACGACACGGTCGAAGACACCGGATACTCGCTCGCCAAGCTGACCGAGGAATTCGGCGACGAGGTGTCCCATCTCGTGGACGGAGTGACCAAGCTCGACAAGGTCGTGCTCGGAACTGCAGCCGAGGGCGAGACGATCCGCAAGATGATCATCGCGATGGCGCGAGATCCGCGGGTGTTGGTCATCAAGGTCGCCGACCGGTTGCACAACATGCGCACCATGCGGTTCCTGCCCCCGGAGAAGCAGGCGCGCAAAGCCAAAGAGACGCTGGAAGTCATTGCGCCGCTTGCCCATCGGCTCGGAATGGCCACGGTCAAGTGGGAGCTCGAAGACCTGGCGTTCGCGATTCTTCATCCCAAGAAGTACGACGAGATCGTGCGTCTCGTCGCCGATCGTGCGCCGTCCCGCGACACCTACCTCGAGAAGGTTCGGGCCGAGATCAACGCGACACTCGCCGCGTCGAGAATCAGTGCGGTCGTCGAGGGTCGCCCGAAGCACTACTGGTCGATCTACCAGAAGATGATCGTCAAGGGCCGCGACTTCGACGACATCCACGACCTCGTTGGCGTTCGCATCCTGTGCGACGAGATTCGTGACTGCTACGCCGCTGTCGGTGTGGTGCATTCGCTGTGGCAGCCGATGGCGGGCCGTTTCAAGGACTACATCGCGCAGCCGCGTTACGGCGTCTACCAGTCGCTGCACACCACGGTGATCGGCCCCGAGGGCAAGCCCCTCGAGGTGCAGATCCGTACGCGGGACATGCACCGAACAGCCGAGTTCGGCATCGCTGCGCACTGGCGGTACAAGGAGACCAAGGGCAAGCATTCGCAGGACAACGCCGAGGTCGACGACATGGCGTGGATGCGCCAGCTGCTCGACTGGCAGCGAGAAGCCGCGGATCCGGGGGAGTTCCTCGAGTCGCTGCGCTACGACCTCGCAGTCAAGGAGATCTTCGTCTTCACTCCCAAGGGCGATGTCGTCACCCTGCCCGCCGGATCGTGTCCGGTCGACTTCGCGTACGCCGTGCACACCGAGGTGGGGCATCGTTGCATCGGCGCGCGGGTCAACGGTCGACTCGTCGCACTGGAACGGACTCTGGACAACGGTGAAGTGGTCGAGGTGTTTACCTCGAAAGCCGCCACCGCCGGTCCGAGTCGGGACTGGCAGGGGTTCGTCGCCTCACCGCGAGCCAAGACCAAGATTCGCCAGTGGTTCGCCAAGGAGCGCCGCGAGGAAGCCCTGGAGGCAGGCAAGGACGGTATCGCCAAGGAGGTTCGTCGAGGCGGACTTCCCTTGCAGCGCTTGATGAATGCCGAGTCCATGTCGGCGATCGCGCACGAGCTACGGTACGTCGACGTCTCCGCGCTCTACACCGCGGTCGGCGAGAACCATGTATCCGCTCGCCACGTGGTGCAGCGCCTGGTCGCCCATCTCGGGGGCGTCGGCGACGTCGAGGAAGAGCTCGCCGAGCGGTCGACACCGTCGACCATCCCCACTCGACCCCGTCAGGTCGGCGACGCGGGTGTGCTGGTCACCGGTGCCGAGGGCGTCGTCGCGAAGCTCGCGAAGTGCTGCACTCCGGTGCCGGGAGACGAGATCCTCGGATTCGTCACCCGTGGTGGATCGGTGAGTGTCCACCGCACCGACTGCACCAACGCACGATCGCTCGAAGAGCAATCCGAACGGTTCATCGAGGTTCAGTGGGCACCCTCGGCGTCCTCGGTGTTCCTGGTCGCCATCCAGATCGAGGCACTCGACCGCCACCGACTGCTCTCCGACGTCACCAAGGCGCTCGCCGACGAGAAGGTCAACATCCTCTCGGCGTCGGTCGCCACGTCGGGGGACCGAGTGGCGATCAGCAAGTTCACCTTCGAGATGGGCGATCCGAAGCACCTCGGGCATGTGCTGAACGTCGTGCGCAACGTCGAGGGCGTGTACGACGTGTACCGCCTGACGTCGGCCGCCTGAGAGGTCCGGACAACGACGAGAGGGTGAGCAGAGAATCTCTGCTCACCCTCTCGCCTTTCGAATCCGAACTCAGGCTGCGGACTCCACGATCACCGGGTTCGCCGGTGCACCGTCCTCGGAGCCACCGGTGACCCCGCCCGCCGCGATGGCGTCGAGGGTTTGCAGACCGGTGTCCGTGATGGTGCCGAACACGGTGTACTGCGGTGGCAGCACCGAGTCCGCGTACACCAGGAAGAACTGGCTGCCGTTGGTGTCGGGGCCTGCATTGGCCATGGCCAACGTTCCGCGCGGGTAGACCACCGGGTTCTGGGCCTGCGCCGGATCGTCGGTGTACGCGGTGGTGGGGTACTCGTTGGCGAAGGTGTATCCCGGTCCGCCTCGACCGGACCCGGACGGGTCACCGCACTGCAGTACCTCGAGGCCCGGTGACGTCGTCAGTCGGTGACAGGGTGAGCCGTCGAAGTATCCCTGTTGGACGAGGCTGACGACACTGTTGACCGTGCACGGTGCAGGCGTCCGGTCGAGTGTGATGCCGATCGGACCCGCAGTGGTGGACAACGTCACATCTATGTTGCCGTACACGTCGACGTTGTCGGTCGCAGGTGCGTCGACCTCCGTGACGGCCGGAGACTCCTCCGGATACGAGCAGGACACCGTATCGGTCGTCGGCTGCGGCACAGGCGGCAACGCCCCGAAACGGGACAGATCGAGTGCAGGCCGAGGCGCGGGTGCTTCGGTCGTCGTGGTCGTCGACGTTGTGGTGGTCGGTGCAGCAGCCGGTTCGGCCGAACCGGAACACCCCGCGAGTACCAGCGCGGCGGCCGAGACCGCGATCGTCAGAGCCGAGGTGCGATTCACAGGTCGCTCAACATGGACGTGATGTCTACCGGTTCGGCGGGGGCTCCGTCGGAAGCGCCGCCTTGCGCTCCCTTGGCCGCAATGGCGTCGAGGGTGGCGAGTCCGGTCTCGTCGATGGTGCCGAACGCGGTGTAGGCGGGCGGCAGTTCGGAATCGCCGTAGACGAGGAAGAACTGGCTGCCGTTGGTACCCGGGCCTGCGTTGGCCATGGCCAACGTTCCGCGTGGGTAGGCGATGGGGGTCTGTGCAGCGGGGTCGCCCTCGGCAAACGTGTCGGTGGGGAATTCGTCGGCGAACTGGTAGCCCGGTCCGCCGGAGCCGGTGCCGGTTGGATCGCCGCACTGCAGAACCTGCAGGCCCGCGCCCGTGGTGAGTCGATGGCAGGTGGTGCCGTCGAAGTAGCCCTGATTGGCGAGCGAGACGAAACTGTTGACCGTGCACGGAGACTCGGGATTGTTCAGCGTCAGCCCGATGTTCCCGGCAGACGTGGTCATGCTGTAGCTCAGCGGCTCGTCGCTGGTGGGTACGTTGTCGGTGCGCGGGGGAGTGTTCGGCTTGGCCGCCGGTTGCTCTGCGGCAGGGTAGGAGCAGTTCACCGTCTCGGGCAGTGGCTCGGTGCGCCCCGCCGCGATGATCGAATCGGCTGGCGCCGACGTGGTCGACTCCTGGGCGGTACTCGCGTCGTCGTCACCGCGGGTCACCACGAACACGACCGAGACGACGGCCACGACCGCGACGACGCCGAGAATGGAACCGGCGATCGTCAATTGCTTACGACGACGCGCTCGCTCGGCGCGGCGTACGAGTTGGCGTTCGAGCTTTCGTTTGGCAGCCTCGCGCCGTTGCTCGTTGCTGGGCAATTCGTGTTCCTCCCGCTTGTCGAAAAACGACCTCGCCCGCTCGCTGCACGGACCGATCGTGTGGTATTCGGCCGAGAATCGGCCAACGCGAGTTTGCCATCACTGCCTGAGAGCATGCTGGGGGGACCCGGCGAGAGCGGCACCACTAAGCTTGCTCGGTACTTCGGCCTCAGCCTTTAGGAGCGTTTGTCTTGCTCGTCACCGGATTCCCCGCAGGCATGTTCCAGACGAACTGTTACATCCTGGCCCAGGACGACGCGTCGGAGTGCGTCGTCGTCGATCCCGGTCAGGACGCCGCGGATCCGCTGATCGACTTCCTGACGCAGTCCTCGCTCACCCCCACCGCAGTACTGCTCACGCACGGTCATCTGGACCACACGTGGTCGGTGGAGCCGATCTGCGCAAAGTACGGCATCCCGGCGTACATCGCACCCGAGGACCGCTACATGCTGGCCGATCCGATCAAGGGAACGGGCCCGACGCTGGCGGCGGTACTGGGCGACCTCGAGTTCCACGAACCGGCCGAGGTGATCGAGCTCACGGACGGTCTACGGCTCGAACTCGCCGGAATCGAGTTCACGGTGGTGCACACCCCCGGGCACACCCAGGGATCGGTGGTGTTCCTCGCCCACGCCGACGGGCCCGACGGCTCGGTTCCGTTGGCCCTGACCGGGGACACCCTGTTCGCGGGATCGATCGGGCGCTCCGATCTGCCCGGCGGCGATCACGATCAACTGCTGCGGTCCATCGCGACTCGGCTGCTCCCGCTGAGCGACGACACGGTGGTGCTCCCGGGGCACGGCGGACAGAGTTCGATCGGCCAGGAGCGCGGGTCCAACCCGTTCCTCGTTGGACTCACCGACCCCGAGCAAGGAAAGCTGTGAGCGTGAGCAAGCAGACCGCCTTTTCCGCGCCCAAGGGCATTCCCGATTACTTCCCGCCCAACTCGGCCGAGTTCGTCGCCGTACGCGAAGGGTTGCTCGACGCAGCCCGCAACGCCGGCTACGGCCACATCGAACTGCCGATCTTCGAGGACACCGGCCTGTTCGCCCGCGGGGTCGGGGAGTCGACCGATGTGGTGAGCAAGGAGATGTATACCTTCTCCGATCGCGGAGACCGATCGGTGACACTGCGACCCGAAGGCACCGCCGGAGTCATGCGCGCGGTGATCGAGCACGGATTGGATCGGGGAGCGCTGCCGGTCAAGTTGGCCTACGCCGGTCCGTTCTTCCGCTACGAACGCCCGCAGGCCGGCCGATACCGCCAGCTGCAGCAGGTGGGTGTCGAGGCGATCGGCGTCGACGACCCGGCGCTGGACGCCGAGGTCATCGCCGTGGCCGACGCCGGTTTCCGGGCCCTCGGGCTCACCGGGTTCCGGCTCGAGATCACCTCGCTCGGCGACGACACCTGCCGCCCGCAGTACCGAGAGCTGTTGCAGCAGTTCCTGTTCGCGCTTCCCCTCGACGAGGACACTCGTCGACGCGCCGAGATCAACCCGCTGCGGGTGCTCGACGACAAGCGACCCGAGGTGCGCGCGATGACTGCGGACGCACCGCTGATGCTCGATCACCTCTCCGATTCGGCGAAGGAACACTTCGACGAAGTGCTGGCATACCTGGACGTGATGAACGTTCCGTATCTCGTGAACCCGCGGATGGTGCGCGGCCTCGACTATTACACCAAGACGACGTTCGAATTCGTGCACGACGGGCTCGGCGCACAATCGGGCATCGGCGGCGGCGGCCGCTACGACGGTTTGATGGAACAGTTAGGCGGGCAGGCGCTCTCCGGAATCGGGTTCGGCCTGGGCGTCGATCGCACGGTGCTGGCCCTTGCCGCCGAAGGCAAGACCGCGGGCGCGACGTCGCGATGCCAGGTCTTCGGTGTTCCGATGGGAGCAGGTGCCAAGCTGGCGGTCGTAGACATCGCGGCTCAGCTACGCGAACGAGGAATAGCCGTGGACATGGCCTACGGAAATCGCGGGATCAAGGGTGCCATGAAGGCCGCCGACCGATCCGGAGCGCGGTTCGCGTTGGTGCTCGGCGATCAGGAACTGGCTGCGGAATCGGTTCTGGTGAAGGATCTTTCGAACGGCGAGCAGGACACCGTTCCGATGGCCGACGTGGTCGACGCCCTCGGAGCGCGCCTTGCCCAGTGAGTCCCGGTCCGGTGACTCTCGGTCCAACGCGGGGCCGGTAGCGCTCGACCTGGTCTCGGTGGAGTTCCTGGCACCGCGCCTGCGCAAGATCATGGTCGGGTCGGCCGCGATCGGGATCGTTCTCGCCGTCGTCCTGGCGCTGTTCGTGCCGGTGTGGGTTGCAGTTCTGGTCGGGGTGATCGTCGGCGGTCCCGCCGTACTGTCGGGTTGGCTGGGTCTGCGCCGACGGGTATGGCTCGACGGTCCGCAACTGTGCGCGCGAGGGTTGCGCACTCGCCGGCTGAAGATGCCGGAGGTGGTGACGGCCGAACTGACGATTCGGACGGCCGGAATCGATCAGATCTCGCTACGGCTCTACGACGGGCGTACGCATATCGTGGTTGCGCTTGCGCTGTACACCAGGAACGGGGGCCGGGAACTGCCGATCCTTGCGTTACGGACTCTCGCCGACTCGCTGTGGACCACCGAGTTGGTGCCTGCCGCGGCGATCGCATCGGTGCTGGTGGATCAACTGCGCGCCGAGGCGCGCGACGCCGGACTCGACCAACGGCCGCTCTATCGCGCCGTCGAACTCGTCCGTAGCAAGGGACGAACTCCGCAGGCGACACTGACCGACCGTGAGGTCGCCCAGCTGCTCGAATGAGCAGGATCAGGTGACCAGGAATGCGTCGAGCACGACGGCTTCGGCCGAGCGAGATCCGGACGTGACGACGAGCGCTCGGTTGAGATAGGTGAACTTCGGGACCGCCGTCGCCACGCGGAGGGTGCCGCGGAAGTAGTACGTGGCAGGGTCCACCTCACGCTCGGGATCGTTGAGGGCTTCGATGACCTCGGCCGGCCCGAACTGAACTCCGCGGTAGTCGAGCGAGAGATAACCGCCGGTCGCCAGTTCGAGAACGAGGTCGCTGCTGAACTCGGTGCATCCGTCGGGTCGCGTCACGCTGACGACGGTCGACCCGGCTGCGAGGGTGCCCTCGATGTCGGGGCCGGGTGCTGCGCCGCCGAGCACGGTGGTGACCACCCGCTCACCGGCGGGCACCGTGCCGATCTCGATGCCCGGTCCGAGTGTGAGGCCGAGGCGGAGAATGGGCTCGAGGGTCGGTGTGTTCGGGGCGGTCACGGCGGTGCACTCCTAGGATCGACTGGGGGCCTACGCTATCGCCTTCCGGTGACCACACCCGAGCGGGGATCGTCAGGGACGAGTCGGCCTTGACACGACATAGAACAAATGTTCGACTGTGTGCATGCGATGGGCCGGTCAGACTCTCGACGCCGCGGACGACGGGGCGCTACCGGGGCTCGAGCGATCGGGGCTGGTCCGCAGCGTGCAGACACCCGAGTTCGAGGGCATCACCTTCCACGAGGTGCTGTGCAAGAGCGCCCTGAACGAAGTGCCGAGCGAATCGCAGGTGCCCTTCTCGTGGACCGTCAACCCGATGCGTGGGTGCTCGCATGCATGTCGATACTGCTTCGCCCGCCCGACGCACGAATATCTGGACCTGGACTCCGGCAACGATTTCGACTCGCAGATCGTCGTCAAGACCAACGTCGCTGCGGTACTGCGCAAGGAACTCGCGCGCCGGTCGTGGAAGCGCGAGCCGGTGGCGCTCGGCACCAACACCGACCCCTATCAGCGCGCGGAGGGTCGATATCGGTTGATGCCGGGGATCATTCGAGCGTTGACCGAATCCGGGACGCCGTTCTCGATTCTCACCAAGGGCACACTGCTTCGACGCGATCTGCCGTTGCTGACATTGGCCGCGCAGCAGGTGGAGGTGCAGG
Organism: Rhodococcus sp. NPDC076796; assembly: GCF_040702765.1. Classification (NCBI taxonomy): domain Bacteria; kingdom Bacillati; phylum Actinomycetota; class Actinomycetes; order Mycobacteriales; family Nocardiaceae; genus Rhodococcus; species Rhodococcus sp. NPDC076796. The sequence continues at coordinate 199,693 of NZ_JBFBMS010000003.1, read as the reverse complement.
TGAGCATCAGCCTGGCCATTCACGACGCCGACCTGCAGAAGCAGCTCGAGCCCGGGACCCCCAGTCCGCGAGCACGATTGGATCTCGTTCGTGCGGTCCGCGACGCGGGCCTGAACTGCGGCGTTCTGGTGGCACCGGTTATTCCGTTTCTCACCGACGGGGCCAAGCAATTGGACGGCCTCATCGGTGCCCTGGCCGAGGCAGGTGCGACAACCGTGACGGCGCTGCCGATGCATCTGCGTTCGAGCACCAAGGACTGGTACATGAGCTGGCTGGTGAAGGAACACCCCTCATTGGTGCGTCGATACCGCCAGCTCTACGGACACGGGGCGTACGTGACCCCTGAGTACAAGCAGTGGCTGAAAGCGAGAATCGATCCGCTGCTCGACACCTACGGGTTCGCCGCAGAGCAGACCCGCTCGCTGCCCGCGAACGAGCCTGCCGAACCCCGAGAACTGGTGACCTCGGGGCCGGCTCTGACCCTGTTCTGATCGGTGCCGGTTCAGGGATTGTCGAGGTCGCGTGCCGAGAACGTGTCGCAGGCCGCCACCTGTCCGGTCTCGTAGCCCGCGGTGAACCATGCCTGGCGCTGCGCAGAAGACCCGTGCGTCCAGCCCTCGGGGTTGACGCTGCCGGTGGATGCCTGCTGAATGCGGTCGTCGCCCACCGACGACGCTGCCGAGAGGGCGTCGTTGATGTCGGCCGTGGTCAGCGGCTCGAGGAACGGAACACCGGTGTCCGGATCGACCGTGTCGGCCGCGTAGTGCGCCCAGATTCCCGCGTAGCAGTCGGCCTGCAACTCCACCTTGACGCCACCGGACTCGGGTCCCTGCGGATCGGCCTGCGCGCGGCCGATGTCGCCCAGTTGGTTCTGCAGGTGGTGGCCGACCTCGTGCGCCACCACGTACTCCTGCGCCAATGGGCCGCCGCTGGAACCGAACTGGTCGACGAGAACCTGGAAGAAGCTCGTGTCGAAGTACGCCGTGGAATCGGCCGGGCAGTAGAACGGCCCGACGGCGCTGGTGGCGTTGCCGCAGCCGGTGTTCGTTGCTCCCGAGAACAGATTCACGCCGGGCTGAACGTAGGCGACGCCGGTCTGAGCTTGGAGCTGAGATTCCCAGACGGTGTCCAGACTTCCTACGGTGAAGTCGATTCGGCAGTCGACGTTGCTGTTCGCGTCTGCGACGTCACAATCGAGCGTTCCCGACGTCCCGGAGTCGTTCTGCCCCGCAGAGCTGTCGCCGCCGCTGATCTGGTTCAGGATTGCTCCAGGGTCGCCGCCGAACAGCAGAGCAAGGACGATGATGACCAGGCCGCCCGCGCCGCCACCGATCGCCAACTTGCCACGTCCGCCACCCCCGCTGCCGCCGACGGAGACTCGACCCCGCTCCATCCGCGAACCTTCTCTGAAGGTCATGCCCGAGTTCCTCTCCGCCGAGCCCCCACCTGTGGCGAGAACACAAATCGCTGCTGTCGGCCATAGCTTCGCATGCCGCGTCGCGATCTCGTTTCCTTCTACGGTGATGTGCTCCGTAGGATCGGTGAGCGAAGAACACGATCAGCGGATTTTTCTCGAAAGGACACCCGTGCTGCGCACCCACCTCGCCGGCTCATTACGCCCCGAGCACGTCGACCGAACCGTGACGCTGACGGGATGGGTGGCCCGCCGACGCGATCACGGCGGCGTCATCTTCATCGATCTTCGCGACGCGTCCGGTGTGTCCCAGGTCGTCTTCCGCGAGGGAGCAGCACTCGAGCAGGCCCACCGCCTGCGCGCCGAATACGTCGTGAAGGTGACCGGCAAGGTCGAGGGCCGCCCCGAAGGCAATGCCAACTACGAGATCCCGACCGGTGCGATCGAGGTCGAGGCCTCCGAGATCGAGGTCCTGTCCGAGGCCGCGCCGCTGCCGTTCCAGCTCGACGATCAGCCGGGCGAAGAAGCGCGTCTGAAGTACCGCTACCTCGATCTGCGTCGCGAGGGACCGGGGCGAGCCATTCGCCTGCGCTCGCACGTCAACGCGGCCGCCCGTTCGGTGCTCGCGCACCACGAGTTCGTCGAGGTCGAGACTCCGACGCTCACGCGATCCACTCCCGAGGGTGCCCGCGACTTCCTGGTGCCTGCGAGGTTGCAGCCGGGTAGCTTCTACGCGCTGCCGCAGAGCCCGCAGCTGTTCAAGCAGCTGCTGATGGTCGGCGGTATCGAGCGGTACTACCAGATTGCCCGGTGCTACCGAGACGAGGATTTCCGCGCCGACCGTCAGCCGGAGTTCACTCAGCTCGACGTCGAGATGAGCTTCGTCACCCAGGACGACGTCATCCTGCTGGCCGAGGAGATCCTGGCGTCGCTGTGGAAGCTCGTCGGGCACCACTTCACGGCTCCGATTCCACGGATCACCTACGCCGAGTCGATGCGTCGCTACGGTTCGGACAAGCCCGATCTCCGCTTCGACATCGAACTGGTCGAATGCACGGACTTCTTCTCCGAGACCACGTTCCGTGTGTTCCAGGCCCCGTACGTCGGTGCGGTCGTGATGCCCGGTGGCGCGAGCCAGCCCCGCAAGCAGTTGGACCGGTGGCAGGAGTTCGCCAAGCAGCGCGGCCACAAGGGTCTCGCGTACGTTCTCGTCGGTGAGGACGGCACGTTGGGTGGCCCGGTTGCCAAGAACCTGACCGACGCCGAGCGCGACGGCCTCGCCGCACATGTCGGTGCGAACAACGGCGATGCGATCTTCTTCTCCGCGGGCCCGATCAAGGCATCACGTGGATTGCTCGGTGCGGTGCGCGGCGAGATCGCCCGCAAGCTCGACCTGATCGACCCGAAGGCATGGGCGTTCGTGTGGGTCGTCGACGCTCCGCTGTTCGAGCCCACGTCCGACGCCACGGCCAGTGGTGACGTGGCCGTCGGATCCGGTGCGTGGACTGCCGTGCACCACGCCTTCACGTCGCCGAAGCCGGAGTCGATGGATACGTTCGACACCGACCCCGGATCTGCGCTGGCCTACGCCTACGACATCGTCTGCAACGGCAACGAGATCGGCGGCGGCAGTATTCGTATCCACCGCAAGGACATTCAGGAACGGGTGTTCGCGATCATGGGTATCGGCAAGGAAGAAGCTCAGGAGAAGTTCGGCTTCCTTCTCGATGCCTTCTCCTACGGCGCACCGCCGCACGGCGGCATCGCGTTCGGCTGGGATCGCATCACGGCGCTGCTTGCCGGAGTCGATTCCATCCGTGAGGTCATCGCATTCCCCAAGTCCGGTGGCGGCATCGACCCGTTGACCGACGCGCCGGCACCGATCACCCCGCAGCAGCGTAAGGAATCGGGCGTCGACTTCAAGCCGGAGAAGAAGGAAGAGTCTCCGGCCGAGGCCTAGAAGGTTCGAAAGCGACTGTCCCCGTAGCGCTGTGCGCTACGGGGACAGTTCGTCTGTGTCGAGCAGCTCAGCGTGCGGGGGACAGCGGCCCACCGGTAAGCACGCGGTAGGCGTAGTTGGTGGCGATCACCGAGATCGGGATGGTGACGAGCAGACCGAGACCGCACAGCAGCGCACCGACGATGTTGATCGCGGCCAGCAGCAGCAGGAGCAGCAGCAAGGGGCCGAAGTTCTTCACGGTCAGGTCGACACTGGACTTGATCGATTCGATCGCCGTCTGGTTGCGATCGATCAGGAACGTCAGTGCGAAGTTCGCGAGGAAGCCGATCACGATCAGAAGGACCGTTCCGAGGAACGGGATGAAACTGAACACCACGCTGACGACGGTCCAGATCAACGCGAGGATCGCGATCTGACCGACGTTGGTGAGCTGGAAGAACCGCCCGAACGACGGCTTCTGTGGCGCGCCGGTCTCGTCCAGCGCCCCCCGAACGTAGGCGGCGTTGACGAAATACGACGCGAAGGTGGCGATGGCCGTCATGACGAGGGCCACCCCGGACGTCGTGGTAGTGAACGCCGTGTCACCGCTGTCGGCCGCTGCCATTGCTGCGGTGAACGTCGACGCGAAGACCAGTACGACACCGATGACGCTGACCACCCACACGATGGCGGTGATTCCGATCCACGGTCCCGCATTGGCCTTGAACTTGTCGAAGCTGTAGCTCAGCGCGGCACCGACCTCGAGGCGGCCGGGGTTCGGCCCCAGCGGAGCCTGACCGTAGCCCTGGTTGCCGTAGTTTCCGTAGTTGCCGGGCGGCGGCGGGTACGCCCCGGGCGGCGGTGGATAGCTGCCGGGTGCGCCACCCTGCGGCGGATAGTTCCCGGGCGGGGGTGGGTAGCCACCGGGAGGCGGGTAGCCGCCCTGCGGTGAGTAGTTGCCCTGGGGTGGGTAGTTGCCCTGGGGTGGGTAGTTTCCCTGGGGTGGGTAGTTTCCGGGCGGAGGTGGGTATCCACCGGGAGGCGGGTAACCGCCCTGCGGTGGGTAGTTGCCCTGCGGCGGATAGTTCCCGGGCGGGGGTGGGTAGCCACCTCCTGGAGGCGGCGGGGTGTTTCCCGTGTTCGACGGGGGAGTGTTCGGCGTTTCGGGGCGGTCGGGATCGGATCCCTCGCCGGGACGCGGTTCGTCGTTTGAATTGTCGCTCACGTCGTTCTCCTGGTCTGTGGTCGGGAGGAGTGGGGTACTTCAGGGCACCGAAGGCCGTGGAACACCGGAACGCAGACGAGCGGGCCTCCGCCGAACTACGGAGGTCCGCTCGTGCGTGGACGGGTTGTTACGAGACGCTGACGACCTGGGTTCCGCCGGCGAGCTCGTCGTGCTTGCCCTGCTTGGTGGGGCTCGAGTTGATGGTCACCGCAATGAAGATGTACGCCACGATCACCAGGAAAGCGCCGATGAACGGCACGATGTTGAGTAGAAGGAAGGCATTGCGCTTGGCCGCCTCCGCCTGAGTGGGCAATCCGCCCGCTGCGCCGAGGGTGCGCAGGCCGAGGAGCTGCTTGCCCACGGTCTGGCCGCGGGAGGACTCGAGCAGCGTGAAATACGCGAAGCCGAGGAGGGCGGACGCGAGACCCATCAGGAATGTTCCGAAGAACCCGCTGGGCAAGATCAAGAACAGGATGATCTGGACGAGAGCGAGAAAGAGTCCGTCCAGGAAGCGGGCCGCGAACCGTGATCCGAGGCTGCCGGGCTGCGCGCCGCCGGGCAGCTGCGAACCCATTCCGAATGCCGCGTTGCCGCCGACCGGCGGCGGTGGGTAGTTGCCCGGGGGTGGGTAGTTGCCGGGCGGCGGGTAACCGGACGCTGGATTCGTGGGGTACTGGGGTTGGTTCGGATCGGAGCCGTACTGCGGTCCGTTGGGTGGATTGTCGCTCACGAGATTCCCTTTGGTTGCAAAGTGTGGCGTGCGTCGAACGAATACTCGATTCTCGCTGAGCGAACCGCACCACGAAGAGGGTGTCAAGCACTACGCGCCCGCCCGGTCGGCACATTTCGGACACGATTCCTCGCCGAGCGCACCGAGCCCGGTCCTACTAGGGTTGGGTGTTCTACCCATACCGGGACTATCACGAGGGGCTCGCCGTGGGCATCAAGGTTGCACTCGAACACCGCACCAGCTACAAATTCGACCGCACCGTCAAGATCTTTCCGCACGAGATTCGGCTGCGACCGGCACCGCACTCGCGTACTCCCATCGAGGCGTACTCGCTGAAGATCGAACCGGCCGAGCATTTCGTCAACTGGCAGCAGGACGTGTTCGGAAACTTCCTTGCTCGGGTGGTCTTCCCCGAGCGAACCGACCACCTGTCGATCACCGTCGGACTCGTCGCGGACATGGCGTCGATCAACCCCCTCGACTTCTTCGTGGAGGAGTGGGCCGAGCACTTCGGCTTCGCGTACGAGGAGCACGACCTTCCCGACCTCGAGCCGTACCTGCGCCCGGTGGACGAGGGCAAGGCCGGATCCGGACCGGGCCCGGTGGTCTCGGCCTGGGTGGAGAAGCTGCAGGCAGCCGTCGTCGAACGCGGAGAGTCGTTGCGCACCATCGATTTCCTCGTGATGGCAAACCAAGCCGTCATGGGGGACGTCGGGTATTCCGTGCGCATGGAACCCGGAGTGCAGACCCCTGATCTGACCCTGACGTCCGCCGTCGGGTCGTGCCGCGACTCGGCGTGGTTGCTGGTGTCGGTACTGCGTCAGATGGGTCTGGCAGCGCGCTTCGTCTCGGGTTACCTGGTCCAGTTGTCCTCCGACGTCAAGTCGTTGGACGGTCCGTCCGGGCCGGTGGAGGATTTCACCGATCTCCACGCCTGGACCGAGGTCTATCTTCCCGGTGCGGGGTGGGTCGGGATGGATCCGACCTCGGGCCTGTTCGCCGGCGAAGGCCACATTCCACTGTCGGCGACGCCGCACCCCTCGACTGCCGCAGCCATCTCCGGTGCGACGAGCAAGTGCAAGGCCGAACTCGACTTCTCGAACACCGTCGTCCGCGTCCACGAGGACCCGCGAACGACGTTGCCCTACACCGCCGAACAGTGGGAGTCGATCAAGGCGACAGCCGAGAAGATCGACAAGCGGATGCTCGATCAGGACATACGGTTGACCGTCGGCGGTGAGCCCACCTTCGTCGCGATCGAGAATCAGGAAGCGCCCGAGTGGAACACCACGGCCGATGGCCCACACAAGCGCAAGCTGGCAAGTGTGCTCGCCGAACGGCTCCGGACCATCTACGCACCCGACGGTCTGGTGCAGCGCAGCCAGGGCAAGTGGTACCCGGGCGAGCCGCTGCCGCGGTGGCAGGTGGGATTGTTCTGGCGCACCGACGGTCAAGCCCTGTGGCACGACTCAGACCTAATCGCCGATCCCTGGTTGGCGGAGGACCTGCGCCCGGAACCGGTCGACAACTCGGCGTCGCAGGAACTGATCGACGAGTTGGTCAAGGCGCTCGGACTGCCTGCCTCACAAGCGCGTCCCGCCTACGAGGACCCGTTGGTGAAACTGTTGGACCTGGTTCGCCAGCCCTACGGTGACCCGCCCGCCGACGACGAGGACCTCGAACCGGGAGCCGATTCCGCGGACGCCAGAAAACAACTGCTCGAACGGCTCGATGCCAGTACCGACGAGCCTGCCGCATTCGTGCTGCCCATCTCGCGGACCGAGGACGGGTCCGGCTGGGAGAGCTCGGACTGGAAGTTGCGCCGTGGCCGAATAGTGTTGCTGGAAGGCGATTCTCCCGCGGGTCTGCGTTTGCCGCTCCGGGCGATCTCCTGGGACGGCGGACCGGTCGAGAACCCGGCCGACCCCACCGCTCCCAAGCCGGATCTGCCCACACCGCAGCTGACGCAGCAACCGCCGCGTGCGGTGAACCCGGCCGAGTCGCGGTACGCGCAGCTGGTGAACGAGACGTCCGGTGTGGGCGGAACCGCCGTCACCGCGCTGGTCGCCGAGGTCCGTGACGGCGTCCTGCACGTGTTCATGCCCCCGATGGATCGGTTGGACGATTTCGTCGACCTCGTCTCACGCGTCGAGAAGGCGGCCTCGACCATCGACACCCCCGTCGTGATCGAGGGATACGGCCCGCCTTCGGATCCGCGTATCCAAACCCTCACCGTCACACCGGATCCCGGTGTGATCGAGGTCAACGTGCAACCGACCTCCTCGTGGGCCGAACAGAACGACCTGATGGAGCGTCTCTACCTCGAGGCTCGCCAGTCCCGGTTGAGCACCGAAGGATTCGACAACGACGGCACCACCCGCGGAACCGGCGGCGGCAACCACATCACTCTCGGCGGCGTGACGCCTGTCGATTCACCCGTTCTGCGTCGACCGGACCTGCTGGTGTCGCTGCTCACTCACTGGCAGCGCCACCCGTCGCTGTCGTACCTGTTCTCGGGCCGCTTCATCGGCACCACGTCGCAGGCACCTCGCGCCGACGAGGGCCGGGAGGAATCGCTCTACGAACTCGAGGTCGCATTCAGTGAGATCGAGCGACTGACCGGGGCCGACCGATCGGCGTCGCCCTGGGTCGTCGACCGAGCGCTGCGGCACCTGCTCACCGACATCACCGGCAACACGCACCGCGCCGAGTTCTGCATCGACAAGCTCTACAGTCCCGACTCCACTCGCGGCCGACTGGGACTGCTCGAACTGCGTGGGTTCGAGATGCCGCCGCACCATCAGATGGCGATGGTGCAGTCACTGCTCGTGCGATCGATGGTCTCGCGGTTCTGGGACACCCCGCTGAAAGCACCTCTCATCCGGCACGGTGCCAACCTGCACGGTCGGTACATGTTGCCGCACTTCGTCATCAACGATATCGGTCGTGTCGTCGAGGACCTCCGTGAGCACGGCATCGATTTCGACACCAGTTGGCTCGATCCGTTCACCGAGTTCAGGTTCCCCCGAATCGGTACCACCGTGGTCGGTGACGCCGAGATCGAATTGCGGGGTGCCATCGAGCCCTGGAACACCCTCGGCGAAGAATCGACGTCCTCGGGCACCGCGCGTTACGTGGACTCCTCGGTGGAGCGAATTCAGGTTCAGGTCGCCGGAGCGGATGCGGGCCGATACATGGTGACGTGCAACGGGGTGCCGGTGCCGATGTTGCGCACCGAGCGTCAGGACGTTCAGGTCGCCGGTGTGCGCTACCGCGCCTGGCAGCCGCCGAGTGCTCTGCACCCGACGATCGAGGTACAGAGTCCACTGCGTTTCGATCTGGTGGAAATGCAGACCGGACGCGCAGTCGGTGGGTGCTCGTACCACGTCGTGCATCCGGGCGGACGTTCGTACGAGGGGCCTCCCGTCAACTCGGTGGAAGCCGAAGCACGCCGCAACGGCCGCTTCGAGGAGGGTGGGTTCACCTCGGGGAAGGTGGACGTAGCAAGATTGCTCGAGATGCACGCGCGCCAAGCGATCGATGTGTCCGCGCCCGGCATGCTCGACCTGCGCCGGACCGGAGTCATCACGTCCTGACGCGCGACTGCACAGGAGAACGAGTCGACCGGTAGCGATCTCGGTCCGACGCGTATCGGGCGGTTCCGCGGGTAGCGGAGCCGTTCGGCGGCGGAGTGTGATCGACCGACGGAAGGAACAACGGCTCGATGGTGCCCGTGGATACCACCCTGAGTGGAGCCGGCAGGAACGAAGATGTCTCTGGTGGAGCCGGCAGGAACGAAGATGTCTCTGGTGGAGCCGGCAGGAACGAAGATGTTTCGAGTGGAGCCGGGTCGTCGTGGCTCGCGTATCGCGGTCGACGCGAGGCCGTGACCGGTCGCGTCGATCGGTTCGACGAGATGCTCGACGCCGACGACGCCGTCCGCCCGCATTGGGCGGAGTTGGTCGACGGCTTGCGTGAGGCCGGCTCCGGTGCCATGCAGACGTTGCAGTCGCGGGTGAGCCGTCTGGTCGACGACCATGGCATCACGTACAACCCGATTCCGTCGGGTGGCAGCGAAGCGCTACCCAGTGCTGTTCGGTGGGGGTTGGACAGTGTTCCGTTGGTTGTCGCGGCCGACGAGTGGGATCGTCTGGAAGCCGGTTTGGTTCAGCGGTCGATGCTGCTCGATGCGGTGCTCACCGACATCTACGGGGCCCAGGAAACCGTTCGTCGGGGGTTGATTCCGCCGGAGTTGGTCTTCGGCAACCCGGGTTATCTGCGGACGGCGCACGCGATCACCATTCCGGGGCCGCATCAGCTGTTCATGCATGCCGCCGATGTCGCGCGAGGTTCCGACGGCGAGTTCCGGGTCATCGCCGACCGCACGCAGGCACCGTCGGGAGTGGGGTACGCGCTCGCCGATCGGCGAGTGATGTCGCGCGCGATGCCCGAGTTGTTCCAGGCGAGCAATCCCAGGCCGCTCTCGACGTTCGCTCGCGCGGTGCGGCTGGCGCTTCGCGATGCGGCACCCGCATCGGCCGAGAATCCGGTCGTGGTGGTGCTCAGTCCAGGTTCGCATTCCGAGACGGCATTCGATCAGGCCTATCTCGCAACGGTTCTCGGCTTTCCCCTGGTGGAGAATGCCGATCTCGTGGTCCGTGACGGCTGTCTGTGGATGCGGTCGCTCGGCACGCTGCGCCGGGTGGATGTGGTGCTGCGCCGAGTCGACGCCGAGTTCGCCGACCCACTCGATCTACGCCCGGATTCGCACCTGGGTGTCGTCGGTCTGGTCGAGGTGCTGCGGCGCGGGGCCGTGAGCGTGGTGAACACCCTCGGTAGCGGTGTGCTCGAGAACCAGGCTCTGCTTCCGTTGCTTCCGGCGTTGAGCCGTGGCCTGCTGGACGAGGATCTGATTCTCGGTTCGGTACAGACCTACTGGGGCGGCGACCCGACTCAGCTCTCGCACATCGGTAGCCGGATGCGTTCGCTGGTGCTGCGGTCGACCACCTCGCGTCGCACGGTGGTGGGGCACGACCTCACCGACGTCGCAGCCAGGGAGCTGTGGAATCGAATCGTTGCCGAGCCCTGGAAGTGGACCGGGCAGGAAGTTCCCGAGTTCTCGTTGGCTCCGGTCGGTTCGTCGATGGACGGCGGGTCGGGTTCGCAGTTGTCGGTGGCCCCCGCACAGGTGGGGATGCGGCTGTTCACGGTTGCGCAGCGGGGCGGTTACACACCGATGCGCGGCGGTCTGGGGCAGGTGGTGCTCACCGCACCGGTCACCGATCCGCTCATCACGGTGGCGTCGAAGGACGTATGGGTCAAGTCGGTGGAACGGGTCACCCCGGCCGACTCTGCGCCGCACACCCCGCCCGCCACGGTGGAGGAGTTGCCGCAGTACGCCGCGTCCAACGTCGATGTCGTCAGCTCCCCGCGTGTGCTCGGCGACCTGTTCTGGTTCGGCCGCTACAGCGAACGCGCCGAGGACATGACTCGATTGCTCATCGCTGCGCGCGAACGCAATCAGGACTACCGCTCGATGCCGTGGCTCGAAGGCAGTGACAGTCTGCCGATCCTTCTCGAAGCGGTCACGAAGGTCTCGCGCACCTGGCCGGGATTTCTCGACGAGAAGAACCGCGGCGACGCGACCGTGGAAATGCGCTCGTTGATGCTCTCGACGGGACGTATGGGGTCGCTGGCGCAATCGGTGGACCGGATGCAGCAAGCGGCGCGCGCGGTGCGCGACCAGCTCTCGAACGACACCTGGGCGGTTCTGAACCGGATCGACACCGCACTCGAGGAGTTGGCCGAGTCGCCGGTTCACAACGGCGCGCAACTGGCGTCGTCGCAGTCGAGTGTGTTGCGTGGTCTGCTCGCGCTGGCCGGCTTGGCGTCGGAGTCGATGGTGCGAGACGCGGGCTGGTACCTGATGGACGCCGGTAAACGTATCGAGCGCGGTCTGCAGCTGACTTCGCTGCTCTCGGCCACACTGAGCCACGCTCTCACTCCGTCCACCGAACAGGCGGTCATCGATTCGGTGTTGTCCGCAGCCGAGTCCTCGGTGATCTACCGCAGACGCAACAGTGGGCGCGCGCGCCCGGCAGCCGTCGCGCAGCTGTTGCTGTTCGACGAGGGCAACCCTCGAGCGTTGGTCTACCAGCTCGATCGGCTTCGGGACGACCTTGGTTCTTTGCCCGATGCATCGGGTACGTCGCGGCCCGAGCAGCTCGTGGAGCAGATGCGGGTGCGGTTGCGGCGGGTCGACCCGGGGGATCTGGAATCGGTCGACGCGAACGGTCGACGGGTGGAGTTGCTCGAGCTGGTGGACGGCATTCACGACTCGCTCGAGGAACTGTCTCGCGTCGTCCTCGCCACGCACATGTCGTTGCCCGGTGGCACGCAGCCGCTGTGGGGCAGCTCGAACGTCCGAACTGCGAACGGGGTGCGGTGATGAGTCGTCGGTACCGAATCAAGCACATCACCACCTACACGTACTCCGACCGCGTGACTTCGTCCTACGGGCGCGGATTCCTCGCGCCGCGCGACATGGACGGGCAGCACTGCGTGGAGAAGTCGGTCACGGTGGAGCCGGCACCCACCGATCAATCCTTCGGCGTGGACGTCTACGGCAACGAGGATGTGTACTTCCACGTGACGCACGACCACGAGAAGTTGGTGGTGACGGCGGATTCGCTGGTGGAGGTGTATCCGCGCCCGGCGGACGAGACCACGTCATGGCCGGCGACGGCATCCTGGGAGTCCGCTCGGATGGCGCTGTTCGGCGCGAACGTGCCAGCGGAACCGGCCCGTGCGTCGGCTGTGGAGTTCGCTCTGGATCTGCCGACCCCGGAGATCACCGACGAGGTACGCGCCTACGCTGCACCCAGCTTCTGGCCGGGTCGTCCCCTCGCGGACGTCATCGTCGATCTGACGCATCGGATCTTCACCGATTTCCGCTATCTCTCCGGCTCGACGACGGTCTCGACCACTGTGGTCGACGTGCTCGCCGCGCGATCGGGAGTGTGTCAGGACTTCGCCCGGCTGGCCATCGCGTGTCTGCGGTCCCAGGGTCTCGCGGCGCGGTACGTCTCGGGTTATCTCGCAACCGAACCTCCGCCGGGTAAGGAGCGGATGATCGGGGTCGACGCGACCCACGCGTGGGCTGCGGTGTGGATGCCGAACGATCGCTGGCTCGCCTTCGATCCCACTAACGATCAGCTGGTCGACGAGCGGTACGCAACCGTGGCGTGGGGACGCGACTACGCCGACGTACCTCCACTGCGAGGGGTGATCTACACCGAGGCGGAGGAGAGCACCATCGCCGTTTCCGTGGACGTTGCACCGCAGTAGCGAACCCGGCATAATTCGATGGCTCGGGGCGAACCGACCACCTGGTCGAATCTGGGGATGTGAACCGACGAATGCCGCAAAGCGGGCAATCGTGTCTCATTCGTAGTCGTCGACACAGCACAGCAGAACGCAGCGAACGGGTAGCTTGGATATCGATGACCGCAACACTGGCAGACCCTGTATCAGAGGTAGTAGCAGCAGCTCAGCGACTCCTCACCAAACGCACCGGAGCTCCGGTGACGTTGATCGACCCGGTGAATCTGGGGGGTAGCGGCCAAGCGGTCGTATTGCGAGTCCGAGTCTCCGAGAACCCTTTTCAGCTGCCCCGCACCCTGGTGATCAAGCAGGTTCGCGACCTGCCTGCCGAATCCGAACTGCACGGCGAGCTCGCCGACATCTCGGGCAAGAGCGCCTTCCTGCGCGAGGCAGCGTCGTACCAGTTCGCCAACGCTCTGGCCACGGACAGCAGGCCCGGACCCGAGCTGCACGCCTACGATCTCGATGCCCGGCTGTTGGTGCTCAGCGATCTCGGCGACGCCAGTCCCATCACCACTCTGCTGCGCAACTCGGACGAAGCCGCGGTGACCAATTCCCTGATGGCCATGGCCCAGGCGCTCGGCCGCATGCACGCCGCCACCGTCGGCCGCGAGGACGACTTCGCCGCTCTGTTGCGGCGGGTGGGGCAACCCGACTCCACCGACGGGATCTCCGCCCAGATACCCGACGCGCTCGCCGAGGTTCCCGGCCTGTTGACCGATCTCCTCGGCGTCGAAACGACCCCGGATGCGATTCTCGATCGCGTCTCTCGCAGCGGTCGACTGTTCGCGCACGGAGCTTTTCGCGCCTTCAGCCCGTCCGACCTGTGCCCCGACAACATCATCGTCAACGACGAGGGCGTACGGTTCCTCGATTACGAGTGGGGCGGATTTCGTGACGCCACCCTCGACATCACCTATGCGTTGGCGTCGTTCCCCGGTTGTCTGTGCAGCTTCGAACTCTCGCACGATCGCGAGCAGGCGATGATCGACGCGTGGCGCGCGGAAGTGGTGGGCATCTGGCCGGCGTTGGCCGACGACACCACGCTGGCGAGCAAGATCCTCGACGCACGTCTGATCTGGGTATGGCTGAGCACCTATTGGTTCCTGCCCGACGACCACACTCGCATCGCAGCGGCGCGTGCTCACCATCTGTCCGTTCCGCGGTCGCAGGCACTGATCTCGCGGTGGGCGTCGTTGGCGGACAGTGCTGCGCGCGTCGGCGAGACCGGTATCGCCGAATACGCAACATCGGTCGGCACTGCTCTGCGCACCAAGTGGGACCGGTAGCCACGACGTCGTTCGCATTTTCCACAGCGCGATCGGTAGCGTTCGACCGGTGAGCGGCGGCATCGGCAGTGATATCTCGGGGAGCGACGAGTTCGGCGACGACGGACTCTTCGACACGCCTGCGGCGCCGGAGGCGACGATCGCCGAGTCCCGTCCGACGTCCACCTACATCAGGCCCGATGCACCGCTGGCGGTGCGAATGCGTCCGACGACCCTCGACGAGGTGGTCGGGCAGTCTCATCTGTTGGCTCCCGGCGCACCGCTGCGCCGGCTGGTCGAGGGCTCCGGCGCATCCTCGGTGATGCTCTACGGTCCACCGGGAACCGGCAAGACGACGCTGGCGTCGCTGATCTCGGGGGCGACCGGGCGCAAGTTCGAGGCGCTGTCGGCCCTGTCGGCCGGTGTCAAGGAAGTGCGCAACGTCATCGAACTGGCGCGACGCCGACTGCTCTCGGGCGAGCAGACGGTGCTGTTCATCGACGAGGTGCACCGGTTCTCCAAGACGCAGCAGGATGCACTGCTCGCTGCCGTCGAGAATCGGATCGTGTTGTTGGTGGCAGCGACCACCGAAAACCCGTCGTTCTCGGTGGTCTCTCCGCTGCTGTCCCGATCGTTGGTTCTGCAGTTGCAGCCGCTGGGATCAGATGACATCGAGTTGTTGCTCACTCGCGCCGCCAACGATCCGCGCGGCCTGGACGGTGCGGTGACCATCGCCGAGGACGCAATGGATCACCTGGTGCGTCTCGCGGCCGGTGACGCCCGCCGAGCGCTGACCGCCCTCGAGGCGGCAGCGGGCGCCGCAACCGACGGAACGTTGGACCTCGCGACCGTCGAGGCCAGTGTCGACAAGGCCGCCGTGCGGTACGACCGCGACGGAGATCAGCACTACGACGTCATCAGTGCGTTCATCAAGTCGATCCGAGGATCCGACGTCGACGCCGCCCTGCACTATCTGGCGCGGATGATCACGGCAGGCGAGGACGCGCGGTTCATCGCGCGGCGTCTGGTGGTGCACGCCAGCGAGGACATCGGGATGGCCGATCCCACCGCGCTGCAGACCGCGACGGCCGCTGCCAGCGCGGTGCAGATGATCGGGATGCCCGAGGCGCGGTTGGCGCTGGCGCAGGCCACGATCCACCTGGCGACGGCGCCCAAGTCCGGGGCGGTGATCAGCGCACTCGGTGCGGCGATGGCCGACGTGGCTGCAGGCAAGTCGGGATCGGTGCCGCCGCATCTACGCGACGGCCACTACAAGGGAGCGCAGGGACTGGGAAACGCCGTCGGGTATCGGTACCCGCACAGCAGTCCGGGCGGCGTGCTGGGGCAGCAGTATCCGCCGGACGAGCTGGTGGGCGTGAACTACTACGAGCCCACCGAACACGGTGCCGAGCGCGAAATCGCGACCAGGGTGGGGAAACTGCGACGCATCATCCGAGGCCGATAGGCCCTCGAGTCGGCACAGGGTCTGACGACGCTAACCTGTATCTGTGCAGACCCATGAGATCCGCAGGCGTTTCCTCGACCATTTCGTGAAGGCGGGACACACCGAAGTACCCAGTGCGTCGTTGATTCTCGACGACCCGAACCTGCTGTTCGTCAACGCGGGCATGGTCCCCTTCGTGCCGTTCTTCCTCGGTCAGCAGACACCGCCGTACAAGACGGCGACGAGCGTCCAGAAGTGCGTGCGCACCCTCGACATCGAGAACGTCGGTATCACCACCCGCCACAACACGTTCTTCCAGATGGCAGGCAACTTCTCGTTCGGTGACTACTTCAAGCGCGACGCCATTCGGCACGCCTGGTCGCTGTTGACCGACAGTGTCCAGGACGGTGGCTACGGGTTCGACCCCGAGCGCATCTGGGCCACTGCGTATCTCGACGACGACGAGGCCATCGAACTCTGGAAGGAGATCGCCGGCCTGCCCGACGATCGAATTCAACGTCGCGGAATGGCCGACAACTACTGGTCCATGGGCATTCCCGGTCCCTGTGGCCCGTGCTCGGAGATCTACTACGATCGTGGACCCGAGTTCGGTGCCGAGGGCGGCCCGGAGGCCGACGAGGATCGGTACATCGAGATCTGGAACCTCGTGTTCATGCAGAACGAGCGGGGCAAGGGGATCAGCAAGGACGACTTCGAGATCCTCGGTCCGCTGCCGAAGCAGAACATCGACACCGGCATGGGCGTCGAGCGCGTCGCATTCTTGCTGCAGGGCGTGGACAACGTCTACGAGACCGACCTCGTTCGGCCGGTGATCGCCAAGGCCGAGGAGCTCTCGGGACGCGCCTACGGTGCGAATCACGACGACGACGTGCGTTTCCGCGTGATCGCCGATCACGCGCGTACCGCCGCGCTGCTGATCTCCGACGGAGTCAATCCCGGCAACGACGGTCGCGGATACGTTCTGCGCCGGTTGCTGCGCCGCATCGTGCGCTCGGCACGTCTGCTGGGAGCACCCGACGAGACGATGGCGCAGTTCGTCACCGTCGTGCGCGACACGATGGCCGAGTCCTACCCGAACCTCGTGACCGACTTCGATCGCATCCTCACCGTCGCAGTGGGGGAGGAGACGGCGTTTCTCAAGACCCTCACCTCGGGCTCACGACTGTTCGAAGGCGCAGCCGAGGCAGTCAAGGCGGCGGGTGCGAAGAAGATCGGCGGCGCCGAAGCATTCGCGCTGCACGACACCTACGGGTTCCCGATCGATCTGACGCTCGAGATGGCCGCCGAGGCGGGGCTGTCGGTCGACGAGGACGGATTCCGATCGCTGATGGCCGAGCAGCGCAACCGGGCCAAGGACGACGCCCGCGCTCGCAAGCACGCGCACGCCGACCTGACGGTCTACAAGGATTTCGTCGACGGTTCGCCGACCGAGTTCACCGGATTCGACGAACTCGGTTCCGACGCAACGGTGTTGGCGTTGATCTCCAACGGCGTCCGGGTTCCGACCGCGGTTGCGGGAGACAGCATCGAGATCATTCTCGATCGCAGTCCGCTCTACGCCGAGTCCGGTGGTCAGATCGCCGACATCGGCACGATCACCGCACCGGGCCTCGGTGTCAAGGTCAACGACGTGCAGAAGATCGCCAAGAAGCTCTGGACGCACAAGTCCGTGGTCGAGTCGGGTCAGATCACCGAAGGCGACACCGTCCACGTCGACGTCGATCACGCCTGGCGCAAGGGTGCGACGCAGGGCCACTCGGGTACCCACATGGTGCATGCGGCACTGAGACAGGTCCTCGGGCCGAACGCGACGCAGGCAGGATCGCTCAACAAGCCCGGCTACCTCAGGTTCGACTTCTCGTGGCAGGGCGCGCTCTCGGAGGCCCAGCGCGACGACATCGAGAACGTCGCCAACGACGCGGTGGGTTCGGACTTCGCGGTCAACACTCTGGTCACCGACCTCGACAGCGCCAAGAAGATGGGCGCGATGGCCCTGTTCGGCGAGAACTACGGCGACGAAGTCCGCGTCGTCGAAATCGGCGGACCGTTCTCGATGGAACTGTGCGGTGGTACGCACGTGCAGCACTCGTCGCAGATCGGACCGGTCACCATTCTCGGTGAATCGTCCGTCGGCTCCGGAGTGCGCCGAGTCGAAGCCTTCGTCGGCCTCGATTCGTACCGCTATCTCGCCAAGGAACGCGCACTGCTGGCCGGCATCGCGTCCTCGCTGAAGGTGCCGTCCGAGGAGGTCCCGGCTCGCATCGAAACCCTGGTCGAGCGCCTGCGCGTCGCGGAGAAGGAACTCGACGCCGTCAAGGCCGCTGCCGTGCTGGCCTCGGCAGGTGAGTTCGTCGGCAAGGCCGAGCGATTCGGTGATGTGCGAGCGGTGGTCGCTCAGGCACCGGACGGCGTCGGCGGCAATGACCTGCGCACCCTGGTGACCGACATTCGCGGACGGTTGGGCACCGATCCGGCCGTGGTGGTGCTGTTCGGCACCGTGAACGGCAAGGTCCCGTTCGTGGTCTCGACCAACAAGGCAGCTCAGGATGCAGGCGTCGCGGCAGGCGATCTGGTGGCGGCCTTCGGTCCGAGCATCGGTGGCCGAGGCGGCGGCAAGCCAGAGCTGGCTCAGGGGTCGGGATCGGACGTCGCCGGAATCGCAGCCGGTATCGACGCCGCCCGGGCTCGGCTGACCGAACTCACGACCCACTGACGATCGTGGTAGCTCAGGGGCGCGGCCCCGATCGGCCAGGCGTCGACGATCCCGGACGCGGCCGTCGTATCGGCATCGACGTCGGCAGCGTCCGCATCGGCATCGCCTCGAGCGATCCCGACGGGGTACTCGCCACGCCGGTCGAGACCGTGCCGCGGTCGAAGATCAAGGGTCCCGACGCGCCGGACGTGGTGCGGGTGGCGGAGATCGTCGCCGAGTACGAGGCCGTCGAGATCGTGATCGGGCTTCCTCGGACGCTGCGCGGAGAGCGCGGCAGCGCCGTCGATGCAGCCGAGAGATTCGGCCGCTCCCTGTACCGGCGGTTGGGTGATGTACCGATTCGGATGGCCGACGAGCGACTGACTACCGTGAGCGCATCGCGCGCGTTACGGGACAGTGGAGTGCGAGCCAAGAACCAACGATCGGTGATCGATCAGGCTGCGGCGGTGGCGATATTGCAGGGCTGGCTCGACGAGCGCCGTGCCGTGTCGGATCGTGCAGCGAACAATTCAGGATCGACGGAGGTCGACGAGTGAACAACCAAGGGCCCGATCGGGACCGGCGAGACGCGCGCTCGGACGAGGCGCACACCGACCCGATCGGCTATTCCGTGGACGAGGGCAGCGAGTTCGACCGACGCATGCAGGGCCATCCGCAGCGTCAGGAACCGCACCTCCGGGCCTCTCGCAACGCAGATCGGGAAACCGAGGCCGGGCCCGGGGCGGTGCCCCAGGAAGTCGGCCGCAGCCGTGCTGCGAGCCGCAAGGACCGAGCTGCGTCCAGCCGCAAGCGTCGCGGCCGGCTGGTGGCTGCAGTGCTCGGGCTCGTACTGCTTGTGGCCGTGGCGGGCGGAGGGTATTTCGCGGTGAACAAGTTCGGCAATCGCACGACACCGAACGCGGACTTCGCCGCAGGTTCCCCGGGGGACGGCGTGGTGATTCAGGTCAATCCCAACGACACCGCACAGCAGATCGGTACCCAGGCAGCGGACAAGGGTGTCGTGGCCAGCTCGGGTGCGTTCCTCGAGGCAGCCCTCCTGAACAATGCCATCACTTCGGTTCAACCCGGTTTCTATCTGCTCGCCAGCAACGTGCCTGCATCGCAGGCCGTGACCGAACTCGTGGACCCCGCGTCCCGGGTGGGCAACATGGTGATCTCGGAGGGCCGACAGCTCCACGACGCGCGCGACGTGAACACCGATGCCGTCAAGAAGGGCATCTACACCCTGATCTCCGAGGCCAGCTGCGTGGACCGAACCGGCAGTGGAACCCCGACCTGCGTGAGCTACGACGATCTCAACGCGGCAGGAGCCGTGGACGACCCGGCTGCCTTGGGCGTCCCGGACTGGGCCACAGATCGCGTCGAAGGTGTT
Organism: Rhodococcus sp. NPDC076796; assembly: GCF_040702765.1. Taxonomy (NCBI): domain Bacteria; kingdom Bacillati; phylum Actinomycetota; class Actinomycetes; order Mycobacteriales; family Nocardiaceae; genus Rhodococcus; species Rhodococcus sp. NPDC076796. The sequence goes on along the minus strand of NZ_JBFBMS010000003.1, from coordinate 180,184 downwards.
CCGGACCGCGACCGGCAGCTCGAAGGCCTGATCGCCGCGGGAACCTGGGATTTCGACCCCAGCGCGACTCCGACCGACATTCTGAAGCAGTTGGTGTCCGAGAGTGCGACTCGCTACGAGGACACCGGAATCCTCACCGCCGGTGCCAACTCCGGGCTGACTCCGTACGACACCCTCGTCGCCGCCTCGCTCGTCGAACGTGAGTCCCTGCCCCAGGACTTCAGCAAAGTGGCCCGGGTGATCCTCAATCGCCTCGCGGTGCCGCAGAAGCTCGAGTTCGACTCGACCGTCAACTACTCGCTCGACACAACCGAGGTGGCCACCACCGACGCCGACCGAGCCCGTGTCACCCCGTGGAACACCTATGCCAGCGAGGGGCTGCCGGCAACCCCGATCTCCTCGCCGAGTATCGGTGCGGTGCAGGCGGTCGAGATGCCTGCCGACGGTGATTGGTTGTACTTCGTGACCATCAACCAGGCGGGCGAAACTCTGTTCACCCGCAGCTACGAGGAACACCTGGCGAACATCACCAGGGTCGAGGGTGGCTTCCTCGACAGCGGCCGCTGACATGCGCGCCGCCGTGTTGGGCAGTCCTGTCGAACACTCGAAGTCGCCGGTGCTGCACTGTGCTGCGTATCGCGCGCTCGGCCTCGCCGACTGGACCTACGAGCGCATCGACTGCACCGGTGAGCAGTTGCCCGGTCTTCTCGACGGTTTCGGTCCCGAATGGGTCGGTGTGTCGGTCACCATGCCGGGCAAGGTTGCGGCGCTGGCGTACGCGACCGAGCGCACCGCGCGGGCCGTTCTGGCCGGCTCGGCGAACACCCTGGTGCGCACCGCGTCGGGCTGGCGTGCCGACTGCACGGACGTGGACGGAATCGTGGGTGCACTGCGCGACGCCGGAGTCGAGGACCTGTCCGGTAGCACGGTGATGGTGGTCGGTGCCGGGGGAACGTCGAGGCCGGCGGTCGTGGCGCTGGCCGGGCTCGGGGCTACTGCGGTCACCGTGGTCGCGCGGTCGGCCGACCGCGCCCGGGACACACTGGACTGCGCCGTCGCCGCGGGAATGCGCGCGGAGTTCGTGGACATGACCGACCCTCGTCTCGCCACTGTCGCAGCGGCCACGGCGGTACTGGTCAGCACGGTTCCCGCGGCGGGAGCGGCCGACATCGCGTCGGATCTCGCCCATGCGCCGTTGGTACTCGACGCCATCTACGATCCCTGGCCGACGCCACTGGCCACTGCCGTGGAGGCGGCCGGTGGAACCGTCATCAGCGGATTGTCGATGCTGCTCAATCAGGCGTACGGGCAGGTCGAACAGTTCACCGGCAGGCCGGCCCCGCGAGTGATCATGCGGGACGCGCTGACCACCATGCTCTGAGTTCGGACCGGCGGTAGTCCACAGGCCGTGAGTTGTACACAGGGCAATCTGCCACCTGGGCTTTCGACACAACCGATCGCTGCCGCAGTGCAACCCTTCGATCATGATGGGTCTGTGTGTCGCGGTCGTGGTCGGTGCCGCCGCGGGGATGACGATGCGCCGCTGCCTGGTCCGATGGGAGCCTCGGCTCCTGCCGCTGCTGTGTGCACTCGGGACCGGATGGGTCTGGTGGCGGTTCGGCGGTACCGAGTACGCGGTTCCGTTGTGCATGACGACGTGGTGGTTCGCCGCGCTCAGCGCTGTCGACCTGCAGCGACGCCGGTTGCCGAACGTCCTGACCGTCCCCGGCGCGATGGTGGTCACGACCGCGCTCGTGCTCACCGGTTCGGCGGGTGCACTGCTCGGCGGCGCTCTGCTGTTCGCGATCTACCTCGTCGTTCATCTTCTCGCGCCCGCGGCGTTCGGAGCGGGGGACGTCAAACTCGCCTGGTCGGTCGGCTCGATCGCATGCATGGGTGGTGGGGAAGGATGGGCGATCGCCGCGCTGTCGGCACCGTTGGCAACTGCCGTGGTGGGGTCGGTTGCCGCGGCGTTCGGGCACAGGCGAGCCCGCATCGCGCACGGCCCGTCCATGTGCGGGGCCACCCTGCTGGCATCCGCGGCGTCCCTGGCGTGAAAAGATGTTCGAGTGCTGCGCTGGATAACTGCCGGAGAATCCCACGGACCCGCTCTCGTCGCCATCCTCGAAGGAATGGTCGCGGGAGTAGAGGTGACCTCGGACGACATTGCCTCTCAACTCGCTCGCCGTCGCCTCGGCTACGGCCGTGGTGCCCGCATGAAGTTCGAGGCCGACAAAGTGACCCTCACCGGCGGTGTCCGACACGGACGCACCATGGGCGGGCCGGTCGCGATCGAGGTCGGCAACACGGAGTGGCCCAAGTGGGAGCAGGTGATGTCGGCCGATCCCGTCGACGAGGCAGTGCTCGCGGATCTCGCGCGCAACTCTCCGTTGACACGGCCGCGGCCCGGCCACGCCGACTTCTCGGGAATGCTCAAGTACGGCTTCGACGACGCTCGTCCGGTTCTCGAACGCGCCAGCGCCCGTGAGACCGCCGCCCGGGTCGCCATCGGCACCGTCGCCCGGCTGTTCCTCAAGCAGGCGTTCGGCGTCGAGGTCGTGTCCCATGTGATCTCCATCGGGGCATCCGACCCCTACGTCGGACCGCCGCCCGCAGGTGCCGATCTCGACGCGATCGACGCCTCTCCGGTTCGCGCCTTCGACAAAGCCGCCGAAGAATCGATGATCGCCGAGATCGAAGCCGCGAAGAAGGACGGCGACACCCTCGGCGGCGTCGTCGAGGTCGTCGTGCACGGCCTGCCCGTCGGCCTCGGATCGTTCGTCTCCGGAGAACGCAAGCTCGACGCCAGACTCGCCGCGGCACTGATGGGAATCCAGGCCATCAAGGGAGTCGAGATCGGGGACGGCTTCGAGACCGCGCGTCGACGCGGAAGCGTCGCCCACGACGAGATCAAGCCCGGCCCGGACGGTGTGTTGCGCTCGACCAACCGTGCAGGCGGCATCGAGGGCGGTATGACCAACGGTGAGGCACTGCGAGTGCGGGCGGCGATGAAGCCCATCTCGACGGTTCCGCGCGCGTTGGCGACGGTCGACATGACGACCGGCGACGAGGCAGTGGCCATTCATCAGCGCTCGGACGTCTGCGCGGTTCCGGCCGCCGGTGTCGTGGCCGAGACCATGGTCGCCCTCGTGGTCGCGCAGGCAGCGTTGGAGAAGTTCGGTGGGGACTCGCTGGCGGAGACGACGAGCAACGTCGACCACTACGTGAAGGGCACCGCCGCCCGACCTCCACGATGACCCCGTACGCGGTCCTCGTCGGACCGCCGGGAGCAGGGAAGTCGACGATCGGTCGACGGCTGGCACAGGCTCTCGACCTGGATCTGTTCGACACCGATGTGGCCATCGAGCGAGACACCGGTCGTACGATCGCCGACATCTTCTCGCACGACGGCGAACCGGCTTTTCGGCAGATCGAGGAGCGGATAGTCGCCGGTGCTCTGGCCTCGCACGACGGAATCGTCTCCCTCGGTGGTGGTGCTGTGTTGTCGCCCGCGACCCGCGCCTTGCTGTCCGGGCACACCGTGGTGTACCTGGAAATCAGTGTGGCCGAAGGGCTTCGGCGTACCGGCGCCAATACGGTTCGGCCGCTGCTCGCCGGTCCCGACCCGCGTGCGAAGTACCAGGAACTGATGCGTCATCGGCGACCTCTCTATCGTTCGGTCGCCACGGTGCGAGTGCGCACCGACAGTCGCAGCCCCGCGCGGGTCGTAGGCCAGTTGGTGGCGAAGCTGACGGCGATCGCCCCTGTTCCCGGGCGCGATGCGAACGAGAAAAACCCCCAGTAGATGAAGGTGATTCGATGACAGAGCCAGTGCGCGTCCAGGTCGAGACTGCCAACCCGTATCCGGTGATCATCGGCCGAGGTCTGTTGACGGACCTCGTCGACGAGCTCGCCGGAACGGCCACCGTGGCGATCTTCCACCAGCCTCCGCTGGCAGAGACCGCGGAGGCTGTCCGAGCTGCGTTGGCGGACAAGGGAATCGACGCTCACCGCATCGAGATCCCGGATGCCGAGGACGGCAAGGACCTTGCGGTGGCGGGGTTCTGCTGGGAAGTCCTCGGCCGAATCGGTCTCACTCGCAGCGACGCGATCGTCAGTCTGGGCGGCGGAGCGGCAACGGACCTGGCCGGATTCGTGGCAGCGACCTGGATGCGCGGCGTCCGTATCGTGCACGTCCCGACCACGCTGCTGGCCATGGTCGACGCGGCCGTGGGCGGCAAGACCGGCATCAACACCGATGCGGGCAAGAACCTCGTCGGCTCGTTCCACGAACCGGCCGCCGTGTTGATCGATCTGGCGACGCTCGAGACCGTGCCGAAGAACGAGATCGTCTCGGGCATGGCCGAGGTGATCAAGACCGGGTTCATCGCGGATCCGAAGATTCTCGACATCATCGAGGCCGATCCTGCTGCGGCGCTTGATCCGACCGGCGACGTTCTGCCGGAGTTGATCAGGCGCTCGGTCGAGGTCAAGGCGAAGGTGGTGGCGGCCGATCTGCGCGAGTCGAACCTGCGCGAGATCCTGAACTACGGGCACACGCTCGCGCACGCGATCGAGCGGCGGGAGCAGTACCGCTGGCGTCACGGTGCCGCGGTGTCGGTCGGTCTGGTGTTCGCCGCCGAGCTGGGCCGCCTGGCCGGACGTCTGGACGACGCAACTGCCGACCGCCACCGTTCGATTCTCGAATCGGTCGGCTTGCCGGTCACCTACGACGAGCACGCGTTCTCGGATTTGCTCAAGGGCATGCAGACGGACAAGAAGAACCGGGCCGGGTTGCTGCGGTTCGTGGTTCTGGACGGTCTGGCCAAGCCCGGACGGCTCGAGGGTCCGGATCCGGCACTGCTCGTCGCCGCATTCTCGGCGGTCGGTCGCGAGGCCCCGGCCGCAGGTGGGTCGGCCATCCTGTTGTGACCTCGTGAGAGGCGACTCGGGTTCGAACGAAGAACGGGCGGAGATCGACGCGCACAGCGTCGATCACCGCCCGTAGGCCGATGTGAGGGAGTCAGGAACCGTCGGCGCTGCCGTGACGACCGCCCTTGTCCAGCCGCGGCTTGCCGTCTGCGTCCACCGCCGAGAACACCTCGGTGTCGGCTTCGCCGTGCTCGGAGGCCCACTGAGTTTCCGACCGAGCAGGTTCGGACTGCGTCGTCTCGGCCTGACTCGACCGGCTCTCCTGGCCTGCGTTGACCAGCTGGCGGTCGTGCGCTCGTTCGGCGTCCGATGTGGCCAGCTTCTTCTTCGCCTCGCGGTTGACGATCTGTCTTCCCACGAACACCGCGACGCTGGCGGCGATGAAGATGGTGAGAATGGTGAACGCGGCTCCGGACGTCAGCTCGAAGACCAGACCGTTCTGACCCAGGCTGAAGTCGACGAAGAAGTCGACGATCCAGCTCAGGAGACCTCCGAGGAGTCCACCGACCACAGCGGCTTTGAGCCAGACCATGGTCAGGTCCTCGCCGTCGTCGGGGTCAGGATGCTTGCGTCGGTCGCGGATTCCGTCGATGCCGGCCCACACGATGATGACGAGCAGCACGAGGGCGTATGCCACCCAGCGCAGTGCCGATCCGCTCAGCGGCCACATCGATACTGCTGCCCCCAGCAGCAGTCGAACGACGACATTGAACAACCCCATACATATGCCACGCACTGCCCACCCAGTCATGCGGCACAGCATATCCGCACGTCGAACTTTGTGTGTCGGGGCCCACAACTTCGCTGACCCGGTCGAGTGAAAAGGAGCCCATGGAACGAGCGGTAATGTCGACGGCATGCCTGCCGATTTCGGTGCCCGTCGTGGTGCCCTACGAGAACTGTTGGCCGCCGACGGACTCGATTCGATGTTGATCACCGATCTTCTCAACGTCCGATATCTGACGGGCTTCACCGGGTCGAACGCCGCATTGCTGGTCTCGGCGGCCGATTCGGCCGGTGACGAGGATCGGACGGTCATCTGCACCGACGGTCGGTACGTCACTCAGGTGGCCGAGCAGGTGCCGGATCTGCGGGCCGAGATCGACCGGGCCTCGGCGATCCACCTGCTTCGATCGGGTGTGTCGGGGCGTGGCGGCCGGATCGGTTTCGAGAGCCACGTGGTGACCGTCGACGCTCATCGCGCGTGGTCCGAGCTCGACAGCGCTGTGGAGTTGGTGCGCGCACCGAGTGTCGTGGAATCGCTGCGCATGGTCAAGGACGAGTTCGAGGTGGGGTTGCTCAGGGACGCCTGCCGGGCCGCCGACGACGCCCTGGCTCGGTTGATCGGTGGGGGCGGCATCCGTGCCGGTCGGACCGAGCGTGAGGTCGCGCGCGAGCTGGAGTCGTCGATGCTCGATCACGGTGCCGATGCGATCTCGTTCGAGACCATCGTCGCTGCGGGGGCCAACTCGGCGGTCCCGCATCACCGGCCCACCGATGCGGTGCTGGCAGACGGCGACTTCGTCAAGCTCGACTTCGGTGCACTCGTCGGCGGTTACCACTCGGACATGACTCGGACCTTCGTCATCGGGACTCCCGCGCAGTGGCAGCGCGATCTGTACGAGCTGGTGCAGCGGTCCCAGACGGCCGGTCGAGAGGCTCTGGCACCGGGAGTGACCACCGCCTCGGTCGACGCCGCGTCGCGATCGGTGATCGAGGACGCAGGGTACGGGGAGTACTTCCTGCACGGGCTCGGCCACGGCGTCGGCCTGGAAATCCACGAAGCGCCGGGAATCGCGAAGACGAGCACCGGTACACTGCTGAGCGGTGCAGCGGTCACCGTCGAGCCGGGTGTCTACTTCTCCGGTCGCGGCGGCGTTCGGATCGAGGACACACTCGTCGTTCGCGACGGGGGTCCGGAACTGCTCACCCTGACAAGCAAGGAACTCACGTCCGTCTAGCGCGCGGGCGGGAGCGAATCCAAGCCCGTGACCGACGGCGCGTCACGCGCACAAACGATTGAGGAGACCCGAAGCAAGTGGCTTCCACCAGCGATTTCAAGAACGGACTGGTTCTCAACCTGGAGAACCAGCTGTGGTCGATCATCGAATTCCAGCACGTCAAGCCCGGCAAGGGACCCGCATTCGTGCGGACCAAGCTCAAGAACGTGCTCTCGGGCAAGGTCGTCGACAAGACGTTCAACGCCGGTGTGAAGGTCGAGACCGCAACGGTCGACCGTCGCGATATGACGTACCTCTACCACGACGGTAGCGATTACGTGTTCATGGACGCCGACACCTACGACCAGCTCGCGATCGGTGAAGCCACCGTCGGTGACGGCGCGCGCTTCCTGCTCGAGAACCTCCGGGTTCAGGTTGCCATGCACGAGGGTGTCCCGCTGTACGTAGAGCTTCCCGTCACGGTCGAGCTCGAGGTCAAGCACACCGATCCCGGCCTGCAGGGCGATCGCTCCACCGGCGGCACCAAGCCGGCGACCCTCGAGACCGGAGCCGAAATCTCGGTGCCGCTGTTCATCAACACCGGTGACAAGCTCAAGGTCGACTCGCGTGACGGAAACTACCTCGGGCGTGTGAACTCCTAACGTGTCATCGAACAAGTCGACATCCTCCGCCTCGCAGAGCGGTGCCCCCGGTGCGAAGAAGCTCGGTGCGCGCCACAAGGCTCGCAAGCGTGCGGTGGACTTTCTGTTCGAGGCGGAGGCGCGCAACGTCGACCCGGTGAATCTGACCACCGAGCGCATCGAACTCGCACGCGGCGACGACACGATCGCTCCCGTCAGTGACTACACCAAGACGCTGATCGAGGGTGTGGCCGAGAATCTCGATCGCCTCGACGGAGTGATCGCCGATCACCTCAAGGACTGGACGCTCGCCCGTCTGCCTGCAGTCGACAGGGCCATCCTTCGCGTCGCAGTGTGGGAGCTGTTCCACGCCACCGACGTGCCACCCGTCGTCGCCGTCGACGAAGCCGTCGAGCTGGCGAAACAGTTGTCCACCGACGATTCGCCCGGCTTCGTCAACGGCGTGCTCGGTCAGATCGTCCTGGTCGCGCCGCAGGTACGCGCCGCGGCCGCCGCGGTCTCGAGCCGTACGCAGTCCGACGCATCCGGCGAACCGTCGGTCGACGCCGAGCAGTGATCGGACCGTCGACGCTCGTGTGACCGAACGCTCTGCGAGCCTGCTGGTCGCGGTTCGCAGAGCGTTGCTAGGCTCTACGCAGTTGTTGTCAGACATCCTTTAACGATCCGTCCAGAGAGGCGGAGAAGGAGGTCGTAGTTTGCCTGCGCCCGAAAGCTCGTCCGCGAACCCCGCCGTTCGCGAATTGCTGTCCTCGGCCGATGTGGGACGCACCATCTCCCGCATGGCCCATCAGATCATCGAGAAGACGGCCCTCGACGCCGCAGACTCGCCGCGTGTGGTGCTACTCGGCATTCCCACGCGCGGGACCACGTTGGCGGAACGACTCGTCGAACGTATCGAGGCATTCTCGGGCGTGCGTCCTCCGCTCGGGTCCCTCGACATCACCCTCTACCGCGACGATCTGCGGAACAAGCCGCACCGTCCGCTCGAACGCACGTCGGTGCCGACGGGCGGTGTCGACGACGCACTCGTGGTACTGGTCGACGACGTGCTGTTCTCCGGGCGAACAGTGCGGTCCGCTCTCGACGCCCTGCGTGATCTCGGCCGCCCCCGTGCCGTACAGCTCGCGGTCCTTATCGACCGCGGCCACCGCGAGCTTCCGCTTCGTGCGGACTACGTCGGCAAGAACGTCCCCACAGCGCGCACCGAGGACGTGTCGGTGCTGCTCTCCGAACACGACGGACGCGACGGGGTCAGCCTGTCCGAGGGAGGATCCGCTCGATGAAGCACTTGCTCTCGGTCGCCGACCTGACGGCCGAATCGGCCACCGAGCTTCTCGACGAAGCCGAACGATTCGAGCAGGCGCTTCTCGGCCGCGAAGTCAAGAAGCTTCCGACCCTGCGCGGACGCACCATCATGACGGTGTTCTTCGAGAACTCGACGCGCACCCGAGTCTCGTTCGAGGTTGCGGGCAAGTGGATGAGCGCCGACGTCATCAACGTCAGCGCCAGCAGCTCGTCGGTGTCGAAGGGAGAGTCGCTCCGCGACACCGCGATGACGCTGCGCGCGGCAGGTGCCGATGCGCTCATAGTCAGACACCCCGCGTCCGGTGCCGCACACCAGATCGCCCAGTGGACCGCCGATCAGGGGACTGGCCTCGATGGTCGTTCCGCAGGCTCCACTCCTGGCCTCGATGGTCGTTCCGCAGGCTCCACTCCTGGAGGGGGTCCTGCGGTGATCAATGCCGGCGACGGCACTCACGAACACCCCACCCAGGCGCTGCTCGACGCCCTGACGGTTCGCCAACGACTCGGAGAGATCGCCGGCCGTCGGGTGGCGATCGTCGGCGACATCCTGCACAGCCGGGTGGCGCGCTCGAACGCGATCCTGCTGGCCAAGCTCGGTGCCGAGGTGGTGCTGATCGCACCACCGACCCTGCTGCCCGTCGGAGTGACCGGCTGGCCGGTGCGGGTCTCGCACGACATCGACGCCGAACTGCCCGGTCTGGATGCGGTGCTGATGCTCCGAGTGCAGGCCGAGCGAATGAACGGCGGGTTCTTCCCCTCCGCTCGCGAGTACTCGATCACGTACGGGCTCTCGCAGCGCAGGCTCGACCTGCTGCCCGAGCATGCCGTCGTACTGCACCCGGGTCCGATGCTGCGCGGTATGGAGATCGCATCCTCGGTGGCCGATTCTCCGAAAACTGCAGTTCTGCAACAGGTTACGAATGGAGTTCACGTGCGGATGGCGGTGCTGTTCCGATTGCTGGTCGGTTCGGACGGGGGTGCGTCGTGAACGCATCTGTGACCTCCGTCCTACTCCGCGGCGTGCTGCTGTACGGCGAGGGCCCCGAAACCGACGTCCTGATCACCGGTGAGGAGATCGCCGGAATCGGCTCGGACCTCGACGCCGACGGTGCCGAGGTCGTCGATGCTCACGGCCAAATTCTGCTGCCCGGATTCGTCGACATGCACACGCACCTGCGCGAGCCCGGCCGCGAGGATACCGAAACGATCGAATCCGGTTCGGCCGCAGCCGCTCTGGGCGGGTACACCGCAGTGTTCGCGATGGCGAACACCGATCCGGTCGCCGACTCGGTGGTGGTCACCGATCACGTGTGGCGTCGGGGACAGGAAGTCGGCCTCGTCGACGTCCACCCGGTCGGAGCGATCACCGTCGGATTGAAGGGCAAGCAGCTCGCCGAGATGGCCACGATGGCAGCGGGAATCGGCCGGGTGAAGATGTTCTCCGACGACGGCCACTGCGTCGACGATCCACTGATCATGCGTCGGGCACTGGAATACTCGAGTTCGCTCGGTGTACTCATCGCTCAGCACGCCGAGGAGCCCAGGCTCACCGTCGGTTCCGTCGCACACGAGGGGCCCACTGCGGCGCGTCTCGGACTGGCCGGCTGGCCACGCGCGGCAGAGGAATCGATCGTGGCACGCGACGCCCTGCTGGCCCGTGACGCGGGTGCGCGGGTGCACATTTGCCATGCATCCACCGCGGGAACCGTCGAGCTGATGAAATGGGCACGCGGACAGGGCATTTCGATCACCGCCGAGGTCACCCCGCATCATCTGCTGCTCGACGATTCGCGGCTCGAGACGTACGACGCGATCAACAAGGTGAATCCTCCACTGCGCGAGAAGTCCGATGTCGACGCTTTGCGAAAGGGCTTGGCCGACGGTGTGATCGATTGTGTGGCAACCGATCACGCTCCGCATGCCGAGCAGGACAAGTGCTGTGAGTTCTCGATCGCCCGTCCCGGAATGCTCGGGCTCGAAACGGCACTGTCCATCGTCGTCGACACGATGGTGACCCCGGGACTGCTCGATTGGCGCGGCGTGGCGCGGGTGATGAGCGAGCGTCCCGCCCAGATCGTCGGACTGGCCGATCAGGGTCGGCCCATCGAGGTCGGCGAGATCGCAAACCTCACGCTGGTGGACCCGAATGCGAGCTGGACGGTCTCGGGCCAGAAGCTGGCCAGCGTCGCACACAACACTCCGTTCGAGGACATGACCTTCTCCTCGAAAGTGACCACGACGGTGTTGCGCGGACGAATCACCGTCCGCGGCGGAGTCGTGGCGAACAGAGCGGGAGAGTAGAGCCGTGGACAGAGTTCTCATCGTCATCGGATTCATCCTGTTCTGGGCACTGATGATCGCGCTGATCTTCTGGGGTTGGCGAGGACGGCAAAAGCGCCAGGAAGAGCGAATCGGTGACTTCCCGGCCGTGCCGGACGATCTGGGCGTCACCCACATCGAGCCGAGCACCGGCCTGTACGTCGGCAGCACCATCGCGCCGAGCTGGCAGGACCGCATCGCCGTCGGCGACATCGGCCACCGCGCCACCGGCGAACTGTCGCGATACGAGAAGGGCATTCTGCTCGATCGAGACGGTGAATCTCCCATCTGGATTCCGGCGGAATCGATCCGCGCGATCCGCACCGAACGCGGGTTGGCGGGCAAGGTCATGACCAAGGACGGGCTCCTGGTCATTCGCTGGGAGCTCCCGACGGGGACCGAGATAGACACCGGCTTCCGGGCCGACGACAAGCAGATCTACCCGGTGTGGACAGCGAGTTCCACCGGAGAAACCAAGGAGGAAACCGCGTGAGCAGCGCAGTTCTTGTTCTGGAGGACGGCCGGACATTCCGCGGCACCACATTCGGCGCACAGGGGCGCACCCTCGGCGAGGCCGTGTTCTGCACCGGAATGACCGGGTACCAGGAGACCCTCACCGACCCGAGTTACCACCGACAGATCGTCGTCGCGACCGCGCCGCAGATCGGTAACACCGGCTGGAACCAAGAGGACGGTGAAGCCGCCAGCGCCCAGGATCCGAACAAGATCTGGGTCGCCGGGTACGTCGTGCGAGATCCGGCGCGCCGCACCTCGAGTTGGCGCTCGACCGGAACTCTGCAGGATCAGCTCGAGGCCCAGAACGTCGTGGGCATCGCCGGAATCGACACGCGCGCCCTGGTACGGCACCTGCGCACGCGCGGCTCGATGAGAGCGGGAGTGTTCTCGGGCGACGCACTCGGCACCTCGGACGAGATGCTCGAGCAGGTGGTCGGTCAGCCGTCGATGCTCGGTGCCGATCTCGCCGGTGAGGTGACCACCGGAGCCGGCTACACCATCGAGCCGGCCGGCGATGCTCGATTCACCGTCGTCGCAGTCGATCTCGGTATCAAGACCAACACTCCGCGGATGTTCGCCGAGCGCGGTATCCGTGTGCACGTGGTGCCGTCGAACACCACCATCGAGCAGGTTCTGGAACTGAACCCGGACGGCGTCTTCCTGTCCAACGGACCGGGCGACCCGGCCACGGCCGACACCAGCGTCGCGTTGACCAGGCAGGTACTCGAACGTGAGCTGCCGCTGTTCGGTATCTGCTTCGGCAACCAGATCTTCGGACGCGCACTGGGCCGTGGCACCTACAAGATGAAGTTCGGCCACCGCGGCATGAACATCCCGGTCATCGAGCACACCACCGGCCGTATCGCGATCACCGCGCAGAACCACGGATTCGCACTCGAAGGCGAAGCGGGCGAGGAGTTCGACACCGACTTCGGCCGAGCCCGCATCAGCCACACCTGCGCCAACGACGGCACCGTCGAGGGCGTCGAGTTGATCGGCGGTAGCGCCTTCTCCGTGCAGTACCACCCCGAGGCCGCGGCCGGTCCACACGACGCCGCCTACCTCTTCGACCGTTTCACCAGCGTCCTTCAGGAGAAGAAGTAATGCCACGCCGCACAGACCTGAACCACGTCCTGGTCATCGGATCCGGCCCGATCGTCATCGGTCAGGCCTGCGAGTTCGACTACTCCGGCACCCAGGCCTGCCGAGTGCTGCGCGAGGAAGGACTGCGCGTCAGCCTCGTCAACTCCAACCCCGCGACGATCATGACCGACCCCGAGTTCGCCGACGCCACCTACGTCGAGCCGATCACGGCGGAATTCATCGAGAAGATCTTCGCCCGCGAAGCCGAGCAGGGTCATCCCATCCAGGCCGTGCTCGCCACTCTCGGTGGACAGACGGCGCTCAATGCCGCTGTCGCACTGCACGATCAGGGAATTCTCACCAAGTACGGCGTCGAGCTGATCGGTGCCGACTTCGACGCCATCCAGCGCGGCGAGGATCGGCAGAAGTTCAAGGACATCGTCGCCAAGGTCGGTGGCGAGTCCGCCAAGTCGGCCGTCTGCTACACGATGGACGAGGTCCGCGAGACCGTCGCCGAGCTCGGCTTCCCGGTCGTGGTCCGGCCGTCGTTCACCATGGGCGGTCTCGGTTCGGGACTGGCCTACAACGACGAGGATCTGACCCGGATCGCCGGCGGCGGCCTGGCGGCCTCGCCGACGGCGAACGTCCTCATCGAGGAGTCCATCCTCGGCTGGAAGGAATACGAGCTCGAGCTGATGCGCGACGGCCGCGACAACGTGGTCATCGTGTGTTCCATCGAGAACGTGGACCCCGTGGGCGTGCACACGGGCGATTCGGTGACCGTCGCCCCGGCCATGACGCTGACCGACCGCGAGTACCAGAAGATGCGCGACCTCTCCATCGACATCCTGCGTGAGGTGGGCGTCGACACCGGCGGCTGCAACATCCAGTTCGCGATGGACCCGGCGGACGGGCGCCTCGTCGTCATCGAGATGAACCCGCGCGTGTCTCGCTCGTCGGCGCTGGCGTCGAAGGCGACCGGTTACCCGATCGCGAAGATGGCCGCCAAGCTGGCCATCGGTTACACCCTCGACGAGATCGTCAACGACATCACCCGCGAGACCCCGGCGTGCTTCGAGCCGACCCTGGACTACGTAGTCGTCAAGGCACCGCGGTTCGCGTTCGAGAAGTTTCCCGGTGCCGACGGCACGCTGACGACGACGATGAAGTCCGTCGGTGAGGCGATGTCCATCGGCCGCAACTTCACCGAGGCCTTCGGCAAGGTGATGCGCTCGCTCGAAACCAAGCGTGCGGGTTACTGGACCGGCCCCGAGGTCGAGGCGGAGAGCCTCGACGCGCTGCTGGCGGACCTGTCCGTTCCTCAGGACGGTCGGATGTACGGGATCGAGAAGGCGTTCGCGATGGGAGCCACCCTCGAGCAGCTCTTCGAGGCGACCAAGATCGACCCGTGGTTCCTGGATCAGTTCCAGCAGATCCACGAACTCGGCGTCCAGGTTCGCGAGGCGGCCGAATTCGACGAGGCGCTGCTGCGGCAGGCGAAGTATCACGGTCTGTCCGACCGCCAGATCGCGGCTCTGCGTCCCGAACTCGACGGTGAGGACGGTGTGCGGGCGCTTCGTACCGAGCTCGGTGTGCATCCGGTCTACAAGACGGTCGACACCTGCGCTGCCGAGTTCGAGGCCAAGACGCCGTATCACTACGGCACCTACGAGCTCGACCCCGAGGCCGAATCCGAAGTGGACCCGCAGCCTGACCGCCCCAAGGTGCTCATCCTGGGCTCGGGTCCCAACCGCATCGGCCAGGGCATCGAATTCGACTACAGCTGTGTGCACGCGGCGCAGACGCTGTCCGAGGCCGGCTACGAGACGGTGATGGTCAACTGCAACCCCGAAACCGTCTCCACCGACTACGACACCGCGGACCGCCTGTACTTCGAGCCACTGACCTTCGAGGACGTCCTCGAGGTGTACCGGGCCGAGGCGGCGTCGGGCACGGTGCGGGGCGTCATCGTCCAGCTCGGCGGACAGACCCCGCTCGGACTCGCCAAGCGACTGAAGGCCGCAGGCGTCCCGATCGTCGGAACGTCGCCCGAGGCCATCGACCTCGCCGAGGACCGGGGCGAATTCGGCAAGGTGCTCGACGCAGCCGGACTGCCGGCAGCGAAGTACGGCACCGCGACGACGTTCGACGGAGCTCGTGAGATCGCCGCGGGAATCGGCTACCCGGTGCTGGTGCGTCCGTCCTACGTTCTCGGCGGACGCGGCATGGAGATCGTGTACGACGAGGCCTCGCTCGCGACATACATCTCCAACGCGACGGAGATCTCGGACGACCGTCCGGTGCTGGTCGACCGGTTCCTCGAAGATGCAGTCGAGATCGACGTCGATGCACTGTGCGACGGCACCGAGGTCTACATCGGCGGCATCATGGAACACATCGAGGAGGCCGGTATCCACTCCGGCGACTCGGCGTGCGCGTTGCCACCGATCACGCTCGGCAAGACCGACATCGAGAACGTCCGACGGTCCACCGAGGCTCTCGCGAAGGGCATCGGCGTTCGCGGCCTGCTCAACGTGCAGTACGCACTCAAGGACGACATCCTGTACGTCCTCGAGGCCAACCCGCGTGCGAGCCGCACGGTTCCGTTCGTCTCCAAGGCGACTGCCGTCCAGCTCGCGAAGGCCTGCGCCCGAGTGATGCTGGGGGAGACCATCGCCGAGCTGCGGACCGCAGGCATCCTGCCCGAGACCGGTGACGGTGGCACCGTCCCGGCCGGTGCCCCGATCGCTGTGAAGGAAGCGGTGTTGCCGTTCAACCGGTTCCGGCGTGCGGACGGAACCGGAGTGGACACTCTGCTCAGCCCCGAGATGAAGTCCACCGGTGAGGTGATGGGAATCGACTTCGATTTCGGCACCGCTTTCGCCAAGAGTCAGACCGCCGCATACGGCTCGTTGCCCGCGGGCGGAGCGGTGTTCGTGTCGGTGGCCAACAAGGACAAGCGGTCGCTGATCTTCCCGGTGAAGCGCCTCGCGGATCTGGGCTTCACGATCCTGGCGACCGAGGGAACCGCAGATGTGTTGCGGCGTAACGGAATCAAATGCGAGCAGGTGTACAAGCAGTCCGGCGAGGACGTGCCGGAGGGGGAGCGGACCATCGTCGACCGCATACTCGCCGGTGACATCGCCATGGTGATCAACACCCCGTACGGCAACTCCGGCCCCCGCGTCGACGGGTACGAGATCCGTAGCGCCGCAGTGGCGCAGAACATTCCGTGCATCACCACGGTGCAGGGCGCGTCGGCAGCGGTGCAGGGCATCGAAGCCGGGATCGCAGGCGGAATCGGTGTTCGCTCGCTGCAGGATCTGCATGCGGGTCTGAAGGAAGGCCTGGTTTCGCCGTGAGTCATCGGAGTTGGTCGGATCGGTTGCGTTCGGCGGTCGCGGCGCGCGGTCGACTGTGTGTCGGTATCGATCCGCATCCGGCTCTGCTCGAGGCATGGGAGTTGCCACGCTCGGCGGACGGTCTCGAGGTGTTCGCCGAGCTGTGTGTCGAGGCGTTCGTCGGTGAGGTGGCGATCGTCAAGCCTCAGGTGGCGTTCTTCGAGGCGTACGGATCTGCCGGGTACGCGGTGCTCGAACGCACTGTCAGTGTGCTCAGGGACGCGGGCACCCTGGTGATCGCCGATGCGAAGCGCGGCGATATCGGCACCACGATGGATGCGTACGCGCAGGCTTGGCTGGACCCCGCGTCTCCGTTGTCCTCGGATGCCGTCACGGTGTCGCCGTACCTGGGCTTCGATTCGCTGGGGGAGACGGTCGACCGAGCGGTGGAACACCAGCGCGGGCTGTTCGTGCTGGCTCGAACCTCGAATGCGGAGGGGTCGGCCCTGCAGCAGGCGGCGACGTCGAACGGTGGGTCGGTGGCTCAGTCGATCGTCGACGCGGCGGCGACGCGTAATCGCGTCGATGCCGACACAGTGGGCTTGGTCGTCGGTGCCACTCGTGATCATGGTCTCGATCTGTCGAACTACACCGGGCCCATCCTCGCCCCGGGTCTGGGAGCACAGGGAGCGACGGTTGCCGATCTCGCGGAGATCTTCCGCGAGTCGCGTGAGCTGTTGCTCCCCAACTCCTCTCGGGGTGTGCTGGCGGCAGGCCCGTCAGTGACGGCATTGCGTGACGCGGCGATGCGGTTGCGCGACGAGATCGAAGCCGGTCTCGCATAGTCGACGCTGCTGCGCTCCGGCACTCGGGGGCGAGTTAGCGGTGAACGCGAGTCGTCGGTACGGTCGCTAGCGCTGCCGACGAACAGCGCGGATCGCCAGTGCGGAGCGCCGATGACCGCGGCCGGCGGCAGTGGAACACCGATGATCGACGTGCCGACAGCGATCGTGTGCGTCGTATCGCCCAGAACGAGAAGACGGAGGAACCGACAGTGGCCCTTCCCCAGTTGACCCCCGAGCAGCGTGCCGCTGCCCTCGAGAAGGCAGCGATCGCCAGGAAGGCGCGCGCCGAGCTCAAGGAGCGCCTCAAGCGCGGCGGCACCGACCTCAAGCAGGTGCTCGTGGATGCCGAGACGGACGAGATTCTCGGAAAGATGAAGGTCTCCGCGTTGCTCGAGGCCCTGCCGAAGGTGGGCAAGGTCAAGGCCGCGGAGTTGATGACGGAATTGGAGATCGCGCCCACCCGTCGACTGCGCGGTCTCGGCGATCGGCAGCGCAAGGCGCTGTTGACGAAGTTCGATTTCGAGGCCTGACGACGGTGAGTGACACTGCGGCGACTGCGGTCCCGGAAAGCAAGCGCGGCCGGTTGGTGGTGCTGTCCGGCCCCTCCGGCGTCGGCAAGTCCAGTGTCGTTCGGCTCGTGCGCGCGGCGCTTCCCGAGCTGGTCTTCAGCGTCTCGGTCACGACGCGATCGCCGCGGCCGGGCGAGGTGGACGGTCAGGATTACCACTTCGTGTCGGCCGGCGAGTTCGATCGGATGATCGCCGACGACGAGCTGCTCGAGTGGGCGAGTATCCACGGTGGTCTGCAGCGGTCGGGGACTCCGGCCGCACCCGTGGAGGCCGCGCTCGAGGCGGGCAGCCCGGTGCTGCTCGAGCTCGATCTGGCCGGTGCTCGTGCCGTGCGGGTGTCCAAGCCCGAGGCTCTGCTGGTGTTCATGGCGCCACCGACGTGGGACGACCTGGTCTCTCGTCTGGTCGGTCGCGCGACCGAGGAGAGCGCGGCCACCGAGCGGAGGTTGGAGACCGCACGGGTGGAATTGGCCGCACAGGAGGAGTTCGACACGGTGGTTGTCAATACCGATGTCGACCATTCGTGCGAACAGTTGGTATCCTTGTTGGTCGGTAGGTCGTCGGTCGGCAACAGCTGACCAGTTTCACGGCGCACGAGGCCCCGACCAGCTAGTTCGTAGCACCAACGATGCAATTTCAGGAGATCATCAGTGAGCAGCATTTCAGCGGCCGTTTCCGACTTCGACGGACGCAGCGCTCTGCCGGCATACGACACGCCGCTCGGCATCACCAATCCACCCATCGACGAGCTGCTCGCCCGCACCTCGTCCAAGTACGCCCTCGTGATCTACGCAGCCAAGCGTGCGCGTCAGATCAACGACTACTACAACCAGCTCGGTGACGGCATCCTCGAGTACGTGGGGCCGCTCGTCGAGCCGGGTCTGCAGGAGAAGCCGCTGTCGATCGCTCTCCGCGAGATCCACGCGGACCTGCTCGAGCACACCGAAGGCGAATAAGAACCTCACAGAGGACATCTGACTTGCACGTTGTCGTCGGAGTCGGCGGAGGTATCGCCGCCTACAAGAGTTGTTCGCTCATCCGCAGTTTCACCGAGAGTGGGCATCAGGTACGGGTGATTCCGACCGCGTCCGCGCTGGAGTTCGTCGGGCGCGCGACGTTCGAGGCGCTGTCCGGTCAACCGGTGCACACCGGGGTCTTCGCAGATGTGCCGGAAGTCCCGCACGTGCGCCTGGGCCAGGAGGCGGACCTCGTCGTCGTCGCTCCGGCCACCGCGGACCTCATGGCCCGCATCGCCGGGGGACGGGCCGATGACCTTCTGACGGCCACCCTGCTCACCGCGAGGTGTCCGGTGGTCCTGGCTCCCGCGATGCACACCGAGATGTGGGAGCACCCCGCCACGGTCGCCAACGTCGCGACCCTTCGCTCACGCGGTACGCACGTGATCGAACCGGCGTCGGGGCGTCTGACCGGACGCGACACCGGGTCGGGTCGACTACCCGAGCCCGACGAGATCTTCGCGCTCTCGATGCTCGTGACCGAGCGAGCCGATGCGCTTCCTCGGGACCTCGAAGGACGCCACGTTCTGGTGTCTGCCGGCGGCACTCGTGAGCCTCTCGACCCGGTCCGTTTTCTGGGCAATCGAAGCTCCGGCAAGCAGGGATACGCGCTCGCACGTGTGGCTGCGCAACGCGGAGCCCAGGTGACGTTGGTCGCCGGGTACACCAGCGACCTCGACGTTCCGGCCGCGGTCGACGTGGTGCACGTCAAGACGGCATCGGACATGCAGGACGCCGTTCGTAAACTTGCCGTCGGTGTCGATGCAGTGGTGATGGCGGCCGCGGTCGCCGACTTCCGCCCGGAGTCCATCGCGGGCAGCAAGATCAAGAAGGGGTCGAACGAGCCGTCGTCGATCCCGCTGATCCGCAACGACGACATCCTCGCCGGCCTCGTCTCGGCTCGCCGCGACGGTGAGCTCGAATCGTCGACGGTCATCGTCGGATTCGCCGCCGAGACCGGGGACGCGGACGGAGACGTGTTGACGTATGCGCGGGCCAAGCTCGAACGCAAGGGCTGCGACCTGCTCGTGGTCAACGCTGTCGGTGACGGCAAGGCATTCGAGGTAGACCACAACGACGGATGGTTGCTCGGTTCCGACGGTTCCGAGGCTGCGCTCGGAGAGGGTTCCAAAGCACTTCTCGCGAGCCGCGTACTGGATTCGGTGGCGCAGATGCTCGACGCGCGGAGTCCTCGACCGAAGTCCACTCCGTGATGGCGGCGAGGGTGCACGATCGATGTCGCACCGGTTACCGTGCTGAGCACCACGTGTAGTGCCGTAGAGGTTTGCCTGGCTCCGGCAGGGGCGATAACACCGAGGGAACGTCAAATTTTCGTGGAGTGCCCGACCGGCGCGAGGCGTCGGGTCGGGCAGGAACATGCGTCGAGAGGAAGTCCGTGAGCAAGTCCGGTAGTCGGCTTTTCACCAGCGAGTCCGTCACAGAGGGTCATCCCGACAAGATCTGTGACGCCATCAGCGATTCGATTCTCGATGCTCTGTTGACGGAGGATCCGCGGGCTCGGGTGGCCGTGGAGACTCTGGTCACCACCGGCCAGGTGCACGTCGCGGGTGAGGTCAACACCACCGCGTATGCCGACATCCCCAAGATCGTGCGCGAGAAGGTGCTCGAGATCGGGTACGACTCGTCGGCCAAGGGGTTCGACGGAAATTCGTGCGGCGTGAACGTCGCGATCGGCGCGCAGTCTCCCGAGATTGCTCAGGGCGTCGATCATTCGCACGAGGCCCGAGTCGAAGGACTGTCCGACGACGAGATCGACCGTCAGGGCGCTGGTGATCAGGGGTTGATGTTCGGGTACGCCAACACCGACACTCCCGAGCTGATGCCGTTGCCGATCGCGTTGGCGCACCGGCTTTCTCGGCGACTGACCGAGGTCCGCAAGAGTGGCGTGCTGCCGTACCTGCGTCCGGACGGCAAGACGCAGGTGACGATCGAATACGACGGTGACAACGCCGTTCGCCTCGACACCGTGGTGATCTCGACCCAGCATGCAGCCGACATCGATCTCGACAACCTGCTCACTCCCGATATCCGGGAGAAGGTGCTCGGGTCGGTGCTCGCCGAGTTGGACGTGCCGACGCTGGACACGTCCGATGTACGTCTGTTGGTCAATCCCACCGGAAAGTTCGTGCTCGGTGGACCGATGGGTGACGCCGGGTTGACCGGTCGCAAGATCATCGTCGACACCTACGGCGGCATGGCACGGCACGGCGGTGGCGCGTTCTCCGGCAAGGACCCGTCCAAGGTCGACCGCAGCGCCGCGTACGCAATGCGCTGGGTCGCCAAGAACGCTGTCGCGGCTGGGCTCGCTGATCGCATCGAGGTCCAGGTGGCGTACGCCATCGGCAAGGCCGCGCCGGTCGGGTTGTTCGTCGAGACCTTCGGCACCGAGAAGACCGATCCCGCGCGTATTCAGGCGGCGATCAGCGAGGTGTTCGACTTGCGTCCCGGTGCCATCATTCGTGATCTGGATCTGCTGCGACCGATCTACGCGCCCACTGCGGCGTACGGTCACTTCGGCCGCACCGATATCGATCTTCCGTGGGAGTCCACCGATCGCGCAGGCAAGCTCCGCGAGGCTGCCGGACTCTGAGTTCGGCTTCGACCGTTCTGCACGTACCCTGCTCGCACCGGCTCGGTGCTCCGACATCGAGTGTGGGGTGAGAATCGAGGAGGAGGTGCGGTGGCGGGCGTAGCGCGGGTGGCAGCGTCGGATCTTCCGATCGCGCGCATTCTCCCGATGTTGCCGCTGCCGCATCTCGACCGAGAGTTCGATTACCTCGTTTCCGAGGAGATGAGCAGTGATGCTCAGCCCGGGGTGCGAGTTCGGGTTCGGTTCGCAGGCCGACTGGTCGACGGTTTCGTGCTGGCCAGACTGGCCGAGACCGAGCATTCCGGCAAGCTCGGCTGGCTCGATCGGGTGGTGTCGGCGGAGCGAGTTCTGACCCCGGAGGTCGCGGAACTGGCCGAGGCGGTGGCCGATCGGTACGCCGGGACCAGAGCGGACGTGCTGCGTCTGGCGATCCCGGCTCGCCACGCCCGAGTCGAGGCGGAACAGACGCCTGTCGTCGAGCCGCCGGACGAGCCCGCCATCGACCGGGCAGCCTGGTCGGCCTACACCCACGGCTCGAACTTCCTCGACGCGTTGGCATCGGGACGCATACCGCGAGCGGTATGGCAGGCGTTGCCCGGTGAGCGGTGGCCGGTGCGGCTGGCGGAGGCCGCTGCGGTGACCGTCGCCGGCGGTCGATCCGCGGTGGTGGTGGTACCCGATCAGCGAGACCTCGATCGGCTGGAGGCGGCCTGCACGGCTCTGCTCGGTGCCGACCGGGTGGTGGCGTTGTCGGCCGGATTGGGTCCGGCGAAGCGGTATCGGCAATGGTTGCGCGGGCTGCGATCGGGCCCGGTCGTTGTGGCGGGGACCCGCAGCGCAGTGTTCGCTCCGGTGTCCACTCTGGGCATGATTGCCGTCTGGGACGACGGTGACGACAGTTTTGCCGAGCCCCGCTCGCCGTATCCGCACGCCAGAGAAGTGGCGTTGCTCCGAGCGCACGTATCCGGGGCCGCGGTCGTCATCGGCGGACATTCACGAACGGCCGAGGCGGAAGCTCTCGTCGATTCCGGTTGGGCACACGACCTGGTGGCTCCCCGTGAGCTGGTCCGTGAGCGTCAACCCCACGTGGTGGCCTTGGCGGACTCGGACCATGCGCTCGCGCGGGATCCGGCAGCCCGTGTCGCCCGGTTGCCCGCGATCGCGTTCGAGGCGGCGCGCGCCGCACTGAAGGCCGATTCGCCTGTGCTGGTCCAAGTTCCGCGCGGCGGGTACGTGCCGTCACTGGCATGCGCGAAGTGTCGGCATCCGGCTCGGTGTCGCCGGTGCAACGGGCCGTTGGCTCTGCCCTCCGCCCCGGGAAGCGACGGAGCCGGCAGTCCGACGTGCTCGTGGTGTGGAATCGCCGACACCGCGCATCGGTGCACGGTGTGCGGATCACGCAACCTGCGTGCAGTCGTGATCGGCGCGGGTCGCACCGCCGAGGAACTGGGACGGGCATTTCCCGGCGTACCCATCCACAACTCGGGAGGCGCCGCCGTGCTCGACGCCGTCCAACCCGGTGCCGGTCTGGTCGTGTCGACCGTCGGTGCCGAGCCGACGGTCGACGGCGGGTACGGCGCGGCCCTCTTGCTGGACGGCTGGGCTCTGCTCGGCCGGGCGGACCTGCGCGCGGCCGAGGAGACACTGCGTCGGTGGATGACGGCCGCGGCCTTGGTCCGGCCGGGCACGGCAGGTGGCCGCGTGGTCGTCGTCGCCGAGTCCGAGATACCCACGGTGCAGGCGCTGGTTCGCTGGGATCCACTGTGGCACGCCCGAAGTCAGTTGGACGAACGAGTCGAGGTACGGTTCCCGCCCGCCGTGCACGTCGCGGCGATCGACGGAACCACCGATGCGATCACGGCGTTGGTGGAGAGTGCAGATCTGCCCGAGGCAGTGGAAATACTCGGACCGGTCGATCTGCCGGACGGCCAACGGGCACCCGCGGGCGGTGGTGAGGACGTACTTCCCGGTGATGTGCAGCGCCTGTTGATACGCGTACCGCGCAGCACCGGGGCGGCGTTGGCGCGGGCGCTGGCCACCGCTCAGGCGTCGCGCAGTGCCAAGAAGCTCGGCGGTGGAGTGCGGGTTCAGATAGACCCGATTCGAATCGGTTGATACTGCCGTCCGTGCTCGACGTGGCCTAGGGTTGCCTCGGGGCGGCGCACGGGGCGCCGACGAGAGGTGGGTCGGGGATATGAAGAGAAGGCAGCTCTTTCGCCGTGCGACAACAGGTTTGGCAGTGGTGATCGGGGCCCGTCTGGTGGCACCCGCCACCGCCGACGCTCTGCCCGGTACCGGCTCGGCGCAGCCGCCGACACCGGCCGTTCCGTTGGACCGACTGCTCCGGATCGTGTCGCTGTCGCACATCAACGATCCGGCGCTCACCCCGATCTTTCCCGGCGATCCCGAATTCTCGCTCGAGACGGCGTTCACCGTCGCCGACGACGGCTTCTACCTCCAGTACGTCAAGGAGGGCGAGCACACCGGCACGCACTGGGGAGCGCCCGCACACTTCCAGGAAGGTGGGCTGACCGCCGACCAGCTCGATCCGGAGGATCTGTTTCTGCCTGCGGTGAAGATCGACATTCGTGATCGAGCGGCGGCCGACGCCGATTACGCCGTGACGGTAGCCGACCTGCAGAACTGGGAAGCAGTCAACGGAGCCATTCCGCGAGGGGCGGCTGTCATTCTGTGGACCGGATGGGCGTCACGCTGGGGGACCGATGCCTACGCCAACGCGGACGCGGACGGTGTGACGCACCAACCCGGGTTCTCCGCGGAGGCGGCGCAGTGGTTGATCGACACGGGCAGGCTCGCCGACAGAGGTGCCCTCGGTACCGACACCTTCGGACCCGATCTGGGGAACGACGACACCTATCCGGTGTCCGTCAAGCTCTACGACCGGCGTCGGATCAGCCTGGAGAACCTGACCAATCTGGAGTCGATTCCGGCGACGGGTGCCTACGTTCTGGTCGGTGGCCCGATCAACCGGGCCGGATCCGGTTCGCCTGCAACCATTTTCGGTCTGGTGCCCAGAATCGCCTGATCGGAACCGCTCGACACCGCGCGGAGTGTGCCCGCGGTGTCGTAGGCGTAGATGCCGGCCTTGCCTTCGTGTTTGGCCTTGTACATCGCGCGATCGGCGAGCCGCATCAGCTCGTCCTCGTCGACGCCGGAGGTGTGGGAGGTGTCGCAGCCGTGGACGTCGGAGTTGTCCTCGGGTGTGCGGTCGACCTGACCGATCTGCACGACTCCCACGCACACGCCGATCGAGACCGAATGGCCGTCGATCTCGTGTGCTGTCCGCATCGCCTCGGCGATGCGGACAGCCGTCGCGCAACCGGTATCGAGGTCGGCGTGAACCAGGGCGGTGAACTCGTCGCCGCCGAAGCGTGCCACCACGCCGTCGACCACGCATCGATCGAGACGGCGTGCGAGTTCGACCAGCAGCCGATCGCCGCCGCCGTGGCCGAATCTGTCGTTGACGCTCTTGAAGTCGTCGAGATCGATCAGCAGCAGTACGGCGCGGCCCCGGCCCGCTCGGGCGTCGTGCACCGCCGCTCGGAGGTGTTCGTCGAACGACGACCGGTTGAGCAGCCCGGTCAGCCCGTCATGGTGCGCGCGGTACGTCAGCTCGGCCTGTGCCCGAGACAGACTCCGGAGCAGATTGTCGTTCTGCACCAGGGTGATCACCTGGCGAACGAGCGAGAGCAGCACCACGGCCACCCCTAGCACCACGACGGTCGAATCCAGCTCCCCGGTCTGCACCCGCAGTATCGCCAACACGATGCCGATGGCACCCATGAGCGCGTACGGCAACAGCAGCTGCGTTCTCTCACCGGTGACAGTCTCGGTATACGCCCGCGCAGTGGGGTCCGATCCGTGCAGCGACGACGGATCGTCGTCGACGGTCCTCGGGGCGGCGGCCGCGAGAGCGATGAGCGCAATGCCTGCGATGAATCCGCCGTCGGTGAGAACCGGCATGAAATCCGCACCGGTGGCCACGAGGTACGCGTAGATGCTGTCGGATATCGCCATCATCAGGATCCCGGCACCGAGCAGGGTGAGCTGCGTTCGGTACCGCGACGCGATCTTCGGGATCACGACGAGCAGCACGATCATGGCCACGAGAACCAGGTCGGTGATGGGATACATGATCGCCACGAGGAACTCGATGGACTCGGATTCCGACGAGTGCACGACCGCACCGAGCACGGTGGCCCAGGAGAGAACGAAGAGGGACCCGACGACGACGGCCCCGTCGAGCAACGACATCACCCAGACATGGCGTGCACCTGCGGCCGCCCGTCGGGGCGATAGGCCGACGAAGGCGAGCAATGCGGGCACGGCGAAGATCGGGAAGAGAAAGAACCCGACGTCGGCGACCGATGCGGTCGGCAGCGGCATGTCGAGAGCGGATCGATAGAAGGCCCAGACCGCCATGCCTGCACTCCAGCACGCCATTCCGGCGGCCATCAGAACGCGCCATTGCCGTTCGGAGCCCGTCCTTCTCGACGCCGTCCGCCAGCAGACGACCGTCGCAGTGATACCACCTGCGAGTTGTGCGACGTCGTCGATCAGAACCGAAATTCGCTGGCCGAGAACGTTGGAGCCGGCGAGCAGCACGATGGCCAGGACGCAGCCGAGAACGACGGTCACGCGTCGCCTCGTCGATCCGGCCACACGGCCCCCCTCGTTCGTGAGCGAGCGCTTTCGAGCCGGCCGCTGTATTCGGCGCGTCCACGAGAGCTCGTGCCGACCGCGTCATTCTAACGAGCAGGAGCGATCCACGACGCGTTCCTCGGATGCAGAAACGTGGAGGTTGCCTCGGGACCTTGCCAAAGATCTATTGTCGATATATCGTCGACTCGTCAATCGATATGAAGGAGAACGACATGAACCACCCATTCGAAGCATTCGCGAACGAATTCGGACGCCGCGCAGTCGCAGGTCGACAGATGCGAGGCGCGCCATTTCAGATGTGGGTCGCGCAGAGCGACGATCACGACCCGTCGGACGACCACGGTCCGCGAGAGCGAGGTCGTGGAAGGAGAGGCCACGGTGAACGGAGTAGGCACGGCTTCGGCCCCGGCGGTTTCGGGCCGAATGCAGATTTCGGTCGAGGCCGGGGTCGGGGAGGGCGAGGGCGACGCGGGGACGTGCGCGCTGCAATCCTGCTACTGCTCGAGGAACGTCCGATGCACGGATACGAACTGATCCAGCAGATCGCCGAGAAGAGCAACGGCACCTGGAAGCCGAGCCCGGGCTCCATCTACCCGGCCCTGTCGCAACTCGAAGACGAGGGCCTGGTCCTGATCGACAAGGTGGCCGGCCGCAAGACGGCTGCGCTGACCGACGAGGGGCGAACGCACGTCGAGGCTCATCGCGCCGACCTGGGGAGCCCTTGGGACGCCGTGGCAGGGTCCGTCGGTGTCGACGCCCGGGATCTTCGGGCGCTCATCGGCCAGTTGATGGGCGCAGCCGGTCAGGTCGCCGGAGTCGGCACACCGAAACAGGTGGAGCAGGCCGCCGACATCCTCACCGAAGCACGCAGGTCGCTGTACCGGATCCTTGCCGACGACGCGCCGACCGATCGAGATCCCGACGACACGGTCGATGCCCCCGACGCGACGTGATCGGCTGGTGCGGAATCGTCCGCAGCGCTCGCGACTCCCTAGGATGAACACCCGAGATCCTTTCGTCCATCCCAGGGAGTTGCTCGAGTGCGCGTCGTCTTTGCCGGAACACCGGAGCCTGCAGTCCCGTCGCTGCAGCGACTGCTGGAGTCCGAACGCCACGAGGTGATCGCGGTGGTGACCCGGCCCGACGCCGCGGCCGGTCGGGGCCGAAAGACGGCGCGCTCGCCGGTCGGGCAGCTCGCCGACGAGCACGGAATACCTGTGTTCACACCCGCGAAGCCCTCGGATCCGGATTTCGTCTCACAGCTGACCGAACTCGCGCCCGACGTGTGTCCGGTCGTCGCATACGGGGCCCTGCTGCCGCAGCCGGTGCTCGACATCCCTCGCTTCGGCTGGATCAATCTGCACTTTTCGCTGCTGCCCGCGTGGCGAGGCGCCGCGCCGGTACAGGCCGCCATCGCCGCAGGCGACGAGATCACCGGTGCCTCCACCTTCCTGCTCGACGCGGGAATGGACACCGGACCGGTCCTCGGCGTCGTCACCGAGCGGGTGCGGGCAACCGATACGACGGGGGACCTGCTCACCCGTCTGGCGTCGAGCGGAGCAGACCTACTGGCTGCCACCCTCGACGCGATCGAGGACGGGACGGCATCCGCGCATCCGCAGCCCGAGGACGGGATCTCCTACGCGAGCAAGGTGAGCGTCGACGCCGCGCGCATCGACTGGACTCGATCTGCAGCATTCGTCGATCGGCACATCAGATCGGTCACCCCCGCACCGGGCGCATGGACGACGATCGGTGAACTCCGCGTCAAGATCGCCCCGGTTCAGATCTCGGAGGAGACGCTCGCTCCGGGCCGGATCGAGGTTCGCAAGTCCGGCGTGCACGTCGGAACAGGCACGACCGCAGTGGTTCTCGGCGATGTTCAACCGCAGGGCAAGAAGCTCATGAAGGCACTCGACTGGGCGCGCGGCGCTCGGCTGGACGATACGGCGGTAGCGCGATGACAGAACCCGACAGGCCTCGTAAGCGCGAGTCGAGCCCACCGCGCAAGCACGTCAAGAAGTCGCCGGGAGCTCGCGGCCCGAAGGGAAACCGGCCCCCACAGGGAGCAGGACCCCGCGGCGTCGACGCGATCGACCCGGCCCGCCGTGCCGCCCGGGACGTCCTGAAGGCGGTGCGTGAACGGGATGCCTACGCCAACCTGGTGCTCCCCGGCCTGCTGCGAGAGCGCAAACTGGACTCGCGCGACGCGGCACTGGCCACCGAACTCGCCTACGGTGCGTCCCGGGCGCGTGGTGTGCTCGACGCGGTGATCGCCCATGCTGCCGGTCGGCCTGCCGCCGAGATCGACGGGCCGCTGCTCGACATTCTGCGGCTCGGCTCCTACCAACTGCTCCGCACCCGAGTGGCACCGCACGCGGCCGTCGCCACGTCGGTGGAACTGGCTCGGTCCGAATTCGGTACCGGCAAAGCAGGTTTCGTCAATGCGGTGCTGCGCCGCGTGTCCGAGCGCACGGCTGCGCAGTGGGTGGACGAGCTTGCGCCCGAGACGGCGGTCGATCCTGTCGGCCACCTCGCGTTCGAGTACGCCCACCCCAAGTGGATCGCGCAGGCCTTCGCCGATGCACTCGGTGCCGACGCCGGTGAACTCGCCGCGGTGCTCGAGGCCGACGACGCGCGTCCCTCGGTTCACCTGGTGGCCCGACCCGGCGAGATCTCCGCAGAAGAGCTGGCGCTGATCACCGGGGGAGAAGAGGGACCCTATTCGCCGTACGCCGTGCACCTCGACGGCGGAGATCCCGGCAAGATCGACGCCGTCCGGGACGGACTGGCCGGGGTGCAGGACGAAGGCAGTCAACTCGTCGGCCGGGCGCTCACCCTCGCGCCGCTCGTCGGCGAGGACGGTGGCCGGTGGCTGGACCTGTGCGCCGGGCCGGGCGGCAAAGCTGCCCTGATCGGTGCCATCGCCGAAATCGACGGTTCCACGGTCGACGCCGTCGAACCGACGCCGCACCGAGCCGACCTGGTGTCCAAGACGACGAAGGATCTCCCGGTGACGGTGCACACTGTCGACGGTCGAGCGTCCGGACTCGACGGCGGTTACGACCGCGTGCTCGTCGACGCGCCGTGCACCGGGCTCGGTGCCCTGCGCCGCAGGCCGGAGGCCCGGTGGCGTCGTCAACCCTCCGATGTGGCGGCACTGGTGACCTTGCAGAAGGAGCTTCTGGCCGCGGCGATCGAGCTGGTACGCCCGGGCGGAGTGGTGCTGTATTCGACCTGCTCGCCGCACCTGTCCGAAACCACCGCCGTCGTCGCCGACGCGGTCCGCCGCTACGGCGTCGAACAGCTCGATACCCGCGAGCTGGTTCCCGGAGTCCCGCAGCTCGGCGACGGTACGTCGGTGCAGCTGTGGCCCCACCGACACGGCACGGATGCAATGTTCATGGCGGCGTTGCGTAAACCGATGTGACCGGGAAGCCGATGTGATCTGCAGGCCGGCGATCAGTCGCCGGCCAGGAACGCCTCGGCCACGTCTCTCGGGGCGTAGACCAGCCACCCGTCGATGATCAGTTCTCGCAGTTCGTCGTCCTCGGTGTTGTCGATGTCGACCAGAACGGCAGCGAACCCGTCGAAATGCGAGATGGTGAAGCACGCCCGCGGGTGGGCGGCGAGGATGGCTTCCTTTTCGTTGAGATCAGCGGTGCGGACGGCGAGGATCGGCCCGCTGGGCGGGATCTCGCTGCCGAACCGCTTCAGATCGGCCTTGCTGAACGGACGAATCCACGCGAACACGTTCTTGCCCACCGACCACGCCGGATGGCCGTACCGAACACTCTCGGTGACCTCGGGCAACTCGGCGATCACCGCCGTCACGGAAACCATGGTGGTCATGGGCGAACGATACCGCTGGGCTAGGCTCGTCAATCGTGGTTTCCCCG
Organism: Rhodococcus sp. NPDC076796; assembly: GCF_040702765.1. Taxonomy (NCBI): domain Bacteria; kingdom Bacillati; phylum Actinomycetota; class Actinomycetes; order Mycobacteriales; family Nocardiaceae; genus Rhodococcus; species Rhodococcus sp. NPDC076796. The sequence goes on along the minus strand of NZ_JBFBMS010000003.1, from coordinate 150,463 downwards.
ATGATTGCCCCCTCGATCCTGTCCGCAGATTTCGCGCGTCTGGCTGCCGAAGCCGATGCCGTGTCCGGAGCCGACTGGCTGCACGTCGACGTCATGGACGCGCACTTCGTACCCAACCTCACCCTGGGGCTGCCGGTCGTGGAGAGCTTGCTGAAGGCGACGAACATTCCGATCGACTGCCACCTGATGATCGAGGACCCGGCCCGCTGGGCGCCGCCGTACGCCGAGGCGGGTGCGTACAACGTCACCTTCCACGCCGAAGCGACCGACGACCCGTCCGCCGTCGCACGAGACATCCGGGCCGCGGGAGCCAAAGCCGGACTGTCCGTCAAGCCGGGAACACCCATCGAGCCGTACCTCGAGATCCTGCGCAACTTCGACACGTTGCTGGTGATGAGTGTGGAGCCGGGATTCGGCGGACAGTCGTTCATGCCGGAGGTACTCGCGAAAGCGAAAGCCGTTCGAGCACTTGTCGATTCCGGTGATCTCCGACTGACAGTGGAAATCGACGGTGGCATCAACTCCGACACGATCGAGCAGGCCGCAGAGGCGGGAATCGACTGCTTCGTCGCCGGATCGGCCGTCTACAACACCGCCGACCCCGCAGCCGCTGTGCGCGACCTACGCGACCGAGCCGCCCGCGCATCACACCACCTGTCGTAATGAACGGCCAGGGCGCAGCACTGTCCGTCGCGGACGCCATGGCCCTCGCCGTCGAGGCATCCGAGTCCGCCCGCGGCATCAGCAGTCCCAACCCTGCTGTCGGCGCTGTGATCCTCGATGCCGCTGGCGTCGTTGTCGGCATCGGCTCGACGCGTCCGCCCGGCGGTCCACACGCCGAGATCGTCGCGCTGGCCGAGGCCGGGGACCGCGCTCGCGGCGGCACCGCGGTGGTGACCCTCGAACCCTGCAACCACACCGGCCGCACCGGACCGTGCTCACAGGCCCTGATCGCCGCGGGCATCGCCGCGGTCGTGCATGCCGTCGCCGATCCGAATCCGCTCGCATCGGGCGGCGGGGCAGCCCTTCGTGCGGCGGGCATTCGCGTCGCACAGGGGATCGGGGAGATCGCGGTGCGGCAGGGGCCACTGCGCTCCTGGTTGCACAAGCAGCGCACCGGTCGGCCGCACGTGACGTGGAAATATGCCGCCACCCTCGACGGACGCAGCGCTGCGGCGGACGGCACGAGCCAGTGGATCACCGGACCGCAGGCCCGGGCGCACGTCCACGCCGAGCGAGCCAAGCTCGACGCCATCGTCGTCGGAACCGGTACCGTGCTGGCCGACGACCCGCGACTGACCGCGCGATGTCCCGACGGAACCCTTGCGCCTCACCAACCCGTGCGCGTCGTCGTCGGATCGCGGCAGATTCCGGCGACTGCGGCAATACGTGGGTCCGACGCACCCACGGTGTTCCTCGACACACACGACCCCGCGGCCGTGATCGACGCCCTGAGCGAGCACACCGACATCCAGATCGAGGGCGGTCCGACGTTGGCCGGCGCATTCCTCGCTGCGGGACTGGTGGACCGCGTCGTGGCGTACGTCGCACCGGCGGTGTTGGGCAGCGGCCCCGCAGCGGTGGAGAATGCGGGCATCGGAACAATTGCCGACGCAATTCGGTTCCGCACGGAGACAGTCACCATGATCGGCAACGACATTCTGATCGGCGTCGTGCCCGAAGGAGCGAAGTAGATGTTCACCGGAATTGTCGAAGAGCTCGGCGAGATCGTCGCCAAGGACGAACTGCCCGACGCCGCGCGGTTCACCGTTCGGGGCCCCGTGGTGACCTCCGATGCTGGCCACGGCGACTCCATCGCGGTGAACGGCGTCTGCCTGACCGTCGTCGAGGTGCTGCCCGACGGCGGATTCACCGCCGACGTCATGCAGGAAACGCTGAACCGCTCCAGCCTCGGTGCCCTCGACGTGGGCAGCCGCGTCAACCTCGAGCGGGCCGCCGCGCTCGGTAGCCGCCTCGGCGGGCACCTCGTACAGGGCCATGTGGACGGCACCGGAACGATCATCGGCCGATCCCCGTCCGAGAACTGGACCGTCGTGCGTATCGCACTGCCCACCTCGGTCGCGCGCTACGTCGTGGAGAAGGGCTCGATCACCGTCGACGGCGTCTCGCTCACCGTCTCCGGACTCGGCGTCGACGACGGAGCGCACTGGTTCGAGATCTCTCTGATCCCCACTACCCTCGACCTGACCACTCTCGGCACGGCCGAGGTCGGATCGCCGGTCAACCTCGAAGTCGACGTCATCGCCAAGTACGTGGAGCGGCTGCAGACGATCCACGCACAGTAAGTACTGTTGACGTGCACGCAATCGATGGTGCACAGGAGAATTTCCAGGGCGCTGAGCCAGGCCCGAGACGTATGGAGCACACCGTGGTGACCAGGTTCGACAGTATCGAGCGCGCAGTTGCGGACATCGCTGCGGGCAAAGCAGTGGTGGTCGTCGACGACGAGGACCGCGAGAACGAAGGCGACCTCATCTTCGCCGCCGAGAAGGCCACCCCGGAACTGGTCGCCTTCATGGTCCGCTACACCTCCGGCTATCTCTGCGTTCCACTCTCCGGTGAGGACTGCGACCGGCTCGGCCTGCCGCCGATGTTCGCCACCAATCAGGACAAGCACGGAACCGCGTACACCGTCACCGTCGACGCCCGCGAAGGCATCGGCACCGGAATCTCGGCCTCCGACCGGGCGGCCACGATGCGACTGCTCGCCGACCCAGACACCGGAGCCAACGACTTCACCCGTCCGGGCCACGTCGTACCGCTGCGCGCCAAGGACGGCGGAGTGCTGCGTCGCCCCGGCCACACCGAAGCCGCCGTCGACCTCGCCCGTATGGCAGACCTGCGGCCCGCAGGCGTCATCTGCGAAATCGTCAGCCAGAAAGACGAAGGCGCGATGGCCCAGACCGACGAACTGCGCGTCTTCGCCGACGAACACGACCTCGCCCTCATCTCCATCGCCGACCTCATCGCCTGGCGTCGCAAGCACGAGAAGCACGTCGTTCGCGTCGCCGACGCCCGAATCCCCACCGGCCACGGCACATTCCGCGCCGTCGGCTACCAGAGCATCTACGACGAGGTCGAACACGTCGCGCTCGTCCGCGGCGACATCGCGGGCCCCGACGGAGACGGCAACGACGTGCTCGTTCGAGTGCACTCCGAATGCCTCACCGGCGACGTGTTCGGATCACTGCGCTGCGACTGCGGACCACAGTTGGACGCGGCCCTGGAAATGGTGGCCGCCGAGGAACGCGGCATCGTGCTGTACATGCGCGGACACGAAGGACGAGGGATCGGTCTGCTGCACAAGCTCCAGGCCTACCAACTCCAGGACGCAGGCTCGGACACCGTCGACGCCAACCTGCAGCTCGGCCTCCCCGCCGACTCCCGCGACTACGGAATCGGCGCACAGATCCTCGTCGACCTCGGCGTCTCCTCGATGCGGCTGCTGACCAACAACCCCGCCAAGCGAGTGGGACTCGACGGCTACGGCCTGCACGTCACCGAACGAGTACCGATGCCGTTGCGCGCCAACGCCGAAAACCTCACCTACCTGCGCACCAAACGCGACCGCATGGGCCACGACCTCACCGGGTTGGATGACTTCGAAAAAGGTCATTCCGCAGGCTCCACTCCTGCCGAAAACGGGGCCACCTCATGAGCGGCGAAGGCGAACCCACCCTGCAGCTCGCGGGCGCGAGTGATCTCAAGCTGGCGATCGTCGCCGGTCAGTGGCACGAGAAGATCTCCCAGGCGCTCCTCGACGGTGCACTACGCAAAGCCGAGTCGGCGGGGATTCAGGACGTCACGGTCATCCGGGTGGCCGGGGCCATCGAACTGCCGGTCGTCGCGCAGGCGCTGGCCCGCAACCACGATGCCGTCGTCGCTCTCGGCGTCGTCATCCGCGGGGGCACACCGCACTTCGAGTACGTGTGCGACGCCGTGACGGCAGGCCTGACGCGAGTTTCACTCGACGAGGGCACTCCGGTCACCAATGGTGTGCTCACCACCAACGACGAGCAGCAGGCGCTCGATCGCGCCGGACTTCCTGGTTCGTTCGAGGACAAGGGTGCGCAGGCCACCGCGGCCGCAATCGACACGGCGCTGACTCTCAAGCACCTGCGCCAACCCTGGACGAATCAGGAGTTCACGTGACCGGCACCGCACCGTCCGCCGAGTGGGACATGGTGGTGAAGTCGCGCAAGTCGGCTCGCTACGCCATCGCGACGGCGGTACTGCTCGTGGTGGCGCACTCCACCGTCGCCGTCCTGCTGCGAGTGTCGCCGACCGGGGTGTACTTCAGAACCGCCGACCAACTTGCGATGGCGGGCATCGGACTTCTGCTCGGAGGCCTCGCGCTCGTGCTGACGCGCCCGCGCATTCGCGTCGGGCCGGCCGGTGTCGCGGTACGGAACCTGTTGTCGGAGCGTCTGATCGAGTGGGATCTGGTGCAGGGGCTGTCTTTCCCGGACGGAGCGATGTGGGCCAGGGTCGACATCCCCGACGACGAGTTCATCAACGTGATGGCCATCCAGTCCAACGATCGTGACCATGCGGTCGCGGCGGTACGACAGTTCCGCACCCTCGAACGCAAATACGCACCCGCCGCCTCCGTTCCGGACGTCGCGGTCGATCAGGACTGACGTCGTACCTCCGCACCACAGCTGAGCTGCGGATGCGGAGAACGTCGGACCCGACGGCTAACGTGGATGTCGTGTCCGACCCCGCTACCTACCGCCCGGCCACCGGAACCATCCCGGTGGAGCCGGGGGTGTACAAATTTCGCGATCCGCACGGTCGCGTCGTCTACGTAGGAAAGGCCAAAAGCCTCCGCAGTCGGCTCAATTCCTACTTCGCCGACGTCGCCTCGCTGCATCCACGTACTCGCCAGATGGTCACCACCGCAGCGTCGGTGGAGTGGACCGTGGTGACCACCGAAGTCGAGGCCCTGCAGCTCGAGTACAACTGGATCAAGGAATTCGATCCACGGTTCAACGTCCGCTACCGCGACGACAAGAGCTATCCGATGCTCGCGGTGACTATGAACGAGGAATACCCGCGGTTGTTCGTCTACCGCGGACCCAGGCGCAAGGGCGTGCGCTACTTCGGCCCGTACGCGCACGCGTGGGCCATTCGCGAGACGCTGGACCTACTGCTGCGAGTGTTTCCCGCGCGCACGTGCTCGACCGGAGTGTTCAAGCGCCACAATCAGATCGGCAGGCCCTGCCTGCTGGGCTACATCGACAAGTGCTCGGCACCGTGCGTCGGCCGGGTCAGCGCGGACGAGCATCGCGCCACCGTCGAGGACTTCTGTGACTTCTTGGCCGGAAAGACGGACAAGCTCGTTCGTCAGCTCGAGAAGAAGATGCAGGCTGCATCCGAGGACCTGGATTTCGAGACCGCCGCACGTCTGCGAGACGACGTCGGTGCGCTGCGTCGGGCATTGGAGAAGCAGGCGGTGGTGCTCGGCGACGGCACCGACGCCGATCTCGTCGCCTTCGCCACCGATGCCCTCGAAGCTGCCGTCCAGGTCTTCCACGTCCGAGGCGGCCGCGTGCGCGGGCAACGCGGCTGGGTGGTGGAAAAGGCGGGAGAGGTGATCGAACGCCAGGACGAGGCCGATCTGCCCGCCCTGGTGGAGCAGTTTCTGACGCAGTTCTACGGCGAGCAGGCTGCCCTGTCCGCCCAGGCACCGGGCGGCGACGACGGTGGTTCCAATGCCGTTCCGAGGGAAGTTCTGGTTCCGGTCCTGCCGGACAATGCCGACGAGGTACAGGTCTGGCTCAGTGAACTCCGGGGCTCGAACGTGACCCTGCGGGTTCCCCAACGCGGCGACAAGAAGGCATTGGCCGAGACCGTCGAACGCAACGCCAAGGAGGCCCTGCAGCAGCACAAGCTCAAGCGCGCGGGCGACTTCACATCGAGATCGGCTGCGCTGCAGGGCATTCAGGAGGCACTCGATCTGGATTCCGCACCACTACGCATCGAGTGCATCGACATCTCCCACGTGCAGGGAACCGATGTGGTGGCCTCGCTCGTCGTCTTCGAGGACGGATTGCCCCGCAAGAGCGACTACCGCCACTACGCGATCAAGGAAGCGGCAGGCGACGGACACTCGGACGACGTGGCGAGCATCGCCGAGGTGACCCGTCGCCGATTCCTACGACACTCCGCGGACGGTTCGGCCGAGGGGACCGGGGGCGATCTGGCCCCGGAAGCCGCGTTGGATCCGCAGACCGGCAGACCGCGCAAATTCGCGTATCCACCCAACCTGTTCGTCGTCGACGGTGGTGCCCCTCAGGTGGCCGCTGCCGCGGCGGTACTGGACGAGCTCGGCGTGACCGATGTTGCCGTGGTCGGTCTGGCCAAGCGGCTCGAGGAGGTATGGGTCCCGGGGGAGGAGGATCCGGTCATCCTGCCGCGTACGAGCGAGTCGCTCTACCTGCTGCAACGGGTCCGCGACGAGGCGCACCGATTCGCGATCACGTTCCATCGCAGCAAGCGGTCGCGGCGGATGACGGCGTCGGCTCTCGATTCGGTCCGCGGACTCGGCGAGTCGCGTCGGACGGCACTGGTGGCGCACTTCGGTTCGGTTGCCAACCTCAAGCGTGCGACGGTCGCGGAAATCGTCGAGGTTCCGGGAATCGGCGAGACCACGGCCAAGTCGGTGCTGGCCGCGCTGGGTTCCGACACGGACGACGCCGATGTAGGCGATGATGGCACCGCAACTGCAACGATATCGGGCGAGAACACGGCGGAACATGCGATCGCACCGCGTGTGGAATCGGCGGGACAGGCTTCGTAGTGAGCGAACACCAGACACAGAGACATCCACCGTCCGAAGAGCACCTCGAACAGCCCTCCGCGGGGGAGTCGCGGCACGACGAGATCGAAGTGGCGTTGGTCACCGGCGTTTCCGGTGCCGGACTGCGTACCGCGGCCAAGATTCTCGAGGACCTCGGCTGGTACGTCGCCGACAACCTACCGCCGGAGCTCATCTCCAAGATGGTCGATCTCGGACTCGAGTCCAAGCCCAGAATCGAACGACTGGCACTGGTCATGGACGTTCGAAGTCGCCTGTTCACCGGCGATCTGGGCTGGGTCGTGAAAGAACTCGACTCCAAGGGCGTGCGCAACAGAGTGCTCTTCCTCGACGCGTCCGACGCCGTGCTGATCCGTCGATTCGAGTCCAACCGGCGCAGCCATCCGCTGCAGAACGACGGTCAGGACGGAACGCTGACCGAGGGCATCACCGCCGAACGGTTGCGACTCGCCCAGGTCAAGGCAGCGGCGGATCTCACGGTGGACACCACATCCCTGTCGGTGCATCAGCTGCGGCGCAAGATCGAGACGGTGTTCGGGGACGCCGACACCACCGGCGTCGGCGTCACCGTGCAGTCGTTCGGCTTCAAGTACGGCCTGCCGATGGACGCCGACCTGGTCTGCGACGTGCGCTTTCTGCCCAATCCGCATTGGGTGCCCGAGCTGCGTGAACACACCGGACAGGACGCGGACGTGCGCGATTACGTGCTGGGTCAGGACGGGGCACGCGACTACCTGCAGACATATACGCATCTGCTGAATCTGACGATCGAGGGATACGTGCGGGAAGGCAAGAGATACATGACGGTGGCGGTGGGCTGCACCGGAGGAAAGCATCGAAGTGTCGCGATGACCGAGGCACTGGCCGCAATTCTCGCCGATCAGGGTGATGTGTCGGTGCGCGTGCTGCATCGGGATCTGGGTCGCGAATGAGCGAGGTCGACACCGAAGTACCGGCATCGGGCCCCAAGATCGTCGCTCTCGGAGGCGGTCACGGCCTGTACGCCACGCTGTCGGCGGCCCGGTTGCTCGGTCACGACGTCACCGCCATCGTCACGGTCGCCGACGACGGAGGATCCTCGGGGCGTCTGCGAGCCGAGCTCGGCGTCATTCCGCCCGGGGACCTGCGCATGGCACTGGCCGCGCTGGCACGCTCGGACGAGCGAACACAGCTCTGGACCGACGTGCTGCAGCACCGCTTCGGTGGCACGGGCGCTCTGGCCGGTCATTCGGTGGGCAACCTCATCCTCGCCGGCCTCACCGAGGTACTGGGCGACCCGATCGCCGCACTGGACGAGATGGTGCGGATGCTCGGAATCGACGGACGAGTGCTTCCGATGTCGCCGATCGCACTCGACATCGAGGCCGACGTCTCCGGTCTCGAGGATGACCCACGCGTGAGCCGCGTCATTCGCGGACAGGTCGCGGTGGCGACGACTCCCGGCAAGGTTCGCCGCGTTCGACTGCTGCCACCCGAACCGCCGGCCTCTGCGGATGCACTCGCTGCGATTGAGAAGGCCGACCTCGTGGTGCTCGGACCGGGATCGTGGTTCTCCAGCGTCATCCCGCACGTGCTGGTGCCGGATCAGCTCACCGCGCTGGCTCGCACCAGCGCGCCGAAGGTACTGGTGTTGAACCTGGCCCCAGAACTGGGGGAGACCACCGGATTCTCCGCCGAGCGGCATGTCCACGTACTCTCCCAACACGCACCGGATTTGGGAATCGACTACGTGTTGGTCGATTCCGCCTCGGTCCCGGAAGGCAGCAACCGCGAGCACGTGGCGCGGGCAGCGGCCCGGCTCGGTGCCGAGGTCGTCTACGTCGACGTTGCCGAAAACGGCACCCACGCACATCATTACGGCAAGCTTGCTGCGGCTCTCGGCTCCATCGTGTCGTCCACCGACGGCACCGCACCGACTGCCGCACGCAGAGAGGGGATCACTTCGTGGCCATGACAGCGGAGGTCAAGGACGAGCTGAGCAGGCTCACCGTCAGTCAGGTCAGTTGCCGCAAGGCCGAGGTGTCCGCACTGCTGCGATTCGCCGGCGGACTGCACATCGTGGCGGGCCGAGTGGTGGTCGAGGCGGAGGTGGACCTCGGGTCCATTGCGAGACGGCTGCGTCGGGAGATCTTCGAGCTGTACGGCTACTCCTCCGACGTGCACATGCTCGGAGCAGGCGGGCTTCGCAAGACCTCTCGCTACGTGGTGCGCGTCGCCAAGGACGGCGAGGCGCTGGCACGGCAGACCGGCCTGTTGGATCTGCGCGGTCGCCCGGTTCGCGGCCTGCCCGCGCAGGTCGTCGGCGGCACGGTGGGGGACTCCGAGGCCGCATGGCGTGGCGCGTTCCTGGCGCACGGTTCGCTCACCGAACCGGGTCGATCCTCGGCTCTGGAGATCAGCTGCCCCGGACCGGAAGCTGCGCTCGCGCTCGTCGGAGCCGCTCGACGCCTCGGAGTGGCCGCCAAGGCACGCGAGGTCCGCGGCACCGATCGAGTAGTGGTCCGTGACGGCGAGGCGATCGGGGCACTGCTCACCCGTATGGGGGCACAGGACACCCGGTTGATCTGGGAAGAACGACGCATGCGACGCGAGGTCAGGGCCACCGCGAACCGGCTCGCCAACTTCGACGACGCCAACCTGCGCCGCTCGGCCAGGGCCGCCGTGGCCGCAGCAGCACGCGTCGAGCGGGCCCTGCACATCCTCGGCGAGGACGTACCGGATCATCTGGCCGCCGCGGGCTCGCTCCGAGTCCAGCATCGGCAGGCCTCACTCGAGGAACTCGGCCAGTTGGCCGACCCACCGATGACCAAGGACGCTGTGGCAGGCCGAATCAGGCGCCTGCTGTCCATGGCCGACCGCAAGGCCAAGGAGACCGGAATTCCGGACACCGAGTCCGCGGTCACCGCCGAACTGCTCGACGAGGCGTGACCGGCCCGATCACGTGATGCGCGCGCTCTGCCTGCGCGCACACTAGGGTGGGAACCGCGTGTGGCACCCCGCACGCAGGCACAATCAGACATCTGTTTTCACAACTTTTAGGAGCGAACAGTGACGATCCGGGTAGGCGTCAACGGCTTCGGCCGCATCGGGCGTAACTTCTTCAGGGCTGTCGATGCGCAGAAGGCGCTCGGTACCACCGACATCGAAATCGTTGCTGTCAACGACCTGACCGACAACGCATCGCTCGCACACCTGCTCAAGTACGACTCGATCCTGGGTCGCTTGTCGCACGACGTCTCGCTCGAGGGCGAGGACACCATCGTCGTCGGTGGCCAGAAGATCAAGGCGCTGTCGCTGCGCGAGGGCCCGTCCGCACTTCCGTGGGGTGACCTGGGGGTCGACGTCGTCGTCGAGTCCACCGGTATCTTCACCGACGCTGCGAAGGCTCAGGGCCACATCGACGCCGGTGCCAAGAAGGTCATCATCTCCGCGCCCGCCAAGGGCGAGGACATCACCATCGTGATGGGCGTCAACGACGACAAGTACGACGGCAGCCAGAACATCATCTCGAACGCGTCGTGCACCACCAACTGCCTCGGCCCCATCGCCAAGGTTCTCGACGACGAGTTCGGCATCGTCTCGGGTCTGATGACCACGATTCACGCGTACACGCAGGATCAGAACCTGCAGGACGGCCCGCACAGCGATATGCGTCGCGCCCGCGCTGCAGCTCTCAACGTGGTCCCGACCGGTACCGGTGCAGCCAAGGCAATCGGCCTGGTTCTCCCGCAGCTGCTCGGCAAGCTCGACGGCTACGCGCTGCGGGTTCCGATCCCGACCGGCTCGGTCACCGACCTCACCGCGCTGCTGAAGAAGTCGGCCTCCGCCGAGGACATCAACGCTGCGATGAAGGCTGCTGCCGAGGGTCCGCTGAAGGGCATCCTGAAGTACAACACCGATCCCATCGTGTCCTCGGACATCGTCACCGACCCGCACTCGTCGATCTTCGATGCGCCGCTGACGAAGGTCATCGACGACCAGGTCAAGATCGTCTCCTGGTACGACAACGAGTGGGGCTACTCCAACCGCCTCGCCGACCTCATCGGTCTCGTCGGCAAGTCCCTCTGACACCGATGGCTGTCAAGACACTGCAGGATCTGCTCGATGCCGGTGTCGAAGGCCGTGGCGTCCTCGTGCGATCGGACTTCAATGTCCCGCTCGAGGACGGCACGATCACCGATCCCGGCCGTATCCAGGCGTCGATCCCGACTCTTCGGGCACTGGTCGAGGCGGGTGCCAAGGTCATCGTCACCGCGCACCTCGGTCGTCCCGACGGCAAGCCCGACGCGAAGTACAGCCTGGCTCCGGTCGCAGCGAAACTGGGCGAGCTGCTGGGACGCCACGTTCAGCTCGCGGGCGACGTGGTGGGTCAGGACGCCGAGGCTCGCGCCGAGGGTCTGACCGACGGCGACGTACTGCTGCTCGAGAACATTCGCTTCGATCCGCGCGAGACCAGCAAGGACGAGTCCGAGCGGGCTGCTCTGGCTCGTGAGCTCGTGGCTCTGGCGGGCGACGACGCGGCGTTCGTCTCCGATGGATTCGGCGTCGTGCACCGCAAGCAGGCGTCGGTCTACGACGTGGCGCAGTTGCTGCCGCATTACGCGGGCACCCTCGTCGCTGCCGAGGTCGAGGTGCTGGCCAAGCTCACCGAGGACGCTGCTCGTCCGTACGCGGTGGTGCTGGGCGGCTCCAAGGTCTCGGACAAGCTCGGCGTCATCGAGGCGTTGGCCCCCAAGGTCGACACCCTCGTCATCGGTGGCGGCATGGCGTTCACGTTTCTTGCCGCGCAAGGATATTCGGTCGGAAACTCGCTGCTGCAGGAGGATCAGATCGGGGTCTGCAAGGACCTGCTCGAGCGTTTCGGAGACGTGATCCACCTGCCCGTCGACATCGTCGTCGGAGACAAGTTCGCCGCGGACGCCGAGGCGAAGACCGTCAAGGCGTCCGAGATTCCGGACGGCTGGATGGGCCTGGACATCGGGCCCGACTCGGTCAGTCGTTTCGCCGTGGTCCTCTCGAACGCCAAGACCGTCTTCTGGAACGGACCGGCCGGCGTGTTCGAGTTCGACAAGTTCTCGGCCGGCACCAAGGGCATCGCCGAAGCGATCATCGGAGCCACCGAGAAGGGCGCGTTCAGCGTCGTCGGCGGCGGCGACTCCGCGGCTGCGGTGCGCACCCTCGGACTGCCCGACGACGGCTTCTCGCACATCTCCACCGGCGGCGGTGCATCCCTCGAATACCTCGAAGGCAAGCAGCTCCCCGGCCTATCCGTCCTGGAGGCGTAACGCATGGCACGTAAGCCGCTCATCGCGGGCAACTGGAAGATGAACCTCAACCACCTCGAGGCAATCTCGCTGGTGCAGAAGATCGCTTTCTCGTTGCCCGAGAAGTACTTCGACAAGGTCGACGTGACGGTGATCCCGCCGTTCACCGACATCCGTAGCGTGCAGACCCTGGTCGAGGGCGACAAACTCCTGCTCACCTACGGTGCGCAGGACGTCTCGTCCGAGGACAAGGGTGCCTTCACCGGCGAGATCAGCGGATCCATGCTGGCCAAGCTGGGGTGCACCTTCGTCGTCGTCGGTCACTCCGAACGACGCACGCTGCACAGCGAGGACGACGCCGTCGTGCTCGCCAAGACGAAGGCGGCGCTGAAGAACGGACTCACTCCGATCGTGTGCATCGGCGAGGGTCTGAACATCCGTGAGGCCGGTGAGCACGTGGCCTACAACGTCGCGCAGCTTCGTGGGTCACTCGACGGACTGTCGGCCGAGGACATCTCCAAGATCGTGATCGCCTACGAGCCGGTGTGGGCCATCGGCACCGGCCGAGTCGCGTCGGCGTCGGACGCTCAGGAAGTGTGCGGTGCCATCCGCGAGGAACTGAAGTCGCTGTCCTCGGACGAGGTCGCCGCGGGCGTGCGCGTGCTGTACGGCGGATCGGTCAATGCGAAGAACGTCGGCGAGATCGTCGGTCAGCCCGACGTCGACGGCGCACTGGTCGGCGGCGCTTCGCTCAAGGCCGAGGAGTTCGCCACGTTGTCGGCCATCGCTGCAGGTGGACCCCTGCCCTGATCGGCCATCGGCAACGCTGCAACAAACGGCTTCGGACACCTCGCGTCGGCGGGGTGTCCGAAGCCGTTCGCGGGGCCAGGTAGGCTGCTGAAGGCATCGAATCGAGTTTGAGGTGGACATGGATCTGTTTCTGGATATTCTGCTGGTCGTCACCAGCCTGGCGCTGATCTTGCTGATCCTGCTGCATCGCGGCAAGGGCGGCGGATTGTCCAGCCTGTTCGGTGGCGGAGTACAGTCCAGCCTCTCCGGTTCCACCGTCGTCGAGAAGAACCTCGATCGCCTCACGGTCTTCACCGGCATCATCTGGCTCATCGCCATCCTCGGTATCGGTCTGGAGATCAAGTACACCTGATCGGATTCGGCTCCGAGTGCGAGTTGGTGACGGAGCGACGATACTGGGTGGATGAGCGAATCCTCCTACGAGTCAGTCGGTTCCCCAGCTTTCGTCCCACCGACAGCTCAGGGTCGGGAGTTGACAGAGCCTCTCCGTGAGGACATCCGCTATCTCGGCGGCATCCTGGGTGAGATCATCTGCGAGCACGAGGGCGAGGACGTCTTCGACCTCATCGAGGCAGCGCGTGTCGAATCCTTCGCGGTTCGCAGATCCGAGATCGAGCGGGACGATTCGGTCGGACGCTACACCGATGTGGAAGTGGCACAGGCAGTTCCACTCATTCGCGCGTTCAGCCACTTCTCGCTTCTTGCCAATCTTGCCGAAGATCTGCACCGCGAACGTCGTCGCGCGATTCACCTCGACCGCGAGGACCCGCCGCAGGACAGCAGTCTCGACGCCACCTGGCTCAAGATCGATGCCGCGTCACCGTCGCGCGAGCAGGTGGCCGCCGCGCTGACGGATGCTCTGGTGGCTCCGGTGATCACCGCACACCCCACCGAGACACGTCGCCGGACCGTGTTCGACGTGCAGTCGAAGATCACCGAGCTGATGCGCCGCCGCGATGTTGCCACTGCGGCGGTCGAGGGCAAGGCCGCCAGTGCGGCGAAGGAACTGGCCGCCATCGATGTGCAGATCCGCAGGCAAGTGCTGACCCTGTGGGAGACAGCTCTGATTCGGTTGTCTCGTCTGCGAATTCAGGATGAGATCGAGGTCGGCCTCCGCTACTTCGAGTCGTCTCTCTTCGACGTCATGCCTGCCCTCAACGCGGATGTGCGTGCGGCGCTGCGTGCGCGGTGGCCCGAGGACGACCTGCTGCCTAGGCCGATTCTGCGCCCCGGATCGTGGATCGGCGGCGACCGTGACGGCAATCCGAACGTGACCGCCGACGTGGTACACACGGCGACACATCAGGCCGGATACGTCGCGTTCGAGCACTACCTCGACGAGCTGGTCGCCTTGGAGAAGGAACTGTCGATGTCCGCGCGCCTGGTGGACGTCACCGAGGATCTCGCCGCCCTGGCCGGCGCATCGGCCGAACCGGACGATCGCCGATCGGACGAACCGTATCGGGTCGCCGTCGTCGGCATCCGGGCCCGGCTCACTGCCACCGCCGAGGCGGTACTCGACGCGGTGCCGGTATCCGGGGTGGACCTCGGGGCGCAGCAGTACGGCGGCCCGCAGGACATCCTCGACGACCTCGACATCATCGACCGGGCGTTGCGAGCGGACGGTGATGCGTTGATCGCCGACGATCGACTGCTGCGGCTCCGACAGTCGGTCGAGACGTTCGGCTTCCATCTGCAGGCCTTGGACATGCGGCAGAACTCCGAGACCCACGAAGAGGTGGTCGCCGAGCTGCTGGCCTGGGCCGGTGTTCACTCCGACTACATGTCCCTCGGAGAGGACGAGCGGGTCTCGGTGCTGTCGCAGGAACTTACGACCAGGCGGCCGCTCGTCGGCCCCAACGCGCAGCTCAGTGAGCTCGCCACCAAGGAACTGGGCATCGTCAGGGCCGCCAAGGAGGCCATCGACCACCTGGGCCCCGACACCATCCAGAACTACATCATCAGCATGTGTCAGTCGGTCAGTGACATGCTCGAAGCGGCGTTGCTGCTCAAGGAAGCGGGCATCTTCGACCCGGGCACCGACGGCTCGGCGCCCACGTCGACGGTGGGTGTCGTTCCGCTGTTCGAGACCATCGAGGATCTTCAGCAAGGTGCCGCGACCTTGCTCGCCACGCTCGACGTCCCGATCTATCGCGCGCTGGTGGCCGGGCGCGGCATGAATCAGGAAGTCATGCTCGGGTATTCGGACTCGAACAAGGACGGCGGGTATCTGGCAGCGAACTGGGCGCTGTACCGCGCCGAGCTGGATCTGCTCGAGGCCTCACGCAAGACGGGTATTCGCCTGCGGCTCTTCCACGGACGCGGCGGCACCGTCGGCCGCGGCGGCGGTCCCAGCTACGACGCGATCCTGGCGCAACCGCCGGGCGTGGTGCAGGGGTCGCTGCGGCTGACCGAACAGGGCGAGATCATCGCGGCGAAATACGCCGAGCCGTCCATGGCGCGTCGCAATCTCGAGTCTCTGGTCGCGGGAACGCTCGAATCGACTCTGCTGGACGTGGAGGGTCTCGGGGACGGCGCAGAAGCTGCATACGACATCCTGGACGACCTCGCCGCGAAGGCCCGCGCCGCATACGGCAGGCTGGTGCACGAGGAGCCCGGTTTCGTCGAGTACTTCCGCACGTCGACGCCGGTCGCCGAGGTGGGCGAGCTGAACATCGGATCGCGTCCCGCATCGAGGAAGCCGACGAACTCGGTCTACGACCTGCGCGCCATCCCGTGGGTGATGTCGTGGAGTCAGTGCCGCGTCATGCTGCCCGGGTGGTACGGAACAGGTTCGGCGTTCGAGGAGTGGGTCGGCGACGACGATGCCAAGCTCGAGGTGCTGACCGACCTGTATCGAAAGTGGCCGTTCTTCCAGACCGTTCTGTCCAACCTGGCGCAGGTCATGGCCAAGTCGGATCTGGGCATCGCTGCTCGGTACGCGGAGTTGGTTCCCGACGCAGACCTGCGTGCGCGGATCTTCGGCATGATCGAGGCCGAACACGCGACGACTGTGCGGATGTACCTGAAGATCACCGGTCACAGTCGCCTGCTCGAAGACAACCCGTCGCTCGAACGCTCCGTGCACAACCGATTCCCGTACCTCGAGCCGCTCAACCAGATGCAGGTGGAGATGCTCAGGCGCTACCGAAACGGTGACGACGACGAACGCGTCAAGCGAGGAATCCTGCTGACGATGAACGGTCTCGCGACGGCACTGCGCAACAGCGGTTAGTCCCGTACGAGGGGCGAGGAACCGGTCGGCAGTCGATCGCGTCCAACGAGGTATGAGGCAGTGCAGCAGCTCGACGGACACCTGGCGAAACGGATCCGCCTACCGCGCGAACGGTAGGCGGATCGGACGATCAGACATCCAGTGTGAGCCTCATGCCGTCGAGAACGACGGCGAACCTCGGGAACGCGACTTCGGGGCCGAACCCAGTTAGCTCGGCAGCTGTCGGGTCCGAGGTCAAACAGTGTCCAGCTTGGACGCTGCGCCGGCGTCGAGGAACCAGACCGTCGATTCGGTGCCCAGCGCGCCGGCCGACGGGACGTCGTCGGAATCGGCCCCGCCCACCGCAGCAGCGACGGCCTCGGCCTTGTTCGCTCCCGAGACGAGCAACCACACGTGCTGTGCGCGGCGAACCGCAGGCAGCGTCAGGGTGATGCGCACCGGCGGGGGCTTGGGGGAGTCCTCGACCGCCACGACGAAGCGATGCTGCTCGCGCACTGCATCGGTGTGGGGGAAGAGCGAATTGATGTGGCCTTCACCGCCCATTCCGAGGAGATGAACGTCGAACCGGGGAGTCGGCTCACCTTCGGATCCGGAATGCAGGATCTGCGCATACGTTGCCGCGGCCACCTCGGGGTCGCTCCCGTGCGGTCCGTCGGACGCGGCCATCCGGAACACCCGATCCGGATGCACATCGACGTGATCGAGCAGCGCCTCCGAGGCCTGAACTTCGTTGCGCTCAGGATCTCCACAGGGCAGGAAGCGCTCGTCGCCGAAATAGATGTCGACCTTGCCCCAGTCGATCGACCCGGAGTCCGTTCGTAGCGCCTCCAGCAGCGCGATTCCGGTGCCACCGCCGGTCAGCACCACCGACGCGGAGCCTCGCTCGGCCTGCGCGGCTGTGACCACGTCGACGAAGCGCGATCGGGCTGCGTCGACCAGGGCCTGCGCGTCCAAGTACTGAAGTACAGATGTCTTACTCATAGCTCACTTTCGACAGTCCGTGCAGGGCGAGTTCGTAGATCTCGTCCGTGTCGAGTCGGCGCAGTTCCTCGGCGAGGCACTCGCGCGTGTTACGACGCGCCAGTGCGACCTCGGCGTCGGGCTGACCGGTGCGCCGCAGGGTTGCGGTCTTACCGGTCTGCGGTCGCGTCAGCGAAATGCTGCTGTTCTCTCGGATCAGCTCCACCTTCAGCTCACCCGCACGGCGGTAGACCGGCACGTCCAGTTTCGCGGCCAGCCAACCGGCCAGGATGTCGAGTGCGGGCTCCTCGGCCAGTCCCGACACCGTGGCCGAGACGACGGCCTCGAAAGGAGCCTGGTCGAGCGCGGTGGCCAACAGGCCGCGCCAGTAGGTGATGCGACTCCAGGAGAGATCGGTGTCGCCCTCGGTGTAGCTGCTCAGTCGACCCTTGATCGTCGCGGTGGTGTCGGGGGAGTTGGTGGCATCGGTGATCCGCCGAATTGCCAAGCGTCCCAGCGGATCCTTCGCCGGAACGGTCGGCGCCTCGTCCGGCCACCACGCCACGATCGGGGTATCGGGCAGCAGGAACGGGATGACGACGCTGTGCTCGTGATCGGCCAGTTCGCCGTTCAGGCGCAACACGACGACCTCCGATGCACCGGCGTCGCCGCCTACACGGATCTGGGCGTCGAGGCTCGAATCGGCGGATCGGTCTCCGTGGATGAGCACGATCACGCGGCACGGATGCTCACGGCTCGCCTCGTTCGCTGCGTCGATCGCTCGTTCGGCCTTGGCCGGATCTCGGCTGGCGACGATCAGTGTCAGCACCCGGCCGATGGTCACCGCACCGCCTGCCTCACGCACCTCCACCAGCTTCTTGCCGACCTCGGCCGTCGTCGTGGCGGGAATGTCGACAATCACGGTCTTCTCCATTCGCGTCCGGTGCGGTGCATCATCTCGTCACCCGAGGAAGGCCCCCAGGTACCGGCTTCGTACGGTTCCGCGGTGCCACCGGAAGCCCAGAACTCCAGAATCGGATCGAGGATCTTCCACGACAGTTCCACTTCGGCATTGACCGGGAACAACGACGGCTCCCCGAGCAGCACGTCGAGGATGAGGCGCTCGTATGCCTCCGGAGAGGATTCGGTGAACGCCTGGCCGTAGCTGAAGTCCATGCTGACGTCGCGCACCTGCATGCTCGATCCCGGCACCTTGGAGCCGAACCGCATCGTCACACCCTCGTCGGGCTGGACTCGGATCACCAACGCGTTCTGACCGAGTTCTTCGGTCATGGTGGCATCGAAGGGCAGGTGTGGAGCGCGCTTGAACACCATCGCGATCTCGGTGACTCGGCGCCCGAGTGCCTTGCCGGTACGCAGATAGAACGGCACCCCACCCCAGCGCCGCGTGTCCACCTCGAGGGTGATGGCGGCGTAAGTTTCGGTGTTCGACTCCGAGTCGAAACCCTCTTCCTCCTTGAGCCCCTTCACTTTCTGGCTGCCCTGCCAACCCGCGGAGTACTGACCGCGCGCCGAGGTTCGATCGAGTGGCTCGGCAAGTTTGGTTGCCGAGAGCACCTTGATCTTCTCCGATTGCAGCTCTTTGGGGTTGAAGCTGACCGGCTCCTCCATCGCAGTGATGGCGAGAAGCTGTAGAAGGTGGTTCTGGATGACGTCGCGGGCGGCGCCGATTCCATCGTAATAGCCTGCGCGACCGCCCAATCCGATGTCCTCGGCCATCGTGATCTGAACGTGGTCGACGTAGTGCGCATTCCAGATCGGATCGAACAGCTGGTTGGCGAAGCGCAGTGCCAGGATGTTCTGCACCGTCTCTTTGCCGAGATAGTGGTCGATACGAAACACGGTGTCCTCGGGGAACACTCGGTTCACGACCGCGTTGAGCTCTTTCGCGCTCTGCAGATCGTGTCCGAACGGCTTCTCGATGACCACGCGTCGCCAATTGCCGTCCTTGCTCTGCGCCAGTCCCGAGCGCGACAGCTGCTCGAGGACGACGGGGAACGCGCTGGGCGGGATGGACAGATAGAAGGCGTGATTGCCGCCGGTGCCGCGGGTCTCGTCGAGCTCGGTCAGTGTTCGTGACAACTCGTCGAAGGCGTCGTCGTCGTCGAAGGAGCCTTGGACGAACCGGAATCCCTCGGCGAGGGTGTTCCACACTTCCTCGCTGAACGGTGTCCGCGCATGATCGCGCACGGAGTCGTGCACGATCTTGGCGAAGTCCTGGTTCTGCCATTCCCGCCGGGCAAATCCGACCAGGGCGAAACCGGGGGGTAGAAGCCCCCGGTTCGCCAGGTCGTACACCGCAGGCATGAGCTTCTTACGCGCGAGATCGCCGGTCACTCCGAAGATGACCATGCTGCACGGGCCCGCGATACGGGGGAGCCGCTTGTCTCGCGCGTCGCGGAGAGGGTTGAGCCAGTCCGCGGAATGGAGAGGTTCGGTTTCTGCGGTGGGCACAGTCGGTCAGCTCTTCTGACCTGCTTGGCGAAGCTGCTCGCCGGTGGCCTCGAGCAACTCGTTCCAGGCGGCCTCGAACTTCTGGACGCCTTCGTTCTCCAACGTCACGAAGACATCGGTGATGTCGATACCGAGCGCCGAGATGCGGTCGAAGATCTCCTGCGATTCCGGTCCCTTGCCCGAGACCGTGTCGCCGACGACCTCGCCGTGATCGGCAACCGCGTCCATGGTCTTCTCCGGCATCGTGTTCACCGTGTTCGGTGAGACGAGCTCGGTGACGTACATGGTGTCGGGGTAGGCGTCGGACTTCACGCCGGTCGACGCCCACAGCGGACGCTGCGGACGCGCGCCGCTACCGACGAGCTCGCGGAATCGAGGAGCGACCTCGAAGATCTGCTGGTACGCCACATAGGCGAGACGAGCATTGGCCAGAGCGGCCTTGCCCTTGAGTGCCTCGGCGTCGGGGGTGCCGATCGCATCGAGTCGGGAATCGATCTCGCTGTCCACGCGGGAGACGAAGAACGACGCGACCGAGTGGATCTTGTCGAGGTCGTGACCGGCTGCGCGCGCCTTCTCGAGACCCTCGAGGTAGGCGTTCATCACCAGTTCGTAGCGCTCGACGGAGAAGATCAACGTGACGTTGACGCTGATGCCCTCGCCGATCACCTTGGCGATAGCGGGGATTCCGGCCTCGGTGGCCGGAATCTTGATGAGCAGGTTCGGGCGGTCGACGATCTTCCACAGTTCGACGGCCTGCTCGTACGTCTTGTCGGCATCGTGCGCCATGCGGGGATCGACCTCGATCGATACCCGGCCGTCGACGCCTGCACTTGCCTCGTACTGAGGCATCAGGATGTCGCAGGCCTCGCGAACGTCGTCCGTGGTGACCGTGCGGATCGTGGTCTCGACGTCGGCACCTTCACCGGCGAGCTTGTTGACCTGCTCGTCGTAGGCCTCGCCCGTGCTCAGGGCTGCCTGGAAGATCGACGGGTTGGTGGTCACTCCGACGACGCTCTTGGTGTCGATCAGGTCTTTCAGGTTGCCCGATCGGATGCGATCACGGGACAGGTCGTCCAGCCATACCGAGATTCCGGCGGCGGAGAGCTCTGCGAGATTCTTGTTCTGGGTCATGAATTATCCCTTCACATTGGTGATGGAGCGCTGTGCGGCTGCGGTGACGGCCTCGGCCGTGAAGCCGAACTCGCGGAAAAGTGTTGCAGCGTCGGCAGATTCGCCGTAGTGCTCGAGCGAGATGATCTCGCCGAAGCCGCCGACGATCTTCCACCACGGCATCGCGATACCGGCTTCGATCGACACCCTGGCCTTGACGGTGGGCGGAATCACCTGGTCGCGGTAGTTCTGATCCTGGCTCTCGAACCACTCGACGCACGGCATCGAGACGACGCGGGCGGCGATGCCCTGCGCCTCGAGCTGCTTCTGTGCCTCCACGGCGTACTGCAGCTCGGAACCGGTGCCGATCAGCACGACGTCGGGGGTCGCCTTGGACGACTCGACGAGGATGTATCCGCCCTTGGAGACGCCCTCGTAGCTGGTGCCCTCGAGAATCGGGATGCCCTGACGCGTCAGCGCGAGGCCGACGGGTCCGCTGCTGCTGGACTTGGCCAGCACTGCCTGCCATGCGAATGCGGTTTCGTTGGCGTCACCGGGGCGTACCACCGACAGGTTGGGGATGGCCCGCAACGCGGCGAGATGCTCGACCGGCTGATGCGTCGGGCCGTCCTCGCCGAGGCCCACGGAATCGTGGGTCCACACGTAGATGGGGTCGATGTCCATCAGCGACGCGAGCCGAACCGCAGGCCGCATGTAGTCGCTGAACTGCATGAACGTTCCGCCGTAGGCGCGGGTCGGGCCGTGCATGACGATGCCGGACAGGATGGCACCCATCGCGTGCTCACGGATGCCGAAGTGCAGCGTGCGGCCGTACGGCTCGGCGTCCCAGTCATCGGTGGAGATCGACGTCGGGCCGAAGGACTTCGCACCCTTGATCGTCGTGTTGTTGCTACCGGCGAGGTCGGCCGAGCCGCCCCACAGTTCCGGGAGAACGGGTCCGACGGCGTTGAGGACCTCGCCCGACGCCGCACGTGTCGCGACGGCCTTGCTGCCGGGCTCCCAGGTGGGCAGAACGTCGGTCCAGTTCTCGGGCAACGTGCCCTGGGTCAGGCGGTCCAGCAGCTTCTTGCGCTCGGGCTCGCGCGCGGCCCAGGCGTCGAATTCGACGGTCCACTCGGCGTGGGCCTTGCGGCCGCGTTCCTGCAGCTTGCGGGTGTGGCCGATGACCTCGTCGGTGACCTCGAACGTCTTGGCGGGGTCGAAATCGAGTGCCTGCTTGACCTTCGCGATCTCCTCGTCGCCCAGTGCGGCACCGTGGACTGCACCGGTGTTCATCATGGTGGGGGCCGGGAAGCCGATGATGGTGCGCAGCACGATGATCGACGGCTTGTCGGTGACGGCCTTGGCAGCCTCGACGGCCTCTTCGATCGCGGTGACGTTCTCGCCGCCTTCGACCACCTGGACGTGCCAGCCGTAGGCCTCGTAGCGCGCGGCGGTGTTCTCGCTGAGGGCGATGTCGGTGGAGTGCTCGATCGAGATCTTGTTGTCGTCGTAGAACAGGATCAGGTTGCCGAGCTGCTGAGTACCGGCCAGCGACGACGCCTCGGACGTGACGCCTTCTTCGATGTCTCCATCGGACGCGATCACGTAGATGAAGTGGTCGAACGGGCTCCCTCCCAGAGCGGGCTCGGGATCGAACAGGCCACGCTCGCGGCGCGCCGCCATGGCCATGCCCACGGCCGAGGCGAGCCCCTGGCCGAGCGGGCCGGTGGTGATCTCGACGCCGTCGGTGTGGCGGAACTCGGGGTGTCCGGGAGTCTTGGACTTGTAGGTGCGCAGTGCCTCGATGTCGGCGAGCTCGAGTCCGAAGCCGCCCAAGTACAGCTGCAGGTAGAGCGTCAGGCTCGAGTGCCCGCACGAGAGCACGAACCGGTCGCGGCCGATCCAGTGCGTGTCGGTGGGGTCGTGGCGCATGGTGCGCTGGAAGAGGGTGTAGGCGAGGGGGGCCAGGCTCATCGCGGTTCCGGGGTGGCCGTTGCCGACCTTCTGCACTGCGTCCGCTGCCAGAACACGAACGGTGTCGACCGCTCGGGTGTCCAGGTCCGTCCAGTCGCTCGGGTGGTGCGCCGTGGTGAGGACGTCAATATCGTCTGTGATCGACACGAGCAGAAATCTCCTGACATTCGTTCGAGTTGTGGCTCCGAGGAATCGTCACTCGGCGGCAACTGCGATGCGCCTGGGAGAAGCACGTGCGCAGTCGGTGCCGAAGGACGTCCTTCACCAGCCTAGTTCCGTCCGACCCTACTGTCGTGCCTTCCCCCGGGCGATTGCGCGCGGGTTACTCGTAGGCGACATATTCCTCACTTTGGGTGCCCTGCGAATTGGAGGTGCAAACCCAGCCGTCTACCATCGGTCGTAGTAGGCGCACGTTAGTCGGCCCCCGCGGTGGTAGTTGCGGAGGACCGCGCGTGCGCGCAGGCGCCGAAGCGTCGCCGTGGAGAGTCAACCCGCGTGCCGGTGGCACGCGAGCAAGTGGCCGAGCGCCAGAGAACGACAGTCGTGCGAGGAGACGCAGTGCGAATTGGGCAGCAGCCGGGCGGACACGGTTTCGCCGGCGGCCCCGGATTCGGAGCAGACGACAAGGGTGAGCCCACGCAGGCCGCGCCGGTGACGTCCGCCCCGCGCAGAGCATTCGCACTCTTTCTTGCGTATGTCGCGCTCACGAAGCCCCGGGTCATCGAACTCCTCCTCGTCACGACCATTCCGGCGATGCTGCTGGCCGACCGAGGAAACGTCGATCCGTGGCTGATCCTTACCACGCTGTTCGGCGGAATGCTGGCCGCGGCCAGCGCCAACACGCTGAACATGGTGGTCGACGCAGACATCGACAAGGTGATGAAGCGCACCGAGAAGCGCCCACTCGCCCGCGGTGCCATGCCCGTCTCGCACGCCCTGATCTTCGGGCTCGTCCTGGGTGTGTTCTCGTTCTTCTGGCTGTGGGCCACCACCAACCTGCTCAGCGGTGTGCTTGCCGTCGTCACCATCTGCTTCTACATCTTCGTCTACACACTCGTGCTCAAGCGGCGCACCTCGCAGAACGTGGTGTGGGGTGGCGCGGCCGGTTGTATGCCGGTGATGATCGGCTGGTCCGCCGTGACCGGCACGATCGGGTGGCAGGCGCTGGTGATGTTCCTGGTCATCTTCCTGTGGACGCCGCCGCACACCTGGGCGCTCATGCTCCGTTACAAGGAGGACTACCAGGCCGCCAACGTGCCGATGTTGCCTGCGGTCGCCTCGGAAACCAAGGTCACCAAGCACATCGTGCTGTACGCATGGGCCACCGTTGCCGCAACGCTCGCGTTGGCGCCGGGCTCGGGCGTCGTCTACGCGGCCGTCGCCGTCGCGTCGGGAGTGTGGTTCCTCGTCGTGGCGCACCGCCTGTACGCAGGCGTGCGAGCGGGAACCCCGGTCAAGCCCCTCAAGCTGTTCATTCTCTCCAACGAATACCTGGCACTGGTGTTCTGCGGCCTTGCCGTCGACTCGGTGCTCGGCTGGCAAACGCTCGCCCAGCTTCTCTCCTGAGCGAGCGTCCGCCGAGATCCGGATCTCAGGGAACCAGAACGATGGACCCGGTCGTCCTGCGTGACTCGAGATCGATATGGGCCTGCGCCGCGTCCTCCAGCGCATAGCGCGCACCCACCTGGACGGTGAGCGCTCCGCTCTCCATCGCTGCGAACACGTCACCGGCCCGCCATTCCAGTTCCGCTCGGTCCCGTATGTGATGCGCCAGCGTGGGCCTGGTCAGGAACAGGGATCCTGCACCGTTCAGCCGCTGCGGATCCATGGGCGGGACCGGACCGCTCGCCGCACCGAACAGAGCCAGCGTCCCTCTGATCCGAAGCGACGCCAAACTTGCCTCGAACGTGTCGGCGCCGACGCCGTCGTACACCGCATGGACGCCCTCGCCGTCGGTGATCTCGCGCACGCGTGCGGCGATGTCCTCCTCGTAGCGCAACACGTGGGCGGCACCGGCATGCAGGGACAGCTCTGCCTTCGCATCCGTGGAGACCGTGGTGATCACGTTCACGCCCTTCGCCACCGCCATCTGCGTCAACAGCAGCCCGACGCCACCTGCGCCGGCGTGCACCAGGACGGTCTCACCGTGCTGGGCCGGGTAGGTGGATTCGATCAGATAGTGCGCCGTCATGCCCTGCAGCAGTGCCGAGGCAGCCTGATCGGCGGGAACGCCTTCGGGTACCGCGATGGCCGACGAGGCGTCGACCAGGACGTAGTCCGCGTAGCTACCCGGTGCTGTGGCCCAGGCGACGCGATGTCCCGGTGCGAAACCGGTGACGTCCGCTCCGAGTTGTTCGATCACCCCTGATCCCTCGTCGCCGGGAACGTACGGCAGCGCGCGCGGGTACAGTCCGCGCCGAAAGTACGTGTCGATGAAATTGATGCCGACGGCGTCGATCCGAACCAGGAGTTGACCGGGTCCCGGCGTGGGTATCGGAACGTCGACGATGTTCATGACCTCGGGTCCGCCGGTGTTGTCGATTCGAATGGCACGCATGAACACCGTTCTACACGGGCGCGTCGCACCCAGGTACACAGATCCGCTCGATGCACGAAGGCGAGCGAAGTTACCGATCAGTAACGACTCGACGGGTCGATGCGGGGATCGTGGACGACCTCGGTATCGTGTCGGCATGGCTACCGAAATCGACAGTGCGGGTATCGAGAAAAACGAGTCGAACGACGTTCCCAAGGGAACGCTCGCGGCAGTGAAGAGCTTCCTCGCCGACCACGGCAACTCTGCCAACGTGGTGATCCAGCCGGTCGGTCGGGCCGGGACTCGGCTCACCATGGTCGGTGCCGACGGCGTCCTGGGGGACCAGGTTGTGGCGACGACCGCCATCGCCCGCGCGATCGTCGACGGTCTCGACCAGTTGACCGAGGCCGAATGGGACCGCGAGCTGGTCAGTTCGGTCAATCCGGCACCTGGACACCACGAGAAGATGGCCGGGTGGGTAGCCAATCAGAAGAAGTTCCCGAAGGCACGCAACCAGGCGATCGTCTGAGCGGAGAAAAGTCGCAAAACTTGTTCGATTCGGCGGGAACCATCTCGGTACCCGGTGCGTCGAAGTCAGTGGAGGGGCAGTCGGCCATCTGAGGGGGAGGTCGGCTGCCCCTCCACCCTGTTCGAAGTTCGACCGATCGTCACGAGCGAACTGCAACGTCCTCGGTGGTCTCGATCTTCTCGGACGTGGCCGGGCCGCGAGTTCGGCAGGCCGCCCAGACGGCTGCGGTGGCGGCGGTACAAGCGCCCGCACCGGCCACGTGGAAGGCAACGAGCACGGCCGGAACGCCGGTGAAGTACTGGACCAAGCCGATCAGAGACTGTGCGAGCACCAGAGCGATCAGGACATTGAGTCGAAACGTGACCGCCTTCGGCGCACGCACTGCGTACAGCGCGAATGCCAGTCCGACGAGCAGGGCCAGGTAGCCGACCAGGAACTGGGAGTGCGCGTGCACCAGCGTCACGATCTCGATACCGAGGCGCGGTACCGGTTCTTCGACGCTCTTGTCGCCTGCGTGCGGACCGGCTCCGGTCACCATGGTGCCCGCGATCAGCACGCCCGCCAGAGCGATCCCGGACAGCCCCGTCAGCGCTCGCAGAGCACCCGGCACCGTGGGCGTCGACTCCGACGGCGCATCGCTCTCGCCCACCTTGGCGTACAGCAGCGTGGCCAGCCACACCATCGCCATCGAGACGACGAGGTGAACGGCGACCGTCCACCACAGCAGTCCGGTCAGCACCGTGAATCCGCCGATGACGGCCTGCACGACGGTACCGAGTGGCATCAGCCACGCGAAGAACAGCACTTCCCGACGACGCCGCGCCCTGGTGACGGCGATGACGACAGCGGCGGCCGCGAGAACAACCACGAACGTGAGCAGACGATTGCCGAACTCGACCGCCTGATGCAGAATCGGCACCTCGGACACCCCGACGGGAGTGAAGCTGCCGGGGAAGCACTGCGGCCACGTGGGGCACCCGAGACCGGATCCGGTGACGCGAACGACGGCACCGGTGACTGCGATGCCACCTTGGGTCAGGATCGCGATGAATGCCAGCACCCGTTGCACTCGAAGCGAGGGCAAGGGCAGGAGATCGACGATGCGCAAGAACGCTCTGTACAGCACCCCACGATGGTAAACGCCGATCAACTACACAGCGTCGTTGGGTGGCGAGCGTCGATCAGGTGAACTTGAACGTGCGGACGGCGAGGGTGCCGCACACCACAGCCCACACCAGTAGCACGACCACACCGAAGATGTCGAAGGACGAGGACACGCCTCTGCTCAGTGCCTCACCCAGCGCGCCGGACGGAACGATGCGTGCGACGTTCTGCAGTCCTTGGGGGATCTGGTCGTCCACGAACACCGCGCTGCCGATTCCCAGCATCACGAACCAGGCGATGTTCGCGAGCGCCAACACGATCTCGGCGCGCAGGGTGCCGCCGAGCAGCAGTCCCATCGACGCGAAGGTGATGGTTCCCAGAGCGATGATGACGGCCCCGAGCAACAGACCCGTCGCGCTCGGGCGCCATCCCAGAGCGACGCCGATCGAGCCGAGCAGAATCGACTGCAGAATCACCACGATCACCACGGCGGCGGATTTGCCGCCGATGATGCCCCACCGCGGAAGTGGTGTCGCCCCGAGCCTCTTGAGAGCGCCGTAGCGGCGGTCGAAGCCGACAGCGATCGCCTGGCCGGTGAACGCCGTCGACATGATGGCCACCATCATCACGGCCGGGACCACTCGGGCGACTCGGTCGGTGCCGAGTTCGCCGAACGGCAACAGGGTCAATCCGATCAGCAATGTGATCGGGATGAACATCGTCAGCAGCAACTGTTCACCGTTGCGCAGCAACAACTTCAGTTCGAGGCGGGTCTGCGCGAGCAGCATGCGCGCAGCCGACGCGGGCTGCGGGCGAGGCGAGAACAGGCCTGTCTCGAATCGGTTGTCGGCGAGCCGGGCTTCTCTGCGCACGGTCACTTCCTCAATTCTCTGCCGGTCAGCTCGAGGAACACGTCCTCGAGGCGGCGCTGGTCGACCTGTAACTCGGTGGCCAACACGTCCTGCTGTGCACACCAGGACGTGACGATCACCAGAATCTGCGGCTCGATCACGCCAAAGACCACATAGGAGCCGGGCGTCGGTTCCGACGGTACGTAACCCGGGGGAAGAGCCGCGTCGAGCATGGACAGTTCGAGTCCCGGGGGTGCGGTGAAGCGCAGTTGGCCCTCGGCGCCCTGCTTGGTCAATTCCGACGGTGTGCCCGAGGCGACGACGCGGCCGTTGTCGATGATCGTCAGCCGGTCCGCCAGCTGCTCGGCCTCGTCCATCAGATGTGTCGTGAGCAGTACGCCGACACCGTCGCGGCGCAAGGCGTCGATCAGTTCCCACACCAGCAGCCGGGCCTGGGCGTCGAGCCCGGCGGTCGGTTCGTCGAGGAAGACCAGTTCGGGCCTTCCGACAATGGCGCAGGCCAGGGCCAGTCGCTGCTGCTGCCCACCGGAGAGCCGCCGGTACGGGGTGCGGACGGCAGAGGTCAGGCCGAGGCAATCGAGCAGCCACGCCGGATCGAGTGGGTCGGCCGAGTACGAGGCGACGAGTTGGAGCATCTCGCCGGCTTTGGAGCCGGGGTACGCACCTCCGCCCTGGAGCATGACGCCGATGCGTGGCCTCAGCTGCGCCGACTGTGCCACGGGATCGAGACCGAGGACCCGGACCGAGCCGCCGTCGGGTGCGACGAATCCCTCGCACATCTCGACGGTGGTGGTCTTTCCGGCACCGTTGGGGCCCAGCAGCGCGAGAACCTCGCCGGGGCCGATGTTCAGGCTCAGTCCGTCGACGGCACTGACACCGTCGTACGACTTGCGTACGTCGGTCAGTTGTACGACAGGTTGCGCCGCGTCGGACGTCCCGGAGATCACGAGGACTCAGCGTATTCGTCGGTGCTGCGGTCGCGTGCCGGTGGTCCGGTGCGGGTGGGCCACGGCATCCGGTTTCGCGTGAGGAGGTAGAGCACCGCGATCGTCAGGATGGTCATGACTGCGGCCTGCACGATCTGGAACGGCTGGTACTCACTGCCGTTCGGCATGAGGATCACGCTCACCAACGACGAGAAGGCGATGGCAGGACGCCGGAACGAGGGAGTCGTGGCCCACGCTGCCAGCGGAATCACTGCCCACAGCAGGTACCAGGGCTGCACCACCGGGAACAGGAGAACGACGGCCCCGAGCGCGACGCCGAGTGCGCCGACCGGATGCAGGCGGCCGCGCAGAACGGCGATCAGCATCCGGACGACGATGATCCCCGCGACAACGGCGGCGATCGGGCGAGTGAGACCCAACACAGCGGTGGTGTGGTCGCCGAGGCCGAGAAGCACGCCGACGAATCCGGTGCCCAGACCGAGGATCGTGGGAATCGACATCCAGCTGCGTACCACCCCCGCAGTACCCAGAGTGTTGATCCAGCCGAAGCCGAGCCCACTGCCCAGGCTCACGGCGACTTGGACCGCGACGGCGATCGAGCCGAGCAGGAGCGCCGCGTACATCACGGATCTGAGGGTCCCGCCCCATCGCCGCGACAATGCCATCCCCACGAAGCCGAGCGCGATGAGCGAGGGGATCTTGATCGTGGACGACAGCGCGATCAGGCCTGCTCCGCCCAGGAGAAATGCGATATCGGTGCTGCGTAGAGCACCCGAGCGCTCGATCGCGCGAAGCGCCAGTTCGGTACCCGCCAGCATGAGCCCGATCATCAGGGCTTCGTTGTGGATACCGGCCACCAGGTGGAACAGCAGCAACGGGTTCGCGGCACCGAGCCACAGTGCCGTCACCGACGCAACCCCGCAGCGTCGGGCGAGACGGGGCAGCGACCAGACGATCAGCGCCACGCCCACCAGCGCGAGCAAGCGATGAAGAAAGATGCCCGCAACGATGTTCTCGCCGGTCAGGTACGTGATTCCGCGCCCCATCCACAGGAACAGCGGACCGTAGGGTGCCGGGGTCTCGCGCCAGATGTTGGGAACCGTTCGGGTCAGTACGTTGTCGGCCCCGAGTGCATCGACCGGACCGACCTCGTACGGGTCGAGTCCGCGTGCGGTGATCTCGCTCTGGGCCAGGTAGGAGTAGACGTCACGCGAAAACATCGGCGGTGCCACACTCAACGGCAGGATCCACAGCAGCAGCGTGCGGTCCATTTGGGAACGAGTGAGCCGACGCGGGGTGCCTCCCGATCGCGTGCGTCCCAACGCGAATCTTCCCAACAGCAACCACGCGAGCACCACGATGACGGTTCCGGTCATCGTGACGGTCAGTGCCGAGGTCGCCATCCGGGACGGCAGGCTCAGGAAACGGACGCCTGCGATCGGGTTCTGCAGCACCGGTTGCGCTCCCGCGCCGAGGGCACCGATCGCCATCAGCAAAGCGCCCGCAGCCCCGAAACGGCGGATGTTCCTGAGCTGGTTCGTTTCCGACGGATTCAGCCCCGGTGCTTCCGGCTCGTCTCCGTGCAGGGTGGCGACGCCGCCGCCAGGCGGACTGGACTCGAGCCCGATGACTCGGCGCGCGGGAGCCACGACGAACCGGTGGACGAGCGCAGTCGGCGTGGACTTCGATGTGCCGGACACCGACGGAGACTCGGGACCGCTCGCGGAAGGTGAGCTCTCGAAACTGGGCTCACTGTCGGTCGATGGCACAGTGGGAGCGTAGCGGTGCACTCGCGCGCGACCTCCACCGTGCTCGGTGAGCGAGCCGCATAGGGCACCCTTGCTGGACCGGTTACCGCAATTCCGTCACACTGGTGTTGTGAAAACAACCGAGAGTTCGCTCGTGCGTCCGGGAAGTGTCGAGTCATCGGCCTCCGGCGCAGGCGTTTCGTCGGTGCGACCCACGTCGGCCCCCGAGGGGCAGACGCGGAGCGCTGTGGTCACTCTGCTTCTCGAAGAGGGTCCCATCACCGCCTCCGACATCGGTACTCGGCTGGGGTTGAGCGCGGCAGGTGTGCGACGTCACCTGGACGCACTGATCGACGCGGGCGAGGCCCGCATCACCACTCCTGCGGGTGCTCGGCAACGTGGTCGGGGACGACCGGCGAAGCATTTTCAGCTCACCGCGGCCGGGCGTAACCGTCTCGGCCACACCTACGACGATCTTGCCGGTGCCGCCATGCGGCAGCTACGCAAGATCGGTGGAGACGCGGCCATCGAGACATTCGCCCGGCAACGCGTCAACACGATCGTGGCCGACGTGGAGCCGGCGACGGGATCCGACGCGCATGCCGTGGAGGACGCCGCCGACCGAATCGCCGACGCGTTCAGTGCGGCAGGTTTTTCTGCCACCACCCGTCAGGTGGGCAACGGTGTGCAGATCTGCCAGCACCACTGCCCGGTGTCGCACGTCGCCTCCGAGTTTCCGGAGTTGTGCGAGGCAGAGCAGACCGCGTTCGCCGAGATTCTCGGCACGCACGTGCAGCGTTTGGCGACCATCGCCAACGGCAACTGCGCATGCACGACGCACGTGCCGCTGTCACCGACGCGGCACTCGAACACCGATAGTTCCGACAAGAAGACTTCCGACGCGCAGCCCCGTGTCGGAGAACGCCCACGCCTCCGGAAGGAGCCCGCATGACCGTCACACCAGACCAGGTGACACCCACCGCGCCGCTGACCCAGGACGAGACCATCGCCTCGCTCGGCACCTACGGATACGGCTGGGCCGACTCGGACGTAGCCGGTGAAAGCGCCAAGCGCGGGCTTTCCGAGGCCGTCGTCCGCGACATCTCGCAGAAGAAGAGCGAGCCCGAGTGGATGCTCGAGGCGCGCCTCAAGGCTCTCAAGACGTTCGAGCGCAAGCCGATGCCGAACTGGGGTTCCAACCTCGACGGTATCGATTTCGACAACATCAAGTACTTCGTGCGGTCCAGCGAGAAGCAGGCTGCAACGTGGGAAGACCTGCCCGAAGACATCAAGAACACGTACGACAAGCTCGGCATCCCCGAGGCGGAGAAGCAGCGCCTCGTCTCCGGTGTCGCTGCTCAGTACGAGTCCGAGGTGGTCTACCACTCGATCCGTGAGGATCTCGAGGCCCAGGGTGTGTTGTTCCTCGACACCGACACCGCCCTCAAGGAGCAGCCGGAGCTGTTCCGCGAGTACTTCGGCACCGTCATCCCCGCAGGCGACAACAAGTTCTCCGCACTGAACACCGCGGTGTGGTCCGGCGGATCCTTCATCTACATCCCGCCGGGCGTCCACGTGGACATCCCGCTGCAGGCCTACTTCCGGATCAACACCGAGAACATGGGTCAGTTCGAGCGGACGCTGATCATCGTCGACGAGGGCGCATACGTGCACTACGTCGAGGGCTGCACCGCGCCGATCTACAAGTCGGATTCGCTGCACTCCGCCGTGGTGGAGATCATCGTCAAGAAGGGCGGTCGTTGCCGCTACACGACCATCCAGAACTGGTCGAACAACGTCTACAACCTCGTCACCAAGCGCGCCAAGGCCGAGGCAGGCGCAACGATGGAGTGGGTCGACGGCAACATCGGCTCCAAGGTCACCATGAAGTACCCGGCCGTCTGGATGACCGGCGAGTACGCCAAGGGCGAGGTTCTCTCGGTCGCGTTCGCAGGCCCGGACCAGCACCAGGACACCGGCTCGAAGATGCTGCACCTGGCCCCGCACACGTCCTCGAACATCGTCAGCAAGTCCGTCGCTCGCGGCGGTGGCCGGACGTCGTACCGCGGTCTGATCCAGATCAACAAGGGAGCGCACGGTTCGCGCTCGACGGTCAAGTGCGACGCGCTGCTCGTCGACACGATCAGTCGTTCCGACACGTACCCGTACGTCGATATCCGTGAGGACGACGTGTCCATGGGCCACGAGGCCACCGTCTCGAAGGTCAGCGACGATCAGTTGTTCTACCTGATGAGCCGCGGCATGACCGAGGACGAGGCCATGGCAATGGTCGTGCGCGGCTTCGTCGAGCCGATCGCTCGCGAACTGCCGATGGAATACGCGCTCGAGCTCAACCGGCTCATCGAGCTGCAGATGGAAGGGTCGGTCGGATAAGTGAACAACCCCCTCACCGGAGTGATGGGTGCCGTGGCATCCGAAAACCCCGAGTCGGCCAAGGAAGACAAGTCGAAGCTCGTCGAGAACAAGGGCGCTCAGTTCACGTCCTACGACGTGAATGCGTTCGAGATCCCGTCCGGCCGTGACGAGCTGTGGCGTTTCACGCCGCTGCGTCGGCTGCGCGGCTTGCACGACGGTTCCGCTGTCGCCGACGGGGCCGCTCAGGTCACCGTCGGCGCCCCGGAATCGGTGGTCGTGGAGACCGTCGGTCGCGATGACGAGCGACTGGGCAAGGCCGGCGTTCCGGCCGATCGTATTGCCGCTCAGGCATTCTCGGCGTTCACCGAGGCCACGATCGTCTCCGTGCCGAACGAGGTCGAGGTGGCCGATCCGATCGAGATCACCGTCGACGGTCCCGGTGTCGACCATGTCGCCTACGGCCACGTGCAGATCCGGCTCGGTACGTTCGCTCGTGCCACCGTCGTGATCGACCAGCGGGGAAGCGGCACGTATGCCGAGAACGTCGAGTTCGTTCTCGGTGACAGCTCGCACCTGCATGTCGTACTGATCCAGGACTGGCAGTCCGACGCCGTGCACGTCGCAGCACACCACGCGATGCTCGGGCGCGACGCGGTGCTGCGGCACTACAACGTCAGCCTCGGCGGCGATCTGGTCCGCATCAGCCCGACCGTGCGCTACAGCGCGCCCGGCGGCGACGCGAACCTGCTCGGTGTGTACTTCGCCGACGCAGGCCAGCACCTCGAGCAGCGACTGCTCGTCGACCACTCGGCTCCGCACTGCAAGTCGAACGTGATGTACAAGGGTGCGCTGCAGGGCGAAGTCGGTCCGGGCAAGCACGACGCGCACACCGTCTGGATCGGCGACGTTCTCATCCGCGCCGAGGCCGAGGGCACCGAAACGTACGAGCTCAACCGGAACCTGGTACTCACCGACGGCGCTCGCGCAGACTCGGTGCCGAACCTGGAAATCGAGACCGGCGAGATCGTCGGAGCCGGCCACGCCAGTGCGACCGGCCGCTTCGACGACGAGCAGCTGTTCTACTTGCGC
This sequence comes from Rhodococcus sp. NPDC076796, assembly GCF_040702765.1. Taxonomy (NCBI): domain Bacteria; kingdom Bacillati; phylum Actinomycetota; class Actinomycetes; order Mycobacteriales; family Nocardiaceae; genus Rhodococcus; species Rhodococcus sp. NPDC076796. The sequence goes on along the minus strand of NZ_JBFBMS010000003.1, from coordinate 116,590 downwards.
GCTCGCGGCATCTCGGAGGAGGTGGCCCGACGCCTGGTCGTCCGCGGTTTCTTCCACGAGATCATCGACAAGATTCCGGTCCCCGCCGTACGTGAGCGTCTCGACGCCGCCATCGAGACCGAACTCGCCGTCGTCGGCGCGTAGGTCCACCCGAACCTTTCTCGACTGCACAAAGGAACTTTGATGTCCACACTCGAAATCCGCGATCTGCACGTCAGCGTCGCCAACACCGATTCGTCCGCCGAGCCGATCAACATCCTCAAGGGTGTCGATCTGACCGTGAAGTCCGGCGAGACGCACGCGATCATGGGGCCCAACGGTTCCGGCAAGTCCACCTTGTCGTACGCCATTGCAGGCCATCCGAAGTACACCGTCACCTCCGGCACCATCACCCTCGACGGTGAAGACGTGCTCGAGATGAGCGTCGACGAGCGCGCCCGCGCGGGCCTCTTCCTGGCGATGCAGTACCCGGTGGAGGTGCCCGGCGTCTCGATGTCGAACTTCCTTCGTACCGCCGCCACCGCTGTGCGCGGTGAGGCCCCCAAACTTCGGCACTGGGTCAAGGAAGCCAAGACCGCCATGAGCGAACTGGAGATCGAGGCCAACTTCCTCGAGCGCAACGTCAACGAAGGCTTCTCCGGTGGCGAGAAGAAGCGTCACGAAATTCTCCAACTGGGACTGCTCAAGCCGAAGATCGCCATTCTCGACGAGACCGACTCCGGCCTCGATGTCGATGCCCTGCGAGTGGTGTCGGAGGGCGTCAACAAGTACAAGGAGCGCGAAGAAGGTGGAGTGCTGCTGATCACGCACTACACCCGCATTCTGCGCTACATCAAGCCCGATTTCGTGCACGTCTTCGTCAACGGCGAAATCGTGAAGTCCGGCGGAGCAGAGCTGGCCGACGAGCTCGAGGCCAACGGGTACGCCGGCTACTCCCAGGCCGCGACCACCGGAGCATGAGTATGGCTGCACCGGCAGCTGTGGCGGTGGCGGCATCGTTCGATGTCGCCACGGTTCGCCGCGATTTCCCCATCCTCTCGCGCACCGTCCGTGATGGAAAGCCGTTGGTGTACCTCGATTCCGGTGCAACCTCGCAGCGGCCCGTACAGGTACTCGACGCCGAGCGCGAGTTCCTCACCACCTGCAATGCCGCAGTGCACCGCGGCGCGCACCAGCTGGCCGAGGAAGCCACCGACGCATACGAGGGAGCCAGGGCGGCCATCGCGTCGTTCGTCGGGGCCGACGTCGACGAGATCGTGTTCACCAAGAACGCGACCGAGTCGCTCAACCTCGTGACGTACGTGCTTGCCGATCAGCGATTCGACCGCCATCTCGGTCCCGGCGACGAGATCGTCGTCACCGAACTCGAGCATCATGCCAATCTCGTTCCGTGGCAGGAGTTGGCAGCTCGAACCGGTGCCACGCTGCGCTGGTACGGCGTCACCGACGACGGTCGAATCGATCTCGATTCGCTCGAGTTGTCCTCTGCCGTCAAGGTTCTCGCGTTCACGCATCAGTCCAACGTGACCGGCGCGGTCGCTCCGGTCGAGGAATTGGTGCGTCGGGCCAGGGCCGTCGGAGCGCTCGTCGTCCTCGACGCATGCCAGTCGGTGCCGCACATGAAGGTCGATTTCCACGCGCTCGACGTCGACTACGCGGCGTTCTCCGGTCACAAGATGCTCGGTCCCTCGGGAGTGGGCGTGCTGTACGGCAAGGCTGCACTCCTCGAGGCGATGCCTCCGTTCATCACCGGCGGTTCGATGATCGAGACCGTCACCATGGAGAAGACGACGTTCGCCGCGCCCCCACAACGATTCGAGGCCGGGGTTCCGATGACCTCGCAGGTCGTCGGACTCGGCGCAGCCGTGCGGTATCTGGAGAACATCGGTATCGATGTCATCGCCGCTCACGAGAAGACCTTGGTTGCAGCAACTCTTGCCGAGTTCGCAAAGATCGACGGTGTTCGTGTGATCGGGCCGACCGAGAACGTCGACCGTGGTTCGGCAGTGTCGTTCGTAGTGGACGGCATTCACGCCCACGACCTCGGACAGATTCTGGACGACGAGGGCGTCGCCATTCGCGTCGGGCATCACTGCGCGTGGCCCCTGCATCGTCGATTCGGTGTGGCTGCGACAGCGCGCGCCTCGTTCGCGCTGTACAACACGGTCGAGGAAGTGCAGGTTCTCGCACAGGCGATTCGCCGCGCACAGTCGTTCTTCGGCACCACCGACCACGGCGGGGGAGGTCAGCAGTAGATGCGTATGGAACAGATGTACCAGGAAGTGATCCTCGATCACTACAAGCACCCGCACGGCCGTGGACTGCGTGAGCCCTTCGGCGCGGAGGTACACCACGTCAACCCCACCTGCGGCGACGAGGTGACCCTGCGTGTGCAGATCGAGAACGGCACCGTCGCAGACGTCTCGTACGACGGCCAGGGCTGCTCGATCAGTCAGGCGGCGACATCGGTGCTCACCGATCAGGTCGTCGGGCTGACCGTCGACGAAGCCCTGACGACGGTCGATGCGTTCAGCGAGATGGTGGGCAGTCGAGGTACCGTCGAGGGTGACGAGGATGTCATCGGTGATGGAATCGCATTCGCCGGTGTGGCCAAATACCCGGCCCGCGTGAAGTGCGCCCTGCTGGGCTGGATGGCTTTCAAGGACGCGGTTGTTCAAGTAGTGGACGCAGATTCGACAGCCACGACGGGCGAGACCGCCCAGTCGGCATTTTCCGGAGGACAGCAATCATGACCGAAGCAACAGAGACGACACCAGCCGTGACCACCACGCCGGTAGAACTCACGGCCGACGAGATCAAGGTGCTCGAGGACCTCGAAGAAGCGATGCGCGACGTCGTCGACCCCGAGCTCGGTATCAATGTCGTCGACCTGGGTCTGGTGTACGACATCAAGATCGACGCCGACGACATCGTCACGGTCGACATGACGCTGACGTCGGCGGCGTGCCCGTTGACCGACGTCATCGAGGATCAGGCTCGTGGCGCGCTCGTGCGCAGCGGACTTGCCGCAGACCTCAAGATCAACTGGGTCTGGATGCCGCCGTGGGGCCCGGACAAGATCACCGACGACGGTCGCGAGCAGCTCAGGGCCCTCGGCTTCACCGTCTGACGTACGAACGAGTCGGCCCGCTCACGCGCCTTTGGCTTCGTCGGCCTTGGAGTCGGCGGACTTGGCTGAGGTCGACTTTTTGGCCGCTGCCTTCTTGGCCGGGGCCTTCTTCGCCGCTGCTTTCTTGGCGGGTGCCTTCTTCGCCGGAGCCGATGCGGCGGACCCCGACTTCGCGTTCTTTCCTGCCGCCTCGACGCTCCGCTGCAAGGCCGCCACGAGATCCACGACCTCGGCATCCTCACCGTCGTCTTCTTTGTCCTTCTCGGTGTGGATGACCTTCTCGCCGCCGTTGGCGAGCGTCTCGTCGATCAGCTTGCGCAGTTCGGTCTGGTAATCGTCGGTGTACTCGGTGGGATCGAACTCCGAGGACATGCTTTCCACCAGCGACGTCGCCATCTTCACTTCCTGCGGGCGCGCGGACGGAGCATCCTCGAGCGAAGGAAATTCTGCGGCCCTGACTTCGTCCGGCCACAGCAGTGTCTGGATCACCAACACGTCGTCGCGCACGCGCAATGCAGCCAAACGGGTCTTCTGTCGCAGAGTGAAGTGCACCAGTGCGGTGCGTTCTGTTTCCTCGAGCGTCTCCCGAAGCAGAACGTAAGCCTTCGGCGACGCGGAGTCCGGCTCGAGGAAGTAGCTCTTGTCGTAGAGGATCGGATCGATCTGCTCGGTCGGCACGAATTCGAGAACCGGAATTTCGTGCTTCTCCGCCGCAGGCAGCTTGTCGAAGTCGTCGTCGGTGAGAATCACGCGTTCGCCGTCGGGGGAGTCGTACGCCTTGTCGATATCGGCGAACTGCACCGACTTGCCGCATTCCTGACAGATCCGGTCGTACTTGATTCGACCGCCGTCCTTCGCGTGAACTTGATGGAACCGAATGTCGTGCTGCTCGGTGGCCGAATAGACCTTCACCGGAACATTGACCAGTCCGAAGGCGATCGAGCCCTTCCAAATGCTGCGCATCTGTCCATGATCGCCGACCGGGCGCCCGTGTGTCGACCGTTGGCGAGAAAACTCAGCCGCGGCCCGGAGTGCGCAAAATCGTGCGTGCGATCGCGATCCTGGCGGACGCCGGGAGCGTCGGAAACATTTTCAGCATCGCGGTCATCGTCCCGAGCGCGTCGTCGTGGCCGGACAGGTACGAACGCTGCAGTTCGACCGGGAGCGAGAAGAAGCTGGAGAAGAACTGGGGGACCATCTCGGGTTCGAGAGCCAGTGCCGTGCGCAGGCCGAGGTTGCGAAGCTTCTGGACCGTCCAGACGTGCACCGGTCGGTTCGGGCCCGATCGACCGCCGCCTCGAAATCTCTCGACGAGGTGATCCGCCGACGCCAGCGACGCCGCGACGCTGTACCCCGTGGCGGGATGCATCAGATTCGACCGGGAACCGAACAACACCGGTCCGCCTCGCCCGGTGTGCAGCAGCGATCGAGGCGGCGGTTCGACCGAGAACCGCACTCGCTCGACGTCCTCGTGGCCGGTCGGTTCCAGATTCCGGTGGGCCAGCCGGTGGTGCAGCCGCGATCGAAGCACTGCGAGTTCCAGCGGGGGGCGGCCAACCAAACAGGTCTCTTCGAGCAGGATCCGATCCTCGTCGAGCGCCACGGCGTACAAGAAACTCGGTGCTTCACCGGGCCGAGCGCCGTTGTCGGTACGCCAGTCCATGAACCAGGCGTCGGATCCTTCGAGAATCGGCTCGGCCCGGTGCCGTTCGACGACGATGCCGTATGCCGTCTGCTGCGCCAGGTCGCGCGAATCGAGCGTGCCCCGGGCGTCGACGACGTGACGGGCATCGACGATGGTGCCGTCGGCGGTCGTCACGCGGGCACCGGTGACGTCCACTGCCGTCCCGGCCAGCACTCGCACGCGGTCGAGGGACAAGGTCGCTTGCAGTGCAGGTGTGTCCAGCACGCAGTACGTCCGGTCGATGATCCGATGGTGATCGGTCCATACCGCCGGCTTCTGCGCAGTCGAGGCAACTGCGGTCTGTGGCAACCACGACGGCAATTCGTCGGCCCAGGCGGAATACGTCGGTGTCCAGGTGCGCGACGGGTGTGGATCGAGTGCAACCACGTCGAGTCCGGCCTCGGCACATCGATGGGCGACCGCCCGCCCCGCGGGACCGAGTCCGACGACGGCGACGTCGGCCGAGAAATCGTTCACATTCCGCCGGTGGCGAGCAAACCACCGTCCACGCGCACGGTCTCGCCGGTGATCCAGGAGGATGCGTCCGACACCAGGAAGGCCACCAGGGCCGCTACGTCCTCCGGGTTTCCGAGGCGCTTCATCGGGTAGCCGGCCGCCGCGGCGTCTTCTCCGTTGGCGACGAGAGCCTCGGCGAACTTCGTCTTCACCACGCCCGGTGCCACGGCATTGACGCGAATCTTCGGACCGAGCTGCCAGGCGAGTTCCTCTGTGAGGCGGATCAGAGCAGCTTTGGATGCGCCGTACGCGGCGATCACTCCGGTGGAGCGGATGCCTGCCACGCTGGCGATATTGACGATCGCGCCGCCGTGCTCGCCCATCCAGGCATGGAACGCCTGCTGGACGAAGCCGAGAGTCCCCACGACGTTCGTGTCGAAGATCTTGCTCACGCCCGCCAGGTCGGCATCCATCAGCGAGCCGTAGACGGGATTGATGCCGGTGTTGTTGACCAGGATGTCCAGTGAACCGAAGGTCTCCACAGTGCTCGCCACCGCGGTGCGCCGGTGCTCCGGGTCGCCCGCATTGCCGTCGATCGCGAGTACCGAATCACCGAGTTCCGCTGCCGCCGCAATCAGAGGTTCGCGCTTGCGAGCGGTGATGGCGACGTTCGCGCCGCGAGCGAGCAGTTCCGCGGCGATGGCCTTGCCGATGCCTCGGCTGCCGCCGGTGACGAGTGCGGTGCGCCCGGTGAGGTCGGGGATCGGCGCGCTGGAAGAGCTGACTGTTTCGGGAGCGTCGGTCATCGATCAGACGTTACCGGTGTCACCGTCGTTCCTGGGTGAGGGCACGTGAATGCTGAGCTAAAATGGGGGTTTGCTGTGCCGTTCGGCGGCGCACATCGAGTTCGCCCGTCGGTCGACGGGCAACGATATTGTTCGGCAATCGCTAGGAGCTCACGCGTGATCACCGCCACCGACCTGGAAGTTCGTGCCGGTGTGCGGACCCTTCTGTCCACCGAGGGGCCCGCGCTCCGTGTACAGGCAGGCGACCGCATCGGGTTGGTGGGTCGCAACGGTGCAGGCAAGACCACCACTCTGCGCATCCTGGCAGGCGAAGGCGAGCCCTACGCGGGTGAGGTCGTGCGCACCGGAGAGCTCGGCTACCTTCCGCAGGATCCCAAGGAAGGCGACCTCGACGTGCTGGCCAAGGACCGAGTGCTCTCGGCCAGGGGCCTGGACACCCTCTTGCACAAGATGGAAAAGCAGCAGGCACTGATGGCCGAAGTGGCCGACGAGGCGCTGCTCGACAAGGCCGTCCGCAAGTACGGCGAACTCGAAGAGCGTTTCGCCTCGCTCGGCGGCTACGAAGCCGAGAGCGAAGCGGCCCGCATCTGCAACAGCCTCGGCTTGGCCGACCGCATCCTCGGCCAACCGCTGCGGACCCTGTCCGGTGGTCAGCGCCGACGCGTCGAACTGGCTCGGATTCTGTTCGCCGCGTCCGACGGCAGTGGTGGACGCTCGAACACCACGTTGCTGCTCGACGAGCCCACCAACCACCTCGACGCCGATTCCATCACCTGGTTGCGGGGATTCCTGCAGAACCACGAGGGCGGACTCATCGTGATCAGTCACGACGTGGAACTGCTCGGAGACGTGGTGAACAGGGTGTGGTTCCTCGACGCCGTGCGCGGCGAAGCCGACATCTACAACATGAACTGGAAGAAGTACCTCGACGCCCGCGCCACGGACGAGCAGCGCCGCCGCCGCGAACGCGCCAACGCGGAGAAGAAGGCCGGAGCACTGCGCGTGCAGGCCGCCAAGATGGGGGCCAAGGCAACCAAAGCCGTTGCGGCACAGAACATGGCGAAGCGCGCGGACAAGTTGATGGCCAACCTCGATGCGGAGCGCGTATCCGACAAGGTTGCGCACATTCGCTTTCCTGAGCCTGCCCCCTGCGGCAAGACACCGTTGATGGCCAAGAACCTGACCAAGATGTACGGGTCGCTGGAGATCTTTGCCGGCGTCGATCTGGCGATCGACCGGGGGAGCCGCGTGGTGGTGCTCGGGCTCAACGGTGCCGGTAAGACGACACTGCTGCGCATTCTGGCCGGAACCGAGAAGGCCGACACCGGAGAGATCGAACCCGGCCACGGCATGCGCGTAGGTTACTTCGCCCAAGAGCACGACACCCTCGACGACATGGCGTCGGTGTGGGAGAACATCCGGCATGCGGCACCCGACGCCGGCGAGCAGGAACTGAGGTCGCTGCTCGGAGCGTTCATGTTCACCGGACCCCAGCTCGACCAGCCTGCAGGAACATTGTCCGGCGGTGAGAAGACCCGTCTGGCACTCGCCGGGTTGGTGTCCTCCGCGGCAAACGTGCTGCTGCTCGACGAACCGACCAACAACCTCGACCCGATCTCCCGTGAACAGGTCCTCGACGCGCTCCGCAGCTACAAGGGTGCCGTCGTACTGGTGACCCACGATCCCGGTGCCGCCGAAGCGCTCTCACCCGAACGAGTGATTCTGCTCCCCGACGGTACCGAGGACCACTGGTCGCAGGAATACCTGGAACTGATCCAGCTCGCCTAGTGGGGCGGGGTCAGTCCTGCCGCCGGACCGATTCCTCGACCAGATCCAGGATCGCTGCGAGGTTCGACCGGCCGTGGCCGGACGCGATGCGGGCCACCAGTCCGTCCAGCACGAGATCGAGGTAGTCGGCGAGGACGTCGTTGGGTACGTCGTCGCGCAGTCTTCCTGCGGTCTTCTGACGCTCGAGTCGTCCGAGTGTCGCGTCGGTCAGCTCGGCAGACCGTTCGGCCCAGCTGGTCCGGAAGTCCGCGTCGGTGCGCAATCGTCGGGTGATCTCGAGCCGCGTTCCGAGCCACTCGAATTGTTCGGGTTGCGCCAGCATGTCTCGCATCACCTGCACCAGACCCTGGGTGGAAGCGACCTCGGCCATGCGTCGGGCATCTTCCTGCGCCAGCGCGAGGAAGAGTCCGTCCTTGTCCTTGAAGTGGTGGAATATGGCTCCGCGCGACAGGCCGGTGGCCTCTTCGAGACGCCGTACTGTCGCGCCCTCGTAACCGAACTCGCCGAAGCACTTACGCGCGCCGTCGAGAATTTCGCTTCGACGGGCGGCCAGGTGGTCTTCGCTGACCTTGGGCACGTGTGGGTTTCCTACTTTCGATGAGGGCCTCGACCGATACGGCGATGGGCCCGGAAACACGTTGTCGGTTCCGGGCCCATCGCCGTTCGAGGCATACGTCAGACGACGCGCACTCAGCCTCTGATCATGTTGCGCAGCACGTACTGCAGGATGCCGCCGTTGCGGTAGTAGTCCGCTTCACCCGGGGTGTCGATGCGAACCACGGCCTCGAATTCGACCTTGGAGCCGTCTTCCTTGGTGGCGATGACGGTCATCGTCTTCGGGGTGGTGCCCTCGTTCAGCTTCGCAACTCCGACGATGTCGAAGGTCTCGGTGCCGTCGAGCTTGAGCGACGATGCGCTCTCACCGGCCGGGAACTGCAGGGGAACGACGCCCATGCCGATGAGGTTGGAGCGGTGGATGCGCTCGAACGACTCGGTGATGACGGCCTTGACGCCGAGGAGCGAGGTGCCCTTGGCCGCCCAGTCGCGCGAGGAGCCGCTGCCGTACTCCTTGCCGCCAAGCACGACCAGCGGAATGCCGGCCTTCTGGTAGTTCTGCGACGCGTCGTAGATGAAGGACTGCGGTCCACCGTCCTGCGTGAAGTCGCGGGTGTAGCCGCCCGAGACGTCGTCGAGGAGCTGGTTCTTGAGGCGAATGTTCGCGAACGTTCCGCGAATCATGACCTCGTGGTTTCCGCGACGCGAACCGAGCGAGTTGTAGTCCTTGCGCTCGACACCGTGCGAATCCAGGTACTGCGCGGCAGGCGTACCTGCCTTGATGGGTCCGGCCGGGCTGATGTGGTCGGTGGTGACCGAATCGCCGAGCAGGGCCAACACGCGTGCACCGGTGATGTCCTCGACAGGAGCCGGGTCCATCGTCATGCCGTCGAAGTACGGAGGCTTACGCACGTAGGTGGACTTGGGATCCCACTCGAACGTGTCGCCCTCGGGGGTCGACAGGTTCTGCCAGCGGCTGTCACCGGCGAAGATGGTCTCGTAGGACTTGCTGAACATGTCGCGGCTGATCGAGGACTGGATGGTCGATTCGATCTCCTCGGCGGACGGCCAGATGTCCTTGAGGAACACGGGGTTGCCCTCGTGATCCTCGCCGAGAGCGTCGGTCTCGAAATCGAAGTCCATCGTGCCCGCCAGGCCGTAGGCGATGACCAGCGGCGGCGAAGCCAAGTAGTTCATCTTCACGTCGGGGGAGATGCGGCCTTCGAAGTTGCGGTTGCCCGACAGCACTGCGGTGACCGAGAGGTCGTTGTCGTTGATCGCCTTCGAGATCGGCTCGAGCAGCGGACCGGTGTTACCGATACACGTGGTGCAGCCGTAACCGCCGAGGTAGTAGCCGAGCTTCTCGAGGTACGGCCACAGGCCGGCCTTCTCGTAGTAGTCGGTGACGACCTGCGAGCCGGGAGCCATGTTGGTCTTGACCCAGGGCTTGGTGGACAGCCCCTTCTCCACGGCATTGCGGGCGAGCAGTGCTGCGCCGAGCATGACCGACGGGTTCGAGGTGTTGGTGCAGGAGGTGATTCCCGCAACCACGACGGCACCGTGATCGAGCACGAATTCGCCTGCCTCGTCCGTGGTGACGCGGATCGGCTTGCTCGGACGACCCTCGGAACCGTATGCGGCAGAACGTACGTCGACCGAATCTTCTTCGGCGAAGCTCAGCGAAGCGGAGTCGCTGGCCGGGAACGATTCGTCGAGGGCCTCGTCGAGCTTGCTGTCGCCCTCGTGCTTGGGGTGGTTCTCCTCGACGTAGTTGTGGATGTCCTTGCGGAACGCAACCTTGGACTCGGACAACAGGATTCGGTCCTGCGGACGCTTCGGGCCCGCGATGGACGGAACGACCGAGTTGAGGTCGAGCTCGATGTACTCGGAGTACACGGCCTCGTTCTTCGGGTCGTGCCACATGCCCTGTTCCTTGGCGTACGCCTCGACGAGCGCGAGCTGCTCGTCGCTGCGGCCGGTGAGGCGCAGGTAGTTGATGGTTTCCTCGTCGATCGGGAAGATCGCTGCGGTGGAACCGAACTCGGGGCTCATGTTGCCCAGGGTGGCGCGGTTCGCGAGCGGAACCTCGGCCACGCCCTCGCCGTAGAACTCGACGAACTTGCCGACGACACCGTGCTTGCGCAGCATCTCGGTTGCGGTCAGCACCACGTCGGTCGCGGTGACGCCGGGCTGGATCTCACCGGAGAGCTTGAAACCGACGACGCGGGGGATGAGCATCGAGACGGGCTGGCCGAGCATGGCCGCCTCCGCTTCGATACCGCCCACGCCCCAGCCCAGCACACCGAGGCCGTTGACCATCGTGGTGTGCGAGTCGGTGCCGACGCAGGTGTCGGGGTAGGCCTGGCCCTTGCGGGTCATGATCGTCGGTGCCAGGTACTCGATGTTGACCTGGTGCACGATGCCCATGCCCGGGGGGACGACCTTGAAGTCGTCGAACGCGCCCTGTCCCCAACGCAGGAACTGGTAACGCTCGCCGTTGCGCTCGTACTCGAGGTCGACGTTGCGCTCGAGAGCATCGGCGCGGCCGAAGACGTCGAGGATGACCGAGTGATCGATGACCATGTCGGCGGGGGAGAGGGGGTTGACCTTGTTGGGGTCGCCGCCCAGGGTGGTGACGGCTTCACGCATCGTGGCGAGGTCGACGATGCAGGGAACACCGGTGAAGTCCTGCATGATGACGCGTGCAGGGGTGAATTGGATTTCGAAGCTCGGCTCCGCGGACGGATCCCACGAGGCAATCGAACGAATGTGGTCGGCGGTGATGTTGGCACCGTCCTCGGTGCGAAGGAGGTTCTCCGCGAGGACCTTCAGTGCGTAGGGCAACTTCTCGGCACCGGGCAAGGCCGACAGTCGGAAGATCTCGTACGAGTTCTCTCCGACGTCGAGGGTGCCCTTTGCACCGAATGAATCATTACTTGCGGTCACTTCAGCTCCACTCGTCTATGAGGCACACCGCCGACGGGGCTGTGTCGACGGTTGAAGCGAGGCGCTGACTGCGGGCCTCGGCATCGAAACTCTGGAGTGAGAGTTCGAGGCGGACGCACGGTCAGTGTCTCGATGGAAGTCTAACAGTACGCTTGTCCTGTGAAAACCTGCGGCCGGGTTCTCGGTGGGTGTCGAGAGACCGATCCACACGACGATCCTCACGTAGTGCTCCCGGCTGCGCAATGAAGGGCGACCTCAGTAGTTGCGCCGGACCTGCGGGCCTACCAGGTATGGGCGTGGCGGTGACGTAGGGTTCGACCCGACTGGTTCCTACCGACTGGACGAGAGATGCCTGAGCCGATTCACGCCGTTTCCCCACTTGCCACCGATATTCCGGCAGGTCTGGACGTCGACAGCATCGTCGCCACGGTCCGCGAGTCCGGCGTCAGTGCCCCCGCCGACGAGGAAGCCGGGTTGTCCGCTGCCGTCGCGCGCGCCGAGGACCACGGCATCGATCTGAGCATCGTGATCGTGCCGACCGAACCTCGCCACGACTCGCAACTGCGAGACCTCGCCACCGCTGTCGGAGCACGCGAGGGCGGCACGGTTCTCGTGCTCAGCCCCGGGCAGGTGGGCACGTTCAGCGACTCGATCAGTCGGGTGACCCTCGAAGCAGGCCAGGACCGTACCTACACCGGCAACCACGTCGTCGCTGCCGACAACTTCGTCGACACCCTCGTCGAGGATCAGACACCGTGGGGGCTGCTCACGGGCGGTCTCGTCGTCGTGGTCGCCGCGGTCGCGGCCTTGACAGCTGTCGTCAAGGTCCGCCGATATCGCTCTCGTGCGGAGACGAACGACCGCGCGCACAGCGAGTCCGTCGCCGACTGAGCACGCTCGTCCGAGTGTCGTTCGACTGACCGACGCCCACACCGTTCGACCCGGTCCCGATCATGTCCGTGAGGTCGTCCGAAAAAGTCGGAAAAATTGTTTCCGGTAAACGCCGAGTTCACGGCGTTGTGCCTGGTCGAATTACCAATGTGTCATTTGTGACTGGAGTTTCTTTAGGGTGCGAAGTGTCGTACGGTGCCATTGGCACTGCTGGGGAAGGAGTGTCGCAGAAGGCGGTTGTCATCCGTGGGGAACTCGGGAGGCCACTGCTTCGGGTGTGACTGACGTGGTTCGCACCTGTCGTATCGCTGCGTGTTTCTTTCCCGCCCGGCGAGAACGCTCACCGTCACCTGCGATCGGGGTGGAGGACGGAGAGCACCTCGACGGCACGACGGTTCGACGCGAACCCGAGTGAATGCCGGACCCGAGGGAGACATTTGTGAGCCGACGTCAAGTCCGCGGAACTCACCGCCGTGCACTCGTCCGTACCCGATTCGTGCTGGTAGGCGCAGGCCTCGTTCTCGCGTTGATGGCGACCCTTCCCGGGTTTGCCGCCGCGGTACCACCGCCACCGCCCAACCCCTCGGACACCGACATCGCCGCCGCGGGCAGCGCCGTCGATTCGAGCCTGGGCCAGGTCGGTCAGCTGATCGACGCGATCGCCTCGGCCAACCAGCAGCTCGCCCAACTCGACGACGAGGTCGCGTCGAAGCGAGAAGGCGTCAACAAGGCCCTGGTCGATCTGCAGAACGCACGTGACGCGGCCGATGTCGCTGCCGCAATCGTCGGTGCCGCGCAGCAGGCTCTCGCCGATGCAGGCACCCAGATCCAGGCAGCCCAGGCCAAGTTCGACGAGTTCGCCAAATCCAGCTACACCCAGGGCTCGGGCGTCGCCTCGATGGCGTCGTTCCTGGGATCCAGCGGACCGGACGACGTTCTGGACCGCGCTCAGGTCCTGAAGGTTCTCTCCAACAGTCAGAACGCGGTACTCGACGGCCTGCAGCGGGCCCGTACCGAGCAGGCGAACCGGGATTCGGCGGCGCGTGAGTCCAAGCAGCAGGCCGACGCCGCCGCCTCGGAAGCCGAGGCCAAGAAGGCAGAGGCCGAACAGGCCATCGCCGAGGCGCAGGCAGCGCTGCAGGCAGAGGCCGACCGGAAGGCCACGATCGAATCGCAGCGTGACTCGGCGCAGGCCGAACTCGATGCCGCCCGCAGCAACGTCGCCGGTCTGCAGGACCAACGAGCCGCGTACGGCGACTGGGAGGCGCAGAAGGCGGCAGAGGATGCGGCCATCGCCGCCGCAACGGCCGCAGCGAAGGAAGCTGCTGTACAGGCAGCTGCGCGAGTATCGGCCAACCTGGCGGCGCAGCAACGCGCGGCGGCCCTCGCCGAGGGCCAGCGTTCGCACGTGGACGTGGACGACGATTCGAGCGCATCGACCGACTCGGACAGTTCGACCGCGACCACCCCTACCACGCCTACCACCCCCACCACGCCCAAGACGCCCGCCAAACCGAAGACGTCCACGACCCCGTCGGTCACCGGAAGCGCAGCTGTCGAGTTGGCGATCGACCGCGGAATGAGCCAACTCGGCGTGCCGTACTCCTGGGGCGGCGGCGACGAGAACGGACCGACCAAGGGCATCAGGGACGGCGGAGTCGCAGACAGCTACGGCGACTACAACAAGGTCGGCTTCGACTGCTCGGGGCTGATGATCTACGCCTTCGCAGGGCTTGGCATCTCGCTGCCGCACTACACCGGCTATCAGTACACGGCGGGCAAGCAGGTGCCGTCCTCGGAGATGAAGCGCGGCGACATGATCTTCTACGGACCCAACGCCAGCCAACACGTCGCGCTGTACCTCGGCGACGGGAAGATGCTCGAAGCCCCGCAATCGGGTTCGGTGGTCAAGGTGTCCGACGTGCGATACAGCGGAATGACGCCGTACGCCGTGCGCATGGTGTCCTGAGCGCGGATCCGGCGCGCGCGTCGGGGGTGCCTTTCGGCGCGCATCCCGATCACCTGGAATAGTTGATTGCGGCGGTATGAAACGTGCCCGACGACGATCGACTGAAAGCGGTGAATTCTTGGTGACATCACGTGACGGCCGGATTTCGAACGACGAGGGGTCGACGCGAGTCGAGTCTCCGACTCCGAATCCACCGGGTGGGGAGCCGAAGCGGGTGGACAGTCCGGCCCTGGCCGAGGACGTCCAGCTTCTCGAGAAGGCCGTGTACGAGGTCAAGCGCGTGATCGTCGGTCAGGATCGGCTGGTCGAGCGCATTCTGGTGGGGTTGCTCGCCCGCGGACACGTGTTGCTCGAGGGTGTACCCGGCGTCGCCAAGACCCTTGCGGTCGAGACTTTCGCACGGGTGGTGGGTGGCTCGTTCTCGCGAGTTCAGTTCACTCCCGACCTGGTGCCCACCGACCTCGTCGGCACCCGCATCTACCGTCAGGGCCGTGAGGAGTTCGACACCGAACTCGGACCCGTCGTGGCCAACTTCGTGCTGGCCGACGAGATCAACCGTGCGCCGGCGAAGGTGCAGTCCGCTCTGCTCGAGGTCATGGCCGAACGGCATGTGACCATCGGCGGCAAGACGTTCCCGATGCCCGATCCGTTCCTGGTGATGGCAACGCAGAACCCCATCGAGAACGAGGGTGTGTACCCCCTTCCCGAAGCACAGCGAGACAGGTTCCTGTTCAAGATCGTCGTCGACTATCCGACGGTCGAGGAGGAACGCGAGATCGTCTACCGCATGGGCATCAAGGCCCCCGAACCCAAGCAGATCCTCGACCCGGTCGAGTTGGTTCGCCTGCAGAATCTGGCCGGCTCGGTGTTCGTGCACCACGCACTCGTCGACTACGTGGTCCGGGTCATCGCTGCTACCCGTACTCCCGAGCAGTTCGGTATGGACGACGTGGCCAGCTGGATCGCCTACGGTGCATCGCCGCGTGCGACGCTCGGCATCATCGCGGCCTCCCGCGCACTGGCTCTGCTCCGGGGTCGCGACTACGTCGTTCCCCAGGACGTACTCGAGGTCATTCCCGACGTGCTCCGGCACCGTCTCGTGCTGTCCTACGACGCGCTGGCCGACGAGGTGACGCCCGAGACGGTCATCTCCCGGGTGCTGCAGACCGTCGGGTTACCGCAGGTGTCGCCGCAGGCGGTACCGCAGAGCAACGGATCCGGTCCGGACGGACCGCACTTCGATGGACGTCAGCCGCAGGGGCCGTACCCGACACAGGGGCAGTTTCCGGCACCCGGCCAGTTTCCCGGCCAGGGGCAACCGCCTGCACCCCAGCAGCCCGGCCCTCAACAGCCCGGCCCTCAACAACATCCGCAGGCCGGGCCGTACGGCCAGCCCGCACCGTCTCTGCAGAAGCCGTCGGGTGACGGATCATCGATCGGTACGCCGGGGCAGTGAGCGGATCCGAAACCGCCTCCGCGACCTCAGGCCGAGCCGTCGTGGCCCGGCCACCGTCGTTCCGTTCGGGTGAGCTTCGTGATCCGAAGCTCGCCGCAGCACTGCGGACCTTGGAACTGACGGTGCGTCGACGGCTGGACGGGGTGCTGCACGGTGACCATCTCGGGTTGATCCCCGGTCCTGGATCCGAACCGGGCGACGCCAGGGAGTACCAGCCGGGCGACGATGTTCGACAGATGGACTGGTCGGTCACCGCGCGTACGACGCATCCGCACGTGCGGCAGTCCGTGGCCGACCGCGAGCTGGAGACCTGGCTCGTGGTCGACTTGTCGGCCAGCCTCGACTTCGGGACCACCGGGTGCGAGAAGCGGGATCTCGCGGTCGCGGCCTCGGCTGCCATCACACATCTGTCCGGCGGCGGCGGCAATCGAATCGGCGCGGTGGTTGCCACCGGTTCCGACACCAACCGCATTCCGGCGCGCGGCGGCCGCGTGCACACGCAGTCGATGCTCCGTGCCATAGCCACCACGCCTGCTGCGGCCGACGGTGTGCGCGGTGACCTGCGCGCTGCCATCGAAGCGCTGCGACGGCCCGAACGCCGCCGCGGGATGGCTGTGGTGATCAGCGACTTTCTCGGGCCGATCGACTGGGAGCGCTCGCTTCGGGCCATCTCCGCTCGGCACGACGTGCTGGCCGTCGAGGTACTCGACCCACGTGATCTGGAACTGCCCGACGTCGGTGACGTCGTTCTCCACGACCCGGAATCCGGCCGCACTCGCGAATTCAGTACGACGCCGCGGCTGCGCGCAGATTTCGCGCGCGCAGCAGCTGCACACCGCGACGACGTGGAGAAGGCGTTGCGGCGGTGCGGTGCACCCCGATTGACGCTCCGCACCGACGGTGACTGGATCGCCGACGTCGTACGGTTCGTGACCGCACGCAGGCACACCATCGGATCCGGGTTCACCAACACCGCTCGGGCGGGTTCACGATGAGCCTGACCGATTTCGCGTCGCCGTGGTGGCTCGGATTCCTCGTCGTCGTCATCGCACTGACGGTCGGCTACGTCTGGATCCAGCGGCGCAAGCAGAAGCACGTACTGCGGTTCTCCAACATGGAACTGCTCGAGTCCGTCGCGCCCGATCGGCCGAACCGGTTACGTCACCTGCCCACCGCACTGGTGCTGGTCGGTCTGATGTTCCTCACGGTCGCGCTGGCCGGCCCGACGGCGGACGAGCGCGTGCCGCGGAACCGGGCGACCGTCATGCTCGTGATCGATGTGTCGCTGTCCATGGAGGCCACCGACGTCGAGCCGACTCGGTTGGCCGCCGCACAGGAAGCAGCAAAATCCTTCGCGGACGGTCTGACGCCCGGCATCAATCTCGGATTGGTCGCGTTCGCCGGTACCGCGTCGGTTCTGGTCTCGCCTACGGCCAACCGCGAAGCCACCAAGTCCGCCATCGACAAGCTGCAGCTCAGTGAGCGAACGGCCACCGGCGAGGCGATCTTCACCTCGCTCCAGTCGATCGACACTCTCGGCGCGATACTCGGCGGCGGCGACGCGGCACCACCGGCGCGCATCGTGCTGCTCTCGGACGGCAAGCAGACCGTTCCGCAGAACCTCGACGATCCACGCGGCGGGTACACCGCGGCGCGAGCCGCCAAGGACAAGAACGTCCCCATCTCCACCATCTCGTTCGGCACGAGCTATGGCTCGGTCGAAATCGAGGACGAGGCCGGAGTCGAACGGGTGCCGGTACCGGTGGACGATCCGTCGTTGCGGGACATCGCGGATCTGTCCGGCGGCAGCTTCTTCACCGCGTCGTCGCTCGAGGACCTCCGCGACGTGTACGACACCCTGGAGGAGCAGATCGGTTTCGAGATCACCCGCGGCGACGCCTCGCGTCCCTGGCTGATTCTCGGTGTTCTGTGCATCTCGGTCGGCCTCGGTTCGGCGTTGGTGATGAGGCAACGTCTTCCGTGATCGTTGTTCTTACTCACCAGTAAGTTTCGCTTTGTCATTCCAGGACGAACAGATAGGTTGCTAGGCATGTCCACACCTGACTTCATCGCGCGATCGGTACTCGTCACCGGAGGTAACCGGGGAATCGGTCTTGCCATCGCCCAGCGGCTCCAAGCCGACGGCCACAAGGTAGCCGTCACCCACCGCGGCTCCGGCGCTCCCGACGGGCTGTTCGGAGTCGTCTGCGACGTCACCGACTCCGCCTCGGTGGACGCGGCCTTCAAGGAGGTCGAGGAGAAGCAGGGGCCGGTCGAGGTTTTGGTCTCGAACGCCGGCACCACCGACGACACACTCATCATGCGGATGACTGACGAGCAGTTCTCCAATGTTCTGGACGCCAACCTCACCGGTGCGTTCCGCGTGGCGAAGCGGGCAAGTCGCTCGATGCTTCGTGCCCGTTACGGTCGGTTCATCTTCCTTGGTTCCGTAGTCGGAATGACCGGCACGGCCGGTCAGGCGAATTACGCCTCATCGAAAGCTGGCGTCATCGGCTTGGCGCGCTCGCTGACCCGTGAACTCGGTTCCCGCTCGATCACAGCCAACGTCGTCGCGCCGGGATTCATCGACACCGAGATGACTCAGGTCCTGGACGAGAAGATCCAGGAAATGGCCGTCAAAGCAATTCCGCTCGCGCGCAAGGGTAAAGCCGAAGAGGTTGCAGGCGTCGTGAGTTGGTTGGCTTCGCCTGATGCGGCTTATGTCTCCGGTGCGGTCATCCCGGTCGACGGCGGTCTGGGCATGGGTCACTGAAAGTCCCTTTCGCGCAACGATATAGACATTCACCTCCGATTTAAGGAACACTGCACCATGGGCGGATTGCTCGAAGGCAAGACCATTCTCATCACCGGCATCATCACCGATGCCTCGATCGCGTTCCACGCCGCTGCCATGGCGCAGGAGCAGGGTGCCAAGGTGATCATCACCGGGTTCGATCGGCTTCGGCTCATCGACCGCATTGCACAGCGTCTGCCCAAGGAGGTGCCCCCGGCGATCGAGCTCGACGCTACCAATGAGGAGCACCTCGCGGCGCTGGCCGACCGCGTACGCGAAGTAGCACCCGAGGGTATCGACGGGGTTCTGCACTCGATCGCATTCGCTCCCCGCACCCTGATGGGCCCTGACGCGAAGCCGTTCCTCGACGGCCCCGGACCTGACGCTGCGAAGGCCTTCGAGATCTCGGCGTGGAGCTACGCATCGCTCGCGCGTGCAGTTCTGCCGGTCATGAACGAGGGTGGCTCCATCGTCGGAATGGACTTCGACCCGCGCACGTCGATGCCGTACTACAACTGGATGGGCGTGGCCAAGGCTGCACTGGAATCGGTCAACCGCTACGTCGCCCGGGAAGTGGGCGCCGCCAAGCGCATTCGCTCCAACCTCGTCGCTGCCGGCCCCATCAAGACCCTGGCCGCCAAGGCCATCGCGGGTACGGCAACCGACGACGCGGCCAAGATGAATCAGCTCAACGTCTACTGGGACGGCGCTGCTCCGATCGGTTGGGATGTCAACGACCCCACCGTCGTCGCCAAGTCGATCGTCGCGTTGCTCTCGGATTGGTTGCCCGGCACCACCGGATCCATCGTGTACGTCGACGGCGGAGCCAGCCACAACACGTACCTGCCCGAGAACATGTGATGCCGCGGTGGGCGTAACCGTACGTGCGCCCACCGAGAGGTTTCGTTCGCCGATCGGACCCCCGCCGGGGCCGGTCTGCGACGGGGGCACAATGGAATCATGACCACCCCTGGAGACTTCGACGCATTGTTGGTGCTCTCGTTCGGCGGGCCGGAACAGCCCGCCGACGTACGCCCTTTTCTGGAGAACGTCACTCGCGGACGTGGAGTGCCGCCCGAGCGGCTCGATGCCGTCGTCGAGCACTACATGCACTTCGGGGGAGTCTCGCCGATCAACCGACTCAACCGAGACATCATCGATGCACTCCGCGGCGAATTCGATTCCGCCGGAGTGGATCTGCCGATCTATTTCGGAAACCGTAACTGGCATCCGATGATCGAGGACACCGTCGCGACCATGAAGTCGGACGGGATCAGGAACGCACTCGTCTTTCCGACCTCTGCCTGGGGCGGCTACTCCGGATGCAGGCAGTACCACGAGGACATCGCCCGGGCTCGCGCCGCCGTCGGTGACGATGCGCCGCATCTGCTCAAGATTCGGCAGTACTACGACCACCCGCTGATGGTCGACGCGTTCAGCGACGCGGTCGCATCGGCGCGAGCATCACTGCCCGAGCAGCACCGCGACGGTGCACGTCTGGTGTTCACCGCACACTCGATCCCCTCGGCCGCCGACGCCAACGCAGGCCCGCCCGAGGACGGCGGCCACCTCTACAGCCGTCAGGTGACCGAGGCCTCGAGGCTCGTCGCGGCCGCGTCGGGTGTCGACGACTACGACCTGGTGTGGCAGTCCCGCTCCGGACCCCCGCAGGTGCCGTGGCTGGACCCCGACATCTGTGATCACCTCGAAGCGCTGTCGGAGAAGTCCGTCGACGCCGTGATCGTGTGTCCGATCGGATTCGTGTCCGACCATCTCGAGGTCGTGTGGGATCTCGACACCGAAGCGGAGGAGAAGGCCCGCGAACTCGGAATGGCCTTCGCTCGCGCAGGCACCCCCGGATCCGACGCGCGTTTCCCGCAGATGATTCGCGAACTCGTGGACGAATACCGAGTCGGTGGCCGATGCCGCGGACTCGGCAGCGTGCCCGGCTACGGTTCGACACTGGACGGCAGTCGCTGCGCCGTCGGCTGCTGTGAGCAGCCCACCCGCCCCTCCAGGCCCGCCGCCGCCTCGTCGTGAACGTCTCTGCCTGACACCCGCTTCCCGATGGGGTGTCAGGCGGAGTGCATCGCCGCTTCGATGCTCGTCGCCACAGCGATGGTGCGCGCGGTACGCACTGCAGCCCACAGCGGTCGAACGAGTTCTTCACGTGCTGCGGCTGCCGACGCGGTCGGTGCTTCCGACGGAGCCGATCCCGCCGCGACCGTCAGAATGGCGGCGACCCGATCCGCCGATTCGAGGACGCGGAACGCCCTGTCGGACATTTCTGCGGGGTAGCGATGCCGTGCCGCGTCGGCGATCAAGGCGGCGATACGGGTGCGGGGATCGGCGTCTGGGGTTCGGGTGGGTAGCGACTGCATCTGCGCGAGAGCGTCCGCCGCGCCGCGCACGGCCTCACGCATCTCGTACTCGGCCTCACCCAACCCCTGGTCCCGCTGTGCGTGCTCGGGGACGACGATCGAATACACGGTCCAGCGCAACACATCCGGGCCCTCCACGACGGGCACCAACCCGATCCCGGCGTTACCCGAGGTCCCGATCACCACCGCCTGACCGGTGCCGAGGGCAGCTCGGGAGAAGTCCGTGTTCGCGGGGAGGCCGCTCACCGCGCCGGGAACAGGCAGAACCAGCTTGACCCGATCGTCTCCGGCAGCGGGCGTCGACGCCGTTGCAGCCGCTCTGATCGCGTGCAGCAAGCCCGCGATTCCATCGGCGTAGCCGGGGTACTCCAGCCCGAAGTTCTCGGCCGCGTCCGCATCGCCCGCACCCACGAGATGCATCGGTGCCCACTCGGACATGGCGTCGATGACGTCGTCGGGCGAGCTGGCACCGGCCAGCCAGGAACCGGCCCACAGGGCGAGACTCGTACTAGAGGAACACACGACTCACGAGCATAGGTCGGCGTGGCGAACCGTGCTCGGGACGCCGGTGTCGCTAGCGTTGGTCGCCGTGAACGACATGTACGGCGGAGACATTCTCAAAGGGCACAGTCGCATGCGCAAGGTTCCGGCACCGGAGGTGTCGGCCGAGCGCGGATTGGTCGTCGAAGATGCCGGAACCGGGTACTGCGGTGCCGTGGTCGGCTTCGAGCGCACCTACGACGGAGATTTCGTCCGGCTCGAGGACGGTGCGCGCACGACGCGGCTGTTCGCCCTGCGCGAGGCAGCATTCCTGATCGACGGACGTCGGGTCACCCTGGTTCGGCCCAAGCCTGCGGCGGCAGCGGCGGCACCGACGCGTTCCGCGTCCGGTTCGACCAAAGTCGAGGGCCTACGCGCGCGCACCGCCCGTGCCAGCCGCATCTGGGTCGAGGGCGTGCACGACGCGGCCCTGGTGGAAAGTGTGTGGGGGCACGATCTTCGGGTGGAGGGCGTGGTCGTCGAGCATCTGGAGGGTCTGGACAACCTGGGGGAGCGGTTGGCGGATTTCGGTCCCGGCCCCGGCCGACGCGTCGGAGTGCTGGTGGACCATTTGGTGACCGGGTCCAAGGAGTCGAAGTTGACGAGGTCGCTGGGCGAGCACGTTCTGGTCACGGGTCATCCGTTCATCGACGTCTGGGAGGCGGTCAAACCCGCTGCTGTCGGTATCGATGCCTGGCCGAAGATCCCGCGGGGTGAGGATTGGAAAACTGGAATCTGCCGAGAGCTGGGGTGGGGTAGTCCGCGGGAGGGGTGGCGTCGGGTGTATTCGTCGGTCTCGAGCTTCCGTGATCTCGAAGCACCACTGATCGGAGCCGTCGAACAATTGGTCGACTTCGTCACCGAGTAGGGCTGTGTCCAGCAACGCACCGGCAATTGTCCGATTCGTGCTTGGATGGAGGCTGTGGCAGCGATCATTTGGCTCATAGCGGCAGTGGTACTCGCCGGTGCCGAGGCACTGACGGGCGACTTCTTTCTTCTGATGATCGCCGGCGGCGCGCTCGGCACCGCAGGCGTCTCGGCTCTGACCGATTTCCCGGTGTGGGCCGATGCGATCGTCTTCGGTGTCCTGTCGTTGGCATTGGTGCTCGGGTTGCGCCCCATTCTGTTGCGGCGCTTCGCGACTCCGCCCGACACCCCGATGGGAATGGCCGCGCTCACCGGCAAGAGTGCGGTGGTTCTCGAACAGGTCACTGCCCACGAAGGCCAGATCAAGCTCGGTGGGGAGGTGTGGACCGCTCGTCCACTCGACGAGACCGAGGTCTATGCCCCGGGTACCACCGTGACCGTGATGGAAATAGACGGCGCTACCGCCGTCGTATGGAAGGGACCGTAGCCAGTGGAAGCACTCATCGCACTGGCTGTCATCGTCGCGTTCGTCGCGGTGTTGATGGCCAAGTCCATCTCGATCGTCCCGCAGGCCGAGGCCGCCGTGATCGAGCGGCTCGGCCGCTACACGCGCACCGTGTCCGGTCAGCTCACGTTTCTCGTGCCGTTCGTCGACCGTATCCGCGCCAAGGTCGACCTGCGTGAGCGAGTCGTGTCGTTTCCGCCGCAGCCGGTGATCACCAAGGATAACCTGACCGTGTCCATCGACACCGTCGTCTACTTCCAGGTGACCAACCCGCAGTCGGCCGTGTACGAGATCAACAACTACATCGTCGGTGTCGAGCAGTTGACCACCACCACTCTGCGCAACGTCGTCGGCGGAATGACGTTGGAAGAGACTCTCACCTCGCGTGATTCGATCAACGGTCAACTCCGCGTTGTACTGGACGAGGCAACCGGCCGGTGGGGCCTGCGAGTGGCCCGAGTCGAGCTCAAGAGCATCGACCCGCCGCCCTCGATTCAGGAGTCGATGGAGAAGCAGATGAAGGCCGATCGCGAGAAGCGAGCGACCATCCTCACTGCCGAGGGTCATCGTGAATCGGCGATCAAGACGGCCGAGGGCGACAAGCAGAGCCGGATTCTTGCAGCCGAGGGTGGCAAGCAGGCGTCCATTCTCACCGCCGAGGGTGAGCGGCAGTCGCGCATCCTGCGTGCGCAGGGCGATCGCGCCGCGAAGTACCTCGAGGCTCAGGGTCAGGCCAAGGCGATCGAGAAGGTGTTCGGTGCCATCAAGGCAGGCAAGCCGACACCCGAGTTGCTGGCGTACCAGTACATGCAGACGCTGCCGCAGATGGCTCAGGGTGATGCGAACAAGGTGTGGATGATTCCGAGCGATTTCGGTGACGCTCTCAAGGGGTTCGCCAAGACACTCGGTGCGCCCGGCGAGGACGGTGTGTTCCGGTACGAGCCCAACGAGTCGGCCGGCAACGAGCCCAAGCCCGAGGACGACTCGGACGAGGTTGCCGAATGGTTCGAGACCAAGACCGATCCGGCGGTCGCCGAGGCGGTCAAGGCTGCAGAAGCAGTGGCGCGCAAGCCGGTCGACACGTCGCTGGCATCCGCACCCGAGCTGTCGAAGGGGTTCGACGTCGGTGCCCTGGCGGCGTCGCCGGAGGCGGAGCCGGAACAGCGTTGAGTTCGGCCCCGATCAGCTGATCAGGGCAGTTCCGACCCCGGCAGCGGCCAGGGCCCACAGGACGCTGGCGAAGGTGCCGATGATGAACTGTTCGGAGGCATGGGATTCGCGCAGTTCGGGGTAGCGCGCGAGTCCCTTGACTGCCAGCACGATGGCGATGCCTTCCGGCCAGCCGGCGAGAATCGACACCGCGACGGCCACGCGTTCGAGGATGCCTATCGTCAGTCCACCACGAAGCGGCTCGACCGGATCGTCTCCGGTCGAGTCGCGTCGTCGTCGTGCGATGCGAAACACGGTGGGTACCATCGCCGTTCCACCCAGGGCCGCCGCGACGACGCTGAGGACCACTCCGACGGCATGGCCGAGACCGTAGGCCGGTCCGGCCACCGTGGCCAGGACCGCCGCTGCCGCGAGCAGACTCGACGCCGCGACGGTGGGCAACCATCGGCGAATTCCGGTGCCGGCGGGAACGGTAGCGGCAACTGCGGTCAGCGCGAGCAGCACCAGGGTGGCGACGATCATGGTCGGTTGCTTCCCGTCGTGTTCGCTGTGTCGAGCAATCGAGTCGCCAGGGTGCGGCCCGCGTTCTCGACGTGCCAGCCGGCTACCGACAGTCGTTGCGACATGGCTTGTTTACTGATCTTCAACCGTTCGGCCGCGTCGGTCTGCGACAACCCGCGGGCCATGAGTTCGACAGCTTCTCGGCCCTGGTCCGATCGTCTGATGACAAGCAGCGCAACCAGGGTCGATGCTGTCTCCGCATCCTCGGCGGCAGCGACATCGGGGCCGCTGACGGCGAGTGCTGCCGGGGCATTCTTGGCTCGGGTCACGGCGTCTCGGGCTGCCTCGAACGCCGGTCCGCGTCCGGCGCGTGTCGTCTCGGGTAGCGGGAGTTCGACGGAGCCGATGCCGATTCCGACGCTCCAGTGCGGGGTGGAGACCAGTTCGAGAGCGATCGAGACGACGGTGGCGGCGTCCTCGCAGACGGCTTGCACTTCGTCTCCTGCGGTGCGCTCGAAGGGTCGGATCAGTTCGTGGTCGCGATATCGATCGAGCAGTTCGGGCACGCGATCGATATCGCGTCTACTGCGGCGTTGGTCCACGGTCAGCACGAACATTGGACAAGGCTAGATCGTTGATGTAGTTCAGTCAAGCTTCAAGGCTTGATTCGTCAGAATCAAGGTTCCCGACCTGTCGGCCGCCCGCGGGGGCAGGCTCGGATCGCGAACCGCGCGAGAGACGCCAATCCACGACCAGCCCACTCAGACCGATCGCAATACAGACCGCAGACAACACCAGCAGCGCCGGATGTGTCTCGCCTCCGATCGCTCCGCCGATCACGACGATTCCGAGAGTGCCAGGCAGCATCCCGACGGCCGTCGCCAGCGCGAACGGGACGGGCCGAACCGCCGACACCCCACACGCGTAGTTCACCAACGAGAACGGCACCGGCGCAATCAGACGCAGAGAGCCGACGGCCAGCCAGCCTCGTCGGCGCAGACTCTCGTCCACCGAATCGAGAGCCGAGTGCGACATCCGCGCCGCCACGGCTTCGCGACCGATCGCACGGACCAACAGCAGCGCCAGAATCGCGCTGACCGTCGACGCGCCGATGGTGACCGCCAGACCGGTCAGGGGCCCGAACAGCACTCCTGCACTGAGCGTGAACAAGGTCCTCGGGACGGGCGCTACGGTCACGATCGCGTGCACGCCGAAGAACACGAGCGGGAATGCCGGGCCGACGGAGGTGCCCCACTCACGAATCTGTTCGACAGTCGGATGGGGTGCGAACACCGCTACCAGAGCGAAGACGGCAATCACCGCCAGCAGCGCGATCAGTCGAACGTCACGCAGGTGCCGGGTCACGAGAGGCCAGCGTACCGGCGCGAGACGACACCTCGCTGCTTCCCGAGTTCGAGAGCAGAGCTGCACGACCGAACGTGAGGTGATCCTCACGATAACCTGCAATGCAGTGGGGTTAGCATCACTTCAAGTCGGGCGCAGGACTACCCGCCGAACCGAGGGAGCAAGCACACGTGTCCATCGCGTCGCACGAAGATGCCGCACGCAGCGCTCATGCGGCCTGGCAGAAGGCAGTGGCCGGTGTCCTGGCCAAATCTCGTCGGGTCGAGGTGGCCGATCTGCCCGCCGATGCCGAACATCTGCTCGATTCCACGACGTACGACGGGATCACCGTGTCCCCGCTGTACACCGCGTTCGACGAGCGACCGGAAGCTCCGCTGCCCGGGCAGTTTCCCTACCTGCGGGGCCGCGACCCCCACCGCGACGTCAACGCGGGATGGAAGGTGTGCACCCGCCACGGCTCGGTACGCGGCGCCGACGACGCGTCGATACTCAATACCCAGATACTCGATTCGCTCTCCAACGGCACCAGCGCCCTGTGGTTGACGGTCGGCGACGGTGGCGTCGACCCCACTGCTCTGCCGGAGGTTCTGCGTGGGGTGTTTCTCGAGCTCGCACCGCTGACGCTCGATGCGCGCGGGGACGCGTCCGCAGCGGCAGCCGCGGTGTTCGGGGTACTCGATTCGGCCGATATCGACGAGCGCGCCGCAGTCGACGTCCGGCTCGGCGTGTCCACTCTCACAGCGGGGTTGGGCGGAGCCGAGTCGATCGAGATGACCGAGGCGCTCGAGTTGGTTCGTGAGTCGATCGGTCGCGCCGAGACGGTTCGTGCGATCACGGTGGACGGCACCGTGTTCCACAATCTCGGTGGCGGCGACGCACAGGAGCTCGGCGCGGCGATCGCCGCAGGACTCGAGTATCTCCGGTCCATGACCGATGCCGGTATCGGCATCTCGGATGCCCTGCGACAGATCGAGTTCCGGTTCTCCGCCACCGACGACCAGTTCCAGACCATCGCCAAGTTCCGGGCCGCTCGCACGCTGTGGGCGCGGATCGCGCAGGTGTGCGGAGCTCCCGACGCCGGTGACGCTCCTCAGCATGCGGTGACCTCGGAAGCAATGATGTCGCAGCGGGATCCGTGGGTGAACATGCTGCGGACCACGCTGGCGTCGTTCGGAGCGGGAGTGGGCGGTGCCGATTCGGTGACCGTGCTCCCGTTCGATGCGGCACTCGGCGGCGGCGCAGCCGGGGTGTCGAAGACGTTCGCGGCCCGCATCGCCCGAAACACCCAGCTGCTGCTGCTCGAAGAAGCGCATCTCGGACGGGTCCTGGATCCGGGTGCCGGGTCCTGGTACATCGAAGAACTGACGGCAGCGGTCGCCGCGAAGGCCTGGGAGTTCTTCCAGACCATCGAAGCGTCGGGAGGATTCCGCGCCGCCGTCGACGACGGTTCGCTCGTGGCCGCGATCGAGAAGACCCGCGCCGAACGCGATTCCGACATCGCTCACCGAGTGACCCCGCTGACGGGCGTCAACGAATTTCCCAACCTGGCCGAGGCTCCGCTGAGTCCCGAACGAACCGCGCCGCAGGGGTCGACAACGGTGTATCGATACGGCCGGGCATTCGAGTCGCTGCGCGACCGGTCGGATGCCTACCTGGCCGAGCACGATTCGCGCCCCACAGTGCTCCTGGTGCCGCTGGGCAGCGTCGCCGAACACAACGTCCGAACGACATTCGCGTCGAACCTGCTGGCGTCGGGCGGTATCGAGGCGGTCAACCCCGGTCCCCTGACCGTCGACGGAATCGCCGGATCGGTCGAGACGTCCGGAGCTCGGATAGCCGTGGTGTGCGGCACCGACAAGCGATACACGGACGAGGCCGCCACTGCGGTGGACGCGCTCCGGGCAGCGGGCGTCACGCAGGTTCTGCTCGCCGGCCCCGAGAAGATATTCACCGGCATCGAGGGCACCTCGCGTCCCGATGGATTCCTGACCGCGAAAGTCGACGCCGTCGCAGTGCTGACCGAACTTCTCGACACCCTGGGAGCCTGAGATGAGCGAGCCTGACATGAACAACGACGAGCGCAGAATCTCGCACACCATCGGAAGTTTCGCCGAGGTGCCTTTGGTCGATCCCGACGAGCCGACCCCGACGCCGCCGTCGGCCGAGGACGTCACCGCCCATGTGCAGCAGGGTGCGAAGGCCAACTTCTACACGCCCGAGCAGGTGGTGTGGTCCACCCCCGAGGGCATCGACGTCAAGCCGGTGTTCACCGAGGCAGATCGTGCCGCCGCCGAGGCCGAGGGCTACCCGCTGCACAGCTACCCGGGCGCACCGCCGTTCCTGCGCGGCCCGTACCCCACGATGTACGTCAACCAGCCGTGGACGATCCGGCAGTACGCCGGCTTCTCGACGGCGGCCGAGTCCAACGCGTTCTATCGTCGGAACCTCGCGGCCGGCCAGAAGGGTCTGTCGGTGGCGTTCGACCTCGCCACTCACCGCGGCTACGACTCGGATCACCCCCGAGTGCAGGGTGACGTCGGAATGGCCGGAGTCGCCATCGATTCCATCTACGACATGCGGCAACTGTTCGACGGCATCGACCTGGGCAGCGTCTCGGTCTCGATGACCATGAACGGTGCGGTGCTGCCGATCCTGGCGCTGTACGTCGCGGCCGCCGAGGAGCAGGGCGTCGGGCCGGAGAAGCTCGCCGGCACCATCCAGAACGACATTCTCAAAGAGTTCATGGTGCGCAACACCTACATCTACCCGCCCAAGCCTTCGATGCGCATCATCTCGGACATCTTCGCGTACACCAGCGAGAAGATGCCCAAGTACAACTCGATCTCCATCTCCGGCTACCACATCCAAGAAGCCGGTGCCACAGCGGATCTCGAACTCGCGTACACCCTCGCGGACGGTGTCGAGTACATCCGGGCCGGTCTGGATGCGGGCATGGACATCGACACGTTCGCACCGCGACTGTCCTTCTTCTGGGCTATCGGAATGAACTTCTTCATGGAGGTTGCCAAGCTGCGTGCCGGGCGTCTGCTGTGGGCCGAGCTCGTCCAGCAGTTCGAGCCCAAAAGCGCCAAATCCCGATCACTGCGCACGCATTCGCAGACGTCGGGTTGGTCGTTGACGGCACAGGACGTGTTCAACAACGTCGCCCGCACCTGCGTGGAGGCGATGGCGGCCACCCAGGGCCACACCCAGTCGCTGCACACCAACGCCCTCGACGAGGCACTCGCCCTGCCGACCGACTTCTCGGCACGCATCGCCCGCAATACCCAGCTGCTCATCGCACAGGAGTCCAACACCGTGCGCCCGATCGACCCGTGGGGCGGCTCGCACTACGTCGAATGGCTCACCCATCAGCTTGCGAACCGGGCTCGGGCACACATCGCCGAGGTCGAGGAAGCAGGCGGCATGGCTCAGGCCATCGGCGAGGGCATCCCCAAGCTGCGCATCGAGGAGGCGGCGGCCCGCACCCAGGCGCGCATCGACTCCGGCCGTCAGCCCCTCGTCGGCGTCAACAAGTACGTGCCCGACGAGCCCGACACCATCGAGGTGCTCAAGGTCGAGAACTCCAAGGTTCGGCGCGAGCAGATCGAGAAGCTGGAGCGACTGCGAGCCGAGCGGGACACCGCCGAGGTCGAGGACGCCCTGGCGAACCTGACCAGAGCTGCGGCGTCGGACCAGCCGGGCATGGAGAACAACCTGCTGGCGCTCGCCATCGACGCGGCGCGCAAGATGGCCACCGTCGGCGAGATCTCCGACGCGCTCGAGAAGGTCTACGGGCGCCATCAGGCCGAAATCCGGACAATCAGTGGTGTGTACCGCGACGAGGCAGGCAAATCCGAGAACATCACCCGCGCCACCACGCTGGTCGAGCAGTTCGCCGAGGACGAGGGCCGTCGGCCTCGCGTCCTGGTGTGCAAGATGGGTCAGGACGGGCACGACCGCGGCCAGAAGGTCATCGCCACGGCGTTCGCGGACATCGGCTTCGACGTGGACGTCGGCCCGCTGTTCCAGACGCCCGAGGAAGTGGCCCGTCAGGCCGCCGACAACGACGTTCACGTCGTCGGAGTGTCGTCACTGGCAGCAGGCCATCTGACGCTGGTGCCCGCCTTGCGACAGGCCTTGGCCGACGTCGGGCGCGAGGACATCATGATCGTCGTCGGTGGCGTCATCCCGCCCGGCGATTTCGACGAGCTCTACGCGGCGGGCGCCGCGGCGATCTTCCCTCCGGGCACTGTGATCGCCGACGCGGCGATCGGGCTGGTGGAGAAGCTGTCCGTTGCGCTCGGACATGCACCACGCGAGGCCAACGCCTGAATATGAACTCTCCGAACAAGGGCCGCGCCATCGACATCGACGCGGTTGCCGAGTCGGTCCGAGCGAACGAACGATCCGGTCTGGCCCGTGCCATCACCCTGGTCGAGTCCACCCGCTCGGATCATCGTGACCTGGCTCAGCAGTTGCTGTTGCGGGTGTTGCCCGACGCAGGCGGCTCCCATCGGGTCGGCATCACCGGAGTGCCGGGCGTCGGCAAGTCGACGTTCATCGACGCGCTGGGGATGCGGTTGATCGAGAAGGGGCACCGGGTCGCGGTGCTCGCCGTCGATCCGTCGTCGACGCGTACCGGTGGTTCCATCCTGGGTGACAAGACCCGGATGTCGCGGCTCGCGGTGCAGGAGAACGCATACATTCGGCCGTCCCCGACGTCGGGAACTCTGGGCGGGGTCGCACGCGCGACGCGGGAGACGATCGTGCTCCTCGAAGCGGCAGGCTTCGACGTCATTCTGGTGGAGACGGTGGGCGTCGGGCAGTCCGAGGTGACGGTCGCGAACATGGTCGACTGCTTCACGTTCCTCACACTCGCGCGCACCGGAGATCAGTTGCAGGGCATCAAGAAGGGCGTTCTCGAGCTCGCCGATCTGGTGGCCGTCAACAAGGCCGACGGCAAGCACGCGACCGACGCGAAGAACGCGGCGCGGGAGTTGGCGGGGGCGCTGCGGCTGATCTACCCGCACGATGCGATCTGGAAGCCTCCGGTGTTGACCATGAGTGCCATCGAGGGCACCGGACTCGACGAGTACTGGGATACCGTGCTGCGGCACCAGCAAGTACTCAGCGACGCAGGCGAATTCGCGGAGAAGCGCCGCAAGCAGCAGGTCGATTGGACCTGGACGATGGTCAACGACCAACTGCTGCGCAGGCTGGCGCAGAATCCTTCCGTCAAGGCGATTCGCGGCGACGTCGAAGCCCGTGTGCGCGACGGTTCTCTGACGGCAGCGTTGGCCGCCCAGGAGCTACTCGACGCGTTCGATTCCTGACTCTGCTTGGTCCGCAGGGGTCGCGGGGTAGAGCCGGGCGGCGAGTGCTCCGACCCGTTCGATCAGTCGGTCGAAGAACGCCTCGGGATCGGTGTGCGTGACGATCGCCGCGTTGGGGGCCTTTCCCCACATTCCGCGCCAGTCCGCGACGGTCGTTCCGCGGGTGAGGGTTCCGACGAGTTCGACGTCGACGGTCGCATGTCGATACCTGGCTATGTCCGGTTGCACGGCCACCGCTGCCGCGAAGGGATCGTGCATGTGCGCCAGGAAACCCTGATCGTGATCGCGATGGAACTCCATGTAGAACCGCACCGCGTCGGAGAAGTGCCGAACGATCGGGTTCGACGCGATCGACCGAACACCCGGTGCGTCGTCGGTGGAGATCGACTCCACCGGAAGGCTTCCCGCTCGCGCGGCCAGCCGACGGATGTGCTCGGGGGTCATTTCGATGGTCTCGGTGACGTCGAGCGCGCAGACGATGGGATGCCGTTCCGGCGGTAGTCCCGAGAAGGCCGAGAACACTTCTGCGGCGGCCTCCGGGTCGACGGCGATGTTCCACTCGCTGGTCGGTGTCGTGTTGCCCTGGTGCTGAAATGCGCCGCCCATCAACACCAGTCGCTTCAGCAGTCGAGGTAGCTCGGGATCCCGACGGATCGCGAGAGCGAGATTGGTCAGCGGGCCGGTCACCAGCCCGGTGATCTCGCCCGGCCGCGAGCGAACCAGCTCCACCCACATCGTGGTGGCGTCCCGGTCGGACAGCGGCCGCGTCGACACCGGAAGCTCCGCGTAGCCGATGCCCTGCGGCCCGTGAGTGTCCTCGGTGGTCATCAGCGGTGCCACGAGGGGTACCTGTGCGCCGAGCGCGACCTCGACATCGTCTGCGCGGCACAGGTCGAGCCAGGCGAGATTGTTCGCGGCAACCTGGTTGACCGGGACGTTGCCCGCGGTGGATGCGATGCCGAGGATCTCGGCATCCTCGCTGGCCAGCAGGTACAGCAGCGCCAGAGAATCGTCGATTCCGGTGTCCACGTCGACGATCAAAGGGACGGTCATGACGCCACCTCTGTCGTCGGGGTATGCCGCACCGGGAAATTGACCGATCGCGCGATGAAGCACTTCGACGA
This sequence comes from Rhodococcus sp. NPDC076796, assembly GCF_040702765.1. NCBI lineage: Bacteria > Bacillati > Actinomycetota > Actinomycetes > Mycobacteriales > Nocardiaceae > Rhodococcus > Rhodococcus sp. NPDC076796. The sequence goes on along the minus strand of NZ_JBFBMS010000003.1, from coordinate 84,326 downwards.
TGCGGACGCGTGCAGCTTCTCGGCGCGCGGCACCATCGACGGGTCGACGACGGTCACGACCGGAGCCAGTGCGACCTCGACGAACTGACCCGAACCATCGGATTGCTCGGTCATCACTCCGGTGGGGGAGTCGGTGTATTCGGTGACGACGACGCCCGATGCTGCAGCGAGCCCGAGGTACCACAGCATGTGGCAACTCGACAGTGAGGCGACGAGCATCTCCTCGGGATTCCAGCGTTCGGGATCGCCCCGAAAGCTCGGATCGGAGCTTGCGTGCAGGTCCGGCTTCCCGGGCGCCGAGACGATGTGATCGCGGTCGTAGGCTGCGGCGCCGGTGGTACCGACGCCGCGGTTGCCCGTCCAGTTCACCGTGAGTCCGTAGTTGCGGTTCGGCACGGGTCCATCGTGCCAGCACCTGTCCACAACGACGAACGGGATTTCAGTTCCGCTTGGCCCAGATCTCCATTCCGGCGGCGTTGAGACGATCGACGAGGACGTCGCCGATCGCGGTGGCGGGCGTGAGAACTCCGCTGGCCTTGGGCAGGGCATCGCCGCCGTGCACGAGCGCGAGTGCCGACTCCGCCAGCATGACCGCGGTGGCCTTGTAGCCGGGGTCACCCGACGCCTTGACCCGCGCCCGGTAGCGCGCGCCGGAGGTGGTGAGGGTGTACAGGTCGACCGTGAAATGTCCCTTCTCCCGGGCTTTTTCACTGGGGCCGGTGCCCGGCTTGGGCAGAATGCGGTCGAGCACCTTGCCCGGAAGCACCGTCATGGCGGACACACCGACGAACAGCCCCGCAGACAAGGCGCCGGCGAGGACGGGGCTGGCGAACGACGAGCCGACACTCATCACCTCGCTGTAGCGGAACTGCTTTCCGTAGGCCCAGTCGCGAAGTGCGTTGGTGCGCCGGACGACTCGTGTGTTGTACGAGGCCATCACGAACGGTGCTTTCCAGCCACGCAGGCTCGGGTCGATCTTCTTGCCGTCGATCAGCACGGTGTCGAGCTGACGGCCGAGCTGCGGCTCGAGGCCTCGGTCAGGACTGAGCGAGTACGGCCGCGCGGCGATGCGTCGGGCCCGCTTGTCCTTCTTCATCGCTTCGATCTGCCCGCGCAGCGAGTCGATGGTGCCGCCGCTGACCCCGCCGGACATCGACGTGACCACCAGGGTCGTGTCGGTCAGCTCACCGGCATTGTCCGCGGTCACTGCCTCGTACAGGGCGTGCACGCCGATGTCGGACGGAATGGAATCGAAGCCGCACGAGTGGACGATGCGAGCCCCGGTGCGCTGAGCGATCTCGTGGTTGGTGTCGATGCTCTCGCGAGCGAACAGTACCTCGCCCGTGAGGTCGACGTAATCCGTCCCGGCCTCGGCACACGCGGTTGCCAATTCCAAGCCGTACTTGGCGTAGGGACCGACGGTCGTGATGACGACCTTGGTCGATCGGGCCATGGCCTCGAGCGATGCGACGTCGGTGGCGTCGGCCTCGAGTACGGACCACTGCTGAGCCCTCGAGCCCAGATCCTTCCGCGCAGCTTCCACCCGCGACCTCGAGCGCCCTGCGAGGGCGATCCGGGTGTCGGCCGGTGCGTGCTCGGCGAGGTACTTGGCCGTCAATTTCCCGACGAAGCCGGTGACGCCGTAGACGACGATGTCGTGAGTGCGATCGGGGCCGATGGTCGAGTCGGATGCAGGCGAGTTCATATCAGCGACACTAACGCGGGTCACCCCGGCGAGTCGACGCGCCGTCAGTTCGTCCAGGTGTGCACGGGTTCTCCGGCATTCATGAGGGTGACGTAATCACCGAGCATTCCGGCGAGCGCGCGATCGCGCTTCTCACCGGCGCGTTCACGGGCGACGACGGCGTTGCGCTGCCACACCGAGCCGGACTGCTTGGCCAGGCACCGAGCTTCGATCACCCCGAGATATCGGTCGCGGACGGTTGCGTCCACGCCGTAGGCGGCCAACCCGGCGTCGGCCAGTGGCAGCAGCCGACGCAACACCAGTTCCTGCGGACTCACCCAGCCCACCTCGGGCCAGTAGAGCATCGAGTCGAACCCGCCGCGGGCGGCGGAGTGCACGTTCTCCTCGGCTGCGTCGAACGACATCTGGGACCACAGCGGGCGGTCGGCGTCGGCCAGCGCGCGCACGGTGCCGTAGTAGAACGCCGCGTCGGCGAGAGTGTCGACCACCGACGGTCCGGCCGGGAGTACGCGATTCTCGAGCCGGATGTGGTGGCCGTCGCCGGACCGATCGTAGATCGGCCGATTCCACCGGTAGACGGTTCCGTTGTGCATGCGCAGTTCGGACAGCGACGGCGTTTGCCCCTCCGCGAGCGCAGCCTTGGGGTCCTCCTCGCTGCAGACGGGCAGCAACGCAGGGAAGTAGCGCGAATTCTCCTCGAACAGATCGAAGATCGAGGTGATCCACCGTTCGCCGAACCACACCCGCGGTCGGACACCCTGATTCTTGAGCTCCTGCGGCCGGGTGTCGGTGGCCTGCTCGAACAGCGGAATGCGAGTCTCGTGCCACAGCGCGCGACCGGCGAAGAACGGCGAGTTGGCGGCGAGTGCCACTTGTACTCCCGAAAGAGCTTGCGCTGCATTCCAATACGACGCAAAATCGTCCGGAGCCACCTGCAGATGCAGCTGAACCGAGGTGCAGGCTGCCTCCGGGAGGATCGTGTCGGTCACGATGTCGAGGTCCTCGGCGGCAGCGGCACCGGGCAGCCGAACTCCGCCGATCTTCAGTTCGATGTCCTCACCGCGCGCGGCGAAGATCTGCTGATTGAGCAGGTCGTACCGCGGATTCGCCGAGAGCCATCGGTGCTCGAAGTGCTTCTCGTCCAGAGTCGGGAGCATGCCGATCATGGCGAGACGACTACCCGAGGTGCGGGCGCGTTCGTCCGCTGCGTTGAGTGATCTGCGCAGGTCCGTCTCCAATTCGGCGATCGAGGCACCGCGCAGTGGCCGAGGGTCGACGTTGATCTCGATGTTGAACTGGCCGAGCTCGGTCTGATAGTCGGGGTCGGCGATGGCGTCGAGCACCGCTGCGTTGGCCATCGACGGCTCCATGTCGTCGTCGACGAGATTCAGCTCGATTTCCATGCCGATCTGCGGTTCGCCGACGTGGAAGGTCTCGTCGGCCAACATGATCGCCAGCGCGTCGAGACAGTCCTGGACTTTCTGGCGAAACTCGTGCCGGTCCTGCCTGGTGAACTTACGGCGCTCGACGTCCTCGCCCATGGTGACCGCCTATCGGTGCGTGAAGAAGGGCCGTCCGCTCGCGCGCAACGACTTCGGCCTACGAGTATCGCAGTCCGCGTTCGCCGAGGGGGACGCACGCGAAAATCACCAGGGTGACGGCTGATAGTCCTTGAGGAAGGAGCCGTACAGATCGATTCCGAGTTCTCCCTGCACAATCGGGTCGTACACCCGAGCGGCACCGTCCACCAGGTCGAGAGGAGCGTGGAAACCCTCGTCGGCGAGCCGCATCTTGGTGGGGTGTGGCCGCTCGTCGGTGATCCAACCGGTGTCGACGGCGGTCATCAGGATCCCGCTGTCGAGCATCTCCTTCGCGCTGGTGCGCGTCAGCATGTTCAGCGCGGCCTTGGCCATGTTGGTGTGGGGATGACCCGGCCCCTTGTAGGCGCGGCCGAACTGGCCCTCCATGGCCGAGACGTTCACGACGTACTTTCGTCGCGCCTCCGAGGCTTCCATCGCGGTGCGGAGCCGCGAGACCAGGATGAAGGGTGCGACGGAATTGCAGAGCTGCACCTCGAGCAGTTCCACCGGGTCCACCTGCTCGACGGTGTGGATCCAGCTGTTGGTCTCGGCCAGATCGGGCACCAGGCCGCCTGCATCGATGGCGAGCCCGCTCTCGATCCTCTCGGCCGTGACCGAACCGGCGACCATGGCCAGCGAGGCAACGTCGTCGGCACTCAGAGCAGCGGTCGACCTGTCGCCGATCGGGGTGGCAGGCAACGAGCTCGCCAGCGACGCGGGGTGCGCATCGCTGGTCTTGCCGAACGTGATGCGCTCCGGTCCTGAGCCCTCGGTCAGGGCCGCAGGCAGAGGTTCGGCCTCGGCGTCGGCCAGAGCGCTGTAGGAACCGGGGGAGCGCTTGACGGTCTGTGCGGCATTGTTGATCAGGATGTCCAGAGGACCCTCGGCCGCGACCGAATCGGCAAGTGCCACAACCTGAGCCGGGTCGCGAAGATCGATACCGACGACGCGCAGACGATGCAGCCACCGGTCGCTGTCGTCCATCGCCGCGAAGCGCCGCACGGCATCGTTGGGAAAACGAGTGGTGATCGTGGTGTGGGCACCGTCGCGGAGCAGTCGAAGTGCGATGTACATGCCGATCTTCGCCCGCCCACCGGTCAGCAACGCCCGCCGGCCGGACAGGTCGGTTCGAGCGTTCCGCTTGCCGCGATTGAGCGTCGCGCACTCCGGGCACAGCTGGTGATAGAACGAGTCGACGTGGGTGTAGCGCTGCTTGCAGATGTAGCAGGGACGTGCCTTGATCAGCGTGCCTGCGATGTCTCCCTCGGCGCGGGAGGTGAGGGACAGTCCTGCTGTCTCGTCGTCGATCCGGTCCGGGGATCCTGTCGCGGTGGCGGCGACGACGGCACGGTCGGCCGCGTTGACGGCATTGCGCGCGGCGACGCGTCGAGCACGCTTGAGGTCTTTGAACATGGCACCGGACGCGCGCTGCACAGCGATCGAATCCGGATGATTCTTGTCCAGCTCTGCGGCCTGCTTCAGCACTCGCAGGCACGTCTCGAGATCGGTCGGGTCGATCGCGTCCATCGTCGGTCTCCTAGCATCGGCCCCTTCGAGCCGAAAGAAGCGAGTGCAGAACGAAAAAGACCCCGATTCCGAAGAATCAGGGTCCGTTTCGTCTGTCTCAACTCAGATCTGTGAAAATCTCTGTCTGGCTACATCTTTCAGACGGTGTCCGAGGGGGGACTTGAACCCCCACGTCCGTTAATAGGACACTAGCACCTCAAGCTAGCGCGTCTGCCATTCCGCCACTCGGACAAGTGCGACCTCTGCCGCATATTCTTTTGTTGCTTTCACAGCCGGCCGCTGTGTGCTGCGTAAGATTATCCGACGGGTTCCCGATAACCCAAATCCCCACGTCAGTTCATGCTCGAGGCCGTTTCTCATGGTGCCCGGAGCGGATTCTGGTGGTAGGAACGACGTGTGCCCAACGATGTGAGCAATCCCGGAAACACAACCGATATCGACGCCACCGTTGCCCTCGACGAAGTCGTGGATCTCGTCAGTTCCCTCATCCGTTTCGACACCTCGAACACGGGGGAGCTCGACACCACGGTCGGTGAGAAGGAATGCGCCGAGTGGGTGGCGAGCAAGCTCGAGGAGGTGGGGTACGAAACGGAGTACGTCGAGTCCGGTGCCCCCGGTCGCGGCAACGTGTTCGCCTGGCTGCGCGGAGCGGACTCCTCTCGCGGCGCGCTGCTGGTCCACGGACACCTGGACGTCGTGCCTGCCGAACCGGCCGACTGGAGCGTGCATCCGTTCTCCGGGGCCGTCGAGGACGGGTACGTGTGGGGCCGGGGCGCGGTGGACATGAAGGACATGGTCGGCATGGCCCTCGCGCTGGCCCGCCAGTTCAAGTCCAACGGAACCGTCCCACCCCGCGACATTCTGTTCGCGTTCCTGGCCGACGAGGAGGCAGGTGGCAAGTACGGATCGCACTGGTTGGTCGACAACCGACCGGATCTGTTCGAGGGCGTCACCGAAGCGGTCGGCGAGGTCGGCGGGTTCTCACTGACCGTCGCCCGCCCGGACGGCACCGAGAAGCGGCTCTACATGGTCGAGACGGCGGAGAAGAGCCTGGCGTGGATGCGCCTGACGGCGAAGGCGCGAGCGGGGCACGGATCGTTCCTGCACGACGACAACGCCGTGACGTATCTCGCCGAGGCCGTGGCCAAACTGGGCAATCACACGTTCCCGTTGGTGCTCACGGAATCGGTCTCGCAATTTCTGCAGGCGGTCTCGGAGGAATCGGGGCTCGATTTCGACCCGACGTCACCGGACATCGACGGCACCCTGCTCAAGCTCGGCAGCATCGCCCGCATCGTCGGAGCGACCCTGCGCGACACCGCGAACCCGACGATGCTCTCGGCCGGCTACAAGGCCAATGTGATTCCGCAGACGGCGACAGCAGTGGTGGACTGCCGAGTGTTGCCGGGGCGGCAGGCGGCCTTCGAGAAGGAGGTCGACGAGCTGATCGGCCCGAACGTCGAACGCGAGTGGATCACGAAACTAGAACCGTACGAGACCACCTTCGACGGCGATCTCGTCGATGCGATGAACGACGCAGTCCTGGCACACGACCCGAACGGTCGAACCGTTCCCTACATGCTCTCCGGTGGCACCGACGCAAAAGCATTCGCGCGCATCGGTATTCGCTGCTTCGGCTTCGCCCCGTTGAAGTTGCCGCCGGAACTGGATTTCGCGGCGTTGTTTCACGGCATCGACGAACGAGTACCCGTGGAATCGTTGGAGTTCGGTACACAGGTACTCGAACACTTCTTGCTGCACAGCTGATACGAAAGGAACCATCGTGGCGTACAACCCATACGACTCGCTTCCGGACCTACCGTCCTTCGAGTTGACGTCCGAGGACGTCGAGGACGGCAAGACACTGGCCGCTCAGCAGGTCAGTGGAATCATGGGAGCCGGTGGGCACGACAACTCTCCGCAGCTGTCCTGGTCCGGATTCCCCGAGGGCACCAAGAGCTTCGCTGTCACCGTCTACGACCCCGACGCGCCGACGGCATCCGGCTTCTGGCACTGGGCAGTGGCGAACATCCCCGTCGAGACGACATCACTGGTGTCCGGCGCGGGCGACGACGGCGGGACCGGGGTACCCAGCACCGCGGTGACGCTCAAGAACGACGCAGGCCTGTTCCGCTACATCGGTGCTGCACCGCCCGCAGGCCACGGCCCGCACCGCTACTTCATCGTGGTTCACGCGGTGGACGTCGAACGGCTCGAAGTGGACGAGACGGCCACCCCGGCGTACCTCGGCTTCAATCTGTTCTCGCACGCCATCGGTCGCGCGGTCCTCACCGGCATCTACGAGGCCTGAGCCCCACGTGCGCGTTTTGCGTAGCTGGAGCTACGCAAAACGCGCACAAGAGGGTCACGGCCTGTTGGCCGAGCCCACCGCATCGGCGATCGTGGCGAACCCGTGTTGCTCGAGCCGAGCGGCCAGTCCGCGGTGAATGTTCTTGATCCACAGCGGGCCGCCGTAGATGAAACCGGTGTAGCCCTGCACCAGCGACGCGCCCGCGGTGATGCGTTCCCATGCCTGCGCTTCGGTCTCGATTCCGCCGACCGAGATCAGCGTCAGACGCGTACCCACTCGGCTGTACAGGCGTCGCAGCACCTCGAGCGAGCGGTCGGCCAGCGGAGCACCGGACAGGCCGCCTGCTCCTGCTGCGGTGACCACGTCGGCGTCGGTGCGCAGACCGGCGCGGGAGATCGTCGTGTTCGTGGCCACGATCCCGTCGAGACCGAGTTCGACGGCCAGATCGGCTACCGCGTCGATGTCCTCGTCGGACAGATCGGGGGCGATCTTGACCAGTACCGGCACCGTCACCACCGACTGAACCGCCACCAGAATCGGCCGCAGCGATTCCACGGCCTGGAGGTCACGCAGTCCAGGGGTGTTGGGGGAGCTGACGTTGACGACCACGAAGTCGGCCAACGGGCCCAGCAGCCGGGCGCTGGCGGTGTAGTCCGCGGCAGCACCGTCCGGCTCGACGATCTTGGTCTTGCCGATGTTGGCACCGATCGGGATACCCGTGCGCCTGGCACGGACGCGCTGAGCAGCGTGCTCGGCGCCGTGGTTGTTGAAACCCATGCGGTTGACGATGGCGCGGTCCGGAGGCAACCGGAACAGTCGCGGAGTCGGATTGCCCGGCTGGCTCTGCGCGGTCACGGTGCCGATCTCGGCGAAACCGAATCCGATCGGCGCCCACGCATCGATTCCGTCGGCGTTCTTGTCGAAGCCGGCCGCGAGACCGAGGGGAGCCGGGAAGTCGACGCCGAACACCGTCGAGCGCAGCCGTGGATTATCGACCACGAACATCTTCTCGGCCAGATAGCGGAGCGGAGGCACGACGGCGACGGCGCGGAGCACCGCGAACGCCAGGTGGTGAATCCTCTCCGGTGGCACGAGGAACATCAGGCGCAACAGGACGCGGTACAGACGGTCTCCCACGGTCTTCTCTCCGGTCGATCTGGCTCGGTCGAACACATGCGGTGGTTTCGACGATCGTGCGGTCAGAACAGTACTGCGAGTCGCTCAGATTCCCGGCTCAGGGATGTGATGCGCGGTCTTCTTGCGTTTGAGCAGCACACGCCTGCTGCCATCGGTGTAGAGGCGAACCCGCGACAGTTCCCAGCCGCCGAACTCCGCCTGAATCGCCAGACGCATCGAGGCCGTCACACGGGTCACATCCGGCGGCAGCCGCAACGGCACGTACTCCCAATCGTCGGACGGCGACACTTCCCATCCGACGGGCATCTTCGCGCGGCCAGGTGCCGAACTCTCGTGTGCGTTCACATGCCTCCTTGCCATTCCACCGAAGTCAGCGACCCGCAGCGGGGATGCGCTGCAGACCGTCACCGGTTGCCGATCCCACGTACAGGTCGCCGGTGTCGGCGTCGACGGCAACCGAATTGGGCTGCCGCACAGTGGCCAACCTCCTGGCCTCGACCGGAATTCCGGTATCGAGTGTGTACCCGACCACCTCGTTGAGAGCGGGTAGCGTCACCCATGCGACACCGGATTGCTCATCGTAGGCGATCGCCCACGGCTGCGACCCGACCGGAAACCGTTGGCGCATCAGCAGATCGTGCGAGGTGAAGACGAGCAACTCGGTCCCGGTCGAATCGGTGACCAGCAGGCGACCGAACTCGTCGCTGGTCATCTCCGCGGCACCTTCGCCTGCGCGCAAGGCCACTCCGAGGGTGCCGTCGTCCAGATCCAGGTCGGTCACCGACGTCTGACGACGATCCAGAACCGAGACACCGTTCGGTGTACTGGCCAGAGAATCGGCAGAGGTCACGCTGCCGCCGGAGACCGTGGCGGTGACCTGACCGTTCGTATCGAACACGCGGACCGCTCCGGTGTCGTCCCCGACGGCCGTCGTGCCGTCGGGCAGGTCTGCTGCGGACAGTGCATCTGCGTCGACCGTCAGGTCGGTGCGCTGTCCGTCCGCCACTGCGATTCTCGCGACGGCACCGTCCATGGGGACCAGGACGGTCGAGTCCCGTCCGGCGACGAGTTCTGCGCCCGTGGAACCCAGGTCGACCACGCGGGTCTCGGCCGTGGCTGCGTCGCGGACCAGGGTCACCGTTGTGGATGCGTCGGTCAGCGCCACCAGGGTGCGGGTGGCGGGGTCGAAGGTGAGGGCATCCACGGGCGCGAATGCGCTGACGGTGCCGGCGGGGGTCACGGTCGCCTCGGGGGACTCCGCCGGCGGTCGGGGTTCGACCGAGATGTCGTCGGCGTCCTCGTCGTCGCTGGAACACCCGCCGATCGACAGGACTGTGACGACGGCGAGCGCGGACGCGACTGCCGCCCGAATCGAACGAGCCGACGGTGTTCGCATGAGGCCGAACCTACTTCCTCGAGAAGACGCTGCCTGTGGAGGCGCTGCCACATCTGTACCAGCGTGCGGCGATCTCGGCGAAATCGACCGCGCCGGATCGGTTGTCGTCCGGTTGCGTCCGAAGAAGCGGTAGCGTGTTCGTCCGGGGTGAGTGCACGACATGGGAGTGGACGTGGGAACCGAGGAATCACACTTCGTCGTCGAGGAAGTGAACGCGGGAACGCATCCGAACGGCTTCGGACGCACCGACGACGGCCGGGCGTTCGCGTTTCGGGTGCACCGAAGCACCTTGTACGTGGAGATATACCGCGCCGATGTGCAATCTCCGGTACCGGACCGGTCCGAGGTCGAAGCGGTTGCCGAGCATTCGGTCACCGAGGTCGATCTGACGGACGAGCGCAGCATCGTCGGTGTGGTGCGTGATGCGGTCGCCCATGCGCAGCAGCTGTCCGATGCGTCACAGCGGGACACCACAGCGGTGCGGGCCTTCTTCAACCGGGTCAATTCCGTGCTGGAGGGTTTCTGACACGGTGGGGAACCACCAGCTGTTCGCCGGTGTCGGGATGATCGAACACGTCGACGGGGTGTCGGTACACCCGGGCCAGCCTTTCGGCGGTCAGAACGTCCCGCGGCGGACCGGTTGCGATCAGCTCACCCGAGTCCAGGATCGCGACGCGGTCGGCGTAGGCCGCCGCGAGGCCGAGATCGTGCAGTACGACGACCACGGCACGGCCCGCGGCGGCGAGTGAACGCACCACGGCCATCACCGACTCCTGATGTCCGAGGTCGAGTGCTGCAGTGGGCTCGTCCAGCATGATCGTCGCGGTGTCCTGGGCGATGACGCGCGCCAACGCGACCCGGGCCTGCTCGCCGCCGGAGAGCGATGCGAACGGTCGATGCGAGAACTCCGCTACGTCGCACGCGGACATGGCTGCGGCGACGCGGTCGTCGTCGTTGCGTGACGCCGACGTACCGACCCAGGGGGCTCGGCCCATCCGGACGATCTGGCCGGCGGTGAACGCGAATCCGACGCTGTGTTGCTGAGGCAGCACAGCGCGTCGCCTGGCCACGTCCACCGTGCGGATGCGGGTCAGCGGTTCGTCGCCCAGCCGAACCGATCCGGCGCTGGGCTCGGTGTCTCCGGCCAGGACCGACAGCAGCGTCGATTTACCAGCGCCGTTGGGGCCCACCAACGCCAGTATCTCGCCGGCCACCACGTCGAGGTGGACGTCGGACAACACCGTCGCCTCCCCGCGCCGTGCGGAGACTCCGCGGGCGACGAGGGTGCTCGAGCCTGGTTCAGGGATGACCGGGATGTCCCGGCGCGCTGTGCGGATACGCATCGTCACGCCCAGCCGCCCTGGCGAGCACGGGTACGGCGGAGCAGCCAGAAGAAGAACGGGGCACCCGCCAGCGAGGTCACCATGCCGAGCGGCAGATCGACGTTCGCGACGAGGGTTCGCGTGACGACATCGGCAGCGAGCAGCACGACGGCCCCGGCGAGGGCGCTGGACGGAATGAGCAGTCGATGCGCGGGGCCGAGCACCATCCGCATGGCGTGCGGAACCACCAGACCCACGAACAGGATGATTCCGGTGAACGCGACCCCGGACGCAACGAGCAGGGCGACGACGACGATGGCGAACTGTCTGAGTCGTTCGACGTTCACTCCCAGATGGCGTGCGACGTTCTCACCGAGCGCGAGCAGGTCGAGCCGGCGGGCGATCGCCAGTGAGGCTCCGATCCCGAGCAACGCGAGCGGGCCGACCACGGCCACCGACTGCCAGGTAGCGCCCGCGAGCGACCCCAGTTGCCAGAACACGATCTGATCGCGGGCGGCGGGACTGGCGACGAAAGTGAAGAACGCGATGACACCGCCGGCGAAGGCATTGACTGCGACGCCGGTGAGGATCAGCGTCACCACCTCGGTGCGGCCTGCGTTGCGAGCGAGGAAATACACGGCGATCGTGGTGACGAGCCCGCCGAGGAATGCGGCGAACGCGACACTCCCGACTCCGGCGAAGCTGCCACCGAGCACGATGACCGAGCTGGCACCGACAGCAGCGCCCGAGGAGACCCCGACGACGCCCGGCTCGGCCAATGGATTGGCGAACACCCCCTGGAGCAACGCACCCGCGCAGCCAAGACACGCGCCGACGACGATTGCCAGCGTCAGCCGCGGGAATCGGACCTGCCACAGCGTCACTTCGCCGCTGGGATGTGCCGGCATCGGGCCCATGTCGAGTCCCACCCGATGTGCGAGGCTGCCCAGTACTTCCAGCGGAGTCGTCGGCACCTGCCCCACGACCGCCGAGATCAAAGCCAGGACCACCAGCGCCACAACCAGGGCTCCGAATGTGGCAAGTACCCGTCCTCGGCCCGCGCGTGGTTCGGCGAGTGTGCTGTCGGTCATGACGCCGGGTCGTAGACGGCCTTCGACAGTGCGCCCAACACCTTTCCGGTGTTCGGGCCGAAACTGAGGATGGTCCCGTCGTCCATGTCCACCACCCGGCGTTCGTTGCCTGCGGGGGTCTGAGCGATTCCGGGGATCTGCTCGAGCCCCTCGATTCCGCCGATAGATTCCAGGCCCTTGGTCATCATCAGAATGACGTCGGGTGCTGCGGCGATCAACGCTTCGCTGGTGACCGGCACGAATTGCTCGGTCAGACCCGATTCGACACCGGCGTCCTTCGCACCGAGAGCCTCGATCAGTGCATCCGCTCCCGAACCGGGCCCGGCGAGCATCTTGATCGCGGGCCCGCGCATGTACAGAAACGCGATCTTCAGCGGTTCGGTGGATTCGGGTGTGTCGTTCGCTGCCGCCGATATCTCGGTGTTCGTTCGTTCGGCGAGGGCAGCACCGGCGTCGGGCACACCCAGGGCGGCCGCCACGGCCTCGATCTGGGTGGCGACGCCGGCCAGAGTGCGGGTGGGATCGAAGTACACGACGGGAATGCCCGCGGCTCGGATCTGATCCTGCACAGCGCGTGGACCGATGCTGGTATCGGTCAGGACGACGGTCGGCGACAGCGCCAGAATTCCTTCGGCGCTCAGAGAATGGCCGGTCGGGGTGACATCGGGCACGTTCTCGGCCGCGGGAAATGCAGCAGAGGTGTCACGCCCGACGAGGTTGTCACCGAGTCCGAGCGCGAAGACGGTCTCGGCCAGCGTGCCGTACTGGTCGGCAGCGACGATGCGGCTGTTGTCCGTCACCGTGACGGCGACGCCGTCGAATCCGGTCACTGTCACGGGCAGTACCGCGGCCGGATCGTCGGTGACGGGTTCCGGATTCGGATCGTCGACGACGGCGGTGCGGGGACCGACGGAATCCGAGGGTCCTACGCCGGGGGTGTTCGCCGAGCAGGCGACCAGGAGTCCGGCGACGAGGAGCACGGCGGCGAGACGGTTGACGGTCACAACGGAAGGTTAGCCTGTCCGATGTTTGTGGGTGGTCAGGCGCTGACGTCGTCCAGGGCCGACGCGATCGCGGGCGGCAGCTCGAGTTCCTCGGCCATCAGTGCGCCCATCAATTGCGCGAGGTCCCGCGCGCCCACGATGGCGCTGCTCACTCCGGGTCGGTCCCGAGCCCATGCGAGTGCGACGACCAGGGGAGAGGTGGCCAGCCCGTCGGCGGCGGTGACCGCAGCGTCGACGATGCTGACCGCAGAATCGGTCAGGTACGTCAGCACGGACTCCGCGTGCACCTCGTCGGCGCCGCGGGAGTCGGCCGGGATTCCGTTGCGGTACTTACCTGTCAGCACGCCGCCGGCCAGGGGAATCGCGGCGAGGACACCGATGCCGTGGTGGTCTGCGGCGGGAATCAGCTCGTCCTCGATGCCGCGTGCGAGCAGTGAGTACTCGGCCTGAGTGGCCACGATGTGTCCGGTACCGGCTGCGCCTGCCGCCGTCGCCAGTTGCCAGCCGAGGTATCCGCGGGCTCCGGTGTAGCGGACCCGCCCGCTGGTCACGGCGTAGTCGAGCGTGGCGGCGACCTCGTCGACCGGAGTCATCGGGTCCCACGTCGCCACCTGCCACAGGTCGAGGTAGTCGGTTCCCAGTTCGCGCAGCGTGGCGTCGAGTTGGCCGAGCAGTCCGCGCCTCGAGCAGTCCACGTGATAGCGGCCGTAGCGCGAACTCAGCCCCGCTGCGCTGCTGATCACCAATTCGTGCCGCGGGACCACGTCGTCGAGCAACTCGGCGAGCACTCGTTGCGCGCGTCCGTCCCCGTACGCCGGAGACGTGTCCACGAGCGTGCCGCCGGCCTCGGCGAACGCCGACAACTGTGCTGCGGCGTCGTCACCGTCGGTTCCGCTACCCCATCCGAGGGTGCCGAGGCCGAGTCTGGAGACTCGAAGTCCGCTGGTGCCGACCGATCTCTGCTTCATATGTGCCGAATGTCCTTTTACGTGTGATCGTCGGTGTCGAACTGCACTGCCGCCAGTGCACAGTAGTGCGCCGCGCCGCTCGGTGCGTACGTGCCGCGCCGGGTACGGTCGTGCCCGTGAATCGCGAATTCAGGGGGCAGGCCAGCGGCCGCGCATCGATAGTGAACCGTCCATCGACACCGATCTCGGAGGGTGGAGCCGCATGATCGACATGACCTGGCTGCAGGCGATCATCCTCGGCGCGGTGCAGGGCCTGACCGAATTCCTGCCGATCTCCTCGTCCGGGCACCTGCGCATCGTCTCCAGTGTGTTCTGGAACGAGGACGCCGGTGCCTCCTTCACTGCGGTGACGCAGCTCGGCACCGAAGCCGCTGTGCTGCTGTTCTTCTGGCGAGACATCGTCAGAATCGTCAAGGCCTGGTTCGTCGGCCTCAAGCACAAGGACGAGCGCGGACTCGACTACCGCATGGGGTGGTACGTGATCATCGCCACCATTCCCATCGGCGTTCTCGGCCTGCTGTTCAAGGACCAGATCCGAACCGGTGCCCGAAACCTGTACCTCATCGCGTTCATGTTGATCGCGTTCGCCGTCGTCATCGCGATCGCGGAGAAGGTGGGTCGGAAGGAACGTCCGATCGAGAAGTTGACCACCCGCGACGGCATCGTGATGGGTCTGGCGCAGTGTCTCGCGCTGATCCCCGGCGTGTCCCGTTCCGGGGCGACGACCAGCGCCGGCCTGTTCCTCGGGCTCGAACGCGAGGCAGCAGTGCGATTCTCGTTCCTGCTCGCCATTCCTGCGGTCACCGCCTCCGGTCTCTTCTCGCTGCCCGACGCCTTCGAGCCGGTCGGCTCGGGACTGGCCGCGTCGGGCCCGCAGCTGCTGGTGGCCACGATCATCGCCTTCGGGCTCGGCTACGCCTCGATCGCCTGGCTGCTGAAGTTCGTCGCGAACCACTCGCTGTACTGGTTCGTGGGCTATCGCATCGTGCTGGGTGTCCTGGTGCTCGGTCTGCTGGCCGGCGGGGTCGTATCTGCAACGTAGGTACACCCTCATTAGGCTCGATGCAATGACAGTCATCTTGCTTCGGCACGGCCGCTCGACGTCGAATACCGCGGGCACTCTCGCGGGTCGAAGCGCCGGCGTCGAGCTCGACGATCGTGGGCGTGAGCAGGCGCAGGCGGTCGCGGATCGTCTCGGTGAGCTGCCGGTCGCGGAGATCGTTCGCTCGCCGTTGCTGCGGTGCGAGCAGACGGTCGAGCCGTTGGCTGCCAAGCTCGGCCTCACTCCGATGGTCGAGGATCGGTTGGTGGAGGTCGACTACGGGCAGTGGACCGGCCGGGCGATCAAGGAGTTGCTGGCCGAGCCGCTGTGGAAGGTGGTCCAGCAGCATCCGTCGGCTGCGGTGTTCCCGGAGGGCGAGGGCTTGGCGACGGTGCAGCAACGCGCGGTGCAGGCGGTGCGCGAGCACGACGCCCGGTTGGCCGCGCAGCACGGTCGCGACGTGTTGTGGGTGGCGTGCTCGCACGGTGACGTGATCAAGTCGGTGCTCTCGGACGCGATGGGTGCCCACCTCGATTCCTTCCAGCGCATCGTTGCCGACCCGGCATCGATCAGCGTCGTTCGCTACACCTCGACGCGTCCTTTCGTGCTGCGGACCAACGACACCGGGTCCGATCTGAGTGCGTTCGTACCGAAGGCCGAGGAGCCCAGCACGTCGGAATCGGGCAACGCGGACTCTTCCGACGCGGTCGTCGGTGGTGGGGCAGGCCGCTAGAGCACCGATTCGGCGCTGACACCCCGATCGGTGGCAGGCTGGAGGGCAAGCAATACCGTCCATGGTCGATCTGTGGCCGATAATGAAAGTTCCGAGAATTGCTTCGCGGAGCTGTTCGAGTCGTTAGGAGGTGCAATGCCGCGCGCCATACACGTTTTTCGCACCCCTGATCGTTTCGTTGCCGGGACCGTTGGGGAACCGGGCGACCGAACGTTCTTCCTGCAGGCGGTGCACGACGCCCGCGTGGTGTCGGTTGCGCTGGAGAAGCAGCAGGTCCAGGTACTCGCAGACAGGATGGGGCTGCTGCTCGAAGAAGTGCACCGCCGCTTCGGAGCCGACGTTCCGGCCGAGGAGACCGATCCGGTCGACACCAGTCCGTTGCTGACTCCGATCGACACCGAGTTCCGCGTCGGAACGATGGGGCTCGGCTGGGATGCCGATGCCAACGCCGTCGTGGTGGAACTTCTCGCCGTCAGCGAGGTCGAGGTGGACGAATCGGTCGTTCTCGACGACACCGACGAGGGCCCCGATGCCGTTCGTGTGTTCCTCACTCCGGTGCAGGCCCGCGAATTCGCGGTGCGGTCCGAGCGCGTCATCGCAGCGGGCCGCGCGCCGTGCCCGCTGTGCGGACAGCCATTGGCTCCCGAGGGACACGTCTGCATCAGGACCAACGGCTACCGCCGCGGTGCGACGTTCGGACCGGTGACCGAGGTCGACGAGTCTTGACCGTCGAACTGCCGCCGTTCGAGGGCCGCGAAACCATGGAGACCGGCGACCTGACCGTCGTCGGTCGGGTGGTGTCGGCCAGCAACGCCACGCTGGTGTGCGAGGCGGGCGAGGGCGAGACGGCCGTGCGGTGCGTGTACAAACCCGTTCGCGGGGAAGTGCCGCTCTGGGACTTTCCGGACGGCACTCTCGCGGGCCGCGAGGTGGCGTCGTACGAAATTTCCGAGGCCCTCGGCTGGGGCGTCATTCCGCCGACGGTGCTGCGCGACGGGCCGTTCGGTCCCGGCATGGTGCAGAAGTGGATCGACACGCCCGATGATCACGCCGAGGGACGCGTCGACCTCGTTGATATCTGCCGTCCCGATCTCGTTCCGGCGGGATGGATTCCGGTCCTGCAGGCGTACGACGGCGAGGGCGAGGAGATCGCGCTGATCCACGCCGACGATCCGCGGCTGCAGCGGATGGCGGTTCTCGACGTGATCCTCAACAATGCCGATCGCAAGGGCGGGCACGCGCTCGAAGGTCTCGACGGATACGTGTACGGAGTGGATCACGGTATCTGCCTGCACTCCGAAAACAAGTTGCGCACGGTGCTGTGGGGGTGGGCAGGCCAGGCGGTCGACGACGCGTTGATGACCGACGTGGTGCGGTTCGTCGAGACCTTCGACGCAGTCACCGCTCCACGATTGGTCGACAAGATCACACTGACCGAAACGGTCGCGGTTCTCGACCGGGCACAGGAGCTGATCGCCCGCCCCGTCATGCCGGAACCTCGCTCGAGCAGACCCATACCCTGGCCCGCCTTCTGATCGGGCTCGGATAGGCTCGGCTGCATGCATTCTTGGTCGAGCCCGGAGATCCCGACAATCCCAGGACAGGGTCCAGCGCTTCGATTGTTCGACACCGCAGACCGCCAGGTCCGTCCCGTCACCCCCGGTTCGACGGCTCGGATGTACGTCTGCGGAATCACCCCGTACGACGCCACCCACCTGGGGCACGCGGCGACGTATCTTACGTTCGACCTGATCTACCGGCTGTGGCTGGACGCGGGCACGGACGTGCACTACGTGCAGAACGTCACCGATGTCGACGATCCACTGTTCGAGCGCGCCGACCGCGACGGCGAGGACTGGCGCGATCTGGGAGCTCGTGAGATCGAGCTCTTCCGCGCAGACATGGAAGCGCTCCGGGTGCTGCCTCCGCGCGACTACATCGGCGCCGTCGAGTCCGTCGACGAGGTCGTCGAACTGGTGGAGAAGCTGGTCGCGGCCGGTGCGGCGTACGTCGTCGACGACGCCGAATACCCGGATGTGTACTTCCGTGCCGATGCCACCGAGCAATTCGGCTACGAGTCCGGCTACGACCGCGCCACGATGGACACGTTCTTCGCCGAGCGCGGGGGCGACCCCGATCGGGTCGGTAAGCGGGATCCACTCGATGCGTTGCTCTGGCGCGCGGTGCGGCCGGGCGAGCCGTCGTGGCCGTCGCCGTGGGGTCCGGGCCGGCCCGGGTGGCACATCGAATGCGCAGCCATCGCGCTCAACCGCATCGGTACCGCCTTCGACATCCAGGGCGGTGGAAGCGATCTCATCTTCCCGCACCACGAATTCTCGGCCGCCCACGCCGAGGCGGCGACCGGTGATCCGCGTTTCGCGCGCCACTACGTGCATACCGGAATGATCGGGCTCGACGGCGAGAAGATGTCCAAGAGCCGCGGCAATCTGGTGTTCGTCTCGAAACTTCGTGCCGAGAATGTGGATTCGGGTGCCGTTCGGCTCGGTCTGCTCGCCGGGCACTACCGGCAGGATCGGCCGTGGTCCGACGAGGTTCTCGAACGGGCTCATACCCGGCTCGCACTGTGGCGCCGGGCGGCGGCGCTCGAGAGCGCGGCGTCGGCCGAGGATGTGATCAATCGGTTGCGGCAGCATCTGGCGGACGATCTGGACACCCCGAAGGCCCTCGATGCGCTCGACGCGTGGGCGAGTTTCGCGGTCGAACGCGGCGGATCGGATGCGGGCGCACCCGGTGCTTTCGCCGATGCGGTCGACGCGTTGCTCGGCGTGCCGCTGCGCTGATCGTTCCCCGACCTAGCTCGCAGGTCCCAGCCGCAGATCGGTCAGCAGATCCGGGATCAGCCGTTCTTCCATGACTGCCCGGCCCGAATCGCGGAGGGCGGCAGCCAGTTCCGGGTCCCACGGACTGTCCGTCGGATGACCTTTCAGTGGTTCGGAGTTCCGCGCATCGAGCGCGTGCCGGTAGGAGTCGACGTCCATGCGCCACGGCGAGGCGTCGTATCGGGAGATGGCTCGGGTCACCATGTGCACTCCGGCCCAGTCGAAATCGGCACGCCAGCGGATGGTGGTGCCGGGCGCGCGTGAGCCCAGCAGCCGGTGGACAGCGGCGGAGGGCTGACCGTCGGTGCAGATCAGGCTCGCGCAGCTCGAACCGAGGGTGCGGGCTGCAGCGGCGAGCACAGCCACGTTCTCGCAGACGAACACCGTGGACGAGCTGTTGGTGAGCGGGCCGCGCGAGAGCATGTCCACGGTGACGGGGAAGGGGATGCCCTCCTCTGCTGCATCGTTGAGCCAACGAGCCACCGTGTGGGTTTCGTCGACGCGGTAGCCGAGCACCAGCACCCGGCTGGACACTGCGTCGACCGACACGCCAGCGGTCTCCCACAACGCCCTGATTCCGACCGGATCGACGGGTCGAGGGACGTTCTCGCGCAACGACAATGCGTCGAGGACGAGTTTCGGGGCACCGCCGCCCGAGAGCGCCTTCGTATCACCGCAGGCCAGTTCCGCGAGTTCGGTCAGCGACATCCCGTCCACCGGAAGCAGCGCCAGGACCTGTGTCGCCACCGCGAGCGCGTCGACGGCGACGCGGCCCCCGAGAGTGCCGTCCTGATTGAGCAGCGACGCGATCCAGTGCTCGATCCACTCGCGATCGGTACCGCCGCCGAGAACCTCCCTGGCCCGATCGAGTGCATCCGCGCGGACCTGAGCCTTGTCGGCTGCGATCTTCTTCTTGTCCTGCAACGGGGCCTGCTGTGTGAGGGTGTCGATCAGTCCGAGGCCACCGTTGAGCGAATGGCTCAGCCACGCGTCGAACCGCTCGAGGTCGAGCCTGGTGCTGCGCGCCCGAGAATGCAGACTGGAGTTGGACCGAGAGATCGCGCTGCACAGACGCCACAGCTCCGGGGCGTCGCTCAGGTCGACGGTGATGTTGCCGCCGACACGAAGCCAGTTGGACTCCAACTTCTTTCGTGCCGCATCGAGCAGTGCAGCCAATTCGACGCTGCCTCGCCATTCGCTGTTACCGGTCAAACTCCAGCCCACCTTCGGTTCGGGTCGGCACACGGCGCGTCAGCGGTGACCCGAGTGCGGCAGCGAGGTCGGTACCGTCGTGCTCGGCGAACAGTTCGCCGTTCTCCCACACCAGAAGAGCTGCGCTGACGGTGTTCTCGGCTGTCGAATGCGCCAGGTCGTAGTGCGCGCAGCCGGGAACGTCCCCGTAGGTGATCCACAGGTCGTATCCGGTCATGAACAGATCGAGATCGAATTGCACACTCAGACCGAGCAATTCGCTGCGGCCGTTGTCGTCGACACCGGCGAATGCCTCGTCCAGCGCGAGCAGTCGAGGCGAATGTGGATCGGCGGACGAAAGCATCACGTGTGCCGCGGCGAACAGTGGCAGGTGCAGCGACACCGATTGCTCACCGCCCGAGAGCGCACTGTGGCGTGCGACGGTGAGACGATCCTCGTTGCCGTCGCCGCTGATGAGCGTGAAGGCGAACACGCGCCAGCGGCGATAGTCCAGTGTCGTGGACAGGATCTCGGGGTAGGACCGTTCCGGATGGGCCGCACGCGCGATTCTGATCTCCGACGCGAAGTGGGCTCGCATCGCGGCAAGATCGTCCTGGTTCAACGCCGAGGCGTCGCGGTCGAGCAGTTTGGACACCGCCCGGGCCCCGTCGTCGAGGTTGTCCGCGAGCACCCAGTGCACACCGATCGTGTTGCCCGAGGACATGCGGCGCTGCTTCATCTCGGCGGACATCTGCGCGATCAGCTCACGTGCGTCGACGGTGCGCTCGTGAATCTGCTGCGCCAGGCCGGTCAGCAGTGCATCTTCGAGAATTCGGCGCTCCTGCTCGGTCAGTAGCAACTCCTGATCGGCCCTCGCGGCACCGATTCGGTCGGCGAAGTCTCCGACCGACGAGTAGCCCTGCTCGTCCTGGACGCGGACCACGGTCAAACCGTCCGGCGCATCCCACTGCAGGCGGTAGTCCTGACCCGATGCGGCTAGCTGCGAGTCGAATTCCTGCAGCGCACTCGTCAGCGCCGTCCGGGTCGACTTTCGGCTCGAGTCACTGACTTTCACCGTCGCCGTCGCCGCGTCGAGTGCCGAATGCAGCGCGCGCACCACCGGCGGAAGTACCGGGACCTCGTCGTCGGGACCATTGGCCTGCTGGACGCGATACAGAATCTGCTCCACGCTCAGCCACGCGGAGTCGCTTGCCGGCCAGGTATAGGCCTCGTGGACGCCGAGGATGCCGAGTAGGTCCTTGCGAGCGTAGGGCGCGAGACGCACGGCGTCGCCCAGGGTTTCGGTGACGGCACCGCGCAGGCTTTCCAGCGCTGTGTTGCAGGCCCCCTCGGCCTTGCCGATCGCTTCGCCTGCCTCCTTGTCCGCTTTGCGCGCTGCCCGCTGCTCGGCGCGGCACTTCTCGATGCGTTCGCGCGCGTTCTCGAGATCGGTGTCGATCTGTTCGGCTGTGGCACCGAGCTTTTCGCTCAGGAGCTCGAGGCGTTGCACCTGCTGCCTGTAGTTCTCGTCGGCTATGGCGGCTTCCTCGGCGAGCTCCTCGGCCAGGCCACTTGCTTCTTCGAGTCGGTTGGTTGCTTCGCGGGCGCGTTCTGCCTCGCGTGTGTGATCGCCGCGCTTGCGGATCACCACCGAGCCCTGGTGCTCGAAATGCCGAATCGCCGCGGCGAGGGCATCGATGTCTCGACCGATGTGTGGGGTGCGATGAGCCACGGCGGCGGTGCGCAGCTGTTTCTCTTTCGCGGACAGGTCTGCAATCGCCTGGTCGAATTCACGGTCGGCCGCTGCGGACCCCTCCTTCGAGGTGCGCAGCGCCCCGGCGGCGGCGGTGACCGCGCGTTGCGCTTTCACGATGGCCGAGACTCGGGGGAGTTGCTTGGCGGCCGCGGCCAGTGCCTGGACCAACTCGCGGGCAGAGCGCTCGTCGGCCGTCGCGGCCGCCAGTGCGGCGGTTGCGGTTTCGATCGCGGCACCGAGTTCGGCGATCCGTTGCTCTCGTCGCCGCGCACGGGCCGTCGCGCCGATGTACTCGGCATCGGTCTTGGTGTGGCGGCCCTGCTGCACCCCCTGCCAGTACCGACCGTCGACGCCTACCGAGACGGCACCGCCCGAGACTGCTCCTTGATCCTGTTGCAGTGCAACCGAGTTCAGCACGTCGAGGATGCGCGATTCGGATACGGCGGTACCGGGCTCGGGTTGGAGGACGGACGCCAAGGTGGTCCCGGTCGGCCTCGAGGCCTCCGGTAGCGGTGACAGATACTGCTCCGAACTCGAGTCGACGGGGAAGTCCGCGACCGGGTGAATCCAGCCGTCGAGCAGGTTTGCCGCCTGCAGTGCGGATTCGATCCCCGCCGCGTCGGCAGGGGAGACCGAGTCGGCAAACCGAACCAGCTGCCACAGAGGCGCACCCGAGAGTTCGACGCGAGAGTCGGTTCGTGCCGCGAACGGCGGCGGCGCGTCATCGTGTTCGGCGCGCACCAGGGACAGCTCGTCACGCAGCGCGTTCAGCTCGGCCGTGCGGGTCGATACGTCGACGCGTGCCTGGGCCTGGCGGCCACGAAGCCCGTCGACCGCGTCTGCGGTCCGGTCGGCCAGCACCGATTCCAGGCTCGGAGCGTCGTCGTCGCCGATGCTCGCCAACGCCGCGTCGAGGGCCTCGAACGCTGCGGAAGTGATGCCCGCAGAGGAGTAGAGCGCCGAATTGGCAGACCACCAGGCCCGCAGTCCCGAGGCGAACTGCGCCTTCTCCAGGTCCACGGTCGCCTCGGCCTCGGTGACCGCAGCCGACGCTGCCTCGAGCATCTCGCGAGCCTTCGATGCGGCCTTCTCCGCACGAGCGCGTTCCGTCGACGCCTTCTCGACGGTTCCCAGCGCCTCGCGAACCGCCCGCACGTCGCCGTCGCGCTCCTCGGCATGGCCACGCAGAGCGGTGCTGATCTGATCGCTGCGGGCTGTTCCGGGCAGTGGCGTCCAGACGATGCCCGCGTCCTCGGCCGCAGTCTGCAGTTCCTCCTCGGCGCGGGTCACCCCGGCAACGGAGTCCCGGAGTGCGGAGTCGGCGCGAGCCGCCTCGGTGGTGCGCTGTTCCAGTTCGGCCTGCGCCTTGCGTGCGCGGTCGGCCTGCTGGGCGGTCGAGATCTCCAGCTTCGCAGCGGACTCGGCCAGATCGTCCAGTTGCTGCTTGCCCTCGTATGCGCTCGAGCGCTGCAGGGTCTCGCGGTCTGCCACGGCCTGATCCAGGTCGCGTTCGGCCTCGTCGAATCGAGTTTCCGCAGCCGCTCGTTCCAGCAGCCGCCGGTCCTTCAGGGCGGCAGCGGCAAAGTGCGCCGTGGTCGCGTGAGTCACCGCCTCCAGTCGGCGCGAGACCTGCTCGACATCCGAACGGGTCTGCACCCGAAGGTATTTGGAGTACACCGAGACGAAGTTCTTGGCGGCGTGATCGGCCTGCGCCAGTCCTTCGAGTGCCCGGCCTACTTCTTCCATGTCGCTGAAGGAGCGCGCTGCCTCGAGTACCAGCTGCTCGTCCAACGGACGCAGACCGTCGGTCAACGCCTGCGAGAGCCCCTTGGGGTCGAGGTTCTTGGCCAATTGCGGGCGACGAAGCGTCAGAATGAGATTGATCAGCTGGTCGTAGCGCTGCGCGCCCAGCCCGAACATGCGGGCATCGATCGCGGCGCGATAGTCCACCGGGCGATCGGTCAACGCGTCGGTACCCAGCTGCTCACCGAGCTGCTTCTTCGTCAACGGCCGGTCGTCGGAACCCAACAACGAGAAGTCCACGCCCACTCGGCCGTCGGCCACGAAGTACCAGCGGGTCACCTTGTCGTTGTGGCGGCTCGCACGCATTCCGATTCCGACCGTCACCGATTCGGGGTCCTCGCGTGAACCGCGGCCGAACTCCATCCACACGTACGAATGCGCGCTTTCCTGCCCTCGGTAGAGCAGGTTGGATTTCATCGTCCGCTCTTCTCCGGCAAAGGGATTGAGTCGGCGGGGTTCGATGCGGCCGTCCAGGACGAAGGGAAACAGCACTTCCAGTGCCTTGGTCTTGCCGGATCCGTTGGGACCACGCAGTACCAGGCGACCGTCGGCGAAGGAGAACTCCTGATCGCGGTAGTCCCACAGGTTGACGATCCCTGCTCGCGTCGGCCGAAAGCGTGTCGAGTGTGCGGTCATCTACTCAAGCCTCTACTTCGGACGATTCGTAACTGGCGGGCTGTGCGGTGCTGGGGGCTTGTTCGGTGCTGGGGGCTTGTTCGGTGCCGAACAGTGAGTCCTGCGGGGTCCGATCACGCACGCTGACCATCACGTCGCGGTAGCGTGCGATCACTGGCAGCACCAGTACACCGCCGGACACGCTGTGTATCAGTCGAAGTCGGTGCAACAGCGCGATCGCCCGCACTCGCAGTCCGTCCCGATCGGTCTGCCACTGAGCTGCGAAGGTGCGGCCGAAGCGTTCGACGAGCTCGTCGACGACCGTTGTCAGCCAACTGTCCTCGATCAACGGATACAGCTTGTTCTCATCCGCATCGCCGAATGCCGTTGCATCGGAACCGAACCCGAATTCGGCGAGATCGCCGAAGATCCCGCCGTCGGGAATGGCGCTGTCCAACTGCTCTACCAGGGCGTCACCGTCGGGAAGGGGGTAGGTCGCCAGCGCGGGTGCATCCGGATCGATCACCCGGTCCGAGATTTCGCCCGCAATCAGCAATGCGACCTGGGCGATGGTTCCGGTGCTGGGGAATCGGTAGTCCGAGAGCCGACCCGAGGTGTCGATGAGGGCGACTCCCTCGGCGCGACGCTCGGCAACGAGGCCGGTGAGCAACTCGACGTCGGCAACGGTGCGCGACGCAGCCAGCGCGGTGCGGCCGTCCGGGTCGAGATCGTCGAGGTAGACGACCGGTTGCTCGACCAACGCTCGGCGTACCGCACGCAGCGTTTCCTTCGGGTCGGCCTCACGCCCGGAGTCGGTGTGGGTCCCGAGCTCGGAGTCCTCGGGATCGATCGGGGCGTCCGAGCCGGCCAGCAGACCGCGAATCGATCGCAGGTGCTGTACGGCGCGGGGCGGCCGGAACATGGCGACGACGACGGGACGGTCGATGTCGTAGAGCGCCTCGCCCGCGGATGGGTTGTTCGCCCAGCCGGTCGCATCGCCGTCGGCCAACGCGATGGCGCCGCGGGTCGCGAGCCAGCCGATCGCGTCGACGAACGCGTCTCGGTCGCTTGCTCGGTCGGTCGTCAGCTCGACGCCGTCGACCTGACTCGCCTCGGCCGCAACGTGATCGGCGAGTTCGGACAGAGTGATCTGGTTGCCCGCCCGGCCGAGTGCCGCGAGCGCCAGCGCCAGGTACGCGTATCTGCGGCGGTCGAAGATTCGGTCGGTGGACGTTCGCGCGGGTTGGCTGTCGTCCAGTGCGTCGATCACCGGGAACAGTCGGGCGGTGGTCTCGGTGACCTCGAGGCGATACCCGAACAGTTCGAGCAGGTCCTCGCGCAACTCGGTCGCCCATCTACGAAGCAGTGGCAGCGCGATCCGATCGGGGTACGTGGTGGTCACCAGATGATTCGACAGCGCGACCCGGGCGGCCCGCTGGTAGGAATCCAGTGCGAGGGTGGAGATCTCGCGGGCTCTCATCGGCGTGCTACCTCGCTGACCTCGAGCGCGAGGCGGTCCAGATGCAATCGGCCTCTGCTGGTCCGCACGATCGTCGAACGGTCGCTGTCGCTCAGTGTCAGGCGCACGCCGCTGTCGGATCCCGACGAGTCGGAGGTGCGCCCGCTCACGCGCACTCGCGCGGTCAACGCAGCATTCAACAAGCTCAACAGCACCTCGGTTTCCTGCTCGTCGAGAATGCGGTCGTGGATTCCGGCCGAGGCGAGCGATTGCGCTGCGGCGCTGCGTGATCGCTGCGATTCGAGTTGCTGCTCCCTCAGCCGTCGAATGCCACCGTCGTTGCGCTGCACCCGTCCCGGAACACCGGGGGTGGGGGTGCGTCCGGTCTCGGCCAGGGTTCGCGAGATCTCGACCGGCGGCGCCTCCCACCACGATCGGGACGTGGAGATGATGTCGGCGTCGGGATGCACCATCGACAGATGCCGTGGTCTGCCGAGGCCGAACACGGCATGGAACAGGGCGTGCGCGCTGTCTTCGGTGGGTGCGGCAGCGAACCAACCGGCCAGGTGGCGCAATTGACTCTCGCGGCTCACTCCGCCCTTGCGGGTTTCGGTGACGCGGCGCAGCAGCGACAGCACGGCGGCGATCGCGCTCATCGTGCCCTCACGGAGTCGCTCGGACTCGCTGAGTTCGGACTCGGCCGAGACGAACCAGTGCGAGAGGCCGGCCCATCGATCGGTCCAGTCGGCTCGGCGTTCGTCCACGGTGAGGAAGACTCGTTCGTCGCTGATCGCGGCTCGCTCGACGAGTTCCGCGATCCCGGTGCTCTCGACGAGTGCTATCGCCTCGGCGAGCTTCGGTGCGTAGCGAGTCAGATCGGAGCTGAATTCACGCATGTGTGTCAGCAGGGCGTCCTTGTGGACCAGAAACGACTCCGGCGTGATCTCGGTGGTGCGCACGAGGTCACCGAGCACCAGGTAGAAGTGGGCGGCGCGGGTCGCCATTTCCGACAGCGTCGAATCTAGTCGGCTGAGCTTGCGGTAGATGCGATCGCCGTCTGACTGACGGTTCGCCTCGGCCAGCTCGTGCATATCCGCCAACAGCTCGGGGAGCACCAGCCTCGACAGCGCGGCGTCGTCCAGGCGGGCCCCGAGGACGTCCTCGACCGCGCGGTAGGCCTTGTAGCCGGCTTGGCCGAACTGGTAGACGAAGTGACGGTTGCGGTACTCGGCGAGGGTTGCGGCGCGGGTGCCGTCGTAGCTGCGTTCGAGCAGGCCCCAGGCGTGGAGCTGATCGAGCAGAGGTGCGATGTCGAGGGTGGTCAGGGCGTCGTGCCGACCTGGGCTGCGTGCGATGAGGTCGGCTACGTCTCCGGAGTGCAGCAGAACGACGTAGTTGGCTCGTGCGGTGTCGAATGCCCGGAGAACGGCCAGGTATTCGGATCGCTTCTCGGCGACGGCGAACGAGAAGAGACCGAGACGATCTTCCTCCACGAACGCGTTCACGACTCCCTGCCGCGCGTCCTCGCCTGATTCGCTCACTGGAACAGGGTAGGGGGTAGGTGCCTCAGTCGTTCAACCGTGCTCGTACTGTCTCGTCGTTCAGGGAAGCCCGAGGGCGACCGCAAGCGCCTTGTTCAGTTCGAGCACAGTGGCAGGGGAGAGCACACCGGCAGGCCTGCTCGCGGCGATCTCGTCGTCGAAAAGCTGGACGAGGTCATCGGCGAGAATCGATCCGACGAGTGGGTCCGAACTCCCGAGATTGACGGCTGTCGGGATGCCATGTTTCGGCGTTGTGGTCACCCGCGCCGCAAGTACAGTGTTCAGGTTGCGGTTGCGGACGTTGTTGGAGACCACGACCCACGGCATTTCACCGTGCCCCAGGTCGCACCAGTAGATTTGCCCGCGAACTGCGGCCGTCATTCGCCGTAGGCCCGGTCGACCTGCTCGACGTAGCGGTTTCGCCGCGCGCGTTGCTCGTCGAGCCCGTCGGCCTGATCTTTGGCGAGCTCTGCGTAGCCCGCCTCGAGCGCCTTCTCTCGAAGTGACTCCGCACCGGCGCGTAGCAATGCACGGACGATTCCAGACTCGGAATTGTCGCGGACCGCAATGTGATTCTGTTTCGCCCACGCACGGAGGATGACGGACTCGGCGCGATTCGGGTCGGAGAACACGGCCACCTCGGCTTGGTCATCGCTGTCGAGCGTCACAGGCAAACGTTTCACATCCATGTTTCACATTGTGACTCACTTGGTGAATATCGGCAATCGACACAGCTGAGCCACCGCGAAGGTGTCAGATCTCCACGGTCACTTTTCCGTCCACCACGGCGGCGGGGTAGGTGCGCACCGAGTCGATGCCGCTGGGGCAGGTGCCGTCGTCGAGCGAGAACGTGTACTGATGCAGCGGGCAGACGACGATGGATCCGTCGATCTGACCGTCTGCCAGGGGCCCGCCCTTGTGCGGGCACACGGCGTCCATCGCCCGCACCGAGCCGTCGCTGAGCAGAAACACCGCAACCTGCTTGCCGTCCACCACGTAGGCCCGTCCCTCGCCGGGTGTCAGATCCTCCACGGCCCCGACCGGCACGCTCATCGGACCGGCACCTGAGGGAGCGGAAGCAGGGGCAAGGACGGGGTGAACTGGGCGGGTGACTTCGGTGCCGCGCGGTCCTGCCAGGGGTCGATGTATCCGTCCACCGATGCCTGCATTCGCTCGTCGAGTCCGGCGACGATGGCGTCACGATCGTCGATCAGTACGCTCTGCAGTTCTTCCAGGCCGACACGCGGAACCCATGCGTACGTTCGCTCGAGCCACTGAGCGTTCTCGCGGTAGTGCTGAATGAACCTGCCTGCCACGGTCAGAACCTCCTCGGCCCCCGTCACGGTGGCCAGTAGATCGCCCTTGCGGATGTGTGCGCCTGCCGCCCCGCCGACGTAGATCTCCCATTTGCCTTCGCCCACCGAGACGACGCCGAAGTCCTTGCACAGTGCCTCGGAGCAGTTGCGCGGGCAGCCCGCGACCGCGAGCTTCAACTTCGCCGGAGTCTCCAGGCCCTGGAACCGCTCTTCGAGGGCGATGCCCAGAGCCGTCGAGTCACCGAGGCCGAAGCGACAGAAGTCGCTGCCGACGCAGGTCTTCACCGTGCGCATGCTCTTGCCGTAGGCGAAGCCCGACGGCATGTCCAGATCACCCCACACCTTCGGCAGGTCTTCCTTCTTGATGCCCAGAAGGTCGATACGTTGTCCGCCGGTGACCTTGACCAGGGGTACGTGGTACTTGTCTGCGACGTCGGCGATCTTGCGCAACTGATCCGGGGTGGTGACGCCACCCTTCATCTGCGGCACAACCGAGAACGTGCCGTCTCGCTGGATGTTGGCGTGGACCCGGTCGTTGATGAACAGCGCGCCGCGCTCGTCCACCCAGTCCGGGCCCCACACCGTCCGCAGCAACGATGCCAACGGCATCTTGGCGGCGGCATCCTCCGCTCCGCCGGTCGCCAGCGCCGCGAACACCGCAGACACCGCCCGCAGATCCTGCGCTCGAATGGCGTCGATCAGTTCCGGCTTGGTCATGGGGATGCAGGGGACATACCAGTCGGCCGTGGGATCGGCCTCGACGGCTCCACCTGCTGCGCACGCGATGATGTCCTTGACCAGGCCCTTGCACGATCCGCACCCTTTGCCCGCCCGAGTCTTCGCGGTCACGTCGCTCAGGTTCTTGGCACCCGCGTGCACGCAGGCCACGATGGCACCTTTGGTGACGCCGTTGCAGTTGCACACCTGGACGTCGTCGGCCAGCTCGGCGGCTCCTGTTGCCGCAGAGGGAGTTCCCATGTCGAAGAGCATGCTGATGCGCTCCTCGGGCAACGGCACTTTCTCGTCGAATGCCTGAGTCAGGAAGTTGGCCTTGGAGATGTCGCCCAGCAGGGTGGCACCGACGAGTTTGTTATTGCGCACGATCACCGACTTGTACGTGCCACTACGCGGCTCGTAGAACTGGACGAACTCGTCGTCGTCGCGTTCGGGCGCGGTGATCCCCATCGAGGCGACGTCCACACCGGCGACCTTGAGCTTGGTGGTCAGCCGCGAACCGTGGTACGCCGCAGTGGGATCGGCTCCGGTGAGCACGTCGGCCAGCACGACGGCCTGCTCCCATAGCGGCGCGACCAGGCCGTAGACCTCGCCGCGATGCTGGCAGCATTCACCGACGGCATAGATGGAACCCTCGTCCTCGCAACGCAATTGGTCGTCGACGACGATTCCGCGTTCGATCACCAGCCCGCCCGCGCGAGCGAAATCGACACTGGGACGAATGCCCGCGGTGACCACGACCATGTCCGCGTCGAGCGAGGTGCCGTCGTTGAACCCAACGCCGGTGACGACGCCGTCCTCGGAGCGCACCACCGAGGTGGTCCGCTTGGAGGTGTGTACGCCGACGCCGAGTGACTCGATCTTGTTGCGCAGCACGCGTCCGCCGCGCTCGTCGAGCTGCTGATTCATCAGGTGGCCGGGGGAGTGCACCACGTTCACTTCCAGGCCCTGCGTGCGCAAGCCGTACGCGGCTTCGAGGCCGAGGAGTCCGCCACCGATGACGACCGCCGAGACGTCGTCACGCGACTGCGCCATCTGCAGCATCCCATTGGTGTCGGCGATGGTGCGGAAGCCGAACACGCCGCGCGCCAGCCTGCCGTCGGACTCGCGCAGACCGTCCATGTTGGGGAAGAACGTGTTGCTGCCGGTGGCGATGATCAGCACGTCGTAGTCGACGGACCGACCGCTTTCGCAGACGACGGTCTTGGAGAACCGGTCGAGCGAGACCGCGCGGTCCCCGGCGTGCAGTGTGACGCCGTTCTCGCTGTACCAGCTCATGGGATTGAGGATCAGATCCTCGTCGTCGACGGTGGCCTCGCCCGACAACACGTGCGAGAGCATGATTCGGTTGTAGTTGCCGTACGGCTCGTCGCCGATCATGGTGATCTCGAACAGCGAACTGCCGTCGCGTTTGATGATCTCCTCGACGGCCCTGGCACCGGCCATTCCGTTACCGACCACAAGCAGTCGCTGCTTGGCCGCGGTCATCAGATCAGCACCAGACCGAAATCGACGACGACCTCTCCGCTGGTTCCGGCAGGGGCGGCAATCACCAGTTCGAGCACCGTGTCCGGATCCACGTCCTCGACCACCCGCAGCGGAATGTTCACTCCACTCTTGGCACCCATCGGGAACATGCGCATCGGGCTGCCGTCGCGCAGCAATGTCACGACCACCAGCTCGTCGCTCGAGTTTCCGCCGCGAAAGTACAGCGGCTGAGCAGTCGCACCCTCGGGTACAACGAAGCTCAGGCTGGGATCGATCAACTCGGGCTTGTCCAGACCGTGCCCGGTGAAGGAGAAAATGCCTTGCAGGAATCGCGGTGTGCTGGCCATACACACGAGGTTGCGGGGTCGGGGTGACGTCACCGCTGCGGTGACGTTACGTCGGGATCAGAAAGACCTCACCGGCTCCCGCTTCCTTGTGTGCGGTCGGTCAGAGCCCGAAGTTGCCCGGACCACGTCGCCGCAGGTACTTCTCGAACTCGGCCGCGATGGCGTCACCGTCGATCTTGGCGATCGCATCGGACATGTCCACCTCGGCGTCGCCGCGCTCCTCGAGGCTGCGGACGTATTCGCTGATCTCCTCGTCTTCCTTCGTCATCTCGGTCACCGCCTCTTCCCATTCCTCGGCCTGGGTGGGCAGTTCGCCGAGCGGTACCTCGATGTCGAGCACGTCCTCGACCCGCTGCAGCAGCGCCACGGTGGCCTTGGGGTTGGGCGGCTGAGAGACGTAGTGGGGAACAGCGGCCCAGAAGGAGACCGCGGGCACCCCGGCCTTGACGCACTCGTCCTGCAGTACACCGGTGATTCCGGTCGGTCCCTCGTACCGGGTCTGTTCGAGGTTGAACTGTTCGGCCGACTCGGTGCTGTAGGCCGTGCCGGTCACCGGAACGGGCCTGGTGTGCGGGGTGTCGGCCAGCAGCGCTCCCAGGATCACCACGGTCTCGACGCCGAGCTGTTCGACGAATTCGAGGAGGTCGTCGCAGAAACTGCGCCAGCGCATGTTCGGCTCGATGCCGCGCAGCAACACCACATCGCGTGAGCTGCCGGGAGGCGAACACACCGACAGCCGCGTCGACGGCCACTCGATCTCGCGGGTGACACCGTCCACCTGGCGCACCGTAGGGCGGTTGACCTGGTAGTCGTAGTAGTCCTCGGAATCCAATTCGGCCAGCGGGCTGGCGTCCCAGATCAGCTCCAGATGTTCTATCGCGCCGCTGGCCGCATCGCCTGCGTCGTTCCAGCCCTCGAAGGCAGCCACCAGGATCGGGGAGCGCAGCTCGGGAATGTCATCGTCGAGATCATCGAGATCGTCGAGGTCTGTGGCGTTGGCCACAGCGTCGTGGACTGCCTCGATCAATGCAGCATCGAGAGGCACATCCGATCCGGAACCTGAAATGTCCTTATTTTCGGTACCGTCGTCGATCGGGGACTGGCCATCGAGGTTTCGGGGACTCACCACGACAGCCTACGACCCGACGTAACTTCGGTGCCCACTACTCTGTAGTGATGCCCGCTGAACACAAGCCCAGTCTGCTCGATGCGATTTCACGTCGCGTTGTCATCGGCGACGGCGCGATGGGCACGATGCTCCAGGACGCCGAGCTGACTCTCGACGACTTTCTCGGTCTCGAAGGATGCAACGAAATCCTCAACGACACCCGGCCGGATGTCCTGCGGGAGATCCACCGCGAGTACTTCGCGGCCGGTGCGGACGCCGTCGAGACCAACACCTTCGGTTGCAATCTGCCCAACCTCGCCGATTACGACATCGAGGACCGCATCCGTGAACTTGCGGAGAAGGGCACCCGGCTCGCGCGCGAGACCGCCGACGAGATGGGCCCCGGCCGCGATGGAATGGGCCGCTACGTGCTGGGCTCGATGGGCCCGGGCACCAAGCTCCCCACTCTCGGACACGCCCCGTTCGCCCGGCTGCGCGACGCATACACCGAAGCCGCCCTCGGCATGATCGACGGCGGTGCCGACGCCATCCTGGTCGAGACCTGCCAGGATCTGCTGCAGGTCAAGGCCGCGATCATCGGCAGTCAGCATGCGATGGACAAGCTCGGTGTGCGCATCCCGATCATCACCCACGTCACGGTCGAGACGACGGGCGCGATGCTCGTCGGTAGCGAGATCGGTGCCGCACTGACCGCACTCGAACCCCTCGGCATCGACATGATCGGGCTCAACTGTGCGACCGGCCCGGCCGAGATGAGCGAGCACCTGCGCCATCTGTCCAAGCATTCACGCCTTCCCGTGTCGGTCATGCCCAACGCCGGCCTGCCGACCCTGGGCGCGAAAGGTGCCGAGTACCCACTGACTGCCCCCGAACTGGCCGAGGCTCTGAGCGGTTTCGTCAACGAGTACGGGCTGGCTCTGGTCGGCGGTTGCTGCGGTACCACGCCCGAGCACATCCGCCAGGTTGCCGACATGGTCCACGGGGCAACGAAACTCGAACGTCGGCCGGCTCCCGAGCCGGGCGTCTCCTCGCTCTACACCGCCGTTCCGTTCGAGCAGGATGCCAGCATCCTGATGATCGGTGAGCGCACCAACTCCAACGGATCCAAGGCATTTCGCGACGCGATGCTCGCCGAGGACTACGAGAAGTGCCTCGACATCGCCAAGGATCAGACGCGCGACGGTGCGCACATGCTCGATCTCAACGTCGACTACGTCGGCCGCGACGGTGCCGCAGACATGGCGGCACTGGCCAGCCGCCTGGCGACCGCGTCGACCCTGCCGATCATGCTCGACTCCACCGAACCCGCCGTTCTCGAAGCAGGGTTGGAACACCTCGGTGGCCGTAGCGCGGTCAACTCGGTCAACTACGAGGACGGCGACGGGCCCGACTCGCGGTTCCAGAAGATCATGCGTCTGGTCAAGGAGCACGGCGCCGCTGTCGTTGCTCTGACCATCGACGAAGAGGGACAGGCACGTACGGCCGAGTGGAAGGTGCGTGTCGCAGACCGGTTGATCACCGACATCACCGAGAACTGGGGCCTGCGCCACGAGGACATCATCGTCGACACCCTCACCTTCCCGATCTCGACCGGCCAGGAAGAGGTGCGACGCGACGGCATCGAGACCATCGAGGCGATCCGGCAGCTCAAGGAGAAGTACCCGAAGGTGCACACCACCCTCGGGCTGTCGAACATCTCGTTCGGCCTCAATCCCGCTGCACGCCAGGTACTGAACTCGGTGTTCCTGCACGAGTGCACGCAGGCCGGTCTCGACACCGCCATCGTGCACGCGTCGAAGATCCTGCCGATGAACAAGATTCCCGACGAGCAGCGCGAGACTGCCCTCGACCTGGTGTACGACCGCCGCAGCGAGGGCTACGACCCGCTGCAGAAGCTCATGCAGCTCTTCGAGGGCGTCTCCGCGGCCTCCGCTCGCGAATCCCGCGCCGAAGAACTCGGCCGATTGCCGCTGTTCGAGCGACTCGAACGGCGCATCGTCGACGGTGAACGCAACGGCCTCGACGCCGATCTCGACACCGCGATGACCGAGAAGCCGCCGCTCGAGATCATCAACGAGACCTTGCTCTCGGGTATGAAGACCGTGGGCGAGCTGTTCGGCTCCGGCCAGATGCAGCTGCCGTTCGTGCTCGCCTCCGCCGAGGTGATGAAAGCTGCTGTGGCGTACCTCGAGCCGCACATGGAGGCGACCGACGACGACGGCAAGGGCCGCATCGTGCTCGGTACCGTCAAGGGCGATGTGCACGACATCGGCAAGAATCTCGTCGACATCATTCTGAGCAACAACGGCTACGAGGTGGTCAATCTCGGTATCAAGCAACCGATTTCGACCATTCTGGAAGCTGCGATCGACAAGCGCGCCGATGTGATCGGCATGTCCGGGCTGTTGGTGAAATCCACGGTGGTCATGAAGGACAACCTGATCGAACTCAACTCGCGTGGTGTCGCCGAGCAATTCCCGGTTCTGCTGGGCGGAGCGGCGCTGACGCGGTCGTATGTCGAGAACGATCTGCAGGACGTCTACGAGGGCGACGTGCACTATGCGCGTGACGCATTCGAGGGCCTTCGGTTGATGGACACCATCATGACCACCAAGCGTGGCGGTGGACCGGCTCCGGACAGCCCCGAGGCACTCGCCGCGAAGGCCAAGACGGCCGAACGCAAGGAACGCCACGAGCGCTCCAAGCGCATCGCCGAGAAGCGCAAGGCCGCCGAAGCGCCGGTGGTCGTGCCCGAGCGATCCGATGTCGCTGCCGACATCGACATCCCGGTGCCACCCTTCTGGGGCACGCGCATCGTCAAGGGCGTGTCACTGTCGGAGTACTCGGGGCTGCTCGACGAGCGGGCTCTGTTCCTGGGGCAGTGGGGTCTGCGTGGCGCCCGGAAGGGTGAAGGTGCCACGTACGAGGATCTGGTGGAATCGGAAGGCAAACCGCGCCTGCGGTATTGGTTGGATCGGTTGAGCACCGACGGCATCCTCGCGCACGCGGCGTTGGTGTACGGGTACTTCCCGGCGGTGTCCGAGGGCGACGACGTCGTGGTGCTCACCGAACCGGAACCCGATGCGCCCGAACGGTTCCGATTCACGTTCCCGCGGCAGCACCGTGATCGATTCCTCTGTGTTGCAGACTTCGTTCGATCGCGTTCGGCTGCACGGGAATCGGGCAAGGTCGATGTTCTGCCGATGAACCTGGTGACGATGGGCCAGCCCATTGCCGACTTCGCGAACGAACTGTTCGCCGCCGACTCGTACCGCGACTACCTCGAGGTTCACGGAATCGGCGTCCAGCTCACCGAAGCCTTGGCCGAGTACTGGCATCGCCGGGTGCGCGAGGAATTGAAGCTGTCCGACGGAAAGTCCGTTGCCTCGGAGGATCCCACCGAGGCCGAGGGCTTCTTCAAACTCGAATACCGCGGTGCGCGTTACTCGTTCGGATACGGAGCATGCCCCGATCTCGAGGACCGCATCAAGCTCGCCGCGCTCCTCGAGCCCGAGCGAATCGGCGTGAAGCTCTCCGAGGAACTGCAGCTACACCCCGAACAGTCGACCGATGCGTTCGTACTTCATCACCCGGAGGCCAAGTACTTCAATGTCTAGCACCCACCTGCACGGTGTCCTGTGGGACATGGACGGCACACTGCTCGACTCGGAGAAGATCTGGGACGTCGCCATCGGTGAGTACTCCCGCACGCTGGGAACGGAACTCAGTACCGAGGTGCGCGAGAGCACCCTCGGCAACTCCATGCGGGACGCACTGAGCAAGGTGCTGGCCAACGCCTCCGTCGCGGTCACCGACGAGCATCTGTCCGAGGGGCGCGAATGGCTGACGGCCCGCGTCGGAGACCTGTTCGCCGAGGGGATTCCGTGGCGGCCCGGTGCCAAGGACGCTCTTGCGCTCGTGCGCGAGATGGGCCTGTCCACCGGGCTGGTCACCAACACCGAGCGGGGTCTGGTCGAGCGGGCTCTGGACACCCTGGGGCGCGAGTACTTCGACATCACGGTCACCGGCGACGAGGTCGAGGCAGGCAAACCGCACCCGGCTCCGTACCTACGCGGTGCTGCGTTGCTCGGACTCGACACCGCGTCGTGCCTTGCGGTCGAGGATTCGCCCACCGGATCGCTCTCTGCCCACACGGCGGGCTGTCCGGTACTGGTCGTTCCCTCGGAGATCGCGGTGGCACAAGCTCCGGGCTACACCATCCGTGACGGTCTGCTCGGCCTGACTGCCGACGACGTCCGGCGGGCTTGGTCAGGCCGAACACCCTGATCTCGACCGTATTCGTGTACCCGAGCGACGACGTGAAAGAATAACCAGCCGTGAAGACTTTCGATTCGCTGTTCGCCGAGCTCACCGACCGCTCGAAGACCCGTCCCGAGGGTTCGGGCACCGTCGCAGCGTTGGACGCGGGAGTTCATTTCCAGGGCAAGAAGGTCCTCGAAGAAGCCGGTGAAGTGTGGATCGCTGCCGAGCACGAGAGCGACGAGGCGCTCGCCGAGGAGATCTCACAGCTCCTCTACTGGGTACAGGTGATGATGGTGGGCAGAGGTCTCGAACTCGAGGACGTCTACAAGCATCTGTGAGTTCGATCCGCATGCCGCTCACGAACTCGTCGAACAAGGAAGACTCCATGCTGCGCGTAGCCGTACCCAACAAGGGCGCTCTCTCCGAATCCGCCGCCGAAATTCTCAGTGAAGCCGGCTACCGACGCCGAAGCGATTCCAAGGACCTGACGGTTCTCGACCCGGCGAACGGCGTCGAGTTCTTCTTTCTGCGTCCCAAGGACATCGCGATCTACGTCGGATCCGGTCAATTGGATCTGGGCATCACCGGACGCGACCTGGCTCTCGATTCGGGTGCCGCGGTCGAGGAACGGCTGGCACTCGGATTCGGTCGATCGACCTTCCGCTACGCCGCACCCGCGGGCAAGCAGTGGGCACCCGAGGACCTGGGCGGACTGCGCATCGCCACGTCCTATCCCAACCTGGTGCGCAAGGATCTGGCCGCCAGAGGACTCGAGGCAACGGTCATTCGCCTCGACGGAGCAGTCGAGATCTCCATCCAACTCGGGGTCGCCGACG
The DNA here is from genome assembly GCF_040702765.1 of Rhodococcus sp. NPDC076796. Taxonomy (NCBI): domain Bacteria; kingdom Bacillati; phylum Actinomycetota; class Actinomycetes; order Mycobacteriales; family Nocardiaceae; genus Rhodococcus; species Rhodococcus sp. NPDC076796. Next base: position 47,191 of record NZ_JBFBMS010000003.1, on the reverse strand, counting down.
CGATCGCCGACGTCGTGGAGTCGGGACGCTCGCTGCGTCAGAACAACCTCGTGGCCTTCGGCGAATCCCTCTGCGATTCGGAGGGTGTGTTGATCGAACGAGCAGGCACACCGGGCACCGACTCCGCACGCAAGCAACTCATCGCCCGCGTGCAGGGCGTCGTCTTCGCACAGCAGTACCTGATGCTCGATTACGACTGCCCCAAGTCGATCCTCGACGAGGCCGTGAAGATCACCCCTGGAATCGAATCACCGACCCTCGCCCCGATGGTCGACGACAATTGGGTTGCCGTGCGCGCCATGGTTTCTCGCAAGGTGCACAACAACGTCATGGATCAGCTCGCCGAGTTGGGCGCCAAGGCGATCCTCGCCTCCGACATCAGGTCCTGCCGGGCGTTCTGAATCCGGTCCGGCCGTCTGGGGGGGCGCATGACATCCGATACTTCCGAACAGAATCTCGCCCGTCTGGCGCGGGCCGTGTTCGACGCGCAGCCGTTCACCCGGTTGCTCGGTGCCGAACTGATCTCGACGGCCGGAGGTCACGTCGAAGTTCGGCTCCGAAACAGGCCCGAGTTGCAGCAGCAACACGGTTTCGTGCACGGCGGCGTCATCAGCTATCTCGCCGACAACGCCGTGACCTTCGCCGGTGGAGTCGCACTCGGCGGGGACGCGGTGACATCGCAGTGCACCGTCGATTTCGCGAGGCCGGCAAAGGGCGAGTACCTGATCGCCCGCGCACACGCCGTGTCAGTCACACGCAGCCAGGCCGTCTGCCACTGCACCGTTCATTCGATCGACGGTGAGAAGGAACGCGTCGTCGCAGTCGCCCAGGGCACCGTCGTCACAGCGCGTACGTCTTGACCGGACTGGACAGTCAGCTCCGACGCCGAACCAACACCGTCTGAGCGATGCGACCGACCGGTCCCAGTTCGTCGCTGAGCGTGCCCGCACACATGGCGATGCCGTCCGGCCCGGTGGAGGTCTCGGCCGACACCCCGATCCAGTCACCCTGCGGCACTCGGAACACGTGCACGGTCAGGTCGGTGTTCAAGAACGTCCATTCGTCGATCGGGAGTTTCGCTCCGATTCCGTTCGCGATGTCCGCAATCGAGAAGAGTCTTTCCAGGGATGTCATCGATTCACCCTGCACGAGAGCAGGTATGGGCCTGGCCCAGATCTCGCCCGGCCCATCGGCACCGAGCCCGGTGAGGATCTTGAACTCGACGGCGTCGAGATAACCCGACGACCAGGTGCCACCGAACGTGTAGTCGACACCGTCGCTCACCGGTCGCATCACCGGATCGCCCGAGTGCGCAACGTCGTCGGTCGGCGTGGTGCGCATACGCCATGCGCTGCCGCGGGCCACCGCCCGCGCAGTTCCCGAGGTGCCGTCCGCCCAGAGTTCCGCCACGACGAGCTCGATATTGGTGCCGGGACGCTCTGTCCACGCTCGGATCTCGATGTCCCCGACCGGAACCGGCCCGAGGATGTCGACGGCCACGCGACTGATACGAGTGTCCTCCCTGGCGTCCACTCGTTCGAGCGCACGGACCAACAGCGCAGACGGCGGAGCCCCGTGCTGCATCGTCGGTGCCCACAGGCTGACGGTGTGCTCGGTCGCGGTGACCCTCTCGTGGCCCTTACTGCCGACACCGGCGGGAACGAAGAAGGCGTTCGGAACCGTCACAGCTCGGCTCCCACCGGTTCGGCAGCGGCCCGGGGCCACCCCGGATACGGCGGGGGAGTACCACCGAACTCCGGACACAGCGCCTGGTGATCGCACCACTTGCACAACGCACCCCGTTTGGCGCGGAAATCGCCGGTCTCGCCTGCGGCCAGAATCGCTTTCCAGATCGCCGAGAGCATGCGCTCGAACCTGCGCAGTTCGCCCTCGTCGGGGGTGTAGGTCAGCTCCTGTTTGTCGGAGAGATACATCAACTTCAGTTGCGCCGGAACGACTCCACGCATCCGCATGATCATCAGGGCATAGAACTTCATCTGGAACAGCGCCTTGGACTCGGTGAACTCCCGCGGCGCCCGGCCCGTCTTGTAGTCGACGACACGGATCATCCCGTTCGGAGCAACGTCGATCCGATCGATGAACCCGCGCAGCGGCGTACCGTCGTCCAGCACCACCTCCACTCGCTGTTCGCAGGATTCGGGCTCGAACCGGGTGGGGTCTTCCAGTTCGTAATAGCCGGCGACCAGCGCGCGAGCCCGGTCGAGAAACGCCGGCCTTTCGTCCACCGGAACCAGAGTCTCGATATCGGGCGACCGCGCGACCACTCGCTCCCACGCCGGGTCGACAAGCTCTCGTGCAGTGGTCGGCACACGATCCTGTGCGGGCAACGCGTACAGGGCCTCCAATGCGGCATGCACCACAGTTCCCTTCACCTGAGCTTCGGTGGAGGCCTCGGGAATTCGGTCGACGGCTCGAAGGCGATAGAGGAGCGGGCACTGCTTGAAATCACCTGCGCGCGAGGGCGACAACGCCGGTGTACTGCGGGAGCCGGACATCGACGGCGACTGGTGCGCACTGTCGCCGGGATCGACTAGCGGCAAGTCGATGGGCGTCGACACGGAAATACTCACGACTGCGACCCTATGCCGTTGGTCCGACATCTTCGGTCAAGGCCGTAGTCTGGCACGTCGAGTCGTCCCAGGTGTCGGACCGAACAGGTCGGGCGTCGAACAGAGCAACGAAAGCAGGTTCCGCTGTGCCGTCCGGTGATGCTGTGTCCTTCGGTGATTCCGCGTCCGCGTCGACGACCGACGGGCCCGAGGTCGACGCGATCGTCGACGCCCCGGTTCCCAGCGCGGACGTCCCCAATGCGGACGAGGTGGTCACCGCGACCGTCGACGAGATCGAACTGGACGAAGCTCTGACGACCGACGACGGCATACCGGCCGAGCCGGTACCGACCGGACCCGCCCGCAGCGGACCGTTCCGCGTAGGGGATCGAGTCCAGCTCACCGACGGGAAGGGCCGCCACTACACGGTGGTGCTCGAGGCGGGCAAGGAGTTCCACACCCACCGGGGCGGAATCACCCACGACAAACTGCTCGGTGCCGACGAGGGCAGCGTCGTCACGTCCGTCAACGGCACCCCCTACCTCGCGCTTCGGCCGCTGCTGACCGACTACGTACTGTCGATGCCGCGTGGCGCTCAGGTCATCTACCCCAAGGACGCAGCCCAGATCGTGCACGAGGGCGACATGTTCCCCGGGGCGCGCGTACTCGAGGCCGGTGCCGGATCGGGCGCTCTGACGTGCTCGCTGCTGCGTGCCGTCGGTACCGCAGGAACGGTCATGTCCTACGAGATCCGCCAGGACCACGCCGACTACGCGATCAAGAACGTCGAGACGTTCTTCGGAGAGCGGCCGTCCAACTGGCACCTGACGGTGGCCGACGTGGATCGGTTCGGTGTCGATCGTCCCGGTGAGCAGGTCGACCGGGTTGTCCTCGACATGTTGGCACCCTGGGACGCTCTGCCTGCGGTATCGAAGGCTCTCGTTCCCGGCGGCGTGCTGCTGGTCTATGTCGCTACGGTGACGCAGTTGTCCAAGGTCGTCGAAGCCCTTCGCGCGCAGGAATGCTGGACCGAACCCCGTTCGTGGGAGTCGATGGTGCGCGGGTGGCACGTCGTCGGACTGGCAGTTCGTCCCGAGCATCGGATGCAGGGACACACGGCATTCCTCGTCAGTGTCCGACGCCTCGCCGAGGGCACCGTCACGCCCAAGCCGCAACGTCGATCCGGCAAGGGCTGACCTTTCGGTCTAGGCGCAGGGAGCCTGTCCCATCGCGAGAATCTGGCAGGTGCTGGCATCGGAAAGCTTCCACTCGCCGTCGATCAGCACCCAGGTCTGAGGGGACGGAGCTGCCGTTCCCCGAGGAGTGGCGATCGCGACGTCGGCGGTGGATGTCTCGCCCTCGACCGTCGGTTCGGCAACCTCGAACGTGATCGCCCCGTAGTTCGCCAGAGCCGCGGTCATCGTGTCGAGGTTGGTCAGGCGTGCCTGCCCGTTCTCGATCGAGGCCGCCTTCGTCGCTGCGTCGACGTTCGGGGCCACCAGTTGCAGCAGAGATGCCTCGAGTTCATCGGATGTCGGGGGCGCGACGGCGGGTGTATCGGTTGCCGGGGCGTTGCCCTCGGCGACTGACGTCGAATTGTGATCGGTTTGATCGGATTCGTCGGCCGAGCTGCATCCGGCTACCGAAATCACCGCTGCCGCGAGCGCGACACCTACCGAGAAATTGCGCATCTTCACTGGTGAAGCCCCTGATTCCGTGGTCGGTCCGCTGTTTTGTCAGGTGAGGCTAACATGAACTCGACCGACGCTCGGGTGCGGTCGAGACACACTGCTTCTCCGTCCCGATCGTGGTGTCGGTCCGCACATTCGGGCCGGTGCCGGTAGCGTTGATAGATCGTCACTGGGAGGAGTCGCTCATGAGCTCAACAGACAATCCGGATGTGGCCGCGGCCAGAGCCGAACTGGACGCCGTGCGAGCCGAAGCTGCTTCACTGCGCCGTCAACTGGGGGAGTCCCCCGAGCAGGTACGCGAACTCGAAGGTCGCGTCGATTCGCTGGCGCTCCGCAACGCCAAGTTGATGGACACCCTGAAAGAGGCCAGGCAACAGCTCATCGCACTCCGCGAGGAAGTGGACCGCCTCGGCCAACCACCGAGCGGCTACGGCGTTCTGCTGAGCGTCTTCGACGACGGCACGGTCGACGTGTTCACCTCCGGACGCAAGATGAGGCTGACGTGTTCACCCAACATCGAGGCCGACTTACTTGCACCGGGACAGACGGTGCGACTGAACGAAGCGTTGACCATCGTCGAGGCCTGCACCTTCGACCAGGTCGGCGAAATCAGCACTCTGCGTGAGCTTCTGGGCGACGGATCGAGGGCACTCGTCGTCGGTCACGCCGACGAGGAGCGAGTCGTGTGGCTGGCCAAGCCGTTGATCGACATGGTCAACGACGAGGGCCCCATCGACCCGGACGAACCGTCCCGCAAACTCCGCCCCGGCGATTCCCTGCTCGTCGACACCAAGGCCGGCTACGCCTTCGAGCGTGTCCCCAAGGCCGAGGTGGAGGACCTGGTCCTCGAAGAGGTGCCGGACGTCGGATACGAGGACATCGGTGGTCTCGGTCGACAGATAGAGCAGATTCGCGACGCCGTCGAACTGCCGTTCCTGCACAAGGATCTGTTTCGCGAGTACTCCCTGCGTCCGCCCAAGGGTGTGCTGCTCTACGGCCCTCCCGGTTGCGGAAAGACGTTGATCGCCAAGGCGGTTGCCAACTCGTTGGCCAAGAAGATCGCCGAGGCCCGCGGGCAGGACGCCAAGGAAGCGAAGTCGTTCTTCCTCAACATCAAGGGCCCCGAACTGCTCAACAAGTTCGTCGGCGAGACAGAGCGGCACATCCGGATGATCTTCCAGCGCGCACGGGAGAAGGCGTCCGAGGGCACCCCGGTCATCGTGTTCTTCGACGAGATGGATTCGATCTTCCGCACCCGTGGTTCCGGCGTCTCGTCCGACGTCGAGACGACGGTCGTGCCGCAGCTGCTCGCGGAGATCGACGGCGTGGAGGGGCTGGAGAACGTGATCGTGATCGGTGCCTCCAACCGTGAGGACATGATCGACCCCGCGATCCTGCGGCCCGGTCGCCTGGACGTGAAGATCAAGATCGAGCGGCCCGACGCCGAATCGGCACAGGACATCTTCTCCAAGTACCTGACCGACTCGCTGCCGGTCAACGCCGACGATGTCGCCGAGTTCGGCGGAGACCGCGCTGCCTGCATCCGAGGGATGATCGACCGTGTCGTCGAGCGCATGTACGCCGAAAGCGACGACAACCGCTTCCTCGAGGTGACGTATGCCAACGGAGACAAGGAAGTTCTGTACTTCAAGGACTTCAACTCCGGTGCCATGATCCAGAACATCGTCGACCGCGCGAAGAAGTACGCCATCAAATCGGTACTCGAAACCGGCAACGGCGGTCTGCGAATTCAACATCTCTTCGACTCCATCGTCGACGAGTTCGCCGAGAACGAAGACCTGCCGAACACCACGAACCCGGACGACTGGGCTCGAATCTCCGGCAAGAAGGGTGAGCGGATCGTCTACATCCGCACGCTGGTCACCGGCAAGAACGCCAGTGCGAGCCGGGCGATCGACACCGAGGCCAATACCGGCCAGTACCTGTAGATCCTTCGTCGAGCAGTTTTCGGGGCGCGTCCGCACAGGGCGCGCCCCGAACTGCATCTGTCGGCCGTCTAGGCTCGACTTATGCAGCGCATCATCGGTATCGAGGTCGAGTACGGCATTTCTTCGCCTACCGAACCCACCGCCAACCCGATCCTGACGTCCACCCAGGCGGTGTTGGCGTACGCGGCAGCCGCCGGAGTGCCTCGGGCCAAGCGCACGCGCTGGGACTACGAGGTCGAGTCGCCGCTGCGTGATGCCCGCGGCTTCGACCTCGGACGCTTCAGCGGCCCGGCTCCGGTGATCGACGCCGACGAGATCGGCGCAGCCAACATGATTCTCACCAACGGTGCCCGCCTGTACGTCGATCACGCTCACCCCGAGTACTCGGCTCCGGAGGTACGTGACCCGCTGGACGCAGTCATCTGGGACAAGGCAGGCGAGCGCGTGATGGAAGCCGCCGCTCGCCACGCGTCGAGCGTCCCGGGAGCGCCGCGCCTTCAGCTGTACAAGAACAACGTCGACGGTAAAGGTGCGTCGTACGGCACCCACGAGAACTACCTGATGTCGCGCGAGACGCCGTTCTCGGCGGTCATCGCCGGTCTGTCGCCGTTCTTCGCTTCGAGGCAGGTCATCACCGGGTCGGGACGCGTCGGAATCGGCCAGTCCGGTGACGAAGCGGGCTTCCAGCTTTCGCAGCGGGCGGACTACATCGAGGTGGAGGTGGGCCTCGAGACCACCCTCAAGCGCGGCATCATCAACACGCGCGACGAACCGCACGCGGACGCGGACAAGTATCGCCGCCTGCATTGCATCATCGGCGACGCGAATCTCGCCGAGATGTCGACTTACCTCAAGGTCGGCACCACAGCGCTCGTGCTCGACATCATCGAAGCGGGAGTCGATCTGTCCGATCTGCAGCTGGCCAGGCCGGTGACCGCAGTCCATCAGATCAGCCACGATCCGACGCTGCGCAAGGCCGTCGCTCTCGCCGACGGCCGCGAACTCACCGGGCTTGCGCTGCAGCGGATCTACCACCAGCGCGTTGCGAAGTTCGTGGCCGCCGAGGGCAGTGACGATGCGCGCGCGCTGGACGTGCTCGACAAGTGGGCCATGGTTCTCGACCTGCTCGAGCGGGATCCGATGGAGTGTGCCCACCTGCTGGACTGGCCCGCGAAACTGCGCCTGCTCGAAGGCTTCCGCCAGCGGGAGGGGCTCGGGTGGTCGGCTCCGCGGCTGCATCTGGTCGACCTGCAGTATTCCGATGTGCGGCTGGACAAAGGCCTGTACAACCGGCTGGTCGCTCGCGGATCGATGGATCGACTGGTCACCGAGCAGCAGGTACTCGATGCCGTCGGCACGCCGCCGGAGGATACGAGGGCCTACTTCCGCGGCGAGTGCCTGCGCAAGTTCGGGGCCGACATCGCCGCGGCGAGCTGGGACTCGGTCATCTTCGATCTCGGCGGCGACTCCCTCGTTCGCATCCCGACCCTCGAGCCGCTCCGAGGCACCAAATCGCACGTCGGTGCACTGCTCGAGTCGGTCGACAGCGCCGCAGAGCTCGTCGATCAGCTCACCACCTGACGCACCCACAGACCGGTGGCGACCAATCGCGGTGTCTTGCCAACCGGCGGAGTCGGTCTGTCGGTAGGGTAAAGGTCCGTGCACTTTCGGCGGAACGTTCGGTTGCACTTGCACATCCACGACGGTGCACCTCGGATCGACCGGTGAGAGTGCAGTAGATCTGTTTTCTCGATATACGGAGGAGGTCGGCGACTATGGCACAGGAGCAGACACGGCGCTCTGGCGGCGGCGACGACGATGAGGTTCCCGGCGACACCGGAGCCGGTGGTCAGGAACGACGCGAGAAGCTGGCCGAGGAGACCGACGACCTTCTCGACGAGATCGACGACGTGCTCGAGGAAAACGCCGAGGACTTCGTCCGCGCCTACGTTCAGAAGGGCGGCCAGTGACGGTGGATCGTTCGGACCCACGGTCGGCCGGCGACGGAATGACGATCCCACTCGGGTCGAGCAGCTCGTCGTTCTCCGACTATCTTCGTCGGCACGCCCCCCACCTGTTGCCCGAGAGCGGTATCGCGGCGGATCTGGCGTCGCACACCGCCAACGGCACCACAGACAAGTCCGGCATCGCCCCGCACGGGACGACGATCGTCGCCCTGACCTACGCGGGCGGCGTACTGATCGCGGGTGACCGGCGAGCCACGCAGGGCAATCTGATCGCCAATCGCGACATGCAGAAGGTCTACGTCACCGACGACTACTCCGCCGCGGGTATCGCCGGAACCGCAGGCATCGCGATCGAGCTGGTCCGGCTCTTCGCCGTCGAACTCGAGCACTACGAGAAGATCGAAGGCGTTCCGCTCACGTTCAACGGCAAGGCCAACAAGTTGTCGTCGATGGTGCGAAGCAATCTCGGTGCCGCGATGCAAGGGCTTGCCGCCGTCCCGTTGCTGGTCGGATTCGACATCGACATCTCGGATCCGGATCGAGCCGGACGCATCGTGTCCTACGACGTGGTCGGCGGGCGATACGAGGAGCGTTCGGGTTATCACGCGGTGGGATCGGGATCGTTGTTCGCCAAGTCCGCGCTCAAGAAGCTCTATCGCCCCGGAATGACCGAGGAGGAGGCGATTCGTGCAGCGGTGGAATCGCTGTACGACGCCGCCGACGACGACTCGGCCACCGGTGGTCCGGACGTCACCCGCGGGATCTACCCGACGGCTGTCGCCATCACCAGTGTCGGGGCGGACGACGTTGCGCACGAGCGGATTTCGGCTGCCGCTCGGTCCGTCCTCGCGGAGCGGACCGAGAGTGCAGCGCATTCCGGCGGTGCCGAGCATCACACCCGGGCCGGCCAGCAAGTGAGCGAAGGGGGTAGCGCACCATGACGATGCCGTACTACGCATCTGCCGAACAGATCATGCGCGATCGTTCGGAGTTGGCGCGCAAGGGAATCGGCCGCGGCCGCAGCGTCATCGTGCTGACGTATGCGGACGGGGTCCTCTTCGTGGCCGAAAACCGTTCGACCGCGTTGCACAAGGTGAGCGAACTCTACGACCGGATCGGCTTCGCGGCCGTGGGCAAGTACAACGAGTTCGAGAACCTGCGCAAGGCCGGCATCCAGCACGCCGATATCAAGGGATACACCTACGATCGGCGTGACGTGACCGGCCGTTCGCTCGCCAAGACGTACGCGCAAGCACTCGGCACGATCTTCACCGAGCAGCTCAAGCCGTACGAGGTCGAGATCTGTGTCGCGGAGGTGTCGCATCAGGACGAGCCGGTCGCTACGCAGCTCTACCGCATCACCTACGACGGATCCATCGTCGACGAACAGGATTTCGTCGTCATGGGTGGCACGACCGAGCCGATCGTGGCCGCGCTGAAGGACACCTATCGTTCCGGCCTGGATCTGGCCGAAGCGGTACGGGTTGCTGTTGCCGCCCTCACGGCAGGTCCCGCGACGCCGCCCCCTGCGGGCGGTGAGCCGGAGAAGAAGGTCCTCGAGGTCTCGGCGCTCGAGGTCGCGGTGCTGGACCAGGCGCGGCCGCGACGAGCGTTCCGACGCATCGCCGGAGCTGCGCTGGAGGACATGCTGCCGACGCCGACTGCGTCGGTCGAGGCGGTCACCGACACCGAAGGTACACCGCCTTCCTGACCGGTGGTCCCGACATTCGTTCGGCCTCGTGCGCTATCGCTTTCGGTAGAGCACGAGGCCGTTCTTGTCGCTGGTGAACTCGAACCACGTTCCGTCGCCCACCACTTCGCCGTCGGCGGCGAGCGCAACGGGGGAGCCCTCCACCTCGACGGTCAACTGCTTCACCGCTCGACGAACGTACGCGGGCGACGAGCCGAGGGTGCCGGTCAACGTTGCCCACAGCAGTCTGGTTCTGGATGCCCTCGGCTCGGACGGAAGAAACCGAACATCGAGCGTTCCGGTGTGAATGCTGCTGCGAGACATGGGAACTTGATCGGCCGGTGCGTAGTTGCCGTTGCCGACGAACAGCATCCACACCGAATGTCTTGTGCCGTCGAGCCTGATGTTCAGTGGTTCCGCAGCTGCCAGGACCCTCGTCATCGCGATGGCGGCGGCCGGCCATTTACCTATTCGGCGTTGCAACTTCTGACGCAGCCGCACCGAGTCTGGGTAGCCACCGAACGTCGCGGTGTTGACGAACGACACACTGCGGCCGTCGACGGACACCTCGGCGATGTCGACCCGTTCGGCGGTGCCCGCTTCCACGGCGGCAGCAGTGTCCTCCACGACGGTCAACCCGGTGTCGCGCGCGAAGTGGTTGAGGGTGCCGCCCGGAAATGCTGCGAGCGGTAATCCGTTGCGCACCGCCGATGCAGCAACGCTGACCACCGTTCCGTCGCCACCGCACACACCGAGGGCACGCGGGGACGTGCTCCGAATTCGCTGTTCCAGTTGCTCGTTGAAGTCCTGATCGGGATTCGGCACGAACAGATCGGCATCGGGAAGTGCTCGACGGATCGCGTCGTGCACCGCGTCCGAATCGTCGCCCGAACCCGGATTGACGAGTACCAGCAGCCCCCGGCCGCCGGGCAGTGGATCGATCTCTACCGGGGAACCCAGATCGGCAGGCTTTTCCGATCGCACGGCCCACCAGCGACGGGTGGACAACGCGATGGCCGAGCCCAGAGCCGCACCGGCGATGACGTCGGTCGGCCAATGCACCCCGACGTGGACCCTGGAGTAACACACCGCGGCCGCAACGGGTGCCAGCAGCACGCCTGCCACCGGGGATTCGATCGCCACCGCTGTGACGAACGCGGCCGCCGACGCCGAATGCCCCGAGGGAAACGACGACGACACCGGCGGAGCCAGTACTTGACGCAGGACGGGAACCGACTCGGAATCGGGACGAGTCCGCGGGAAGAGTGGTTTGAGCAGCCCGTTCGCCACAGAGCTCGCACCGGCCAGTGCCACGAGCCCCCGGACGCCACCGCGTCGGGCCGGGCCACCTACGGCCACGAGAAGCGCAGCCGCGCCGAGCCACAGACGGCCGTGATCGGCGGCGTTGCTCAAGGCGCGCAGGCCACCGTCCGCTCTGCTCTGCCGCAGAGCAGCACTTCGCGCCACCAGGGACAGATCCCACGCGTGGACGGCCGTCGCGATCGAGGTACGCGTGGATGTCATGACGCCCAGCCTAGGCACGTGCGACGGCATCCTCACGGACGGACGACATCGGGGCGCTCCGACACATCGATTCGAGGGTTGCGTTGTAGTGTCGAAGTGTGCAGCGACGAATTATGGGCATCGAGACAGAGTTCGGTGTCACATGTACTTTCCACGGACATCGACGGCTGAGTCCGGACGAAGTGGCTCGCTATCTGTTTCGCCGAGTCGTCTCGTGGGGTCGCAGCTCGAATGTGTTCCTTCGCAACGGTGCCCGCCTGTACCTCGATGTGGGCTCGCACCCCGAGTACGCCACCGCCGAGTGCGACAGTCTGTTGCAGTTGGTCACCCACGACCGCGCCGGCGAGCGAGTACTGGAAGACCTGCTGATCGACGCCGAGCAACGCCTGGCAGAAGAGGGTATCGGAGGCGATATCTATCTGTTCAAGAACAACACCGACTCGGCGGGAAACTCCTACGGCTGCCACGAGAACTTTCTCGTGCAACGTGCCGGCGAGTTCTCCCGAATCTCGGACGTGCTGCTGCCGTTCCTGGTCACGCGTCAGTTGATCTGTGGCGCAGGCAAGGTACTCCAGACGCCGAAGGCTGCGACGTTCTGCCTCTCACAGCGCGCCGAGCACATCTGGGAAGGCGTCTCCTCGGCCACCACTCGTTCGCGACCCATCATCAACACTCGCGACGAGCCGCACGCCGACGCCGAGAAGTACCGCCGGCTGCACGTCATCGTGGGCGACTCGAACATGGCCGAGACCTCGACGATGCTCAAGGTCGGAACGGCAGCCCTCGTTCTCGAAATGATCGAGGCGGGCGTCTCCTTCCGAGATTTCGCACTGGACAATCCGATTCGCGCCATCCGCGAGGTCAGTCACGATCTCACCGGGCGGCGTCCCGTTCGACTCGCCGGGGGACGACAGGCCAGCGCCCTCGATATTCAGCGCGAGTACTACGCGCGAGCGGTCGAGCATCTCAAGACGCGCGAGCCGAACACTCAGGTGGAGCAGGTTGTCGATCTGTGGGGACGAACGCTCGACGCCATCGAGACACAGGATTTCGCGAAGGTGGACACCGAGATCGACTGGGTCATCAAGCGCAAACTGTTCCAGCGGTATCAAGACCGGTACTCGATGGAGCTGTCCGATCCCAAGATCGCGCAGTTGGACCTGGCCTATCACGACATCAAACGCGGCCGAGGAGTGTTCGACCTGCTGCAGCGCAAGGGTCTGGCCAAACGAGTCACCGAGGACGAACAGATCGACGAGGCCGTCGATCTGCCGCCCCAGACCACCCGAGCCAAGCTGCGCGGAGAATTCATCACGGCCGCTCAGGAGGCAGGTCGCGACTTCACGGTGGACTGGGTACACCTCAAGCTCAACGACCAGGCTCAGCGAACCGTGCTGTGCAAGGATCCGTTCCGCTCGGTCGACGAGCGAGTGGAACGGCTGATCGCATCGATGTAGCGCCGCACGCAGTCGGGTCGTTACCGCTGCGGCCACCGGTGAGCAACTAGGCTCGACTGTCGTGGCCACCACCAAAGTCGAACGCCTGATGAATCTGGTCATCTGTCTGCTGTCGACACGTCAGTTCCTGACCGCGGAGTGGATCCGCGAGAGCGTTGCCGGATACGACGACTCCACCAGCCACGAAGCGTTCAGCAGAATGTTCGAGCGAGACAAGAACGAACTGCGCGACCTCGGAGTCCCGTTGGAGACCGGTACCGCAACCAGATTCGGTGGCGTCGAGGGCTATCGCATCAATCGCGATGCCTACGAACTGCCCGACATCGACCTCACCAGCGAGGAATCGGCCGCCGTTGCGGTCGCCGTCAAACTGTGGGAATCGCCGGAGCTCACCTCCGCGGCACAGAGTGCGTTGCTCAAACTCCGAGCCGCCGGAATTCAGGTCGACCAGAACGAGTCCGCCGCAGCGGTGACCGCGGTTCCCGCACGCACCCGAGGCTCCGAACCCGCGCTGGGTGCCTTGCTGGCCGCGATCGACGACGGCAAGTCGGTACGGTTCCAACACCGCCCGTCGTTGACCGAGCCGTTCACCACCAGAACCGTCCAGCCGTGGGGTGTCGTGACGTTTCGCGGCCGCTGGTATCTGGTGGGACACGACGTGGACCGCGACGACACCCGCACGTTCCGACTGTCCCGAATCGGCGACGAGGTCAAGTCGTTCGGCACCCCGCAGAGCGTCCGCAAGCCCGACGGCGTCGATCTGCAGGACATCGTCCGTCGAGTGGCGGGCACGTCCTCGGTATCGGGCACGGCCCGGGTATGGCTACAGGACGGGAGGGCGCTGGAATTGCGCAGAATGGGAACGGTGGTCGGCGTGCAGAGTCTCGGCACCCGCAGCGGCACTGTCGTCGAGGTTCCCGTGCGGTCCTGGGATTGGGTCTCGCGGTTGATCGCCGGTCACGGCGCGGATGCGGTGGTGCTCGAACCCGCGGAACTGCGCGCCGACGTGATCTCCACCCTGCAGAAGGCGGCCGACGTGGAGAACGAGCGATGAGCGCACGACTGTCGGTTCGGCTGGCCAGGTTGCTCAACATGGTGCCGTTCTTCATGGCCAATCCCGGCTTGAGTGCCGAGGAGGCCGCGCGCGAGCTGGGGGTGTCGACGGCGACCCTGATGGCCGATCTCAATCAGCTCTGGATGTGCGGTCTGCCCGGCTACGGCCCAGGTGATCTCATCGATCTCTCGTTCTCCGAGGAGAGCATCGACGTGACGTTCTCGGCCGGAATCGATCGACCGCTACGCCTGACGTCGACCGAGGCGACGGCCCTGTTGGTTGCACTGCGGTCCCTGACCTCGATGCCCGGCATGGTCGATCCGTCCGCCGCTCAGCGCGCGATCGCGAAGATCGAGACCGCAGCGGGCTCGGCGGCGGCCAACGTGCCACTCTCGTCGGATCACGACGGCGCAGGTGCGGAAGAAGGCCCGGTCTCCGCCACCGTCCGATCTGCGCTGCGTCATCGGCACGCTCTGGAGCTGACCTACTATTCCGCATCGCGGGATGTCGTCACCGAGCGGACCGTCGACCCGATCAGGACGGTCGTCGTCGACGACAACAGCTATGTCCAGGCGTGGTGCCGAAGCGCCGAGGGAGTTCGGCTGTTCCGCTTCGACCGCATCGACTCGGCAACCGAACTCGACGAACCCGCCGCGCCGCCGGAATCGGTGCAGGACGAGGACGCCTTCGAGATCTTCAACGACGATCCCTCGCTGTCTCAGGCGCGGTTGAAGGTGTCGCCCGCCTTCACCTGGATCCTGGACTACTACCCGATGACCCAGGTCGCCGCGGATGCGGACGGGTCGATCGTGGTCACGATGCGGTTCGCGACGCTGCAGTGGATGACGCGATTGACCTTGGGCTTCGGTGGCGGCGTCACGGTACTGGCACCTGAATCCTTGGTGAACTCCGTCCGCGATCGAGCCCGCTCGGCCCTGGATGCGTACGCCGAGCTCGACGCCACCAGCGCGAACGGCACCGTCGCCACATGAACACGGGGCAAACCGGCACCCGCCGCTGCCGGAGGCGGCACCCGGGGTCGGGTACGCTCGGTTCATCTGATCTGTAGGAGGTTCGCATGGGATTCACCAGTCCTTGGCACTGGGCCATCGTTGCGGTGGTCGTCATCATTCTGTTCGGTTCCAAGAAGCTGCCCGAGGCTGCTCGCGGACTCGGCCGGTCGTTGCGCATCTTCAAGAGCGAGGTGAAGGAGATGCAGAACGACGGCAAGTCCGACACCGACACTGCGACGGCGCAGCAGCCGACCGCTCCCGCTCAGCTGCCCTCTCCCGCGCCGGTCGTGCAGCCGACCAGCGAGACCCAGCACGACGCCAAGTCTGCCTGAGCGCAAGGCCGCTCAGCACGCCTTCGGTGCCAGGTGGCACCGAAGGTTCACTGCTGTCGGTGACGGCCTATCGCCGTCGTCCGACCGAAGAAGGCTGACCGTAGAACACCATGCGCATTCCGTTCGATCCGCGGCGTAGCAAGCGCCGAGTCAATCCCGACGGCACGATGTCGTTGGTCGATCACCTGTACGAGCTGCGAACCCGGCTCCTGTGGTCGTTGGTTGCCGTCGCGCTGACGACTGCCTTCGGGTTCTTCTGGTACTCGCACACCATCCTCGGCGTCGAGAGCCTCGGCGACCTCCTACGGGGCCCCTACTGCACACTCGACCCCAGCCTGCGCGCGAACCTGAACGACGACGACCAGTGTCGACTGCTGGCCACCGGCCCGTTCGATCAGTTCCTGTTGCGGTTCAAGGTCGCGTTCACCGCGGGCGTCGTCATGGCCTGCCCCATCTGGCTGTATCAGATCTGGGCCTTCATCACTCCGGGCCTGTACGCCAACGAACGGCGACACGCGGTCTCGTTCGTCTCCGGAGCGGCAGCGCTGTTCGTCGCCGGAGCCGTCCTGGCCTACTACGTGGTCGCCAAGGGCCTGCACTTCTTGCTCTCCATCGGCGACAACGTGCAGATCACCGCCCTCAGCGGCGATCAGTACTTCGGATTCCTGATCAACCTCCTCATCATCTTCGGCGTCAGCTTCGAGATTCCGTTGCTGGTCGTCGCCCTGAACTTCGTCGGCGTACTCACCTACGAGAGACTCAAGGCGTGGCGTCGAGGTCTCATCTTCGGGCTGTTCGTCTTCGCGGCCATCGCAACTCCGGGGCAGGACCCGTTCTCGATGCTGGCATTGGCCTTGGCGTTGACGGTGCTCTTCGAAATGGCAGTGCAGATTGCGCGAATTCACGACAAGCGTAAGTTGCGCAAGAGAAGAGACGAATGGGGTGATGTGTCAGATGACGAAGCAACGCGCATCGACGGCGCAGGTTCGATCGAGTCACCGGATGCCGTCGCTCCGACACCGCCGTCCAACGGCTTCGGTACCGCGACCCGAGCACAGGCACAGTACGACGACACGATCTGACCTCGGTCGAACCGCCGGGTCGATCGCATGACCGAGACGGTTGTCGATACGGGGACAAGCCCCCGACCCACCCAGCTGCAACGCTTCTCGGCAGAGCTCGGCTTCCCCCTCGACCGGTTCCAGGTGGATGCCTGCACCGCCCTGGAGAACGGTCACGGTGTTCTGGTCTGTGCCCCCACAGGTGCGGGCAAGACCGTGATCGGCGAGTTCGCGGTGCACTTGGCGCTCGCCGCCGGACGTAAGTGCTTCTACACCACCCCGATCAAGGCGCTGAGCAACCAGAAGTTCGCCGAGCTGACCGCGCGGTACGGGCGTGACACGGTCGGGCTGCTGACCGGAGACTCGTCGATCAACCCCGATGCCCCCATCGTCATCATGACGACCGAAGTGCTGCGCAACATGCTCTACGCATCCTCGGACGCATTGCGGGGGCTCTCGCACGTCGTCATGGACGAGGTGCACTACCTCGCCGACCGATTCCGAGGCGCGGTGTGGGAGGAGGTCATCCTGCACCTGTCCGACGACGTTCGACTGGTCAGCCTGTCGGCAACGGTGAGCAACGCCGAGGAGTTCGGTGCCTGGATGAGCACGGTTCGCGGTGACACCTCGGTCGTGGTGGACGAGAACCGTCCGGTGCCCCTCTCGCAGCACATCATGGTGGGCCGCCGCTTGTTCGATCTGTTCGACACGCGCGCCCAGTCGGCGGACGGCAGTCAGAAGGTCGTCGTCGATCGGGAACTCGTGCGACACGTCAAACAACGTCAGTCCCTCGACTCGATGGACCGCTGGCACGCTCCGCACAGCAGAGGCCGCGGCGGTCGGGCAGGCGGCGGAGGTCGCGGTGGCGGTCATGGCAGCGGTGCGAACAACCGCCCACTGGCCCGACCCGATGTGATCGCCAAGCTCGACGAAGAGGGTCTGCTCCCGGCGATCACGTTCATCTTCAGCCGCGCCGGGTGCGACGGCGCTCTGACGCAGTGCATGCGTTCGCGGCTGGTGCTGACCACGCCCGAGCAGGCCGAGGAGATTCGGTACATCGCCGAGAAGCACACCTCGGAACTGCCGCGCGAGGACCTCGAAGTGCTGGGTTTCTGGGAGTGGCGCGACGCACTCGAGCGCGGATTCGCCGCCCATCACGCGGGGATGTTGCCGGTCTTTCGGCACACCGTCGAGGAGTTGTTCGTCAAGGGCCTGGTCCGCGCGGTGTTCGCCACCGAGACCCTGGCTCTGGGGATCAACATGCCGGCCCGAACCGTCGTGCTGGAGAAGCTGGTCAAGTTCAACGGCGAAACGCACGCCGAGTTGACGCCGGGGGAGTACACGCAGCTGACGGGCCGGGCCGGACGCCGCGGCATCGACGTCGAAGGACATGCCGTCGTGCTGTGGCAGCCGGGCACGGAGCCGACCGAGGTTGCGGGGTTGGCGTCGACCCGTACGTTCCCGCTGCGCAGTTCGTTCGCGCCTGCCTACAACATGTCGATCAACCTGATCGAACAGTTCGGCGCGGCAGATTCGCGTCTGCTGCTCGAACGGTCCTTCGCACAGTTCCAGGCCGACCGCTCCGTCGTGGGGATGGTGCGCGGTATCGAGAAGAACATGCAGACGTTGGAGGCGCTCAGTGCACGGCTCGGAGGCCCCGACGGCGAGTATTTCGAGTACGCGCGGCTGCGCGAGCGACTGAAGGATCGCGAGAAGACCCTCGAACGCCAGAGCAGGTCCGATCGGCGGGACAAGGCCGTCGATTCGCTGCGTGCCCTGCGCCGCGGCGACGTGATCTCGGTGCCGACCGGTCGCCGCAGCGGCCTGGCCGTGGTGCTCGAGCCGGATGACGACCGAGCCGATCCGCGGCCGCTCGTGCTGACCGAGGACAAGTGGGCCGGACGACTCTCGGCGGCGGACTTCCCTTCACCTGCAACACCTCTGGGCACCATGCGGCTTCCTCGCTTCGTCGACCATCGCACTGCGAAGACCCGGCGTGACCTGGCAACCGCCCTGGTCACCCGCGGAATCTCGCAGCCGTCGGACCGCATCCGACGCAAATCGACCGCAGCGGACGACAAGGAACTTGCCACACTCCGACGAGCCATCCGCTCGCATCCGGTGCACGCGCGCCCCGACCGCGACGAGCTCGGCCGCACCGGTGAGCGCTACAACCGACTGGCGCGCGAGACCGAAACGATGCGCCAGAAGGTATCGGCCACGACGAACTCCCTCGCCCGGACGTTCGATCGCATCCTGGCGTTGCTCGCCGACCGCGGTTATGTGACGGCGGGCAAGGATCCGAAGGTCACCGACGACGGCGCAAGGCTGAGCCGAATCTATTCCGAGTCCGATCTACTGGTCGCCGAGTGCTTGCGCGGCGGGCTGTGGCAGGGCCTTTCTCCGGCAGAGTTGGCGGCGGTGGTCTCGGCGGTGGTCTACGAGTCCAGGTCGGAGGGTGACATCACTCCGCACGGTCCGACGGGTCCGATTCGACACGCGCTGACCGAAACGGTGCGGGTATGGCACGAGTTGCGGTCCGACGAAGTTCGGCACAAGCTTCCGCCGACGAGAGAACCCGACATGGGCTTCGTGAAGGCGATCTACAAGTGGGCGTCGAACCACTCGTTGGTCGATGCTCTCGTCACCGCGGGTGACAACGGCAAAGCACTGTCCGGCGGAGACTTCGTGCGCTGGTGTCGGCAGGTGATCGACCTGTTGGATCAGGTTCGGCTCGCGGCCCCGGAGCCGGAACTGTCGCGAACTGCGGCGCGGGCGATCGCGGCCCTGCGCCGCGGCGTGGTCGCCGTCGATGCCGCATGACAGGCGAGAATCGGACTGCCGGGTCGGTACAGCGGAGAGTCGTACGGGCGGGATACTGTACCCCCGACGAATCCGAATTTTCAGTGGAGGCGAGATGAGCGGCCCATACGGTCCGACCGATCCGGACAACAGCTGGTCGCGCAAGCCCGATCAGCAGGACGGTGCCGCGAAAGACACGCCGGAGACGCAGCCTGGCGGTCCCTCCGCCGATCCACAGACTCCGACACCAGCGGCGTGGGATCAGTACGGACAGCCGCCGGCCGCGCCGTACGGCGAACCCGATCGGAGTGCGTACGGGCAGAGCCCGCAGCAGCCCAGGGGGCAATACCCGCAGGGGCAGTACCCGCAGGGGCAGTACCCACAAGGTCAATACCCACAAGGTCAATATCCGCAGGGTCAGTACCCCCCTGCCGGCTATCCGCAGGGGCAATACCCCCAGGCTCCGAACGCACAGGGCGGCTACCCCCAGGGGCAGTACCCCCAAGGCCCGAACCCCCCTGCGCAATACCCGGCCGGTCAGCAGTACGGCGCGCCCTATCCCGGTGCCGGTGCGCCTGCATCGGGCGATGCGGCATACCAGAACCCCTATGCACCAAAGCAATTCGGTAGTGGGCAATACGGGCCAGGGCAATACGGTCAGCAACCACAGCAGCCCTTCAATCCCAATCAGCAGTATCCGAACCAGCAGTATCCGAACCAGCAGTATCCGAATCAGCAGGGGCCCGGGCAGGCCGGGTCCAAGTCGACGAAGCCCCTGATCATCGCAGGTGCCGTCATCGCAGTGGTCGCAGTGATCGCGGTGGTGTCGTTCTTCGCCTTCGGTCGCACGACCACCCTCGACACTGCTGCGGCCGAGGAGGGTATTCGAACGGTCGTCACCGAGTCCTACGGTGCGTCCGACGTCTCCGGTGTGTCCTGCCCCCAGGACATCGAGGTCGAGGCCGGGACCAGTGTCGATTGCACCCTGACGGTCGACGGTGCGTTCAGGACGGTGACGTTGACCTTCCTCGACAACGACGCGAACTACGAGGTCTCCCTACCCAAGTAGACCGGCTCGGCCACTCGGGTCAGTTCTTCGACGCCGTGGCCGCCATCGCAGAGACGAGGCGGTTCACGGCGTTCTCGATTCCGAGGGTCTCGGCGAGAGTGTTCAGCGCGTCGAGATCGGTGGGCTCGGCTGGAATCTCGTCGGACTTCGACAGGACGACATCGGCGTCGGTGACGACTCGGACGACGGGAAGTGCGGCGTCCAGATACTCGCTCGCATTGGCCAGCTTCGCCCGGATGCCCTTGGCCATGTCCGAGGACGGATCGAGTGCCGCAGCACGCAGCGCAGCGACGGATTCGTAGTTCAGCATCAGCGTCGACGCCGTCTTCTCCCCGATTCCTTTGACGCCGGGCAGGCCGTCGGAGGCATCGCCGCGCAGGAGGGCGAGTTCCGCGTACGCCTCGCCCGCTCGATGAAGTGGCACACCGTAGCGCTCGGAAACCAGTGCGGGATCGAACAATTCGGCTTTGGCCAACCCACGGCCCACGTACAGAACGCGCACCTCGTTCGGCTCGTCAGCGGCAACCTGAAGCAGGTCTCTGTCTCCACTGACCACGACCACGGGGTCCTGACGCTCGCGCGCTGCCAGGGTTCCCAGCACGTCGTCGGCTTCGAGGCCCTCTGCGCCTGCGGTCGCGATCCCCAATGCGGCGAGCACATCCATGATCATGTCCACCTGTGGTGTCAGTGTCTCCGGCACCTCTTCGCTCTCGGCGACCTCCGGCGCGGCCTCGGCAACACGATGCGCCTTGTAGGACGGCACCAGGTCGACGCGAAACTGTGGCCGCCAGTCGAGATCGAGGCACACCGCCAGTCGGCTGGGTTCGGTGCGCGCGATCAACGCCGAAATCATGTCGAGGAAGCCTCGGACGGCATTGACGGGTCGGCCATCGGGGGCCGTAATCGACTCGGGCAGTGCGTAGTAGGCCCTGAACCACAGGCTCGCGCCGTCGAGGAGCAGCAGCGGCGACTTTCCGGGGGCGGTCATGGGGCTCATCTTGCCAAACGGCACTAGCCTGGTGGGATGAGTGTCGATTCTTCGGTCAGTTCCTCACGTTTCTCCAGCGATGTCTACGCGTCCAGACTCGCCCGCGCGGCTCGCCTGACGTCGGAAGCAGGCTTGGATGCCCTGTTGATCACCCCGGGTCCGGATCTGCAGTACCTGATCGGATCGAAGGCCAGTTCGTTCGAGCGTCTCATCGCTCTGGTCGTTCCCGCGGACGGCAGCACCCCCACGGTCGTGGTTCCTCGGCTCGAGCTCGCCGCACTGGGCGATTCCGCGGCGCAAGAGCTGTCTCTGACGCTCGTCGACTGGGTCGACGGTGCGGATCCGTACGCACTGGTGGCATCGGCAGTTCCCGGTGGAACGAGAACAGCCGTCGCCGACGCCACGCCCGCCCTACATTTCGTGCCGCTGGCGGGCGTCTTCGGCACGGTCCCGGTGCTGGCCACCGACGTGCTTCGCGAACTCCGAATGGTCAAGGATGCGGCCGAGATCGCCGCGTTGCGGCGCGCCGGGCACGCCATCGACCGCGTGCACGCCCGTATGGGTGAATGGCTTCGAGTGGGCCGCACGGAAGCGCAGATCGCCGCGGACATCGCGGCCGCGATCGTCGAAGAAGGCCACACGGCACCGGAATTCATCATCGTCGGGTCCGGGCCTCACGGTGCCGATCCGCACCACGAGGTCTCCGATCGAGTCGTCGAGGCTGGCGACGTCGTGGTGATCGACATCGGGGGACCTGTCGCACCGGGATACAACTCCGACTCCACCCGCACCTACAGTCTCGGCGAGCCCTCGGCGGAGGTCGCCGAGCAGTACGCGGTACTCGAGCGGGCCCAGCAGGCAGCTGTCGATGCGGTGGTGCCCGGTGTCACGGCGCAGTCCATCGATGCGGCCGCCCGCGACGTCCTGGTCGACGCCGGTCTGGGCGAGGCGTTCCTGCACCGCACCGGCCACGGGATCGGCCTGTCGGTACACGAAGAGCCGTACATCGTTGCGGGAAACGACATCACGCTCACCGAGGGGATGGCGTTCAGCATCGAGCCGGGAATCTACTTCCGCGGACAGTGGGGTGCACGCATCGAGGACATCGTCGTCGTCACCGCAGACGGCTGCGAGTCGGTCAACCTCAGGCCGCACGGTCTGGCCGTCCTGCCGGTGTGATGCCACCGGGCGAGGCCGAGTTCGTCTCGGTCGTTCGATCCAATCCTGCTGTCGACGAGATACTTCGACGCGCACCGCAGCTGGGGCTCCCCGGGTGGTATCTGACAGCGGGTGGCCTCTTCCAGACGGTGTGGAACCACCTGGCCGGTCGGGACCTGCGTGCGGGAATTCGGGACTACGACTTCTTCTACTTCGACGACTCCGATCTGTCCTACGATGCGGAGAACGAGGTGATCGAGCGCGTGGATTCGGTGTTCGCCGACCTCGGTGTGGACATCGAAGTACGCAACGAGGCGCGCGTACACCTGTGGTACGAGGAGCATTTCGGCACTGCGATCGCACCGTACCGA
Source organism: Rhodococcus sp. NPDC076796 (assembly GCF_040702765.1). Classification (NCBI taxonomy): domain Bacteria; kingdom Bacillati; phylum Actinomycetota; class Actinomycetes; order Mycobacteriales; family Nocardiaceae; genus Rhodococcus; species Rhodococcus sp. NPDC076796. The sequence goes on along the minus strand of NZ_JBFBMS010000003.1, from coordinate 24,495 downwards.
AGTACCGAGGATGCGATCGATCACTTCGTCTCCACCACATGCTGCTTCGGCATCACCACGGGCCAGGGCGGTGCGGATGTCGTGTACGCACCGCACGGATTCGACGATCTCTTCGCGGGAATCGTGCGGCCGAACCCGCGGTTGCCGATGCAGCACGTGTACGAGGCCAAGGCGGCCCGATGGACGACCGAGTGGCCGAGCCTCACCGTTCTGCCGTGGCCGTGAGGGCTGTGGTGACGGCTCGCTACCGGTCGAGCAGCGAACGGCTACCCAGTACCCGCTGCACCTGAATCTCGATCACGACCCGGGTGGGGTTCTCTCTCGGTACGCGATAGCGCTGCGCATAGCGGTTCTCCGCATCGACGACCGACTCTCGATCGTTCCGGACCGACGCGGGCCCCTCCAACGTCAGCCAGCGAGCGCCGTCGATCTGAGTGACGGCGGCATAGGCACCCCGTCCGGCGTTGATGGCCTTCTGCGACACGTCGTTGGTGATGACCCGGGCAATCTGCGCGTCGCCGTCGTAGGTAAAGCCGACGGCCACGACGTGCGGGGTTCCGTCCGTGCGCAGTGTCGTCAGAGTGGCAAGGTGCCTCTCGGTGAGGAATTCGATTGCGTCGTCGGTGAGTGAAGTCGCGTCAGCGGGTTGTGCGGCCATAACCCGACTGTAGTGAACGGTGTTCGATCGGCAAGACTGGTCGGCGTGAGCAGACGAGCAGAACCCGCCGCCGGAACGCTGTTGCTGTTGGGCGGGCGCAGCGAGATCGGACTCGAGGTCGCTACCCGACTCGCCTCGGGGCGAACCGTCGTACTGGCAGCTCGGCGTAGCACCGACCTCGATGCTCAGCAACAACGAGTGCAGCGTGCAGGCGCGGACGCCGTGCACACCGTCGAGTTCGACGCGAACGCGATGGACACTCACGCCGAGCTCATGAGCCGGGTTGCCGAGCGATACGGCGCGATCGGGATCGTGGTGCTGGCGTTCGGGATCCTCGGGGATCAAGCGCGGGCCGAGGACGATGCGCAGCACGCTCTCGACGTCATCACCACCGACTTTCTGGCTCAGGTTTCGGTGCTGACGCACGCTTCGAAGCTGCTCCGAGCCCAGGGGAGCGGCGACCTGGTCGTGTTCTCGTCGGTCGCGGGTGTGCGAGTGCGACGCGCCAACTACGTGTATGGATCGGCAAAGGCCGGTCTCGACGGGTTCGCCAGCGGACTGAGCGACTCACTGCACGGCAGCGGAGTGCATCTGCTGCTCGTTCGTCCCGGATTCGTCATCGGTTCCATGACCGAGGGGATGACACCCGCGCCCATGTCGAGTACGCCGGATCAGGTCGCCGACGGCGTTGTCACGGCGCTGGGCAAGCGTCGGGCCAGCGTGTGGATCCCCGGCACTCTGCGACCGGTATTCTTCGCCATGCGTCTACTGCCACAATGGCTCTGGCGCAGGATGCCGCGCTGATGGTGGTGCCCGTGCCCACTCCGATCGTGGTCGTGGGAATCGGTGCGGACGGCTGGGACGGACTGTCTCTTGCTTCCCGCACGGCCGTCGAGCAAGCAGATGTGGTGTTCGGTTCGGCCCGCCAGGTCGCGGGGGTGCGGGAGCACTGCACCGAGACCAGGACATGGCCCAGTCCGTTGGTGCCGAATCTGCGGCCGATGATCGACGCCTGCGCAGGTTCTCGCGTGTGCGTGCTGGCCAGCGGGGATCCGATGTTCCACGGCATCGGGGTGACGCTGGCGCGAGAGTTCGGTGCCGAGCGACTACGCGTTCACCCGGCACCGTCCTCCGTGTCGTTGGCATGCGCGCGACTGGGCTGGGCACTGCAGGACACCCCGACGGTGTCTCTGGTGAACACCCCGGCCGAGACGGTGTTGCCCGAGTTGGCCGACGGGCGTCGGATACTGGTGTTGAGTCGGGGCAGCAGCACACCGAGAGAGATCGCGGCAGTGTTGTGCGCCAACGGCTTCGGATCGAGCGACATGACGGTCCTCGAACAGCTCGGCGGACCGGCCGAGCGGGTCGCCGGCGGAATCGCCCGCGAGTCGACGTTCGAGGGCATCGACCCACTCAATGTCGTTGCGGTGCTGTGTGTCCGAGATCCCGACGCGTCCCGCCACACCCGCATTCCCGGCCTGGCCGATTCCGCGTATACCGGAGACGGTCAGATGACCAAGCGGGAGGTTCGAGCACTCACGCTCAGCGCGTTGGCACCGGCGCCCGGCGAGTTGCTGTGGGACATCGGGGGCGGGTCGGGAACCATTGCGATCGAATGGATGCGGACCGACCGATCTTGTCGCGCAGTGACGTTCGAGAGCGTGCCGGCGCGCCGTGAGCAGATCGAGACCAATGCACTGCACCTCGGAGTTCCGCAACTCGTGGTGCACGGCGGTGCCCCGGAGAGCTTCGCTGCGGTCTCGGACGCCGCACCGGATGCGGTGTTCATCGGTGGTGGGTTGACCGGTGCCGACATGCTCGAGGCGTGCTGGGGCGCGGTGCGCACCGGCGGACGGGTGGTAGCGAATTCGGTGACCGCCGAATCGGATTCGCTGTTGCTGACCGCCGCGGCGAAGTACGGCGGAGAGCTCCGCAGGTTCCAGATCTATCGCGGTGAACCGCTGGGCGCGTTCACGACGTGGAGACCACAGCTGCCGGTCACCCAATGGAGCGCTGTCAAACTGTGAAGGTCCTGATTCTCGGTGGTACGACGGAGTCGCGGGCACTCGCGGCAGCCCTGGACACGGTGCAGGGGATCGAGACGATCACCTCGCTGGCGGGTCGGGTCGCCGAGCCGATACTTCCCGTCGGACATACGCGGATCGGGGGCTTCGGCGGGCCGGACGCCCTTGCAATGTGGCTGCGAGACAACGCAATCGACGTGGTGGTCGACGCAACACACCCGTTCGCCTCCACCATCGGGGCACACGCCGAGCAGGCCACTCGGGCAACGTCGGTCGCGCTCCTGGTGCTGACGCGGCCATCATGGACCGCGGGCATGGGTGATCGGTGGACCTCGGTTGCGTCGTTGCCCGACGCGGCGTCGGCGATCACCCCCGGCAGCAGGGTGTTCCTCACGACAGGCAGGCAGGGCGTTCACCATTTCGCGCGCGTCGAGCACTCGTGGTTTCTGGTCAGGGCGATCGACCCGCCGACCGGCCCGGTGCCGCCGCACATGACGCTGCACCTGAGCCGTGGGCCCTTCGACGTCGATCACGAGTCGATGATGCTCGCGGACAACCGAATCGATCTGTTGATCACCAAGAACAGCGGCGGTGACATGACGCGAGCCAAGCTCGATGCCGCCCGAGCTGCATCGATTCCGGTGATCGTGGTCGACCGTCCTGCGCGAACCGGCTCGGCACCGACGGTGTTCGACATCGCAGCCGCCGTGAACTGGCTGACGAAACGACTACGCTCCACCCTCTGACGGGTACCGGCGGGAGGTGAACACCTTCGGCCCGCTTCCCGTGTCGACCACCGTCGTCATCGATGATCCGATGATGAGAAGGCATCGCATGTCGATCGACTCCGGGTCGAGTTCGCCGAGCGTCACGGTGCGAACGGATTCCTGCGCGCTGCCCACTGCGCGTCCGATGACCACGGGGGTCTGCGGCGAACGATGCTCGAGCAGAATCTCTTTCATGGCCGCAACCTGCCAGGTGCGCGATTTCGACGCCGGGTTGTAGATCGCGATCGCCATGTCGGCTCCGGCGACCGCCGCGAGCCGCGCTGCGACGACGTCCCAGGGCTTGAGGCGGTCGGAGAGCGAGACGACGGCGTAGTCGTGGCCGAGTGGTGCGCCCACTCGACTGGCAACGGCGTTGGCGGCCGTCATTCCCGGCACCACCCGTACCGGTACCGAGTTCCACTGCTGCTCGGCTGCCACTTCGATCACGGCGGTCGCCATCGCGAACACCCCCGGATCGCCCGAGGAGACCACGGCTACTCGGCGGCCCTGCTTGGCGAGATCGAGCGCAAAGGCGGCACGTTCGGATTCGACCTTGTTGTCGCTTGCGTGCCGAATCTGCCCGGGCCTGGGCGGTACCCGATCGATGTAGGTGACGTAGCCCACGAGATCGGTGGCGGCGGCCAGTTCGGTGCGCACCTCGTCGGTCGTCCATGCGTCGTCGCCGGGACCGAGGCCGACGACGACCACTTCTCCACTGTCGGTGGGCATTTCGGCTCTGTTGGACGGGCTCGGCACGACGATCATCGAGAAGTAGGGCACGTTGTCGGCGTCTGCGGCGTCGAGTACTCGCTGCTGGTGCGTGCTGGCGCGTTCGACGTAGCGCGCCTCGTCGAGTCGGCCGGAACGCTCCAGTGCTTCGAGCACGGTGGGGTAGGTCCGGCCCAGTTTCATGATGACAGCTGCGTCGGTGCCGCGCAGCCGGCGCGTGAGTTCGTCCGCGGGCAGCGTGCCGGGCAGCACGGTGAACACTTCGTCTCGCTCCACGAGCGGAGTTGCCAGCGCGGCCGAGGCGGCACTGACCGACGTCACGCCGGGCACGATCTCGACCTCGAAGCGGTCGGCCAACCGTTTGTGCATGTGCATGTACGAGCTGTAGAACAGCGGATCACCCTCGGCGAGAAGCACTACGGAGCGTCCCGCGTCCAGATGGGCCGCCAACCGTGCGGCAGCGGATTCGTAGAATTCGTCGATCGCACCCTGATAGCCACCGGGGTGCGCCGTGGTCTCGGTGGTCACCGGATAGACCAGATGTTCCTCGAGCTGCCCGTCCCGCATGTACCCGGCCGCCAGTCCACGAGAGATGCTGCGACCGTGCTGTGCACTGTGGAAGGCGACCACATCCGCCTCGGCGATCACGCGAGCGGCCTTGACGGTCAACAACTCCGGATCGCCGGGACCGACGCCGACTCCCCACAGTTTTCCGGTGCTGGTCATTCTTGCTCGCTCGCAATGGCATTGACCGCAGCGACGGTGATCGGACTACCACCACGTCTACCTCGAACGACGAGATACTCGACGCCGAGGTCGGCTGCGATCAGATCTTCTTTCGACTCCGCTGCGCCGATGAATCCGACCGGGCCGCCGACGATGGCTGCTGGCTTCGGAGCTCCGGCCGCGAGCATCTCCATCAGGTGAAACAGAGCGGTCGGCGCGTTTCCGATCGCAACGACGGCACCGCCGAGCTTGTCGCCCCACAACTCCAGCGCGGCAGCGGTTCTCGTGGTCCCCATACTCCGAGCCAAGTCCGGCACCCGAGGATCGGACAGCGTGCACAGCACCTCGTTGTCGGCCGGAAGACGGCGACGAGTGATGCCGGCGGCGACCATGTTGGCGTCGCACAGGATCGGCGCTCCCGAGTTCAGTGCCGCGCGAGCGGAGGTCACGACCGCTGGGGTGTAGCCGATGGTCTCGGTCAGATCGATCTCTCCGACCGCGTGAATCATGCGCACGACGACCTGGGCAACGTCCGGCGCGAACCGAGACAGATCTGCTTCGGCTCGGATGGTCGCGAACGATTGTCGGTAGATCTCCGCGCCGTCGCGGACGTAGTCGTGCATGCGTTTCACGATAGGGGAGAGGGACCCCTCAGCAGAAAGCCGGTCGCACCTGGGGTGAAGGCACCACTCAGGACACGCGGTAGCCGATTCCCGTCGCGATGACGTCGGTCACCTCGCCCTTGGGCCGTCCGCAACGCCGTTCGCACCCGGACCAGTGTTGCCGCTCGTCGCGCGGAGTCATTCGGGCATCGACTGCCGCGGAGAGGTCGGCTCGCACGTCGGCCATCGACTTCTCGCACCCCGGAGATCCGGTGCAGGCGCTCACTCGAATCCACGGTGATGCCGCGTCGAAGATCAGTCCCATCGGAGCCAGCACCCGGACGACCTGTTCGGCCGGTTCCTCGTCCAGATCACACACGATCAACGACCGCCACGGGGTCATGATCAGCGGGCGATCGATGGCCGCGAGGAACTCGGCGAGCCGCGCCCCGAGTACACCGTTGGCCAATCCGGCGGCCAACGCCACCAAACCGTCGTCCTGGTCGAGCCATCCGATCGGTGGCACCTCCACGGGTGCGGGCATCGGTAGGACGGGGCCGGCCGAGAGCCCGAGACGGTCGAGGATCCGCGCCGGTCCATCGTCCAATTCGGCCACCCGCCACTGGGACTGCCGCAGTTCCACGAAGGTGCCCGCGCAGTTCAGCAGCGTCGGCACGACGCTGTCGCGGTCCACGCGAACGCCGCTGTCCCGGCCCGCCAGCAGCACCGCGTAGGACCCGTCGGACTGGGCATAGGCACCGAAATCCGGTTCGAGGCCGCACAGGTCGCCTCGGCCGTCGTCGAGCGCGAAGAGCGTCCGACCCGGCAGTTCGGCCAGATCGGGCCGCGCACACAGGCCCTCGTCGAGCGCACCGACCAGCGCGCGCACATCGGTGAGGCCGCCCACCCGGCCCGACAGAGGCGAAGCGAGGATGTTGCGCACTCGCTCGTGAGTCGGGGACGGAAGCAACCCTGCGTCGGCCAACCTGGTCGCGAAGCCGTCCGGGTCCGACACCGCGCGCACCTGGATATTGCCCCGCGAGGTCAGTTCCAGCGTGTCGTCACCCAGCTCCGAAGCGGCCTGCGCCAGAACCTGCATCTGCCCCGGCAAGACGACGCCGCCCGGCAGCCGAACTCGTGCCAGCGGCCCGTCCGCGGCCAGATGGGTCGTCAGGGCTCCAGGGCAGCCGTCGGGCACCGACCTCTCTGGCGAACTCATGGTCACCAGGCTACAAGCGCAACGGGTGGCCCGATTCCACGCTCGCCCCGGTAGCATTCGATGTTCACGGCTCCGGCCGAGAGGAAACCGGCGAAAATCCGGTACGGTCGCGCCACTGTGATGGCCTTCGGTCCTACGGGACGGGGCAGGAGTCAGACCCTCTCGCCGACGAGTCGAAGAGAAGTTTTCACCGACCATTCGAACTACCGAAGTCAGGGGCGCGAAACCCCCGAGGAGGGCGTTACCCGTGTTCTTGTTGCTGTCCACGTCGGACACCGATCTGCTCAGCGCCCGTGCCAGTGGAGCCGACTTCACCTGGGGCAACCCTTCCCGGCTGCTCGCCGAGGACATTCCGGCAATGGCCGAGTCGGCCGAGTTGATCATCGTGCGCATCCTGGGATCGAGGCGCTCGTGGGAGTCGGGCATCGACGCGGTTCTCGCGACCGGACTGCCTGTCGTCGTGCTCGGCGGTGAGCAGGCACCCGACGCGGACCTGATGGAAATCTCGACAGTGCCCGCCAACGTTGCTGCGCAAGCGCACAACTACTTGGCCGAGGGCGGATCCGACAACCTCCGTCAGCTGTACAACTTTCTCTCCGACACCGTGTTGCTGACCGGCCACGGTTTCGACGCTCCACGGCACCTGCCCACATGGGGCCACCTCGAACGGCACGCCGCTCCGCAGTCCGCCGGTCCGACGGTGGCGATCCTGTACTACCGCGCCCAGCATCTGGCCGGAAACACCACGTACATCGATGCTCTCTCCACCGCAGTGGAGAACGCCGGAGCCACCGCGCTCCCGATCTACTGCGCGTCGCTGCGCACCGCGGAAGCCGACCTGCTCGACACTCTGAAGTCGGCGGACGCCCTGATCGTGACCGTGCTGGCCGCCGGAGGCACCAAACCGGCCGGAGCGTCGGCCGGTGGGGACGACGAAGCCTGGGACGTCGCCGAGCTGGCCGCGCTCGATGTGCCGATCCTGCAGGGTCTGTGCCTGACGAGTTCCCGCGCGACGTGGGCCGAGAACGACGACGGACTATCCCCCCTGGACGTGGCAACGCAGGTCGCGGTCCCGGAATTCGACGGCCGGCTCATCACCGTCCCGTTCTCGTTCAAGGAGATCGACGACGACGGCTTGACCACGTACGTCCCGGACCACGAGCGCGCCGCTCGGGTGGCAGGCATCGCCGTACGACACGCGCGGCTGCGCCACATTCCGGCTGCCGATCGCCGTATCGCCCTGATGTTCTCGGCCTATCCCACCAAGCATGCGCGGATCGGCAACGCCGTCGGCCTCGACACTCCGGCAAGCGCGATCGCGTTGATGTCGGACATGCGCACCGCGGGCTACGACCTCGGACCGCTGGACGGCCCGGATTCTGTGCCGGGTCTGGCTGCTCGCGACGGTGACGCGCTCATCCATGCGCTGATCGCCCGCGGCGGCCAGGACCCCAACTGGCTCACCGACGCCCAGCTCGAGGGCAATCCCATTCGTATCTCGGCCGCGCAGTACGGCCGGTGGTTCGAGCAGCTTCCCGCAGATCTGCGAGATGGCGTCGTCGAGCACTGGGGCCCGGCACCGGGCGATCTCTACGTCGATCGGTCTGCCGATCCGAACGGTGAAATCGTCATCGCTGCCATGCAATTCGGCAACGTGGTGATCATGGTGCAACCGCCGCGCGGATTCGGCGAGAAGCCGGTTGCGATCTATCACGACCCGGACCTGCCGCCGAGCCATCACTACCTGGCGGCCTACCGGTGGATCTCGGCCACGAAGGCCGACGGCGGCTTCGGTGCGGACGCCATGGTTCACCTGGGCAAGCACGGCAACCTGGAATGGCTGCCGGGCAAGACACTCGGTATGTCCGCTTCCTGCGGAACTGATGCGGCCCTGGGAGACCTGCCGCTGATCTATCCGTTCCTCGTCAACGATCCGGGGGAGGGCACGCAGGCCAAGCGCCGAGCGCATGCAACTCTCGTCGATCACCTGATTCCGCCGATGGCGCGCGCGGAGAGCTACGGCGACATCTCTCGGCTCGAACAATTGCTCGACGAGCACGCGAACATCTCGGCACTCGACCCGGCCAAGCTGCCTGCGATCCGCCAGCAGATCTGGACCCTGATGACGGCCGCGCAGATGCACAAGGACCTCGGGCTCGAGGAGCGACCCGACGAGGAAGTGTTCGACGACATGCTGCTCAATGTCGACGGGTGGCTGTGCGAGATCAAGGACGTGCAGATCCGCGACGGGCTGCACATCCTGGGCCAGGAACCCGTCGGAGACGCCGAGGTCGAACTGGTGCTCGCGATGCTCCGGGCCCGGCAGATGTGGGGCGGGGAGCAGACTGTCCCCGGTCTGCGAGAGGCACTGGGACTCAGCGAGGACGGCGACGAGGACCGTACCCGCGTCGACAGCATCGAGGCCGTGGCCCACGGATTGGTCGCGGCGATGCAGGCAGCGCAGTGGGATCCCGCAGCGGCCGCGCGGGTGGCGGGCGAACACGGCAGCGTGGTTGCACAGATTCTCGAATTCGCAGCAGCCGAGGTCGTTCCGCGTCTGCGCGGCACCTCGCGTGAGATCGCCCAGGTACTGCACGCACTCGACGGCGGTTTCATCGCGGCGGGGCCGAGCGGTTCACCGTTGCGCGGGCTGATCAACGTGCTGCCCACCGGCCGCAACTTCTACTCCGTCGATCCGAAGGCCGTGCCGTCGAAGTTGGCATGGGAGACCGGGCAGGCGATGGCGGAGTCGCTGCTCGCTCGCTACCGCCAGGATCACGGGGAGTGGCCGAAATCCGTCGGGCTGTCGGTGTGGGGCACATCGGCCATGCGGACCTCCGGGGATGACATCGCCGAGGTGTTCGCCCTGCTGGGAGTCTCGCCGGTGTGGGACGAGGCGTCGCGCAGGGTGACGCGGCTCCAGGTGATCGACCTCGACGAGCTCGGCCGTCCCCGCATCGACGTGACGGTCCGCATCAGTGGATTCTTCCGCGACGCGTTCCCCCACGTGCTCGCACTGCTCGACGATGCGGTCCGGATGGTCGCCGCATTGGACGAGCCGGCCGATCAGAACTACGTGCGAGCGCATGCGCAGGCCGATCTCGCCGAGCACGGTGACGAACGACGTTCCACCACGCGCATTTTCGGATCGAAGCCGGGCACGTACGGTGCCGGTCTGCTGCAGCTGATCGACAGCAAGACCTGGCGCAGCGACGACGATCTGGCGCAGGTTTACACCACCTGGGGCGGCTTCGCGTACGGGCGCGGTCTCGACGGCGTTCCGGCCTCGGACGACATGCGCACCGCTTACAAGCGCATTGCTGTCGCCGCCAAGAACACCGATACGCGTGAGCACGACATCGCCGACTCCGACGACTACTTCCAGTACCACGGCGGCATGGTCGCAACCGTGCGTGCGTTGACCGGGAAGTCGCCCGAGGCGTACATCGGTGACAGCACACGCCCGGAATCGGTTCGCACGCGCACGCTCTCGGAAGAGACCGCGAGGGTGTTCCGCGCCCGCGTGGTGAACCCGCGGTGGCTCGAAGCAATGCGCAGGCACGGCTACAAGGGCGCTTTCGAGATGGCAGCGACCGTGGACTACCTGTTCGGCTACGACGCGACGACCGACGTGGTGCAGGACTGGATGTACGAGAAGCTGGCCGAAACGTACGTGCTCGACGAGCAGAACAAGAAGTTCATGCAACAGTCCAATCCGTGGGCGCTGCACGGTATCGCCGAGCGGCTGCTCGAAGCGGCCGAGCGAAAGATGTGGGCCGAGCCGGACAAGCAGGTTCTCGACGGTTTGCGCCAGGTGTATCTCGAAACCGAGGGCGAGCTCGAAGGGGAGTAGCGACGTACTCTGAGCGGTATGGCTGCCACCTTCGAAGACATTGCCAAGGGCAAGTACGTACTGCTGACGACGTTCAAGAAGGACGGCACCGGGGTGCCGACCCCGCTGTGGGGTGCCCTCGACGGGGATCGGCTGCTGGTCTGGACGGTGGCCGATTCGTGGAAGGTCAAACGGATACGCCGCAACCCGGCAGTCACCCTGGCACCGTGCGACATGCGCGGTACCCCCCAGGGCGACGCGGTCGACGCGCGGGCCGAGATACTCGACGCGGCCGAGACGGAGAAGGCCCGCTCGGCGATAGCGTCGAAGTACGGCATCATCGGCTGGCTCACGGTCAAGGGAAGCGTGCTGCGCCGGGGCAAGAGCGGCTCCATCGGGCTGGCGATCACCGCGGCCTGAGTCGCGATCGGTGCCATCGATTGCATGCGCGGTTCCGAATGCTTCGTGAGGCAGCTTCCCCTGCTGTCGGAATGGAGCACCACGTGCCTATCGCAGTGACCGATTACAACCATGTTCGCCTCACCGTCAGCGACATCGACCGGTCCCGGTCGTTCTACGACTCGGTGTTCGGCTTCGACGTCGCGTACGCCTGGGATCCCGACGCGGACGAAGAGACCAAGAAGGCCCTGTGGTTCCTCTTCGGCGGCGTCATCTACAAATTCGGTGGCGGTCTGCTCGGTCTGCGCCCGGTCGCGCCGAGCGACGACACGTTCGCCGAGGACCGCTGCGGGCTCGATCACCTCAGTTTCACCGTCGACACCCGCGCCGCGCTCGAGGACGCCGTGAAGACACTCGACGAGTTGGGCATCGCGCACGAGGGCATCAAGGACGCAGGGCCCGGACTGTCCATCCTGGAGTTCCGCGACCCCGACAACATCGCTCTCGAGCTCTCCGGCCCCGACAAGTAGGCCGAGCCACGGCGCCCTACTGAGCGGCGCTCACCGAGGACATGTGGAAGTCGGGGATGCGTAGCGGCGGCATCGCCGTGCGAGTGAACCAGTCCTTCCACTCGCGCGGAAGTGTCGCCTCCGTTGCGCCCGCCTCGGTGACGCGTCGCAACAGGTCGAGTGGGCTCTCGTTGAAGCGAAAGTTGTTCACCGCTCCGGTGATTCGACCGTTCTCGATGGCGTAGACGCCGTCTCTGGTCAGCCCGGTGAGCAGCAGCGAGGTGGGATCGACCTCTCGGATGTACCAGAGCGTGGTCAGCAGCAGTCCGCGCTCGGTTGCGGCGACCATCTCGTCGAGCCGGATGTCGGTGCCGCCGGTCATGACGAGATTGTTGCCCGGGACCGCGACGGGTGCGTCGAATTTCTGCGCTGCTGCGCGCGGGTAGGACAGGGCCGCCACCGAACCGTCGCGAACCCAGTCGACACGCTCGATGTCCATGCCGTTGTCGAACACCGATACCGAATCACTCGACGACCCGGCGACCACGAACGGCGCATACTCGAGTCCGGATACGCGTGGATCGGAGTACAACGTCAGTGGCAGGTCGGTGAGTTTTTCGCCGACGCGCGTTCCCCCGGCCCGCGAGAGTGCGGTGCGGCCCTCCTGTGCTCCGCGGCCCTCCATGGTCCACATCAGGTAGATCATCAGATCGGCCACCGCCGACGGGGGCAGGAGAGTCTGGTAGCGACCGGCGGGCAGTTCGACGGTGTTCCGGGCCCAGCCGAGTCGGGTGGACAGCTCGGCCAACATGGTTCCGGCCGAGACGTCCTGGAAGTCGGTGGTTCCGGTGCCCACCCAGGCGCTCGCACCGGATCGCTTGCCGTTGATCTCGACCGATCCGGTGGGCTGCGTGAACGTACGACGCACACCGGTGGAGGTTCCGAGCCAGACGTTGTCGACGGTGTGCTGCGCGAATCCGTACAGTGTGTCGTCGCCATCGAAACCGACATTCAATTCTGTTGCCAGCGAACCGAACACGTCGATCGACGTGTGCGCCGCCGTGCGGTCCCAGTTCTCCGAGCCGGAGGCAGCACCGACCGAATCCGGAGGCAGCAGCGGCATCGCGTCCTCGGCAGGCTCTGCCGATCGCGCTGCCGCTTCGCTCGCCCGAACCACTGCCGCGATGTCCTCGGGGTCGACACTCGTCGACGACACGGTGCCCACTCGAACGGTGTCGGCCCCGCGCACGATCGAGATGACCTCCCACCGCCGCGAGGTGGCAATTCCGTTGGTGGTCATGGAGTTTCCGGCCCACCGCAGAGTCGCGTCGCTGGAGTCGGTGACGATCACGATGGTGTCGTCGACACTCGCGCAGGCGAGTGCACGTTCGATCACGAGCTGCGGCGCGATCATCGACCTGCCTCCGATCGGGTGTTGAGGACGTTGACGCCGCGGAACAGCGCGACGGGGCAGCCGTGGCTGACGGCGGCCACCTGCCCGGGTTGGGCCTTGCCGCAGTTGAATGCGCCGCCGAGTCGCCACGTGGACGGTCCGCCGAGCAGTTCCATCGAGCCCCAGAATTCGGTGGTCGTCGCCTGGTACGCCACATCACGCACCTGGCCGTCGAGCACACCGTTGCGGATTCGGTAGAAGCGTTGGCCGGTGAACTGGAAGTTGTAGCGTTGCATGTCGATCGACCAGGATTTGTCGCCGACGACGTAGATGCCGTCCTCCACCTCACCGATGACGTCGGCGGTGGATCGATCGGTGTCGGGGTCGGCCTGCAGCGACACGTTCGCCATGCGCTGGATCGGAACGTGATGCGGGGAATCGGCGTACGAGCACCCGTTGGACCGTTCGAGACCGAGTTTCGGGGCGAACACTCGATCGAGTTGGTATCCGACGAGTGTCCCGTCGCGGACCAGGTCCCATCTCTGCGAGGCCACTCCGTCGTCGTCCCAGCCGATGCTGGCCAGGCCGTTGACCTCGGTTCGGTCGGCGGTGACGTGCATGATGGGCGATCCGTAGCGCAATGTACCCAGCTGGTCCGGGGTCGCGAACGAGGTGCCGGCGTAGGCGGCCTCGTAGCCGATGGCCCGATCGTATTCCGTTGCGTGCCCGATCGATTCGTGAATGGTGAGCCACAGGTTGGTCGGATCGATGACGAGATCGGTCGGGCCTGCCACGACGGACGGCGCCTTCACCTTCTCGGCCAACCATTCGGGGATACGGGCCAGCTCGTCGGCCCAGTCCCACGTGCTGTGCTCACCCAGGTACTCCCAGCCTCGTCCGACGGGGGGCGCGAGGGTGCGCATGGTCTCGAACGCACCGGCGGATCGATCCACCGTGGTGGCCTCGAACTGTGGATGGAGTCGCACCCGCTGCTGAGTGATGCTGCTACCGGCCAGATCCGCGTAGAACGACTGTTCCTTGACCTGCAGAACCGAAGCGGTGACGTGGTCGACGCCGTCCGACGCGGCCAGCCGGGACGAGTACTCCGCCAGCAGTGCCACCTTCTCGGCGGTGGGTACCTCGAACGGGTCGATGTCGTACTCCGACACCCACATTGCATTCGAGTACACCGGCTCGGAAGCGAGTTCCACGCGTTCGCGATTGAGTGCGCGCAGCGCTGTGGCCACCTCGACTGCACTCCGGGCCGTGGCTGCGGCTGCGTCGGTGCCGAGTTCGGCGTGCGATGCGAAACCCCAGGTCCCGTCGACCACGACCCGCACGGCGAGACCGATCTCCCCGGCGTCGATTGCGGATTGAACGGAGCCGTCGCGCAGCGAGATCGACTGAGTCGTCAAGCGCTGCACGCGAACATCGGCGTGCGTTGCGCCGGCCGAGCGGGCCGTGCTCAGGGCGGCGTCCGCGAGGGCATGCAGGGGCAGAGCCAGGAAGTCGGCGTCGACCGACCGATCCGATTGTCTCGTCACGCCTGAAGACGCTAGCCGAATTGCTGCCATCCGAGGCGAACTACCATCCCCACCACCACGACGAGTAGGACGATTCTCACGAATCCGGCACCGCGGGCGACCGCTGTCCGCGACCCGAGGACGGCACCGAGCACGTTGCACACCGCCATGACCGCTCCGAGTTGCCAGTAGACGCTGCCGGTGACGGCGAAGAAGGCGAGGGCACCGATGTTGGACCCGACGTTGATGACCTTGGCCATCGCGGCGCTGCGCACGAACTCGGTTCCGAGCATCGTGGCGAAGACGATGATCAGGAACGTTCCGGTGCCGGGCCCTAGGATGCCGTCGTAGAAGCCGATTCCGGCGGCTGCGCACCCGATGACGATCAGAACTTTGCGATGGGTGGGCGGCGACGGTGCCGCGGTCAGACCGATGGTCGGACGGCAGGTGACCAGTACGGCCACACCGACGAGAACGACCATGATGATCGGGATGAACAGCTCGCGATCGATCAACGACACCGCAGCAGCGCCTGCCGCCGAAGCCACGGCGGCGAGGATGCCGGCCGGAATCAGCACCGCCCAGTTCAGCGAGACCTTCCGCGCGAAGGTGACGACGGCGGCGACGGTACCGAATACGGCGGTCGCCTTGTTCGTCGCCAGCGCTGCCTGTTGGGTCAGCTGAGGTGCCACGAGGAGAATCGCGGGCAACAGGATGAGCCCACCTCCGCCCACCACGGCGTCGACCCAGCCGGCGGCCGTGGCAGCGACCATCAGCAATCCCCAGTCGGCAGCAGTCATACGGCAAACTCAATCACATGCGTCGATTCAGTCTGTGGCTCCGCGGGCAGCCGTTCGTGGCCGATGCCCTACTGGCGGCCGGGCTGTTCGTCGTCGACATTCTGGTGTTCGTCAGCTCGGTCGACGGTCTCAACGGACCGTTGTTCCTGGTGTTCTCGGTCGTACTGACGATTCCCGTCGCGTGGCGGCGCCGTCTGCCTCGCTCGATCGCAGCACTCACTCTCGTCACCACGCTCAGCTCCGACATAGCGGGCAGCCTGGTGGGCGACGCGTACAACGGTCACCCGGCCGCTCTGGCCCTGCCGATCATGCTCTACACCCTGGTTGCGTACGTCGGTCGAGTCCAGGGCGGCATCTATGCCGCCGCACTCGCCGCCTACACCGCCGCGAATCTGTACCTGTTCGCCCAACCGGTCTTCACGACACTGTTGTTCAGCGCGCTGATGTACGCGCTGTCGTGGGTCGCGGCGGAATTTCTCGGTGCCCGCAGGGCATACGACGAAGCGACGCAGGCCCGTCTCGTCGTGGCCGAGTACGACAGGGACCGGCGCGCCGAAGAGGCCGTGATCACCGAGCGCACGCGCATCGCACGCGAACTGCACGACGTCATCGCCCACAGCGTCAGTGTCATGGTGGTCCAGGCCGACGGTGCCTCGTATGCCATCAGGCGCAACCCCGATCGCGCGGAGCAGGCCGTGGCCAACATCTCCGCCACGGGCCGGTCGGCGCTCGCGGAGTTGCGTCGCACGGTCGCGTTGCTGCGGACGTCCCCCGACTCGGACGACATGCCCCAGTACGGGACAGCAGGCCTGGCCCGTGTCGTCGAGATGATGGGTCGCGCCGGGTTGAACGTCGAGCTCGAGCAGACCGGAAACCTGGACGACATCAGCCCGGCGATCAGCCTCGGAGTGCACCGGTTGGTCCAGGAATCGCTGACCAATGTCCTACGGCACGCCGGCCATGCGCCGCGCGCCGTCGTCAAGGTCGTTCGCGGAGAAGAGGCCGTCACCGTCGAGATTTCCGACAACGGCACCGGCTCCGGCGCACCGACGTCCGCGGTCGGCGGTGGACACGGACTGCTCGGAATGCGCGAGCGAGTAGCGGTGCTCGGCGGCACCCTGCACGCGGGTCGGACGCCACACGGCAATTGGCTCGTGCGGGCGACGCTGCCGATCGAGTGAGGGCTAGGTTGGGTCGGTGCCGATCACCGTTGTCGTCGTGGACGACCAGGAACTCATGCGCATGGGGTTGAACATGGTGCTCGAGGCGCAGGACGACATCGAGGTGGTGGGGGAGGCCGCCGACGGGGCGGGTGCCGTCGAGGCCGTGGCCAGACTGGCACCTGCAGTGGTGCTGATGGACGTCCGCATGCCCGGCATCGACGGCGTGGCGGCCACCCGCACCATCACCGAATCGGGTTCGGACGCCAAGGTTCTGGTGATGACGACCTTCGATCTCGACGAACACGTGCTCGGTGCGCTCAGGGCGGGGGCCAGTGGATTCCTGCTCAAGGACACTCCACCGGAAGACCTGGTCTCCGCGATTCGCAGCGTGGCCGCGGGCGATGCCGTCGTCTCACCCAAGGTCACCAAGCGTTTGCTCTCGAGGTTCGTCGCACAGACCCCGTCGACCACCGACGCCTCCGTTCTCGACGCTCTCACCGGCCGTGAGCGCGAGGTGCTGGTGCACTTGGCGACCGGCTTGTCCAATGCCGAGATAGCGGCCGGCCTGCATCTGTCCGAGGCAACGATCAAGACTCACATCGGCCGAATCCTGACGAAGTTGGGCGTCCGCGATCGAGTCCAGGCCGTCGTTCTGGCGTACGAAACCGGCCTCGTACGGCCGGGTTCTTAGAGAACTTCCCGGCAAACCGGTCACTTCGGGAGCGATTTCGATGCCCCGCGCGTTGTACCGGTGAAGCGAAGAAAGGACCGTCATGCTCGCTCTGTTCGTACTCTATGTCGTGGTCGAGGTCGCAGCGCTGGTCGCCGTGGGAAGCGCGCTCGGCGTGCTCTGGACCGTCGTACTGCTGATCGGCGGATCGCTGATCGGGTCACTGCTGGTGCGATCGCAGGGCAGACGCGTGTTGGACGGTCTGCAGAGAGCATCGCGAGGCGAGCGGTCGGCCGGTGGGGCCGTGGCCGATGGAGCTCTCTTCGCCGCAGGGTCGGTTGCAATGTTCGTGCCGGGTCTGGTGACCACGGTGATCGGATTGCTGTTGTTGATCCCGCCGACAAGGTGGCTGCTACGCCCAGCGGTGATGTGGGCCGCCGCACGCTGGTTGCCGCAGGTTGCGACTGCGACGCGGCGCATGCGCCCCACCGTCATCGACGGAGAGATACTCGACGATCACGTCGACGACAGCACGCGAACACCGAATGCATCAGGTCCTGCGGCGATCCTCGAGGGACAGGTGATCGAGCCCGACCGATCCGATCCCGCCGCTGGGGATTTCCGGAAGCCACACCGGTAGGGGCAGACTGGTCGTTCGTGACCACCGAATTGTTCTGCGGCGGACGGATCTACAGTCCGATGGCTTCCGACGCCACCGCCATGGCCGTGACCGATGGGATCGTCAGTTGGATCGGTGAGGATCGCACCGGCCGAGCCCTCCACCCAGGGGTCAACGTCACCGACCTGGCCGGGGCCTTCGTGGCACCGGCGTTCGTGGACACTCACGTGCACGTCACCGATCTGGGCCTGTCGTTGATCGGACTCGATCTGTCCGGCTGCACCTCGCTCGAACACTGCATGCGGGTGCTCGCCGAGCATGCATCGTCGTCCTCGGACGCCCTGGTCTGGGGACACGGCTGGGACGAAACCGAGTGGCCCGAACGTCGTGCACCGTCGAGCGCCGACCTCGATGCGGCAGCGCCCGGGCGGCCGGTGTATCTCACTCGCATCGATTCGCATTCGGCCGCCGTCTCGACGCCGTTGCGCGTTGCCGCGACCGGCATCGAATCCACCGCCGGCTTCTCGGGGCAGTCCCCGCTCACCGCTGCCGCGCATCACCTCGCGCGGCTGACGGCACGGTCGATGATCACGGCCGATACCCGGGAGCGGGCTCGAACGGCTGCGCTCGACAGTGCTGCGGCGCAGGGAATCGTGGCCGTTCACGAATGTGCCGGTCCCATCGTGTCGGGTATCGACGACTTCCGCGCACTGATGTCCACCGAACACGGGGTGGAGGTTCGCGGATACTGGGGCGAGCTGGTCGAGACGGCCGAGCAGGCGCGGCAGCTACTCGAAAGCACCGGTGCCCACGGGTTGGCCGGTGACATCTTCGTCGACGGCTCGCTGGGGTCGCGGACCGCGTGGTTGTCCTCTCCGTATGCCGACAGCTCCGGATCGGGCGTGCCGTACGAGGACGTCGATGCGATCGCCGCTCACATCTCGGCGTGCACGACGGCCGGAGTACAGGCCGGTTTCCACGTCATCGGTGACGCGGCGATCTCGGCTGCCGTCACCGCATTCGAGCGGGTGGTGGCCGAGCTCGGAACTCCGGCCGTCGCCGCGCGCGGGCATCGGCTCGAACATCTGGCAATGGTTGCACCCGAGCAGGCCGACAAATTGGCTTCGTGGGGCGTGATCGCCAGCATGCAACCGATGTTCGACGCACTGTGGGGCGGTACGGACGGGTTGTACTCGGCACGGCTCGGCGCAGATCGGGCATCGGCGCTCCATCCGTTCGCGCGCTTGGCATCGGCGGGGGTCTCGCTCGCATTCGGTTCGGATGCGCCGGTGACCCGACTCGATCCGTGGGCGACCGTCAGAGCCGCGGTCAACCACCACACGCCGGGCAGTGCCATTTCGCCTCGGGCCGCTTTCTCGGCCGGTACCCGCGGGGCGTGGCGCGCAGGCGGAGTCCGAGACGGATTGGCAGGGACATTGGTGCCGGGAGCTCCCGCGTCCTTCGCGGTGTGGGAGGTCGACGAACTCGTCGTCCGAGCACCCAAGGACAGCGTTCAACGCTGGTCGACGGACCCACGCGCGGGGGTATCTCCGTTGCCCGGTCTCGACCCGTCGTCCACCAGCCCACAGTGCTCGATGACCGTGCATCGCGGACAGGTCATCCATGAGAACTGAGTCCGCTTCGGGTGCCGGGACGGTGGCCTCGTCAGCGCAGCGGCTACGCCTGGGCGCGATGTCCACGGCGCTCTCCGTTGCCGGTGGTGCACTGATATTCGCGAGCTTTCCGCCGCGAACACTGTGGTTCCTGGCACCGGTGGGTATCGCGCTGCTGGCCCTTGTCCTGACCGGCTTCGGCGGCCGCAGGTCGGTATCGCTGAAAGCGGGATTCGGCTACGGCTGTGCCGCCGGACTCGGATTCTTCGTTCCGCTCCTCCCATGGATCGGTGTGTACGTAGGACCGATGCCCTGGCTGGCGCTCGCCGTCGCCGAGTCCGTCTTCGTCGGCCTGTTCGGAGTGCTCGGGGTGTTGGCGGCACGGAGTGCCTGGTGGCCGTTGTCGATGGCATTGGCCTGGAGCCTGACCGAATGGCTCAGATCCAGTGTTCCCTTCGGTGGCTTTCCGTGGGGCAGGTTGGCATTCGGACAACCCGAGGGCTGGCTGCTTCCCTTGGCGAGCATCGGGGGCGCACCGTTGCTCAGTTTCGGCGTGGCACTGACCGGAACCGGAACGGCGGCGCTGCTGGTCGCGGTCGGCCGGCGAGACGGAGCGCGTTCGTTCCTGGGACCGGTCGCTGCCACGACGGCCGCGTCCATCGTGGCGCTGGCGTTGCTACCGACACTGCACAGCAACGACGCGCCGGAGGACGACGAACGGACGGTGACGATCGCGGCCGTCCAGGGAAGCGTTCCGCGTCTGGGTCTGGATTTCAACGCACAGCGGCGAGCGGTACTGGACAATCACGTTCGGGAAACGATGACGTTGGCCGCTGACGTCGAGGCCGGCAGGCAGCCTGCCCCGGATCTCGTCGTGTGGCCCGAGAATGCGTCCGATATCGATCCGTTGAGAAATACCGACGCTGCGACGCTCATCACACAGGCGTCGGTGGCTGTGGGGGCTCCGATTCTCGTCGGCACCGTACTGGTCAATGCCGATGGCACGAACACGAATTCGGTGATTGCGTGGAACGGTAACGATGGGCCCGGTGAGCGGCACGACAAGAAGATAATTCAACCGTTCGGCGAATACTTGCCATTCCGAAGTTTCTTCCGATTGTTTTCGGAATATGCCGACCGAGCGGGCTATTTCGTCCCCGGCAACGGAAATGGAGTGGTACACGCTGGGGGAATAGCGGCCGGAATAGCGACGTGCTACGAAGTCGCATTCGATCGCGCCCTCGAGGAATCGGTCCGATCGGGCGCAGAGTTCATCGCCATACCCACCAACAACGCGACCTTCGGCGACACCGAAATGACGTACCAACAACTCGCCATGTCCAGAGTACGAGCCGTCGAGCACGGGAGAACTGTGGTGGTGGCGGCGACGAGTGGCGTGAGCGCGATCGTGTCGCCGGACGGGCACGTCCTGCAGCAGACGCCGCTCTTCACCCCCGACGTGCTGGTGTCCAGTGTTGTACTGCGACAATCCCTCACCGTCGCGACACGGATCGGCTTCGGATCGGAACTCGTGCTGTGTCTGGCAGCCGTCGGAGCCCTCGGCGCGACGCTGCTGGCCGGACGCCGCCGCTCCGCCTCCTGAAACAATCGCCGAGTTGGTAAATAGCCGGTTTATCGCATCGTCGAGTCGGATACGAGCGAGGCAATGCCGGTCGATGCGGCGTGCGGAGTCATTCGTTCGACCGAATAGCATCTGTTCGGGTAGCACTCGAGGTCACTTCTGTAACAGGCTGGAGACGGCGATCGATGGTTCTTATGATTACTGCACAAAAGAATCTCGCCGATGTTGTATCTTTGTAAGCCGCTGGGGTGCTCGACGCGGAATTTCCGGGTCGGCTTTCAGCGGATGACCGACGGTCTCGCGTTGGTGTGTGAGAACAGTATCGACACCGACATTGTCGAGCGTGTCGTACGCCTGGCGGGGAGGGGAGTTCATGTCGTACCGAACGATGGATTCGAGGATCACCACACACTCATTCATTGAACTCATGGTTTGTTCCATTCGGTAGAACCGGGTTCTCTCCCTGTTTCAATCCGGTCGGCTGTGCGCGACGAATTGATCCAGAGCCATATCACCACCGAACGTGTGTGAATCGACACGAACGCAGACCAGAACGGAAGCCAGAATTGCTCAATCGCGCGCACAGGCCGCCGCGGCTCGACAGTCCGAACCGAACCGAGGGCTCCGAGTCGTTCGACTCGACGTCGGCCTTCGCCGCCGTGACCGTGCCGCCGAAGGGCAAGTGAATGCGCGCAGCAATTACGGGTGGGTCTCAGACGCCCCCGACCGGCCCCGGTTTCGAGAACGGCTTCCCGCTGTCATCCGCTCAGCGTGGCATGTGGTTCGCCCAGCAGCTGGCCCCTGACGTCCCGGTCTGTATCGCACAATACGTCGACCTTCGCGGCAACCTCGACATCGCCGTGCTCCAAGACGCGACGGCTCGCGCGGCACACGAATTCCAATCTGCCTACCTGAGACTTGCCGAGGTGGACGGCGAACCGGTCCAGATGGTCGATCACTCCATCGACCAGTCCGTGCACTACCTGGATCTGCGCGGCGAAGACGATCCCATGACCTCGGCGCTGCACTGGATCGACGAGAACTACGTGCAGCCTGTCGACATGGAACACGATCCCCTCGTCGAGAGCTGGATCATCCAGGTCGAGGACGATCGCAACCTCTGGTACAGCAAAATTCACCACGTCGCTCTCGACGGCTACGGTGCGATGACGCTCGTCAATCGAACCGCAGCCCTGTACACAGCGGCCGTCGAACACGTCGAGCCTGCCCCCAACAAGGCGGCCGAGCTTCGCCGACTCTACGAGCTCGATCAGGAATACCGGACGTCGTCCCGCTTCGAGTCCGACAAGGAATACTGGACGGCTCGCGCCGCGGACATCCACGACGGAGCTTCTCTGTCCAACACGGCCGGTCGCACGATCGCCGCCAGTAAACTGCGCAGCGTCGCTCTGCCCGAGGATGTCGTCGCCGACCTCGAGGCGTCCGACGCGACCAAGGGCGGAACCGCAGCCGCGGTGTTCATCGCCGCCTTCGGCTGCTACCTCTCGCGAATGACCGGGCGAGAGGACGTCTCGGTCAACATCCCGGTGTCCGCGCGCACCACCGCACTGCTTCGCCGATCCGGTGGAATGCTCGTCAACGTCGCACCCATTTCGATCCACGTGCCTCAGGACGCGACCGTCGGCGAGCTGGTACAGCAGGTGCAGCTCGAACTGATGGGTGCCCTGCGGCATCAGCGCTTCAGCATCGAGGACATTCGGCGCGAGCTGGCGGCCTCGGGCAGCGACAAACAGCTTTCCGGCCCGATGGTCAACATGATGCTGTTCCATCAGCAGATCAACCTGGGCTCGATCGTCGGCGAGTTCAACATCGTGACCTCGGGCCCGGTCGAGGATCTTCTGGTCAACGTGTATCAGAGCGGTTCTCCGGCCAGGACGTTCGTCGATTTCAGGGCCAACCCCAACCGGTACGACGACGACGACCTCACCGCGCACCATGCGAGCTTCGTGGAGATGGTGGAATCCTTCATCGCCGCCGGACCCGATGTCGCCGTTCTCGACGTACATCCGGACAGCGCACGCGAAGGCCAACGTCGGCGTCGCGCCGCAGCCCAGCTCGCCTACTGGACCGATCGGCTCGCCGATGCCCCGGATCTCCTCGATCTTCCGACCGACCGACCGCGCCCCTCGCACATCGGTCACGTTCGCGCATCCCACGAGGTGACCATCGGATCCGAATCGTGGTCCGGGGTGGCTGGATTGGCGGCCGAACGTTCCACGACTCCGTTCGTGGTCTTCGAATCCGCTCTCGCCGTGTTGCTTTCGCGACTGGCGAACACCGACGACGTGTCGATCGCGGTGCCCGCGGATGACGACAACACCGTGGTACTACGGACCCGACCCGACGTTCGCCACTCGTTCGCCGAGTTCGTCGATGCCTCCGGAATCGACTTCGATGCTGCGATGGCGCACGGTCATACGTCGTTCGACGACGTCGCCGCGGCCCTCGGTCTGCCGGGCTCGGAATCGCACAGCCCGCTTGCTCAGGTAGCGCTCCGGTTCGGTCCGTCCGCACTGCCGCGGGACGGGATCGGCATGGATCTGGTCGTCACCGTCGACGAGTCCGACACTCTCACAGTCGTCTTCGACTACGCCACAGAACTCTTCGATGCCGCGAGCATGGCTCAGCTCGCCCGTCGCCTCGTACGCATGCTCGACGCTCTGACCAGCGAGCCGGATCTGCTGATCGGCGATGTGGACCTGCTGTCCACCGCCGAGCGCGCTCGCCTGGCTCCGGTTCGTGGTCCGCGGTCTGTGGTGGGTGTGGTGTTGCCGGAGTTGTTGGCTGGTGCTGTGGGTGTTGCTGGTGTCGGTGGTGTTGCGGTGGTGTCGGGGTCGCGGTCTGTTTCGTATGGTGAGTTGGATGCGGCGTCGTCGCGGTTGGCGCGGATGTTGATGTCGTGTGGGGTGGGTCCGGGGTCGTTCGTGGCGTTGGCGTTGTCGCGGTCGGTGGAGTCTGTGGTGGCGGTGTGGGCGGTGGCGAAGGCCGGTGGTGCGTTCTTGCCGGTGGATCCGAATTATCCGGTGGATCGGATCGAGCACATGTTGGTCGATTCGGGTGCTGTGGTGGGTGTGACGTTGGGTGCCGATGTGGGTGTGTTGTCGGGTGTGGGTGGGGTCTCGTGGGTGGTGCTCGATGATGCCGATGTGGTGGCGGATCTGGCGTTTCGGTCGTCTGCTCCGGTGTTGGATGCCGAGCGTTCGGGTGTGTTGCGGCTCGATGATGCGGCGTATCTGATCTATACGTCGGGTTCGACGGGTGTGCCCAAGGGTGTGGTGGTCACTCATCGTGGTGTGGGGAACTTGGCTGCCGAGGAGCGGGTTCGGTTCGGTGTGGGGCCGTCGTCGCGGGTGTTGGCGTTTGCCTCGCCGAGTTTCGATGCCTCGATTCTCGAGTTCGTGTTGGCGTTCTCGGGTGGGGCGACGATGGTGATTGCGCCGCCGTTGGTGTTCGGTGGGGTGGAGTTGGCGTCGTTGTTGGCCGCGGAGCGGGTCTCGCATGCGTTCGTCACTCCTGCGGCGTTGGCGTCGGTGGATCCGGTGGGGTTGGATTCGGTCGAGGTGGTGGTGACCGGTGGTGATGTGTGTGCGCCGGAGTTGGTGGCGCGGTGGGCGCCGGGTCGGCGGATGTTCAATGCGTACGGTCC